>NZ_CP188259.1:11620000-12704286 GCF_049995355.1 Dactylosporangium sp. McL0621
ACGTGTGCTCGTCATCGGGTCCGGTCTCGTGGAACGAGCCGGCGTGGACCCACATCCCGAGCTCGCGCGCGGCGTCGGCGAAGAACGTCGCGAACTCCCCGTCGACGGACTCGGGCGCGGGCGCCGAATGCGCCCGCCCGAGGTAGTCCACGTACTCCGGGAGGACCGCTAGATCCGCTCCCCCATCGGATGCCCGCTGAAGCAGCGTACGGGCCGCCTTGAGGTTCTCAGCCCGGTCGTCGCGGGCATTGAGCTGACATACCGCTACGCGCATAGACGCCAGGCTACGCCGACTTCTCCTCGCGGTCCGCCCGTCGCCGGCCGACCCGATGCGCGGCCAGGTCCCGCGGCACGATCGTCGGGATGACCTTCTCCAGCACCACCTCGCGGGTGATGAGCACCCGGGCGATGTTGGGGTTGCTCGGCACCTCGTACATCACGGAGAGCAGAACCTCCTCCATGATGGCCCGCAGTCCGCGGGCGCCGGTGCCGCGCAGGATGGCCTGATCGGCGATCGACTCGAGGGCCTCGGCGTCGAACTCGAGCTCCACGCCGTCCAGCTCAAACAGCCGCTGGTACTGCCGCACGAGCGCATTCCGCGGCTCGGTCAGGATCTTCACCAGCGCGTCGCGGTCGAGGCTCTTCACGCTCGTGATGACCGGCAGGCGCCCGATGAACTCGGGGATCAGGCCGAACTTGAGCATGTCCTCCGGCATGACGTCGCCGAACGAGTCGTCGGCCGTCCGGTCGGTGATCGAGCGGAGGTTGGCCCCGAAGCCGGTGCCGCCCTTGCCGACCCGCTGCTGCACGATCCGGTCGAGGCCGGCGAAGGCCCCGCCGCAGATGAACAGCACGTTCGACGTGTCGATCTGGATGAACTCCTGGTGCGGGTGCTTGCGGCCGCCCTGGGGCGGCACGTTCGCGACCGTACCCTCGATGATCTTCAGCAGCGCCTGCTGGACACCCTCGCCGGAGACGTCCCGCGTGATCGACGGGTTCTCCGACTTGCGCGCGATCTTGTCGACCTCGTCGATGTACACGATGCCGGTCTCGGCGCGGCGGATGTCGTAGTCCGCGGCCTGGATGAGCTTGAGGAGAATGTTCTCGACGTCCTCGCCCACGTAGCCGGCCTCGGTGAGCGCCGTGGCGTCGGCGATCGCGAACGGCACGTTGAGCATCCGCGCGAGCGTCTGGGCCAGGTGTGTCTTACCGCAGCCCGTGGGGCCGATGAGCAGGATGTTGGACTTCGCCAGCTCGACGCCGTCGCCGCCCGAGCTGCCGCCCGACTCCGCCTGCACCCGCTTGTAGTGGTTGTAGACCGCCACCGCGAGCGCCTTCTTGGCCTGGTCCTGCCCGACGACGTACTGGTCGAGGAAGGCGCAGATCTCCATCGGCTTGGGCAGCTCGTCGAACTTGACGTCGCCCGACTCCGCCAGCTCTTCCTCGATGATCTCGTTGCAGAGATCAATGCACTCGTCGCAGATGTAAACGCCTGGGCCGGCGATCAACTTCTTCACCTGCTTCTGCGACTTGCCGCAGAAGGAGCATTTCAGTAGGTCGCCGCCGTCGCCGATCCGTGCCACCTACGATCTCCCTGCCTTCGGCCGGACCCAACGTCCGGATCGCATCTGCTCGCCTGCGGGCCTGATGCACGCCCACGCTGGCTACTGCCTCGACGTTACCTGGTGGTCGCCCGTATTCCGACCCCCTACGCGGGGGTGTCTTTTTGGCCGGCCTCCCGACGCCACCCGTCGGAGACCCCATCGGCCCGCCCAACCTCCAGGTTAGGGCGAGCCGATGGGGTGTTGCACGCGAGTCGTCAGCTGCCCGACGCCACGAGGCTGGACTTCTTCCGGCTGACCAGCACGTTGTCGACCAGGCCGTACTCCTTGGCCTCGTCCGCCGTGAGGATCTTGTCGCGGTCGATGTCCTTGCGGACCTTCTCGACCGGCTGGCCGCTGTGCCGCGACACCATGTCCTCGAGCTGGGTCCGCATGCGCATGATCTCCCGGGCCTGGATCTCGATGTCCGAGCCCTGCCCGTAGCCGCCCTCGGTGGCCGGCTGGTGGATGATGATGCGCGAGTGGGGCAGCGCGAGACGCTTGCCCGGCGTACCCGCCGCCAGCAGCACCGCGGCCGCGCTCGCGGCCTGGCCCAGGCACACCGTGAGGATGTCGGGCCGGACGTACAGCATGGTGTCGTAGATCGCCGTCATGGCCGTGAACGAGCCGCCGGGCGAGTTGATGTACAGCGTGATGTCCCGGTCCGGCTCCGTGCTCTCCAGCGTCAGCAGCTGCGCCATCACGTCGTTGGCCGACGCGTCGTCGATCTGCACGCCGAGGAAGATGATCCGGTCCTCGAACAGCTTGTTGTACGGGTTGGTCTCCTTGATGCCGTAAGACGTCCGCTCGACGTACGACGGCAGGATGTAACGGTTGTGGACCTCGCGCAGCGCCGGCGGCAGGCTCAGATCGGTCATGGCTTCGCTCCTCAGGCCAGAGTTCCGGCGCCTTCCGGAGCCTGCTGGGCCCCGGTGATCACCTTGTCGATGAAGCCGTAGTCCCGCGCCTCTTCGGCGGTGAACCAGCGGTCACGGTCGGAGTCGGACTCGATCTGCTCGAGCGACTGACCGGTGTGGAACGACACGCGCTCCTGGAACATGCGCTTCGTGTAGAGCATCTGCTCGGCCTGGATGGCGATGTCGGAGGCCGTGCCCCCGATGCCACCGGACGGCTGGTGCATCATGATCCGCGCGTGCGGCAGCGCCATGCGCTTGCCCGGCGCCCCCGCGCACAGCAGGAGCTGGCCCATCGAGGCGGCCATGCCCATCGCCACAGTCGCCACGTCGTTGGTGACGAACTGCATGATGTCGTAGATCGCCATGCCCGAGTAGACGGAGCCACCGGGCGAGTTGATGTACAGCCAGATGTCCCGCTCATCGTCCTCAGCTGCCAGCAGCAGCATCTGGGCGCAGATCCGGTTGGCGACCTGATCGTTGACCTCGCTGCCAAGGAAGATGATGCGCTCCTTGAGCAGCCGGTTGAAAACCGAGTCGTCGAGCGTCAGGCTCGTGTCCGCGCCCCGACCGCGCCCGTGGGGCGCGGGACTGACTGGCGACGCTGGAATATGCAGGTCGGTCATGGCAGCCCTTCGCAAGAGTCTTGTACTTGCCGACCCTAACCGGTGCGAGGAGCCTCAGCTTCCCGTGCTCACCGCATTTCGCTATGAGCGCACCGTGGTGAAGGCCGGGGTTTTTGCCCCGGCCTACAACGTTAGTGGTTGTGACCCTCGTGATCCCCGTGATCGTGACCCTCGTGCTCGTCGACCGCGCCGCGGAGGTCCTCGAGGCTCAGGGCGGTCCCCTCGCTGTCGACGATCTTCACCCGCTCGAGCACGATCCCCAGGGCCTTGCCGCGGCGCACGTCGCCGAAGACCGCCCCGGCCACACCGGCCTGGACCAGCTGGTCGTAGTACTGCTGGGGGCCGAGGCCCGCCCGCTGCGCCCGGTGCACGATCTCGTGCCCGAACTCGTCGTCGCTGACCTGTACGTCCTCGGCGTCGGCCAGGGTGTCGAGCACCAGCTGCACCTTGACGCCCTCGACGGCCGCCTCGTTGAGCTCGGCGTCCATCTCCTCCTCGGACTTACCCTCGGTCTGCAGGTAGTCGTCGAACGAGGCCCCGATCCGCTGGAGCTGGTCGTTCATCGACTCCTTGCGCGACTCGACCTCGTCCTTCACCACACCCTCGGGCGCGGGTACTTCGGTCGCGTCGATGACCGCCTTGAGGGCGAGGTCACGCGCGGAGTACAGCTGCTCCATCCGCTTCACCCGGGTGAGCCGGGTGCGCAGGTCGTCCTTGAGCTCCTCGAGGGTGTCGAACTCGCTCGCGAGCTGCGCGAACTCGTCATCGACCTCGGGCAGCTGCTTGTCCTTGACCGACTTCACGGAAACCGACACCTCGGCGTCGCGGCCCTCGAACTCCCCGCCCACCAGCTGCGTGGTGAACGTCGTCGAGTCGCCGGCGCCCATGCCCACGAGCACGTCGTCGAGGCCCGGCACGAGCTGGCCGGAGCCGACCTCGTGCGACACGTTCGTCGCGCTGCCGCCGGGCACCTCTTCGCCGTCGACGGTCGCGACCAGATCGATCTGCACGTAGTCACCGACGAGCGCGGTCCGCTCCACCGTCTTGAGCGTGGCGAACCGGTCGCGCAGCCCCTTGAGCTGCTCGTCGACGTCATCCTCGGACACCGCGAGCGCGTCGACCGTAACGGTGATCTCGCCCAGGTCCGGCAGGTTGATCTCCGGCCGCACATCGACCTCGGCCGTGAACTTCAACGGCTGCCCATCGGCGAACTCGGTGATCTCCACCTCGGGCCGGCCGAGCGTCTTCACCTCGTGCTCGCGCACCGCGGCCAGGATCTGGGTCGGGATGACCTCCTGCACGGCCTCGTTCAGCACCGCACCGCGCCCCACCCGCTGGTCGATGACCGCCGTGGGCACCTTGCCCCGACGGAACCCGGGGATGTTGACCTGTGAGCCGATCTCGCGGTACGCCTTCTTGAGACTCGGCTCCAGCTCGGCGAACGGCACCTCGATTTCGAGCCGCACGCGAGTCGGGCTCAGGGTCTCGACGGTGCTCTTCACAGAACTTTCTCCCTCGTTACTACGGCTGCGGACTGACAGCTGCGCTTCTTCGTTGTTCCCGGTCGGGGTGGCGGGATTTGAACCCACGGCCCCTCGCTCCCAAAGCGAGTGCGCTACCAAACTGCGCTACACCCCGGTGGTGTGCGTCGGCAAGTGTATGCGCTCCGCCGGAGACGTCGCCGCTCGGTATACCGGTGTCGCACACCGTGGACCCCCCGCCCCCGACGATCGGACGGATGATTCGGTAGGCTGGTGCGTGCACCCCGGTGGACGGGGCGCACGCGGGCGTAGCTCAATGGCAGAGCTTCAGTCTTCCAAACTGACGGTGTGAGTTCGATTCTCATCGCCCGCTCTGGATTTACCTTTCCTGGGGAAGCTTCGCTCCACCCAGACCCCCTCAAAAGCGGCGCCGGGCCCGTCTAGCAGCAAAAAGGTTCTCTGACCCACGCAACGTCGGGTGTACCCCACGTGCCTGCGACGGTCCCCATCAGCACCCGATCCACACGCCAAAACCCCCGGGCGTACTCCTATTTCGATCTTGTATTCGGCCGCCGTGCCAGTGGCGTGCCAGATCTTGCGGGCCGATTCCTCGTGGCGGACGCAAACGGCGGCGACAGTCCGCCATGAGTTGAGCCGGTGCCCGTCGACGATCCGGCCGAAGCTGCGCGGGCCGTAGGGCAGCTGCCGCCGCCGAGCGCTCCTCACGTGGTGATCCGGCCGTTGCGGTTGCCGTTCGACCTCGATGCCACCGTTCGTGCGCTGGCGGAGCAGCGCGGCGTTTCGATCTCGGCCATGTATCGGGACCTGATCACTGCCGGGCTCGGGGTGACGACCGGCGCCGCGCCGGACCCCGTTGCGGAGCTGCGCGGCATCCAGGCCGCGGCGCAGCGGGCGCTCGACCGGCTCGCCGGCGGAGGCACCACGACGCCGCTTCGGGTCGTCAAATAGCAAGGGCAAAAAAATAACCCCGGCGTCGGGGCTGGAAGAACGCTGGGCTGGGCGGCGGATCAGATGTCGTAGGTCTCGTTCAGTTCGGACGCCTCGCGGGACAGTACCGCGTCCACGCCCAAGAAGGCCTCGCCCGCCGCGTCGTGCACCGTCATCAGCGACACCGCCACGCTGCGGCGGTGGGGTAACGACAGTGCCGTCGTCTCCGCCGCTGTCGACAGGCGGGCGCCCAGGCGCTCGATCACGTGGTGGGGGCGGCGGCCGTGGCAGTTCTCGAGCTGGTCCAGCAGGCCCCGGGACCTGTCCAGGCCGAACGGCGTGAAGACCGTCGTCAGGGCCAGCGGGGTCGCGTCCAGGCGGGCCACCCGGTAGCGCGCGGCGAACACGGTGCCGCCCGGGGGCAGGTTCAGGATCACCGACATGCGCGGCGGGGCCAGCATGCGGCGGGCGCCCAGGCACTCGGCGTGGCGGTCGGCCTGGAGGAGGTACTGCACGCGGCGGGGCAAGGTCGACAGGGTCGCCACCGGGCGGCCCAGGACGATGCGGCCCTTGCCCTGCACGCCGCGGACCCAGCCCTGCTGGCGCAGCTGCCGCAGGGCGCGTACGACGGTGGAGCGGGACGTTCCGAACTCGCGGGTGAGCTGGGCCTCGCTCGGCAGGAGATCGCCCACGGCCAGGACTCCGCGGTCGATGCGGTCCTGCAGGACGGTCATGATCTCGGCGTACTTCGGCTCCACGGCGGCGGCTGACCCTTCCGGGATACAGGGGTTGCGAGCCGCCTCCGCACAGATTAGTACTAATGCCACCGAATGGGGAAGGCGCCCAGCTTGACCTCGTGCGGGCCCTCGTGGCCGGCGGGCTTGGCGCAGCGGACCTCCAGTTCGCCCGTTGCGGTGGTCGTGGTCTTCGTCGCGGCGCAGGTCGTCATGATCGACGAGACTAGTCGAACATCAGTGCTAATGTGGGCCAGTCGGCCGAAGAGGTACTGGCGCGGGGGCAGCGCGCCGGCCAGGGACGCCGCTCGCCGGTAGGACTCGCTCGCGGCCGGGAGGTCGCCGGACATCTCCAGCAGGTGCGCGCGCACGGCGTGCAGGCGATGGTCGCCCTCCAGCTCGGGCAGGTCGTCCAGCAGGGGCAGGCCGGCCGCCGGGCCGCGGGCCATGGCCACCGCGACCGCGTGGTTCAGGGCCACCATCGGGCCGGGGGCGCGGCGCATGAGCAGCTCGTACAGGGCCACGATCTGCGGCCAGTCCGTCTCCGGGGCGCTCGGGGCCTCGTCGTGCACCGCGGCGATCGCGGCCTGCAGCTGGTACGCGCCGGGCACGCCGCGCGGGAGGGTCGCGGTGATCAGAGCGATGCCCTCGGCGATCTGCTCCGCGTTCCACCGGGTGCGGTCCTGCTCGGCCATCGGCACCAGCGAGCCGTCGGGCGCGGTCCGCGCCTCGCGGCGCGCGTCGGTCAGCAGCATCAGGGCGAGCAGGCCGGCCGTCTCCCGGTCGCCGGGGAGCAGGCGGTGGACCAGGCGGGTCAGGCGGATGGCCTCAGCGGCCAGGTCGGGGCGGTGCAGGGCGTCGCCGCGGGTGGCCGCGTAGCCCTCGTTGAAGATCAGGTACAGCACGTGCAGTACCACCGCCAAACGCTCTTGCCGGTCCGCCGGGGGCGGCAGGGCGAACGGCAGGCCGCTGGCCTTGACCCGTTGCTTGGCGCGGCCGATCCGGCGGGCCATCGTCTCCTCCGGGAGGAGGAACGCGCGCGCCACCTCCGCGGTGCTGAGGCCACCGATCGCCCGCAGGGTGAGCGCCACCTGCGCGTCGGGCTTGAGCGCGGGGTGGCAGCACATGAACAGCAGCACCAGCGAGTCGTCGGTCTGCGCAATTTCCGGGTGTACCTCATGAGCCAGTCGGAACACCGCCTCCTCCCGGCGCCGGCGGGCCTGCTCGGCGCGCAGCAGGTCGGTGAGCCGGCGCGCCGCGACCGCGATGAGCCAGGCCCGCGGGTCGGCGGGCGGGTCGTCCGGCCACTGGCGCGCGGCGGCGAGCAGGGCCTCCTGGACGGCGTCCTCGGCGGTGCCGAAGTGCCCGTAGCGGCGTACCACCGCGCCGAGGACCTGCGGCGCCAGCGTGCGCAGCAGATCCTCGAGCGCGGTGCGCCGCATCAGAAACCCGCGTCGGCGGCGGCGGCCACGTCAGAAGCCCGCGTCGGCGGCGTGTTCGACGATCGGGCGCACGTCGGCGTACGCGGTCGCGGCCACCTCGGGCGGCGCCGGGCACTCGCGGAAGCGCAGGGCGATCTGCGTGGCGCGGTCGAAGCTGTCGCACTCGACGATCCAGTAGCCGGCCAGGACCTCCTGCGTCTCCGCGTACGGCCCGTCGGTGACCAGTCCCGTCGCGCCCCCGATCCGCCGCGTGTGCACCGGCGCGTCCAGCGCGCGGGTCTCCACGAGCTCGCCGCTCGCCTCGAGCTCCGCGGTGAACGTCGCCATGAACTCGCCCATCGCCGCGAAGTCCGCCGGCTTCCAGAGTGACTCGCTGGCCTTGCCCGCCATGGCGTCGTAGTCGCGCTGGGAGGCATAGCTGAGGATGATGTACTTCACGATCGCGCCCCTTCGGTTCGGTGTCTTCGCGGGCTACGTCGGAGCCGCCGCCCGCATCCGGACCGTCAGCCCAGGAATTCTTTGACCGCGGCCGCGAACTCGGGCCCGGCGGTGCTGTGGATGCGGTGCCCCACCGGAATCGTGACCAGCTCGGCGCCCGGGATCGCCGCGGCCACCGACGCGACGCGGGCGGGCGGGATGTGGCTTCGGGGGCCTCCCGACAGTACCAATGCCGGCGCCTGGATCTTTTCCAAGCCGGCCCACCAGGACGGATTGGGCTCCCGGAGCTCGTGGATGGCCGACATCAGCGCATTGCGGTCGAAGCGGCGCCGGGACAGCCCGCCCGCCACGGCCGACAGCGCCAGCCGGGCGCGCGAATATCCCCCGGCGCGGACCCCGTCGCGGGGCGGCGCCGGCGGGTCCTCCAGCACGAGGCGGCCGACCCGGTCCGGGTGGCGCTGCGCGACCGTCGCCGCCGCGAAGGCGCCCAGGCTGTGGCCGAGCAGCACCGGCGCGTCGAGGCCGAGCTCGTCGAGCAGCCCGCCCACGTCGTCGGCGTGATCATCCAGGGTGTACTCCGCGCAGCGCGGGCTGTCGCCGTGCCCGCGCAGGTCCGGGGCGACGACCCGCCAGCCGGCGAGCTCGCGGGTGAAGGCGTCCCAGGTGCCGCGGCCGCTCCCGCCGCCGTGCAGCAGGACGATCGCCGGGCCGTCTCCCCCGGTGTCGTTGCGCGCCAGCCTCATGCGCCCAGCTGGTCGGCCATGTCGTGCTTGACGATGAGCAGCTCGGACATCGAGACCGGGCGGCGGTCGACGGTGTCGAGGTCGCGGCCGTCCTTCGCGAACAGCGGCGGCGCGGTGCTGATCCCGGCGTCGAACGGGCAGGCGGCGACCTCGTCGCGCCAGCCGGGCCAGCGCCAGCTGAGGTAGAACTGGTCGGCGGCGCCGGCGAGCATCGCGTACAGCCAGTCGGTGTAGCCGAGCGTGAGATCTTCCCAGCGCAGGGTGTCGGGCGCGAAGTAGTGGATCGTCGGCCGCCCGTCGGTCTCGCCCTGCCGCCACACGAACTCGCCGCCGAGGATGTCCTGGGCCACGACCAGCCCGGCGGGCTCGAAGCGCTCGTTGACCTCGTGGATGTCGGCCAGCCGGCGGCGCGGGTGGCCGGAGCCGAGCACGCGCAGCCAGCCGTCGTCGAGGATGAGGCCGCCGGTGCCGTACACCAGCGCACCGAGCCACGAGCTCGTGGCAACCTGGAGCCGCCGCAGGCAGTCGGCGGCCCGGTCGGGGTCGGCAGGCAGCAGCTCAACCGCGTACGGAGAGCCGGACACCGCCGCCTCGATCTCGGCCCAGGCGGACCGGTCGTCGGAGATCAGCTCCGCCAGCGAGCGCACCCGCCCAACTGTACGGCCGCCTTCCGCCGGACACGAACGACGGAAAATCGGCGCTGAATGATTGTCATTCACGTTTCTCGGACTGTCGGTCGGCGGATACTGAGAGTCACTATGTCGAACATGACTCGTCGCTGGTTGATCACCGGTTGCTCCACCGGCCTGGGGCGCGCACTGGCGGAGGCGGTCGCCGCTTCCGGGCAGCAGGTGCTGGCCACCGCCCGCCGCCCCGAGACGCTCGAGGACCTCCAGGACCGGTACCCCCGAACGCTTGCCACCTGCGTCCTCGACGTACGCGACCCCGACGACTGCCACAACGCCGTACACGCGGCCCTGGCCCGCTACGGCGGCGTGGACGTACTGGTCAACAACGCCGGTAGCGGCCACTTCGGCGCCGTCGAGGAGGTCACCGACGCCGAGCTGGAGGCCCAGCTGGCAGTCAACCTGGTCGCACCGTGGCGCCTGACCCGGATGGTGCTGCCGCTCATGCGGGCCCAGGGCTTCGGCGACATCGTGATGGTCTCCTCCACGGCGGGCCGGGTGGCGATGCCGGGCCTGGGCGCGTACGCGGTCGCGAAGTTCGCCCTGGAGGGCCTCGTGGAGACCCTGGCGCTCGAGCTCGCCGGGAGCGGCGTGCACGTGACCGCGCTGGAGCCCGGCGTGTTCGCCACCGAGTGGGGCGCGTCCCTGACCGAGTCGGCCGAGCACCTACCCGCCTACGCCGGCGTAACCGAACCCGTCCGCGCCGGCGTGCGCGCCCTCAAGGCCCTGCCGGTAGCGAGCCCGCCGACGGCCTTCGCGGCCGAGGTGCTGCGCTACATCGCGTCGGACCAGCGCCCGGTACGCCTGCCGGTCGGCGCGGACGCGTGGGCGGGCCTGCTGGACGCCGCCCAGCGGGACTACACGGCCCTGCTGAACGCACGCCCGGTCTCGACCCCGGTGGCGCCGGACGCGGTGGCCGTATAGACCCGCATGGCCAGGTAAGCCGGCATGAACCCCGATCTATCGCGCGGACTACGACGCCAAGATGAGGTTCCGGCGCAGAGCGGCCAGCTCATCAGCCGTAAGCCCGTAAGAACGAGCCCACCCCTCCATCCCGCCCCACTGCTCCCGCACCAGATCAAGCATCCGAGCCATCAGCGCGGCCTCGGGCTCCCAAGCCGGCAACACCACCGGCCGAGGCGGCAACCCCAGCCGGTCCACGACAACCGCCACCCGCTCATGAATCGTCGGCATGGCCTTGGCCGTGGCCGCATAGTCCGCCGCAATAGCGTCCTCCGGCACGCCCAGCAGCCCGAGCACCACCGCCGCCAGCACCCCGGTCCGGTCGCACCCGGCCTCGCAGTGGAAGACCGCCGGCAGCGTGCCGGCGCACGAGAGCAACCGGACGGTGTCGGCCAGCACCGGCCCCTTCTCGGTGAGCATGGCGACGTAGTGCCCGACGAGGTCCTCGGCCCCGCTGACGTCCGCGATGGGGGCCGGGTAGTACTCGACGGCCGCGCCCGAGAGCAGGCCGCGGCCCAGCTGCGACACCTCGTACTCGCCGCGCAGGTCGATCACGGTGGACAGGCCCAGGTCGCGGACCAGGCGGTCGGCGTCGGCGGGGGTGGCGTAGGCGAGGGAGTCGCTGCGGAAGAGTACGCCGGGGCGCACGGTGCCGCCCTCCGCCGGCAGGCCGCCGAGGTCGCGGAAGTTGACGAGCCCTTCCAGAGGCTTGCGCCGGCGCCAGAATCTCACCCGATGAGGTCCTTCACCCAGTGGTAGAGGGACACCGCCCCGCTGACCTCGCGCAGGTACGCGATGCCCGCCGCGGCCAGGAAGAGTCCGGTGATCGCGTGGGCGCCGCGGGCGCTGCGCCGCGGGCGGCCCAGACGCTGCTCGAGGACGAGGCGGCCCAGCAGCCGCGACAGCGCGAACACGCCCACCGCGACGCCGAGCACGACCAGGAACGCGATGAACGGCCCGTTGAGGCTGCCCTCGCTGTCCAGCGCCCACAGGCCCCAGCAGATGAACGCGATGATCGCGCCGGTGCCGGTGTACTCCCACCCGAGCTTGAGCTGCCGGGCGCGCTCGCCGCGCGGTGGGGAGTACCGCGGCCGCTGCTCTTCCGGCTCGATGTCCATCATGCCCGTCGGCTCCGGCGCGGGGCGCGGGACGACCTTGGCCCGGCCGCGCATCTGCGGCACTCCGTCGGCGTTCACGGCGACACCTCCACTGGAGACCGGCGCACCCGACACGGGGGGTGCGGGGACCGGCGGTACTTCCTGCTGGAACGCGGTCGGCGGGGCGGCCCCCGTGCGCAGCGCGACGAGCTCGCGCTCGAGGCGCTCGATGCGCTGGTAGGCGTCGGTCTCGGTACCGCTGACGGAAGGGCGGGCCCGTCCGACGACCCGGCCCGTCTCGCCCGGCTCGGCCTCGTGCCAGTCGCAGCCCACGTCCGGCAGGCCGGAGCGGCGTACGAGGTCGGCCAGGTGCGCGAGCCACGACTGCAGGTCGCGGGTCTGCGGGCGGTCCGACGGCCGGTCGGCCAGCGGCAGATGCAGGTGGTCGCGCAGGGCCGGCAGGCGCTCGAGCAGCGGGTGGCGGCGCAGCACGCTCCACGGCGGCGGCGACGCGTCCGGCGGGCCGCCCTGGTCGCTGCGGCCGTCGACGCGCGGGTAGGCGCCGGTGACCATGAAGTACGCGACCGCGCCGAAGCCGTGCACGTCGTACGCCGGTCCGACGTACTTCACCCCGCCGAACGCCTCCGGGCCGCCCGACTCCGGGGTGTAGGCGATCTGGGTGATCTCCTCCTCGCGGAAGTACCGCGCGCCGGTGAAGTCGATCAGGCGCACCTCGCCGGTGGCCAGCACCATCAGGTTGGACGGCTTCACGTCCATGTGCAGCACCGGCGTTGCCCCGGACTCCTGCGGGTTGTGCAGGTGCTGCAGGACCACGGCCAGGGTCTTCAGGGCCACGACGGCGTTGAGCCGGCGGCCGGCGGTGGCCGACCCGGAGCGCTGCACCACGTATTCGCGCAGGTTGACGCCGTGCAGGTAGTCGTACACCTGGTAGGGCACGGCGTCGCCCGGGGCCGGGCGCTCCCCCGGGCGGTGCGGCGGCGGCCCGTAGAAGCCGTCGGCGCGCCGGCAGATGCCGGGCACCCCGCGGTTGTTGAGATCCATGAGTACGGCGTCGCCCTTGTCCCACGAGCGCAGCTCGTCGGCGATCGGGCGTTGCGGGTCGACCCGGAACACCTTCACGGTCATCGGCGCCGAGGTCACCCCGCCGGCGACGCGCACCGCGCGGTACACGTCAGCCTGACCGCCGGAGCCCAGGTGGGCCACCAGACGGTACCGCTGGAACGTCTCGGCCAAAGGGCTCGCCGGACCGCAGACGAGGTCCAGCAACGCACCCTGCGTCATCGTGTCGCTCCCCCCAGCATTCGTGTTGCCGCCCCCATACGGTTTCGAGAGTAACGAGCGCGCAAATCGGTCGCGCCGACCGGAGGTCACGAGGTAGACACAACCGATGAGCGACTATGTCCTGCGCACCGCGACGGAAGCCGACCTCGAGGCGATCGCGCGCGTGCGCCGGGAGGCGTTCGGCGCGACCGGCGAGTACAACCCCGAGGGAACGTACCGCTCCGTCTTCGAGGCCGGCCGCACCCACCTCGCCGAGCAGGACGGGCAGGTCGTGGCGGTCGCGGGCGCGTTCACCCGCGACCTGGCGGTGCCGGGCGCGGTGATCCCGGCGGCCCACGTCACCGGCGTGTCGGTCTCCGCGGTGCACACCCGCCAGGGGCTCCTCAGCCGCCTGATGGCGGCCCAGCTGACGGCCGCGCCCGAGGCCGTGGCGGTGCTGTGGGCCTCCGAGGGCCGCATCTACCCGCGGTTCGGATACGGCCTCGCCGCCCAGAACGTCACCATGCGCGCCGATCGCCGGGACCTCAAGGTCACGGCCCGGCCGGCGCCCGGGACGTTGCGCTCGGGCAACCCGGCGGAGCTCCTCAAAGAGCTTTCCGAGGTGTACTCGCGCGTGCTTCCCGGCAAGCCCGGCTGGTCGAGCCGCGACGAGACCTGGTGGCGGCACCTGACCGCCGACCCGGAGCGCGACCGCGGCGGCGCCACCAAGGCGCGCGCGGTGCTGTACGAGAACGCGGACGGGGTGGTGGAGGGCTTCGCGCGCTTCCGCATCGGCCCGGGCTGGGACGACAACGGCCCGAAGCAGGAGGTCAACGTCATCGAGGTGGTCGCCGGCACGCCCGCGGCCTACGCCGAGATCTACCGCTTCCTGCTGCGCATCGACCTCGCCCGCACCCTCGTGCAGGGCTGCACCAGCGCCGACGACCCGCTCTTCCACCTGGTCGACGAGCCGCGCCAGCTCGGCGCCAAGGCGGGCGACGGGCTCTGGCTGCGCATCATCGACGTGCCGCGGGCCCTCACGGCGCGCCGGTACGCGGCCCCGCTCGACGTCGTCTTCGAGGTCACCGACGCGCTGGTCCCGGGCAACGCGGGCCGCTGGCGGCTGCGCGCGGGCGCGGGCGGCGCGCTCGTCACCTGTACTCCTGCCGACGGCGAGCCCGACTTCACGCTCGGCATCACCGAGCTCGGCGCGGCCTACCTGGGCGGCACCCGGCTGGGCGCGCTGCACCTCGCGGGCCGTGTCGGCGAGCGCCGCCCGGGCGCCGTGGCCGCCGCGAGCACCGCGTTCGGCTGGCCCGTCGCCCCGTATTCGATCGAAATCTTCTGATTTCTCGGATGCTGCGGCCGCAGGCGGTAGATTCGGCGGATGGGTGGGATTCAGCGCCGGCGGCGCCGCATGCGGCAGCATCAACCGGTGACCACCCAGACCCCCGCGGAGCCCGAGGTCCCGGACGAGCCCGCGCCACCGGTCGAAGAGCCCCCCGCCCAGGCGCCGGCCGCGCCGCCCGCCGTGCCTCCGGCCGCGCCGCGGCCCTCGCCCCACCACCTCGCCGAGCTGTCGGGGACGTTCGCGATGACGGCCGCCGTGCATGACCCGGAGCCGGTCGAGGCGCCGCCGGCCGCGGCCGCCCCGGAGGACGACCACCCCCTGCACCACCATCATCACCAGCACCACGACGAGGTGGTCTCCGAGCGGGGCCTGCGCGGCCTGGTCGGCGGCGGGGCGTCCCAGGTCTCGGTGTCGGCGGCCCTGCGCGCCCGGGACGCGGCGCGCCCGACGGACGCGGATCTGGCCGCGGCGGAGCGCGACCTGCAGATCATCCGGCGGGGCTGGGTGCCGCGCGAGGAGCTGACCCGGCCCGGCCGCCGCTCACCGACGTCGTGACGGTTAGGGGCTGTATCGAAGTGGGGGTCGGAGCGAGGCGAGGCTCAGGCGTCGGCTGGGGCCGCGCCGGGCGCGCCCCGATACCGGGGTTGTATCGGGGTGTGACCGGGGTGGTTCCAGCCGACGCCTGAGTCCGCCGCAGCCCGGCCATCCACTTCGATACAGCCCCTAGGGCAGCGGCGGCAGGACGCGGGAGTCGTCGTACTCCTGGACCTGCACGATCCGCCGGGCGTGGCGCTCGTTGCCCGAGAACTTCGTCGACAGGAACGTCGTGACGAGGGTGGTCGCCTCGTCGAGGGTGTGCTGGCGCGCGCCGATCGCCACCACGTTCGCGTCGTTGTGCTCGCGGGCGAGCTGAGCGGTCTCGACGTTCCAGGCCAGGGCGGCCCGCACGCCGGGGACCTTGTTGGCGGCGATCTGCTCGCCGTTGCCCGAGCCGCCGATCACCACGCCGAGGGCGGCGGGGTCGGCGACCACCCGGGCGCCCGTGTGGAAGCAGAAGACCGGGTAGTCGTCGTCCGGGTCGTACTTCGCCGGTCCGACGTCCACGACCTCGTAGCCCTGCAGCCCGAGGGCGCTGACCAGGTGCACTTTCAGCTCATAGCCGGCGTGGTCCGAACCAAGGTAGACGCGCATACCCGGCAGTCTGTCAGAGCCGGATCAACCCCAGGCACGAACCCGCCAGCAAGCCGCCGCCGAGCAGCACGAGCCCGAACACCCAGCCGGCGGTCGCGCCCGTCTTGAGCCGCAGAATCCGCCGGCGGTCCCAGACGAGCGCGGCCGCGGCGAACGCGCCGATTCCGCACGCGGCGATCATCGCCGCGATGAACATCTGCATCTGCATGTACACACCCCAGGCCCGAAGTACAGCGGCCTAGTGTGTACCACGATCGGGTGACTAGAACGAATCGAGCTGCGCCACCACGAGACCGGCCCGGGCCTTCGGGGTGAACCAGGTGCTCTTGCGCGGCATCTTCTGGCGGGCCAGGTTGACCGCCACGAAGTCGTCCACCGTCACGGGGGCGATGAGCACGGCCAGCTCGGCGCGGCCGGCGTCGACCTCGGCGCGCAGCCACTCGGCGGGGTAGTCGCCCCCGACGTACGTGATCCGCTTGTCGCCCGGCTCCAGGCCGAGCGCCTCGGCGAAGAGCCGGCGCTCGACGAGGGCGTGGTCGAGGTTGTCCACGACGCCCTGGTCGGCGGCCCCCGGCAGGCTCACCGACCAGGCGCCGTCGCGGGTGTAGAGGTGCACGCGGCCGCCGGTGGCCGGAACGCCGGCCGGGCCGGACAGCGGCTGCCGGTCGAGGTCCTCGAGCGATCCGGGCAGTTCCGAGACGAGACGGTTGTACGGCTGGATGGCCACCGACTCCGGAGTGGTGACGACGGCCAGGAAGCGCTCGTACCCGGCGGTCTGCGCGGCGAGGCTGCGGTGGTTGCCGTCGGCGACGACGAGCTCGCCGCCGCCGGCGAGGGCCAGGAGGCGGTCGCGGGTGGTGCCGGCGCCGACGGCCCAGATCTCGTGGGCACGGCCGGACGGGTCGGTGTCGGTGACGGCGGGGCGGCCGGCGTCGGCCACGGCCTGGGCGAGCGCGGCGTGCAGGGCGTCGCCGTGGGCGGTCTGCAGCAGCAGGACCGGCGACAGCAGGTGCCCGGTGGCCTCGGCGAGGGCGACGCGCTCGCGGACCTTCTCGATGAAGACGTCCTCGTTGCGGATGACCGCGCCGGGCTCGTCGGCGCTCGTCGAGATCTGGTCGGTGGCGACCATGCACCACAGGCCGTAGGCGCGGGCGCCGTCGGGCGCGGTGATCCGGTAGAGCACCACGACGTCGTCGGCGGGTGCGTAGTGGCCGTCCTCCTTCGCCGCGCGCAGGCGCTCGACGGCGTCGGGGAGGCAGTCGAGGAACGGGCGGCCGACGCTGTCGGGGGCTCGGTGCGGCATCTCGACCGCCAGGGCGCTGGCGGGGTTGGCGGCGATGATCGCGGTGATCTCCGCGTCGTCGGCGAACTCGTCGTAGTTCTGCGCGCCGGTCCCTCCGGTGGAGAGCCAGGCGTGGGCGATCGGGTGCGCAACCGTCATGCGTACGACGCTATAGGTCAGCCGACGCGGGCCGCGGCACGGGGGTTTGCCCGTCCCGCAGTGCGGCGCGGGGCGCCGGCGGCCACCGTGTCGAAGCGCACGACGACGGGCGGCGCCAGGAGCGCGCTCACGTCGTCGGGCAGCGAGGGCAGCTCGTCCTTCCAGGTCCGTTCCTGGACGGTGCAGCGGGTCTCAGACATGGTCTCGGCCTTCTCCAGAAATTTCGTCGTCACCGGATGCAACGGCACCCGTCCGTACGGTTGCCGCACTCGATGTGCGACTTCCAGAGAACTACACGGATCCGCCGCGGCAAGGTTTCTGTCGGCGGCGCGGCACGAAAATGGGACGTTCGGAGAATGCTTGGGCCCTAAGTGAAGACTGGCGTCGTACGGGTCAGCAGCTTGACGATCCGAAGAGCCATCCCGCGCGGATGATGGCGGCGCAGCTCCACCATGTCGGACAGGGCATGGATGATCTTCAGGCCGCGGCCGCTCTCGGAGTCGGGCCCGACGTCCCTGGGGGTCACGCTGTCCGGGCCCGCGCCCTCGTCGACGACGTCGATGATGCAGCGATCCTCGTGGATGGTGACCGTCACCTCGTAGTCGGCCCCGGTCTCGGCGTGCTGGACCGCGTTGGCGCACGCCTCGCCGACGGCCAGGCCGATGTCCTCACGGCAGTCCGTGGTCACGGAGAAGACGGCCAGCGCCGCGTCGAGCACCCGCCGGGTCAGCGGAACGGTGGTGGTATCCCTGGGCAGAGAGAGCGAAAGCCGGACTTCCATGCCCACGGGAAACTCCCCTCGCGCCGCCAATTCGGTTGCACCGTAAGGATGCCCCGCACGGAAGGGGAGGAAACTTGCAGCTCGCGTTCAGGCGGCGGTGCGCACCGGCTCCGGGGCCGCGGCGGCACGCACCCGGCGGGTCACCACGCGCTCGGCCACGAACGACAGGAACGGCACCGTCCCGGCCAGCAGCACCAGCACGGTGAAGCCGATCTTCCAGCGCGCCCGGCGGGCCAGGTCGGCCGCGAGCAGCAGGTACACCATGTAGAGGAAGCCGTGCGCGGGCCCGACGATCGCGACGATCGTCTCGTCGTCGCTGGTGTACTTCAGCACCGTGCCGACCGTGAGGACGATCAGCAGCACGCCGACGATCCAGGCCACGACCCGGTAGCGGGTGAGGGCGGGGTTGAGGTTCATCTGCTTCATCCTGGGAAGTCGCTCGAGCGGCGGTCGGGGTTGGCGGCGAGCCAGGCCAGCATCCGGTTGTACTGGGCGAGCTCCGGATCGTCGTCGTCCACGGGCGCGGCGACCGGCACGCGCGGCCGCAGCGGGGCCGGGCCGGGCCTCGGCGGCGCGCCGGTCCCGCGGGCGTCGCGGATCGCGCGGGCCCAGAGGAACACGACGAAGACCGCGAAGAGCGGCCACTGGACGGTGTACGCCCAGCTGAGCATGTTCCCCGCGGTGGCCCTCTGGTACTGCCACACACATGCGGCAATGCACACGGCCACCCCGACGAGTGTCAGGACATGCCCGAGCACCCATCGGGGAGTGAAGAACTGCCGCACAAGTAGCCAGGCTACTCAGTCGAAGACCGGGCCCACGTCGCGGGTGCGCTTGATCTCGTAGAAGCCGGGGGTGCCGGCGACCAGGAGCGTGCCGTCCCACAGGCGGCCGGCGGCCTCACCCTTCGGGCGCGGGGTGACGACGGGGCCGAAGAACGCGATGAGGTTGCCGTCCGGGCCCGGCACGTGGATGACCGGCGTGCCGACGTCCATGCCGACCGGGTTCATCCCGGCGAAGTGGCTCTCCCGCAGCTGCGCGTCGAACTCGGTCGACTCCGCGTACTCGGCCAGGTCGGCCGGCAGGCCCGCCTCGACGAGCGCGGCGCGGTACAGCTCGTCGCCGAGCTCCTGCTTCTCGTGGTGGATGCGGGTGCCCAGGGCCGTGTAAAGCGGACGAAGTACATCATTTCCGAACTTCTGCTCCGCGGCGATGGCCACCCGGACCGGCGCCCAACCCTTTGCCAGACCCTCCTTGTATTTCTCCGGCAGTTCGTCGCGGCCCTCGTTGAGAATCGAGAGGCTCATTACGTGGAAACGCACGTCGACCGGGCGTACCTGCTCGACCTCGAGCAGCCAGCGGGAGGTGATCCAGGCCCACGGGCAGCGCGGGTCGAACCACATGTCGGCGATGACGCGGTCTTCGGCCATGACGGTGACCACCTCACTAGTGAAAGAGTCGGAAACCCGATCCGATCCTTACGCAACCCGCGCGTGAGGTACCACTTCGGGTAGGAGTGACCTGAGCCACTCCCCCAGTCTCCTCCGCGAGCATGGAACACTCGGGGTGACGCCGTCGACGGGGACGGCCACAGCGAAACGACAGGAGACGACACGTGGCCGGTGTACGCAACCTACGCCAGGTCGAAGCCGTCGAGCGGGCCCGCCTGCTCGGCGTGACGGCGTACGACATCAGCCTCGACCTGACCGACGGCGCCGGAAATCCGGGGGAGGGCACGTTCCGGTCGACCACCGAGGTGCGCTTCACCTGCCGGGAGCCGGGGGCGGGGACCTTCATCGAGGTCGCCGCGGTGGCCGTGCACGGTGCCACGCTCAACGGCGCGCCCGTCGACGCGAGCGGCTGGTCCACCGAGCGCGGCCTGGTCCTGTCCGGGCTGCAGGCCGACAACGTGCTCGTCGTGAACGCCGAGTTCGCGTACTCCGCGACCGGCCAGGGCCTGCACCGCAGCGTCGACCCCGTGGACAAGGAGGTGTACCTCTACAGCCAGTTCGAGACGGCCGACGCCCAGCGCGCCTTCGCCTGCTTCGACCAGCCGGACCTCAAGGCGGAGTTCACCTTCCGCGTGACCGCGCCCGCCCACTGGAAGGTCATCTCCAACATGCCGCTGGAGCGGCAGGAGGGCCTCGTGCGGCACTTCCAGGCCACGCCGCGGATGAGCACCTACATCACCGCCGTGTGCGCCGGGCCCTACCACGAGGTCCGCGACACGCACGACGGCATCGACCTGGGTGTGTTCTGCCGGCAGTCGATGAAGCAGTACCTCGACGCCGATGACATCAACCTCGTGACGAAGCAGGGCTTCGACTTCTTCCACGAGGAGTTCGGCATCCGCTATCCGCTGCCGAAGTACGACCAGGTGTACTCCCCGGAGTTCAACGCCGGCGCGATGGAGAACTTCGGCTGCGTGGTCCACGCCGAGCAGCACTACATCTTCCGCTCGCCGGTCACCGACTTCGAGTACGAGCAGCGCGCGAACACGATCCTGCACGAGCTCGCGCACATGTGGTTCGGCGACCTCGTGACCATGCGCTGGTGGGACGACCTGTGGCTGAACGAGTCGTTCGCGGAGTGGGCCAGCCACTGGTGCAACACGCACGCGACCCGCTTCACCGACGCGTGGACGACGTTCCTGTCGGTGCGCAAGAACTGGGGCTACCGGCAGGACCAGCTGTCCTCGACGCACCCGGTCTACACGGAGATGCCCGACGTCGAGGCGGTCGAGGTCAACTTCGACGGCATCACCTACGCCAAGGGCGCCAGCGTGATCAAGCAGCTGGTCGCGTACGTGGGCATCGACGCGTTCCGCAGCGGCCTGCGCGCCTACTTCCAGCAGCACCAGTGGGGCAACGCCACCTTCGACGACCTGCTGACCGCGCTCGAGTCGGCCAGCGGCAAGGAGCTGCGCAAGTTCGCCGCCCAGTGGCTGGAGACGGCCCAGGTGAACACGCTGCGGCCGGAGATCACGGTCGCGGCCGACGGCACCTACGAGCGCGTCGTGGTGCGCCAGGAGGCGCCGGCCGCCTACCCGACGCTGCGCACGCACCGCATCGGCATCGGCCTGTACGACCTGTCCGGCGGGGCGCTGGTGCGCCGCGACCTGGTCGAGGCCGACGTCGACGGCGAGCAGACCGAGATCGCCGCGCTCGCCGGGGTGCGTGCGGCCGATGTGCTGCTGCTCAACGACGACGACCTCACGTACGCCAAACTGCGCCTCGACCCGGCCTCGATGTCGGTCGTCGTCGAGCACATCGACGGGCTGGACAACTCGCTGGCCCGGGCGCTGGTGTGGTCGGCCTCGTGGGACATGGTCCGCGACGCCGAGCTCGCCGCGCGCGACTACGTGAAGCTCGTCGGGACCGGCCTGGCCGCCGAGCGCGACATCAACCTCGTCACCGCGACCATCCGCCAGGCCCAGTCGGCGCTGGTGTTCTACGCCGACCCGGCGTGGGCGCCGCAGGGCTGGGCCCAGCTGGCCCGCACGGCCCGCGCGGCGCTCGACACGGCCGAGCCGGGCAGCGGCTTCCAGCTGGCCTGGGCCCGCTCGTTCGCGGCGGCCGCGCGCAGCGAGGCCGACCTGGCGGTGCTGGCCGGCTGGCTGCGCGGCGAGGACGTGCCGCCCGGCCTCACCATCCAGGCCGACCTGCGCTGGGGCATCCTGCACTCGCTGATCGCGGCGGGCGCGGCCGACCCGGCCCAGATCGAGGCCGAGCTGGACCGCGACCGCACCGCGAGCGGCGAGCGGCAGGCGGCGCTGGCCCGGGCGCTGGTGCCGACGGCGGAGTCGAAGGAAGAGACCTGGCGCCGGCTCACCGAGGACCACGCCCTGCCGAACTGGCTGCAGCGCTCGATGCTGCAGGGCTTCCAGCACTCGGCGCAGACGCGGCTGACGGCCTCGTTCGTGCCGGCGTACTTCGACGCCCTGCTGCCCGTGTGGGAGAACCGCGACAGCGAGCCGGCGGCCGAGTTCGTCGAGATGGCGTACCCGGCCTACCAGGTGAGCGAGGACACCGTCGCGCGCACCGAGGCCTGGCTCGCCACCCCGGACAAGCCGGCCCCCTTGCGCCGCCTCGTCGGCGAGGGCCGCGACGGCATCGTGCGAGCCCTCAAGGCCAGGGCCAAGGACGCCGAAGCCTCCTGACAAAGCCAAAAGCAAAAGAAAGCGGCGCGTTCTCGAAGAGAGAACGCGCCGCATTTCTTTATTCATGTCCAGTAGGACCAGGTGCGGTCCGTGGAGGCCCGGAGTAGAACGAACCCGGCCCCTTCCGCCCCGGACGGCGACCCACGTGTGGGAGGGGGTTTGGGTGGAGCGGAGCTCCCCCAATGCGGAGCGCAGCGCGAAATACAGCGGGTTTGGGTGGAGCGGAGCTCCCCCAATGCGGAGCGCAGCGCGAAATACAGCGGGTTTGGGTGGAGCGGAGCTCCCCCAACGGGGAGCGCAGCGCGAAATACAGCGGGTTTGGGTGGAGCGGAGCTCCCCCAACGGGGAGCGCAGCGCGAAACACAGCGGGTTTGGGTGGAGCGGAGCTCCCCCAACGGGGAGCGCAGCGCGAAACTCAGTGCTTGCCCGCGTGGTCGGCCAGCTGGGCCAGGCCCGAGACCAGACCGCCCGCCAGGTCCCCGCCTCCGAAGGACGCCGCCATCGACAGGGCCGCCAGCTTCGCCGCGCGGTCCGGCAGCCGGCGCCGCGCCTCGCCGCCGGTCACGATCTCCAGCACGCGCTGGTTCGGCGACAGGGCGATCAGCACGGTGTTCGCCGGGTCGGCGAGCTGCCCGTGCAGCTTCTCCGCGTAGGCCCGCCCCGGCTCCTCGAGGTCGCCGACGTAGATGCTGAAGGTCAGCCCGGTCGACGAGTCGGCCAGGCGCAGCGCCTCGTCCAGGCGCAGCAGCTGGCGCGTGGTGAACGGGCCGTTGAGGACTTCGGGCCGGCCGGTCAGGCCGGCCGGGCTACCACCGGTCACTTGCGCCTCCGATGACTTGCGGCAGCGTCCGGTCGCCCGACCAGTCGGTCGCGCCGGAGGCATTGCCGCCTGCGGTCAGTTCCGCCCGCCGCGCACCGGTGAGCTCGCGGGCGTGCGCCGCCTCGGTCTGCTGCTCGGGCGCGGAGAGGAACCAGACGGGCGTGAAATCGAACGGCCGTCCGGGCCGGTAGCGCCGGCTACGGCGGGAACCCCCCGCGTAGACGGCGCCCGCGATGAGCAGGATGACCGCAGCCGGAATCCCGGCAAAGATCAGCGTCGTCTCGATGATGGACAAGCTCAACGCCCCCAGGCGTCGAAGGGACTAAAAGACCGGCTTCACGTTAGCGGGCGGCTATGACCAGCCGGTTGCCGGGGGCCTACCGTCACTGACATGGACCTCTCGCGCCAGCATGCCGAATCGCTCGACGCCCACGACCCTATCGGACATTTCCGGGCGCGGTTCTACATTCCGGACAGCGAGCTGGTGTACTTCGACGGTAACTCCCTGGGCCGGCTGCCGCTGGCCACGCGCGAGCGGCTCCGCGACGCCATCGACCGCGAGTGGGGTCACGACCTGATCCGCGGCTGGGACACGTGGATCGACCTGGCCCGCTCCGTCGGTGACCGGCTGGCTTCGTCGGTACTGCACGTGCTTCCCGGCGAGGTCGTGCTCTCGGACTCCACGAGCGTCAACGCGTACAAGCTGGCCGCCGCGGCGCTCGATGCCCGCCCGGGCCGCGGCGTGATCGTCACCGACGACGACAACTTCCCCACCGACCGGTACGTGCTGGAGGGCCTGGCCAAGGCGCGCGGCCTCGAGCTGCGGGTGGTCGCGACCGACATCGACGCGGGCGTGGACCCGCAGCGGGTGGCCGCGGCGCTGGACGACGACGTCGCGCTGGTCTGCCTGTCCCACGTGGCCTACCGCTCCGGCGCGGTCGCCGACATGGTGGCGATCACCACTGCGGCGCACCGGGTGGGCGCCCTCACACTGTGGGATCTGTGCCACTCCGCGGGGGCGGTGCGGGTGCCGCTGCGCGAGTCCGGGGCGGATCTCGCGGTGGGGTGCACGTACAAGTACCTCAACGCGGGCCCGGGTGCGCCCGCGTTCCTCTATGTGCGCGAGGACCTGCAGGCCTCGCTGCGGCAGCCGATCTGGGGCTGGTTCGGCCGGCGGGACCAGTTCGCGATGGGGGACGGCTACGACCCGGCGGACTCGATCGACCGGTTCCTGGTGGGCACGCCGCCGGTGCTGGGCGGGTACGCGGCGCTGGAAGGCGTCCGCATCACGGCCGAGGCCGGCATCGACGCCCTGGCCGCGAAGGGCGCGGCGCTGACCGACTACGCGATCGGGCTGGCCGAGGCGTGGCTGGGCGACCGGCTGACGCTCGCCGGCCCGCGGGACGCCGCGCGGCGGGGCAGCCACGTTACGTTCCGCGCGCCGGAGGCCTGGCCGATCTGCCAGGCGCTCAAGGCGGCCGGCGTGATCCCGGACTTCCGCACGCCGGAGCGCCTGCGGATCGGGCTGGCGCCGCTGTACACCCGCTTCGCCGACGTGCACGAGGGCATGCGGCGGCTGCGGGAGATCGTGACGTCCGGCGCCTACTCGACGTTCACGGCGGAGCTCGGCCGGGTGACCTGAGGCTTCGATACAGCCCCTAAGCCGCCTGCGGCACGCCGTCGACGGGCAGGTCCAGCCAGTCGGCCCAGCGCGGGTCGGGCGTGCGGTGGCCGAGCACCCGCCAGGCCACGCCCTTGGGCGCTATGGGGCTGGCATGCAAACGCCAGCCGAGTTCGGCTGGCGTTTTGTCACCTTTGGTGTGGTTGCAGCGGGCGCAGGCGGCGACGACGTTCTCCCAGGCGTGCCGCCCGCCCCGGCTGCGTGGCATCACGTGGTCGATGGTCTCGGCCGGGCCGCGGCAGTAGGCGCAACGCCATCCGTCGCGGGCGAATATTCCGCGGCGGGAGAGGCCTATGTGCGTGCGGTACGGCACCCGCACGTAGCGGGTGAGCCGGACCACGGACGGCACCGGCAGCTCGTTCATCGCACTGTGGAGGATCCCGTCACCGTCGGCGACACATACGGCCTTCGACGTCAGGACCAGGATGGTGGCACGTCTGACAGACACGACACACAGCGGCTCGTAGGTGGCATTCAGCACCAGCGCACCCGATACTCGTGCGGGTCGTATGTCAGGCATCGCCGTCCCCCTAATACGTGAAGGAAGTCTCCCTGGAAATGGCCACGTAAGGTCTGCTTGCGAGCCCACCGGCGGTGGCCCGTGGGCTAATCGTCCCTGATAGATCCTCGGATTGCACGTACTATTTGCGGCCGGTGGGTGAACCTTCCCCCGTGACCCCGGCTTTTGTGCGGACTTGCCCCGGTCCGCCCCGGTTTGCTGCTAGAGGAGTGACGTGATCGGCCCCATCGCGATGCCGCTGGAGGAGACGCCGAAGCCCGGGAGCCTGCCGAGCTGTGCGGACAAATCCGGTTTCTGCGACTTCGTCTGGGACCAGACCAAGAACAAGTGGCTGGCCGAGAGCAGCTACTGGGCGCTGGTCAAGCCGCTGACGATCATCGTGATCATCATCATCGCCCTCATCATCCGGGCACTTGTCCACCGGGCCATCGACCGGCTGATCCGGCACACGATCAGCGACAACGAGGCCGGCGGCTCGGTGCTGCGGCCGCTGCGCAGGCGGCTCCCGACCCTCGCCGCCCCCTCGGAGCGGCGCAACCAGCGCGCCCGGGCGCTCGGCTCGGTGCTGCGCAGCATCGCCTCCGCGGTCGTGTTCTCGATCGCCACGATGCTCGTGCTCGGCGAGATCGGCATCGACCTCGCCCCGCTGCTGGCCAGCGCCGGCATCGCGGGCCTGGCCATCGGCTTCGGTGCGCAGAACCTGGTCAAGGACTTCATCGCCGGGCTGTTCATGCTCCTGGAGGACCAGTACGGCGTCGGCGACGTGGTCGACGTCGGCGAGACCACCGGCACCGTCGAGGCGGTCGGGCTGCGCATCACCACCATCCGCGACGCCGGGGGCGTGGTCTGGTACGTGCGCAACGGCGAGATCGTGCGGGTCGGCAACAAGAGCCAGGGCTGGGCCGTGGTCAACATCGACGTGCCGGTCGGGTTCGTCTCGGTCGAGCAGGCCACCGCGGTGCTGCAGGCGACGGCCGACGAGTTCGGCACCGACCCGGACTACGCCGACGACTTCATGGACCCGCCGAAGGTGCTCGGCGTGGAGCAGCTCACCGCCGAGGGCGCGGTGCTGCGGACCACGGTGAAGACGTCGAACGAGGCGCAGTGGCGCATCGGGCGCGAGCTGCGCCGGCGGCTGACCGAGTCGCTGGAGCGGGCCGGGATCGCGGCCCAGCTGACGGCGGCGCGCATGTACATCCGCCCGGCCAACGGCGACGGCGGCGAGACGGGCCAGCCCGGCCCCACCTGATCCGGGGCGACCCACCCGCTTGCCCCTTCGCGGATCGCCACCCGGCAGAAGTGGCCATACCTCCATTCCTGTACCGATCGGGGGTATTTGTCCAATCTCGCGGTCATCTGTGATCAACCCCGAGGGTAGGGTCGCGCGTCGGGTGGTCAGTCGGTTATCGTCCGTTCGTTCAGGTGCATCGCTGCACAGTGTCCCGGTCCGCCGCCGTTGACCCCTCTCGGGCGGATTGACCGGTTCGGCCGCGCCCGCGAACGTTCCGCCGCCGTCGCGACCATGGGGAAGGGGGCTCTGCCGGTGCCGAACGACGCCTCCGCCCAGCGCCCCGCGACGATCCGCGAGACCCTCGCCAACCGCGAGTACGCCGCGGTCTTCGCGGCCCAGGCGCAGTCGAGCCTCGGCGACAACGTGGCCCGCGCGGCGGTCGTCGCGCTGGTGTACCGCCAGACGAACTCCCCGATCCTGTCCGCCGCCGCGTTCGCGGTGAGCTACCTGCCGTGGCTCGGCGTCGGGGCGCTGCTGGCGGCCTGGGCCGAGCGCCACCCGTACCGCCGCACCATGATCGGTTGCGACCTGCTGCGCGCCGGCATCATGCTCGCGCTCGCCGCGCTGCCCGGCCTGCCGACCGGCCTCATCATCGCGCTGCTGTTCGGCAACGCGCTGCTGAGCCCGCCGTTCGACGCCTCCCGCTCGGCGCTCATGCCGCAGCTGCTGCACGGCGAGCAGTACGTCACCGCGATCGTGCTCAACCGCACCACCGGCCAGGTCTCGCTCATCGCCGGCTACGCGCTGGGCGCCGTGCTCGTGGCGGTCAACGGCTCGCTGGCCCTGCTCGTCAACGGGCTCACGTTCGCGGTCTCGGCGCTGGTGATCTCGCTGCTGGTGCGCGAGCGCCAGCCCGAGCTCAAGCCCGAGCAGCACACCAACCTGCTGCGCGAGGCGGCCGACGGCTACCGGGTCGTGTTCCGCTCGCCGGTCATGCGCTCGATCGCGCTTGTCGTGTTCTGCGGCGTCTGCTTCGGCGTGGTTCCCGAGGGCCTGGCCGCGGCCTGGGCCGCCCACCTCGCCGGGCACTCCGACGCGTTCGGCTTCGGCGTCATCATGACCGCGGCCGCGGCCGGGTTCGTGATCGGCAGCGCGCTGATCACCTGGCTGCTGCCGCCCCAGCGGCGGGTCGCGCTGATCCGGCCGCTGGCGATCATCACGCCGCTGGCGCTCGTGCCGGCGCTGCTCAACCCGAGCCTGCCGGCGATCGTCGTCATGACCGTGGTCGCCGGCGCCTCGCTGGCGATCACGCTCCCGGCCGGCAACGGGCTCTTCGTGCAGGTGCTCCCGCCGGCGTACCGGGCCCGCGCGTTCGGCGTCATGCAGAGCGGCGTGCACCTGCTGCAGGGCGGGGCGATCGTGCTCACCGGCTGGCTGGCGACCTACTACCCGCTGCCGGACGTCGTGGGGTATTTCGGCATCGCCGGCCTCGCCGCCACCGTGCTGATCATCGCCTCCTGGCCGGCCCAGGCCACCATCGCCGACGCGATCGCGGCCAACAAGGTCCGGGCCGCGGCCGCGCAGTACGCCGCCGCGCACGGCGGCATCGACGACCTCGGCGAGGTCACGATCGACCTGGCCCGGGTGGCCCTCCCGGCCCGCCGCCGCCCCTCCCCCGGCCCGCGCCGCGAGCCGCCGATGGCCGACCCCGCCGAGCGCACCGTCGACCTGACCGAGCGCACCACGGAGCTCGGCGGCCTCCCGCCCGCGCCACCCTCCCAGGCGGCGCGGCATAGTTGACGGCGTGACGTCCCCCAACTTCTACGAGCTCGTCGGCGGCGAGCCGACCTTCCACAAGCTCGTCGACGAGTTCTACGCCGGCGTGGCCGAGGATCCGATCCTGCGTCCGCTGTACCCCGAGGAGGACCTCGGACCGGCCAACGAGCGCTTCCGGCTGTTCCTGATCCAGTACTGGGGCGGCCCGTCGACGTACTCGGAGAACCGCGGCCACCCGCGCCTGCGGATGCGCCACGCGCCCTTCCGGATCGCCTCGGCCGAGCGCGACGCCTGGCTGCGGCAGATGCGCCGGGCGGTCGACGCGATCGCGCTCCCGCCCGACCAGGAGGCGGTGCTCTGGGACTATCTGGAGCGCGCCGCCCACTTCATGGTCAACGCCGACGACCCGGAAGAATCGGACTCCACGACCATTCCGGTGCTTTAGCGTACTTTGCGTTTCCTTTCGCCACGTTTCGCGTTGTCCTGGCTATGTGCCGCCGTCTCCGGCGGCACGGTCTGGCATCACGTAAACCGACCGAGGAGACGCCTGCATGCGCCGACGCCTGATCGCCGCTGCCGCCACAGCAATGGCCGCTTTCGCGGTCGCCATTCCCGCCTCCGCCGCGCTCAACCAGCCGAGCCAGGTGTCCACCAACCCCGCCGACTTCACGCCGAACGTCCTCGACGGCGAGGTGCGCGCGTTCGCGCTGGTCGGTGACACCGTGGTGGTGGGCGGCGACTTCACCAGCGTCACCGACGCCCAGCGCAAGGTGAAGTACAACCGCAAGAACCTGTTCGCGTACCGTGCCGCGACCGGCGAGATCCTGCCGTTCGCGCCGCAGCCCGACGCGCCGGTGTTCACGCTGGCCACAGGGGCCAGCAACACCGTCTACGCGGGCGGGGAGTTCAAGAAGATCGCCGGGGCCGACCAGCGCGGCCTGGCTCAGCTCAACGTCGCCGACGACAGCCGCGTGCCGGCCTTCACCGCGGCGATCAACTGGGGCGACAGCCGCAGCATCATCGCCCAGGG
Source organism: Dactylosporangium sp. McL0621 (assembly GCF_049995355.1). Taxonomy (NCBI): domain Bacteria; kingdom Bacillati; phylum Actinomycetota; class Actinomycetes; order Micromonosporales; family Micromonosporaceae; genus Dactylosporangium; species Dactylosporangium sp. McL0621. Next base: position 11,648,936 of record NZ_CP188259.1, read on the forward strand.
CCCGTACCTGTACGTGGCCGGCTCGTTCAGCGCGATCGGCGCCACGGGCCGCGTCGGCCTGGCCCGGCTCGACGCGACGACCGGCGCGGTCGACCCGGTCTTCGACCTGAAGCTGGCCGCCCCGCACCTGACCCGCGTGAAGCTCGAGGACCTGGCTCTGACCCCCGACGGGCACCCGGCTGGCCGCGGTCGGCGCGGTGGAGCAGGCCGCCGGGCAGTGGCGGGCCCAGGTGGTGATGGTCGACATCCCGGCCGCCGGGCCGGTGCGCCTCGCCGACTGGTACACCGACGCCTACGCCCACGAGTGCCGGGCCGGCTTCGAGACGTACCTGCGCGGCGTCGACTTCGACCCGACCGGCACCTACGCGACGATCGTGGCGACGGGCCGCAAGTGGGGCGCCGACCTGATGTGTGACACGGCGGCGCGCTTCGACCTGCGCGGCACCGGGATGCACAAGCCGCTGTGGGTGAACCACACCGGCGGGGACTCGCTGTACTCGGTCGCCGACACCGGCGCGGCCGTCTACGTCGGCGGGCACCAGCGCTGGATGGACAACCCGCAGGGCCAGGAGACGGCGGGCCCGGGCGCGGTGGCGCGGCCCGGTATCGCGGCGCTCAACCCGCTGTCGGGCAAGGCGACGACCTGGAACCCGCAGCGCAACCCGCGCGGTGTCGGGGCACGGGCCCTGCTGGCGACGCCGCAGGGGCTCCTGGTGGGCTCGGACACGGAGCGGATCGGCAACGAGTACCACGGCCGTCTGGCCCTGATGCCGACGTCGTAACCCCGCTCAAGCGAAACGGCCCCCGTCCTTCGACGGGGGCCGTTCTCGTATGGGGTGACTGATGGGATTTGAACCCACGACACCCGGGACCACAACCCGGTGCTCTGCCAACTGAGCTACAGCCACCATGAACTCGCCCGCTAATAGTAGGGCATGGGGTGCGGGATTCGTCGACAGGGTTATGACGCGTTCGTGTCGCCTTCCCGGCTCAACTCGGCGGCGATCGCCTTGGCGGTGTCGACGTCGGGGCCGGGCAGCGGCACGAAGAGCGTGCGGCGGTAGTACTCCAGCTCACGGATGCTCTCGCGGATGTCGGCGAGGGCGCGGTGGGCGAGGCCCTTCGGCGGCTGGCCGAAGTACACGCGCGGGTACCAGCGCCGGCACAGCTCCTTGATCGAGGAGACGTCGATCATCCGGTAGTGCAGATGGTGGTCGAGGCGCGGCATGTCGCGGGCCAGGAAGCCGCGGTCCGTCGCGATCGAGTTGCCGCACAGCGGCGCCGTGCGCGGGTCGCGCACATGCTCGGTGATGTACGTCATGATGAGGTCCTCGGCCTCGGCGACCGTGACCGCGGAAGCCCGCACCGCCTCGGTGAGGCCGGACTTGCTGTGCATGTCCCGCACGACCTCGAGCATCCCGTCCAGCGCCGCGTCGTCGGCGTGGATCACCACGTCGACGCCCTCGCCGAGCACGTTCAGATCGGGGTCGGTCACCAGCGCTGCGACTTCGATCAGCGCGTCCTTCCCCAGATCGAGCCCCGTCATCTCACAGTCGATCCAGACCAAAAGATCACCCACACCGGACAGCCTAGTGTTCATCCGGCCGACTTCTCACTCCTCGGTGCAGGCAACCACCCGGACTGCGCCTTGTCGTTACCAAATCCCGGCTCAATGTGGCCTGCGTCACTCACCGTGCGGCGGTACTCGGCTCCGCGGCGTCCTTGTCCTCGCTCGCCGCGATCGGCGCCCAGGTGAACTGCAGCTCGATGTTCGGCATCGCCGGGAGCGGCGGGAGGTCGATCGGGCCGTGGTCGTCGAGGTCGGCGTCGCGGGGCGCCGGGCGGTCGAGCTCGCACTCGACCCGCGGGGCCGGCGGCTCCGGCGCTCCGGCGTCCTTCTCGTCGCTGATCTGCCGCTCGGCGTCCGCGGCGGCCAGGACGTCGGCCAGGGTGCGCATGACACGCTCGTGCGGCGTCGTCCTCGCTGCTTCCGGCTCCGGCTCGGCCGCTTCGGCCTCGTCCTCTTCCGCTTTCTCCACGACCGCCTCGTCCACGACCGTCTCCTCGGCGACCGTCGTCCCGGCGGCGGGCTCCTCGGCGGGCTCCTCGGCGGGCTCCTCGGGCGCGGGGCGGGCCGGGATCACGAGCGGCTCGGCCGTGGCGAGGGCGCAGGCCGGGGGCCAGGCCAGGGTGATCAGCGCGAGGAAGAGCAGGGCGCCGCCGAGCATGAGCAGGCCGCCGGTGGTGGGGCCGAGCCAGGCCGGGGTCAGGCGTGCGGTGATAGAAGCATCGATGCCGGCGGTACCGTCGGCGCGCATCACCACGAGCGACAGGTGCCGGCCGCGCAGGGCCGAGGGCGACCAGGTGAGCCGGGCCGCACCGGCGCGCTGCTCGCTGCGGGCGATCCAGAACCGCTCGGCGGCGGGGCGCTTGGCCTCGGACGGAGCCGCGGCCTCCGGATTCCCGGGAGCGGCAGCGGCGCCGGCGTCGGCGGGGTTCACGGGAGCGGCGGCGGCGTCCGGGCTCACGGGGGCCGCGGCGGCGTCCGGGTTCACGGGGGCGGCGGACTGGTTCGCGGTGCGCGCCATCGGCTCGGCCCTCAGCTCCACCGGGAGCGGGCCGCGGGCGAGGCGGACGCGGGTCAGGCGGGAGTGGGCCCGGCCGTCGAGGTAGCGCCGGACGTCGGCCTCGGGGCCGAGACCGATGAAGAGCGGGCCGCCGGAGCCGACCGCCGACAGGCTGAGCGTGGTCTGCCCACCCCGCGCGAACGGCGCCTCGGCTCGCAGGAGCGCGTCGACGTCGGGCACGACCACCGCGGTACCGCCGGCGCGGACCCGCTCCAGTCGCGCCGCGAACGAACCGTCGTCGGCCCGATGCTCCATGGCGAGCAGAAGTCCGCCACCGGCGAGAGCCAGCGGCACCGCGATGAGCAGCAGCAGCGCGCCGACACCCGCCCGAACCAGACGCACGACCGTGGCAGCCGCCCCTCTTTCCCCGGCGTTACGAGGGCGACATTACCGGCAAAACGGGCGCAAGCTGGCCGAATCGTCGTGGGGGCCTCCTTCCAGGACTATTTGACCGGTACCTGCACCGTCACCGTCGTCTGGTTGAGGTCGTCGACCCGGGCCGTGAACTTGAACTCCCAGGTGCCCGGGGAGGTCAGCGTGACCTGGCCGAGCGCGTGGTCGTCGCCGACGGCGAGGACCGGCACGGTGAGCGGCTCGATGCCCTTGGCGGGCAGCGCGGCCGTCGCCTTCCACTCGACGACCGTCTGCGGGCCGGAGCCGTCGGGCTTGACCGCGTACAGGTGGATGGAGTTCGGCCCGACGGTCGCCGGGGAGATGTCGACCTGGAGCTTGAGCAGGCTGGTGGAGACCACCGTGTCGAACGGGCCGGGCGGGGTGTCGCTGGTACCGCTGCGGGCCGGGCTGGTCTGGACGAGCACCGAGGTCAGCGCGAGGACGACCACGGCGATGGCGACCTCGATGATGACCGCGGCGCGCAGGCGGCGGCGGTCGGCGTCCTCGATCCGGGGCGGCTGGGCCTGCGCTTCCTGCAGTTCCGCTTCGGCCGCTTCCAGTTCCGCCGCCTCGGCTTCGGCCGCTTCTGTTTCCGATTCCGCGGCGTCCGATTCCGCCGCTTCGGCTTCCGCTTCTGCCGCGTCCGGTTCCGCCGCTTCTGCCGGTATTCCCGCCGCTCCTATTTCCGCCGCTCCTATTTCCGCCGCTCCTATTTCCGGCGCTGCCAGTTCCGCCGCTCCCAGTTCCGCCGGCTCCGTTTCCGCCATGGCTGGAGCGAAGCGGCGGTTCGTAATGCTGCGCGAGTACGCCGCCACGCCGACCACGACCGCCAGGAGCGCGACCTTGGCGATGACGATCTGGCCGTACGTCGTGCCGGTCAGCGCATCGAGCGTGCCGATCTCCACGAGCGCCTGCGCGGTCCCGGCGAGTACGAGGACGGTGATGGCGAAGAGCGCCCAGCCCGACCACACCGGCACGATCGCGCTCAGCTCGCGGGTGTTGGCCCGGCGCAGCAGGAAGCCGAAGAGCATGACGAGCCCGCCCAGCCAGATGGACATGGCCGCGAGGTGGGCGGCGTCGGCGACCACGGTGAGCGTGGGCACCGGCGAGGCGCTCGGGTGCCCGGAGATCGGCCAGGTGGCGAGCCCGACGATGCCCAGGATGACGAGCATGGTCTGGTCGAACTTGCCGGCCCGGCCGGTCAGCACGGGCCGGATCAGGATCGCGGTCGCGAGCACGACGCCGAGCCGCACCAGGTGCGCGGCCCCGAACGGGGTGCCCAGGACCTCGCGGGCGGCGGTGCCGGAGACGTCGAACAGGGACGTCCCGGCGGTGTAGGGGATCTGGATGTACAACTCCAGGATCGTGCTCAGCGCGAGCAGCCCGGCCCCGCCGAGCGCGAGGCGGCCCGGGTCGCGGGTGGACAGCCGGCGCGGCCAGAGCGCGAGCAGGATCAGCGCGGGCCCGACGAGCAGCACGAGACCGGCGAAGCCGAGGAACCGGGCGACGGACATCGCGTTCTTGACGACGCCGTCGGTCTGCACGTCCTTGCCGTCGTCGGCGTTCGGGGTGGCCGAGGGCTGGCCGAAGGAGAAGCTGTAGCCGCCGCTGACCGGGTGGCTGTCGGCGGAGATGACCCGGTAGCTGACCAGGTACGTGCCCTTGGGCCCGCCGGTCTTGAGCGGAATCACCAGCTCCTGATCGCGTACCGCGGGCTTGCCTGTATCCGCCCGGCTGCCGTCCGGGGCCACGACCTTGATCTTGTCGGCGACGAGCCGCACCTGCTCGCTGAAGGTCAGCGTCACCTCGCCGGGCATCTGGTCCAGCACCGTACCCGCGACCGGCGCGGTCTGCTCGAGCTCGGCGTGCGCGCTGGCGGGCGCGGCGGGCAGCACGAGGATGGCCAGGGCCCCGAGGAGCATCGCCAGAGGGACGGACCATCTGCGTCGGGTCATGAGCTCATGATTTCGCGCCGGTCATTCTGAGTTGGTCGCGGGTCACCCGCAAAAAGTTCCCGATCACTTCGAGTAGCGCCGCCAAGGCACTCCGCGATCAGCGTCCATGTTTGTCGTACCCGGGGGATAGAGTCTGGGCATGACGACGACGCGCCTGGAGCCGGGTGACACGGCCCCCGAGTTCACGCTGCAGACCGACCGGGACGAGCCCCTGTCACTCGCCGACCTCCGCGGCCGAAAGGTCGTCCTCTACGCCTACCCGGCGGCGATGACCCCTGGCTGCACCAAGCAGGCGTGCGACTTCCGCGACAACATCGCCTCGCTCAAGGCCGCAGGCTACGAGGTGGTCGGCATCTCCCCCGACGCCCCCGCGAAGCTGGCCCAGTTCCGCGACCGCGACGCGATCACCTTCCCCCTGGTCTCCGACCCGGACCGCGCCGTCCTGCGCGCCTACGGCGCCTACGGCGAAAAGCAGAACTACGGCCGCACGGTCCTGGGCGTGATCCGCTCCACCTTCGTGATCGACGAGAAGGGCCAGATCGAGCGCGCGATGTACAACGTACGAGCCACCGGCCACGTGGCGAAGCTGCGCAAGGACCTGGGCCTCGACTGAGCCGCCCCGCTGACGGCCGGAGGTCGGCGCAGTTCTTCGCACCGGCTGGGTCCGCGCACGCCCGGGTCCACACTGGCCCAGGTTCGGCGCCGGCTCAGGCTTCGCGCTGGCCGGGTCCGCAGCGGCCCGGGTTTCCGCCGGCCCAGGTTCGGCGCCGGCCCAGGCTTCGCGCTCGCCGGGTCCGCGGCGGCCCGGGTTTCCGCCGGCCCAGGCTTCGCGCTCACCGGGTCCGCGGCGGCCCGGGTTTCCGCCGGCCCAGGTTTCGCGCTCGCCGGGTCCGCGGCGGCCCGGGTTTCCGCTGGCCCAGGTTTCGCGCTGGCCGGGTCCGCACTGGCCCAGAGTCCGCACTGCCCTGCCGCGAGCCGGCATCCGCGCGCCGAATCATCGGGACCGCAGTTGCCCGTGTCCGCATTGGCCCGGGTCCGCACCTGGCCCGAGTCCACGCCGGCGCCCGCCGCGAGCCCGGCATCCGCCTCATCGGGTCCGCGCTGGCCCGACGGCAGCCGATCCCCCGCGACCTCCACCCGCACCGCTCTTCCCCAGTTTCGGCGTCCTGCCGCGGACATGGTGAAGCCCGGCGGAGTATCCATCCACCGGGCTTCGGCGTGCCGCCCATTTGCGCACACCGGCGACGTTTGAAGAACGAAGATCAAGTTATGACGTCGCGCTCTTCGATTGAGCTATCGGCCCATGGAGAGGACCGAGCGGGAGTTGAACCCGCAACCTCGACGACTGGCGTCCCGTTCGTTTGATCCGGCGTTCGGCGGCGAATGCTCAGACTGGAGCGAGAAGTTGAGTTTGTGTTTCGGCTCCCGCGGCCGCCTCTGCCATTGGGCTACGCCGCCTCGAGTACTGGCGGCGGAAGGAATCGAACCTCCACCTTGACACCGCGCGCACCTGTCAAACTGAGCCTCAGGTTCAGCCTGCGCTCCTTGCGCACCTCGATCTTAAAGCCGCCACCCCAAAACGCGAAACCGCTTTCCACCGCCACCGCCACACGCAGGAAAGTCGCGCACCTCATAGCCGGAACCCAGCCGCACACGTCCCCAGCCGGCCCCGCACACCCCATGCCACGCCCGCACGCGCCGCGCACCTCGGGTCGTCACGCGCTACGCCAAACACGCCCGTACGCGCCGGGTCGTCACGCGCCGCGCAAACACGTCCCGCACCCTCCGGTCGTCACGCATCACGCATATCGACCGCCCATCGGCCCGGGGCGCACCTCAACCCATCCGACGCCCGGCGCCGCGCACTTCCGCTAAGCGCCGGGCATCGCCGCCGTCAGGCGCCGAACAGGTACCGGAAAACCTTCTCTCCGGCCTCCTGCTCCACAACCTCCACGCCGTTGGCCTCCTCGCGGGCGAACTTCACCGCGGCCTGCAGCCTCTCGACGCGCTCCACGAGCTCGTTCACGCGCTTGGCCGCCAGCGCGCCCGAGAACTTCACGGTCTTCCAATAGCCGATGACCACGTCCTCGTAGTAGACCTCGACCTGCGCCGGGTGCTTCTCCGTCGCCTCGGCCTTGACGTGGTTGCGCGGGATCTTCTTCGTGCGGGTGGTCTGCGTGGGCTCGGTCGCGTACGTGTCGGCGGAGGCGTCGTACACCCACGTCTCGGCGGCGTCGAGGATCGGCAGCTTGCGCACGAACGTGAGGAGGTCGGCGAGCTGCTTCTCCAGGAAGAGCAGGTACGACACCGGCACCTCCCGCAGCAGGACCTCCCCGTCGACCGAGACGTCGGCGCGGGCGACGCAGTTCGTCCAGTCCTTGGTCGCGGTGACGTCGAACAGGCGGGTGAGGATCGTCGCCGTCTGGCGCAGGACCTCCTCGGCCTTGACCTGCACGCGCGTCGACTCGGGCGGGAGCTGCTCGCCCTCTTCGTCCTTCGGGCGGTACGTGCGCGAGATCCCGGCCAGCAGCGCCGGCTTCTGCAGGACGTGGTGGGCCTCGGTGAGGTCCTGGAAGGAGCGGGACTTCACGCCCTTCTCGACCGCGATGATCTGATTCAGCTTCGTCATAATGCGGACGAGTGTACGAGCCGGTAAAGCACTTGCAGTACCCGATAAATCGGAAGTGGGGCCGGTGAGAGTCGAACTCACACTGGCACGGACCTAAACCGTGTGCCTCTGCCATTGGGCTACGGCCCCAGTAACAGAGAGACACAATACTCAAGCCAGTCGCGTGATCTCCACCGTGACGCCCAGGTGCTTGCTCGGCGCCCCGTGGTACACCCCACGCAGCGGCGGCACGTCGTCGTAGTCCCGGCCGCGGGCGACCACCACGTGCCGCGGACCGACCGGCACCCCGTTGGTGGGATCGAACCCGGTCCACTCCCCGGCCCACCATTCGACCCAGGCGTGGCTCTGCCCGGCGACCGTCTCGCCGACCTCGGCCTCGACCTTGGGGTGCAGGTACCCGGAGACGTACCGCGCGGGAATGCCCTTCGCCCGCAGCAGCCCCACGGTCAGGTGCGCGATGTCCTGGCAGACCCCCTTGCGCAGGTCCCACGTCTCCTGGGCGCTGGTCTGCACGCCGGTCGAGCCGGGGACGTACGCCACCTCATTGCGAACCCAATGACACAGGGCCTCGGCCGCTTCCGCGGGGGACCCGGCGACGGCGGACCAGACGTCGGCGACGAGCTCCGGGGCGACCGTCGTGAGCCGGGAGTGCGCGAGGAACTCGGCGTAGGCGTCGTGCACCGCGCCGGTGCCGAGCTCGGCCCAGCCGAGACGGACGGCCGGCGCCGGGGGCGGCGACACCTCGACCAGGCTGCTGGAGACGACGCGCAGCTGCTGGTGCGGGCGGTGCAGGTCGAACGCGGTGACCTGGGTCGCCCAGTAGTCGTGGTACCGGTACGTGGTCGCGCCGGGCGTGACCTCGACCTGGCTGAACAGGGTCGTCTGCCACGGCAGGGTCAGCGGCGTGAGCCGGGCCTCGTTGTACGAGGCCGAGACCGGCCCGGCGTACTTGTAGCCGGTGACGTGGCGGATCTTCAGGCGCCAGTTCATGATCCACCCCAAGCGACGGTGCCCCACGTGACGGGCGTGGACTGCGGGAAGTACCGGGCGGTGATCGCCGCGCTCGCCGTCGCGCAGGTCAGCTGCAGCGCGCGCAGGTGCTGCGGGAGCTCGGCCAGCAGCGTGGTCGTGTCGGCGTACTCCAGCCGCGTCCGGATCTGCCCGATGGGCCGGCGCGCGGCGTCGGTCACGCCGGCGCGCTCGATCGTGGGCGCAAGATCGATAAGGCATTGCTCGGCGGTACCCAGGGCATGCAGGGCGGATCGCGGAAACAGACGGTCCAGAAGCAGGAACTCGGTGACCCGCTGCGGGTCGAACGTGCCGCCGTGCGTGCGCAGGAACGCCTCGTCGGCACCGCAGGAGCGCAGCACCGTGCGCCACCCGGTCACCTCGTCGGGCGTGTTGGTCTGGATCGACAGCAGCCGCGCGGTCATGTCGACCCGTTCCAGGCTGCGCCCGAGCACCAGGAACCGCCAGCCGTCGTCGCGGCTCATCGTCGACTCGGCGAGGCCCGCGAGAACGGCCGACCGCTCGCGTACGTAACTCAGGAACACCGTCGGCCCGAGCCGCTCGGCCGCACCCCGCCGCGACGCGAGCGTGTGCCACGTGACGTTGAGGCACTCCCACATCTCGCTGGAGATCGTCTCGCGTACACCCCGCGCGTTGTCGCGGGCGGCCACGATCGCACCGGAGATCGCGCTGGGGTCCTCGGCGTCGAAGGCGAGCAGCTCCAGCACATCGCCGGTGGTGAGCCGGCGGTCCTGCGGGGCGGGCGCGCCGAGGATCGACATGAGCGTGCGGCAGGCCGCGTCCTCGTCGGCCCACAGGTCCTCGAGCAGCCGGCCGAGGAACGCGTCGAGGATGCGCGCGGTGTCGTCGGCGCGCTCGACGTACCGGCCGATCCAGAACAGCGACTCCGCGATACGACTGAGCATCAGCCCTCCTCCCTACTGCTGCTGTCCGGCCAACTGCGCGGCCGCCGGGCCGCTGTCCCGCGGGCCGCTCTCGGCCCGGACGGCGCCGCTGTCGCGCTCGGCCCCGGCCTGGGCCCGCGGCGCCGGCGCGGGATCGCCCGGATTCGCCAGCACCCAGGTGTCCTTGGAGCCGCCGCCCTGGCTGGAGTTGACCACCAGCGCGCCCTCGGGCAGCGCGACGCGGGTCAGGCCGCCGGGCAGCAGCCAGATCTCGTTGCCGTCGTTGACCGCGAACGGGCGCAGGTCGATGTGGCGCGGCGCGACCCGGTCGCCGAGCAGCGTCGGCGACGTGGACAGCGCGACCGGCCGCTGGGCGATCCAGCCCCGGGGGTCCCGCTCGACCGTCCGGCGCAGCGTGGCCAGGGTCTCCGCGGAGGCCTGCGGGCCGATCACGATGCCCTTGCCCCCGGCCCCGTCGACCGGCTTCAGCACGAGCTGGTCGAGCCGGTCGAGCACGTCGTGGAGCACTTCGGGCTCGCGGTCGTCCAGCCGGTACGTCTCCACGTTGTCGATCAGCGGCTCCTCCGACAGGTAGTAGCGGATCAGGTCCGGCACGTACGTGTACACCAGCTTGTCGTCGGCGACCCCGTTGCCCACGGCGTTGGCCAGCGTGACCTGCCCGGCCCGCGCGGCGTTGACGATCCCCGGGCAGCCGATGACCGAGTCGGGCCGGAAGTGCAGCGGGTCGATGAAGTCGTCGTCGACCCGGCGGTACACGACGTGCACCGGCCGCTCCCCCTGCGTCGTGCGCATCCGGATCCGGTTGCCGCTGCACACCAGGTCACGCCCCTCGACGAGCTCGACGCCCATGAGCCGCGCGAGCAGCGCATGCTCGAAGTACGCGGCGTTGTACACCCCCGGCGTCAGCACGACGACGGTCGGATCGTCGACCCCTTCGGGCGCGGCGGCCCGCAGCGCCGCGAGCAGCCGCGCCGGGTAGTCGTCGACGGGCCGCACCCGAGCATCGGCGAACAGCGCCGGCATCGTGTGCGCGAGCGCGCGCCGGTTCTCGATGACGTACGACACCCCGGACGGAATCCGCAGATTGTCCTCCAGCACGCGGAAACGCCCCTGCTCGTCCCGCACCAGGTCCACGCCGCTGATGTGCACGCGCACCCCGTTGGGCGGCTCGATCCCGTACGCCTGCCGGTGAAAGTGCGCGCTGCTGGTGATCAGTTTCCGCGGTACCACTCCATCGGTGAACACCCGTCCGGCCCCGTAGATGTCGGCCAGGAAAGCCTCGAGCGCCCTGACCCTCTGCCGCACCCCGGCGGTCAGCAGGTCCCACTCGGCAGCGTCGAGAATGCGCGGAATCAGGTCGAGCGGGAAGGGCCGCTCCTCCCCCGCGTACGCAAAGGTGACCCCGCGATCAGTGAAGACCCGAGCCAGCTGATCAGCCCGAAACCGCAGGTCGGCCGGGGCCAACGGCTGAAGCGCGGCGAACAGCGAACGATAGGGGGACCGCGGCAGTCCGGGGCGTTCGAACATCTCGTCCCAAGCTTCGAACATGCCCCCGGACATCGAGTACTCATCGAAGATGTCCGCCATGGAGGGAGCCTAGGCAGGAACCGTTTCGCTCACATTACCGATGTGTTTTGGCCAGCGATCTTGCCCTAGTCCGACTCCAGCCGGCCGACGCCAACGACAGACCTCAATATCTCTCCCCCGACGATCCCCGGATGCCGTCACCACACCTCGGGCGGCGGTCCACACTCCTGGACGGCCCCGGCCAGCGCCATCAAGGACCGCACCACCGCATTCCGCCCTTCCCCGCCGTGCAACACCTTCCGCGGCTCACGAATCCGCTCCCCCCCGATCGCATGCGCCCCCGCCCGCTGCGTGGCCGACATCGCCGAGAACGTCGCGCACACCACCGCCGTGTCCTGCGCGCGGACCCCGATCGCCGCGAACACCGGCGCCAGCGTCCGGACCGCCGGTTACGCATCGCGAACACCGGCGCCAGCGTCCGGACCGCCGGTTACGCATCGCGAACCCGCGCCCCAACGCCGGCCCGACGAGGCTGCGCAGCCCGAGCCGATGCAGGTACCGCCCAACCGCCGACTCACTGTGCGGCGCGTACACGGCGACGGACCGCCCGGTCGCCCGGCACGCCTCGAGCAGCTCGGCCGATTTAGCGGTCACGGGCACCCAGTCCGCCGCGTCCACCTCCGCGTCGTGAATCAACTGCTCGGCCCGGCGCCCCACCTCCTCCGACACCTCGTACGCCTCGGCCAACATGTCGAACGGGTTGTCGCTCACGCCCTGCAGGACCGACGCCCGACGCCCGGTCTCCTCGAGCATCTCGCCGACCAGCCGCGCCACCGCTTCCGGCTCGGGTAGCAGGTTCCCGAGCACGCTGAACGTCACGACGACGTGCTGCGTGCGCTCGAGGATCTCGGCAAGATGGGGCCGCACCCGCACGGGCGTCACGCCTTGATCATGTCCCGCCAGCAGCACCCCGGGACGCGTTATGCCACTTTCGCCTCGCCACCTGACGTGCTCTCGTAGCTACTGTCCGAATCCCGCACCGGGCACTCCTGACCGGCAGACCCCGCCGGCCCCGCCACCGCACGAATGTCCGGCGCGCCGCGACCGCTACCGTCGAAGTTGATTGAACACACCCACGACGCGCAGCCGCTCATCTCCCCCAGAGACCTGCACGGCCTCGGCCGCCATCGCTCAAACCGAGTTCGTCAAAGACCTCCGCGGCCCCGCCGCCTGCCATCGCTCGCGCCGAAGTTCGTCAAAGACCTCCGCGGCCCCGCCGCCTGCCATCGCTCGCGCCGAAGTTCGTCAAGGACCTACGCGGCCCGACCGTCGCTGCCATCACTCGCGCTCGAACGCGTCAACGACCCGACTGGCCCGACCACCCGGCCGGCACTCGCGCCAGAATCCCCGTAGGCCTGTGCTGCCCGTCCTGCCCGACCCGACCGATCGGCGCCCGACCACCGCTCGCGCCCGGCACCCTCATAGGCCCGTGCCGCCCGACCTGCCCGACCCGACCGACCGGCCGACACCTGACCACCGCTCGCGCCCAGTGTCCTCAGGCGACGGTGACCTCGTCGCCAACCGCGATCTTGCCCCGTACATCCGGGATGAGGTTGGCGCCGAACATCAGGCCGCCCGGGAACCGCCGGTGCTTGGCCAGTATTCGCAGCGGCTGCTTGCCCTTCTCACCCGTCTCGGGGTCGATGGTGGTCAGCACGCATCGGTCGCACGACTTCGGCACACGGAAGGCGACATCGCCGATGACGATCCGGCGGCCGATCCAGTCGTCCTCCGCCCAGGCCGGGGCGCCGGAGACGACGACGTTGGGCCGGAACCGGGTCATCGTGATCGGCTCGTCGCCGTCCTCGACCAGCCAGTCGTTGACCGCGTGCAGCGAGGACTCGTTGGCCAGCAGCAGCGGAAAGCCGTCGGCGAAGCTGACGCGATCGTCCGGGGTGCCGTACCCGGCGTCCACCGCCCGCCGGGTCGGATCGTCGAGGTGGAACAGGCGCGCCGGCCGCCCGATCACCTGCGACACCCAGTGGTTCGCGACGTCCCCCGCGGACGTCGCGGCGATCCACTGGTGGAAGTGCCTGATGTCGGTCGTCTCGGCCGACGGGTACGGAACCTCGATCGGCGCCGCGCCCTCTGCCTCGAGCACCAGGCCCCGGTCGTTGTACCGCGGCCGCACCCGACCCAACGCCGGCAACTCCCGCTGGGTGATCAGCTTGGCCGTCTCGTCGACGACGATCCACCGGCGATCGCCCGCAAGACCCCAGGGCTCCACCTCCGCGATGCCTGCCTCGACGCGGTAACAGCTCTTGATCGGGTAGGTAGCTAGGTAGCTCAGGCGCACGTTCTGAGAGTCGCATGGACGTCCCCCTTCCCGCCAACATTCTGAATGATCCCATGCACTTGACGCAACTCTGAAAGTCGACTTACAGTCAGCCCATGGCCTCAACACCACGCCAGCGGATACTCGACCTCTTCGATGGACAGCGACTCACGCCCGTCCAGCGGCGCATCGCGCGCATCCTGGTCGAGCACGCCGGGCAGGCCGGTTACCTCTCCAGCGGCGACCTGGCGACCCTCGCGGGCGTCAGCCAGCCGTCGGTGACCCGCTTTGCGACGGCGCTGGGGTTCGAGGGCTATCCAGCACTGCGCGACGAATTGCGCGTGACCATCGACGGCTACCGGCACGGCCCGTCCACAGTGGACGACCCGGATGAGACCGCCCCGGTCAGCCAGTTCGAGCAGGCGCTCGGTGACGAGATCGCCAACCTCCAACGGCTCTCCGACACTCTCAAGGACCCCGGGCCGCTGACCGAGGCGGGCCGGTTGCTGATGGCGAGCCGGCCGCTGCCGGTTCTCGGGCTCCGCGCGGCCGCGGCCCTCGCGGGCGCCTTCGCCTACTTCGCGGCCAAGGTTCATCCGGACGTACGGTTGGTGCACGAGCAGGGCAGCCTGCTCGCGGATCGCCTGGAACAGGCACGCGCGGCCGGTGCAGTTGCGATGCTGGCGTTTGTGCTGCCCCGATATCCACGCGAGGCGGTCGACGCGCTACGCGAGGCGCGGGCCGCTGGGCTTCGTGTCGTCACCGTGACGGACTCGCCGGTCAGCCCGGCGGCCGCCGAGTCCGACGTGGTGCTGCCCGCGCCGGTCGGCTCCCGGCTCGTGTTCGACATGCACACCGCGCCGATGGCCATGGTGACGATCCTGCTCCAGGCGATGTGCGACTCGGCACCGGCCGAAACTCAGGAGCGGCTCGAGGCGTTCGAGCGCTCCGCCGCCACCCGTCAGGTATTCCTGCCCTAACCGAGGAGAATCATGGAAACAGTCCGTGCCCCTCGGGGCACCCAGTTGACGGCGCGAGGTTGGCAACAGGAGGCCGCCCTGCGCATGCTCATGAACAACCTCGACCCTGACGTCGCGGAACGTCCGCAGGACCTGGTGGTGTACGGCGGTACGGGCAAGGCCGCACGCGACTGGCCGTCCTACCGCGCACTGGTTCGCACCCTGACGACCCTCGGACCGGACGAGACGATGCTGGTGCAGTCCGGCCGCCCCATCGGGGTGCTGCAGACGCACGAGTGGGCGCCCCGGGTGCTGATCGCCAACTCCAACCTGGTCGGCGACTGGGCCAACTGGCCGGAGTTCCGGCGGCTGGAGGCGCTCGGCCTGACGATGTACGGGCAGATGACCGCCGGGTCGTGGATCTACATCGGCACGCAGGGCATCCTGCAGGGCACCTACGAGACGTTCGCGGCGGTGGCCGAGAAGCGGTTCGGGGGGTCGCTGGCCGGCACGCTCACGATCACCGCGGGGTGCGGCGGGATGGGCGGCGCGCAGCCGCTCGCGGTCACCATGAACGGCGGCGTCTGCCTGATCATCGACGTCGACCGGGCCCGGCTGGAGCGGCGGGTCGCCACCCGCTACCTCGACGTCGTCGCCGACTCGCTGGAGGACGGGGTTCGGCTCGCCGTCGAGGCGCAGACGGCGCGCAGGCCGCTGTCGGTCGGGGTCGCGGGCAACGCCGCGCTGCTGCTGCCCGAGCTGCTGCGGATGGGCGTCGCGGCCGACATCGTGACCGACCAGACCTCGGCGCACGACCCGCTGTCCTACGTGCCGAGCGGTGTCGCTCCCGAGGACGCGACCGACTACGCGGCGAAGAAGCCCGAGGAGTTCACGGAGCGGGCCCGCGAATCGATGGCCCGGCACGTGGAGGCGATGGTCGGCTTCCTGGACCGCGGCGCCGAGGTGTTCGACTACGGCAACTCGATCCGGGGCGAGGCCCAGCTGGGCGGATTCGACCGGGCGTTCGCGTTCCCGGGCTTTGTCCCGGCGTACATCCGCCCGCTCTTCTGTGAGGGCAAGGGCCCCTTCCGGTGGGCCGCGCTGTCGGGCAACCCCGCCGACATCGCCGCCACCGACCGGGCGATCCTCGACCTCTTCCCGGAGAATGCGTCGCTGCACCGCTGGATCACGATGGCCCGGGAGCGGGTCGCGTTCCAGGGGTTGCCGGCGCGGATCTGCTGGCTCGGGCAGGGCGAGCGCGACCGGGCCGGGCTGCGGTTCAACGAGATGGTCGCCGACGGCACCCTGGAGGCGCCACTCGTGATCGGGCGCGACCACCTCGACACCGGATCAGTCGCCTCGCCGTACCGCGAGACTGAGGCGATGCGCGACGGATCCGACGCGATCGCGGACTGGCCGCTGCTCAACGCGCTGGTCAACACGGCGTCGGGCGCCTCGTGGGTGTCGATCCACCACGGCGGCGGCGTCGGGATCGGACGGTCGATCCACGCCGGGCAGGTGTCGGTCGCCGACGGCACCGCGCTGGCGGCGCAGAAGCTGGCTCGGGTCCTGAGCAACGACCCGGCGATGGGCGTGCTGCGACACGTGGACGCCGGGTACGAGGACGCGGCGGAGGTGGCCGGGGCGAACGGGCTGCGGGTGCCGATGCGGGAGGCGCCGGCCGACGGCGCAGAGGCCGGTGAGCGGGCATGATGAGCGCCGAGCGGTTCGCCGCGCTGTGGGAGTCGCTGAGCCCCGTCGGCCGGGCCGGTGAGGACGGCGGGTACGTCCGGCACTCGTGGACCGACACCGACCTGGTGTGCCGGGAGTGGTTCATCGAGGAGGCGCTGGACCGCGACCTCGAGGTGGAGATCGACCGCAACGGCAACCTGTGGGCCTGGTGGGGCGAGCCGGAGCAGGAGGGCGCCATCGTCACCGGCAGCCACCTCGACTCCGTTCCGCACGGCGGGGCCTACGACGGGCCCCTGGGCGTCGTGTCCGGGCTGCTGGCCATCGACCGGCTCCGCGAGCGCGGCGTGAAACCGGTGCGGCCGGTGGCGGTCGCGGTGTTCACCGAGGAGGAGGGTGCCCGGTTCGGGGTACCGTGCCTCGGATCACGGCTGATGACCGGCGCGTTCGACCCGGCGAAGGCGCTGCGGCTGCGCGACCGGGAGGGCGCCTGGCTCGCGGACGCGATCGGGCGGGCCGGGCTCGACCCGGACCGGCTCGGGCCCGATCCGGACCGGCTCGCGCGCATCGGAGCGTTCGTCGAGCTCCACGTCGAGCAGGGGCGGGCGCTCGACCACCTGAACGCGCCGATCGGCGTGGCGAGCGCGATCTGGCCGCACGGGCGATACCGGTTCGACTTCACCGGCGAGGGCAACCACGCCGGCACGACGCGCATGTCGGACCGGCACGATCCGATGCTGACGCTCGCGTATACGGTGCTGACGACCGACGAGGTCGCCCGGATCCACGGCGCGCACGCGACCGTCGGGCGGGTCGACGTCGCGCCGAACGCCACCAACGCCATTGCGGCCCGCGCCTCCGCCTGGCTGGACGCCCGGGCCGCGGACGGCGAGACGCTGCAGAAGCTCGTCGAGTCGATCCACCATCGCTCCGAGGAACGGGCACGGCGCGACGGCACGCACGTGACGATGACCGCGGAGTCGGTCACGGGCGAGGTCGGGTTCGCCGGTGACGTCAGCCGGCTCGCCGCCCTCGAGCTGCAGGCGCCCGTGCTGCCGACCGGCGCCGGGCACGACGCGGGCGTGCTGTCCGCGCACGTCGACACGGCCATGCTGTTCGTGCGGAACCCGACCGGCATCTCCCACGCGCCGCAGGAGTCGGCCTCCGACGCCGACTGCGCCGTCGGGGTGGAGAAGCTCACCGACCTCTTGGCCCGGCTATGTCAATGACGCGGTACCACTGCCAACACGCCTGGCTGCCGTCCGGCGTCGCCGACGACGTGCTCGTCGAGATCGCCGGTGGGCGGTTCGTCGCAGTGCGGACCCAGACGCCGGTCGACGCGCCCGAGGCGGCCGGGGCGGTCCGGCTGGCGGGGCTCACGCTGCCGGGCCTGGCCAACGCGCACTCCCACGCGTTCCACCGGGCGCTGCGGGGGCGCACCCAGCGGGGCCGGGGCACCTTCTGGACCTGGCGCGAGCAGATGTACGCGGTGGCGGGCGCGCTCGACCCGGACTCGTACCACGCGCTGGCGGTCGCCGTGTACGCCGAGATGGCGCTGGCCGGCATCACCTGCGTCGGCGAGTTCCACTACCTGCATCACGGGCCGGGCGGAGTCAGGTACGCGGACCCGAACGCAATGGGCGAGGCGCTCATCGCCGCGGCGGCCGATGCGGGGATCAGGATCACGCTGCTCGACACGCTGTACCTGACCGCGGGGGTCGATGGGCGGGCCTTGGAAGGGGTACAACTCCGGTTCGGGGACGGGTCGATCGATGCCTGGTCGAACCGGCTGGATCGGCTGCGGCCCCGGCCTCATGCGCGGATCGGGGCGGCTGCGCACAGCGTGCGGGCGGTGCCGGCCGAGGTGCTGTCGGCGTTCGCGGCGCGCACCGACGGTCTGCCGACGCACGTGCACCTCTCGGAGCAGCGCGCGGAGAACGAGGCCTGCCTGGCGGTTCACGGCCGGACACCGACGGAGCTGCTGGCCGACAACGGGCTGCTCAGCGCGCGGTTGACGGCGGTGCACGCCACGCACCTGTCGGACACGGACCGGACGGAGCTCGGGGACAACGGCACCGGGGTGTGCTTCTGCCCGACGACCGAGCGGGATCTCGCCGATGGCATCGGGCACGCGCGGGCGCTGGTCGACGCGGGCAGCCCGCTGAGCCTGGGCAGCGACAGCCACGCCGTGATCGACCTGTTCGAGGAGGCGCGCGGCGTCGAGATGCACGAGCGGCTCCACACCGAGCACCGCGGGCACTTCACGGGCGCCGAGCTGATCACCGCGGCCGCGGCGACCGGGCACGCGGCGCTCGGCTGGATGCACGCCGGCTCCATCGCCATCGGTGGGCGGGCGGACCTGGTCACGGTGGCGCTCGACACGGCCCGGACGGCGGGCTGCGACCCGGCGGCGATCGGGTTCGCAGCGACCGCGGCGGACGTGCGGCACGTGGTGGTCGACGGGCGGGTCGTCGTGCGCGACGGGGTTCACGCCGGCGTCCCCGATGTGGCGGCTGCCCTGACCAATGCGCTCGCAGAGATCGCGAAGGCTGGCGGAGATGCCCCGGCCCGAGAAGGCCGGTCCGGCGGTGGAGGTCGGCCGGGCCCGAGTAGTGGGCCAGGGGGTGCGGCGCGCGGTAGCGAGACAGGCAGCGCGACGGCCGACGGCGACGCACCGAGGGGCGATGAGCCGGAAAGTGTGGCGGGCGCTGACGATGCCGGGGTCGGCCGCGCCGGCAATGGGCCGGGAAACGCTACGAGCGACAGACGGCCAGGCAACACGGCGGGCATCGGCGAGCGGTCTGGAAACGGCGCGAACGGCGACGCGGCTGGCATCGGCGACGAACCCGGTAGCGGTCCGAGCGGCGACGTGGCGGGGAATGTGGCGGGCAATGGCGGGGACGCGGCCTTCGGGGAGAGTCGCGTTGGAGTCGGGGTTTGGCGTGAAGGCGTTGACGACGGCGGGCGCATCGGGGCGGCGCTATGAGGTCGTTGCTGGTCACCAACGTCGGGGAGCTCGTCACGGGCGATCCGAACTGGGGTGAGGGGCCGCTCGGGATTCGGCGCAACGCGGCGCTCGTCATTGACGATCGGCGGGTCGAGTGGATCGGGCGGGCCGGCGACGCGCCCGCGGCCGATGTGCGGCTCGACGCCGACGGGGCGGCGGTGCTTCCCGGGTTTGTGGACAGTCACTCGCACCTGGTGTTCGGCGGCGATCGGGCGGCGGAGTTCGCGGCGCGGATGGCGGGGCAGCCGTACACGGGTGGGGGGATCCGGACGACCGTCGGCGCCACCCGGGCCGCCGATGACGAGCAGTTGCGGGCCAACGTGGCTCGGCTGCGGAATGAGGCGCTGCGGCAGGGTACGACGACGATGGAGATCAAGTCCGGGTACGGGCTGAGCGTCGCCGATGAGGCTCGGTCGCTGCGGATCGCGCGGGAGTTCAGCAGCGAGACGACGTTTCTCGGGGCGCATGTGGTGCCGGCCGAGTACGCGGATCGGACGGATGACTACGTGAGCCTCGTGTGCGGGCCGATGCTGAGCGCGGCGCGCGGGGCCGGGGCGCGGTGGATCGACGTGTTCTGCGAGCGGGGGGCGTTCGACGCGGATCATTCGCGGGCGATCCTGACCGTCGGCGCGGACGCGGGGATGGGGGTGCGGGTGCACGCCAACCAGCTGACGGCGGGGCCCGGGGTACAGCTGGCGGTTGAGCTCAATGCCGCTTCGGCGGATCACTGCACGCATCTGTCCGCGGCGGACATCGCGGCGCTCGCCGGGTCGGGCACGGTCGCGACGCTGTTGCCGGGGGCGGAGTTCTCGACGCGGTCGCCGTATCCGCCGGCGCGGGCGCTGCTCGATGCGGGGGCGACGGTGGCGCTGGCGACGGACTGCAACCCGGGGTCGTCGTACACCACGTCGATGCCGTTCTGCATCGCGCTCGCCGTGCGCGAGATGGCGATGACGCCGGCCGAGGCCGTGCTCGCGGCTACGCGGGGCGGGGCGGCGGCGTTGCGCCGGGAAGACATCGGGCGGCTGACGTACGGGGCGCGCGGCGACCTCGTCGTGCTGGACGCCCCCTCTTACGTGCACCTGGCCTATCGGCCCGGGGTGCCGCTGATGAATAACGTCGTGCTCAATGGGGAGCTGGTTTGATCACCATCACCGCCTCTGGCATCAGCCCTGACGACCTGATCGCGGTCGCCCGGGCCAACGCGCGAGTGGCCCTCGCGCCGGACGCGCTCGACGCCATGCGCGCGAGCCGGTCCATCGTGGACGCGATCGAGCGGGACGGGCGCCCGGTGTACGGGGTGTCGACCGGGTTCGGGGCGCTGGCGAACACGTTCATCGCGCCGGAGCGGCGGGCGGAGCTGCAGCACGCGCTGATCCGGTCGCACGCGGCGGGCGTTGGGGCGCCGGTGCAGCGGGAGGTCGTACGCGCGATGATGCTGCTGCGGATCCGCTCGCTGGCCATGGGGCGCTCCGGGGTGCGGCCCGAGGTCGCGCAGGCGCTCGTGGAGCTGCTGAACTCGGACATCACGCCGTGGGTGCCCGAGCACGGGTCGCTCGGCGCGTCCGGGGACCTGGCGCCGCTGGCCCACTGCGCGCTGGTGCTGATCGGCGAGGGGTGGGTGCTGGCGAAGGACGGTACGCGGATCAGTGCGCTCGACGCGGGAGTGTCGCCGATCGAGCTGTCGTCGAAGGAGGGGCTCGCCCTCATCAACGGCACCGACGGCATGCTCGGCATGCTGATCATGGCCATCGAGGACGCGCGGCACCTGTTCACGATGGCGGACGTGACGGCAGCGTTGTCGATCGAGGCGATGCTCGGGTCGGACCGGCCGTTCATGCCGGAGCTGCACACGATCCGGCCGCATCCGGGGCAGGCGGCCTCGGCGGCGAACATCCACCGGCTGCTGCAGGGCTCGCCGATCATGGACTCGCACCGGGACGACCTGGTGCATGCGGTGCAGGACGCGTACTCGATGCGGTGCGCGCCGCAGGTGGCCGGGGCGGCGCGGGACACGCTGGACTTCGCGGCGGCGGTCGCCGGGCGGGAGCTGCGGTCGATCGTGGACAACCCGGTGGTGCTCACCGACGGGCGGGTCGAGTCGACGGGCAACTTCCACGGGGCGCCGCTCGGGTTCGCGGCCGACTACCTCGCGATCGCGGCGGCCGAGGTCGGGGCGATCGCCGAGCGGCGGGTCGACCGGCTGCTGGACGTCACCCGGTCGCGGGACCTGCCGCCGTTCCTGGCCCCGGACGCTGGGGTGAACTCGGGGCTGATGATCGCGCAGTACACGGCGGCGGGGATCGTCGCGGAGAACCGGCGGCTGGCGGCGCCCGCGAGCGTGGACTCGCTGCCCACGTCGGGCATGCAGGAGGACCACGTGTCGATGGGGTGGGCGGCGACGCGGAAGCTGCGGACGGTGCTGGACAACCTGTGCAGCATCCTCGCGGTCGAACTGATCTCGGGGGTGCGCGGGATTCAGCTCCGGGAGCCGCTGCAGCCCTCGCCGGCGGGGACGCTCGCGGTGGAGATCGTGGAGAGGTTTGCGGGACGGCCGGGGCCGGATGTGTTCCTCGCGCCGGTGATGGAGGCGGCTCGAGGCGCGGTGTGGTCGCGGGACCTCCGGAGGGAGATCGAGCGGGTGGCGGGACCGCTGGCCTGACCGACGGCGCTGATCCGGCCGTCAGGGAAGGCCGGGAAGGCGCCGCGGAAGACCGGGACGGCGCGCCGCGGAAGACCGGGACGGCGCGCCGCGGAAGACCGGGACGGCGCGCCGCGGAAGACCGGGACGGCGCGCCGCGGAAGACCGGGACGGCGCGCCGCGGAAGACCGGGATGACCCGAAGCGGCGGCCGGGACGAAGAGGGGTAGACCAGCCGGGGACGCAAACGGCGGCCGGCCCTAGGTGCTGGGCGGCCGCCGGGAGCTGGAAACGGAAGGCTGCGGTGTTACAGGCCCGCGGCCAGAGCGCGGAAGGCCTTGCCGCGGTGGCTGATGGCGTCCTTCTCGTCCGGGGTCAGTTCGGCCGTCGTACGGGTGTGGCCGTCGGCCACGAAGATCGGGTCGTAGCCGAAGCCGCCGTCGCCGCGGGGGGCTCGGATCAAGTGGCCTCGCATCTCGCCTCGGAAGACCTGTTCGCGGCCGTCCGGGTGGACCAGGGCGGCGGAGCAGACGAAGGCCGCGCCCAGGTGCTCGTCGGGCACGTCGGCGATCTGGGCCAGGACCAGGCGCAGGTTGGCGCCGTCGCGGTCCGGGGCGCCGCTCGGCAGGCCGGACCAGCGGGCCGAGAACACGCCGGGCATGCCGTTGAGGGCGTCCACCGCCAGGCCCGAGTCGTCGGCGATGCTGGGCAGGCCGGTGTACTGGACCGCCTCGCGAGCCTTCAGGAGGGCGTTCTCCTCGAACGTCAGGCCGGTCTCGGGGGCCTCCGGGTAGGTGTCGACGTCGTCCAGGCCCAGGAGCTCGATGTGCGGCGCCGAGGACTCCAGGACCCGGCGGAGCTCCACGAGCTTCTTCTTGTTGCGGGTCGCCAGGAGGAGGTCCGTCATCCGGCCAGGGCCTTCTGCTGCAGCGCGGTCAGGTCGGCGCAGCCGCGGGCGCCCAGGTCGACCAGGGTGTCGAGCTCGGCGCGGGTGAAGATGCCCTGCTCGCCGGTGCCCTGGACCTCCACGAACTCGCCGGCGCCGGTGCAGACGACGTTCATGTCCACGTCCGCCACCACGTCCTCCTCGTAGCAGAGGTCGAGGCGCGGGTCGCCGGCGATGATGCCCACGCTCACGGCCGCCACCGAGCGGTGCAGGACGTCCGCGGGCTTGCCGGCCAGTTTGCGCTGGGCGGCGAGCCAGCCGACCGCGTCGTGGAGGGCCACGTAGGCGCCGGTGATGGCGGCGGTGCGGGTGCCGCCGTCGGCCTGGAGGACGTCGCAGTCGAGGACGATCGAGTTCTCGCCCAGGGCCTTGAGGTCGATGCAGGCGCGCAGGCTGCGGCCGATCAGGCGGGAGATCTCGTGGGTACGGCCGCCGATCTTGCCCTTCACGCTCTCCCGGTCGCTGCGGGTCGTGGTGGCGCGCGGGAGCATCGCGTACTCGGCGGTCAGCCAGCCCAGGCCGGAGCCCTTGCGCCAGCGGGGCACGCCCTCCGTGACGCTGGCGGTGCACAGCACGCGGGTGGCGCCGAACTCGATGAGCACGGACCCCTCCGGGTGCGTGCTCCACTGGCGGGTGATCGATACGGGACGAAGTTGGTCGTGGACGCGTCCATCGGGTCGAGCCATGAGAACCACCCTAGACAAGGGGCGGCGCACGAGGTCAGGCGACCTTGCCCGGGACCATGTCCAAATCCGCGGCGGGCGAGCCGTGCCGCCACTCCGACCAGGCGAGCCGGAACAGGCCCGGCAGGAGGTCGGTCGAACGGCGGATCACCCAATGGGTGCCGGCCGTCGAGATCCACAGGGCCTGGGCCAGCGGCGACGGCGGCGGGCTGCTCGGCTCGGGCGACGGGCGGGCGGGGCCCGGGCCGTCCGTGCGGAGGGTCCTGACGACGCCGCGCTGGTCGAGGAGGTCGAAGTACGAGCAGGCCAGGAAGCGGTGCCCGCGCTCGCTCGGGTGGAGGCGATCGACACTCCACATGCGGCGGTCGTACGAGTCCGGGTTGCCGGCCGCGTCGAAATGGATGGTGTCGTACCGTGCGGCAATGCGGTCGGCCGCCTCGTTGATCTCGGTCATGCGGCGGGCGAGCGGGCGGGCCAGCGGGCCGGGCAGGCCGAACATGCGTCCGGGGTCGGGCAGGCGGATCGTGAGCACCTCGGAGCCGGCCCCGCGCAGGGCGGCGACGGTGCGCTCGAGGTGGCCCGCGAAGCGGACGCCGTCGAACGGGTCCCGCAGCGTGTCGTTGGTGCCGATGAGCACGGCCGCGAGGGTCGGGCGCACCGCGAGCGCGCGCGGGAGCTGGTCGCGCTCGAGGTCGGCGGCCCGGGCGCCGCTGAGCGAGAAGTTGTGGAGACGTACACCCAGGGCGGAGGCGAAGATCGGCGCCCAGCCGCGCCACTTCCCCTTGACCCGGTCGCCGAAGCCGGCGGTCGTCGAATCACCCAGAGCCGCAAAGACGGTCACGAAGCCACCCCCGACAGGACCAGCGAGTGGTGTACCGCGAGGAAGCCGGCGACCGCGGCCGGCCAGGAGAACTGCTCCGCCCGGGCGCGCGCCTCGGCGCGTCGGGCGGCGGCGGGTCGTTCGAGCACCCGCAGTACACCGGAAGCAAAATCGTTCGTGACGGCGACGCCGGCGGCGCCGATCACCTCGGGCAGCGCGGATGCCGCGTCGACGACGACGGGCGTACCGCACGCGAGCGCCTCCAGGGCGGCGAGCCCGAACGTCTCGATGGGGCCGGGCGCGATCACGACGTCGGCGGTCGCGAGCAGCGACGCGACGGCGGTGCGCTCGGCCACGAACTCCATGAAGTGCACCTCGTGCCCGCGGGCCTGCTCCTGGAGCCGGGCGCGCAGGGGGCCGTCGCCGGCCACCACGAGTACCGCATCGACCCCCCGCTTCCGCAGCGCCACCAGGGCGTCGACAGAGCGCTCGGGCCGCTTCTCGGACGAGAGCCGGCCGCAGTGCACGAGCAGGACCTGGTCCGGCCGGGCGTAGCGGGCGCGCAGCGTGTCGTCGTAGCGCGACGGGTTGAACAGCTCCAGGTCGACGCCGAGCGGCACCTGCGCGAGGTTGCCGGCCCCGATGCGCCGGAACTCGTTGGCGGCCCAGCCGGTCGTGCACACGATGCGGTCGTACGAGCGGAAGCTGCGCGCGTTGAGCAGGTTCGCCCACGGGTTGCCGAGCGGGCCCGCGAAGGTGAGCAGGCCGGCGAGGCTCTCGTGGGACACCATCACCGCGGGGATGCCGCGCTCGCGGGCCCAGCGGCCGGTCCAGCGCAGCGTGAAGCGGTCGGAGACCTCGAGCCGGTCGGGCGCGAGGTCGGCGAGGAGCTTGACCAGGCGGCGGCGGGCCAGCAGGACGCGGTACCCGCCGGTACCGGGCACGACCGGGCCGGGAATCGTGATCACGCGACCCTGCCTGGTCATCTCGTCGGAGTACTCGGCCCCGGGGACGATGAGGATGGGCTCGTGGCCCGCGGCGAGGTACCCCTCCCCGAGGGCGTGCAGGGCCGTGCGCAACCCGCCGGAGCGCGGCATGACGAAGTTCGCCAGCCGAACTATTCGAGCACTCACGCCGATGCCTCCGCTGCACTCCGGCATCGACGCGAGGCACAAGGCACCCTGCATTTCCGATGAGCGGCCCCTCCGCTCCGCTCCGGACCGCTCATGCCGGGATGGGCACAGACCGGGCGGCGACGCCTCCCGAGTGCACGTCGACGTAGTGCTTGATCAGCTCGTCCCCGACCGCGGCCCACGTGCGCGACGCCACCGCCACGCGCGCGGCCACGCCCATCGCCAGGCGCCGCTCGTCGTCGTTCACCAGCGAGGTCACCGCCGCGACGAGCGCCGGGGCGTCGCCGGGCGGCACCAGGAAGCCGGTGCGGCCGTCGTCGACGAGGTCCAGCGGGCCGCCCTGGGCCGGCGCGACCACGGGCACCCCGCTCGCGAGGGCCTCCTGGATGGTCTGCCCGAAGGTCTCGAACGGCCCGGTGTGCACGAACAGGTCGAGGCTGGCGAAGATCCGGGCCAGCTGGTCGCCGCGCCGCTCGCCGAGGAACACCGCGTCGGGCATCGCCCGCTCGAGGCTCGCCCGGGCGGGGCCGTCGCCGACCACGACCACGCGGACGCCCGGGATGCGGCTGACCGGCGCGAGGAGGTCGACGCGCTTCTCGACGGCGAGCCGGCCGACGTACCCGACGATCACCTGCCCCTCGGCGGCCACCGCGCGGCGCAGGGCCGCGGAGCGGTGCCCGGGGTCGAAGCGGGCCGCGTCGACGCCGCGGCGCCAGAGCCAGACGCGCTCGATGGCGTGGCTGTGCAGGGCCGTGGCGGCGGCGGTGGAGGGCGCCAGGGTCCGGTCGGCGGCGTTGTGGATGTGCCGCAGCCAGCGCCAGGCGGCCTGCTCGCCGAGGTTCGACTTGTAGTACAGGCGGGCGTAGGCGGGGACGTCCGTCTGGTAGACGGCCACCGTGGGCAGGCCCAGCGACGCCGCGACCGTCATGCCGCGGGCGCCGAGCACGAACGGGCTGGCCAGGTGGACGAGGTCGGTGCGGTGCGCCTTCAGCGCGGCGGCCAGGCGGCGGCTGGGCAGCCCCAGCCGGAAGCTCCCATAGCCCGGCGTCGCGACGGAGGGCACGCGGATGATCTGGTACGGGAACGAGCCGGTGACCGAGCGCGCCGCGGACGACGGCTGAGGTGCGATCACGAGCGGCTCGTGGCCACGCGCGACGAGGTGTTCGGCGACCCGGACGACGGAGTGGGCGACGCCGTTCACATCGGGCGGGAACGATTCGGTGACGATCGCGATCCGCATGCCATGACCATGAGGGCGTCGTCCATGCATGCGGCCACCATTTGTTGGCCAGACGGCAAACGGGGTCCTAAATGTCGTACCTGGCCCCAGGCCGGACCACGTCGATCGGGCCAGAGAAGGCGCTCGATGCGGCCTCCAGCGTCAGCGCCTCGCTCCCCCACGCCGGGACCAGGTGCGTGAGCAGCAGCCGGCCGACGCCCGCCTTGGTGGCGTGCTCGGCCGCCTCCCGGCCGGTCAGGTGCAGGTCGGGCGGGTTGTCCACCCCGTCGAGGTAGCTCGCCTCGCACAGGAACGCGTCGGCGCCCTGGGCCAGGCGGATCAGCGCCTCGCACGGGGCGGTGTCGGCCGAGTACGCCAGCACCTTGCCGTCGTGCTCGAGGCGCACGCCGTACGTCTCGATCGGGTGGTTGACCCGGTCCACGGTCACCGACAGCGGCCCGATCGGGAAGCTGCCGGGCTGCAGGGCGTAGAAGGTGTACACGTCGCCGATCGACATCGGCTCGTTCTCCCCGCCGTAGGCCGCGGTGATCCGCTCGGGGGCGTTCACGGGCGCGTAGACCGGCAGGGGCGGGAACGGGCCGGCCGGGGCGTAGCGGCGGGCCACGACGTACGAGCAGGCGTCCAGCATGTGGTCGCAGTGCAGGTGCGACAGCAGGATGGCGTCGACGGCGTAGAGGCTGCCGTAGCGCTGCAGCGCCGACATCGAGCCCGGGCCGAAGTCCATCAGGAGGCGGAAGCCGTCCGCCTCGACCAGGTAGGCGGAGCAGGGCGCCTCCGGCCCCGGGAAGCTGCCGGCGCAGCCGAGAACCGTGAGCCTCATGATGCTGCCCTCAACCCGCCGTCTCCCGTCTTCGAACGAACTGTGGATCGCATGTGGCTAGGAACGGTCAGGGTGAGGATAGATCCAATCCACGAACCCGCCGGTATAAGGCCCGGCTTGGCCCATTCACGCTGCGCAGCCTACGCCGGACTGACAGCCGAGGCCGAAAGATCCGGGGGCGGATGTCGCCAACGTGACAGGGTCGCGTCACGGTCAACTATCTCGCTCGTTGCACGCGGTGAGGCGGTAACAGAGGAGGCGACCGTGTCGGTTGACATGTTCCGAGCCAAGTGGCTGCGCCGGCAGCTCCCCGACGCGTTCCGCCTGCCCACCGAGGCCGACCCGCGCCCGGACAACCGGCAGATCGCCGCGGTGTGCGCCTGGGCGGCCGCGCTCGGCCTGGGGGGCATGGCGGTGGCCCTGCGGGCCTTTGTGGGCCTGATCGCGCAGTACCGCATCTGGTACGGCCCCGTCGTCATCACCATCGGCCTGCTCGGCCTGGTGTGCACCATCGCCGCGTTCGCGAGCGTGCACCGGCGCAGGCTCCCCTACGCGCTGCTGGGCGCGGCGTCGGTGAGCCTGCTGCTCGGCTGGGTCGTGACCGGGTTGTAGGTCTGTCTACGCCCAGAGCTGGCCGTCGAGGGCGCTCTCGGCCTCGGCCAGGGTGCCCCCGTGGGCGCCGGTCGAGAGGTACTTCCACCCGCCGTCGGCCACCAGGAACACCACGTCGGCCCGCCGGCCGGCCTTGAGCGCCTGGTGGGCCACCGCGAGCGCGGCGTGCAGCACGGCGCCGGTGGAGAAGCCCACGAACATGCCCTCGACCTCGACCAGCTGCCGGGTGCGCAGCACGGAGTCCTGGGTGCCCACGGAGAAGCGGCGGGTCAGGACCGACGCGTCGTACAGCTCCGGCACATAGCCCTCGTCGAGGTTGCGCAGCCCGTAGACGAGCTCGCCGTAGCGGGGCTCGGCCGCGATGATCTCGATGTCCTCGACCTTCTCGCGCAGGTACCGCCCCACGCCCATGAGCGTGCCGGTGGTGCCCAGGCCGGCCACGAAGTGGGTGATGGTGGGCAGGTCGCGCAGGATCTCCGGGCCGGTCGTCTCGTAGTGCGCACGGGCGTTGGCCTCGTTGCCGTACTGGTACAGCATCACCCAGTCCGGATGCTCGGCCGCGATCTCCTTCGCCACGGCGACGGCGCGGTTGGAGCCGCCCGCCGCCGGCGAGGTGATGATCTCCGCGCCGTACATCCGCAGCAGGGCGGTGCGCTCGGACGAGACGTTCTCCGGCATCACGCACACCAGCCGGTAGCCGCGCAGCTTCGCCACCATCGCCAGCGCGATGCCGGTGTTGCCGCTGGTCGGCTCGATGATCGTGTCGCCGGGGCGGAGGCGGCCGGACTCCTCGGCCGCCTTCACCATCCACAGCGCCACGCGGTCCTTGACGCTCCCCGTCGGGTTGCGGTCCTCGAGCTTGGCCCAGAGCCGCACGTCGGCGCTCGGCGAGAGCCGGGGCAGTCCGACGAGCGGCGTGTTGCCGCACGCGTCGAGCAGGGACTCGTAGCGCGCCACGGGATCAGCTGCGCAGGGCGTGAGCGGCGGCGAACGCGAACGCCCCACCCGCGACCGCGGGCAGGATCGTCACCGAGTCGCCGTCGTTGAGCTTCGCGTCGAGCGCGCCGAGGAAGCGGACGTCCTCGTCGTTGATGTACACGTTGACGAACCGGTGCAGGCCGCCCTCGCCCGTGATCAGGCGGTCCTTGATGCCCGCGTGGCGCGAGTCGATGTCGGTGAGCAGGTCGGCGATGGTGTCCCCGGAGCCCTCGACGGTCTTGGCGCCGCCGGTGTAGCTGCGCAGGATGGTGGGAATACGGACCTCGATAGCCATTTCTTCTCCTCTGGTACGGCATGAGCCTTTGACGACGTGCGGACGTACTCGTGCAACCGGGCGGCCTCAGCTGCCGGACTGACACTCGTAGTCGACGGTCGCCGGGCTCTGCCCGAAGAGGTACTTCTGGACGGCGTTCGGATCCACGACTGCATTAACTACCTGAACCGGCTCTTCGGTGACGGCTCCGTCCACGATGCGGAACGAGCGGACCTCCGTCAGCTCCGGATCACGGGTGGAGACGAGCAGGTAGTGCGCGTTGGGCTCGCCGGCGAAGGAGACGTCCGTGCGGGACGGGTAGGCCTCGGTGGCGGTGTGCGAGTGGTAGACCACGACCGGCTCCTCGTCGGCGTCGTCCATCTCCCGCCACAGCCGCAGCTGCTCCTTCGAGTCGAACTCGTAGAAGGTCATGGACCGGGCCGCGTTCTCCATCGGCACGTGCCGCACCGGACGGTCGGAGCCGGCCGGGCCCGCGACGATCCCGCACGCCTCGTCGGGGTGATCCCGGCGGGCGTGCGCGACGATCGCGTCGAGGATCGCGGCGTCGAGGGTCAGCACGGCTCACAGCCTACCGAAGCCCGGGCGACCCTCGCCCGTGACGGGCATCTCACGGTCAGCCCATCAGGGCGCCGACGAGCGATTCCTGCAGGTAGGTCAGGTACTGGTACACCGAGAGCTGCGCGACCCGCGCCGAGGTCGGGTCCTTGAGGATCGCCTCGTCCAGCTCCGTCTCGATGTCCACGTCGTCGTCGGCGATGCCCAGGCGCAGGCCCAGGGTGAGCCGGACGTCGGTGAGCGCTCGCAGCCAGGCCTCGGCCTGCTCCTCGTCGAGGGCCACCTCGCCGCCCTCGACGGGCAGGGCGTCGAGGAGCAGGGCGGCCTGCTCCAGTTTCGCCGAGCGCAGATCGTCCTCGGTGTACCGGCGCAGCTCCGCCGAGAGGGCGGCGTCGTCGCGGTACACGTCGGGGAACAGGCGCTCGATCACCGGGTCGGTGCGGTCGAAGCCCTCGGAGAGCAGGGTGATGACCTCGAGCATGACCTCGTTGAGCACGGCCGCCTCGCCCGGGCCGAACCGGGCGACGCACACCGTGCCGGCGCGCACGAACATGGTCACGACCGCTCCACCGTCGCCCAGAGCCCGTGGGCCTGCAGCCGTGAGGCGTCGTACTCCATCTTCTCGCGCACCCCGCTGGTCACGATCGCCTTGCCCTTGGTATGCACGTCGAGCATGAGGCGTTCGGCCTTCTCCTTGCTGTACCCGAACAGCTTCTGCAGGACCCAGGTCACGTAGCTCATGAGGTTGACGGGATCGTTCCAGACGACAGTCACCCACGGACGGTCGGTCTGGGGCACCTCATCAACCTCGACGTGGGTCTCTTCGATCGGTAGGACCTGCGGCGCCGCCATACCAACATGGTGCCATCAAGCGAGCAGCACGCCATGGTCGACCGCGTCTCCAGCGATGATCGACAGTGCCTGGCGCAGCTCCGCGTAGCGCTCGCTGAGCTCGTGGCCGAGTTCAACCTCGATCTCGCGCAGCGCGTGCTGGAGCCAGCGGCGGCAGTCCTTCTTGTCCGGCAGCTTCGGTGGGCCGCCCGGCGCGTGCCGGGACTGCCACATCGCATACGACCCCGCGTTGAGCCCGATGCCCAGCGGCGAGAGCACCCGGACCGGGTCTTCGCCGGCCGCGCCGGTCGCGGAGAGGCTGTCCAGCGCGCCCGCGCCGGTGAGCGCGGCGACGCCGGAGGTGGTGGTCACCAGCAGCGCCCGGTCACGCTCGCGGCCGTCGTCGCGGTTGCCGTCGGCGGCCCGGCGGGCGGCGCCGGCGATGCGGGCCAGCACGAGCTCGCCCGGCGGGGTGTCCAGCAGCGCGCCGAAGACCGCGCCGATCACCTCGCGGGTGTCGGTGTGCAGCTGGCGGGTGCTGCGCACGGACAGGGCGTGCAGCTGCCGGTCGAGCACCCGGGGCAGCTCGGGGCAGCCCTTGCCCGAGCCGAGCTCCTGCACGCAGCGCACGTGGATGGTGGCCAGGTCGATCGAGACCCGCTCGATGGCGGCCAGGCGGCGGGTGCGGATCTCCCGCTCCAGGTGCTCCTGCCAGGCGTCGCCGGTGGCCGAGACCGTGGCGGCCGCGACTCCCCCGACGCGCGCCCCGGCCGCGGCCCGCTCGTCGGCCCAGGCCTCGAGCTGGTGGCGCAGCTCGGCGACGCCGAACGTGGACGCCGGGTCGAGCGAGACCGGGAACCACGGCGCGGTGGCCAGCCGGGGGCCGCGCGGGGCGAGCAGCGCCCGGTTGGCGGCGAGCATCTCGGGCCACTCGTCGTGCTGGTCGATGCGGGTGAGCACGAAGGCGATGCGCTCCAGCCGCTCGGCCGCGGCGGTGAGCAGGTCGAGGTCGGCGCGGCCGAGCGGGGCCGCGGCGTCGACCACGAAGAGCAGGCCGAGGCCGTCGGCGGCCGCGTCGAGGGAGATCTCGGCGGTCGCCGGATCCAGGTCCCCGCGCCCGGGCGTGTCGATCAAGGCGACCCGCTTGAGCAGGGGTGAGGGGTGGGCGATCTCGATCCGGCGGGCCGGGCGCACCGGGCCCTTGATCGTGCTGCGGTCCGGGAAGGGCCGGGGCTCGCGGTGCCCGGGCACGAAGGCCCAGGCCTCGGGGCGTTCGCCGTGGCGGAAGACCACCCAGGCGTCGCCGGCCTCCAGCGGTTCGGCGCTGCGCCGGATCAGCGCGTTGATCAGCGCCGTCTTGCCCGACCCGGCGGTGCCGGCGACGATCGCGCAGCACCGGTGGGACGGCTGCGACGGGGTGACGGGTTGCCGTTGGTTCCGGCTGCCGCGAACCGGCATGGCGGCCACTGATCTCCCGCTCGTCGGGACGCCGAAGCTCGGCGCTGACGTAATTGCCAGATCGATCAGCGGCGCCTGCATGACCCCGAAGCCCATGTGCGACCTCCTTGTGCACGCTCGGGAAAGCCCGCTCCGGGCGCCGGCGGGCGGCGCGGCTGGGCGGGGCATCGGAACGCTACGTGAACGGACACTTACGGCAGCAGGGCTCCAGCTACTCAGTGGGGCCGAACGCACTACTCAAGTTCGTGCTTCCGCGGGTACGCGCAGTAATCAACGTATCGATATGCTGCGACGGTGCCTCCCTGGAGCTTTGTCGGCAGAAACGCAGAACTCACTCGAGTCGCCGAGGCGGCCTCCGGTTCGACCGGTCGCGGTCTGATTCTCGGCGGCCCGCCCGGCATCGGCAAGAGCCGATTGCTGCGCGAGAGCGTGAACACGCTGGACCAGGACAGACTCGCTGTCTGGACGGCCACCGCCAACGCCGCGACTTCCGGTCTCCCGCTCGGCGGGCTGGCCCAGGTGCTCCCGCCCGACCAGCCCGCGGGCGGCTCGCCCGCCGGTCTGCTGCGCTGGGCGGTGGACGCGCTGCACCGCCAGGCCGCGGGCCGCCCGATCGTGGTCGCGATCGACGACGCCCACCTGCTCGACCCGCTGTCCGCCGCGCTCGTGTACTACGTCGCCCGCTCCGAGAACGCGACGGTGATCGGCACCGTGCGCACCGGCGAGTCGGTGCACGACCCGGTCAGCGCGCTGTGGAAGGACGACCTCGTCGAGCGGATCGAGCTCGGGCCGCTCACCCTGCAGGAGACCTCCGACCTGCTGCAGCAGGTGCTCGGCGGCCCCGTCGACTCGGCCTCGGTCGACCGGCTGTGGCAGCTCTCCCAGGGCAACGCCCTCCTGCTGCGCGAGCTGGTGATCGCCGCCCACGCGTCCGGCGAGATCATCGAGAGCTACGGCATGCAGCGCTGGACCGGCAAGGTCGACCTGGCCCCGACCCTCACCGAGGTCGTCGACGCCCGCATCGGGAAGCTGACCCCGCAGGAGCGGGCGGTGCTGGAGCTGGTCGCGTTCGGCGAGCCCATCGGCCTGCCGCTGCTGGTGAAGGCGACCGACCTCGCCACGGTGGAGATCGCCGAGGAGCGGCAGCTGGTCCGGGTCGTCGTGGAGGACCGGCGCACGACGGTGCGGCTGGCCCATCCGCTGTACGGCGAGGTCGTCCGCCGCCGCTGCCCGGTCACGCGGTTCCGGCGCCTGCTCGCCGACCTCGCGAGCCTGGTCGAGGCCAGCGGTGCCCGCCGCCGCGACGACCTGCTGCGCGTGGCCGTGTGGCGGCTGGACTCCGACACCGCCCGCGACCCGGTGCTGCTGCTCAACGCGTGCCGGCTCGCGTTCGCCACCTATGACATGGCGCTGGCGATGCGCCTGGGCAAGGCCGCGGTCGCCGCCGGCGGCGGGTTCAACGCCGCCGAGACCCTGGCCACGATCCTCATGTTCGCCAACTGCCCCGACGAGGGCGCCCTGCTCCTCGACCAGAACGAGGACCAGATCACCGACGAGGCCCAGCGCAGCCGGTGGCTGGCGATCCGGCACATCACCTCGCACTGGGGCATCGGCGACTCCTCCACCGTCGACGAGATGAGCCGCCAGGCGCACAAGATCGGTGACCTCCGCGAGCGCTCGCTCGTGCTCGCGGTCGAGTCGACCATGCGCCTGCACCGCGGCGACTACGGCCAGGCGCTCACCCTGGCCCGCACCGTGCTCGACGGCCCCGCCTCCGCCCCCGGCCCGCGCGCCCTCGCCCGCAGCAACATGGGCCACCTCCAGGCCATGCGCGGCACCCCGGTGCAGACGGTCAAGGCGATGGCCCTGCTCGACGCCGACGCGGCCCAGTGGCGCGCGGAGGTGCCGTACATCCAGCTCGGCATCGAGCTCGCCCGCGGCACGGCCATGATCCTCGCGGCCGACCTCGAGGCCGTCGACGCGATCGTGGCCACCGAGTTCGCGGGCATGGCCGACGCCGGCAACTTCCTGCTCGGCTCCGGATACCTGCAGATCGTGCGCGCCCAGGCGGCCCGGCTGCGCGGGCATCTCCAGGAGGGCGGCCGCGCCGCCAGCCAGGCCAGCGCCATGCTCGCCACCGGCCGGATCTTCGTCGCCCTGGCCCACGCCGAGCGCGCCCACATGGCCGCCCTGCAGGGCAACGCGGCCGGCGCCGCCGCGGCGTTCGCCCTGGCCGAGGAGGCGCACTACCGCTCCATGGAGGTCCTGTACCCCTGGCTCGAGGAGGCCCGCGCCTGGGTCGCCGTCGCCGGCGGGGACGTGACCACGGCGGCCGAGGTGCTCCGCCTGCTGGCCGCGCGCAACCGCAGCGACGGGTTCGCCGCGCACGAGATGTTCGCGCTGTACGACCTGGGCCGTCTCGGCTTCGCCGCCGAGGTCAACGAGCGCATCGGCGCCCTCGCCACGACGGTGGAGGGCCGTCTCGCGCCCGCCATGGCCTGGCACGTGCGCGCGATGGCCGAGGAGGACGGGGGCGCGCTGCTCTCGGTGGCCGAGGAGCTCGCCGAGATGCGCCTGTACCTCTTCGCCGCCGAGGCCGCCGCGGGCGCGGTCACGCTCCTGCGCGGCATCCGCTCGCCTCAGACCCCGCGGGCGGCCCAGCGCCTGGCCGAGCTGCGCGTGGAGTGCCCGCAGGCGGTGACCCCGGCCCTGGTCGTGCCGCAGCCGATGCTGACGGGGCGGGAGCGCCAGATCGCACGCCTGGCCGCGGCCGGGGTGCCGTCGAAGGAGATCGCGGATCAGCTTTACCTTTCCTCGCGTACCGTCGACAACCACCTCATGCGCGTCTACGCGAAACTGGGCGTGACGGGCCGGGCGGAGCTGGCGGCGGCGCTGCGTTCCCTGCCGCCGGAGGAGTAGCGGCGGCCTTCCCGGTGCACCGGGCGCCCGGCTGGTAGCGAAAAGTCGGGCGCTCCGCGCCGCGACTTTTCGGACT
Source organism: Dactylosporangium sp. McL0621 (assembly GCF_049995355.1). Lineage (NCBI taxonomy): Bacteria > Bacillati > Actinomycetota > Actinomycetes > Micromonosporales > Micromonosporaceae > Dactylosporangium > Dactylosporangium sp. McL0621. The sequence goes on from NZ_CP188259.1 coordinate 11,683,997, forward strand.
TATACCCCGCCAGGCGATATATCTGGTTCGTGGAGTTCGGGGCGGTTGCCGACCGGCGGAGTGATCGCCGTCCTATAGCCCTTGGAATATGTTGTTCATGTGACGAGTAGCGCGCTCCTGACCGACCACTACGAGCTGACGATGCTGTCCGCCGCGCTGCGGGACGGCACCGCCGACCGGCACTGCGTGTTCGAGGTGTTCGCGCGCCGGCTGCCGACCGGCCGGCGCTACGGCGTGGTCGCGGGCACCGGGCGCCTGGTCGACCTGATCGCCGAGTTCCGCTTCCGCGCGGAGGAGGTCGAGTTCCTCAAGAGCCGGGGCATCGTGGACGACGCGACGGCCGAGTGGCTCGGGAAGTACCGGTTCGGCGGCGACATCGACGGTTACACCGAGGGCGAACTGTTCTTCCCCGGCTCGCCGATCATCACCGTGAGCGGCACGTTCGCCGAGTGCGTGGCGCTGGAGACGCTGATCCTGTCGGTGCTCAACCACGACAGCGCGATCGCGGCGGCCGCGGCTCGGATGGTCACGGCGGCCCGCGGGCGGCCCGTGATCGAGATGGGCTCGCGCCGCACGCAGGAGGAGGCGGCGGTCGCGGCGGCCCGCGCGGCGTACCTGGCGGGCTTCGCGTTCACGTCCAACCTCGAGGCCGGGCGGCGCTACGGCATCCCGACCACGGGTACCGCCGCCCACGCCTTCACGCTGCTGCACGACTCCGAGCAGGCCGCGTTCGCCTCCCAGGTCGCGACGCTGGGCAAGCAGACCACGCTGCTGGTCGACACGTACGACATCGCCCAGGGCATCCGCAACGCGATCGCCGTGGCCGGCCCCGAGCTGCGGGCCGTGCGGATCGACTCCGGCGACCTGAGCGTCCTCGCGTCAGAGTCGCGGGCGCTGCTGGACTCGCTGGGCGCCACGGACACGCAGATCGTCGTGTCGGGCGACCTCGACGAGTACGCGATCGCCGCCCTGGCCGCCGAGCCCGTCGACGCCTACGGCGCGGGGACCGCGGTCGTCGTCGGCTCGGGCGCGCCGACCGCCGGGCTGGTGTACAAGCTCGTCGAGGTCGAGGGGCGCCCGGTCGTCAAGCGCTCGGAGAACAAGGGCACGGTCGGCGGGCGCAAGACGGCGGTCCGGCGGCACAAGCCCACCGGTACCGCGACCGAGGAACTCGTCGTCTCCCTCGGCGTCCCCGACCCGCAGCCGCACGACCGCGCGCTGCAGCGGCCGCTGCTGCGCGGCGGCGAGCCGGTCGACGGCCTGCCGACGATCAAGGACTCGCGCGAGCACCTGCGCCAGTGCCTGATCTCGATCCCCTGGGAGGGGCTCAAGCTCTCGGCCGGCGACCCCGCGGTCCCGGTCGTCATGTCCGGCGGAATCTCTGGAGGCACCGCATGACGCGGGCGTTGATCGTGGTGGACGTGCAGAACGACTTCTGCGAGGGCGGCTCCCTCGCCGTCGCCGGCGGGGCCGGCGTGGCCGCGGAGATCTCGGCCGCGCTCGCCGACGGCCCCTGGGACCACGTGGTGGCCACCCAGGACCACCACGTCGACCCGGGCGCGCACTTCGCCGAACACCCCGACTACGTCAGCACCTGGCCGGTGCACTGCGTCGTCGGCACCGGCGGCATCGGCTTCCACCCGTCGCTGGACACCGCGAAGGTCGAGGCGGTCTTCGAGAAGGGCGCGTACGCCGCGGCGTACTCGGGCTTCGAGGGCTCCGCCGGCGGCCAGGGCCTGGCCGAGTGGCTGCGCGAGCGGGACGTCACCGAGGTCGATGTGGTCGGCATCGCCACCGACCACTGCGTCCGCGCGACGGCCCTCGATGCGGTGCGTGAGGGCTTTGTTACGAAGGTGCTCCTGAACCTCACGGCCGGGGTCGCGCCGGCGACGACCGAATCCGCGCTGGTAGAGCTGCGTGCGGCCGGGGTGACCTTGGTCGGTGAACCCGTCGTGACGACGAGTTGACCGTCCGGCGGATGGCACATGGCTGGACTTGCCGTGTAACAACCGACGTGTACCGTCATCCGGGCAAGTGGTTCCGTAACACCGATGTGAGGACTTCTCACGTCACTACGTAAGGAGCCCCTACACGGAGCGTGGCGAAAATGGCTGGACTTCGCTACGCTTGCGGGACCTCAAAGGGTCGTCCATGGTGGACGGCTCAGCACCAGGAGGGTCACGTGAAGTTGTCGATCGAGACTCGCCCCTCAGATCAGCGGGAGTCAGTGCTGACCCTGAGTGGCGAAATCGACTATGAGACCGCTCAAGAGCTCCGCACCTCGGTGAGCTCAGTGCTCGACGGAAGCATCGATCTCCTCGTCATTGATCTCGCGGGGGTCACCTTCCTCGACTCCACCGGCATCGGCACCCTCGTCGTTGCCAAGCGCATCTGCCACAGCATGGGCGTCAAGCTCGATATTCGCCGGCCCAACCCCTTCATCGCGCGTCTGTTCGCGGTGGTGGGCGTGAGCGACATCCTCGGCGTACCGATCCCGCCCGGCACCGTGTCCGGCCGCCTCCCCGCCCCTCGCGGCGGGGTCACCCAACCGGCCTGACGATTACGGAGCGCAGTCTCTCCCGGCTCCGGCCGCCCCTTTCGACGACGAAGCGCGGAGCGCCCCACCCCACACCCCGGGTGGCGGCGCCCGCGCTCAGACACCGTCACATTTAGTCACGCCGCGTGTCAGCGCTTCGACGCAACGTGACCGCGGATCAAGCAAATCACCCGGTCGGGTGATCACGCCCGTTTTTCACAAAACTGTCACACGAGCGGCGCCGGCAACAGGACGCCGCGGTTGCTCGGCAAACCCCGGAAAACCGCCCTCAGGGCGCCCCTCACGGTCCAGATCTCCGCACCCCGAGAACGAGGAACGCCCCCGCCCGCCGAAGCGGTGCGAGGGCGTTCAGAGCCTTACGGCCGTCACGAGTCCTGGTAGCTGGCGCCGCCGTCGGCCTCGTGGCTCAGCGGGCGGGCACCGCCGGGCGGCGGGGCCTCCAGCGAGTGGCCGGGGGCGTGGGCCGGGTAGCGGGCGTCGAAGGCCGGCCGCTCCGACCGGATGCGCGGCATGCTGTCGAAGTTGCGCAGCGGCGGCGGGCAGGATGTCGCCCACTCCAGGGACATGCCGTGGCCCCACGGGTCGTTGACCTCGACGACGCGGCCGGTCTTGTACGACTTCCACACGTTCCAGATGAACGGCAGCGTCGACAGGCCGGTGATGAACGAGCCGATCGTGGAGATCGTGTTCAGCGTCGTGAAGCCGTCCGAGGCCAGGTAGTCGGCGTACCGGCGCGGCATGCCCTGGGTGCCCAGCCAGTGCTGCACCAGGAACGTGGTGTGGAAGCCGATCGTGGTGAGCCAGAAGTGGACCTTGCCCAGGCGGTCGTCGAGCATCCGGCCGGTCATCTTCGGGAACCAGAAGTAGATGCCGGCGTACACCGCGAACACGATCGTGCCGAAGAGCACGTAGTGGAAGTGGGCGACCACGAAGTACGTGTCCGAGACGTGGAAGTCGATGGGCGGGCTGGCCAGCAGCACGCCGGAGAGGCCGCCGAAGAGGAACGTCACCAGGAAGCCGATCGCGAAGAGCATCGGCGTCTCGAAGGTGATCTGGCCGCGCCACATCGTGCCGATCCAGTTGAAGAACTTCATGCCGGTCGGCACGGCGATGACGAAGCTCAGGAACGAGAAGAACGGCATCAGGACCTGGCCCGTGGCGAACATGTGGTGGGCCCACACGCTCATCGACAGGGCGCCGATCGCGATCGTCGCGCCGACGAGGCCCTTGTAGCCGAAGACCGGCTTGCGGCTGAAGACCGGGATGACCTCGGTGATGATGCCGAAGAACGGCAGCGCCACGATGTACACCTCGGGATGGCCGAAGAACCAGAACAGGTGCTGCCAGAGCATCGCGCCGCCGGTCGTGGCGTCGTACACGTGCGCGCCCAGCCGCCGGTCGGCCTCCAGGGCCAGCAGCGCGGCGGCCAGGATCGGGAAGACCATGATCACGAGGACGCTCGTGACCAGGATGTTCCAGGTGAAGATCGGCATCCGGAACATCGTCATGCCGGGCGCGCGCAGGGTCAGGATCGTGGTGATCATGTTGACCGCGCCGAGGATGGTGCCGAGGCCGGAGAGCACCAGGCCCACGATCCACAGGTCGGCGCCGACGCCGGGCGAGTTGATGATGTTGTTCAGCGGCGCGTAGGCGAACCAGCCGAAGTCCGCGGCGCCACCCGGCGTGATGAAGCCGATCAGCGTGATCGAGCCACCGAACGCGTAGAGCCAGTAGGCGAACGAGTTGAGCCGCGGGAACGAGACGTCCGGGGCGCCGATCTGCAGCGGCGTGATGTAGTTCGCGAACGCGAAGACGATCGGCGTCGCGAAGAACAGCAGCATGATCGTGCCGTGCATGGTGAACAGCTGGTTGTACTGCTCAGGGGAGAGGAACTGCAGGCCCGGACGCGCGAGCTCGGCGCGCATGAGCAGAGCCATGAACCCGCCGATCATGAAGAACACGAACGACGTGGTGAGGTACATCAGGCCGATCTGCTTGGCGTCCGTGGTGCGCAGCAGCCGAGCGAACGCCGAGCCCTTGACCGGCTTGTGCACCGGCCAAGGCCTGGTGACGATCGGCTTCGGTGCGACGGTGGTCACGAAAGGCCTCCTGAGGCTGTTGAACCAGCTGGCGAGCCAGCTCCGCGAGGCGTCGAGTGATCGCCAACGCGATCAACGGGTCACCCCGCAGGCAGAATAGTCCTACTGCCCGACGCGAGATCGCTGGGGTTCAGCTACCGCCCTTGGCCCCGAAGTCGAAGCTGATGGCGCCCGCCGCGATCGCGGCCAGCACCAACAAGATGATCCCCCAGAAGATCAGCCGATCGGCCGGACTCGGGCTTTTCACGGCCCCCAGGAGCCGGCTGGAGATCGGCTCGCTGGGCGGCCCGGCCGGCACCGCCTCCACCACGACGGTGTCGGCATTATCCGGGACCGGCGCCACCCGGCCGGCCGAGCCGGACGACGGGCGGGTCTCGCCGAGGGCCTGCAGAACGATCAGGACGGCACCGGCCAGGACCAACAGCACCCCGAGCACGGCGACGATCACAGCGATCCAGTCACGCATCCTTGCCTCCTTCGATGCAGCGAGGCTAGAGAACCCGACGGGTGCGCGTCGAGACCCGGCTCACGGTCCGGCGCTGAAATTTACAGTCAGAAGCCCGGTAGCGAAACCTTGCGGCAATCTCGTGTTGACACCGCGGAAACCGTGTATGACGCTCCGATATGGAAGCGCTCCCAAAATCGACGACTTGCTATCTAAGGAGGTCGCGATGTCGATTACCGTCGCTCCAGAAACGCAGGATCCCACGCACGACCCCATGCGTGACAGTGCTGACCACCCCACCCTCGCCCACGTCGCCGCCCTCGCCGGTGTTTCTTCCGCAACTGCCTCGCGTGTGCTCAACGGCTCCGCCCGTGTGTCGCCGGCCGCCCGCCAGCAGGTCCGAGACGCCGTTGACCGGCTAGGTTACGTCCGACAGCGTGCCGCCCGCGCTGTCGACCGCCGCCCGCGATCCGTCGCCGCAGTGGTGTGCGAGCCGAACGCACGCCTCTTCGCCGACCCGTTCTACTCCCGTGTGCTGGCGGGGGCCAGTGCCGCGTTCGCCGAACGCGACATGCCGATGCTCCTGGCCGCGGGCGAGCGGCCCGCGTCGCTGCAGCGGTACCTCAGCAGCGGCCACATCGACGGCGTGATGCTGATCTACTGCCGCAGCAGCCACCCCCTCGTCGTCACGCTCCCCGCGCTCGGCGTGCCGGTCACCCTGATCGGCCGGCCGTTGCAGGGCAGCGCGCTGTCGTACGTCGACGCGGACAACCGCGGCGGCGCCCGGCAGGCGGTGGAGTACCTGGCCCGCACGGGTCGCCGGCGCATCGTCACGATCGCCGGGCCGCCGGACGTGTCGGCCGGGGTGGACCGGCTCGCCGGGTTCCGCGAGGGGCTCGAGCGGGCGGGCCTGGACCCGGGCCCGATCGCGTACGGCGACTTCACGCGCCCGGCCGGGGTGCACGCGATGACCCGCCTGCTCGATCACCGCCCGAACCTCGACGCGGTGTTCTGCGCCTCGGACCTCATGGCGGTGGGGGCCCTGCACGCGCTGCGCCAGTCCGGGCGGCGGGTGCCGGAGGACGTGGCCCTGGTCGGCTTCGACGACCTGCCGCTGGCGGCGTTCACCCAGCCGCCGCTGACCACGGTCAAGCAGCCGGTCGAGGAGATCGGGGCGGCCGCGGCCCGCCAGCTGCTCGCCCAGATGTGCAACGAGCCGTGGGACGAGCCGCCCGTGCTGCCCACGATCCTGGTGCGCCGCCAAAGCGCCTGAGGATGTCGTACCCGTTCCCGCCCGCCGCCCCGGGCGGGCGGGGCTGCGCCACAGCCCCGCTCGGGTCCGCCCCGTCCGCCTGCCGCCCCGGGCGGGCGGGGTTGCATCCATTTGCCGTCGTCCGCGCGAATCACTGGGTATGCGGCTCTTGGACCTGTTGGACGCGGCCCGGGATCTCGACAGCGGCGCCGTCGCCGGCCTCGTCGTCACGCTGACGGCGCGGTACGGCGTCGCGGCGACCTGGACCGGGGCGTGCGTGCCGGCCCTGCGCCGGGTCGCCGCTGTACACGGGCCGATCGACATCGCGGTCGAGCACACGCTCACCGAGGGCATCGCCCGCGGCCTCGACCTGGCCAGCCTCCCCCGCCACGACGACATCCGCAGCAACCACGTGCTGCTGGCCTGCGCGCCCGGCGAGCAGCACGACCTGCCGCTCAAGGCGCTGGCGGCCACGCTGTTCGAACGGCGGCTGGGGACCTTCCCGCTCGGCGCGGCGGTACCGTGGCGGGCCCTGCACGCGGCGACGGAGCGGACGTCGCCCGGCGCCGCCGTGATCTGGTCGCAGACCGCGGACACCGCCGACGCCGCGGGCCTGCTCGCCGTCGCCGCCGAATTCCCGGCCACCGCGTTCAACGCCGGCGGCCCCGGCTGGCTCGCGGCGGGGGTGGTAGCGCGCCTCACCCGGGCGGGACTTGCCCATCTCACCTCCCTCGACCTGGCCGTATCCGCCTGCGCGCGGGTCCCGGAGCCGCTAGACATGGAGGCGTGAAGGCGATCACGCTGACCGCAGAGCACACGCTGACCCTGCGGGACCTGCCCGACCCGAACCCGGCCCCCGACCAGCTGCTCCTGGCGATCCGGGCGGCCGGCGTCGACCGCGCCGACCTGGACGCACCCGCCGCGGCCGACCTCGTGCCCGGCCGGGAGGTGGCGGGCGTGGTCGTCGCCCGGGGCCCGGAGGTGACGGGCTTCGTCGTGGGCGACGAGGTGTACGCCTGGACCGACGGCGCCTACGCCGAGCGCGTCACCGTGCCCGAGCGCGCCGCGGCCCACAAGCCGGCCGGCCTCACGTTCGTGGAGGCGGCGGCCGTCCCGCGCGCCGCCGTCACCGCCCTGCAGGCCCTGCGCGCCGCCGGCACCGGCGAGGGCGACGTGGTCCTGATCCACGACGCGGCGGGCGGCTCCGGGCACTTCGCGGTGCAGATCGCCCTGGCCCTGGGCGCCGAGCGCGTGCTGGGTACCGCGGCCGAGGCCGACCACGACTTCCTGCGCGAACTGGGCGCCGAGCCAGTTCTCGCGCCCGAGCCGGTGGACGTGGCCCTGGACCTGGACGGCGGGGAGACGACGGCGGCGGTACTGCGAGAGGTGCGCGACCCGGCCCGGGCCGTGTCGACGGTGAACCCGGCGATCGCGGCGGCGGGCGGGCGGTACGTGCCGCCGACGCCGTCGGCGGAGGATCTTCGCTGGCTGGCCGACCTCGCGGATCGCGGCCGGCTGCGGGTGGCCCTGCACCGGGAGCTGCCGCTGGCGGAGGCCGCGGATGCGCACCGGCTGCTGGGCGCGGGCCATGTGCGCGGGAAGCTCGTGCTGACGCCGTAGCTGGGCTGGGCACGAAAAGTCGGGCGCTTCGCGCCGCGACTTTTCGGATTTATCGCCCGACGGGGTATTCGCCGGTTTCTGGCGGTGCGCCGCTTGCCGGGCGCAACACAGTCGAGGCCGGGCGCACCCCCGGCAGGTGGTGCCCCGACCTCGACCGCATCACTGTTGCCCGCGCTGACCACCCCAGCTCGGCAACGTCGTGAGCAACGTTTGGCGTGACCGTGCGCCGGTGGACCATCCAGGGAGGCTTCCGGTTTTTCCGGCGCCGGTCACAAGAAGAACTATGCGGCGCTGACCTGGGGAGCGGCCCAAACGGCGCTGTGAAGTTCCTGAGTACCGCGCCGTTGGGCGGCTGGGCTCACGCGTCCTCGGGCGGCCGCGGGATCGTCGCGAACGGCACCCGGCGCGCTGAGTCCCGAACGGCCGGCGTGCGCGCCGTGCCTCTAGGCGACGCGCAGCGATTCGCCCAGGACGCGTACGACATCGCCCTTGTGCAGTTGCCGACCGCGGCGGGTGTCGACCTCGCCGTTGACGCTGACCTCGCCGTCGAGGATGAGCTCCTTGCTCTCCCCGCCCGACTCCATGATGTCGGCAAGCTTCAGGAACTGACCCAGGCGGATCATGTCGCCGCGGATCTCGATGTCTCTCACATCGCGCAGCGTAGTTGTTGTGCAGATCTCGTGACGGACAACGCCGCGGCGGCGCGCGCGGTCCTACGCTGCGGGCATGACGAAGATCCGGGTCTGGCTGATCGTCTTCATCGTCGGCCTGGTCGCCAGCGGCGTCACCGCGTTCCCGCTCGAGCACGAGGTCCGCTGGCTGCACCACCTGCTCGACGGCTCCCCCGCGCCGCAGGGCCTGATCGACTGGATCGCCCGGGTGGACCGTGGCATCACGGAGACCAACGACAAGTACCCCTTCATCATGTACGGCACGGACTGGCTCGCCTTCGCCCACCTCGTCATCGCCGTTGCCTTCTGGGGCCCACTGCGCGACCCGGTGCGCAACATCTGGGTGATCGAGTGGGGCATGATCGCCTGCCTCGGCATCGTGCCGCTCGCCCTCTTCGCCGGGCCCGTGCGCGACATCCCCATCTGGTGGTCGCTGATCGACATGTCGTTCGGGGTCTTCGGCATCATCCCGCTGCTGGTCGTACGGCGGATGATCAAGCGCCTCGCCGCCTCCGACGCCGCTGACCGAAGTGCTCCCGAAAAACCGTTGCAGGTGATCCACGGAGCTGGCTAGTTTGGGCGTACACGGGAAAGGAGGTGGTCCAAAGTTGTGTAGCAATGGGACTCGTGAGGTGACTGTCCGCTAGCCGCCGTCCTCTGGACTCGCACTTCGCATGTCCGCCCGGATGGCGGCAGGCGAATACGAGACAGCCACCCAGCCCCCGAGGCTTTCCGGTGTAGTCCGACCGGCCTGCGCAGAGCGCGGGAAACCTCGGGGGCTGTTCCATGTCCGGCGCCGTCCGATCAAGAATCATCGTGAGCCGGCCTCCGCGGGCCGCGACCAGGGGCAATCGTTCGGGGTCGCAGCCGCGGACGGAAACGGTGGCCGTCCCGGCGTTCCCCGGCGCATCGCCCATTCCCTATCCTGTGGCCGTGATCTCCGCGAAACGGCTGCGCGTTCATGTCGAAGCGCTCACTGCGCACGGGCCGCGGTTCGAGGACCTGCCCGGGGTGCCGGCCTGCCTGCGGTACGTGACGGATCAGCTCACCGCCATGGGGCTGAAGGTGCGCGTCGAACGCTATGGCGGCGAGTTGCACCAGGTAAACCTCGTCGCCGACATCGAGGGCGGCACCTCCGACGACGCCGTTGAGCTGTGTGCGCACTGGGACACGGTCGACGGCAGCCCCGGGGCCGACGACAACGCCAGCGGCGTGGCCGGCGTGCTCGAGGCCGCGCGCCTGCTGCGCGAGGCCGACCTGCCCGCCCGCACCATCCGGTTCTGTCTGTTCGGCGGCGAAGAGGCCGGCTTCGACGGCAGCGCCGCGCACCAGGCGTTCATCACCGCGCAGACGGAGTCGATCGTTTTTGAAATGATCGGGTACACCGCCGCTCACCAGCGGCTGCCCGAGGAGCTCGCGGGCTTCCTGGAGCCGCCCGAGCAGGGGGATTTCGTCGCGCTGGTCGCCGACGAGCGGTCCCAGGGGCTGCTGACGCGGTTCGCCAGGCATCTGGAGGTACCGTCGCTGCCTCTGGTTCTTCCGGAGTTCGCCCAGGACGTCGCGCTGCGCAGTGATCACGTGCCGTACTGGGAGGCGGGCCGCCGCTCGTTGCTCGTAACGGACACGGCCGACTATCGAAACGAGCACTACCACCGCGCCGACGACACCGCGGACACGCTCGATTACGACTTCGCGGCCGGCATCGTCAAGGCCGCGGTGCGGACGATCACCGATCTCGCACAGTGATTCAGATCACTACCTAGTGGGCAAGTCCCTGGCATGGGACGCGACAAGACCAGGTTCCTGTACCTCGCGGTGATCCTCGCCGTTGCCGCGGGTGTGGCGGTCGGCCTGCTCTGGCCCGGCTTCGCCAAGGAGCTCAAGCCGCTCGGCGACGGATTCGTGAACCTCATCAAGATGATGATCAGCCCGATCATCTTCTGCACGATCGTGCTCGGTATCGGCTCGATCCGACAGGCCGCGCGCGTCGGGAAGGTCGGCGGACTGGCGCTCGGTTACTTCCTGGTGATGTCCACTGTCGCACTCGCGATCGGCCTGATCGTCGGCAACATCATCCACCCGGGCGCCGGCCTCGACCTGGCGGGCACGACGACCTACAAGGGGGCGGCGGCCGAGGGTACCGTCGACTTCCTCCTCCACATCGTGCCGACCACGCTGTTCTCGGCCCTGACCAGCGGCTCCGTGCTGCAGACGCTGCTCGTGGCGCTGCTCGTCGGCTTCGCGGTGCAGGCCCTGCCCGGCGGCGACAGGATCCTCGGCGCGATCGGCCTGCTGCAGCGCCTGGTCTTCCGCGTACTCGCAATGATCATGTGGGTCGCCCCCGTCGGCGCGTTCGGCGCGATCGCCGCGGTCGTGGGCGCCACGGGCTGGAAGGCGCTGGCCGGCCTCGCGCAGATCATGCTCGGCTTCTACGCGACCTGCCTGATCTTCGTGTTCGGGGTGCTGGGCCTGCTGCTCTTCGCCGTGACGCGCCTCAATGTGCTGCAGCTGCTGCGGTACCTGGGGCGAGAGTTCCTGCTCATTCTGTCCACTTCGTCGTCGGAGTCCGCGCTTCCGCGACTGATCGCCAAGATGGAGCACGCCGGCGTGTCACGTGCGGTGGTGGGCATCACGGTCCCGACCGGCTACTCCTTCAACCTCGACGGCACCGCGATCTACCTCACGATGGCGTCGCTGTTCATCGCGGACGCACTCAATCAGCCGTTGTCGGTACCGCAGCAGATCTCGCTCCTGGTGTTCATGATCGTGGCGTCCAAGGGAGCCGCGGGCGTGACCGGCGCGGGTCTGGCGACGCTGGCGGGCGGGCTGCAGGCGCACCGCCCGGCCCTCGCCGACGGGGTCGGGCTGATCGTGGGCATCGACCGCTTCATGTCCGAGGCGCGCGCCTTGACCAACTTCGCGGGCAACGCCGTGGCGACGCTGCTGGTCGGCTCCTGGTCGGGCGAGCTGGACCGCGACCGCGCACGGGCCGTCCTGGCCGGCGAGATTCCCTTCGACGAGACCACGATGCTCGACACCGAGGCGGAGGAGGAGCACGAGGCCCCGCGCAACGAGCCCGCCCCGGCGACGTGAACGCACATCGCCGACGGCCTCTTTCGTTCATGCGCGGCGCCGCGCACGCTCGGACACGGCGTTCACTTCTGCACGGCGGACGCTCAACGGCACACATTCGCTCACCCCGCCGCGCACGCTCACCGCGCCGCGCACGGCGCACGCTCACCGGCACACATTCGCTCACCGCGCCGTGCACGCTCACCGCTCGGTGCACGCTCATGCACAACGTTCGCCCGGGGCAGTTGCACGATTCGCGCCGGCCTGTGCAGCGAGACGCCCGGCCGTTGCACGAAACGCGCAGTGGTTCCTGTTCGTCTCCGCTCGGCGACCGCGCGACTCGGTCATGGCACGATGCTCCGGTGTCCATCCGACTCTTGATCGCCGACGACCAGGCCCTCGTGCGGGGCGCGCTCGCGGCGCTGCTCGATCTCGAGGCCGATCTCACCGTCGTCGCGGAGGTCGGGCGCGGGGACGAGGTCGTCGCGGCCGCGCGGGAGCACCGGCCCGACGTCGCGCTGCTCGACGTGGAGATGCCCGGGCTGGACGGCATCGCGGCCGCCGCGGCGCTGCGCAAGGCGCTGCCGTCCTGCAAGGTGCTCATGGTGACCACGTTCGGCCGGCCCGGATACCTGCGCCGGGCCATGGCCGCGGGCGCGTCGGGCTTCGTCGTGAAGGACACACCGGCCAAGCAGCTCGCCGATGCCGTACGCCGCATCGCCCAAGGCCTCCGCGTTGTCGACCCGACCCTGGCCGCCGAGACGCTGGCCAGCGGCGACAGTCCACTGACCCCGCGCGAGGCCGACGTGCTGCGCGCGGCCCGCGAGGGCGGCACCGTCGCCGACGTGGCCGGCCAGCTCGGACTGTCCGAGGGCACCGTGCGCAACCACCTGTCGGCGGCCATCGGCAAAACGGGCGCCCGCACCCGCGCCGAAGCCGTCCGCCTCGCCGACGAGAACGGCTGGCTCTGAAGCCACGGCGAGAACACAAGCCTTGCGCATCGGCGTGCCATGCGCGCGTTGCCGGCAACGGTGCCCGCCGCAAACGCAAACAGGCTCCTCGCTACATACCGTTACGCCAGCTCGTGCACGTTCGTGCAGCGCGCGGCTGAGCGAAATGTGAGCCGCGAACGGGTGTCGCTCACAAGAGTGGATGCCCCTCCACCTGAGGGCTGAATGATTGCGGGTGAGGACGTAGAGTCGCGGCATGACCGCACTTCTCGCCAGCGGCCGCGATGCGGATGTCTATGCCCTTGACGAGCGGCGAGTCCTCCGGCGGTACCGGCGCGGCGGGGACGTGACGGCGGAGGCGGTCATCATGCGGTACGTCTCGGATCATGGATATCCGGTCCCTCGCGTCTATGAGGCCGAGGGCGCCGACCTGGTCATGGAGCGCCTCGAAGGGCCCACGATGCTGCAGGCGCTCGACGAGGGCACGCTCGATCTGCACTCGGGCGCCACCGTGCTCGCCGATCTGCTCGAACGGTTGCACAAAGTGCGCGTTCGCTCAGCCACCGATCCCGGCACGCGCATCCTGCACCTCGACCTGCACCCCGAGAACGTGGTCATGACCGAGGGCGGGCCCGTCGTGATCGACTGGCGCAACAGCTGCGAGGGGCCGCCGGAGCTGGACGTGGCGGCGACGGCGCTGCTCATCGCGACGGTGGCCGTCGTGCCGGGGCACGAGTTCGCCGAGCGGGCCGAGGACTTTCTGGACACCTTCCTCAGCTGTACCCGCGACAACCCGCTCTCCCAGCTCGAAGCCGCCGTGCACAGGCGCCACGCCGACCCCAACGTCACCGCCGAGGAGAAGACGCACCTGCACGAGGCCAAGCTCCTCGTCACCACCGCCGCCCGCGCACACTTCTGAGGCGAGCCCGGGAGAGGCCCACCGGACGACGCTGAACGAAGCCGAGCCGCGCAGCCCAGACGGGGCAATACGGGGCCAAGCCGCGCGAAGCGAAAAGCTAAGCCGCGCGGCGCGAAAGCCAAGCGGCGCGGCGCGGCGCGAAAGCCAAGCCAAGCCGCGCGGCGCGAAAGCCAAGCCAAGCCGCGCGGCGCGAAAGCCAAGCCGCGCGGCGCGAAAGCCAAGCCAAGCCGCGCGGCGCGAAAGCCAAGCCAAGCCGCGCGGCGCGAAAGCCAAGCCAAGCCGCGCGGCGCGAAAGCCAAGCCAAGCCGCGCGGCGCGAAAGCCAAGCCAAGCCGCGCGGCGCGAAAGCCAAGCCAAGCCGCGCGGCGCGAAAGCCAAGCCGCGCGGCGCGAAAGCCAAGCCGCGCGGCGCGGCGCGGCGCGGCGCGGCGCGAAAGCCAAGCGGCGCGGCGCGGCGCAGAAAAGCCAAGCCCCAGCGCGGAGCCAGGCCACCCTCGCGGCATCGAAGGCAAGCCCCGAAGCGGGCGACAGAGGGCGAGCGGCGAATAACCCGATCGGGGCGGCGTACGCGCGTCGAGGGGGCGCCACGCTTTCCCTCATGGAAGAACTCTTCGTCCGGCAGGTGGACATCGGCGTGGCCGACATGGACATCCACGTCGACGACCGGCTCACCACCACCCGCGTCGTCGTCGAGCGCGCCACCGCCACCGACCGCCGCGGCGGACGCGAGCGTGAGCTCCTCCTCGTATACGGCGCCGCCGAGACCCGGGCCGTGGCCGAAGCCCTCCACCGCGCCTCCGAGCTCGCAACGGACTGAGAACCCGGAAAAAAACGACTTAAGCCCCGCCGGGGTATAAATCCGATATGTCGCGGCGCGCCAGCGCCCGACATATCGTCACCCGCTCTTGTTGAGCGCTCAACTAACGCGCTACTCTCGTAAACATGAACCAGCTTCCCTTTCTCGAGCAGCACCTCGCCGCGGCCGTTCCGGCCAGTCGCGAGCAGCGCGTATGGACGCCCGAGGACGGGGCGCTGCCCAGCCTGTACATCAGCCACGGCGCCCCGCCGCTGCTCGAAGACGCGCAGTGGATGCGCGAACTGCTCGACTGGACGCTCGAACTGCCCAAGCCCAAGGCGATCCTCATCGTGAGCGCGCACTGGGAGCAGGCGCCGCTGAGCGTTTCCGCCACGGGCGCGAACACGCCGCTGGTGTACGACTTCGGCGGCTTCAAGCCCGTGTTCTGGACCTTGAAGTACGACACGCCCGATGCCTCCGCGCTCGCGCGGCGCATCGCGGCCGTGATGCCCGACAGCGAGCCGCTGCACGAGCACACCAGCCGCGGGCTCGACCACGGCGCGTGGGTACCGCTGATGGTGATGTACCCGCTCGGCGACGTGCCCGTGCTCCAGCTCAGCCTGCCCACGCACGACCCCGACCGGCTGCTGGAGCTCGGCCGCCGGCTGCGCCCCCTGCGCGACGAGGGCGTCCTGGTCATCGGCTCCGGGTTCATGACGCACGGGCTGCCGTTCCTGACCCGGGAGCACTGGACCGGGCACGGCCGGCCGCCGGGCTGGTCCGCCGAGTTCGACGCCTGGGCCGCCGACGCGCTCGCCCGCGGTGACGTCGACACCCTGAGCCGGTACGCCAGCCAGGCCCCGGGCATGCCGTTCGCGCACCCGACGGCCGAGCACTACACGCCGCTGTTCGTCACCCTCGGCGCCGCCGACCAACCCGACGCGCCGGTGCGCTCGGTGATCGACGGATACTTCATGGGCCTGTCCAAGCGCTCACTCCAGACGGCTTAGCACCTTCCCGCGCGTCTGGGCCGGCAGCGCCGTGGCCGCCACGAGCCGGGGCAACAGCTCCGGCTCCGCGGTCAGGGCCCGGAACGTGAGCCCGATCGTGACGTCGTGCGGCGGAGTGTGCACGATGCGCACCTCGTCCCCGGCGCGCACCGAGCCCGGCACGACGACCCGCAGGTACGCCCCGGGGATCGCCCGCTGCGTGAACGTCTTGATCCAGCCCCGCTCCCCCAGCCAGCCGGCGAAGGTCCGGCACGGGATGCGCGGCGCGGACACCTCGAGCACGGTCTCGTCGCCGATCAGCCACCGTTCGCCGATGCGGGCGCCGGTCACGTCGAGCCCGACCGTGGTCAGGTTCTCGCCGAAGACGCCGCCGGGCAGGTTCCGGCCGAGCTCGGCGGCCCATTTGTCGAGATCTTCGCGGGCGTACGCGTACACCGCCTGATCCGGCCCCCCGTGGTGCCGGGTGTCACAGACCCGGTCGCCGTCGACCCCGGTCGGCTCGGACCCGCGCGGCCCGGGCTCGGCGATCGCCACCGGCCCGTCGACCGGGCGCTTGTCGATGCCGGTGTGCTGCACGTCGGAGTGCTGCGTGCGCATGGGCGCGCCCACGTTGACGGAGAGGAGGTAGGCCACCCCGTCAACGTAGCGAATTTCAGGCGCCGATCAAGGCCAGGTCCTCGCCCGCCCGGATGCCGGGGCCGCCGATGGTGCTCAGCGTGCCGCCCGGTCCCGCGTGCACGACGCGGGCGCCGGCGAGGTACCGGATGCTGACGTTCTCCGCGAAGTTCCGGCCGTTGGGCAGGCCGCCCGCGGCCATGATCGTGCCGATGTCGACGCCCCACACACAAGTTACACCGGGCCGAACGGTCTTGACCTTGAAACGCCGCAGCGGCGCTGCGCCCCGAAGACCGGACGAAGCCCGCAGACCCCCGAAAAATGCGGATATAGGCGATAAGTCGCGGCGCGGAGCGCCCGACTTATCGCCTATATCAGAGCGGTGCGCAGCGCCGCGCCCGACCTATCGCCTTACCAGAGCGGTGCGCAGCGCCGCGCCCGACCTATCGCCTTACCAGAGCGGTGCGCAGCGCCGCGCCCGACCTATCGCCTTACCAGAGCGGCGCGCAGCGCCGCCCGGAGCTCAGGAACCGGCCGTGGCCGTGCGGAAGGACGGGGCGCCCTGCTCCGGGGCCACCGCGGTCGCCTTGCGCAGCCGCAGCTCGGCGTCGAACGCCTCGTCGTCCAGGCTGCGCTTGGCCGCCATCGCGAGGTCGGCGGCCTTCGCGGTCTTCCGCTCCAGCTCCGAGGCCTCCTGGTACGCGCGGAACTTCCGGTCCCGGATGACCTTGCGGAGCATCAGCTGCTGCGCGAACGGGTGCGCCTTCGGGTCCCAGCCGTTGCGGTGCATGAGCGCGTCGGCCAGGTCGGCCGCCGAGATCTCGCCGCGGTCGTGGGCCGCGTTGACGATGCGGACCAGGTGGCGGCGGCGGTTCTCCGGGTCGTCCTCGGTCAGCCGGAAGGCGTTCGCGCGCCGGAGGCGGTGCACGTCCCGCTCCGACTCCTCGAACGCGCGCCAGGCGGCCTCCTGCGTGCGCTGCGCCGCCTCCCACTCGTTGCGCCGGCGGTCGGCCATGGCGGTGGCGCGCTCGTCGGCGATGGCGACCTCCGCGCAGTACCGCCGCAGCTCTTCGATCTCTTTGGCACTGCGCTCGGCCTTGGCCAGCTTCTCGCGCGCGGCGTCGGGGTCGCGGATCGCCTTGCGCAGGCGGGTCCACCAGGACGGGCCGCCGGAGCCGCGGTGAGAGATGAACGACATGACCACGAAGGCGATGACGGCGGCGGCGAGCAGGGCCAGCCAGATGGTCAGGGCCTGCTGCATACCGTGGGAGAAGTTCTGCATGGCGGGGGCACCTCGGATGGGGGCGAGACCGGTCAGGGAGGGGTTCGTCTCACGCCGGGTGCGCGGGTGGGGCCCGGCCCGCCGCGGCGCCCACGGATCGGCCGTCGGGCATGGCCCGCGCGGCCGTGATCGCCACCGCCTCGGCGAAACGGGCGACCGGGGCCGCCTCGTCCACTGTGGACTGCGGGGCCGGGGCGGGGGCGGCGGTCGCGTTGAACGACACCGGCGCCGGACGGGACGGCTCCACTGTGGACGGCACGGCCGGGGTGAAGCCGGCGCCGAGGATCAGGGCACAGATGGCCATCGCGAGTCGTCGCACACCACGCCGCAGACGGCTGGGCGGCGAGACGACCTGCATACCATCAAACATGCCCCCTGGGGACGAAGGTCGCAAGCTGGGGTGAAAATTCCTACAGTCCGGCCGGAGTACCGTGTCGCCGTGGATCTGACCGTCATCCTCGGCCCGATGAAGAGCGGCAAGTCGCTGGAGCTGGTGAGCCTGCTCTCGCCGCTGCAGTACACGGACGCGCGGCACCGCGTGTTCCAGAGCGCCCGGCACGTGCGCGACGCCGGTGTCGTCTCGCGCAGCGGGGCCGCCCTCGCGACGGTCAAGGCGACCTCGCTGGCCTCCGCGCTCGACGAGGAGCTCGACGTCGTCGGCATCGACGAGGTGCACATGTTCACGATCGCCGACATGCTCGTGGTGCGGCGGCTGCTGGAGCGCGGCACCCGCGTGGTGGCGGCCGGCATCGACCTCGACCACCGCGGCGAGCTGTTCGCGCCGGTGCGGGCGCTGCTGGAGCTCGGGCCCGCGAGCGTGACCTACCGCCGCGCGGTGTGCGACCGCTGCCGTTCGTTCTCCGCCGTGTACACGCAGGTGCTGGAGCACGGCGAGCCGATGCTCCGGACGCTGGCCCCGTCGACCGCACTGCCGGACGACGGCACGTACGCGTACGAGGCCCGCTGCCGCATCTGCGTGGTGCTGCCGGAGAAGGTCACGGTCGCGGCCGCCTAGGCGACGGCGGACTCCAGGGCGAACTGGGGGTTCGCGACCGGGCGGCCGAAGTGGTACCCCTGCGCGTAGCGGTACCCGAGCCGGTAGAGCTCCGCGGCCTGCTCGGCGGTCTCGACGCCCTCGGCGATCGCCTCGAGGTTGAGCCCGTCGCTCACGTTGATCAGCGCGGTCGCGATGACCGCGTGCCGGCCCGCCATTGTCACGTTGTCGACGAACGACTTGTCGACCTTGAGGATGTCGACCGGGCAGGTCTGCAGCAGCCCGAGCGACGAGTGGCCGGTGCCGAAGTCGTCCAGCGCGATGCGCACACCGAGCTGGTGTACCGCGTCGAGCGCCTCGATCGCCCGCCCGCCCCCGAAGACCGCGGTCTCGGTGACCTCGATCGCCAGACGCTCGGCGGGCAGGCCGGTCGCCGCGAGTACCGCCGCCACCACCTCCGCGAAGTCGGGCTCCGCGAGCTGGCGCGCCGAGACGTTGACGCTCACCTTGCGCGGCGCCGCGGCCCCGAGGCTCGCCATCCAGGCCGCCGCCTGCGAGCACGCCTCGAGCAGGATCCACGCGCCCAGCTCGACGATCTGCCCGTTGCGCTCGGCGACCGGGATGAAGTCGGCGGGGCTCATGAAGCCCAGCTCCGGGTGGTGCCAGCGGATCAGTGCCTCCACGCCCGCGAGCTCGCCGTGCGGCAGGGCCACGATCGGCTGGTACACCAGCTGGAACTGCCCCTGGTCGATCGCCTCCCGCAGCTGCGCGCCCAGCTGGGCGTGCTCGGAGGCGCGCTGGTCGAACTCGGGCCGGAAGCGCTCCTGGCGCGACTTGGCCTCCTTCGCCGCCATCCGCACCACGACCAGGACGAACAGCACCCCGGCGACGACGCCGATGGCGAGCCAGTCCATGTGCTCCGCGCGGGCCGGGCCCTGGCCGAGCAGCACCAGCGGCGCGATGAGCGAGCTGACCGCGAGCACGACCAGGCGGCTTCGGTACAGCGTCGTGGCCGCCTCGGTGACGGGCTCGGTCAGGGTGCGCATGGACGGGTGCAGGGCCGCGGCCGCTAGCGCGACATATGACGCAAGCCACCCGATTTGCGGAACTCCATTCGGTACCGACGAAAACGTCGACAACACCGAGAAGCTCACGTCCGTGACGAACATCAGCGTGGTGCCGGCGACGAGCAGCCGGTAGCTCGCCGTCCGGGCCGTCCGGCCGGTCAGCAGGCGCGCGAGGAGCACGAGCAGCACGACGTCGGCGAACGGGTAGGTCAGCGCGAAGACCCCGGCGCAGCACGGTGAAGTGCTCCGCGTCGGCGATCGGGCGCATCACGAACACCCAGAACAACAGGCCGCTGCCGGCGGCGGTGATGCACGCGTCGATCAGGCCGGCCCGGTCGCGGCCCTGGGCGCGCAGCATGAGCCAGAGGCCGCCCGCGAGCGCCGGGTACGCGCCGAGGTAGAACGCGTCGGCCAGGGACGGGTACGGCACGGCGCCGGTCCGCAGCAGGTACAGGCCGTAGACGATGTCGCCGAGGACCCACACGGCGAGGCCGGCGGCGAAGCAGTACCACACCGCACGGCGCCGCGGCCGGTTGCGCCGCACGCCAAGGAGCACCCCTGTCACCGCGCCCAGCATGATCGTCTCGTAGCCGATGCCGGCCCCGGGCGAGTTGCGCGGCAGCAGCGGGTAGATCGCGGCCACGACGCCGCCCACTACACACCAGACGAGCCAGAGGCGCCTGGTCAGCCACTCTCCCACGGGTGGGTTATCGGCACCGCCCCGCCCGGCGTGAGGTTTGTGACCTGGTTTTATACCCCCAGGGGGTTCATCGCGATGCGGGTATGCTTGTCGCCATGACCGCCCCGACGCCGCGCGGGTACACCGCCACCAAGGACCAGCTCCAGAGCCGCCTGCGCCGCATCGAGGGCCAGGTCCGCGGCGTGGAGAAGATGGTCGACGAGGACCGGTACTGCATCGACGTCCTCACCCAGATCAGCGCGATCCAGGCGGCCCTGGACAAGGTGGCGCTCGGACTGCTCGACGACCACGCCCGCCACTGCATGCACAACGGTTCCCAGGAGGGCAAGGGCGAGGAGATGGCCACCGAGATGATGGCCGCCGTGGGACGCCTCCTGCGCCGGGGCTGATCGTTCCTTATTGTCTGTGCGTGCCCGACTACGCGTACGTACGGCAGACGGACGGCTTCACCTGCGGCCCGACCGTGGCCCTGGTGGCCGCGGCGGCGCTGGACCCGGACTACGGCGCGACGGTCACCGACGCAGCGGCCGAGCAGCACCGCATCCACGCCGCCGCGAACCGCCTGTGGCCCCGCAAGCTCGGCACCACGCCGTGGGGCGTGGCCGGCGTGATCTCGGCGCACACCGCGGCCCTGGGGGTCCGGTACGGCTGGCGACTCTTCCGCGGCGACCTGGCCCCGGCGATCGCCGCCGTGGAGTGCGACTGGCCGGTCGCGATGCTGATCGGCGCGGCCATACCGCGCCACTGGGTCCTGATCGTCGGCCACACCGACGGCGAGCTGCACTGCTTCAACCCCGCCCGGGGCGTGGAGACGACGATCCCGGTCGCCGACGTGGCCGCCCGCCACCTGGAGCCGCTGGGCTTCCCGCGTGCCTTCGCCCTGGTCCTGCCGCGGCACGTGACGTCGTGACCCCCCTGCGCTACGTCCGGGGCGACGCGACAAGCCCCCAGGCCGCGGGCCCGAAGCTCATCGCGCACGTCTGCAACGACCTCGGCGGATGGGGCAAGGGGTTCGTGGTCGCCCTGTCCCGCCGGTGGCCGGAGCCGGAGCGCGACTACCGCGCGTGGCACCGGGAGCGCGCCCACAACGACTTCGCCCTGGGCGCGGTCCGGGTGGTCCCGGTACGCGCCGACACCTGGGTCGCGAACATGATCGGCCAGCACGGGATGCGGACCGGCTCGAAGGGACCCCCGATCCGGTACGACGCACTCAGTCTTTGCCTCGGTGCGGTTGCGGATCACGCCGTGCGGCTGCAGGCTTCGGTGCACATGCCGCGCATCGGCGCCGGGCTGGCCGGCGGCCGATGGGAGCAGATCGAACCGCTGATCATCGACCGGCTCTGTGCCCGCGACATCGCCACGACCGTGTACGACCTAGCCTGAACCCATGTCCACTGGGAGTGTGCAGTGAGGCGCATCCTGAGTCCGCTGAGCCTGGTGCTGGCCCTTGTGGTGCTGGCCGGGTGCTCGGACGGCGATAAGAGCACGCCGGAGTCGGGCACGCCCTCGGCCGGCCCCGTCAAGTCCATGAAGCACGCCGACGCCCAGGCGCTGGCCGACAAGTACCGCACCGAGGCCGTGACCGCCATGGCCGCGACGCCCACGGGCCCGCCGACGAGCAGCCTGGCGCCGTGCGAGGGCCCGCACACCTTCACCGCCATCACCTACGGCGACGTGCCCGTGCCCGCCGCCCAGCAGCCGGCCGCCTTGCAGAAGCTGCGCGACCATTACACCGGCGAGCAGTACACCGTGGCCTCGACCGGCGCCGACGGCTCCTTGAACGCCACCGCCGCCGACCGGGTCAACATCTCCGTGGCCCCCGAGGGAACCGACACTCTGCGAGTCAACATCGCGACGCCGTGCTACTCCTCGGACGAGCCGCTCTAGATTCGGGAACATGACGTACGAGAAGGACGAGCGCGTCGACGCGTACATCGACGCGCTCCCCGAGTGGCAGCAGACCGTCTGCCGCCGGGTCCGTGACCTGGTACACGAGGCCGACCCGGCGGTGACCGAGACGATCAAACGCACCGTCCAGCCCTACTTCGTCCTCGACGGCAACATCTGTGCCCTGCTGGCCGCAAAAACCCACGTCAACGTGTTCCTGTACGACGGCGCGATAGTCCCCGACCCGGCGGGCATCATCACCGCGGGTCACGCGAACAAAACGGCCCGCACCGTGGCGGTATACGAGGGCGCCCACGTCCCGGCCGAGCCGCTCCTGGCCATGTTCCGCCAGATCATCGCGAACAACCGAGCCGGCGGCTGGCGCCGGCTGAAGAAGGACTGACCTGGTCAGAACCGAAGCCCGTTGATCCGGCGCCGACCACGGCGGCCTTCATGCCGGGTCGTTCCAGTCCTCCGGCGAGGCCGCCCCGATAACGGTGCGGTTCCCGGGGTACAGCTCGACCTGGCCATCCCGGCGCAGTTCCAGCACGGGTTCGCCCGCGCGAAGTCCGAGTCCGGCCGCTTCCTCGGCAGATGGCGCGCGGGCGACGATTTCCTCGCCCGGCTGCAGTGTGAGGCGCATCCGGGCGACCGGTACCGACACCCGCGCTCGATAGCCGGGCCGGCAGTCGACAAGCCCTTCACCGCACAGGATCAGCAGGGCGTCGCGAATGGTGGCCCGGCCGACATCATGGGCTTCGGCCAGATACTTCTCGCTCGGCAGTATCGATCCCGGCGGCAGCGAACCGGTCCGAATCTCGGCCCGAATGTGGGCGGCGACTTGCCTGTGCAGACTCGACATGCGGACAAGTATAGGCCATATGGTGATATGGGAACAAGATGAGTTGAAGGTCGTGCATTCGTGGGCGCGAGCACGAACGGCCTCAGTAGCGGAAGCGGGACACCAGGGTCTGCAGGTCGGTCGACGTCTGGGCGAGCAGCTGGGCCGCCTTCGTGGTCTCGCCGATCGAGTCCGTAGTGCGGCGGGTGGCGTCCGACACACCGGCGATGGTGACCGCGATGTCCCCCGCCCCCTGGGCCGCCGTGGAGAGCGTCCGGTTCATCTCCTGCGTGGTCGCCGTCTGCTCCTCGACGGACGAGGCGATGGTGAGCTGGATCGAGTTGATGCGCTCGATGATCCCGGAGATCTCACCGATGGCGCCGACCGCGCGCGTTGTGTCGCTCTGGATGGCCTCGACGCGGTGCACGATGTCCTCGGTGGCCTTGGCCGTCTCCTGGGCCAGGTCCTTACACCTCGCTCGCGACGACGGCGAAGCCCTTGCCCGCCTCGCCGGCCCGGGCGGCCTCGATCGTGGCGTTGAGCGCCAGCAGGTTCGTCTGCTCGGCGATCTGCGTGATGACCTTGACGACGGTGGCGATCTCGGTCGACGAGTCGCCGAGGCGCGACACGGTCTCGTTGGTCTGGGCGGCGACCTGGACGGCCTGGGCCGCGACCTGCGCCGCCTCCGAGGTGGAGCGGCTGATCTCCCGGATGGACGATCGCATCTCCTCCGCCCCGGCGGAGACGACGTGAAGGCTGGACGAGACCGTGTCGGCGGTGGTGGCGACGGTACCGGCTCGGGCCGAGGCGTCCTTCGCCGCGTTCTCGACGCCGCCGGCGACCGAGTTGAGCTGGTCGGCCGCGCCCCGCAGGCTGGTGGCGTTGCGCGCGAGGCCGACCACGTCGTCGCGCAGGCTGGCGATGCCCCGGTTCAGGGATGCCGCCATCTGGCCGATCTCGTCGTGGTCGACGATGTCGGAGATGCGGGTGAGGTC
This sequence comes from Dactylosporangium sp. McL0621, assembly GCF_049995355.1. Classification (NCBI taxonomy): domain Bacteria; kingdom Bacillati; phylum Actinomycetota; class Actinomycetes; order Micromonosporales; family Micromonosporaceae; genus Dactylosporangium; species Dactylosporangium sp. McL0621. The sequence goes on from NZ_CP188259.1 coordinate 11,707,767, forward strand.
GCCGCCGGCCAGGCCGTCGGTCACGTTCGAAACGCCCTGCACGGCGCGGCGGATTCGGCTCGCCACCCGCAGCCCGAGCAGCAGGCTCAGCAGCACCCCGACGACGAGGACGACCGCGATCGTGGTGGTGGCGTTGCGGGCCTCGGCGGCACTGGCGCGTGACGTCGCGGCGACGAACCGGTGCGCGGTGTCGCTCAGGGCCTTCTGATCGTCGCCGAGGGCCCCGTAGAGCTGGTCGTACTGGGTGACCACGGTCGCCAGCTCGGCCGCCGACGCCTTGCTGCGGTCCACGGCGATGAACTCCGTGTAGGCCTTCCAGTCGGTCGCCGCCTTGGCGACGACGCCAGTAGCGGCATCATCGCCCGCCAGCCCCGTCTGCAGCGTCCCGAGGGCATCCTCCACGGCCTTCTTGTCGGCCGCGAGCCCGGCGTTGATCCGGTCCGCAAGGCTCGGGTACAGGCGCAGCGCAGACATATTGTCCCCGAACGCCTCGATATTCTTGGCAAACGACCCGGACGCCTCGAACACCTGCAGACTCTTGCTCTGCGCCGCATCCGCCGTGGACTTCACGCTCCGCACGGCCGAGATCCCGATCGCCCCGACAACAACCCCCGAGGCAGCAGCAACAAGCACGACCGCCGCGATCTTGGCCCGCACCGACCGATCGTCAAACACCGAAAGAATGCTCACCCCCTGCCAATCGGAAGCGAAAAAACCAACACGAGACGAAAACCCCCACAGCAGAACCAAGGCCACCGACGATCAGCAACCTGAGGACCACAACCTGAGGACACCAACGATCAGCAACCTGAGGACCACAACCTGAGGACACCAACGATCAGCAACCTGAGGACCGAAATGGGGGTGTGGGTGGCGAAGCCCCCACTGGGGAGTGATGCGAAGCAAACGCGAGGAACACCGCCATCGCAACGGCAAAAAAGGCGCCCCCGCCTTTGAGCAGGGAGCGCCTATCGATGGTGGAGCCGAGGGGACTCGAACCCCTGACCCCCACACTGCCAGTGTGGTGCGCTACCAGCTGCGCCACGGCCCCATCTTGTGCTTCGCTCTCGCGGGCACTCACGGAATAGTACACATAACCGGGGTTGGGGTCACATCGGGTATGCCTAGTTCTGGGTCGGGTCCGACGGGTAGTGGGCCACCGCCGCCATGAGGCCGCCCTGCCGGCGCAGGACCATCTGCCACAGGTCGTCGGGGCGCGGGGCGAACGCGTCGCTGGGCAGGGCGTCGAAGACGAACCAGGAGCCGCCTTCGATCTCGCGCTCCAGCTGGCCCGGGGACCACCCCGCGTAGCCGGCGAAGACGCGGACGCCGAGGACGCCCGCGACCAGGAGGTCTGGGTCGCCGGAGAGGTCGACGGTGCCGACGGCGCCCGAGACGCGGTTGAAGCCGGCCAGGTCCTCGACGCCGGGGCGGGTGCGGGCCAGGCAGATCGCGGCCTCGGGCTGCACCGGGCCGCCCTCGAAGACCACCGGTGGTTCACCCGCCAGGGCGCCCCAGCCGCCGAGGACATCGGCCACCTGGACCTCGGTCGCACGGTTGAGCACCACGCCGAGGGCGCCGCCCTCCTCGTGCGCGACGACCAGCACGACGGTGCGCTCGAAGTTCGGGTCGCGGAGCGCGGGGGTCGCCACCAGCAGCCGCCCGGTCAACGACTCCATCGCCCTCCCTCGACGCTGCCTGGACGTACCCCGGCCGGTGCCGGAATTTCCCGGTCTCGGTGACCCACGGCCCGTGGGTGGTTCACCGAGTTCCCCGTGCATCGACATCAGTCCCACCAGCAAACGAGGAAGCGGGGTGCGAGGGTCATGTCTCGCACCATAGCCTGACCCGCGCGTCCCGGTTAGGGTCTGTTCCGTGACCTCACTCGCGGACGTAGCCGTGATCGGTGGATCAGGGCTTTACGCCCTCCTCGACGGCGCCGAGGAACACGTGGTCGACACGCCTTATGGCCCACCGTCCGACCCGATCACGGTCGCCACGGTGGGCGGGCGGCGCGCCGCTTTTCTTCCCCGGCACGGAAAGGATCACCGTTTTCCGCCGCATCGGATCCCCTATCGGGCGAACCTGTGGGCGCTGAAGGAGATCGGCGTGTCGCAGGTGCTGGCGCCCTGCGCGGTCGGCGGGCTGCGGCCCGAGCTGGGGCCGGGCACGTTCGTGGTGCCGGACCAGCTGATCGACCGGACCTCGGGGCGGGTGCAGACGTTCTACGACGAGGGCGCGGTGCACGTGAACTTCGCCGACCCGTACTGCGAGACCGGGCGTGACGTGGTGAAGAAGGTCGCGGCGGAGCACGGGATCGCGGCCGGGGACGGCACGATGGTCGTCGTGGAGGGGCCGCGCTTCTCCACGCGGGCCGAGTCGCGCTGGTACACGGCGATCGGCGGCGCGGTGGTGAACATGACGGGGCATCCCGAGGCGGTGCTGGCCCGGGAGCTGGCGCTCTGCTACACCTCGATCGCCCTGGTCACCGACCTCGACGCGGGCGTGGAGGGCGACCACGGGGTGACCCAGGAGGAGGTCTTCCGGGTCTTCGGGGAGAACACCGACCGGCTCCGGCGGGTGCTGCTCGACGTCATCCCGCGACTGCCGGAGCGGCCGGACGATCCGTGCCGGCACGCACTGGACGGTCTGCACTAGGCAGCCGTACCACGAACCGGCAGCCGTCGCCGGAGTTGTCCACGGCGACGTCGCCGTGGTGGGCCTCGACGAGACCGCGCACGATGGCCAGCCCGAGCCCGCCTCCGGCGCTTTTTTCGGGTGTACGCGCGGGAGCTCCCCGGAACGCCACGTCGAAGACCCGGGGCAGGTCCGCATCGGGGATGCCGCCGCACGTGTCGGACACCGCGAGCCACCCGCCGCCGTCGTCCTGGCCGCCGGTGACCGTCACGGTGCCCTCCGGCGGCGTGTACCGGATCGCGTTGCCGATCAGGTTGTTCACCACCCGCGACAGCTCCGGCACCGAGCCGCGCACGACCGGCCAGCCGGACGAGGGCTCGGCGACGATGCTGATGCGCTCGGCCGCGGCCAGGGGCGTGGCCGACGCGATGGCGTCGGAGACCACGTCGCCGAGCGGCACGTCCGTCAGCGACAGGCGCAGCGCCCCGGCGTTGATCCGCGAGAGCTGGAACAGGTCGTCCACGAGCGCGGCCATGCGGTCGGTCTCGGCGGAGATGCGGCGGTGGTACTCCGCGACGGTGTCCGGGTCCGAAACGACGCCGTCGTCGAGCGCCTCGGCCATCGCGCGCAGCCCGGCCAGGGGCGTGCGCAGGTCGTGCGAGACCCAGGCGACGAGCTCGCGGCGGCGGGCCTCGGCGGCGCGCTCGCGGTCGCGGGCCTCGGCCGCCCACATGCTGGAGCGGGCCAGGCGTCGTCCGGACCACAGCCCGACGGCGAGCGAGACGGATGCGGCCGTACCCACGACGATGAGCAGCACGTGCAGATCGTGGTCGGAGATGAACATGCGCATCGCGGCGCCGAGGATGCCGGCCAGCACGCTGAACACGGTGACGAGCAGGATGACCACGATGTGCGCGGTGACCGAGCGGCCGCGCAGGACCCGCAGCGCGACGAGGCCGGCCAGCGCGACGGCGAGCGCGCCGCTGAGGGCCATCAGGAACGTGGAGATGATGTCAGGCATATTCGTACCGGTACCCGACGCCCCACACGGTGAGGATCCGCCTGGGCTCGGCCGGGTCGTCCTCGACCTTCTCCCGCAGCCGTCGCATGTGGACGGTGACCGTCGACTGGTCGCCGAAGGTCCAGCCCCACACCTGCTCCAGCAGCTCGGCGCGGCGCAGCACCCGGCCGGGGTTGCGCATGAGGAACACGAGCAGGTCGAACTCGCGCACCGTCAGCGCGAGCTCCATCCCGTGCCGGGTCGCGATCCGGCGGGCGACGTCGACCCGCAGGTCGCCATCGGCCAGCTCACCGCCGGCGGCCGGGGCGGGGGCCGCGCGGCGCAGCACCGACTGCACGCGCAGCACGAGCTCGCGCGGGGAGAACGGCTTGGTGACGTAGTCGTCGGCGCCGACCTCCAGGCCGATCACGCGGTCGGACTCCTCGCCGAGCGCGGTCAACATGATGATCGGCAGGCCCGGGTCCTGGGTGCGCAGCCGCCGGCACACCTCGAGACCGTCGATGCCGGGCAGCATGAGGTCGAGCACGACGAGGTCGGGGCGCTCGTGGCGGTACTCGTCCAGCGCCGCCTGCCCGTCACGGGCGAGCCGGACGCCGAACTCGGCCCGCTCCAGGTAGCGCCGCACCACGTCGCTGACCGTCGGGTCGTCGTCGACGACCAGCACATGCTGCCCCATCGCTCGAGCGTAGTCGGCTCAGGTCTCTCCGCCGAGGTCGGTTTCGTACGCCTCGTGGAGCAGGTCCGCGCCCCGCTGCCGGTGCTGCCACACCTCGCGGATGAGCCGGTCCGCGTCGCGGCGCACGGCCTCGGGCGGGTGCTCGTCGGTCAGGTGCCCCTCGAGCTGGTCGAGGGCCGTCCACACGGAGCGGTGGTCGCCGACCAGGGTGTTGAGGTACGGCGCCAGCCGCGGCGCGTCGTCGACCACCTCCGCGTAGAGGCCGCTGGGCCCCTCGGTCTGTTCCACGTGGACCGCGAATGCGGCCTTGAGCTGCGCCACCGCGTGACTTACCCGGGACCCGAACGCCGGATCACCGACCGGGGTCTGGATGGCGTGTTCCACGCGCTGTATACCGCCGAGCAGTTCCATGCCGCACCTCCCGCCCACTCCATGATGTGATGCGGGACACACCTCTGTCCAGCTCAGAGCGTAGTTATCTCCTCGCCCTGCGGCGCGTCGGCCGCGGTCATGCGCGTCAGCCAGGCGTTCACAACGGCCAGCTCCTCCGGGGTGAACCCGTTGGAGAGCCTGGCCTCCACGGCCTGCACGGCCGGCACCGCCTCGCCCAGCCGCGCCCGTCCGGCGTCGGTCAGGAGGATCTGCTGCGAGCGGCGGTCGGAGGGGTGCTGGCGGCGCTCCACCAGGCCGGCCCGCTCCAGGCCGGTGAGCATCTCGTTCGCCGACTGGCGGGCGGTGGACACCTTGCGCGCCACGTCGGCCACCGACATTCCGGGCGACTCGTCGAGCAGCAGCAGCGAGGCGAACTGCGCGACCGACAGCTCGAACGGCACCAGGGCCTCGGCGACGACGCCGCGCAGGGTCAGCCAGGCGTGGCGGACGAGGAAGGTCGAGCAGGCGTCTCCGGGAGTCACCCGCCCATTGTGCGCCGGAATACTATTGACAGGAACCTGCCAATCCTGCGAGTGTGGCAAACATGACCGTCAGGGACCTGTCAATAAGCGTATCCCGGCAGCGCCGCGTGCTGTCGGTCCTCGTGTTCGCCGCGGTCCTCATCTGGATCGACACCACAATCCTGGGCATCGCGCTGGAGCGCATCGCCGACCCGCGGACCGGCCTCGGCGCCACGCCGGGCCAGCTCCAGTGGGCCGTCGGCTCCTACGCCCTGCTGTTCGCCACCGCGCTCTTCGCCGCCGGCGCGCTCGGCGACCGCTACGGCCACCGCACGATCCTGGTGCTCGGCCTGGTCTGCTTCGGCGGCGCCTCGATCTGGGCCGCGTGGGCCGGCGACGCCACCGGCCTGATCCTCGCCCGCGGCCTGATGGGCGTCGGCGGCGCGATGATGATGCCCACCTCGATGGCGATCATCGGGGCCACGTTCCCGCCCGAACGCCGGGCCGGGGCGATCGCCGCCTGGTCGGCCTCCAGCGGAGTCGGCGTCGCCCTCGGCCCACTGCTCGGCGGCGTGCTCGTCGACCACTTCTGGTGGGGCTCGGTCTTCCTGGTGAACCTGCCCGTCGTCGCCATCGCGCTGATCGGGATCGCGTCGGTGGTACCGAACCCGAAGCTTGCCCGGAAGCGCCGGCCGGACCCGATCGGCCTGCTGCTGTCCACCGCGGGCCTCGCCGCCCTCGCCTACGGCCTCATCGAGGCCGGCCAGGACACCGACTGGACCCGCTGGCCGGTGTGGGGCCCGGTCGTGCTCGGCCTGGCGCTGCTCGTGCTGTTCACCGTCTTCGAATGGCGCTCGAGCGAGCCGTCGTTCGACCCGCGCCTGTTCCGCAACGGCCGGTTCAGCGCCGGCAACGTCGCCCTCGCCGCGCTGTTCTTCGCCATCACCGGCCAGATGTTCTACGGCAACTTCTACCTGCAGGGCGCCCGCGGCATGAGCGCGCTCGACACCGGCCTCGCGTTCCTGCCCGGCGCGCTCGGCGTCGCGATCGGCTCCGGCCTCGGCGCACGCCTGGCCAAGCGCCACGGCGTGGGCCTGGTCAGCGGCGGCGGCCTGCTCGTGGTCGCGGCCGCGTTCCTGGCCAACCTGTGGTTCGACGTCGACACGCCGCTGGTGTGGTTCTGCGCCATCGGACTGGTCAGCGGTACCGCGATGGGCATGACGATCGCCCCGACGGTCGCCGCCGTCATCGCCGTGCTGCCGCTGGACCGCATGGGCGCCGGGTCGGCGGTCAACAACACCGTGCGGCAGGTCGGCAGCGTGCTCGGCATCGCCCTGCTCGGCACCGTCCTGGCCACCACGTACCGCGACCGCATCGAGCCGGCCCTGCGGGACCTGCCGCCCGCGGCCCGGGACGCGGCGGCCCCGTCGGCCGAGCACACCCGCGCGGTCGCGGACGCCCTGCACCGCCCCGACCTGGCCACGCGGGCGAACGACGCGTTCATCGCGGCGATGCACGTCACCGCCGCGACGGCCGCGCTGGTCGCCTTCCTGGGCGCGGTCCTGCTGCTGCTCGCCTTCCGCGCGGCCGGGCGCCGACGTCACGGCGACGGCGCGGACGCCGGCCGCGAGCAGCAGGCCCAGGCCGGCGGCGAGCAGCGGCAGCCCCAGCCCGACCGGGAACGCCGTGACGTAGTCGAGGCTGTCCCGCTCGGGAATCGTGGCGAAGCCGGCGGCGACCAGCGCTAGCGCGAACACCATCGAGCCGGTGCCGCCGACGATGCCCCACATCGCGGCGGCCCGGCTGCGCCCGGCCCAGAGACTCGCGGCCGGCGCGACGGCGAGGAAGACGAAGGTGATGAGTGTCCAGCCGGCGCCGGTGCTGAGCGTCATGACCCGGCCGGTCCTCCTTGCAGCCGGCTCAGGCCGTCGAGAATGAAGTCGAGCGTGAAGGCGAACTCGGCGCCGTCGTCGCAGCCGCCGAGGGCGCCCTCGTGGGTGACCGCGACGGCCATCTCCACGACGTAGGGATGGCTGGCGCCGAGCTGGCGGACAAGGCCGGCGACCGCCTCCGGGGCGAGGTCCCCGGAGTCGTCGAACACGTCCTGCGTGAACCCGAGCAGGCGGCTGCCGAGCAGGTGCAGGGCGTGATGCGTCTGCGCGACCGAGAAGCCGCCCTCGCGGAGGATGCCGAGCACCGTGTCGACGTAGGTCAGCGCGGCGGGGCCGGGGGCACTCTGCTGCTGTACCGCGCCGGGCGCCCACGGATGGCGCAGCATGACGCCGCGCGCGGCGAGCACCAGCTGCCGCAGCGACGCCTTCCAGCCGGCGCCGTCGACCCCCGTCGGGATCTGGCCGAGCACGGCGTCCGTCATGCCGTCGAGGAGGTCCTTCTTGTTGCGTACGTGCGTGTAGAGCGACATCGCCTCCACGCCCAGCTCCTGGGCGAGCTTCCGCATGCTTATCGACTCGAGGCCGTCCCGGTCGGCGAGCTCGATCGCGGCCTCCATCACCCGCGCCCGGGTCAGCTGCGTGCGGCGTTCGGGGCCGGGGTCGCCCAGCGCGGAGATCTTCACGTCGCCCTCCCTTGACGCCCTTACACCGTACGGCCTACCCTTACAGCGTACGCACAGGCCTTACCGCGTAAGGATACTGACATGCGCGCCATCGTCCAAACCGGCTACGGAGCCCCCGAGCGGGTGCTCCGCATCGAAGAGATCGACGTGCCGGCGATCGGCCCCGACGAGGTCCTGGTCCGGGTGCGGGCCACCAGCGTCAACACCCCGGACTGGGCCACCGTCGCCGGCGAGCCGTCCATCCTGCGCCTCGGCGCCGGGCCGCGCCGCCCGCGGCGCCGGATCCGGGGCAGCGACGTCGCCGGGGTGGTGGAGGCCGTCGGCGCCGGGGTCGCCGGCCTGGCCCCCGGCGACGAGGTGTTCGGGTCCGCCCAGGGCACCTTCGCCGAGTACGCCGCCGCACCGGCCGCCCGGCTCGTCAAGAAGCCGGCCGGGCTCACGTTCACCGACGCCGCGGCGTCGGTGATGGCCGGGCTCACCGCCTTGGCCGCCATGCGGGACGTGGCCCACGTGAGCGCCGGCACGCGCGTCCTGGTCAACGGCGCCTCGGGCGGCGTCGGGACGATGGCGGTACAGATCGCCAAGGCGCTCGGCGCGGAGGTCACCGCCGTGTGCGGGCCCGGCAACGCCGAACTGGTCCGCTCGCTCGGGGCGGACCACGTCGTCGACTACACGAGCGAGGACTTCACCCGGAGCGGGCCGCGGTTCGACGCCGTCCTCGACAACGTCCTGAACCACCCGCCCAAGGCCACCGCGCGGCTCCTGGCCCCGGGCGGGGTGCTCATGCCGAACAGCATCGGCAACACCGGCGGCCTCCTGGCCGGCCTGCCCCGGACCGCCCGGGCCGCGCTGATGGCCAACGTGCGGCTGGTGAGGCCGGCGTACGACCGCGAGAACCTGACCGCGCTGCTCGAGCTCCTCGGGACCGGCAAGGTCAGGGTGGTCGTCGACAAGGCCTACCCCCTCGACCACGCGGCGAGCGCCGTCGCGCACATGCTGGGGCATCACGCGCGGGGGAAGATCGTCATCACGGCCTGAGTTGACCTGGAGCGCGCTCCAGGTGACAGGCTCCTCCTCATGGACAAGCGATTCCTGGGACGCAGCGGCATCGAGGTCAGCGCGCTCGGCATGGGGTGCTGGGCGATCGGCGGGCCGTTCTGGGCCGGTGAGCAGCCGCTCGGGTGGGGCGAGGTCGACGACGAGGAGTCGGTGCGGGCGGTCCGCCGCGCGCTCGAGCTCGGGGTGACGTTCTTCGACACCGCAAACGTGTACGGGGCCGGGCACAGCGAGAAGGTCCTCGCCCGCGCGCTCGAAGGCCGCCGCGACGAGGTGGTGATCGCCACCAAGTTCGGGGCCACCTTCGACGAGCAGACCCGGCAGGTCGGGCCCGACGACGGCACGCCCGCGAACGTGGGGCGCTCGGTCCGCGACTCGCTCAGAAGGCTCGGCACCGACCACATCGACCTGTACCAGCTGCACATCAACGCGCTGCCGATCGCCGAGGCCCTCGACCTCGTCCCCGTGCTCGAGGGCCTCGTGGACCAGGGCCTGATCCGCGCGTACGGCTGGAGCACCGACTTCCCCGAGCGCGCGGACGCCTTCGCGGCCGCCGGGGTCCGGTGCGCCACGATCCAGGCGGATCTGTCGGTCCTGCGCGGCTCGTTCGCGGTGCTGCCGGTGGCGGCCGAGCACGACCTGGGCGTCATCATCCGCGGGCCGCTCGCGATGGGGCTGCTCGGCGGGCGCTACTCGGCCACCTCGGAACTGCCCCGCGACGACGTGCGCGGGCTGAGCCCGGAGTGGATGACGTACTTCAAGGACGGCCGCCCGACGCCGGAGTTCCTCACGCGCATCGACGCGATCCGCGAGATCCTGACGTCGGGCGGCCGCACCCTCGCGCAGGGCGCGCTGGCCTGGCTGTGGGCCTACGACCCGCGCACGGTCCCGATCCCGGGGTGCCGCACGGTCGCCCAGGTCGAGGAGAACGCGGGCGCCCTCGAGCACGGGCCGCTGAACGAGACCGAGCTGGCCGAGGTCGAGCGGCTCATGGGCCGCTGAGGTCCAAGCACCTCACAGTGCCAACACCTCACGCAGGCGCGCGGCGAACCCCGGCGGGTCCATCACGAAGGCGATGTGCCCGCCGGGGAACGGCACCGGCGCCGTGCCGAGCAGCGCGGCCAGGGCGTGCGACGTCCGGTCGAGCAGCTGCCCCGCCGAGTCCTCCCCCAGCGCGACCACGACCCGCGTCGGCCCGGAGCGCAGCGCGGCGATGTCGGGCCGGAAGACCGTGGTGCCGCGCATCTCGTGGCGGAACCAGAAGCGCTCGTCCGCGATCTGCTGCGCGTCCGGCGGCGGACCCGCCGGCGGCCCCTCGTGGATGTTCGCGTTGACCATGAACTTCTTCCAGGCGCCGGCCGGGTCGCCCGACTCGTAGGTGGCGATGATGTCCTCGATCGCGGCCCGGCGCTCCTCGCGGTCCTCGAGCACCTCGGTCACCGGCGGCTCATGGGCGATCACGGTGTGTGCGACGCCGGGGTGGCGCTCGGCCAGGGCCAGGCCGGTGACCGCGCCGCCGCTGGAGCCGAAGACGGCGGCCGGACCCGCATCGACGTGCGCAATCAGGCGCGCCAGGTCGTCGGCGCGGGCCTGCGGGGTCGAGCCGGACTCGGGAACATCGAGGACGCTCGCGCCGATCCCCCGCGGATCGGTGGTGAGCACGGTATGGTCGGCGGCGAGCAGGTCGGCGGCCGCGGCGAAGAACCGGGTGCCCATCGGGGCGCCGACCAGCACCAGGAGCGGTCCGCTGCCGCGCAGCTCGTAGTGCAGCGCGGCGTCCGGGACGCGCAGAGTGTCGTGTCGCATGGTGGATGACCTCCTTCTCTCACGAAAGGAGACTGACGAAGTGCCGCAGACTCGTCGGCTGCTCGAGCCCGATTTCGCCGACGACCTCGCCCGCGCGCGCAAGGGCGACGACGACGCCTTCGCGCGCCTGGTCACGCCGCTGCGTGGGGCGCTGCACGCGCACTGCTACCGCATGCTCGGATCGGTCCACGACGCCGACGACGCGCTGCAGGACGCGCTCGTGCGGGCCTGGCTGGGCTTGTCCGGGTACCAAGGCCGCGGTTCTTTGCGCTCCTGGCTTTTCACCGTGGCGACCCGCACCTGCCTCGACCTCGTCGCCGCCCGCGGCCGCCGCGCGCTGCCGATCGACCTCGGCCCCGCCGCCGAGGCGCCCGCCGCCGGCGTCCAGCCGCGCACGGATGTCGCGTGGCTGGAGCCCTACCCCGACGTCGTCTACGAGCGCCGCGAGACCGTCGAGCTCGCATTCGTCGCGGCCCTGCAGCACCTGCCCGGCAACCAGCGCGCCGCCCTGCTGCTGTTCGAGGTGCTGGGCTTCGCCGCGGCCGAGATCGCCGCGATGATGGAGACCACGGCCGGCTCGGTCAACTCCGCCATCGCCCGCGCGCGGCGCACGCTCGCCGAGAAGGTACCGCCGCGGCACCAGCAGCCGACCCTGCGCCGAATCGGCGACGAGCGCGTCCGCGAGATCGTCACCGCGTTCGCCACGGCGCTCGAGGACGGCGACGCCCCGGCCCTGGTCGCCCTGCTCACCGACGACGTGACGTGGTCGATGCCACCGCTGCCGGCCTGGTACCGCGGGCTCCCGACGGTCCGCGACTTCGCTGAGAGCATGCCGCTGAGCACGTGCGGCAGCTGGCGCAACCTGGCCGCGGCCGCGAACGCCCAGCCCGCGATCGCCAGCTACCTGCGCCGCACCCCGGACGGCCCGCACGAGGCCTGGGCCCTCAACGTCCTCACCCTGCACGGCGACCGCATCGCCGAGATCACCTCGTTCATCGACCCGAAGATCTTCGCCCGCTTCGGCCTGCCGCCGTCCCTGTAGCGCCGGACGAGCGCGTTAGCATCGGGCCATGAGCGTGGCCATCGGGGACGTGGAACGGTTCGAGGCGGCCCGCGGGCGGCTGGAGGCCATCGCGTACCGGATGCTCGGCTCCGCCGGCGAGGCCGAAGACGCCGTGCAGGAGACCTATCTGCGCTGGCAGGCCGCCGACATCGAGCGGATCGAGGTCCCCGAGGCCTGGCTGACCAAGGTGCTCACGAACCTCTGCCTCAACCAGCTCACGTCCGCCCGGGCGCGGCGCGAGACGTATGTCGGGCAGTGGCTGCCCGAGCCGCTGCTGGCCGGCGACTCCATGCTCGGCCCGGCCGACACCGCCGAGCAGCGCGAGTCCGTCTCCTTCGCGGTGCTCACCCTGATGGAGCGGCTCTCGCCCAACGAGCGGGCCGTGTACGTCCTGCGCGAGGCCTTCGACTACCCGCACCGCGAGATCGCCGAGATCCTCGACCTGTCCGAGGCCTCCAGCCAGCAGATCTTCCACCGCGCCAAGCAGCACGTCGCCGACGGCAAGACCCGGACCGCGGTCGACGCGGCCGCGGCCCGGCGGATCGTGGAGGAGTTCCTGGCCGCGGCGGCCAGCGGGCAGACCGAGCCGCTGGTGCGCCTGCTCACCGCCGACGCCGTGTCGATCGGCGACGGCGGCGGCAAGGTGCCGGCCCGGACCAAGCCGTTCCAGGGCGCCGTGGCGGTGGCGAAGTTCATCTGGGGCCTGTTCAAGCCCGGCGCCGGCAAGCGGGCCGCCGTCGGGGGCTCGCCCGAGGTGTACGCCTGGACGGCCAACGGCGACCCGGCGGTCGTCGCGGTCGTGGACGGGCGCGTCGTCGGGATCATGTGCCTGGAGGTGACGGCGGACGGCATCACCGCGCTGCTGAACCAGGTGAACCCCGACAAGCTCGAGCGCGCCACCGCGAAGTGGGCCGCCCTCGACCACGGCGAGCCGCTGGCCACGATCACCTTCTGAGCCCCTGTGAGGTGCTTCACAGCGTGTGGCTGTCATGAAACGGCGGGCTGTCCGGCTCAAAGGGCAAAACCGCGCAGGACAGGAGCACACCATGTCGCACCGCATCGTCGTTCTCGGGGCCGGGTACTCCGGAGCCATCGCCGCCGGCCGTCTGGCCCGGCGCCTCCGCCGCGAGGACGCCACCGTCACCCTCGTCAACGCCGAGCCCGACTTCGTGGAGCGGGTTCGCAACCACCAGCTCGCGACCGGCCAGACCCTCAAGCCCCGGCCGCTGCGCGAGATGTTCGCCGGCACCGGCGTCGAGCTGCGGATCGCGAAGGTCACCGCCGTCGACGCCGAACGCAAGGTCGTCAGCCTCAGCGACGGCGAGCTCGGGTACGACACCCTCGTCTACGCGCTCGGCAGCGGCTGGAACGCGCAGGGCGTGCCGGGCACGGCCGAGCACTCGTACGAGATCGCGAGCCGCCCCGGCGCGCTGCGGCTGCGCGACCGCCTGGCCCGGCTCGAGGCCCGCCGCCCCGTCGCGATCGTCGGCGGCGGCCTCACCGGCATCGAGGCCGCGACCGAGATCGCCGAGTCCCGGCCCGACCTGGACGTCGCGCTCGTCGTCCGCGGAGAGCTCGGCGACTGGCTCTCCCCCAAGGGCCGTGACCACCTGCGCAAGGTCATCGGCCGGCTGCACATCCGGGTGTACGAGCACGCGCTGGTCAACGCCGTCGGGTCCGACCGGATCGCCACGTCCGACGGGCGGGACATCGCCGCCGACGTGACCCTGTGGACGGCCGGTTTCGCGGTGCACCCGATCGCCGCGGCGACCTCGCTCCAGGTCTCGGACACGGGGCAGATTGCCGTGGACAGGTACATGCGCTCGCTCTCGCACCCGGACGTGTACGCCATCGGCGACTCCGCCCTGGCGATCGGCCCGGGCGGCAAGCCGCTGCGGATGTCGTGCGCGTCGGGCAGCCCGTCCGCCTGGCAGGCCGCGGACGCGATCGCCGCGCGGCTCACCGGGGGCAAGCTTCCGAACGCGCCGATCCGGTACTTCAACCAGTGCATCTCGCTGGGCCGCAAGGAGGGCCTGATCCAGTACGTCACCGCCGACGACCGCGCCAAGTCCGCGGTCCTGACCGGCCGGACCGCCGCCGTGTACAAGGAGCTGGTCTGCAAGGGCGCCGTGTGGGGCGTGGCCAACCCGATGCTCGGCATGCCGACCCGCCGCCGGTCGATGGTGCCGGCGCCGGCCGCGCCGCAGCCCGTTCTCCCCTAGTCCGGCCGGTCGCCCCGGACAACTGCGGCAATCGCATCGGTACCGTCGTTCCGCTCGCCGGCCTCGGCGAGCGGAATGGCGACGCTGGTGGCCCGGGGCAGCTCCGTCGACCGGTAGAGGACGACACTCGCGTCCGCGGCGCCCAGCGGCACGGTGAACGGGTGCGCGGAGAGGTACGAGCGCATTTCCTCCAGCCCGGCGTCGCCGGCCTCCGGCGGCACTTCGCCGATGACCAGGTAACAGTCGGGGTCCGGATCGAGACCCAGGCCGTGGTACCGGTGCCGGAACCCGAAGCGCTCGGCGTCGTACCGCAGCTCGGCCAGCCGTTGAACGGCGTCCGCGGGCCATCCGATGAGCACCGCCAGGCGGCGGGACACCGAGAACGACCGCTCGTACGGCGTCCGGTTGCGGCTCCGGAAGCCGGCCTCGCCCGGGCCGAACCCGCCGAACCGTATCGGCACCGGCGCCGCCCCGAGCTGCGCGTGCAGGTGCGCCAGGACATCGCGCACGTCCTGCCGGGTCGTCGGCCTGATCGGAAACTCCAGGCCGAGCACCGTCGCGTGGATCTGCTCGATGCTCCGCGGCGCAAAACCCGGGAGCAGGTCACCGGCGAGCCCCTGGAGCCCGGCCAGAAATGACGCGAAGGGCGGGCTCTTCGGGCCGTAAAAGGCGGCGACGGTGGCCCCGGCGAACGTCACTGCCCGGCCTCGAGCTCTTCCAGCCGCTTGGCGCCGGCCCATTGCCGCCGCACGTCGGTGGCGAAATGGTGGAACGGCCCGACCTTGTCGGTCGCCACGAACTGCAGCACCGGCCCGACGTGCTGCGTGATGAAGTATCCGGCCGGCTGTACCCGGATCTCCGCATGCGGCGCGAAATCGGTGTCCGGCCGCTCGAAGTCCGACGACGGCGCGGCCTCCAGGTCACCGTCGATCATGACGCTCGTGAACGGGTACATGAAGGGCATGAAACGCACCTCGAACAACGGATCCCGATCGAGACCCGTCCGCCGCAGCGTTCCGATGGTCCCCACGATGTCGTCGCGAATGGGCCGCCGCTCCCGGTCCGAGAGCCGTTTCACCTCCGGGCTGTCCGGATCGAGAATCAGGCAGCGCACGCGTACGCCCCGGGCCAGCGCGCCCTGAATGTGGCGCATGTGCTGGCTGAACGAGTGAAAGGCCGACACTGCGGTGATGGCCAGCTCGGTCCGCGCCTTCTGGTAGAACTTCTCGGGCGGCAGCTGCAGCGCGTTGTCCTCGGTCCGCGTCTCGACGTCCTTGAGCCCGGAGTTGCGCGCGGCCTCGAAAATGGTGACCGGGCGATCGCTGAACACCGGCTCGGTCTCGCGGGCCTTGACCTCGTCCAGCAACCGGGCGATGGCCGAGAGGACCTCCTGGTCGATGCTGACCGGGTCGGCGATCTCGCAGCCCGAACGCCGCAGCAGGGCGACGAGCCGCCCGATCGGCCGTTCGCTGCGGTCCAGGTTGACCATCGCCACGCCATCGAGATCGCTGGCCCGGCGGATGTTGCCCGCCCGCACCAGAATCGTCCGCCCCGGCAGCGCCGCGATCGCCATGCCCGCCTCGATGAGCACGTTCTGCCGCGGCTGACCGCTGTACCGCCGGTCCAGAAGACTGTCGGCCGGCAGCACCAGACTCGTGTGCGTCATGGCCAGGTCGTCCGGGGTGAGCACGACCACCACCGCCTGAACCCCGTCGAAGAGCTGCCGGACCGTGGCGATGGTGGTCGGAAGCTCCGGGGTACGCGCCAGGGCGTCCTCGAACGCGTACGGCCGCAGACCCAGCGCAACCAGCAGCCGGGTCGTCACGTCGTACGCCCGGCGGTCCCGCCCGTGCACGATGGCGACCGTCTTCCCGTCGCCCTGAACTGCGTCCGCCATCATGGTTGGCCAGTCATCCAATCGAGTCGAGTAGAGCGGCCTGCTTCGCCCTCAGGTCGGCAAAAGTGCTGCGAACGTACTCGACGAAGGCGGCCCCGGGATGACCGATCAGCACCTCGGGTTCGTCCTGCCGCGCGAGCGCCACCTCACAGGCGGCGACGTGGGCACAGAAATCGCGGAGAACATCGGGCAGATCGTCGCCGGGAATCAGGTCGGAGTGCGTGAGAATGAGATCCCGGATGCGACGGTTCTCAGGCATGAGTGCCCCCTCGAACCAGCTGCTCCAGGTCGCCCGTTCGCCATCCGTGGGATCGGCGCCGCGACGCAGCGACCCGTCGGGCAGCTTCGACGCCCGCAACGCCCGCCAGACCTCTTCATTGCTCTCCACGGCCACCTTGAGCGGCCCGAAGAGATCGCGGATCTGCGCACTGACGATCGCGAGCCGGGTCTGCCGATGCTCCCGCCGCGCATGACTCCACTGATTGAGCACGAACACCACAACCGCCACGACAACGGAACTGCTGGCGCTGACAATTGCGGCGTACACGCAGATTCCCCCGCGGCCGACGGCGACAATATCGAATGCCATAACTGTGAAGCCCGTAGATCCTATACCGGCGGCCCCGCGCGGTGCGGGATGATCGGCCGCTGGAGTACTTGGTGGACATGGTCACCACGGTCCCGGCCGGCACGACGGACGACGAGATCACCGGCATGCGCCGGCGCGAGGCGGCACGGGCGGCCGAACTGGCGGCACAGGGAAGCCTGCTGCGGCTCTGGCGGCCCCCGCTGGCACCGGGCGAGTGGCGCACGGGGGGCCTGTTCAGCGCGGACGATGCCGATCAGCTGGAAACGACGCTGGCGTCGATGCCGCTGCGCGCCTGGCGACACGACACGGTCACCCTGTTGTCACCCCACCCGAACGACCCCGGCCGCCCGTTGTGACATCCTGTCCCCTGATCGGATGATATCGGGGGAGATCCATCCATGACGCAGTGGAACAACGAGGGCCAGCCGCCGCCCTACCAGTCCTATGACGTCACGCCGATCGGCGGCGAGCAGGTCCCGGACCAGGCGCAGCCGTACTCGGCCCAGCCCTATCCGGCCCAGCCCTATCCGGCCCAGCCCTATCAGGCCCAGCCCCATCCGGCCCAGCCGTACTCGGCGCAGCCATATTCGGCCCAGCCGTACTCGGCGCAGCCCTACGCGCAGCCTTTTTCCGCACCGCCCCAGCCGGCTTACGGGCCGTACCAGCCGCCACCCCCGCTCCCGCCGTCCCCGCGACGCAGCGCGCGGGTCTTCGCCCTCATCGGCAGCCTCGTGGTCCTCGCCGTGGTGGCCGTGGGCATCGTGGTGGTGATCGCGATCCGGCGCCAGGCCGACGACAAGAAGCCCGCCGATAACGCCGCCCCCGCCGCGTCCACAGCGACGAGCGCCGCGGCAACGCAGGCCGGCCCGATCGACATGTGCCTCGTCGGCAACTGGAAGCAGTCGGAGTACAAGTCGACGTTCGACTTCACCGACCTCGCCCCGGACGGCAAGTCCCTCGGCAAGGTCAAGGTCACCGGCTCCGGCGTGCAGCAGGAGATCACCGCCGAGGGCGACTCCGTCTCGGACTACTCGTCGGTCACGTACACGGGCAGGTCCTCGGACGGCCGCACGGTGACGCTGCTGTTCAGCGGCCAGTACCGCCAGACCCTGAAGACGTCCAACCACCAGATCCTGTTCAGCGCCAAGGCCGGCACCATGACGATGACCGTCATGGTCGACAACAAACAGGTCCTGAAGAACAACCCGACGGGGACGAGCAACCCCCAGCCGTACACCTGCGGCGACAACCGGTGGACGACCACTTCTCTGGTCGACCCCGACGCGGGCGCCACCTTCGTCCGCAGCTACTGACGGCGTTGCCCCGGCCTCAATTCGTGCGACATTCGCCGCTGCGTGGTTCCGAACTTACTGTGTGCTATACGGTCCCCTCCCGGGGTGAACTTCCCAAACAGGCGTAACCGAATTTCTCGTGCCGCGTTGGCGCCCGCCTTCCACACGATTACGCTCAGCGTCCGTGCGGAGTGTCAACACGCCCAAGCTCGGACGGCTTGCGCTGACGCAGGCCGAATTCACCAGCTTAACGACTACCGGTGGGAGCGGTGCGGCGGTAGAAAAACTCGCCATGAGCCAGGTGCTGAAGCGAAAATTTCTTCTTACTGCCATTCGCCACGAGACGAGCAACGCCAACAACGCCCCGGCCGACACCATTCACCGGATGATCGATCTCCTCGCCGAGGCCGAGTCCGTGGACGGCCGCGCCGCGCTGGCCGTTCTCGGCCACCCGTACCTCGATCAGTGGGCGTCCAACTGGCTGCGGACCAAGGGCGACCTCGACGAGGCCGCCGACTACCTGTCCGCGCTCGCCGCCGCCGCCGCCGCGCGGGCCCGGATGACGTTCGCGGTCGACGTCCGTTCCGGCGACGGGACGGTCGTGCTGCCCACCCTCGGCGCGGGCACCGGCCTGGGCTCCGGCCTCGTGCGGATCACCGGCACCGCCGACCGGATCACGTTGCACGGCACGGACGGCCACGCCGATGTGCCGCGGCCGTTCACCGGCGCCGGCGCGCATTGGATGCCGGTGCGACGGGTCGAGCTGGAGGGCCGGTACGCCATCGCGGTCGAGGACCTCGACGCCCAGCGCGACTGCTATCCGTGGCCTCCCCAGGAACGGCTCGACGACGCGGCCGCGGCCCGGTTCGGTGACACCTGCCGGGCCGCGTGGTCCATCATCGCGACGGACTTCCCCGACCACGCCCAAGGCATGCGCACCGCGCTCGCGTCGCTGGTGCCGCTCACCCATTCCGACGATGCCGAAAGCCAGGGCGCCACCGCATTCCGCGCGTTCGGGTCGCTGGCTGTATCGCTCGACACGCCGGCCGAGGCCATGGCATTGTCTCTCATTCATGAGTTCATGCACATGAAACTGGTAGCGATTCTGGACCAGTATGACCTGCACACGACTGACCGGCGGTTGTATTTCGCGCCCTGGCGTCCCGATCCGCGACCTATTTCCGCATTGCTGCACGGCACCTATGCACACTTCGGCGTGTGTGAATTCTGGCGCCGGCGGCGCGGTGCGGACGGTGACCGCTCTGCGCATTTCGAATTCGCATTGTGGCGGCGGTTGACCCTGCACGCCGTGCAGACGCTGCTCGACTCGGACGAGCTGACGGCCTGTGGCCGGCAGTTCGTCGAGCCGTTGTACCGCACCCTGCTGGACTGGGTGGCCGAGCCGGTCCCGGCTCACATCGAGCACGCCGCTGACGATGTGGCGTACGCGTACCAGGTGCGCTGGGACCTCACCCACGACGAGGCGTCCGCCGACCGTGACCTGAGCCGGCTGGCGAGAGCGCCCCGGCCGTCCTGGCTGCCGGCGGCGTGGACCCAGGCTCCCGGCGCCGTCCGGACCGAGTCCGCCGCAGGGGCCGCGGAGCCGATGGTGGCGGCACTCATTCGATCGATCGTGACCGGTGACGCGCCCGCGCGTGCCGATCCACGGCTGGTCGACGCCGTCGCCGCACACGTGGACGGGCAGGCCGACCGGGCCGCGCACGAATTCCGCTCGGCGATCGACGGCGGCGCCCCGGAGGCCTGGGTCGGCCTGTGCGTCGCCAGCCGCCGCAGCGACCCGGTGGGCCGTCCGCGGCTCGTCCGCCGGCTGTACGAGGCGTCCGACCGGACGGTCGCTCCGGCCGACGTGTCAGCCTGGATCAGCGCCGTCCTGGACGGCTGAGCTCATGGCGTGAACGGCTCGATGTCGGTGTTGATACGGGTCCGCTCGCCGATGGCGAGGGTGTTGGGGTGCTCCGGGCCCAGCACGTCCCGCGCAAGCCGCGCCGCCTCCGTGAACAGGCGTTCGGCGTCACGCTCCTGACCGGTGGCGTGCAGGCTGATCGCCAGGTTGTTGGTGGCGGCGATGACGACCGGGTGCTCGGCGCCGAACGTCTGGCGCAGCCGGGCGTGGGTGCGCTCGTCGAGCCGGTGAGCGCGGGCGGTGTCGCCGGTGAGGAAGCACGCGTTGGCGAGGTTGAGGCAGCAGATGAGCGTCGACGGGTGCTCGTCGCCGAGCTTCGCCTGGTACGTCTCGAACACGTCCGCGAGGATGGCCAGCGCGCCTGCGCCGTCGCCCGCTCGGATCTTGAAGATGGCGCGGTCATTGGCAGCGGCCAGGCTGTAGGGGTTGTCGCTCTTGTACTGGTCGGTGTAGTAGTCCAGGACCTCGGCCGCCAGCTCGTCGGCCTGCCCGTGATCGCCGGCCGCGGAGCGGGTGCAGGCGACCTCGAGTTCGGCGAGCATCGTCTCGCGATGCTTCGCACCGAGGGTCTTCTTGTACCCGGCGTACGTCTCCGCGGCGAGCCGCTCGGCCTCCGCCGCCCGGCCCATCCGGCGCAGCGTTCCGGCCAGGATGCGGGACGCCCGCAGCGACTGCTCGTGTTCCCGGCCGAGCGTGCGGTTGCACTCCTCCACGGTCCGCTGCAGCAGGTCCCGGGCCTCCTCGTAGCTGCCGACCTCACGCACGCCGAGGCTGTAGTAGATGGCGGACCACAGCGTCCAGATGTCGTCCGTGCCCAGCGTCTTGGTCCGACGGCGCAGCGTGTCGGCGTCCAGCCGCACCGCCTCCGCGAGGTTGCCGCACAGGCGCTCCGCGTGAGCCAGATTGTTGGCCGCCATCAGCGTGCGAGGGTGGTCCTCGCCGAACCCCTCGCGCCAGCGGTCGAGCAGCTCGCGGTTGAGCGCAAGACCCTCCTGGTACTGCCCGGCCGACCAGAGGTCGGCGGCGAGCCCACCGGCCGCCTCCAGACGGTACGGGTGGTCCGGGCCCACGAGCTCGGTGAGTTCCTCCGTGACCTCGTGGCTGAGCTGCCGGGACTCGTCGTCACGACCCGCGGTGCGCAGGACGTTGGCCAGCTGCACCTTCAACCGCAGGGTCATCTCGCGGTCGGTCTCGTCACCCGTTGCGGACCACTCGTCGAGGGCCTGCTTGGCGAGCTCCTCGCTGCCGGCGAGGTCGCCGCGCAGTCGCAGGAACCGGACCATGGTGATGACCAGCTGACGGACGGCGTCCTCGCGCGAGCGCAGCGCGCCCGACGGAACCAGATGCGGACGCAGTTCATCGTAGATCGACCAGTTGTCCTGGTCGTCCGCCCCACCCTGCCGGGCCGCTGCGGCCGCGGCGAGGATCTCCTGAACCTGCACCCTCGTCGTCTCCGAATCAGTTTCGCTCAGCGCGTCCCTGATTACAGATTGCACCAGCCGGTGGACGCGAACAGCGCTTATCGAGGGATCAACCCTGGCCAGGGCAAACCTGCCGATCTCCCGGATCAGGGAGCCGTGCAGCAGGGGGTCACGCATGGACCGGTCGACTCTAGCAAGCTCCTCGGTCATAGCAGGGGTCTGTAGCAACCATGTCGGGACCGGTTCTGGGCTGAAGAAGGCAAGCAGCTCCATCAGCCGGGCGGCCGCGGGCTGCCGTTCCTCCAGTCGTTGCATCGACAGCGTCCAGGTCGCGGCGGCCGAGGCCCCGTAGCCCGAGGACGACTCGGCCAGCACCGCGGCCGGGCGGGACTGCAGCAGCTCGAGATAGTTGCGGACCGGCATCCCGGTCTCCTGCAGCCACGCGGCGGCCTGCTCCACCACCAAGGGGAGATCGCCGAGCCGATCGGCCACGGCATCGGCCTCCACCTCGGACAACGAGTCGATCTTCCTGGCGATGAGCTCGATGCTCTCCCGCCTGGCGAATACGCCGACCTCGATCCGTTCCGCGTGCTGGGCCCAGTCCGGGTTCCTTGTCGTAATCACGACATCTCCCGGGCCGGCCGGCAGGAACTCCGCGATCCCCTCGGGGTCGTCGGGATTGTCGAAAATGATCAACCACCGGCGCAGCCGGTCGCCCTGGCGCAGGGCCTGCAGCACCGCATCGACCTGGCCGGTGGTGTCCGCGCCGGCGTTCAGCCGCAACGGACCCGCCAGCCGTGCCAGTTCCACCCGGACGATCGCCGGCTGATCCGCCGAAATCCACCAAACGAGGTCATAGTGCGCGGCGAAACGGTGGGCGTACTCCAGCGCGATCTGCGTTTTGCCCACGCCGCTCAGGCCTGTCAGCGCCACCGGCCGGGTGAAGGCGCTGTCGATCAACCGGCCGCGGAGCCGGTCGAGCAGCCCCTCACGGCCGGTGAATACCGGGTTTCGGGCCGGAACTTTCCAGATGCCCGGCATCGTCGCGGGGTAGCGCGGGCCCGGGCCGTTCTCGCCGACGAGCGGAACCGCAACGTCGGCCAGGTCCAACGCGGCCAGCAGCACCTCCCGGGCCCGGGCCGCGGTCAGATCCCGGAGGTTCGGCACCGCGCTGCCCACCAAGGCCTTGGGCAACTCCGTGCCGTCCAGCCGGAGCGGGACCAGGAACTGGCCGCGCCCGCGGTACGGCCGGGAGGTTGCGTTCCGCAGCGTCCGCTCGGCCGCGGACGAGCGCAGGTACTCCTCGGACAGCAGCGCCACGACCCGGCTCGCCCCCTCCGTGGCGCCGCCGGACGTACGCAGCTCGCGAAGCTCGTACGGCTGGTCGACGAGCCGCAGCTCGGCGCTGATCCACTCAGCCCAGATCCGATCCCGGGGCGCGTAGCTGATCACGATCGGGTCGCCGGGCGCCGTGGCGGCGGCCGTACGTTCGAATTCGGCCAGCCACTGCAGCCGGGTCGCCTCGGCGACGGCCCCCAGCTCGCGTTCGACCCCGGTGAGCTTGCTCGCCAGACGCTCATAGGCGGACAGCAGGGTGCCCTCCTGGCGGGGGCGGTCGCCGAACGCGGCAAGAATCTCCTCGTAGGCGTAGTAGATCTTGTAGGGGATCTCGACCGAGCCCCAGTACTCCTCGGCCTCCGCAACGCTCACCGGAATGAACGGCTCGAAGCGATGGCGCGCCAGGGTGCGGCTGCGCTCGAGCTTGATCTGCTCGCCGTCCTCGACGCGGGTCGGCACCGGAAAGATGTCGATCGGCGCGGTGCGGAGCTTGCGGACCGAGCGGGCGATCGCCACGGCACCGTCGATGCTCTGCGTGCTCATGGTGAAGCAGTTGACGAGCACGTCCGGCAGGAAGACGGTGCAGATACCGGCGTTGTCACTGAGACCGGTGCGGCTGTCGATGAGGATGAAGTCGTGCTCACGGCGCATGTTGCGGCGTAGCGCGGCCAGGAACGCCTGCCCGCCGAGGCGGTCGTAGAAGTCGTCCCAGTTGAAGGTGCTCACCCGGGTCGAGTACTCGGGAACCTGCCGCCCGGCGGACAGCAGCTCGATGCGGCCGTCCTCGGGAAAGGTGTAGTTCAGCGAAGTCGAGTACGCCGCAACCCGAGCGAGCCGGTCCACCTCGTCCGGGCCGAGCTCGGCGCTCGGGTCGTCACCCGGATGCGTGGCGGCCATCGCAAACGCCCGGATCATGTCGATGACCCCGCCGGGCGACCCGCGCAGTTCCTTGTCCTCCAGGAACGGGTGGAAATACCGGTGCAGACCCGGCGACTCGAGGTCCCAGTCGACCACGAGCACCCGAGCCCCGTTGCTGGCGAGAATCCACGCCACATTGGCGAGGGCCATCGTGCGCCCGGCGCCGCCCTTGTACGAATAGAAGGTGATGATCCGACCATCCAGACCCGGCTCATCAGCGTCGGTCATCGCAGCCACTCACCTTTCCTACTCGGTTTCGACTATGCAACAGGCGGGCAACTCTTTGCCGGACGTCGATCAAGGGCCTTGCAGGATCGGCCGGCTCGTCGCGGACTCGACCGCCGGTCGGCGAAACACCCTGCCCCGGCTGAACAATCGGTTCTGGGCCTCTTCGAGGGCCGAGATCAGGTTCTCCACAAAGGCTTCGCTGCTCTCGATCGCCAGCCGGGTCGGCGCATCCCGCTCGGTCATGTCCGCCAGCACCGCCCGGGTCAGCTCGGAGCGCAGATCGTCGCGGTGCCGCACCGTCTCGGCATCCATGGCGCTCAGCGGGGCCAGCACCGCCACGGTCGCTTCGCCGGTCCTGGCGAGCGTCGACAGCTGCTGGTGGCGGCCGGGCAGCCGGGTCACCCACAGGTCCACGAGCAGAACGACGATGTGGTTGTTCGCGCGCGCCGCCTCGAGTCGCTCGGTGAGCTGCCGCAGATCGGTGACGTCCGAACCGAACAGCTGATCGGCGGCGATGGCGCGCGCCTGCTCGGCCAGCGGCGAGGCATAGGTCGCCGGATCGTAGGGATGCCAGTCCCGCGCCTGCTCGCCGTAGTAGCGCAGATCCCGGCGGACCCGCGCCAGCGCCATCTCCTCGGTGCTCGCCGCCGCGACAACGAAGTGCACCTGCCGGGCCGTGCCCAGGCCCGCCTCGTCGGCCACGAAGCCGGCGGGGTCCAGGTCGGTGTCGCCCTTGGGAAGCCGGTCGTGGGTCACCAGGTCGGCGACGCGCTGCCCGACGGCCGTGACGCAAGCCTCGTAGCGGTTCCGCTCGGCATGGTGCCGGACGAGCTCGCCGATCTTCTCCGCGTCGCTGTGCGGGCCGAGGGGATCTTCCGCCCACACGAGCGGGATCAGGGCCTTGACGACCTGCCCCGTACGGGCGGTGTGCCGCCGGAGCCGCTCCTCGAAGACGGCACGCTCACCGACGCACCAACGGCTCAGGACCGACGCGGGCGAGCGCAGCTCGACGAACACCTGGCACGAGCTCAGCGCCTCCAGCACCTCGTTCGGCCACGGCGGCCCGCCCGGAGGGCGCATGTAGCCGATCTCGCCATGGGCGCCGGTCAGCTCGCCCACCTTGGCCGAGAGGTCACGGAAGAATCGGGTGACGTAACGGTCGTCGTAGCCGACCGCCCGGCTCAGGAAGAACTGTGGCACCGACCCCTCCTCGGCCGGGCACGGAAACCGGTCTTCGCCCGAGGGTGTCTGGCGACGTCGAAGGGGCCGATCCGCGGCGCCGACCCAACGGCCACCTTCGTGCCACCGGCCGCCGCACCCGTCGAGGTCCGGACCGCTCGGTGAGATCGGGCCCGCAGGCAAGGGCACATACGTCCTCCTGCTACACAGGCACGGCAATGGTGGCGCTTGCGACCTTCAACCGAGACACTTCAGTCGCAGGAGCCTAACATTCGATATTTGCGTACGCCAATAGAGTTCTCGCCACCGAGTCAATGGAAACAATATTCGACCTTCAGGGTAATAGATCTCGACGCAAAGAGCCATAGCCTCATCGCCCGATCGCTGAACGCGCGTTCTACCAAAAGTGGCGGCCGCCAGGCATGATGAGACGGCGGGGCCGACTCGAGCCCATCGCCGGGCCCGCACCGCCGTCTGCTGACCACCGTTTCGGGGATGTGTTCCAGCCATGTCCGCACCGCCAGGCGACGACAAGTCAGGGCGCCCAATGGTGTGCGGTCCGTATGTCGCGGGTTTTCCCGCAAATGTCAATTTCGGCGTGTTCTTGCGTCATCTGTACGTTCACTCGTACGGCGGAGCCGTCCGATGAGTTCTATCGGCCTGCCCGCCTCACGACCGGCCCGCCCAGCGGCGGCGCCGCCGTACTTCTTCCTGAGCTACGCCCGCAGCGACGACGACCCGTACGTCGAGCAGTTCTTCCAGGATCTGTCCGGCGAGGTGCGGGTGCGCGCCGGGCTGCACAGCGGCGAAACCGTCGGCTTCTTCGACCGCAACATGGAGATGGGGACGATCTGGTCCAAGGAGCTGGTCGACGCGCTGGCGACGTGCACCACGTTCATCGGCCTGTGCTCGCCGCGGTACATCCTGAGCGAGCCGTGCGGCCAGGAGTGGCACCTCTTCGCGAAGCGGTGCGACCAGTTCGAGCAGCGGTCCGGCCGCCGCTCGACCGCGCTGCTGCCGGCGCTGTGGCTGCCGCCGCGACGCATGCCGCCGGCCATGCAGCGGGTCCAGTACGACCAGGAGCACTTCAGCGCCGCATACCGGCGCGACGGCCTGCGCCAGCTGATGCGGCTGAGCCGTTACCGCGACGAGTACCTCGAGGCCATTTCCCTGCTGGCCCAGCACGTCGTCGACAACGCCGAGGTGAACCGGCTGCCGCCCCTTTCCATCTCGGAACGCACCGAGTTCGCCTCCGCCCCGAGCGCGTTCCACCCGGAGTCGGAGGCCGAGCGGCCGCCCAGCCCTCCGAAGACTGACGATGTGCACTTCATCGTCGCCGCGCCGAACCGCGACGAGGCTCGCCGGGTGCGCCAGGACGTAAGTTTCTACGGCGAGCGGTCGGTGGACTGGATACCGTACGCGTCGACGCACACCGTGCCGCTGGCCGGATACGCCCGCGAGATCGCCGCCCGCCGTGGACTTACGGCCGGCGCGTCGTCGATATCGCTGAACCCGGTGGGGGCCGGGGACTCAGAGGGTGGCGCCCGGATCGTCGTGTTGCTCGTCGACGCCTGGGCCAGCCAGATGGACGTGTACCGGCAGGCGCTGGAGCGGCACGAGGAACGCCGCACGGCCGCCGCCGCGCTGGTGCCCCGCAATACCGAGGACTCCGAGACCGAGGAGCGCTGGCGGCTGCTGTCCGACGGGTTGCGCAGCGTTTTCCTCGACCGGATCGCCACCCGTGACTCGCTCGCCTACCGCCAGGACATCCTGTCGCACCGGGCCTTCGACGAAGACCTGCAGATCGTCCTTGAGACCGCACGCAACCGTGGGTTCGCCGCCCGGGGCGGCGTGCCGTCCCCGCCGGCGGGCTCTGGAATGGCCCGCCCGATCCTCGAGGGACCCTGAGAGGGAACGATGACCCAGGACCAGCACGGCGGCGGCCAGGTCGTCACCTTCTACTCCTACAAGGGCGGCACCGGGCGCACGATGGCCGTGGCCAACGTGGCTTGGATCCTGGCCAGCGCCGGACACCGGGTGCTCGTCGTCGACTGGGACCTCGAGTCGCCCGGCGTGCACCGGTTTTTTCATCCGTTCCTCAAGGACCCCCAGCTGCACACGTCCGACGGGGTCATCGACCTGATCCGGGAGTACGCCGACGTCGCCGCCCATCAGCCGGACCCCCGCGACCTGCCGGCCGCCGATGTGCGGCGCTATGCGGTCTCGCTGGACTGGCGGTTCGCCGGCGGAAAGGGGGAGCTCGACCTGCTGCCCGCGGGCCGGCAAGGTCCGGCGTACTCGGCGACGGTCAGCACGTTCGACTGGCCGAGCTTCTACGACGGGCTCGGCGGCGCGGCGTTCCTCACCGCGCTGCGCGACAATATGCGCGAGCTCTACGACTTCGTTCTGATCGACAGCCGCACCGGGCTGAGTGACAGCGCCGGCATCTGCACCGTTCTGCTGCCCGATCTCGTGGTCAACTGCTTCACCCTCAGCACGCAGAGCATCGACGGGGCCGTCACGGTGGCCCGATCGATCCAGAACCAGCGCGTCGACGCACCGGTGCGCCAGCTACCCGTGCCCATGCGGGTAGAGGACGGCGAGAAGGGCAAGCTCGACGCCGGGCGCGACTACGCCTGGCTGCGCTTCGCCCAGTTCCTCGACGGCTTCGACATCGAGGCGATGACGCGGTACTGGGCGGAGATGGAGATCCCGTACCGGGTGTACTACGCCTACGAGGAGATCCTCAGCGTCTTCGGCGACCGGCCGGGCCAGCCCACCACGCTGCTCGCCGCCTATGAGCGGCTCGCCCGCCGGATAGCGGGCGCCGCTCGGCTGCCGGACATGGCGCCCATGGAGGAGTCGGTACGGCGCTTCTGGCTCGCGAAGTTCGAGCGCACCCGGCCGCGGGCGATGACCCGGGTACTCATCAGCCACGCCGCCGAGGACCGGATGTGGGCGGAGTGGGTGTCGGGCGTGTTGAACGAGGTCGGTCTGCCGACGGTGCTCCGCGAGACCATTGCGGCCGCGCCCGAGTCCGACCCGCACATCGACCTCATCGCGGTGCTGGTCTCCGCCTCGTATCAGATCCCGGCGGGAAGCACGGGCTGGCTGCAGGGCTCGGCGAGCACCGGCCCGCGCCGGCCGGCGGTGCTGCCGATCTCGCTGGACGGCACCAATCCGCCGACCGAACTCGAGGGGTTCGGCGCCATCGAGCTGTCCGGCATGACGGCCGAGCGGGCGCGCACCGCCCTCCTCACGGCCCTCAACTGGCCGGCGAGCGACCCGCGGGCCGGGGCGCTCGGCGAGCCCCGTTTTCCGGGCAACCCGCCCGCCGTGCAACGCCTGCCCTTGCGCAACGTGAGCTTCACCGGCCGCCGTGAGGTGCTCGCCGCGATTCGCGAGCAGCTGTCACCCCGCTCGGACTCGACCGTGCCGGTGGCCATCAGCGGTCTCGGTGGCGTGGGCAAGACCCAGATCGCCACCGAGTACGCGCACCGATTCGCGGCCGACTACGACGCGGTGTGGTGGGTGCCGGCCGCCCAGAGCGGCATCGTCCGGGCCAACCTGGTCGACCTCGCCGATGAACTGCATGTGCCCGCCACCGACACCACGGCGGAGCGGATTCGTCTTCTGCTCGACGCCCTGCGACAGGGGCGGCCGTACGCCCGCTGGCTCATCATCTTCGACTCGGCCCGCGATCCGGCCGATCTCGAGGGCCTGATCCCCGACGGTTCGGGTCACGTGCTCATCACTTCGCGCAGCCCGGCCTGGCCGGTGCCCGTGCAGAGCATCGAGATCATGCCGTTCAGCCGGAAAGAGAGCATCGACCTGCTGCGGCTGCGGCTGCCCGCACTCAGCCCCGCCGAGGCCGACCGCATCGCCGAGCGGCTGGGCGACCTGCCGCTCGCCATCGAACAGGCCGGATCGTGGTTGGCCGCCACCCGGATGCCGATCGAGCGCTACCTCACGCTGGTCGACAACCAACTGTCACGCATGCTCGCCGAGAACCCCCCGGCCGGCTACGAGCGGGCCGGCGCGATCACCTGGCTACTGTCGCTCGACCAGCTGCGGGAACGTTCGCCCGGGGCCGCCCGGCTGGTCGAGCTGCTGGCCTTCTTCGGCCCCGAGCCGGTGCCCGCGTCCCTGCTCTACAGCCATGACCTGATCGACTTCGTCGCCGGCGAGGACCCGGCGCTGCGCGACGACGTGGCGTTCGGCAACCTGATCACGGAGGTGCGCCGGTTCGGCCTGGCGAGCTTCGACGAGGTCGAGGAGAGCCTGCAGATGCACCGCCTGGTGCTGGCGGTCATCCGTGAGAGTCTGCCGATCGAGGTCGCCGACGTGTACCGCCGCCAGGTCCACCACATCCTGGTGGAGGCGGCCCCCGGCGACTCCGACCGGCCCGAGACCTGGGACCGCTGGGACGGCCTCTGGCCGCACGTCGTGACCTCCGACGCGCTCCACGCCACCGTCGACGCCACCCGCCAGCTGATCCTCGACGTGATCCGATACCTCTATCGTCGTTCGGACTTCATCGGCAGCGCCGAACTCGGCGACGCGGCGCTGCGGGTCTGGTCGTCGCAGTGGCCCGTCGAGGACGAGAAGGCGCTCATCGCCAAGGTCTTCCTGGCCAATGCGCTGCGCGCGGCGGGCGACCTGAACCGCAGCCGCGACCTCAGCGAGGAGGCGTACGCCGGGTTGATGGCGACGGTCGGGCCGCGCAACCAGTACAGCATCATGTCCATGGCCGGCCTCGCCGCCGACCTGTGGGCGCGCGGCGACTTCGAACGCACCCGCGCCCTGCTGGAGGAGGCGCTCAACAACTCGATCGACCTGTTCGGGGTGGAGCACCGGCGCACCTACCGGGCCATGAACAACCTTGCGGTACATCTGGAGCGGATGGGCGACTACACAGTGGCGCTCCGCCTGCACACCAGCGCCTACACGGGGCGACGCCGCACGTTGTCCGACCGGCACCCCGACTCGCTGTTCTCGGCGGTGAGCTACGGCCGCACGATGCGCTTCAGCGGCGACTACCGCGCCTCGCGCCGGCTGCTGGAGAGCACCCTGAACGGCTGCCGAGGCCTTCTCGGCGAGGACGATCCGACGACGCTGCGGGCGGCCGTCGAGCTGGCCGCCACCCATCGCCGGCTCGGCGAACTGGGAATCGCCCGGGACCTGGTCCACGATGCATTCGTGGCGAATCGGCCACTGGATCACCCGGACCGGCTCAACTGCCTCAACACGCTCGCCATGACGTACTCGGCACTCGGGAACCAGACCGAGGCGCTCCGGCTGCAGCAGGAGTGCGTGGACCGGCACCGCGACAAGTTCGGCGCGCAGAATCTGTTCTCGCTCGGGGCCGCTTGCAATCTGGCCGTCGTGCTCCGCCGGGCCGGCGAGATCGACGCGGCACGGCTCACCGCCGAGGACACGTTGAGCCGGCTGACAGCGATCATCGGGCCCGACTACCCCTATGTGCTGCAGTGCATGATCATCCTGGCGAACACCCGTTTCGCGGCCGGAGAGCCGGCCCGGGCGCTGGAGCTGGAGCTCGACGCGTTCGCCCGGATGGAGCGCGTGCTGGGCACGGCCCATCCCGAGCGGTTGGTCGCCGGCTGCAACATCGCGGCCAGCCGGGCCGCCCTTGCGGACACGGACGGCCTCGAGGATTTCCGGTCCGACCTCCACGCGCTCGCGGTCCGGTCACTCGGCCGGGACCATCCGATGACCATGGCGATCGCCGGGTTCGAGCGCTGGGACTGCGAGATCGATCTGTCGCAGCTGTGAGCCGCGTCAGCTCGCGGTGAGCCGCGCCGTCAGCCGCCGCTGCGCGTGACGGATCAGGCGCATCAGGTCCGGGCAGTAGACGGACGGGTTGTCGAAACCGTTGCCGGCCCGGTACCGGTGCGCGTAGTGCCCGCCTCCGCAGACCCGAACCACCGGGCAGGTCCGGCACGTGGCCGAGAGCCCATTGATCCCGGCCTGCCGGGCGCGGAAGCCGGGATGGGCCAGCGCTTCGTCGAAGGTGGCCGAACGTACATGCAACCCGGTCGCCGCCATGCCGGACTCGGTGGTTTTCAGAGCATCACCCTGCTCGATCGATCCGTCCGTTTCAACAATGAGTAGATCGATCGGGCCGAGTCCGAGCGCCTCCGTCCCGCTGGGCCCGCCGAGAAGGAGATCGAGTATCGACTCGAAAAGCCTGATGCCGATGGGCTGGGCGGGCGCGTCGAACCATTCATCGAAGATTGGGATCAGCCAGTCGGCGTATGGCGTGTCGACGGTTTCCGGATCCCTTCCGGGCGGAGGCGTGGTCCAATTCCCGTGCGGGAGCAGAAAATCGATGCGCGGCGGCGCGAACGACAACAGTTCCCGATAGACGGCCAGCGGTTCATTGTCCAGATGAATGGTGCACAGGATACCGCCGTACCGCTCCGGGTGCTCGGCGAGCCTGCGCAACGCAGCCGCCACGTCCGCGTAACTGCCCCGCCCGTTGGCGAATACCCGGCGACGGTCGTTATGCACCGGGCCGCCGTCCAGGCTCACCCCGACCCGCACGCCGTAGCGCGCGAACAAGCGCAGAAACTCGTCGTCCAGCAGCAGCCCGTTCGTCTGCACGTGCAGGGCGATGCGGGTCTCCGGGCGCACCTGCGCTCGCACGGCGGTGATCGCGCGCTCGATCACGGCCGGCCCGGCAAGCAGTGGCTCGCCGCCGTGCAGGATCACCGTCACCGCTTGCAAGTCATGGGCGTCAACGTGCTCGGCGATGCGACGGGCGGCCAGATCGATCACGTGATCCGACATCACGGTCGGCTGATTTCGCCAGCTTTGATCGATATGAGTGTATACGTAACAATAGTCGCAAGACAGATTGCAGCGGCTGTGGATCTTCAGCAGAACCTGACTGATCGGCTGGTCACGAGCATTCTCGACGGCGTCAGATGTAGTTGTTGAACGCAGCGACCGAGTTTGCGGGATTCCGTCGAGCGGCATCGGACACCCTCCGGATCGACTTGGCCAGGGCCGACTCCTCGTCCCGCACGGCAAGCAAAAGGTGCAGCGGAATATCGTCGTCCCGGAGGGACCGCGGCTCGGGGGCGGGACCGTTGCTTTTCATGTCGTACTCGTCCTCCGCTGCGATGCTTGCGACAAGGCTACCGTGTCACAGGGGTGTCCAGGTCGATGAGATGACGTCAACCACAAGAATTGCGGAGGTGCCGCTCGACCCAGAACGGGCTTCCGCGCGGATACGGTAGCGCATTCCCGGCGTAGCGGGGCCGAATCCCACCCCCGGAAGGGAGACCGGCAGTTCAGGGGCCGTACGGCGACAACCGCCCGGACGTCAGGCAACGCCCGCCGTAGACAACGGCGCAGATTCCCGGGGGACGTGGGTGGGTGAAGCCCCGCGCCGGGGAGCAAGCGGAGCCTGCACGAAGAATCCGGAACCACAAAGCGAAACGCCCCCTGCGCTGCGCAGGGGCGCCAATGGCGGAGCCAACAATGGCCTACTCGGCAAGCGCCCGTCGCGGCGGCGCCGAGCCACTCGCCGCAACGCCGTCCGGCGCATAGAGGTGCTCCAATCCGCACCTTTCAGTTTCCGGCCTGCTCTGCGATGATCCCGGTTCGGCGTCTTGATCGACGTACGCCACGGGTTCGGCGCCTTGATCGACATACGCCACGGGGAGGAAGACATTCACGCGAACTGGGTCCTGACGGCCGGGATCGTGCTGCTCGTAGCCGGGGTGGTCGGCTGGTTCGCCGGCCGGTCGATGCAGGGTCGCGGTCCGCGGCGGATGCCGCAGTACCCGCAGCCCGGCGAGATCTGGTGGGCCGCGGTGCCATTCCGCGAGACCGAGGGCGAGAAGGTGCGCCCCTGCCTGGTGCTGCGCGGCGACGGGCAGAACTTCGACGTCCTGAAGATCACCAGTAAGGACAAGAGCCAGCGCCACGATCACGTGCAGATCCCGACCCACGCCTGGGACCGGCGCGCGACCACCAACAGCTTCCTCGACCTGTCGGCCTCGTTCCAGCTGAGGCGCCAGGACTTCCACAACTACGCGGGCCCGATCGACGCGGCGACCTGGCACCGGGTGCTCCAGGTCCACCCGGTCGGCACCGTTGCGGTCGCGAACCCGAGCCCCGGCCCGGTCCCGCGTCTGGCCGGCCGGGCGCTGACCGCCCTCGGCAGTGTCGCCGCCGTCGTCGGCCTGGTCGCGATATGCGCCGGCGCCACCGTGGTCCCCTGGCTCGACCGTGTCCGCTCGGACAGCGAGGCGTCAAACGATGCCGACCGCCCGCTGCACCGCATGCCGATCGCCGCGAGCGACGTGGGCTCCTCCGGGCAGCAGCTCGACAGCACCCTCAACGGACGGCACTTCCCCGACTCGACCGGATTCTGGGTCGGCTGCGAGGGGCGTCCGGCCACCGCGACCTACCAGCTGGACGGCAACTGGCGCCGCCTGACCGCGACGGCCGGCCTCGACGTCACCGCCCCCGCCGACGTCACCGCGAAGCTCATCATCGAGCTCGACGGCAAGGCGGCCCTGACCGAGACCGTGAGCCGCACCAGGTCGGTCCCCGTCGACCTCGACCTCAGCAAGGTCCGCATGCTCACCGTCTCGGCCGAACGCACGAAGGGTTCCTGTGGCAACGCGACCCGCCCGTACGGTGCGCTCGGGGACGCCGTCGTCAGCCCCTAGGCCCTGTCCTGCCGATCATGCCGGCCTGCGCCGGGCCCAGGCCCTCGCCCAGGCCGGCCCGGCGCGCTGCGCCAAGCCGGCCCGCCCAAGGCGCTGCGCGCACCCCGCGAAGGCCGGGTTACAACACCGGTAGCCAGGCCTCCGCGGGGCACACGCAGGCGAAATCTGGACCTCGTCTTGGCTCGACATGATCGGCAGGACAGGACCTAGGCGCCCGTGATCTAGGCGAGGGTGTCGCAGAGGTTCTCACTCGTGCCGAGCCGCACCGGTACCTCACGGTTGCCGTCCGGATGCCTGATCACGACGAAGTCGCCGTGCGTGATGTAGTCACCGCCGGGGAAGCCCACGTTGGCCGCCTTGATCGGCAGGGCGTTGTGGCCGTGCAGCTGCAGGATCCGGGTGCCGTCCGCCAGGTAGTACACGCGGATGGTGCCCGTGGCGTCGCGCACGACCGTCTTGTGGTTGCTCGTGTTGGTGTACCGGATGACCAGCACGCCCTCGAAGTCCTGGACCTTCGGCGAACCGTCCGGGTAGGTGGCGGGGGTACGCATCCGCTCGCGGTCCCGGACGATGTCGCCCTTGACCTCGAAGGAGCACACGTCCCCCGCCGGGATGACGAACGGGGGCGTGCTCGACGGCTCCCATCCATCGTCGCCCGGGGCGGACGCGGCCGCCGTCCCCGCCGTCGCCGCCACGATGGCCGCGGCCAGAACGAGTGCCTTCACCACACGCATGGAGCCTCCTCATGTCCGATGTGCTGTCCGGACATGGTGGGCTCGATGGAGGCGGCGGCTCCACGATTCGGTTGTCACCGAATGGTCGTGCGCGATGCGGCCCCCAGGAGGTCGGTGCCGAGCGCCGTGCGCTGGTAGAGCACCTGCCGCCCCGACCGGCGGGACGCGACAAGTCCGGAACGGCGGAGCACGGACAGGTGCTCGCTGACCGACGCCGCGCTCAGGCCGAGATCCCGGGCCACCTGCGTGGTGGAAAGCGGAAGATCCAGTCGTACCAGTAGTGCCGCACGGCTGCGCCCGAGCAGATCGGCGACGGGCGGCGACGACGACCGGGCCGAGCCGTCCCACACCTGGCCGACACCGCGCGGGCTGTAGACGAGCGCCGGACAGTGCGGATCGGTGTCGACAAGCAGCGAAGGCCACGCGAACACGCACGGCACCAGCAGCACGCCGGCTCCCTCGAGCCGGTTCCGCGACTGCCAGGTCGGCCACAGAATCCGCAACGTGTCTTCGGCGTACTCCAGCTCCGGATGCAGATTCCCGAGCAGCCGCACGATGCCGCCGGAGGTGAGCTGATCCGCACGATGACCGATCTCGGCGTCGAGCAGCCCGGCCAGCCGCGACCAGACCGGATCGATCGCCACCCGCCAGTACGCCTGCAGCTCGGCGGCCAGCCGGCCGAGCTCGCGCTCGGGGTCCTCGTACAGCGCAAGCAGCGCCGCCGGCAGCGACCCACTCCCCCGGAGCAGATCCAGCTGCGCCCGCACAACCGCCTCGGGGGCACTGCGCACCCGAGCCAGCTCGTCGCCGAACCGCGTATCCATCCGCTCCGGCGACGGCGTCAGAAAGTCCGGCACGTACCGCGGATCAGCGAGCAACGCCGGGAGCAGCTCGAGCCGCAGCCCGGCAACACCACCGCGAACCGACTGAACCCAAGGCCGATGCATCCGAGCCCGATCGGCATGATCACCAATCCGCACGCTGCTGACGAGCTCGTGCATGGGCGACCGCGCGAATCGAATCCGCGCCAGATCCCCCGGCTCGAACAGCAGCTCAATCACCCAGACCACGATACCGATAGATCCCAGCAGCACGAGAACGGCGATGTCCGGCCGGCGCAACGACGCGGTGCGGTCCTTTTTGGGGGCGGCGGGTGGGCGAAGCCTGCGCGAGGCCTACTCGAACCCGCCGTGACCGGTCACGCGGGTTGTCGCGCGTCCGGACGAACAGCTCCGACACTGTCCGCCGAGTCGTGCAGCGCGGCCCGCACTGCCGTGGCGAAGCCATCCACGTTGTCGAGCATGATGTTGTGGCCGCAGTCGGGGACCGCTACAACCGTGACGCCGGCGGCTGCGAGCCGATCGCTGTCGGGGCGTGGTCCGTCCGCCGCCGGGTACAGCACGGTGCGGGGATGGGGTAGCGCCTCCAGGTGCTGCCGGACCGTCGGAGCGGTGCCGCGCAGGAGGCTCATCGCAGTGCGGTAGAGCGCCTGCGGTCCGGCCTGCCGCATGGTGGCCGCCCAGTGCGGCCCGACGAACTTCAGTGTCTCGTCCCAACCGTGGTCGAGGAACTCCTCTTCGGTCCGGTAGACCCCGATGCCGGAGCTGCCCGGACGTTTGACGGTGGGCAGGCCCGGCGCGGGATCGAGCGGCGCGTCGATGAGGACCAGCCGGCGGACCAGTTCCGGGTGACGCGTCGCGAGGATGGTCGCGACGGCACCACCCAGGCTGTGGGCGACCACGTCGGCCTGATGTACCCCGATCAGCCCGAGGGCGCGCGCCAGCACGTCGGCGTGCATGTCGAGACTGTACGACGCGTCCACCGGCCGGTCACTGATGCCGAAGCCCAGCAGGTCGACCAGCAGCGATCGGTGGCCGGCCAAAGCTGGATGCGCGATCGCCTCCGCGTAGTAAGGTGCCGAGCTCGCGCCAAGGCCGTGCAGGTAGACGCGGGCGGGACTGATGCCGGGAACTTCGACCCACCGGAGGCGGGATCCGTCGGTGAACACCTCAACGCTGTGCATAGTTCCCAAGATACCTCGACATCGAGGTACCTTGGCAAGAGGGTATGATGTCGATCATGCTGGAGCTCGCGGTCCTCGGCTTTCTGTACGACGAACAGCTGCACGGCTACGAGCTGCGCAAGCGCATCGCCGCGCTCGCCGGCCACGTTCGGCCTATCGCCGACGGCACGCTGTACCCCTTGCTGAAGCGCATGGAACGGGCCGGGCTCCTCGTGCGCGAGCTCCAGCCGGGCCAGGCCGCCGCGCCGCGGCACATGCTGGCGCTGACCGCCGACGGTAAGGCGACGTTGCTGGACCGCCTCCGTGCGCCCGACGATCTGGACATCACCGACGAGAACCGGTGGTTCGCCCTGCTGGCGTTCCTGCGCCACCTGCAAGACCCGCCGGCGCAGGCCGCGGTCCTGCGGCGCCGGCTGCATTTCCTGACCCAGCCCGCGAGCTTCTTCTGGGACGGCGACCGGCCGCTACGTTCCGCCGACTTCGACGATCCGTTCCGGCAGGGACTCTTCAAAATCGCGACGGCCACGACGCGCACCGAGCTCGCCTGGCTGCGCGAAACGCTGACATCGCTCGAAGGATGACCGGGCCCTGTGCGAGAAGATTGAGCTTTATCATTTTCGGGTGGGCGTTCGCCATTCGCTCTTCGGCCTGACCGCCATTGTGGTCGTGTGTGGTGGCGCCGTCGCGTACTCGGAGCGGCATTCGACGCACGCCACGCTCGACGTGGATGCCCCCGTCGCCCTCGCTGATCAGCCCGTGCATGTGCGAGTGTCGGGCGTGCGGGCCCGCGAGGCCGTCACCGTCGCGTCGCTGGCCGCCGACGCCCAGGGCCGGCGCTGGCGCGGGGAGGCGACCTTCACGGCGGACGGCCACGGCGTCGTCGACCTCGATCGGTCCGCGCCCGTGTCGGGCACATACGGCGGCGCCGACGGCATGGGCCTGTTCTGGTCGATGCGGCCGCCGACCGGCGATCCGGACGAGGCGTGGTTCAGTCCCGGGTACCCCGACGCGGCCGCGGCGTTCGAGGTCCGGCTGACCGTGACCGTGGCCGGCCAGGAGATCGGGGCGCGCACCTTGACCAGGCAGTGGACCGCGACCGGGGTGACCCACCGCACCCTGACGCCCGGCGTCGACGGGGCAGCCGGAGTCCTGTTCCTGCCGCCGCCGGGTGCCGTGCGCCGCCCCGGCGTGCTGCTTCTCGGTGGTTCTGAGGGCGGTGTCGGGCGGAAGTACGACGCGGCGCTGCTCGCCTCGCGCGGCTATCCGGCGCTGGCGCTCGGCTACTTCGGTGTGCCCGGTCTGCCGGAAACCCTGCGTGACATACCGCTTGAGTACTTCGCGACGGCGGCACGGCTCCTGCACGCGCAGCCGGGGGCCGACCCCGGTGCGGTGGTGGTCAACGGCTACTCCCGCGGCTCCGAGGCGGCGCTGCTGCTGGCCGAGTCCTACCCCGAACTCGTCCGCGGCGCCATCTTGTACGCGCCCAATGACACCGTCTGGTCGAGCTTTCCCGGCGGTGGCAACGCCTGGACCATCGGCGGCGTCCCCGTGCCGCGGACCACCATCCCGGTCACCCACGTGGCCGGTCGGGTCCTCGCCATCGCCGGCGGCAAGGACCGGGTCTGGCCGTCCGACGCGCAGGCGCGGCGGATCATGCAAAACCTCGACGACGCCCACGTCACCGCGCACCAGGCCCTGGTCTATCCGAACGCCGGCCACGGCGTCGGCAGCTTCCCGTACCTCGCCGCGGGCACGTCGCTGACTTCCCCGGGCACCGTGGCCAGGAGCATGGGCGGCACCCGCGAAGCCGACGCCGCGGCCCGCAGCGACAGCTGGCCGAAGGTCCTCGCCTTTCTGGCCGCCTGAGTCAGCTACCCGCCTGACTACCCAGGCCTCATGCCGGCGCCACTTCGCGCCATGCCGAGCGACCACATGAAGGCATCAGGGACCTCAGCATCACCACGGGCCTGCACACCCGGTGGCCGCACTTGACCGAGCGGGAACGCGCCGCCGTCGAATTGTTCTGCCGGGCCTGTTTCGCCGACGTCCTGCGCCATCGGCCGAACGTCGATCTTGCTGCGGTGGTCGCTGACGAGACCCCGGATCGCTTACGATCGCTCAACCGCTCGGGCCGACACAAACGCTCCGGTCATCGATCTATCCATAGAATCGAGCGCCCATGTTCTTCCGCCGCAACTGGATCAGAACGACTGGCCGCGTACTCGACTCCCGGATCCGGAAGTCATATGACAATCGGGTGGAGGGTCACGTGGTCGGCCCGCCGTCGCACCTGCACAACTACGTCGTCGAGTTCACCGCGCCGAACGGCGAGTCGACCAGGCTCGAGGTCGAGCAGCACAGCGAGACCGTCGACGTTGCCATCGGCAGCGGGGTACCGCTGCTCGTCCGCCCCGACGGCCAGCGGGCGATCTTCGACAAGAAGGACCCTAGGATCAACATGATGGCCTTGAGCAAAGCCCGGCGGGAGGCCGAAAAGAGGGCCGACGAGGAGCGATTCCGCGGCCTACTTGAAGGCTAGCCGGCCCACCCGCTCCTTCACGCGGCCTCAGGTCAGCCACGGCCACCCAAACGGCGGCCTGCCGAATCGGTGGGCCGCCGTTTTGATCATCTCCAGCGGACCTGGCACTCGCGTACTTGAACCCGCTCCGCTCGCTCGCGGTAACACACGTAACTCCACGATTGTCAGCGTCGAGTCGCGCGGCTAGGTCACGGCCAGGCGTGAGCTGTTCTGGCGAACGTCTCGGGATCGCTGTGTACGGGCACCACACAGAGCACGTGCCCGCCTGGTGAGCGCATCGTGAAGGCGTCCTTCCAGCGAGTCAGCGACTCCGCCCCGAGCGCCGTCAGGCGGGCCACCTCTGCCGCCAGGTCATCGGTCTCGATGTCGACGTGGTAGCGCGGCGCGTCGTCGCCAACCGCCTGGACGACGGTGAAGAGGTCGGGGACGGCGCCGATCAGGGCGGTGAACTGCTCCTCACCGGGAGGCGAGTAGGTCGGGGTGCCCAGCGCCTTGGACCAGAAATCCACCTCCAGGCCGACCTGCGCGGCCGGCGTGTCGAAGACGACACCCACCAATCGACTGCGGTGCATGGCGGGAAGGCTACGCGATGTCGATCGTCCACGCGGC
The DNA here is from genome assembly GCF_049995355.1 of Dactylosporangium sp. McL0621. NCBI lineage: Bacteria > Bacillati > Actinomycetota > Actinomycetes > Micromonosporales > Micromonosporaceae > Dactylosporangium > Dactylosporangium sp. McL0621. Next base: position 11,747,112 of record NZ_CP188259.1, read on the forward strand.
CCCTCAGCGGGCGCCGAACCGATGAACCGGCCGCCGCGCTCAGGCGCGGCGCAGAAATCACGCTTTGGATCGCAGGTGCCGGCCCGGAACTCGCGAAGCACTGCGGGAAGCTCGACGAGATCACCGAGAGCCGGGCCGCGTTGAAAGCGGCATCGTCGAAACACGGGCGTGTCAGCTTCGCTCACGCCCTCCACGGATCGTGGCGATCCACGGTCGTCCGGAACCGCAAACACGAAGACGCCCCCCGCGTCGAGCAGGGGGCGCCAGCGGTGGACCTGACGATGGCTTACTTGAACCCGCCGGTGTGATAGTGCAAGGTCATTCTTAAGCCCGCCCGAAGTGGATTCTGGCGTCGGATCCGTACTGGCACGGTCCCGGCAAGGATGTTGCATGATCGACCAATGGAGTTCTTGGTTGACATGGTCACGACCGTGCCGGACGGCACGTCGGACGACGAGGTCGCCGATATGCGCAAGCGCGAGGCGGCGCGGTCGGCAGAGCTGGTGGCGTCCGGTAATCTGCTGCGGCTTTGGCGGCCACCGCTTGCGCCTGGCGAGTGGCGTACCTGGGGCCTCTTCAGCGCGGACGATGCGGATCAGCTGGAATCGGCCCTGGCGTCGATGCCGCTACGCGTCTGGCGGCACGACACGGTCACGCCGTTGTCACCGCACCCGAATGACCCTGGCCAGCCGTCCCGGTAACACGGGACGGGTCTCCCCCGGGACCCAGGCCGTGTCGGCTTCGAGTCCGAGCGAGCCGACATCACGAGTGAGCGCCTCGACAGCGGCCCGCACGGCCGTCCGGGTCTCGTCGCGCCGTGACACGAGGAACCACGTCCAGTACGGGGACGGGTTCACCACCGGCCGCTGTACGAGATCGGGTGGCACCGGCGTGGTCTGGCCCTTCGGTGAGTTGATGACCGGGCGGCGAAGCGAGCGCACGTGATCGAAGTAGGCCGGGCCGGTGATGCCGCCGTCGCTGATGCGCACGATGTGGGCGGCGGTGTCGCGGGCGAACTCCTCCGCGTACATGTTCCAGGACGACCAGGTGGCGGTGTCGACGTCCAGCAGCACCAGAGTGTCCTTCGCCTGTACCGCGGACCGGTCGTTGCCCGGGGCGATCGCAAAGAGCCGGTCCGCGCCGATCAGCCGCGCCTCGAGGTCATTGTTGACTAGGTCGCCGGCCTGCACCCAGCAGATCGCCAGGTCGATACTGTGGTCGACGACCCGGCGAACCTGGGTGTGTGACGGCAGGACCCATGCGTCGAAGTGCAGTTGCGCGACGCCCGAAGCGCGGGTGGCCAGGTCGGCCGGGCGCCAGTTGACATAGCCGAGCCGCACCGGTTCGGTCGCCGACATGCCTGCTGCGGAACGGCGCAGCTCGTCGGCCTGCTCCAGCAGCACCCGGGTCTGCGGCAGTAACTTGGCACCGCAGGCGGTGAGGGTGACCGAGCGGCGGTCGCGGTCGAAGAGGCGCACGCCCAGATCTCGTTCCAGGGCCTTGATCTGCTGGGAGAGCGACGGGCCGGCGATACGCAACCGATCCGCGGCCCGGCCGAAGCTCAGCTCCTCAGCCACTGCGACAAAGTAGCGCAATTGCCGTAACTCCACCTGCCCATCGTAGTTCGGTAGGAGGCTCTGCTTACCAGCAGAGAGCTAACCGGTCGTGGCGGGCAACCCCTGGTCAGGCCCACTATCGACACATGAACGCCATACGGAGCAGGTCGCCGGGATGGTGTGTTCGACCGGCCGGGCGACCGACCATCTCCGGGTCCTCACGCCCACGGACGGCACCCACCCTCTAACCCACTCCTCGCACCAAGCGGCGCCGCACCACAGCGGCGCGGATAACGCACGCCCTCATTCACACGGGAGAAAAGGCATCAAATGACTACTAATAAGGTCGCCGTCATCACCGGCGCATCCCAGGGCATCGGCGCGGCACTCGTGACCGCATACCGCAAGCTCGGCTACGCGGTCGTCGCGAACTCCCGCTCCATCACGCCGGCCGATGACCCCATGATTCTGGCCGTCGCGGGTGACATCGCCGACCCGGCCGTCGGCCCCCGAGTCATCGAGGGGGCCCTGGCCACGTTCGGCCGCGTCGACACGCTGATCAACAACGCCGGCGTCTTCGTGGCCAAGCCATTCACCGATTACACCGACGAGGACTACGGACTGGTGACCGGCGTGAACCTGCGCGGATTCTTCGAGGTCACCCGCCGGGCCGTCACCGCGATGCTCACCCAGGGCGGCGGGCACGTCGTCAACATCTCGACCAGCCTGGTCGACCATGCCAACTCGCAGGTGCCGTCCGCGCTGGCGTCGTTGACGAAGGGCGGCCTCAACGCGGTCACCAAGTCCCTCGCGATCGAGTACGCCACCCGGGGCATCCGGGTCAACGCCGTCTCACCCGGCACGATCCGCACGCCGATGCACCCGGCCGAAACCCACGAATTTCTCGCAGGCCTGCAGCCTCTCGGCCGGCTGGGCGACATCAGCGACATCGTCGACGCGATCATCTATCTCGAGACCGCCACGTTCGTCACCGGCGAGATCCTGCACGTCGACGGCGGCCAGAGCGCCGGCCACTGAATCCCTGCGAAGCCGGGGCGGGCGGCTGGTGCCGCCTGCCCCACCGCAAAGAAGGCACACGATGGAGGCTGCGCTTGGCCGCAGGCTGGATACCGGCGGCCCGGCGGCACCGGCACAGCCACGGCGGATCGTCGGGCAGGGTGCCGCGGCACTGGCCGCCGGCATGGGTGTCGGCAGGTTCGCGTACACGCCAACACTGCCCTTGATGCACGCTCAGGCCGGGCTGCCGCCGCAGCTCGACGCACTGCGTCACCGCTTCGCGCACCATCTCGGACCTCTGCCCAGCCGGGTCCACACCATTCGCGGCGGGAATTGAGTACCGATACCGACTAAAGGAGAGCACCATGACGAGCGGCGAGCTTGAGATCCTTCGCACCGTTCTCGACAAGTGGAAATCCGCCGTCGACGCCCATGACCCGAAGCGCGTCGCGTCGTACTTCACCGACGACGCGATCTTCCAAGGCCTGCACTCGTACAGCATCGGCCCAGAGGGAGTATCCGGCTACTACGAAGCGCAGCCGATCGGCATGACCGCCTCGTACGACATCCGCGAAACCCGCCGCCTCGGCGACGATCTGATCCTCGGCTACCTCACGGTCGACTTCGCCTTCACCGACCGGCCGGTACTGGAGGTCAATCTCAGCGTGATCGTGCGCCGGATCAGCAACGTATGGCTCATCACGCACTACCAGGTTTCCCGACTCGGTTTGCCGGACGCCTGACCACGCCGACGTGTTCGGCGCCCCGCCGTCTCGAGCCGGCCCGCACGGGGTGAGTGGGCGACGCGCGCGAAACCCCCGAAACCACAGACACGAAAGCGCCCCCTGCGCTGAGCAGGGGGCGCCAGTGGTGGACCTGACGATGGCGTACTTGAACCCGCCGCAGACCCCGACGCCGTCCAACAGGGGCGTGGGTAGCGAAGCCCCCACCGGGGAGCAGGCGAAGCCTGCGCGAGGAATCCGGAACCGCAAACACGAAGACGCCCCCTGCGCTGAGCAGGGGGCGCCAGTGGTGGACCTGACGATGGCGTACTTGAACCCGCCGCAGACCCCGACGCCGTCCAACAGGGGCGTGGGTAGCGAAGCCCCCACCGGGGAGCAGGCGAAGCCTGCGCGAGGAATCCGGAACCGCAAACACGAAGACGCCCCCTGCGCTGAGCAGGGGGCGCCAGTGGTGGACCTGACGATGGCGTACTTGAACCCGCCGCAGACCCCGACGCCGTCCAACAGGGGCGTGGGTGGCGAAGCCCCCACCGGGGAGCAGGCGAAGCCTGCGCGAGAAATCCGGAACCGCAAACACGAAGACGCCCCCTGCGTCGAGCAGGGGGCGTCAGCGGTGGAGGTGCCGGGAATCGAACCCGGGTCCTTCGTCGCTTTGTTAGGGCTTCTCCGAGCGCAGCTCGCTGTGCCTCTACTCGGCCCTACCAATCACGCGAGCGAGTTGGTATGACGGGCCCAGCCACAATTAATCTCACCGCACGAGCCCCGTGACCGGGCTCGGTTGGCCAGCCTTCTAGCTGATGCCGGTTACTGGGCCGAAGGCAATCCCAGACCGACAGATCTCGTCCCTGGCTTAGGCAGCGAGGGCGAGATCGGAGCGCTTGTAAGTGGCGCTTATAACTTTCCGACGACTGATTCACGAGACAACGTCGGCTTCCTCGGCTCGCTTCCCCTATCGCCACAAACAAAGTCGAAACCAGTCACCCCCGCGCGGGGTGGTGTTGGCTGTCGCGCCACCACGGTGCGACCGCTCAAGAGTAGCTCGTCCGCGCCCCAGTTTCATCCCGGTATCGCCGTGCAGGTCTGGCGGTCGATCGTGCAGGTGAACGGCTCGTTGCGCACGCCCAGGCCGTCGACGTCGAAGCGGACCGTGGTCGTGGCGCCGGGCTCCAACGTGCGGTTCGCGTCCAACGGGGTGAAGGAGATGTGGCCCTGGGAGCGGGCCATCACGGCGCCCGAGACGTTCGTTACGTTCAGGTCCAGCAGGGGGAGCTGGATGGTCAGCTCCCAGCCGGACGCGGTGACCGTGGCCGGGTTCGTGATCGTGACCGTGACGCGGTACGACGTCAGGGTCAGGTCCTCCGTCTTGTACGCGGCCGCCAGCTGGGCCGCGGCGAGCGTCGACGGGGGCGGGGCGGTCGTCGAGGCCGGGGCCGGGGCGGGCGAGCGCGAGGCGGCCGAGACGATCGGCTGCGAGGCGGAGCGCGTGGGGGCCACGGCCGCCCCGGGCACGGTGGCCTGCGCGGGGCCGGCGCTCTCGCCGCCGGTGCGCGGAGGGCCCGGGGGGTGCAGGGCGGTCGCCTTGCCGATGAGGATCGCGGCCAGCGCCAGCAGGAGCAGTACCGCCGCACTCGTCGCGACCGCCTGACTGCGCCGGTCGGCTGACCAGTCGCGGGCGCCCACGAGCCACTGCCAGGCCGCGCGCACGACCGAGCGGGCACGGCCGGGCCGCACTCCCCCCAGCTGGGCCGTGCGCATCGCCTCGGGCCGCGACACAGCCGGGGCGACGGCGGTCGGCGCCGCGACCTTGGCCACGCCCGTCGCCCGGGCGCCGAGGACCGCCGCGGCGAAGCCGGGCACGGGGGTGGTCGGGCGGGGGCCGGCCGTCGAGCGCATCTGCGAGCTCAGGCCGGGCGCGGAGCGGCTCGGGGCGTTGCGCTGCGCGGGCAGGCGGTTGAACGGGCCGCCGTCGTTGCGCCGGGGCGCGTTGGGCGCCGGCGTCTCGGGCTCGGGGGCCGCGGCGATCTTGGCCAGGGTCGCGGTCAACGGGCCTTTGAAGAGGGAGGTGTACGTCATGAGCAGCGTCCGTCGCCGCATGGTCCCCTGAGGCCCCAGGAACCCGCTCTGGGTCATCGTGAACCGGGTGCCGTCCCCGTGCTCGTGCAGCGTCACCGCGACCACGGTGTGCAGGTTGCTGGCCTCCCAGCGCATCACCAGCCGGTGCGGGGCCTCGACGGTGACGATCTGGCCCTCGATGGGGTCCTCGAGGCCGACGAGCTCGGTGGCCTGGAAGGTGAACGTGCCGTCGTCGCGGACCATGAACCGGGTCGTCGGCAGCCAGTCGGTGACGAGGTGGGCCTCGGTGAGTGCGCGCCACACCACGGAGGGTGGGTGCTCGAGGTCGACATCGACCCGAATCTCGGTCACGCAGGGACTATAGGGCTTCGACGCATTGCTTGCATTACCACAGCGCCCTACTCACGCGCGGGGGTGTCTTTACTCTGCGTTGCCCTTGTCCCGGCGGCCCATGACGCGGGCGATCTCGCGGTCGGCGTCGCGTTTGGCCAGCGTCTGGCGCTTGTCGTACGACTTCTTGCCCCGCGCCAGCGCGATCTCGACCTTCGCCCATCCGTCGGAGAAGTACACCGACAGCGGCACGAGGGTCAGCCCGCTTTCCCGGACCTTGGTGCCGATGCGCTCGATCTCCTGCCGCTTCAGCAGCAGTTTCCGGACACGGCGGGGCGGATGGTTGGTCCAGGTGCCCATCGTGTACTCGGGGATGTGCATCGCGTGCAGGAAGACCTCGCCGTCGGAGATCTGCCCGAACGCGTCGACGAGCGAGCACCGCCCGACGCGCAGCGACTTGACCTCGGTCCCCGTCAGGGCGATCCCGGCCTCGAACTCCTCGAGGATCTCGTAGTCGTGACGCGCCTTCCGGTTGGACGCGATGAGCTTGCGCCCTTTTTCGCGCGGCATCGACCCCTCCTGAGTTCTCTCGATCGAAGAGAAGCGTAGCGCGCCGAGCAAGACCATTAACGCCAACGACCGAGGCCGGTCGAACGCACCGTATACTCCGTCGGGCGATAAATCCGAAATGTCCGGCGCGCCAGCGCCGGACATTTCGTGCAAGCCGGGCGGGCTCAGCAGAGGCAGCCCGGCAGCCAGTTCAGGGGCTGGACCGGCGAACCGTTGAGGCGCACCTCGAAGTGCAGGTGGTACCCGGTCGACGCGCCCGTGGTGCCGACCCGGCCGATCAGCTCGCCCCGGCTGACGTGTTCGCCGACGTGGACGAGGATCGCGGACTGGTGCGCGTAGCAGGTCGCGAGGCCCTTGCCCTGGTACAGGCCGTGGGAGATGCAGGTGTAGTTGCCGTTGCCGCCGGACGGGCCCGCGCGCACCACGACGCTGGCCGCCGCCGCGACGATCGGCTGGCCCCCGCCCGCGGCGAGGTCGACGCCCGCGTGCAGCTGGTAGACCTTGTACACCGGGTCGAAGCGCATCCCGAAGTTGCTTGTCTTCCAGCCGTGCACGGGCATCAGGAAGAAGGCGCCCACCTTGGGTCCGATGACAGTGTTCGGTGGGGCCTTGTTCGCGGTGGTACCCCCTGAGCTCTTCTTCACCTTCCGGGCCTCCGCCTGCGCCTCGGCCCGCAGCTGCTCGGCGACCTTGTCGCTCTCGATCTTCAGCTCCTCGTGGCGCGCGAGCACCGCGCCGCGCTCCTGGCCGGCGGTCGCCTCGGCCTGGGCGCTGCGGTCGAGCAGCGCCTGCACGTCGGCCGCGGCCTGCTCGGCGCCGGCCTGGGCGGCCTGGCTCGCGGCGAGGCTGCGCTGGGCGGCGTCGGCGGCGTCCCGGGCCCGGCGCAGCGCCAGGAGCGAGGTGTCGCTGCGCTTCTTGGCGTCCATCCGGGCCGCGGTGAGCTCGTCCACGGCCGCCTGGTTCTCCTGGGCGACATGGTTGAGGTACTCGATGCGCAGCGCCAGGTCGTTCGGCCCCCGGAGTCGAGGACCGAGTTGAACATGGCGAAGCCGCCGCCCTTGTACGCGGCCGCCACGAACACGGACACGTCCCGGCGGGCCTGGTCGACCTCCCGCTTGGCCTGGGCGTACGCGGCGTCGGCGACCTGCGCGGCGGCGTCGGCGCCGGCGCGGTCGCGCTCGGCCTGCCGTACCGCCGCATCCGCCGCGATCACGCGCCCCTTGGCCGCGGCCAGGCCCTGCTGCGCGCCCGGCAGCGCCGCCTGGGCGCGATCGTGGTCGGCCGCGGCCTGCCGGGCCTTGTCGGTCGCCGCCTCCAGCGTGGCCTGGGTCTCCTGGAGCTGCTTGTCGAGGCGGGCCTTGTCGCCGGCCGCGTCCGCGTGGGCGGCGTTGCCGGGACCGAGGAACATGAGGACGGCGCCGAGCGCGGCGACGATCCGTATCCGGTTCACAGAAGCAACCCCCCAGTGCCACTTGAGGGTTACGGTACGTCGGAAAAGGCCCATAAGTCCGGAATTTCGGATAAATGCACCTAACGTGACGGCGCAACGCGAAACAGCGGATGCGGCGAGGGCGGACCCCCGCAGTGGGGATCCGCCCTCGAAGGCCGGCTGGACGGGTGGGTCAGACGCGCACGTAGAAGCGCAGGGTGACCCAGGCCGTGACGGCACTGACGAGACCGCCGGCGCCGCACAGGACCGGCAGCATGATCCACACGTTGCCCCAGTCCACGGGTAGGAGCACCGTGGTCAGGGCCTTGAGCGAGCCGTCGATGAAGAAGACCTTGGCCGCGACCAGGGCGCCGAAGGCGAAGATGGCGCCGAGCAGGCCGGCGAAGACCGCCTCCAGGACGAACGGCATCTGGATGAACCAGTTCGAGGCGCCGACCAGCTTCATGACCGCGACCTCACGGCGCTTGCTGTACGCCGCGACCTGGATTGTGTTGGCCACCAGGAGCAGCGCGGCCGCGCCCTGGACGACGGCGACGGTCAGCGCCAGGGTCTGCAGCGCGCCGAGCAGGTCGAAGACCCGTTTCAGCAGCTGCTTCTGGTCGATGATGTCGCTGACGCCCTCCTGGGTGCGGAACTGGTCGCTGAACTCCTGGACCTTGTTCGGGTCCTTCAGCTTGATCCGGAAGGACTCGGGCAGCGACTCCGGCTTGGTCGCGGCGACCAGGTCGGGCGCATCCTTGAACTGCTCCTGGAATCGCTTCCAGGCGGCGTCCTTGGTCTCGTGCTCATAGGACTTGACCAGGCCGTTCGACTTCAGCGCGCTCTCTATGCTGCTGCGCTGGTCGTCGGAGACGTCGGCCTTGAGGAAGACGGAGACCTCCACCCGCTGGTAGAAGAAGTCTTCCATCTTGCCGACCTGGAAGAACAGCAGCAGGCTCGCGCCGAGCATCGTCAGCGACACGGTCATCGTGATGATCATCGCGACCGTCATCGTGACGTTGCGCCAGAGCCCGGTCAGGACTTCGGACAGGACGTATCTCACGCGCATCGGGTGGGGGTTCCTTCCCAGCGGGCCCAGCAGGAGGACGGGGGGCGGTGCGGACTAGGGCTGGGGGTCAGCCGTAGACACCGCGGGGCTGGTCCCGAACGATCCGGCCACTTTCGATCTCCACGACCCGGCGGCGCATCTGGTTCACGATGTTGGAGTCGTGGGTGACCATGACGACCGTCGTGCCGGTGCGGTTGATCCGGTCGAGCAGGCGCATGATCTCGATCGATGTGTCCGGGTCGAGGTTTCCGGTGGGCTCGTCGGCCAGCAGGATCAGGGGCCGGTTGACGAACGCCCGGGCCACGGCGACGCGCTGCTGCTCGCCACCGGACAGCTCGTGGGGGTAGCGGTGCTCCTTGCCGCCGAGGCCGACGAGCTCGAGCACCTCCGGGACGACGCGGCGGGCGACGCCCTTCGACTTGCCGATCACCTCGAGGGCGAAGGCCACGTTCTCGTAGGCGGTGCGGTTCGGCAGGAGCCGGAAGTCCTGGAACACGCAGCCGATCTGCCGCCGGAAGGCCGGGATCCGCCACGAGCGCATCGACGTCACGTCGCGCTCGTTCACGACGACCTTGCCCCGGTTCGGGGTGACCTCGTGCAGCAGCAGCTTGATGATCGTGGACTTGCCTGAGCCCGAGGGACCGATGAAGAAGACGAACTCGCCCTTCTCGATGTTGACGGAAACATCGTCAAGGGAAGGGCGAGACGCCTTCGGATACGTCTTCGTCACGTGGTCAAGCCGAATCACGGGAGGTGAGTCTACGCGGTGTGACAAGCGGGCCAAGTACACGCGGTGCGTCATGTGCGTTTTGCCAGGAATGCGAACCCGAACCGGGGACGTGAACAGCAGGACAGCGCTTGATTCCGTCCTTGAGTGTGACGTACGCAACACTTTCCCGCGAACGTCGCACTTCACGGTGCGTGATTGACGAACTCCGAAGAGATCAACGTTTAGGACGCGGGGTCGAGCTCGCGCTGTTTGCGCCACCGGATCCCGGCGTCGATGAATCCGTCGAGGTCGCCATCGAAGACCGCGACCGGATTGCCCGTCTCGTGCTCGGTGCGAAGATCCTTGACCATCTGGTACGGGTGCAGGACGTAGGAGCGCATCTGGTCGCCCCAGGAGCCGGCCACGTCGCCCCGCAGGGCGTCCATCTTCGCGGCCTCCTCGGCCCGCTTGACGGCCAGCAGCTTGGCCTTGAGCACGCCCATGGCGGTCGCCTTGTTCTGGATCTGCGAGCGCTCGTTCTGGCACGACACGACGATGCCGGTCGGGATGTGGGTCAGGCGCACCGCCGAGTCGGTGGTGTTGACGCCCTGGCCGCCGGGGCCGCTGGAGCGGTACACGTCGACGCGCAGTTCATCGTCGGGGATCTCGACCTCGTCGGTCTGCTCGACGACCGGCACGACCTCCAGCGCCGCGAACGACGTCTGGCGGCGGCCCTGGTTGTCGAAGGGGCTGATCCGCACCAGCCGGTGGGTCCCCGACTCCACGGACAGGGTTCCGTACGCATACGGCGCCTTGACCGCGAAGGTCGCCGACTTGATGCCGGCCTCCTCGGCGTAGGACGTGTCGTAGACGTCGGTGTCGTAGCCGTGCCGCTCCGCCCACCGCAGGTACATCCGCAGGAGCATGTCGGCGAAGTCGGCCGCGTCGACCCCGCCGGCGCCGGCGCGGATCGTGACGAGCGCCTCGCGGGCGTCGTACTCCCCGGACAGCAGGGTGCGGACCTCGAGCTCCTGAATCGACTTCGTCAGCACGGCGATCTCGTCGCCGACGTCGCCGAGCGAGGAGGTGTCCCCCTCGGCCTCGGAGAGCTCGAGCAGGACCTGGGCGTCGTCCAGCCGCGAGCGCAGCGACTCGAGCCGGTTGAGCTCGCCCTGGACGTAGGACAGGCGGGAGGTCACCTTCTGCGCGGCGACCTGGTCGTCCCACAGATTGGGAGCCGACGCCTGCTCCTCGAGCACGGCCTTCTCCTTGCGCATGCGCCCGAGGTCGAGCACCGCCTCGATGTTGCGCAGAGTGCTGTCGAGGCTCTTGAGGGATTCGGCGTGGTCCAGAGCAGTCACGCACCAAGAGTACGCCGAGGCGTCTCCCGCTATTTGCCCGGCGCGCTCTTGAGCCAGGTGAGTGCGGCCTTGTGATATCCGACCGCGAACTCCAGCGACGCCGCGAAGAAGTCGTCGCCCGACTTCTTGGCCTCTTTCGCCATTTCCCGCGCCTCGGTCAGCGCCACATTGTGGTGCTCGGCCGCCTGCGCATAGACGTCCTGCAGTTGCCCGGCCGATTGCTGGGCGCCGAACGCGACGCGCAGCGCGACCGGGTTGCGCAGCGCCTCGCGGCCGGCCGGCTCGGAGAGCCACCGGGCGAAGGCGCGCTTGCCCGCCGGCGTGATCGCGTACGGCTGGCTGGAGCGGGCGCCGGGCTTGCCGAGCTTGACGTAGCCGGACTCGGCGAGGGCGGGCAACTCGCGGTAGACCTGGCTGCGCGTCATCGACCAATAAGGCCCGAGCCGGCGCTGCGCGGCCGCCATCAGCTGGCCGCCCGTCATCGGTCCCTCGTGCAACAGGCCCAGCAGGGCCGCCGCGGTCGCGTTGACTCCAGAATCCGCCATAGGCCCCACGCTGCCATCTTTCGCCAGCACAGTCCAGCATTTCGGCATATCCACTGTGAACTGTCGCGCTGCGACTGTCGAGTTAGGACAGCCGTACGGGGGACGTCTTCTACTTGAACGTCGGGAACGCGGGCATCGACGGCATGGCCGGGAACGACGGCATCGGGTCGCCGATGCCGGGCAGTCCGGTCTTCGTCGGCGTCGGGCCGGGCGTGGCCGGCTTCTTCGTCGGCTTCTGCTCGCCCCCGCCCGGGTCGGCGGTCTGGCCCGGGTCGGTCGCGGCCGGGCTCTCCCCCGGCGTGTCGCTCACCGCGGGCGCGGCGCCGGCCGTACCCGACGCAGCCGGGGCCGGCGTCGTGGAGTTGACCTTCTTGTCGCCCGTATTGTCCGATTTCTGGGTCCCACCGGTCAAGAGCAGCGCGCCCACCGCCAGGATGACGATCAGCAGGAGGCCACCGCCGATCGCGGCGAGGACGCGGCGCTGCCGCCGGCGGGCGCCGGACGAGCCCGGCTCGCCGGTGTCGCCGAACTCCTCGAACAGGCGGTCGGCCGTCTCCTCCGGGGTCGCGGCGGCCGGACGAACGGGAGGTTCCTGGGCAAACAGGGCGACCGGCGGGGCCGGGGCGACGAGCGGGGCCGGGGCGACGATGGCGGTCGGCGGCTCGGGCGCGGAGACGATCTCGGTCGGCGCGGTGACCGCCTCCTGCGGGCCGCGCCCGAAGCCCAGCCCGGCCGGGGCCGCGGCGGGCCCGAAGCCCGGCCCGGCGGGTGGCGGGGCGGCTTCGAAGCGCAGCCCGGCGGGCGCGGGGGTGAAGCGCAGCTCGGTGGGCGGCTCGTCCGGGGACGAGGACCGCTGCGGCGGGATGACCATCTCCGGGGCGTCGGGACCGGCCCACAGCGGCGCGCCGGCCGCAACGGCCTGGGCCGCGGGATCGACGTCAGCCGTCGGGTCGGCGTCGCCGATCGGGACCGGGCCGGCCGTCGGGACCACACCGGCCGTCGGGACCGCACCGGCAGCCGTCGGGATCGCACCGGCCGTCGGGATCGCACCGGCCGTCGGGATCGCACCGGCCGTCGGGTCGGCGTCGTCCGTCGGGACCGCACCGGCCGCCGGCGCCGCGTCCAGCTTCGGGCGCGCGTCGGGCGCCGGTGCCGGGTCGGGCGCCGGGCTCACGTCGGCCGTCGGGTCCGCGTCGGCGGCCGGGGATGAATCCGAAGACTTTTCACCTGCCGGGGCGGGCGGGACGGGAGGCTCTTCAACCGGTACAACTGAAGGAAGCAGCGCAGTGGGAACATCGGCGACGCCGTGGGGCTCGGTGGGCAGCTCGTCGATCGGCACCGCCATCATCAGCGCCGCGGACGCGGCGGCCGGCGAGGTCGGGGCCGTCGGCAGCGGCACCCAGTCGACGCGGCGGACCGGCGCCTGCACCGGCGCGGTCAGCTCGGCCGAGCGCTGCCAGAACGTGACCGCCTCGGCGGGCAGGCGGGGCAGCGGCTCGAAGCCGTCGAGGGCCCCCTCGGCCGCGCGCAGGCGCCCGACGATCGAGGCCGCCGCCGGCCGCATGCGCGGGTCGAGTTCCATGCACACCTCGATCACCGGCCACAGCGCGGCCGGCATCCCGGGCGGGGGCACCGGCACGCAGTCCGCGTGGCGGCGCAGCACCTCGTTGGGGGAGCCGCCGCGGTACGGGCTGCGGCCGCAGATGAGCTCGAAGAGCACGACGCCGAGCGCGTAGACGTCGGCGGCCGGGCTCGGCGAGTCGCCGGCCACGACCTCGGGCGCCACGTACTCGGGCGTGGCGTGCGTCGGCCCCGCCGGCCGGTCCAGCCGGCGCGCGACACCGAAGTCGGCGAGGCGCACCGGCCCGCCGTCGGTGGGCACGAGCAGGTTGCCGGGCTTCACGTCGCCGTGGACGATGTTGTTGGCGTGCACGTACGCCAGCGCGTCGGCCACCTGCGCGACCACCTCGGCCGCGACCGCGGGCGGCAACGGCCCCTCGGCACGCAGCCGCCGGCGCAGGTCGGGCCCGGTGACGAGCTCCATGGCGATCGCCATCACGCGCTTCTCGCTGATGAGGTTCTTGACCTGGATGACGGACGGGTGGTCCAGCCCGGCGAGCAGCTCGGCCTCGCCGAGGAACCCGTCCTTGAGCTCGGGCACGTCGGCGGCCTCGGGCCGCAGCACCTTGACCGCGACCCACTCGCTCGCCTGCGTGTCGTACGCGCGCCAGACCGCGCCGATCGCCCCCCGGGCCACCTCCGACTCGAGCCGGTAGCGGTTGCCCAGGATCGTCTTCGCGCCGGTGACCGTCTTCATCGCACGCCCCTCCCCCTCACCCGTGACGGTAGGCGAGTACCGCCACGCCGCGGCTCCCCCGGGGGGTCGATGGCACGAACCGGGGAGTCCGTCACATCAGGCTGCGCAGCTCCCACAGTTCGGGGTAGAACCGCAGCTCGACGCGGGAGCGCAGGTACGCCCCACCCGCGCTGCCGCCGGTGCCGGCCTTGGTCCCGATCTGCCGCTCGGCCATGAGCACGTGCCGCGCCCGCCAGAGCGACCAGGCCTGGTCGTGGGCGAGCATCGCCTCGGCGAGGTCCCACAGCGGCCCGTACCGCTCCCGGTCGCGCGAGATCGACAACAGCGACTCGAACCGTTCGTCCGCGGTGGACACCGCGAAGCCCTGCTTGCCGAGCATGGTCAGGAACGCCTCCCACAGGCTCGGCTCGGCCAGCCGCCGCTCCAGCCGGGTGCGTTCGGAGTCGGACAGGCCGCGGAAGCGCTTGAGGTACGTCGGGTCCTTGAGCCCCGACAGGAACTCGATCTCGCGGAACTGCCCCGACTGGAACCCCGAGGCCGGGGACAGCTTGTTGCGGAAGCGCAGGAAGTCCTGCGGGGTCATGGTGTCGATGATGTCGACCTGGCTCACCAGCACCCGCTGGATCGACAGGCATCGTTCGAGTCGCACCCGCGGCAGGTATGTCTCCCCGGCCAGCAACCGGTCCCGCGCGTCCGTGAGCTCGTGGAGCACCAGCTTGAACCACAGCTCGTACACCTGATGAATGGTGATGAAGAGCAGCTCGTCGTGGGCGGGTGGGCTGGACTCCGGCACCTGGGACTCGAGCAGCCCCGGCAGGTGCAGGTAGTCACCGTACGTGAGGCGCCCGCCCTGCTCCCCGAAATGCGCATCGGTCCAGTTGCCGGCGGCGCTGCCGGCGGATTCGTTGGTCACCGGCCCACGCTATAAGGTCACCTGTCGTGACGAGAGGCGCACTGGTCCGCTGGCTGCAGGGTCTCGAGGCTAGGGAGCTCGGCGAGGTGCTCCGCCGCCGCCCCGACGCGCTGACCGCCCCGTCACCCGGCGACCTCACCGCGCTCGCCGCGCGCCTGTCCACGCGTACCGCCATCGCCGACGTCGTCACCACCCTGCCGCTGCCGGCGCTGCAGGTCATGGAGGCCCTGACCCAACTCGGCGAGCCCCCGGTCCCGCGCGCCCGCCTCGCCGACTTCCTCGGCCGCACCCCCGACGACACGGAGCTCGACGCCACCCTGCGCGTCCTGAGCCAGCGGGCCCTCGTCTGGCCCGACGGCTCCGACCTGTGGTTCCTCGGTGTCGACGGCGTCTCGGACGGTTCCTTCGACCCGGTACCGCCCGCGCCCGCCCTGATCCCCGCCGACCGCGGCGCCATCCGCACCGCCGCCGGCGAGTCGGCCGACGCCCTCCTGCAGCACGCGGCCGCCCTGCTGGACGAGGCCGCCGAGCACCCCCTGGCCCGCCAGCGCAACGGCGGCGTGGCCGCCCGCGAGCACACCCGGCTGGCCGGCCTTCTCGGCCTGGACGAGCCGCTCGTCGCGCATTTCGCTGATGTCGTACTCCAGGCCGGTCTCCTGGCCCCGGACGGCGCCCACCTGGAGCCGACGACCGCCGCGACCGCCTGGATGGCCGCCGAGCCGGGCGAGCGCCTGGCCCGGCTGCTCGCGGGCTGGTGGTCCGGTCTCCCGCTGCGCCGCGTCGTGGTCCGGGTCCTGCACGACCTGCCGCCCGACACCGCCGTACACGACATCGACTCCCTCGTGCCGCTCGTGCGCTGGAGCGCGCCCCTGCCGGCGCGCGCGGAGCCGGCCCTGGACGACGTCGTGAGCGGCCTGGTGGCCGAGGCGACCCTGCTCGGCGTCTGCGTGATGACCGAGCCGGACACGTTCGCCATCAGCCCGCTCGGCCGCGCGCTGGCCGACGGCCGCTCGGTCGCGGAGGTCGCCGCCCGCCTCTTGCCCGCCCCGTCGCTGCGAATCCACTCCGGCGTGACCGTGATCGTCGCCGCGGACCCGGCCCTGCTCGACGACGCTGTGTCCGCCCTCGACCTGACCCGCCTGGCCCCGACGGTCGCCATCTCCCGGGACTCCACCGCGGACACCGTGGCCGCCCTCCGCGCCGCGGGCTTCCGCCCCGAGCGCGAGGGCCCGCAGGTCCAGGTACGCCGGGCCGCCCCCGCGCCCCGCCCCGCCCCTCCGGCGCCCCCCACCCGCCGCCCGCCTACCGTGGACCCGACGGAGCTGGCGCGCCGCTTGACCATCCCGGCCCAGCGCGACGCCACTCCCGTGGAGCAGATCCGCCGCCGCGCCCCGCAGCTCCGCCCGGAACAGGCCCAGCTCCTGGCCGACGCCGTGGAGCACGGCACCCCGGTGTGGATCCGCTACGTGGACGCGAACGGCCGAGCCTCAGAACGCGTGATCGAGAACGCCGAACTGGCCGGAACGGTGATCGAGGCCTGGTGCCGCCTACGCCGAGACGACCGCGCCTTCACCCTGGACAAGATCGTCGCCGTAGCCCGCCCTCGCCACTGATCCCGCCCGAGCCACCACACCGTGCGCTCGGGTGCCCCCGACCGCACGGCACAAGCCACCACTGCGCCGACGACCCGGACGCGCTACGCCATCTTGTCCGTCGCCAACGGCGGGCTCTCCAGGCGTCGATCAGTGTGGCCGCCTGCAACGTGCGCCGTGGGCAGCGGCCATTGACCCGCCGACAGCGACCGCGCCTACCCCTCGCCAAGATCGACGCCGTCGCCCGCCCACGCCACCGACCTCACCCGTGCCACCGCCGACGGCGACCACACCGTGCGCTCGGTCCCGCCCAACCACCCAGGAAACGCCGCCACTGAGCCGACGACCAGAGCGCACCACGCCGGATCGAGCCGCCGACTTCATCCCTCGCCGACGGGGGCCTCCTGGCGTCGATCGGTGCGGCCGCCTGCAACATGGACGGCGGCCATTGACTCGCCGACAGCGACCGCGCCTACACCCTCGACAAGATCGACGCCGTCGCCCGCCCACGCCACCGACCTCACCCGTGCCACCACCGACGGCGACCACACCTTGCACTCGGCCCCGCCCGATCGCGCGAGACACGCCACCCACCTGGGCCGACGGCCCCGGGCGCGCCCACGCCGGATCAAACCGCTGAGCTCGTTCCTCGCCGTCAGCGCCCTCCCGGCGTTGATCAGCGCGACGCGGGCAGCGACCCATCCAGGCGTAGCTCGCCCCGAGCGCGGCCGCACCGCCGGTGGGCCGAACCGGGATCCGCGGTTCGGCCCGGCGTGCGATCAGCCCATGTGCGGGTAGCGGTGGTCGGTCGGCGGAACGAAGGTCTCCTTGATCGTGCGTGGCGACGTCCAGCGCAGCAGGTTGTGCCACGAGCCGGCCTTGTCGTTGGTGCCCGAGGCGCGTCCCCCGCCGAACGGCTGCTGGCCCACCACGGCGCCGGTCGGCTTGTCGTTGATGTAGAAGTTGCCCGCCGCGAAGCGCAGGTCGTGCATGGCCCGCTCGACGACCTGGCGGTCGGTGGCGAAGATCGAGCCCGTGAGCGCGTAGGGGGCCACGGACTCGGCCTGGGTCACGACCGCGTCGTAGTCCGCGTCGGCGAACACGTGCACGGCGAGGATCGGCCCGAAGTACTCGGTCGTGAACACCTCGTGCTCCGGATCGGTGCACTCGACGATCGTCGGGCGGACGAAGTAGCCCTCGGCGTCGTCGGCGGTGCCGCCGGCGACCACCGTGCACGAGGACGAGTTCTTGATCCGGTCGAGCGCCGCGGCGTGCCGGTCGAAGGCGCGCCGGTCGATCACCGCGCCGCCGAAGTTGGTGAAGTCGGTGACGTCGCCGTAGGCGAGGCCGTCCGTGGTCGCCACGAGCTCGTCCTTGATCTGCGACCACAGGCTGGCCGGGACGTAGGCGCGCGACGCCGCCGAGCACTTCTGCCCCTGGTACTCGAACGCGCCCCGCACCAGCGCCGTGCTCAGCGCGGCCGGGTCGGCCGACGGGTGGGCGATCACGAAGTCCTTGCCGCCGGTCTCGCCGACGACGCGCGGGTAGCTGCGGTACACGTTCTCGGCCACGGTCCGGTTGAGCGAGCGGAACACCGCGGTCGAGCCGGTGAAGTGGATGCCGGCGAGGTCCGCGTCGGCCAGCGCGACCTCGGAGACGGCCAGCCCGTCGCCGGTGATCAGGTTGATCACGCCGGGAGGCAGGCCCGCGGCCTCGAACAGGCGCATCGTGTAGTGCGCGGCCAGCTGCTGGGTGGGCGAGGGCTTCCAGAGCACCGTGTTGCCCATCAGCGCCGGCGCGGAGGGCAGGTTGCCGGCGATCGCGGTGAAGTTGAACGGGGTGATCGCGTAGACGAACCCCTCCAGCGGGCGGTGGTCGAGGCGGTTCCACACGCCGGCCGAGGAGCGGGGCTGGTCGGCGAGGATCTTCTGCCCGAAGTACACGTTGAAGCGCAGGAAATCGATCAACTCGCAAGCGGCGTCGATCTCGGCCTGGATCGCGGTCTTGGACTGCCCGAGCATCGTCGCGGCGTTGAGCGTGTCCCGCCACGGGCCGCTGAGCAGGTCGGCGGCGCGCAGGAACACAGCGGCGCGCTCGGCGTAGGGCAGGTCCCGCCAGGCGGGGGCGGCGCGCTTGGCCGCGGCCACGGCCTTCGCGGCGTCGTCGGCGGTCGCGTTGTGCGTGACGCCGAGCACGTGGCGGTGCCGGTGCGGCTGCACGACGTCGATCGGCTCACCGGCGGCCATCCGCTGCTGGCCGTCGATCGTCATCGTCAGCTCGTGCCGCTCGCCGGCCAGTTCGCCGAGGCGGCGTTGCAGGCTCGCCCTTTCCGGGGTGTCGGGGGCGTATGAGTGCACCGGCTCGTTTACGGGCTCGGGCACGTTGATCAAGGCATCCATGAGGGTCTCCCACGTAGTCTCGGCAGCGTTGGCGAGGTTTTTCCTATCCTCCCACGCGCTCGGCGGGCGCCCGGAGTTGTCCACAGGCACGGTCCACAGGCGGGCTCGCGTACTCTCCTAGCTCGTGGGTGCGAAGCGTGCTGAGGTGGCGGAGAAGGCCGTGGAGACGTGGCGGCCGGCGCGCGCGGTGTTCGTGGCCGGGTTCGCGCTCGTGCTGCTGTTCCTGACGTTGTTCTCGGCGTACGGGCACGTCCCCGACGCCGCAGTCGCCGCGCTGGTACTGCCGGGAGTCCTGACCCCGACGCTGATCGCCGGGGCGGCCGTCGGGGTGCTGGCCGTCGGGCGGTTCGCCGCCGAGGCGCCGGTGCGCGGGCGCCTGCTGCAGGGCGGGCTCGGCGGCCTTCCCGTCGGGCTGGTGGCGATGGGCGGCATGCTCGCGGCGTACCACTCCGGCCCCTCCGTCGCCTACGTCGCCGTCACGGTGGCCGTCGCCGGGGTGCTGGGCGGCCTCGTCGCCGCGGCGCAGCCGGTCAGCGCGGTCGCGGCGGGCGCGGCGGCCGGTGTGCTGGCCTCCACGATCGGGCTCCTCGTGGCGTACTTCCAGAACGACGTCGTCGACCTCTTCGGCAACCAGGAGACGGTCGGGAGCATGGCCGACGCGTCGTACCGGC
Organism: Dactylosporangium sp. McL0621; assembly: GCF_049995355.1. NCBI lineage: Bacteria > Bacillati > Actinomycetota > Actinomycetes > Micromonosporales > Micromonosporaceae > Dactylosporangium > Dactylosporangium sp. McL0621. The sequence goes on from NZ_CP188259.1 coordinate 11,766,406, forward strand.
TCCAGCTCACGACGTCGATCGTCAGCGGCATCGCGGCCGGGGCCATGGCCTTCGGCTACCTGCGGCGCACCGGGATGGCACTGCCATGGCCGTCGTACCCGCTGGCCGGCGCCATCCCCGGACTGCTCACGCTCGGCGCGGCGCTGATCGGGTGGATCGGCGGCCTGCCGCTGTCGCACGCCGTCGCGAAGCAGAGCGAGTTCGACGCGGCCATCATCGCGAGCCGCCTGCCCGAGCAGGTCAACCACGGCCTCATCCTGCTGTTCGCGGGCGCGTTCGTGGCCATGATCCTGGTCGGCCGGACCCTCAAGCGCGCTAGCTGATCAGCTCGTCCAGCTCCGTCGGGTCGTACCACTCCAGCTCGTGGTCCTCGGCGCCGTCGACGGTGAACTGCGCGTCCGGGTCGCCGGCCTCGGCCTCCTCCACCACGTCGGCCGCGGCGGCGACGTCGGCCTCGGCGTCGTGCCCGTCCACGTGGATCGCCGCCACGGTACTCAGCGCGACCCGGCCGGAGATCTCCACCTGGCTCGAGCCGAGGTCGAGCCCGTTCAGCTTCACCATCGTTCCCGGCAGGTCGGCCGAGAGCACGACCCGCCGGCGCGGCGCCTTCGCGTCGTGGCGCAGCATCCGCAGGGCACTCTGCGCGGCGCGCGTGAAGGCGACGTACTCCAGCTCCTCCTCGTCGCCCTCGGCGTACCACTCCCGCAGCGACGGCGTGACCGCGTGCGCCTCCGTGGGCGGCGGCAGCTCGCCACTCTCCCGCAGTACGGCCAGCTGAGCGAGCGTTGCGGGCAGGTACACGCGCGTGAGGTCCGTCGTCACGCTCTTGTCCTACACCCTTGCCCGGGTTTGGACACGCATGTCGGGCGTGTCGGATCGTCCGGCCGTCCACGCGATCGTCGTAAGCATCGGAAAACGAACGATGGCAAACTGAGGCGATGGAGCCGCGATTCCTGCTCATGGCCGACGTCGCCGAGCAGTTGAACGTGTCGGCCTCGCAGGTGTACCACATGGTGCGCAGCGGCGAGCTGCCGGCGATCAAGGTCGGCGGCCGCGGCCAGTGGCGCATCGAGCGGAGCAAGCTCGAGGAGTACATCGAGCGCAAGTACGCCGAGACGGCCGAGTGGGTGCGCAGCAACCCCCTGGTCGACAAGGAAGACCCCGGGGACCTCGATTGACCTGCGGTTTTCTGACTTACTAACAAAACGACATTTCGGCTGTACCGCATGAATCGCCAACGAGCATCCGCCGCGCGTCAAAGGACGATTCACCCCAAACCCCGCCATAGACCAACGTAAGCCCACCCGGCCTTCTTGACGGCATCGCGCGCCCTCGATACAACGGTACGGAGGCAATCGAAAGCAAACGCAAGCATCGGGGGGCTTCTCATGACGGCGGTGACCGACCAACGTCCGACCCGCAGGCCGCGCGGCGCCACAAGACGCACCGGCAACGCGGCGGATCACAACGCCGACGACAACGCCGGTCATACGGCCGACACCGCCCGCCCCGCTGAGGCCGCCCACGTCGACGGGGCGGCACGGGCGGCTCGAACAGTCCGCACCGGCGGGACAACCCGCAGCGGTAGGACGCCCAGCACCGGCGCCAAAGTTCCCGGTGATGTCGTGGCTTTCAGCAAAGCTCCCGCACCGGAGTCCGGCGCCGTGCGGCCGCGCCGGGCGGGCCCGCGAGTCGAGGTGGTTCCGGCTCCGAGCGCCGAACGGGTCATCGGGATCGACCACATCTCGAGCGGGGAACGGGCCGGCCGCCCCCGTCGAGCTCGAGGCCCGGGGCGCCCCGGCGCCGCGGTCCGCGGACTGCCGGCACGCACCGGAGAGTCGGCCGTCATCCTGCGCCTGCCGCCGCCACTCGACCCGCCGATCGTCGACCGCCCGCCCGCACCGGTTGCCCTCATGCCCGCCTACTTCATGGACCCGCTGCCATTCGAGTGGCCGCCCGGCTCCACGGCGGCGGCCCGCGAGTCGGCCCGCGAGCCGGTCCGCGAACCTCGCCGCCCGGCACCGGTCGAGCCGCCGCGGACGCGGTCAGAGTCGTACCAGGCCGCCAAGAGGTTCGCGGCCCTGTGCGTGGAGATCCTCAACGGGTACCGCCCGCCGAGCCAGCTCCGACCGCTGACCCACCCGCACCGGCTGGGGGACGTCAACGACCAGATCATGCGCCGAACGGTAAGGGTCCGCATGAACCCCGGCCAGGCCGCGCGCAAGGGCAACCTGGTGCGCATCCGCCGGCTGCTCGTGACCGAACCCCTGGCCGGCATCGCCGAGGGCGTGGTCGTACTCGAGCACGGCACCTCCACCTGGGCCATGGCCGTCCGCTTCGAGAAGGCCAATCGCCCCGGCTTCGGAGTGTTCGGCTGGGTCTGCACCCTGGTCCAGGTCGTATAAGCCACCTCTCCCGCTACGGCGAGGTTCGGGCCGCCCCGGCACGGGGCGGGACGGCCCGGCCCCGCCGCCGCACCCGCCGCTCGCGCTCCGGGGAGGGACAGCAGCGAGCGGCGGCTCCGGAGAGCGGCCGTCCCGGATTCGGTGGGCCGGGACAGCCCTCTCCACGGCGGCCATCGCGCCCAATCGTGCCGGGGCGCGATGGCCGCCACCCCACCACGCGTTCCCCCGGTGTGCTCGGTAGCTGAACGAAGCGGCGGGCGCACTGGGCACCATCCCACCCCTTGGCGCGGCCGCCGCGGCCCGAATGGGCCCGGTCCGCGGCGGCCGCCTCGAACCGAAGACCCGCAACGACGAACGCGGTCCGCGTGATCCCACTCCACGACGAAAGCCTCGAACGAAACCAAACCGCCCACTGCCGGCGCGGCCGCCAGAGTCCTGAGTGAGCCGGGTCCACGCCGCTTGCACAGAGACCTACCGCCACGAACGCGGCCGCCGCGGCTCGAGTGGGCCCGATCCGCGGCGACCGCCTCGAACGGACCAACCGGCCCATCGCGAATGCGGCGGGGCGTCTGGGCACCACCCTTTGCTGCTTCTCGGTTGGGTGCTGCCCGCAGCGACCGCCTCCGCTTACACAGAGACTCACCGCCACGAACGCGGCCGTCGCACTCCCCCAGAGCTCTTGCGGCGGCCGCCCCTCACCTCGCCGACCTATTCACTCGTAATGAACACGCCGCCAGCTCGGCCCGCCGTGGGGAACATTCGCCGCACCTGGCCGGGGTTGTCGCCATCAGGTTGGACAGAGCGGCACGGCATGGTGCTGCACGTCGCAGCAAGGGCAGTTGCCCGCTTGGTCGGTATCCCATGTAGGTCCGGCCGGAGACGTGGCCGCGCCGGCGTGTACGGCGGCCGGACGCTCGGGCGGACGCAAGCCGAAAAGCAAAAGAGCGAAGAGCTTCAAATTTCTAAGGGAGGAAAAGCAATAATTTGAGCTGGGTCCGGGGCGTCTACGAACGCGACTTGTTGCCGTGGTTGCGCGCCGTCGGGGTTGAAAAGCGGGCCGTCGCCCGCACGGTCGCGATCGGGCTTCGCGCACGGATCTGCAGCGAGCGCGCGCTCGCGGTCCGTCGCGACACGGTGATCTGTGGTGCGTCGCCACATGGTCGGCTACAGCCCACGACTCTCCCTGCAGACGAAATGGCGGACCTCAGCGCCCGCCGTTTTCGTCGCGACCGACGGGTGACACGCCTCCGCGCGACGGAGGCGGCCTCGATCGCTGATGGATCGTCCGTATTGCCCTTCACCAAGCAGGACAAAGTCCAGACATGAAGGGCTCCGCCGACAACGCGCGGCCGGAACGAACACGAGCGGTGGACGCCAGCCGCCCGACCGGCGCGAACACGAACAGCCGACACCCGCGGCGACCCGACCAGCACGGACACGAACACGAACACGAACACGAACACGAACACGAACACGAACACGAACAGCCGACGCCAGCACAGACGCCAACCGGAACGGACACGGACAGCCGACACCCGCGGCGACCCAACCAGCACGAACACGAACACGAACACGAACAGCCGACGCCAGCACAGACGCCAACCGGAACGGACACGGACAGCCGACACCCGCGGCGACCCAACCAGCACGAACACGAACACGAACACGAACAGCCGACGCCAGCACAGACGCCAACCGGAACGGACACGGACAGGCGAACGCCAACAGCGACCGACCGGCGCGCACGCGAACGGGCGCAAGCCGGGTGACGCCAAGGCCGGGAACGAAAGCAGCGGGCGTCCCCCTCCACAGGGGAACGCCCGCTTACTTCAAACGACAGCGCCGGTCAGGCCGGGCCGCCCGGGGCGCCGTGGCAGCGCTTGTACTTCTTGCCCGAGCCGCACGGGCACGGGGCGTTGCGCGACGGGCCGTTGCTCGCCGCGGCCTGGCCCGGGGACGGCTTGCGCGCGCCTGCGTTCGGGGCCGGAGGGCCCGAGCGGCGCGTGGTCGGCGACGGGCGCTGGCCCGCCGTTGCGCCGTTGGCGCCTAGGCCTAGGGCCGGGGCCTGCTCCTGCTCGATGACCACCCCGGCCTCGCCGGCGGCGCCGTCGATGGCGGGGGCGGAGTACTGCAGGGCTCGCGGCGCGCGGTTGCCGCCGAGGCCCTTCGCTCGGATCTCGACGTGCGACTCCGGGAGGGGCACGGACAGGGCGTCGACCTCGTCGTCGGGGGCGGCGGTCTCCTCGACCGCCTCCTCGACGTGGACCTCGAGGTTGAACAGGAAGCCGATCGCCTCTTCCTTGATGCCTTCCTGCATCTGCTGGAACATGTCGAAGCCCTCGCGCTGGTACTCGACCACGGGGTCGCGCTGCGCGTAGGCCCGCAGGGTGATGCCCTCCTGCAGGTAGTCCATCTCGTAGAGGTGCTCGCGCCACTTGCGGTCGATGACGTTGAGCAGCACCTGGCGCTCCAGCTCGCGGACGGCCTCGGCGCCGAGCTCCTCCTCGCGGCGGTCGTAGGCGGCGTGGGCGTCCTCGATGAGCTGGACGCGCAGGAACTCGGGGTCGAGCTGGCCGCCCGCCTCCTCCTCGAGGTCCTCGATCGTGACGCCGACCGGGTACAGCTGCTTGAGGCTGGTCCACAGCTGCTCGAGGTCCCAGTCCTCGGCGGTCTCGCCGAGGGAGGTGGCGCCGACGACGTAGGCGCCGACGACGTCGTCGACCATGCGGCGGACCTGGTCGCTGAGGTCCTCGCCGTCGAGGACGCGCTTGCGCTCGGCGTAGATGACCTTGCGCTGCTTGTTGAGGACCTCGTCGTACTTGAGGACGTTCTTGCGGATCTCCGCGTTCTGCGCCTCGATCTGGGTCTGCGCGCTCTTGATCTGGCGCGTGACCATCTTCGACTCGATCGGGACGTCCTCGGGGATGTTGAACCGGTCCATGACCGCCTCGACCGCGCTGGCGCGGAAGCGGCGCATGAGCTCGTCCTGCAGCGAGAGGTAGAAGCGCGACTCGCCCGGGTCGCCCTGCCGGCCGGAGCGGCCGCGGAGCTGGTTGTCGATGCGGCGCGACTCGTGCCGCTCGGTGCCGAGCACGTAGAGGCCGCCGACGTCGGTGACCTCGTCGGACTCCTCCTCGACCAGCTTCTCGAACTCGGGCAGGATCTCGGTGAACGCCTTCTCGTACTCCTCCGGCGTCTCCTCCTCCGTGACCCCGCGCTGGCGCAGCTCGGCGTTGGCGAGGTACTCCGCGTTGCCGCCGAGCAGGATGTCGGTGCCACGGCCGGCCATGTTCGTCGCGACCGTCACCGCGCCCTTGCGGCCGGCCTGCGCGATGATCTCCGCCTCTTTGGCGTGGAACTTCGCGTTGAGCACGGCGTGCGGGACGCCCTTGCGGCGCAGCAGCTGGGAGAGCAGCTCGGACTTCTCGACGGAGACGGTGCCGACGAGGATCGGCTGACCGAGGCTGTGGCGCTCGACGATGTCCTCGACGACGGCGTTGTACTTGGCCTTCTCCGTCTTGTAGATCACGTCGGGGTGGTCCAGGCGGATCATCGAGCGGTGCGTCGGGATGGAGACGACGCCCACGCTGTAGACCTTGTTGAACTCGGCGGCCTCGGTCTGCGCCGTACCGGTCATGCCGGAGAGCTTGGCGTAGAGCCGGAAGAAGTTCTGCAGCGTGATCGAGGCGAGGGTCTGGTTCTCCTGCTTGATCTCGACGCCCTCTTTGGCCTCGATGGCCTGGTGCATGCCCTCGTTGTAGCGCCGGCCGTGCAGGATGCGGCCGGTGAACTCGTCGACGATGAGGACCTCGCCCTCGTTGACGACGTAGTCCTTGTCGCGCTTGTAGAGCTCCTTGGCCTTGATCGCGTTGTTGAGGTATCCGACCAGGGGCGTGTTCACCGACTCGTACAGGTTGTCGATGCCCAGCTGGTCCTCGACCTTTGTGACGCCGCCCTCGGTGACGGAGATGGTCCGCTTCGACTCGTCGACGTCGTAGTCGGCCTCGCCCTCCTTGCCCCGCTTGAGGCGGTTCACCACGCGGGCGAACTCCTGATACCAGCGGGCGGACTGCTCGGCCGGGCCGGCGATGATCAGCGGGGTGCGGGCCTCGTCGATGAGGATCGAGTCGACCTCGTCGACGATGGCGAAGTTGTGGCCCCGCTGCACGAGCTCGTCACGCGACCACGCCATGTTGTCGCGCAGGTAGTCGAAGCCGAACTCGTTGTTCGTGCCGTAGGTGATGTCGCACTCGTAGGCGGCCTTGTGCGCACTGGAGGGCTGGTTCGGCAGCACCGTGCCGACGCTGAGGCCGAGGAAGCGGTGGACGCGCCCCATCCACTCGGCGTCGCGCTGGGCGAGGTAGTCGTTGGTCGTGACGACGTGGACGCCCTTGCCGGACAGCGCGTTGAGGTATGCCGGGAGTACACAGGTCAGGGTCTTGCCCTCACCGGTCTTCATCTCGGCGATGTTGCCGTAGTGCAGGGCCGCGCCGCCCATGATCTGCACGTCGTAGTGGCGCTGGCCGAGCACCCGGGAGGCCGCCTCGCGCGCGACCGCGAACGCCTCCGGCAGGATGTCGTCCAGCGTCTGACCGTCGGCGAGCCGCTCCTTGAACTGTTCGGTCATGCCGGCGAGCTCTTCGTCGGTCAGGTCGGCATACTCGTCCTCCAGCGAGTTGACGGCGTCGGCGACGGCCTTCAACTTGCGTAGCATCCGGCCCTCGCCGGCGCGAAGGATCTTCTCGAAAATCGACACGGGTCAGCGCTCCCTCAAACGTCTGCGACCCATCGTAGGCGGCTTTCCCGGCGACCTGCCGCCCCCGCCCGGCTACTCTTCGGACACGGGGCCCTAAATACTGACAAATCACCCGAGGTACCGCGGAAATATCCGCCTCAGGGCCCCGACCGATACGGCAGGATCGGCGTTCATGGACCCGATCGAACTCGCCACCGGCGACGGGCTCGTCCTGCGCGCCTGGCAGCCCGAGGACGCCGAGGACGTGTTCCGCGCGTGCCAGGACCCGCTCATCCAGCGCTGGACCCTCGTACCCGTCCCCTACCGGCCCGAGCACGCCGAGGACTTCACCGGCGCGGTCACCCGGGCGGCGTGGGCGGCCCAGACCTCGGCCCCGATGGGGGTCTTCGACGCCCGCACGGGTGACCTGCTCGGCTCGTCGGGCCTGGTCGTGCTGGACCGGGCGGGCGGCGCCGCGGAGGTCGGCACCTGGGTGGCGCCCTGGGCGCGGGGCCGGCGGGTCGCCGAGCGGGCCGGGCGGGCGGTGGCGCACTGGGCGTTCGAGGTGCTGCGGCTGCGCCGGCTGACCTGGCGCGCCGAGGTCGGCAACCACGCCTCCCGGCTGACCGCCGAGCGGATCGGGTTCACCTTCGACGGGGTCGTGCGCGCCGGGCTGCCTGTGCGCGGCGGCGGCTTCGCCGACGGCTGGCAGGGCGTCCTGCTGCCCGGCGAGGTCTGCGACACGCCCCCGGCCTGGGTGGCGCCCGGTGGCCCGGGCGCGCGGCGGGCCCATGCATTCAGCCACCCGCCCGAGCGCCTGCCGGCCGGGACGTGCACGCTGCGGGGCCTGCGCGAGAGCGACCTCGACGACGTCGTGGCCACCTTCCGCGACCCGGGCACCGTGCAGTGGACCTCGATCCCGCTGGACTACCGCCCCGAGCAGGGCCGCGACTTCATCCGCCACGCGTACCCCGCGATGTGGCTGCGCGGCACCGGCGCCGGGTTCGCCTTCGCCGACCGCGACGACCGCTTCGCCGGCACCGTCGACCTGCGCATCAACGTGCTCGACCCGGTGACCGCCGAGGTCGGGTACTCGGCGGCGCCCTGGGCGCGCGGGAAGGGGTACACCACGGAAGCGGTGCGGGCGGCCTGCGCCTACGGCTTCGAGCGCCTCGCCCTGGGTCGTATCGTGTGGCGCGCCCACGTGGGCAACGACGCGTCCCGCCGGGTGGCGGAGAAGGTGGGGTTCCGGGTGGAGGGCGTGCAGCGCGACAGCTGCGTCCAGCGCGGCGAGCGCGTGGACGGCTGGGTGGCGACCCTGCTGCCGGGCGACCTCGCGTGAACATCCTCCTGCGCGCGTGGCGCACCGGGGACGCCGCGGCCATCGCCGCCGCCTGCAACGACCCCACGACGCGGCGGTACCTCCCGCTGCTCCCGGCCCCCTACACCGAAGCGGACGCCCTGGACTTCATCGAGCGGGGCGTCAACGAGCGCGCGGTCGTCGACGGCGACTCCGGCGAGGTGCTCGGCTGCGTCGGCTTCGTGCCGCGCGGGCACGGCGTCGCCTCGGCCGGCTACTGGGTCGCCCCCGAGGCGCGTGGCCGCGGCGTCGCCTCGACCGCGCTCGAGCGGCTCGGCACGGAGCTGTTCGAAGAGCGTTTCCAGCGGTTGTACCTCGAGATCGAGGCGGAGAACATCGCCAGTCAGCGGGTCGCGGTGGCGGCCGGCTACGTGCGCGAGGGCGTGGCGCGCGGGGCGGGCAAGCGGCCGGACGGCTCGCGGTACGACATGGTGGTCTGGGCACGGCTCGCCGGCGACCCGCCCGGACCGAGCCCGCGGGCGCTGCCCGATCTGCCCGGGGGCCGGCTCACCGACGGCGTGGTGACCCTGCGGCCCATCGGCCCCGGCGACGCCACCCCGACGTACAACATGCGGATCCTGCCCGAAGTGAGCGGCCGATCCGTCGTGGCCACACCCATGGACCCGGCCGTCGTCGCGCGCCAGTGCGCCGAGTCCGGCTCGCGGTGGCTGGCCGGGCAGCGCGCCGAGATGACGATCCGCCGGTCCGACGACGGGACGTACCTCGGCGAGATCGCGCTGTTCTACTTCGAGCCCGTGCTGCGCGAGGCGATGATCGGGTACAGCCTCGTGCCGGAGGCGCGCGGGCACGGGTACGCCACCCGGGCCGCCCGTCTGGTGACCGACTGGGGCTTCGAGATCGGCATGGCGCGGATGGTCGCGGGCACCGCCACGGACAACGTCGCCTCCCAGCGGGTCCTGGAGGCGGCCGGCTACCACCGCGAGGCGGTGCAGCTCCAGCGGCTGCCCGGGCCGGACGGCGAGCGCATCGACAACGTCGCGTTCGCCAAGGTGCGCCCGGCGGCCACCTGATCGTCATGTGACGTTGCCATCGGACCTCTTTCGTAAGGTCCATGCGTCGACGTGCAGTGATTTCCGGGGTGGGCGCCGCCGCCGGTGCGGCCGTGCTGCCCGCCGCCCTCATCAGCCCCGCCTACGCCTCCGACACCTCGGCCGACATCCGGGCCGACCGGGACCACCACCGCCCGGCCCGCCCGCTCGTGATCGGCCACCGCGGGGCCAGCGGGCACCGCCCCGAGCACACGCTGGCGTCCTACCGCCTCGCCATCGACCTGGGCGCGGACTTCATCGAGCCCGACCTCGTGCCGACCAAGGACGGCCAGCTCGTGGCCCGCCACGAGAACGAGATCGGCGGCACCACCGACGTCTCGACCAGGCCGCAGTTCGCCTCGCGCAAGACCACCAAGACGGTCGACGGCGTCGCGGTGACGGGCTGGTTCACCGAGGACTTCACGCTCGCCGAGCTCAAGGCCCTGCGCGCGGTCGAGCGGCTGGCCACGGTGCGCGCGCACAACACCATCTACAACGGCCTGTTCCAGGTGCCGACCTTCCAGGAGGTCATCGACCTCGCCCGCGAGGAGGGCCGCCGGGTCGGGCGCACGATCGGGGTGTACCCCGAGACCAAGCACCCCACGTACTTCAACTCGATCGGCCTGGCCCTGGAGCCGCTGGTCGCCCGGGTCCTCAAGCGCAACGGCCTGGCCGGGCGCAACGCGGCCGTGTTCCTGCAGTCCTTCGAGCCGACCAGCATCAAGAAGCTGCGCGGTCTCGTCGACACCCCGTCGGTCGTGCTGCTCGACGCGGCCGGGCAGCCGTTCGACTTCCGGACCAGCGGCGACCCGCGCACCTGGGCCGACCTCGCCAAGCCCGCCGGCCTGGACTACCTCAAGGCGTTCACCGACGGCGTCGGCGCGACCAAGAACCTGGTCATCGCCCGGGACGCGGCCGGCAACCTGCTGCAGCCCACGCCGCTGATCGCCGACGCGCACGTGCGCGGGCTGAAGGTCCACGCGTGGACGTTCCGCAACGAGAACCAGTTCCTGCCGCTGAACCTGCGCACCGGCGAGGACCCCAATGCGTGGGGCAACATCCTCGAGGAGGTCAGGGTCTTCCTGGCCGCGGGCCTCGACGGCGTCTTCGCCGACTACCCGGACACGGCCGTGCTGGCCCGCGACCTGTTGGTGCGGTAGGTCCGGCTTCGGTGGGCGCCCAGGCACCGGGCGCCCACCGAGGCACGGTCCGCTGTCCTACACCCCGAGGCTCATGACGCCGTAGTCGTACGCCCGGCGGCGGTAGACGACGCTGGGACGCCCGGATTCCTTGTCGTTGAACAGATAGAAGTCGTGGCCGAGCAGTTCCATGTGGAATAGCGCGTCGTCCACGGTCATCGGCTCACCGGGGTGTTCCTTCTCGCGCACGATGTGCCACGGCTGGTCGTCGGCGTCCTCGATGAGATCGAAGCCCTCGCCGCGCCCGGCCTGGGCCGTCTCGGTCATCGTCGCGATCGCGCCGGCGTTGTACCGCTCGGGTGGCGTGAATGCGAGCGACGCGGTCGCCTCGGCCACGGAGACCGGCGCGTGCCGGCCCCGATGAACTCTGCGGCGGTCGGCGGCGCGGCTCAGCCGGCTGTCCAGTTTGCCGATCGCGGTGTCCAGGGCGCTGTAGAAGTCGGCGGCGCAGGCCTCGGCCCGGATCACCGGACCACGTGAGTAGCACGTGATCTCGACGCGCTGGCAGTGATCGGATTGGCGCGGATTGCGCTCGTGAAACAACTCGACGTCGACGCGGATGAGCTTGTGGTCGTAGCGCTCGATCTTCTGCAGCTTGTCAGCGACATGCTGCCGGTAGTGGTCGGGCACCTCGACGTTGCGGCCCTTGACGACGATGTCCACTCCTGACCTCCCCCACGGGTTCTTCCAAAAGAAACGGGTTCGGGTTTCGGTTTCGAGACTCGGCCGGAACAGCGCCTCCCCAGAGGTTGAGCCCCACGCGGTACGCGACCGAAACAGCGGGTGTCAGGTCCTCCCTTCGCGGCCTCCCCGCCGTGGCGCGCCGGGAGCGCCGCCGTGGCGAGCATTGGTCGTCTCTCGACGTTAAACCGCTGACAGCCGCTAGTCACCCCTGGTTCAGAAGAACTGCGCCTTCGCTTGCCGAAACCCACCCCCGGGGACTACCCCACGCTGCGCGCCAAGTAACTTTCCGTACAAATCGGGCTTAATTCGTGTTCTATCGCTGACGTTGCGTAGCGCCCATCCGTGTTCGCTGGGTGGCGGCGATGACGGCGGCCCCGTCGGCCCGGAGTCCCGCCTCCGCGAGCCGCCGTGCCGCCGCGGCGAGGGTGGCCCCGGTGGTGAGGATGTCGTCCACGAGTACGACCGCGGCCCCGTCGCGGTTCACCCGGGCCCGTAGCGCCGCCGCCCGCCGCGGCCGCAGGGCGAACGCGTGCCGGGCCGCCGCGGCCCGCTGGGCCGCCGTGAGCTCCGCCGAGTCGTCGCGCCGCGGCCGGGCCGTCAGCGGCCGCGCGATCGCGACCCCGGGCCGGCCCCGCGCGGCCACCCGGGCCAGCCGCAGCACGTGGTCGCCGTGGCGGCGCCGCACGGCCGCGGCGGTCGCAGGGACGGGCACCAGCACCACCGGCGCCCCGTCGGCGGCCCGGTCCACCACACGGCCGAGGAGCCCGCCGAGGCAGCCGGTCAGCTCGTGGCGGTTCTCCTCCTTGTACTGCACGATCGCCCGCCGCACCGAGCCCGCGTACGCCGCCAGCGCGTAGGTCGCGGGCAGCCCCGCCGGCGCCGGGTCGGGCCGGGTGCGCCGCGGCCGGGCGCGCTCCATCGCCGTGCGGCACCGCTCGCACAGCGCCCGCGCCGAGGGCTCGTCGCACCCGGCGCACGTGGCCGGCAGCACGAGGTCGACAAGCGAGTCGAGCAGGCCGCGCCAGGCCCCGTCCGGCATTGGGGTCAGTCCGCGATGAACGGGGCGGTCCCGGTGACGCCCGTGTTCGACGGCGAGGCCTCGCTCGTGGCCTGCAGCGCCTCGCTGCTGCTGGAGTACAGCCGATAGGCCACCTGGTTCGCCTCGTAGAGGACGGGGTAGTCCAGCGGGAAGCCGGGGCGGTTGACCCGGACCACCAGCTCGGTCACGTCCCACGCCGCGTCGGTGCGGGAGATGGGCGGCAGCGGCTCCTCCTGCGCGCCGTCGATGGTCACGGCCACGAGGTTGTACTTCGGCCCGTTGTTGTTGGGGCCGATCGGGTGCACGGACCGGGGCGTCGGCTTGCCGCCGACCACGAGGGAGGTCTCCGTGAGCCAGCCGACCGCCTGGTTGTCGCCCAGCGAGGTCGCCACCACCTGCACGGGCGTTCCGATGCTGAACTTGTTGATGTCCTTGTCGAACATGAGGGGCGCCACCATCAGCACCCGGCCGGAGATGAACGCGATACGGCTGCCCTCGGGCGCCACCGCGAACGCCGTGATCGCCGCGGTCGAGAGCGGCGCGCTGAGCTCGACCGCGTCGAACTCCTTGCCGTCCTCGGTCCGGCTCACCAACAGCCGGCTGCCGTCGGAGACCATCAGCCGCTTGACCGGGTAGGTGATGTACGCGGGCCGGCTCAGCCGCGCCCCGGAGACGCCGGAGTCGGCGTACCTCGGGCCACCGCCGACCGACAGGTCGGGCGCATAGACGAAGAGCCGCTGCTCGGTCCGGCCCTGCACGGTCACCTTGCACACCAGCGCGGCCCGGGTGCCCTGCCGGTTGATGGCCGCGGACACCACCTGCTGGTTGCGGCCGCCCAGCGCGAACATCGGGTTCTCGGGGGTGCCCGGCCCCACGGTCTGGCTGCGCACGGCATCGTTGACCACGAGGTAGCGCTGCGTCTGGTCCACCTGCGAGGCCTCGACGGTGGCGTTGTCGTCGAGATAGCCCTCCGAGTCCGCCGCGATGTCCTGCGTCTCGATGGTCAGCTTCACCGGCTTGTGGTCGGGCAGCGACCAGCGGATCTGCCGCGCCAGCCGGTTGAGATCGTCCTTGCTTTGCGCGGTCGCCTTGCCGCGGAGATCCACCTTGACGTCGGCGTCCTCGAGGACCGGGTTGTCCTTCACCGCGAACGATTCAGACCACTTCTGCACCACGGGAGCCACCAGCGGCGAGGGCGTCCCGTTCTGCAGCCAGCGCAGCGTCTCGGCCACCTGCTTGGCCCGCGACAGCGTGCTGGGCATGTACCGCAGGTCCGGCACCAGCCGCGGGTTGTCCGGCCCGGCGCTCCAGTAGTAGATGGGCTGCTGCGTGTACCAGCTCCGCAGCCCCGACTCGCTGATGTATACGTAGTCGGCCGGCACGTCCTGGAAGCGGCGCTGGCCGCCGACGAGCACCGTGGTGTACACCGCCGGCTGCAGGGGCCCGCCCGTCCAGCGACTGACCATGCCGTACTCGTTCAGGGTGCCCAGCGGGTCGAGCGCCAGCGTAACGGTGTCCTGGCCGTTGCCGGTGCCGACCAGCTTGATCTCCGCCGGGTCGCGCACGATGACCACGCCCGCCTTCGCGGGCTTCCAGCTGCCGCGCTTGGACGGGATCATGTACTCCCGCATCCGGTCGAGCGCCTCCTTGTTGGCGTCCTCGGCCCCGTCGCCGCCCAGGTTGGCCCCGACCGACGCCTGCAGGAACGACTCGACGAGCTGCTCGGTGCCGAGCCCGTCGGCCGGGCTCGGCGGCGATTTCTGCCCGCCCTGCGCCGAGCCCGGGCTCTGCGCCGGCCCCGCGAGCTTGGGGTCGGTCTGCGAAGGCAGGCCACACCCCCCGGCGCCGGCGAGCACGGACGCCGTCGCGACCACGGCCAGCAAGCGCCGCAGCCGCACTGTCACACCGGTCATGGGGTCTCACCGATCAGGGCGGCCTCGTCGGCGCGGGCGTCGTCCGGGACGAGCCGCAGCGGCGAGGACACCAGCCGGTCACCGCTGCGCGCCGGCAGCGTCAGGCGGAACTGCGCCCCCTTGCCGGTCGCGCCCCAGGCCTCCAGCCAGCCGCCATGCAGCCGGGCGTCCTCCAGGCTGATCGACAGGCCGAGGCCGGTGCCGCCGGTCTGCCGGGCGCGCGACGGGTCGGCGCGCCAGAACCGGTTGAACACGAGCTTCTCCTCCCCCGGTTTGAGCCCGACGCCGTGGTCGCGGACCGTCACGGCGACCGCCGAGCCGTCGGCGGCCAGGGTGACCACGACCGGCTTGCGCTCGCCGTGCTCGACGGCGTTGCCCACGAGGTTACGCAGCACGCGCTCGACCCGGCGCGGATCGACCTCGGCGATGACGTCGCCCTCGGGCACGACGACCTTCAGCTCGACCTTGCACCGCTCGGCGAGCGACGTGAGCTGGTCGGTGACGCGCCGCACGACGGGGACCAGGTCGGTGGGCTCGGCGTCGAGCGCGGCGAACCCGGCGTCGAACCGGCTGATCTCCAGCAGGTCGGTGAGCAGGCCCTCGAACCGGTCGAGCTCGGCCTGCAGCAGCTCGGCGCTGCGCGCCGCGGCCGGCTCGAACTCGTCGCGGGAGGCGAAGAGCAGGTCGGCCGCCATCCGCACGGTCGTCAGCGGCGTGCGCAGCTCGTGCGACACGTCGGACGTGAACCGCCGCTGCAGCCGCGACATCTCCTCCAGCCGCACGATCTGGCGCTGGAGGTTGGCGGCCATCTGGTTGAAGGCGGCGGCGAGCCGCGCCAGGTCGTCCTCCCCCCGCACCACCATGCGCTGGTCGAGCAGGCCGGCCGAGAGCCGCTGGGCGGTGCGCGCGGCGACCCGCACGGGCGTGACCACCAGGCGGGTCATCATGGCCGCGATGAGCGCGAGCAGCGCGACGAGCGCGATGCCGGTGCCGGTCACCACGGCGCCGGTGAACCGGACGAGCTCGTCCTCGGTTTTCAGGGGGATCACGTAGTACAGCTCGATCGGCACCGTGCCGACCGCCACGGGCGTGCCCATCACGAGGTACTTCTGCACCCCGTCGCCGATGTCCAGCGTCGCGATCTGCTGGTAGGTGCCGCCCTTCGGCCCGGCCACGAGCGCCCGCAGCCCGCTGAGCTGCGGGTCGTCCATGACGTCCGGGTTGCGGGTCGGCGGCCACGACGCGTTGAGGCCACCGCTGTGGCGCAGCATGACGACCTCGGCCTGCTGGTTGTTGACCGAGCCGTAGAGCTGGGTGACCACGTTGCGCAGGCTCGGCGGCAGGCTGGGGTCCTCGGGCTGGGTGAAGCCGGCGAGCTCGCGCATCGCGTAGCCGGCCCCGCTGTCGATCATCGTTTTGGATTGTTCGAGCTTGCCCTGCAGCACACTGTTGCTGATGAGCGAGGCGACCGTGTAGCTGAAGGCCAGCACGAGCGCGGCGGAGAGCGACAGGGTGATGCCGACGACCCGTAACTGCAGCGAGCGGCGCCACTGCCGGCGGGCGACGGCCCAGAGCCGGCGCAGGCGGCGGCTAACCGCCTGCGGGAGCAGCCGCCTGGGTCGCAGGCGGCGCGCCTGCACGAAGATCGGGTCGATACGCACCACGGTCGGCCTAACCGGTCCCGGCCTTGTAGCCGACGCCGCGCACGGTCAGGATGATCTCCGGCTTCTCGGGATCGGGCTCGATCTTGGCCCGCAGCCGCTGCACGTGGACGTTGACCAGGCGCGTGTCGGCCGCGTGGCGGTAGCCCCAGACCTGCTCGAGCAGCACCTCGCGGGTGAACACCTGGCGCGGCTTGCGCGCGAGCGCGACCAGCAGGTCGAACTCGAGCGGGGTCAGCTTGACCTCTTCGCCGTCGCGCATCACGGTGTGCGCCGGCACGTCGATGGTGATCTGGTTGCCCGGAGGCCCTATGGTCAGCAGCTCCGGCGCCACGTCCTCGCCCCGGCGCAGCCGCGCGCGCATGCGGGCGACGAGCTCCTTGGGCTTGAACGGCTTCATGACGTAGTCGTCGGCCCCCGACTCCAGGCCCAGCACCACGTCGACCGTGTCGCTCTTGGCGGTGAGCATCACGATCGGCACGCCCGACTCGGCGCGAATGGACCGGCACACGTCGATCCCGCTCATGCCGGGCAGCATCAGGTCGAGCAGCACGATGTCGGGGCGGGTGTCCCGGAACGCGGCGAGAGCGCGCTCACCGTCGGCGACGAATGATGGTAGGAAGCCCTCGCTGCGCAGGACGATGCCGAGCATCTCGGCGAGGGCGGGGTCGTCGTCGACCACCAGGACGCGGGCTCTCATGCGATCCAATATTTCACCTCGGCGCCCGAGTTTGGGAACCCGACCGCCGATCATGGATTTTTCGCGTCCGATAGTGTCGATACAGTAACCGTGAGTGATCAGGCCTCCCGAAGTCGCATGAGCCGACTACGGTGTCCGGCGTGGAGGAGACCCGGGCCGTGATACCGATGCGTCCACTCACCTTCGGTGAGCTGCTCGACGCCGCCGTGTCGCTCCTGCGCGCCCAGGCCCCGCTGCTGCTCGGCGCCGCGTTCGTGCTCGCCGCGGTCCAGCAGGTGCTGCTGTATCCGCTGCGCGAGTGGGCCCACATGCGGCCACCCGCCTACTGGCTCGTCCTCGACGACTATCCGGCCCAGTCCTGGCTGGTGTTCTGCGTCTCAATGGCGCTCGAGGCCGGTGTGCTGAGCCTGCTCGGCGGGTTCGCGGGCGCCGCGGCCGGCCCGGGCCTGCTGGGCCGCAAGGTCCGCGGGCGCGACCTGCTGCGCCAGGTGCTGCGCCGCGCGCTGCCGCTGCTCGTGATCGCGGCGCTGACCGCCGCCCTGATCTTCGCCACCTCGCTCGTGCTGATGCTGCCCTGGCCCCTGCTCTTCGGGCTGCTCGGGCTGGCCCCGCCCGCCCTGGTGGTGGACCGCATCGGGCCGTTCCGAGCCGTCGGCCGCTCGTTCAAGCTCGCCGGGCGCGGGCTGCGGGGCGTGTTCATCCGCGTCGGGGGGTACATCAGCTGGGCGGCCATCCGCCTGGCGCTCGGCCTCGGCGGCGCGGCGCTGCTGGAGATCTGGCTGCGGCCCTACGGGACGGGCTACGCGATCGCCATGATCGCCGTCTGGACGATCGTCGACACGGTGGCCTACGCCGCGCTCGCCTGCATCGACGCGGTGCTCTACATCGAGGTCCGGATGCGGGTCGAGGGCCTCGACGTGGCCATCGGCCGGCTGCGGCGCCTGAACCGCCCGATCGACCTGGCGGGCTCCGTCATCCTCGGGGCGGCGGTGCGATGACCAGGGGCTGGGCGACCTTCCTGCAGGCCGTCGACGACTGGATCGGCGTGCCCCTGGCGGCGGTGCTGCTGCTCGTGGCCGCGCTCGCCTTCGGCCTGCTGTACTACTTCTACCCCCGCTGGATCCCGAAGCGCTTCCCGCGCCTGCGCCTGGGCCGCCAGCGCAAGGGCAGGGAGCAAGAGCAGCAGCTCGACGTCGACCTCGGCCCCGACGACGAGCCGGAGGCCGAGCCGTCCGCCGGCGAGGCGGTGCCGGAGCTGCCGGCCCACGTCTTCGCGTCGCTGGCCGACCGGCTCGCCGCCGAGGGCCGCTATGCCGAGGCGGTCCGCGAGCGGCTCCGGGCGATGGTCCGCGGGCTCGTCGAGCGCCACGTCATCGAGCACCAGCCCGGGATGACCGTCACCGAACTGGCCCGCGCGGCGGGGGCGGCCCGGCCGGCCGTCGCGGCGCCGATGAGCAGCGCCTCCGGGATCTTCTCCGACATCTGGTACGGCGAGCGCCCCGCCACCGCCGAGCACGACGGCCGCATGCGGGAGCTCGCCGCGGAGGTCGGCCGATGACGACAGCGACGACGACGCCCGCGGCGACGGTGCCGCCCGCACCGGCCGCGAAGCCCCGGAAGGCGCGCAACCGGCGGTGGCTGCGGCTGGTGCTGCCGCCCGCGGCCGTGCTCCTGCTGATGCTCGTGGGCACGCTGGTGTACCAGTGGGGCGAGCCGAACGCCGAGGACGAGGCCTTCCTGTCGCCCGGCAGCCGGGACGGCATCGGGGCCGCCGACCTCGCCGGCCGGGTGCGCCAGGCCGGCGTCGACATCGTCATCGAGCACAAGAGCTCCGACGCGCTCGTCGCGGCCTACGGCGGCAACGCCACGCTGCTGATCACCACGCCGCAGCTGATGCACAAGTACTACCTGCGCATGCTCAAGGTGCTGCCCGCCACCACCCGGGTGGTGATCGTCGAGCCCGGCTCCGCCACCATCGCCGAGGGGCTGCTGCCGATGCAGGGCACGGCCCGCAACTACATCGCGAAGACCGCCGCGCCCGGCTGCGACTACGCGCCCGCGGCCCGGGCCGGGACGGCGGCGGTGGTGCGCACCCGCTACGGCCCCCTCGACCCGGACCTCGGCCGCGAGGTCGCACGCTGCTACGACGACTCGCTGGTGGTGTACCAGCGGGCGGGCGTCAACGTCACGGTCGTGGGCTCGACCGACCCGTTCCGCAACGACCGCATAGGTGAGCACGGCAACGCGAAGCTGGCCACCGGGCTGCTCACCGGCGCGCCGCGGCTCATCTGGCTCGACCTGCACCGGCGCGAGCCCCCGCCCGGGATCACCGACGACCCCGGCCTCGCGGGCGCCCCGGGCGCGCCGCCGTCGCTGCGCCCGGTCGACCCGTCCAACCCCGGCGACCCGCGCGACACCGATTTCCCCCAGGCGGGCCGGGGCGCCACCCCCAACCCGCCGCAGCCGGGCAACGGCAAGAACGAGGAACCCCGGCCGCCGGACGACCCGCCCAACCCGCTCTGGAGCGCGTTCCCGCCGTGGACGTACGTCGCGACCGCCCTCGCCGTGCTGGGCGTCGTCGCGCTCGCGGTGGCGATGGCCCGGCGCCTCGGCGCGCCCGTGGTCGAGCCGCTGCCGGTGGTCGTGCGCTCCAGCGAGACCGCGATCGGCCGGGGCCGGCTCTACCAGCGCGCGAAGGCCCGCGGGGAGTCGCTGCAGGTGCTGCGCGACGCGGCCGTGGTCCGGCTGACCCGGCTGCTGCGCCTCGACCCCGACGTCGAACGGCCGGTGCTCATCGAGGCGGTCGCGGCCAGCAGCGGATGGCCGCCGCCCGCGGTCGAGCACACGCTGTTCGGGCGGCCGCCCGACACCGACGACGAGCTGGTCGCCGCGGCCGTGAGCCTCGAGCAGCTCGTCAACGCCGTCACGACCGAACAACCCGGAGCGCAGCCGGCCCCGGCCGCCCCATTCGAAGGAGAGCCACGGTGACCGACATCGCCACCCCGCTGATCGAAGGCTCGCCCGAGGCCGGCGCGCAGCAGGCCCGGGCCGCGCTCGGGCGCCTGCGCGCCGAGGTGGGCAAGGTCGTCGTCGGGCAGGACGCGGTCGTGACCGGCATGGTCATCGCGCTGCTGGCCCGCGGCCACGTGCTGCTGGAGGGGGTGCCCGGCGTCGCCAAGACGCTGCTCATCCGCACCATCGCGGCCGCCCTCGACCTCGACGCCAAGCGGGTCCAGTTCACCCCCGACCTGATGCCCGGCGACGTCACCGGCTCGCTGATCTTCGACGCCCGCAGCGCGGAGTTCCAGTTCCGCGAGGGGCCGGTCTTCACCAACCTGCTGCTCGCCGACGAGATCAACCGGACCCCGCCGAAGACCCAAGCCTCGCTGCTGGAGGTCATGGAGGAGCGGCAGGTGTCGGTCGAGGGCATCGCGCGGCCGCTGCCCGACCCGTTCCTGGTCGCCGCGACGCAGAACCCGATCGAGTACGAGGGCACGTATCCGCTGCCGGAGGCCCAGCTGGACCGGTTCCTGGTCAAGCTGACGGTCCCGCTGCCGACCCGCGACGAGGAGATGGGCGTCCTGCGCGCGCACCACCAGGGCTTCGACCCGCGCCGGCTGCGCGAGGCCGGGGTGCAGGCCGTGGCCACCGCGACCGACCTGGCCCTCGGGCGCGCCGCGGTGCAGCGGGTATCGGTGGCCGACGGCGTGCTGGCGTACATCGTCGACCTGTGCCGGGCGACCCGGGTCTCGCCGTCGCTGGAGCTGGGCGCGTCCCCGCGCGGGGCGACGGCGCTGCTGGCCGCGTCCAAGGCGTGGGCCTGGCTGACCGGGCGCGACTACGTGACCCCGGACGACGTCAAGGCCCTGGCCCGCCCGGCGCTGCGGCACCGGGTGCGCCTGCGGGCCGAGGCCGAGCTCGAGGGCGTCACCACCGACAACGTGCTCGAGTCGGTGCTGGCCACCGTCCCGACCCCGCGATGATCACCTGGCGGGCGGCGGCACTGCTCGGCGGCGGGGCGGTCGTCATCGCGCTCGCCGGGGCCATCGTGGGCGGCTCGATCTCGGCGCCCTGGCTGTGGGTCGCGGCCGGGCTGCTGGTGCTCGCCGTCGCCGCCGCGTGCGTCGTGGACTGGCTCAACGCCGCCTCGCCGAAGCTGCTGCGGGCGAGCCGCACCGGCGACCAGTCGCTGTGGCTCGGCGAGACCGGCCGGGTGACCCTGCTGCTGCAGAACCGCTCCGACCGGGTGCTGACCGGGCGGGTGCGCGACGCGTGGGTGCCCTCCGCCGGGGCCACGCCCACGATGCACGACGTGCGGATCGAGCCGGGCCGCACGGTCGGCGTGACCACCACGCTCACCCCGACGCGGCGCGGCGACCGGCCGGCCGTGCGGGTGCTGGTGCGCTCGGTCGGGCCGTTCGGGCTGATGTACCGCCAGACGAGCCGGCGGGCCGCGGACCGGCTCACGCCGTCGTGGCGGCTGCGGGTGTACCCGCGCTTCCACAGCCGCCGCCTGCTGCCCGAGAAGCTCTCCCGCCTGCGCGTGCTGGACGGCTCCGTGGTGACCCGGGGCCGCGGCCAGGGCACCGAGTTCGACACGCTGCGCGAGTACGTGGTCGGCGACGACGTGCGCTCGATCGACTGGCGCGGCAGCGCCCGCCGCTCCGACATCGTGGTGCGCACCTGGCGGCCCGAGCGCGACCGGCGCCTGGTGTGCGTGCTCGACACCGGCCGCACCTCCGCCGCCCGCATCGGCGACGAGCCCCGCCTCGACGCGGCCATGGACGCCGCGCTGCTGCTCGCCTCGGTCGCCGCCCGCGCCGACGACCGCGTCGACCTGCTCGCCGTGGACACCGCCGTGCGCGCCTCGGTCACCAACGTCGACAAGCGCACGCTGCTGTTCCGCCTGGTCACCACCATGGCCCCGCTCGAGCCGGCCCTGGTCGAGACCGACTTCGGCCTGGTCGCGGGCGAGGTGCTGCGCCGCGAGCGCAAGCGGGCCCTGGTCGTGCTGTTCACCGCGCTGGAGCCCGGCGCGCTCGGCGAGGGCCTGCTGCCGGTGCTGCCCCAGCTGGCCGCCCGGCACAAGCTGATCGTCGCCGCGGTGCACGACCCGGAGCTGACCCGGATGGCCCACGTGACGCCCGACGCGACCCCGTCCGACGTGTACGCCGCGGCCGCCGCCCAGCGCGCGCTGGCCGAGCGCGACCGGGTGGCCGCGGCGCTGCGCCGGCACGGGGTCGAGGTCGTGGACGCCCCGGCCGATGAGTTCGCCTCCCGCCTGACCGACCACTACCTCGCGCTCAAGCACACCGGCCGGCTCTGATCCTGCAGCTTCGGCAGCAGCAGCGGCGTGCCGAGGATCAGCAGGCCCACGACCGCGATCGCCGTGCGGGGGCCGGTGACGTCGGCCAGCACGCCGCCGAGCGCGGTCAGCAGCGCGATCGCGGCGCTGCTGCCGATCGACCAGGCCGACAGGGTGCGGGCCGCCCGCTCCTTCGGGATCTCCTCGAGCCGGTACGTGGCCAGGACCGGGTTGTACAGACTCATGCTGACGATGATCGCGAGCTCGACCGCGATCACCGTGGCCAGCCCGGCCGGCCCGGGCCCGACGAACGCGAGCCCGACCAGCCAGACCGCGCGCAGGGTGCCGACCACGCGCACGACCCGCCGGCGGCCGTACCGCGCCACGACCCGCGGCGCGAGGCGCGAGCCCACCAGGCCGCCCAGGCAGGGGGCGGCGAAGGCGAGGCCGTACTGCCACGGCGCGAACCCGAGCTGCCGGAGCAGGAGCACGGCCAGCAGCGGCTCGGTGGCCATGATCAGCCCGCCCACGAGCAGCTGGTTCGCGTAGAGCGCGCGCAGGCCGGGGTGGCTCAGCAGGTACCGCCAACCGTCGAGGAGCTCGCCGAGGCCCGTCCGGCGGGCGGCGCGCACCGGGGGGTCCTCGCGGTCGCGGATCGCCGCGATGCCGAGCGCGGACAGCAGGTAGCTCAGCGCGTCGGCCACGATGCTGGTGACCGGCCCGAACAGCCCGACCGCGGCGCCGCCGAGCGGGGGCCCGACCGCGATGGAGCTCCAGTTCGTGGACTCGAACCGCGCGTTGGCCACGAGGAGGTCCTCGGGCCGCACCACCGTCTTGAGGTAGGCGCCGCTCGCCGCGCCGAAGGCGATCCTGGCCGCCGCGACGACCGCCGAGACGGTCAGGAGCTGCGCGAAGGTCAGCCGGCCGAGGGCGTACGCGATCGGCACGGTCATCATCGCCGCGAACCGGGCCAGGTCCATGGCGATCATCGCCGGCCGCTTGCGGCGGAACTCCACCCACGGCCCGAGCGGCAGCGCGATCAGCGCCCCGACCGCGGGGCCCATCGCCGACAGCGCGGCCACCTGCCCCGGGCCGGCGTGCAGCGCGAGGACCGCGATGAGCGGCAGGGCGCCGAAGCCCAGCCCGGAGCCGTACGCGCTTACCGCGTACGCCGCCCACAACCACCCGAACCGCGCACCCAGACTCCGCCTCGCCACGCCGGGGATCACAGCAGAATCGGCACTGGGCAGGCAAACAACGCGGCCGGCGGCGCGCCACAACGTCCCGTTGTACACATAGGGTCGGCGGCGTGGATCTCGACGCCGTGCGCACCTTCGTCGCCGCCGCCGACGCCGGGCGGTTCCAGGAGGCCGCGGCCGAGCTCGCGATCACGCAGCAGGCGGTCTCCAAGCGCATCGCCGCGCTCGAGCGCGACCTGAACGTGCGCCTGTTCACCCGCACGGCGCGCGGCGCCCGGCTCACCGCCGACGGCCAGGCGTTCCTGCCCCACGCCCGGGAGCTGCTGCGGGTAGCCGAGCGCGCCGACGCCTCCGTGCGCCCCGGGCGCCGGGCCCTGCGCGTCGACGTCGTCAACCGGCGGATCGCGGCGGCCGTCCTGCTGCAGGATTTTTATCGGGTGTGCCCGCAGATCGACCTTGACGTCGTGACGCTGGCCGGGGACGTCGACACGGCCGCCGCCGCCGTCGGGGCCGGGACGGTCGACGCGACCTTCCACGCCGTGCCGGGGCCCGACCACCGCCTGCCGGACGGGATCGGGGCCGCCCACGTGCTCGACGAGCCGCACGAGCTGCTCGTCGGGCCGCGCCACCCGCTCGCCGACGCCGCCGCCGTGACGCCCGCGGAGCTGGCCGGGCACCGCATCCGGATGCCGGGGCTGGCCGCCGGCACCGAGTGGGGCGCCTACTACGACGAGCTCGCCGCCGTCTTCGGGCTCACCATCGACGTGGTCGGGCCGATCTTCGGCAACGAGGCGCTGCTGGCCGAGATCGCCGCCTCCGCGGACGTGGCGACGCTGGTCGGGGCGGGCTCGTGGTACATGTGGCCGGACGCCTACGACCTGCGCCGCGTCCCGGTGCGCGACCCCGCGCCGGTGTACCCGATGTCGCTGCTGTGGCGGCTCGACAACCCGCACCCGGCGCTCGGCCGGCTGCGCTCCTACCTGCAGGGCCGCCGCACCCGCCCGGACGGCGAGGTCTGGACGCCCACCTGGGTCAGGCGGCCGGGAGCGACTCCTGGGCGATCTCTCCCTCGATAGCGGCGGTGGCGCCCTCCAGGTGGGCCCGGCGGCCGAGGATGAAGACGTACGCCAGGAACGCCGCCCAGACCACGAAGCCGATGAAGTCCCGCACGATGTACGGCAGCATGCTCGCGGGCGTCACGAACGCCTCCAGCAGGCCGCTGACCAGGAGGACGGCCACGAGCCCGAGGGCGACGAGCATGCCCTCCATCGCCGTCTCGGCCAGGGCGCGGCCGCGGGTGCGCAGCGGGCCCGGGGCGACCCAGGACCAGCCGATGCGCAGGCCCACGCCGGCGCCGATGAACACGGCGGTCAGCTCCAGCAGGCCGTGCGGGACGATCAGCCCGAAGAACGTGTCGGTGCGGCCGTACGCGATCATCACCCCGCCGATGAGCCCGACGTTGAGGGCGTTCTGGAACAGCAGGTACACCACCGGGAAGAACACGACGCCGGAGGCGAGACACTCGCCGGTGAGCAGCGCGTTGTGGGTCCAGACGCGCAGGAACTGGTTCTGCGGCAGGTACTGGCTGTAGTACCCCTCGAACTGGTTGTTGACCAGGTCGCCGATCTCGCCGTCGGACATGAAGTACCCGGCCACGTCGGGGTTGGCCGCCACGTAGGCCATGAGGGAGAACGTGAACAGCGAGAAGACCGTCGCCACCCCGCACCACCAGGGCCAGGCGCGGTACACCGCCAGCGGGAAGGTGTGCGTGAAGAAGCGGACGACCGTGGCCGGCGAGAACGAGGGCGCGCCGGTGAGCGCGTTGCGTCCGCCGAGTACCAGGCGGGACAGGCGCGCGACCAGGATCGGCTCGGGCGAGCGGCTGCGGATCAGCGACAGGTGGGTCGCGGCGCGCTGGTACAGAGCGACGAGCTCGTCCGCCTCGGCGGCGCCGAGCTTGCGCCGCTTCGACAGCTCCTCGAGCCGCCGCCATTCGGCGTTGTGCTCGCCCACGAAGGCGTCCAGGTCCACTCCGGCAGCGTAGACGGCTCCGTCACGTCCCGGGGGTCCCGGCCGGGCCCCGTGACGTGCGCCGTTGTAGCAGACTGTCAGCCATGACCGACACCTCGGCCGCGGCGGCCCCCGGCGAGCGCCTCGTCAGCGGCGAGGCCGTCGAGCTCGAGGTGCGGGTGGCCCGGGCCGGTTCGCGCGTGCTCGCCCTGATGCTCGACATCGCGCTGCAGTGCCTGCTGCTGATCGCGCTGCTCTTCGCCACCGCGCTCGTGGTGTGGCTGACGGTGCGCACGAACATCTTCGACGAGGGGCTGCTCGAGGCGATCGTCGTGGTGCTGATGGCGGTGACGCTCGTCGGCTACCCGGTGTTCTGGGAGACCTTCCTGCGCGGCCGCACGCCGGGCAAGGCGGCGATGGGCCTGCGCGTGGTGCGCGACGACGGCGGCCCGGTGCGCTTCCGCCACGCGCTGGCCCGCGCCCTGGTCGGCCTCGCCATCGAGTGGCCGGGCCTGCTCTTTCCGGTCGTGTCGTGGCTGGGCAGCCTGGGCGTGCTCATGCTCAACCCGAGCGGCAAGCGCATCGGCGACCTCGTGGCCGGCACGATCGTCATCCACGAGCGCACGCCGGCCGCCTGGGGCTGGGTGCCGGCCATGCCCCCGCCGCTGACCCGCTGGGCCGCCCTGCTCGACCTCACCGGCCTCGACGACAGCCTCGCGCTGGCGGTGCGCCACTTCCTGGCCCGCAACCGCGAGATCGCCGAGCCGGCGCGCACGGCCCTGGGCCAGGCGCTGGCCCGCGAGGTCGCGAGCCGCACGACGCCGCCGCCCCCGCCGGGGGTGCCCGGCTGGGCCTACCTGGCCGCCGTCCTGGCCGAACGCCACCGCCGCTCGAGCCACCGCCTGGCACGCGCCCGCGCGGCCTCGGCCGCGGTGTGGCCGGGCCTCTACGCCGCCGTCACCCCGCGCATCCTGCCGCCGAGGCACCGGGCGGGCGCGTCCGGCCCCTGGGCCCCGCCCCTGCCCGCGCCGCCGGCACAGCCGCCGATGCCGCGCCCGCCGGTCCCGCACGCCTGAGTCAGGCCGAGCGCAGGCCCCATTCCTGGATGTTGTACGTCGGGCCCCACACGGACGGGTTGTCGCGGATGTTGGCGTACTCGGAGTAGGTGAACGTGAGCGTCGGCCGCTGCATCAGCGGCAGCACGTACGCGTCCTTCGTGAGCAGGTCGTCGGCCTGGTTGAGCAGGTCCGCCGCGTGGCGCGGGTCGACGTCGATGGACGCCGAGTGCACCAGGCGGTCCAGCTCGGCGTTGGAGTACCCGCCGTAGTTGGCCGCCGCCCCGGTCGCCCAGCGCCGCTCGGCCGCGCCCTGGTACAGCGGCCCGTTCACGAAGTCGGCCAGCACCAGGTCGAAGTCGCCCGCGGTGAGGGTCTGGCCGAGGCCGTCGCTCGGGTCGGGGTGGGCGTCGATGCCGACGTTCTTGAGCGCGGCCGAGATCAGCTCCGCGGCCGCGGCGCGGGTCGCGTTGCCCTTGTCGTAGCGCAGGCGCAGGGTCGGCACGCCCTCGCCGGCCTTCGTCGAGAGGCGGCCGTTGTCCAGCTTGTAGCCGGCGTCGGTGAGCAGCTTCTTGGCCTTCTCGCTGTCGCCGGTGCCCTGCCCGGTGCCGGAGATCACGTCCTTGTAGGCGGTGTCCCCGGGCACGAAGTTGTGGCTGCCCAGCGGCTTGAGGTTCTTGTCGAACGCGCCGTACGTCTTCTCGACCACGGTCTTGACGCTGACCGCGGTGAACAGCGCCCGCCGCAGCACCGGGTCGGCGAGGTACTTGTTGCGCACGTTGAGGGTCAGGTGCTCCCAGGCGTAGCTCTCGCCCACCTCGTAGATCACCCCGGGCACGCCCGCCACGCCGGCGACGAGGGCCTGGCTCGGCTGCGGCGACATGCCGGTGAGCTCCTTGGCCTTGAGCGCGGGCAGGATCGCGTTGGGGTCGGTCACGAACTTGAACGTGATGGTGTCCAGCGAGGGCTTGATCTTGCCGTACCACTTGTCGTTCTTCTTGAGCACGACGCTCTGGCCCTGGTTGTAGGCGTCGATCTGGTACGGCCCGCCGGACCAGGTCGGCACCGTGCGGGCGAACCAGTCGGAGGCGGCCGCCACGCCGTCGGGCTTGGCGAGGTCGAAGCCCTGCTTGGTGGCCAGGTGCGAGGGGTACAGCCCGTCGCTGGAGAAGTTGCCCTTCCAGTCGCCGTAGGTCTTGCCGTCGATGAATGTCACCGTGACGGTCTTGCCGCCGTCGGAGCCGACGATGCTCTTGATCACGTCGTAGCCGGCGGTGGCGGCGGGCGTGCAGCCGGCGCAGTGCAGCGGGTTGCCCGAGTTCTGCTTCCAGGCGAAGACGAAGTCGTCGGCGCTGATCGGAATCCCGTCGCTCCAGACGGCGTCGGGCCGGATCTTGTAGACGATCGTCTCGGGGTTCTGGTTGGTGATGTCGGCGGTGCTCACCAGGTCGGCGTTGAGCTGGAGGCGGCCCTGCGGGTCGACCTTGAACACCTGCGGCAGCAGGCCCGACATCGCCTGCCGGGTGGCCGGTGAGGCGCCGTCGCGGGTGTTGACGTTCCAATTGGCGATCGGCTGCTCGAGGCCGTAGGTGTACGCCCCGCCGAGCTTGATGTCGCCGCCGTTGCAGGTGGTCGGGTTCTTCTCGCAGTCCGCGAACCCGATGGTGGCCGTCGGCGACGGCTTGCCGGAACCGCCGCCGGTGCACGCGCCGAGCAGCAGCGCGACCGCCGCCAGCGCCGCGACCGGGCCCCGCATCTGCCTTCCAGTAACAAACGCCACCCGGCCACCATAGGGGGCGGGCCTAGACGAACAGGGCACGACCCCAGTAGTCGTCGGCGGCGGGCACCCCGGGCGGGCAGGCGAACAGCCCGCTGGAGGTGTGCCGGATGTACTCGTTGAGCGCGTCCTGCCGCGACAGGCGGGTCTGGATCGGCACGAACTGCTTGCGGGGGTCGCGCTGGTAGGCGATGAAGAACAGCCCGGCGTCGAGCCGGCCGAGCCCGTCGGAGCCGTCCACGAAGTTGTACCCGCGGCGCAGCAGCCGGGCCCCGTCGTTGAACTGCTGGTGCGCCAGGCGCACGTGGGCGTCCTCGGCGATGGCGGGCTTGCCGCCGGCCGCGGCGGCCGCGAAGTCGGGTTCGTCGAACTCCTTCGCCACCCCGTGCGCGGCGCCCTCGCCCTTGTTCCGGCCGATGATCGCCTCCTGCTCGGCCAGGGAGGTCCGGTCCCAGGTCTCGATCAGCATCCGGATCTTGCGGGTGACCATGTACGACCCGCCGGTCATCCACGCCGGCCCGTCGCCCGCCGCCACCCACAGCTGCTCGTCGAGCAGCTGCGTGTCCTCGGCCTTCAGGTTCGCCGTGCCGTCCTTGAAGCCGAACAGGTTCCGCGCCGTCTCCTGTGTCCGCGAGGTCGAGGACGTACGGCCGAAGCCCAGCTGCGACCAGCGCACGCTCACCACGCCGAAGCCGATCCGGGCCAGGTTGCGCACCGCGTGCACCGCGACCTGCGGGTCATGGGCGCAGGCCTGCACGCAGATGTCCCCGCCGGAGATCTCGGGCTTCAGCGTGTCCTTGGCGAACTTCGGCAGATCGGCCAGCGCCGCCGGGCGCTGGCCGGCGATCCCGAACCGGTCCTTGCCCTCGGCGGTACGGAACAGCGTCGGCCCGAAGCCGATGGTCAGCGTCAGCCCCGACGGCGGCAGGCCGAGCGCCTCCCCGGTGTCGTCCGGGGCCGCCTCCGGCTGGCCGTTGACCGCGCCGATGGCGCCCGCGTCCTTGCCCGCGGTCATCCGCGCCGCGGCCGCCGTCCACTTCTGCAGCAGCTCGACCACCTCGGCCTTCTTGTCGGTGATGACGTCGAAGGCGACGAAGTGCAGCCGATCCTGGGCGGGCGTGACAATCCCGGCCTGGCGGGCGCCGTAGAAGGGCACCGCCGCGCCCGGGTCGTTGGCCCGGGCGGGCGGCGGCTCGTCGAAGATCTGCAGGCCGACGGCCCCGCCCGCCGCGGCCCCGATGGCCCCGGCCCCGGTCAGTCCAAGCATCTTGCGACGATCCATGGCGAAGTCAGCCTTACTTGCTCGCGACCAGGGGGGCGACCTTGCTGATCGGCTCGGCCAGGGCGTTGATGGCGTCGCCGAGGGCCTTCAGCTGGGCCTCGGACAGTTCGTTGTGCAGCTTCCAGCCGTCGCCGCTGCGGTACTTGTCCAGCTCCGCCTGCGCCGCCGTGAACTTCTCGTCCAGGCTCTTGGCCAGCGCGGCGTCCTTCTCCTCGATGACCGGGCGCAGCGCCGCGATCGCGTTGCGGGAGCCCTCGAGGTTGGCCTGGAAGTCCCACAGGTCGGTGTGCGAGAAGGTGTCCTCCTCGCCCGTGATCTTGCCGGTGGCGACCTCGTCGAGCAGCTCCTTGGCGCCGTTGGCGAGCTCGATCGGCGAGAGCGTCACGGTCTGGGCCTTGTCGACGATCGTCTTGACGTCGGCGAGCAGCTTGTCGGCGGTCGGGCCGGACTTGCTGATGTCCTTGGTGACCCAGAGGTCCTTCTCGATCTTGTGGAAGCCGGTCCACTCCTGGCCGGGCTCGAGGTCCGCCTCGCGGGCGTCGATGGCCGGGTCGAGGTCGCCGAAGCTCTCGGCCACCGGCTCGATGCGCTCCCAGTAGGTGCGGGCGATCGGGAAGAGCGACTTGGCCTTCTCGATGTCGCCGGCCTTGACCGCGTTGACGAACTCGGTCGTCTTGTCGATCAGCGCGCCGGTGTTGTTCTTCACGTACGTCTGGTAGTCCTTTGTCGCCTGCGCGAGCTTGGCGTCGTCGGTCAGCGGCTTGCTCTCGCCGGTGGCCTTGAACTGGGCGCGGATGCCGTTGCCGATCATGCCCGGCTTGCAGGCGGTCTCGTAGCTGCCGGCCGGGAGCTCGACGATCAGGTCGCGGGTGAGGCCGGGCGCGACGTTCTCGACCTCGCCGACGATGCGGTCGCCGGTGGCGTACACGTAGAACTCCGTGACCTTGCCGCCCTTGTTGCTGACCGTGAAGGTGACCGGGCCCGACGCCGTCTCGGTCTTCTCGATCTTGCACTCGGTGTCGGTGGCGGTAACGGCGATCTTGCCGTTGCCGCTCGCGCCGGAACCGGCCTCCCCGTCGGCCTTGCTGTCACACGCGGCGAGCGCGGCGACGGCCAGCGCCGGCACGGCGCCGAGTGTGAGCAGGCGTGATGTACGCATGGTTCTCCTACGGAAACGTCGAAAAGGGGAGGTACGGCTTCAGGCCTTGGAGGCCACCGGCTCCGGTGCCGGCTTGCGCAGGAGCGGCATGAGGAACAGGACCAGGACCGGCACCCCGTAGGCGATCCAGGCGACGGTCTCGAGCACGGACGGCTGCGGCGTGAAGTTGAACATGCCGCGCAGCAGCTCCGCGTACCACGCGGTGGGCGGCAGCGCGCCGGAGAGGTCGAACGCGTGGTTGTTCAGGCCCGGCAGGATGTTGGCCTCCTGCAGGTCGTGCACCCCGTACTTGAAGATGCCGGCGGCCACGAGCACGAGCAGGGCGCCGGTCCAGGTGAAGAACTTCGTCAGGTTGATCCGCACGGCGCTGGCGTAGAGCAGCCAGCCGAGCACCACGGAGGTGGCCAGGCCGAGCGTGATGCCGACGATCGGCTGCCAGTCGTCGGCGCCCTGGGCCGCGGCGAAGAACAGGATCGACGTCTCCAGGCCCTCGCGGGCCACGGCCAGGAAGGCCATCGCGGCCACCGCGAAGGAGCCGACCTCGATCGCGCCCTCGAGCCTGCCGCGCAGCTCCTTGGCCATCTGGCGGGCCATCCGGCGCATCCAGAAGATCATGAACGTCACGAACACCACTGCGACCAGCGAGGCGATGGCGTCGACGAGCTCCTGGTGGGGGCCGGAGAGGTACGCGGTGCCGGCCTGCAGCAGCGCGGCGATGCCGATCGACAGCAGGGCCGCGGCCGCGACGCCGGACCAGACCCACTTCAGCAGGTGCTTGCGGTCGCTCTTGACCAGGAACGCAACGAGAATCGAGACCACCAGCGTGATCTCGAGTCCTTCGCGCAGGCCGATCAGGTAGATGGCGGTCATTCGCGCTCCGCAGGTAAGCCTTGACTAACTTAGGTCAGCATTACCTTAGACCTCGGCGGCATCTGCTACAAGCCGGCGGTACTTGAACAGCAAGGGGCCCCGCCGGAAACTCCGGCGGGGCCCCTCGACGCACTGGATCAGTAGCGGTAGTGATCCGCCTTGTACGGGCCCTCGACCGGGATGCCGAGGTACTCGGCCTGCTTCTTGCTCAGCTCGGTGAGCCGGACGCCCAGGGCGTCGAGGTGCAGCCGGGCGACCTTCTCGTCGAGGTACTTGGACAGCGTGTAGACGCCGATCGGGTACTCCTCGGTCTTCGTGAACAGCTCGATCTGCGCGATCGTCTGGTTCGCGAAGCTGTTGGACATGACGAACGACGGGTGGCCCGTGGCGTTGCCCAGGTTGAGCAGCCGGCCCTCGCTCAGCACGATGATCGAGTGGCCGTCGTCGAACTTCCACTCGTCGACCTGCGGCTTGATGTTGATCCGCGTGACGTCGGAGCGGCGGGCGAGGCCGGCCATGTCGATCTCGTTGTCGAAGTGGCCGATGTTGCCGACGATCGCCTGGTGCTTCATCCGGCCCATGTGCTCGGCGGTGATGACGTCGAGGCAGCCGGTGGCCGTGATGAAGATGTCGGCCGTCTCGACGACGTCCTCCATC
Organism: Dactylosporangium sp. McL0621; assembly: GCF_049995355.1. Lineage (NCBI taxonomy): Bacteria > Bacillati > Actinomycetota > Actinomycetes > Micromonosporales > Micromonosporaceae > Dactylosporangium > Dactylosporangium sp. McL0621. The sequence goes on from NZ_CP188259.1 coordinate 11,798,465, forward strand.
GTGGCGACCTGGTAGCCGTCCATCGCGGCCTGCAGCGCGCAGATCGGGTCGACCTCGGTCACGATGACCCGGGCGCCCTGGCCGCGCAGCGACTCGGCGCAGCCCTTGCCCACGTCGCCGTAGCCGAAGACCACGGCGACCTTGCCGCCGATGAGCACGTCGGTGGCGCGGTTGATGCCGTCGATGAGCGAGTGGCGGCAGCCGTACTTGTTGTCGAACTTCGACTTGGTGACCGAGTCGTTGACGTTGATCGCCGGGAAGAGCAGCTTGCCGGCCTGCTGCATCTCGTAGAGGCGGTGCACGCCGGTGGTGGTCTCCTCGGTCACGCCCTTGATGCCGGCCGCGACGCGGGTCCAGCGGCGGTTGTCCTCGCCGAGGGAGCGCTGCAGCAGCTTGAGGATTACCTCGTACTCCTCCGAGTCGGCGGTGTCCGGCGACGGTACGGCGCCCTGGCCCTCGAACTCGGCACCCTTGTGCACCAGCAGCGTGGCGTCACCGCCGTCGTCGAGGATCATGTTCGGGCCCTGGCCGTCGGGCCAGAGCAGCACCTGCTCGGTGCACCACCAGTACTCGTCGAGGGTCTCGCCCTTCCACGCGTACACCGGCACGCCGGCCGGCTTCTCGGCGGTGCCGTCGGGGCCGACGGCGATCGCGGCGGCCGCGTGGTCCTGGGTCGAGAAGATGTTGCAGCTGGCCCAGCGCACCTGCGCGCCGAGTGCCACGAGCGTCTCGATCAGCACCGCGGTCTGGATCGTCATGTGCAGCGAGCCGGTGATCCGCGCGCCCTTGAGGGGCTGCGTCGCGGCGAACTCGCGCCGGATCGCCATGAGGCCCGGCATCTCGTGCTCGGCGAGCTGGATCTCCTTGCGCCCGAACGCGGCGAGGGACAGATCGGCCACCTTGAAGTCACCGTCGGCGACGGTCCTCGGCGGCAGCGTGCTGGTCAATGCGATCTCCTGGTCTGCAGAGGCGTACGGCGACCCTTCACGGTACGCGGCGGCGGATGAGCCCTCCAAGCACCCCTGCAGGAAGTACCCGGACAGCGAGCGGGGCGGTGAGATTGCTCCCACCGCCCCGCTCTTCCCCCCGGTTTGGTTCCCCCGCACGTGGCTTGGACTTGGTCTCAAACCCTGCGTAGTTAGAAGACTACCATGTGCAATCAGATTGTCCAGCAAAAGCCCTTAAATCGGGCACTTTGGATCGACAACGAGAACGGGCGCACCGCGAAATCCGCGGTGCGCCCGTTCAGCAGCTCGTGGTGGGTTACGGCGTGGCCGCCTGGAACGCCTCCCCGGCCCCGCTGAGCGCAAGCTCGGGGCGGGCGGCCGGCGCGAAGGCGGCCTGGCCGGGGCCGAGCGTCACCGGCAGCGCCCCGTCGTCGACGCGGATCGAGCCGCGGGTGCACAGCACGATCCGCGGGCCCCCGGCCGGCAGCCGCACCGCCGGGTGGGCGGCGTCCAGAACGGCCCGGTGCAGCGCGAAGTCGGGCACCGGCACGGGGTAGGCCGACAGGCCGCCGCCCAGGTCCTCGGCGTGCGTCACCGGCTCGTCGAGCACCTCGAAGCGCAGCACCCGCAGCAGCTCCTCGACGTCGACGTGCTTCGGGGTCAGGCCGCCGCGCAGGACATTGTCCGAGGCGGCCATGATCTCGACGCCGACGCCGCGCAGGTACGCGTGCAGGTTCCCGGCCGGCATCCAGACCGCGTCGCCCGGGCGCAGCCGGATCCGGTTGAGCAGCGTGGCCACGATGACCCCACTGTCGCCCGGATACCGCTCGGCCAGGGCGCTGACCAGGTCGTACGCCGGCCGCTCGGCCGCCCGCGGCCCGCACGCGGCCACGACCTCGCCGACGAGCTCCGCGTCGGGACTGCCCAGCAGGCCCCGGACCGCGTCGTGCAGGGCCGCGGCCGGGTCGGCCTGGCCCAGCGCGTCGACGGTCGGCTTGAGCCGCGCCACGCCCAGCGCCGCCAGGTCGGCCGCGGCCGCCGCCGGATCGCGGAAGCCGCACAGCGCGTCGAAGTCGGTCAGCGCGACAAGCATCTCCGGCTTGTGCCAGGCGTCGACGTAGGACGGGTGCCCGGCCGCGTGCGCCGCCCGGGCCTGCTCCAGCGCCGGGTGCGCCTGCAGCGACAGCGGCTGGGCCGCCGCCAGCACCTTGAGCAGGAACGGCAGCCGCGTGCCGAAGCGCTCGACGTTTGCCGCGCCCAGCAGCGTCACCGGGTCGGCGGCGATCGCGTCGACCAGGGAGGTGCCGCTGACGGCGAGCCGGGACGGGCCCGCCGGGTGGGCGCCCATCCACAGCTCGGCCTCGGGGTCCGGGGTCGGCGTCGGCCGGCCCTGCAGCGTGGCGATCGCGGTGTGCGACCCCCATGCGTACTTGCGGATCGGGCTGTCGAGCAGTTCCACGGTCAGTGCGCCTCCGCGTTGGTGGGGACGGTGTTCTTGTCGGCCTCGCCGGCCTTGTCGGTGCGGTAGATGTCCGGCTCGAGGTAGATCACGCGGGCGATCGGCACCGCGGCCCGGATGCGCGCCTCGGCGGCGTCGATGCCGCGCGCGATCTCCCCGGCCGTCTCGTTGTGCCGCACCGCGATCTTCGCCGCGACCAGCAGCTCGTCGGGGCCCAGGTGCACGGTGCGCATGTGGATCACGCGCTCGACCTCGGGGCCGTCCACGATCGCCCGCTCGATCTCGTCGACCTGCTCCGGCGTGGCCGCCTCGCCGACGAGCAGGCTCTTCATCTCGATCGCGAGCACGGCCGCGACCGCGATGAGCAGCCCGCCGATGGCCGCGGTGCCGAGGCCGTCCCAGATGCCGTTGCCGGTGATCAGGGTGAGCCCGACGCCGAAGAGCGCGAGCACGAGGCCGAGCAGCGCGGCGAAGTCCTCCAGCAGGATGACCGGCAGCTCCGGCTCCTTGGCCCGGCGGATGAACTGCACCCAGGTCGCCTTGCCCTTGATCTTCCTCGTCTCGCCGATCGCGGTGCGGAAGGACAGGCCCTCCATGACGATCGCGGCGAGCAGGACCACCACGGGCACCCACTGCCACGACTCGATCGGCTCCGGGTGGGAGATCTTGTGCCAGGCCTCGTAGATGGCGAAGACGCCGCCGACGAAGAACAGCACGACGGCGACGATGAAGGCGTAGATGTACCGCTCCCGGCCGTAGCCGAACGGGTGACGGGCGGTGGCCTGCCGCGCCGCCTGCTTGCCGCCGAGCAGCAGCAGGCCCTGGTTGCCGGAGTCGGCGACCGAGTGGATCGCCTCGGCCAGCATGGACGAGGAGCCGGTCAGGAAGAACGCGATGAACTTGGTGACGGCGATGCCGAGGTTGGCGGCCAGGGCCGCCAAGATCGCTTTCGTCCCACCTTCGGTGCTCACATCTGCTCCGCTTCGCTCCGGCGATGCGAGCATCGCTGTGTTGCCTGGTGAGAGGCCCCTCCGCTTCGCTCCGGACCTCTCACGGACTCACCAGATCCTTCATCTCGGAAACGGCCGGCACGGCCATGGGGTCGAAGCCGTGCGCGAGACCGAGGTAGATCGAGGTGAAGTCCGGCACCGCGACGAGCGAGGCCAATCGTTCCAGAGCGGAGCCGCCCTCGGCCGTGAGCAGGCTCACGCGCACGCCCCGGCGCTCGGCGAGCTCCTGCACGGCCTCGGCCCGGCGCTCCTCGACCGCGACCGGCTCGCCGTCGTCCTCGTCGTCGCCGGTCAGGCCGCCGTCGCGCAGCAGCACGAGGCGCAGCCGGGTGGCCGGGTTGTCGCTCTCCTCGCCGGGGTCGGCGAAGATGTCGCGGTCGTCCTCGGCCAGGCCGCCGTAGACCCCGTCGAGCAGGCCGACCCGGCCGCGGCCGGCCTCGCCGAGCGCGCCGACGACCGCGGGGTAGCGGGCGTTGGCCGACAGCGTGTCGCCGAAGCGGCGGGCCGCCACGGTGGCCAGCGGCGAGGAGCCCCAGACGATCGGCACCGAGTGGGCCAGGTCGAGGGCGAGGCTCTTGCCGGGGTTCACGAACGACTCCATCGCCGTGCGGCAGCGCTCGGCGTCGGCGTCCAGCCGGGCGGCGGTCTCGGCGAAGTCGGCCTCGGTGACCTTGACCAGGCCGAGCTGGCGCGCGGCGAGCAGCACCGGGACGGTCAGCCCCCACAGGCTCGCCCGGGCCGGCGCCCGGCGCGGCACCGGGATGAACGGCGCGCGGAAGCGGTCGGCCAGCGCGTGCAGCTGGGTGTCGGGCGCGCCGATGGCCACGAGCCGGGCCCCGCGGCGACCCGCGGCCTCGGCGGCGGCGAGCGCCTCCGGGGAGCGGCCGGACGCCGAGACGGCGATGACCACGTCGGCCGCGCCGACCCAGCCGGGGATGCCCGCGCTGCGGTGGGCCAGGACCGGCACCGGGCAGCGCGGCCCGGCGACGGTCTCGAGGATGTCGCCGGTGCGCGCGGCCGTGCCGACGCCCGCGACGACGACGGCCCGCGGGCGGCCCTCGTCGGCCAGCGCGCTCAGGTCGGTCTCGGCGGCCAGTGTGGCCGCCTCCCGCACCTGGGCGCCGGCCGACGCGGTCGCGCGCAGCATGCCGCCCGGGTCGTTCTTCTCCAGCGCCTCGGAGTTGTCCAGCAGCGCCAGGTCGATCTCGCGATGCCCGCGGACGCCCGCGGTGCCCTCAAGTGGGTTCACGCTTCACCACCCTCTTCGGCCTTTGCGGATTCCCCGTCGGCGCCGTTCTCAACCGCGCCGCCGGCAGCGGGCGGGCGCGCCTCGTCGAGCAGGAGCACCGGGATGCCGTCGCGGATCTCGAAGATCCGGCCGCATTCGGTGCAGGTCAGCGTCTGCGCCTCGGGATCGAGGGTGAGCTCGGCGTGGTGTTCGTCGGGGCAGCGCAGGATCGAAAGCAGGGCGGGGTCCACGGACACGCTTTCCAACTCCTCTTCAGCGGCGGATGACGGCGAGCATCTCATCGCGCAGGGCCGCCATCCGCTCGGCGGTCGGCGCCTCAACGTTAAGCCGCAGCAGCGGCTCGGTGTTGGACGGGCGGACGTTGGCCCAGCTGCCGTCGGGGAAGCTGAGCGTGATGCCGTCGAGACGGTCGACCTCCGCGGGGAAGGCCTGCTCGATCTCGGCCATCTTCGCGGCGGTGTCCGCGACCGTCGAGTTGATCTCGCCCGAGGCCGCGTAGCGCTCGTAGTCCTTGGCCAGCGCCGACAGCGGGGCGGCCTGGCCGCCGAGCAGGGCCAGGGTGTGCAGGGCGGCCAGCATGCCGGTGTCGGCGCCCCAGAAGTCGCGGAAGTAGTAGTGTGCGGAGTGCTCGCCGCCGAAGATCGCGCCGGTGCGGGCCATCTCGGCCTTGATGAACGAGTGCCCGACCCGGGTGCGCACCGGCTCGCCGCCGTGCTCGCGCACGATCTCGGGGACCACCTTCGAGGTGATGAGATTGTGGATGACCGTGCCGCCCGGCTCCTTCTCCAGCTCGCGGATCGCCACCATCGCCGTGATCACCGACGGGGAGACGGCCTCGCCGCGCTCGTCCACGACGAAGCAGCGGTCGGCGTCGCCGTCGAAGGCCAGGCCGATGTCGGCCCCGGTCGCACGGACCTTGGCCTGCAGGTCGACCAGGTTCGCCGGCTCCAGCGGGTTGGCCTCGTGGTTCGGGAAGGTGCCGTCGAGCTCGAAGTAGAGCGGGATGATCGTCAGCGGCAGGCCCGATCCGAGCACGGCCGGCACGGTGTAGCCGCCCATGCCGTTGCCGGCGTCGACCACCACCGTCAGCGGCCGGATGTCGGAGAGGTCCACGAGCTTGAGCAGGTGGGTGGCGTACCGCTCCAGCAGGCTGTACTGCTCCAGCCCGCCCTTGAGCTGCTCGTCGCTGACGCGGGGGGCCCCGCTGTCGAGGATCTGCTGCGCGCGCTCGCGGATCTCGGTCAGCCCGGTGTCCTGCCCGACGGGCTTGGCGCCCTGCTTGCACAGCTTGATCCCGTTGTACTGCGCGGGGTTGTGACTCGCCGTGAACATCGCGCCGGGCAGGTCGAGCACGCCCGAGGCGTAGTACAGCAGGTCGGTCGAGCCCAGGCCGGCTTCCAGCACGTCGGCGCCCTCGGCGCGCGCGCCGTTGGCGAACGCCGTCGCCAGGGCGGGACCCGAGGCCCGCATGTCATGCGCGGTCACGATCTTGTCGGCGAACTCGCCGCGGCTGCGCAGCGTCTGCACGAACGCCCGCCCGAGGGCTTCCGCCACCGGCTCGTTGAGCTGGTCGGGCACCGTTCCCCGCACGTCGTAGGCCTTGACGATCCGGCTCAGGTCGATCACAGTCTCGCACCCCTAGTCGTGGTCGCTGTTCCTGGAGTGAGCCTAGTGCGGTTGCGTTCCGTACACGTGTCAGTCCTAAGTTGCGCATGTGAGATCTCGTCCAGCGCGTGGGGCAGGATGAAACCATGGCGGAGGAAGGCAACTCCCTGCGGGCGATCGTCGCGGCCCTGGCCGCGAACCTCGGCATCGCGCTGAGCAAGTTCGTCGCGTTCCTGTTCACCGGCTCGTCGTCGCTGCTCGCCGAGTCCGTACATTCCGTGGCCGACACCGCCAACCAGGTGCTGCTGCTCATCGGCGGCCGGCGTGCCCAGCAGCGGGCGAGCCAGCTGCACCCGTTCGGGTACGCCCGGTTCCGGTACTTCTACGGCTTCCTCGTCACCCTGGTCATCTTCCTGGTCGGGGGCGTGTTCGCGCTCTTCGAGGGGTGGGAGAAGCTGCACAGCCCGGAGCCGGTCCAGGACCCGCTCTGGGCGTTCGTGGTGCTGGGGATCTCGGTGATACTGGAGTCGTTCTCGCTGCGCACGGCCGTGCACGAGGCTCAGCCGTCCCGCCGTGGGGCGCCCTGGCTGCGGTTCATCCGGACCACCCGCTCCCCCGAGCTGCCCGTCGTGCTCGCCGAGGACTTCGGCGCGCTGACCGGCCTCACCTTCGCCTTCGTCGGCATCACCCTCGCGGTCGTCACGGGCGACGGGCGCTGGGACGCGGCCGGCACGCTCGCCATCGGCGCGCTGCTCGTCGTCATCTCGATCACACTGTCGCAGCGGATGCGCAGCCTGCTCATCGGCGAGTCAGCCGACAACGGCACGCTGCTCGCGATCGAGGCCGCGATCGAGCGGGAGCCGCTGGTCGAGCGCATGATCCACCTGCGCACCATGCACCTCGGCCCCGACCAGCTGCTGATCGCGGCGAAGGTGGCGGTGCGCGGCGACGAGACGATGGCCCACGTGGCGTCGGCGATCAACCGCGCCGAGAAGCGGGTGCGCGACGCCCTCTCTTACGAGTGCTTCATCTTCCTCGAGCCCGACGTGTTTGACGCGAAGCTGTACGAAACGGCCGAGCGTCCGCCGGGCTCCTCCTCCATCGAAGCCCGCGAGGCGTGGGAATGACGAGGCGCCGACTTCGAGGGGGTGTGGGTGGAGCGAAGCTCCCCCGCCGTATTTGGAAGCACAGCTTGGAGCCCGACGTGTTCGACGCGAAGCTGTACGAAACGGCCGAGCGTCCGCCGGGCTCCTCCTCCATCGAAGCCCGCGAGGCGTGGGAGTAAGCGCTCTACAGCTGCAGGCCGGTGAGAACCATCACACGCTCCTCCGTGTAGTCGGCCATCGCGCTGGCCAGGCCCTCGCGGCCGACGCCGCTCGCCTTGGCCCCGCCGTAGGGCATCTGGTCGGCCCGGTAGCTGGGCACGTCGCCGACGATCACCCCGCCGACCTCGAGCACCCGGTGCGCCTCGAAGGCCCGGTCCAGCCGCCGGGTGAACACGCCGGCCTGCAGCCCGAACTGCGAGGAGTTGACCGCCGCGAAACCCTCGGCGTCGGAGGCGACGCGCTCCAGCACGAGCACCGGGCCGAAGACCTCCTCGGCGCTGACCTTCGCGTCCGCGGGCGCGCCGGCGAGCACGGTCGGGGCGTAGGACGCGCCCTCGCGGCTGCCGCCGGTGAGCAGCTTCGCCCCGGCCGCGACCGCCTCGCCGACCCACGCCTCGACCCGCCGGGCGGCGTCCTCGCTGATGAGCGGGCCGACGTCGGTCTCCTCGCCGGCCGGGTCGCCGGTGCGCTGGGCGTCGACCGCCGACACCAGCCGGTCGGCCAGCGCGTCGTAGTGGCGCTCGTGGACGTACACCCGCTGCACCGCGATGCAGCTCTGCCCGGCCTGGTAGTTGGAGAAGGTGGCGATCCGGGTCGCGGCCCAGTCCAGGTCGTCCCAGTCCTCGCACACCACAACGGCCGCGTTGCCGCCGAGCTCGAGGGTGACGTGCTTGCGCGGCACGGCGTCGCGGATCTGCCAGCCGACCGGGCCCGAGCCGGTGAACGACACGACGGGCAGGCGCGGGTCGGCGACCAGGGCGGGGGCGCGGTCGTTCGGGATCGGCACGATCGACCACAGGCCGGCGGGCAGCTCGGTCTCGGCCAGGATCTCGCCGAGCAGCAGCGCGCTCAGCGGGGTCGCCGGCGCGGGCTTGAGCACGATCGGCGCGCCGACGGCCAGGGCCGGGGCGACCTTGTGTGCGACCAGGTTCAGCGGGAAGTTGAACGGCGAGATGCCCAGCACCGGGCCCCGCGGCACGCGCTTGACGAGGGCGATGCGGCCGGTCGCGGCCGGGTCGGTGTCGAGGCGCTGCAGCGAGCCGGAGAACCGGCGGGCCTCCTCGGCGGCCCAGCGGAACGTGGAGACGGCCCGGGCGACCTCGCCCCGCGACCACTTCATCGGCTTGCCGTTCTCGGCGGTGATGAGCCGGGCGACCTCGTCGGCGCGCTCCTTGAGCCGGGCGCTGACGTGGTCGAGGGCGGCGGCCCGGACGCTCGCGGGGAGGGCCGCGGCCTCGGCGGCGACGGCGGCCGCGGCGGCGACGGCCTCCTCCACCTGCTCCGGGGTGGCGTTCGAGGTGGTACCGACCGGACGCCCGTCGTAGGGGTGGCGGATCTCGACGGCGTCGTCGCTGGTTGCCGGGCGTCCGGCGATGTAGAACGGGGTCACGACACAACCCTATCCCCCACGGTGGCGCTAAACTCCCACGGAAACAGTTGCCCGAGGGCTTGTGCACCACGGATTCGATGGAAAGATGTCCGTGCCGGCCCTCAAAGGAGTGCGACATGACCAAGCAGCTGCAGAACTTCGTCGACGGCGCCTACACCGACCCCGCCGACGGCCGCCACTCCGACCTCGTCGACCCCTCCACGGGTGAGGTCTTCGCCTCCGCTCCGGTGTCGAGCGCCGAGGACGTCGACCGCGCGATGCGGGCCGCGGCCCAGGCCTTCGAGACCTGGCGCGACGCCACGCCCTCCGAGCGGCAGCGGGCCCTGCTGAAGCTGGCCGACGCGATGGAGGACCGGGCCGCCGAGCTCATCGACGCTGAGGTGCGCAACACCGGCAAGCCGCGGGCGATGACCGCCAGCGAGGAGCTGCCCCCGGCGATCGACCAGATCCGCTTCTTCGCCGGGGCCGCCCGGGTGCTGGAGGGCAAGTCGGCCGGCGAGTACCTCAAGGGCCACACCAGCTACGTGCGGCGCGAGCCGATCGGCGTCTGCGCCCAGGTCACCCCCTGGAACTACCCGCTGATGATGGCGGTGTGGAAGATCGCACCGGCGCTGGCCGCGGGCAACACGGTGGTGCTGAAGCCCTCCGACACCACCCCCGTCTCGTCGCTGCTGCTGGCCGAGCTGGCCGCCGAGTTCCTGCCGCCGGGCGTGCTCAACGTGGTCACCGGCGACCGGGACACCGGCCGCGCCCTGGTCGCCCACCCGACGCCGGCGTTCGTGTCCATCACCGGGTCGGTGCGGGCCGGGCGCGAGGTCGCCTCCGCGGCCGCCCCCTCGCTCAAGCGCACCCACCTGGAGCTGGGCGGCAAGGCCCCGGTCGTGGTCTTCGACGACGCCGACCTGGCCGCCGCGGCCGAGGCGATCGCGCTCGCCGGCTACTTCAACGCCGGCCAGGACTGCACCGCGGCCACCCGGGTGCTGGCCGGGCCCGGCATCTACGACGACTTCGTGGCCGCCCTCGCCGAGCAGGCCGCCGCCACGAGGACGGGCGCGCCGGACGACGAGGACATCCTCTACGGCCCGCTGAACAACGCCAACCAGCTGGCCCGGGTCGGCGGCTTCATCGACCGGCTGCCCGACCATGCCAAGCTGAACACCGGCGGGGCGCGGGTCGGCGATCGGGGCTACTTCTACTCGCCCACCGTGGTCTCGGGGCTGCGCCAGGAGGACGAGATCATCCAGGACGAGGTGTTCGGCCCGGTCATCACCGTGCAGCGCTTCACCGACGAGGACGAGGCGGTGCGCTGGGCCAACGGCGTGGAGTACGGCCTGTCGTCGTCGGTCTGGACCCGCGACCACGGCCGCGCGATGCGCATGAGCCGGCGGCTGGACTTCGGCTGCGTCTGGGTCAACACGCACATCCCGATCGTGGCCGAGATGCCGCACGGCGGGTTCAAGCAGTCCGGCTACGGCAAGGACCTGTCCATGTACGGCCTGGAGGACTACACCCGGGTCAAGCACGTCATGCACAACATCGAGCTGTGATGACAATGCCCGGGGAGCACTCCGCCGACCTGCACAAGCGCCGCTCGTCCGCCGTCGCGCGCGGGGTCAGCAGCATGATCAGCTCGTACGTCGACCACGCCTCCGGCGGCACGCTGTCCGACGTGGACGGCCGGGAGTGGATCGACCTCGCGGCCGGCATCGCGGTCACCAACGTCGGCAACTCGAACCCGAAGGTCGTCGAGGCGGTGCGGCGGCAGGCGGAGCGGTTCACGCACACCTGCTTCATGATCGCGCCGTACGAGGGCTATGTCGCCGTCTGCGAGCAGCTCAACGCGCTCACGCCGGGCTCGTTCGAGAAGCGTTCGGCCCTGTTCAACTCGGGCGCCGAGGCGGTCGAGAACGCGGTGAAGGTCGCCCGGCACGCGACCGGGCGCCGCGCCGTCGTGGTCTTCGACCACGCCTACCACGGCCGCACGAACCTGACCATGGCGCTCACCGCCAAGGACATGCCCTACAAGCACGGCTTCGGCCCGTTCGCCGGCGAGATCTACCGGGTGCCGATGTCGTACCCGTTCCGCGACGGCCTCGCCGGCCCCGACGCCGCCGCCCTGGCCATCGGCCTGATCGAGAAGCAGGTCGGCGCCGACCAGGTGGCCGCCGTGCTCATCGAGCCGATCCAGGGCGAGGGCGGCTTCGTCGTACCGGCGCCGGGCTTCCTGCCTTCGCTGGCCGCGTGGGCGCGGGCCAACGGGGCGCTCTTCGTCGCCGACGAGATCCAGACCGGCTTCTGCCGCACCGGCGACTGGTTCGCCAGCACCCACGAGGGCCTGGAGCCGGACCTGGTCACCACCGCGAAGGGCATCGCCGGCGGCCTGCCCCTGGCCGGGCTGACCGGGCGGGCCGAGGTCATGGACGCCGTGCACCCGGGCGGCCTCGGCGGCACCTACGGCGGCAACCCGATCGCCTGCGCGGCCGGGCTCGCCGCGATCGAGACCATGCGGGAGCTCGACCTCGCCGCGGCCGCCCGGCGGATCGAGTCCGTCATGCTCCCGCGCCTGCGGGAGTTCCAGCAGCGGTACCAGTACATCGGCGACGTCCGCGGCCGGGGCGCGATGCTCGCGCTGGAGATCGTGGTGCCCGACTCCGCGCCGCCCGGCCGGTTGACGGCGGAGCGCGGCTGGGCCAAGGGCGCAGCACTGGGCGCGACCCCGGACGCGGCGAAGACGGCCGAGATCCAGCGCCGGGCCCACACGGCCGGCCTGCTGCTGCTCACCTGCGGCACCTACGGCAACGTGATCCGCTTCCTGCCCCCGCTGGTGATCGACGACCCGACCCTGGAGCGCGCGCTGGACCTGCTCGAATTCGCCCTCCAGTAGGTCACGGCACCGCAGGCGAAGCGGGCTGAGAAACGGCCTAGGGGCTGTGTCGAAGTGGGGGTCGGAGCGAGGCGAGGCTCAGGCGTCGGCTGGGGCCGCGCCGGGCGCGCCCCGATACCGGGGTTGTATCGGGGTGTGACCGCTACGGTTCCCGGCGGCGTCTGAGTCCGCCGCAGCCCGGCCATCCACTTCGATACAGCCCCTAGCGGTCGAGCAGGGGCCGCCGCGGGTCCCACGGGTCTCCGCGGCGGCGCCGGGCGATCGCCGACAGGGCCTCCAGCACGACCCGGTTGGCCAGGTATGCGGTGATCTCGGCGTGGTCGTACGGCGGACTCACCTCGACCACGTCGACGCCGGCGATCGGCAGCTCGTAGCAGCAGCGGCGCACCGCGTCGAGCAGCTGCCGCGAGGTCAGCCCGCCCGGCTCGGGGGTGCCGGTGCCGGGCGCCATGCCCGGGTCGACCACGTCGACGTCGACGGAGAGGAACACCCCGTCGCACTCGTCGACCGCGGTCGCGAACGCCTCCGTCAGGCACTCGTCGAGGCCCCGGGCCACGATCTCGCTCATCTCGTAGGAGCGCATGCCCTGGGCCGCCATCCAGTCCAGCGTCTCCGGGCCGGGCCAGTAGCCGCGCAGGCCGATCTGCAGGAAGCGGTCGCCGCGCAGGGCGCCGGACTCGATCAGGCGGCGCATCGGCTGGCCGTGGCCGATCAGCGAGCCGAACTCGACGTCGCCGGTGTCGGCGTGGGCGTCGAAGTGGACCATCGAGACGCGGCCGAAGCCGAGCTGGCGGGCCACGCCGGTGGCGTCGGGCCAGGCGATCGTGTGGTCGCCGCCGAGCACGACCGGGATCGCGCCCGTGGCGGCGACGGCGAAGACGGCGTCCTCGAGGGCCCGCAGCCCCGCCTCGGCGCTCGGGGCGTACATCGTGATGTCCCCGGCGTCCACGACCCGCAGGTCCTTGAGGGCGTCGACGCGCAGGGCCAGCGACGGGCGCGAGCCGTCCTGGGGCAGGTAGCAGGCCTGCCGGATGGCCGACGGCCCGAACCGGGTGCCGGGCCGGTGGGAGGTGCCGCCGTCGAACGGGGCGCCGAGGATCACCACGTCGGCGTCCGGCAGGGCGGCCAGGTCGCAGCGCGGCACCCCGAGGAACGTGATGTCGGGCCCGAACATCGTCATAGTTCCTGCATACTCCACGGCACCCCGTGCTCGCCGAGCAGATCGAGGAACGGCCGCGGGGGCATCGCCTCGGGGCCCAGCACGCCGCGGCCCGTCCACGTGCCGGCCGCGAGCAGCTCCAGGGCCACCACGGCGTTGACCGCCGTCTGCCACACGACCGCCTGGCAGCCGTACTCACGCATCGTCCACGCGTTGTCGACGACGTGGTACAGGTACGTGGCCCGCGGCCGCCCGTCGCGGCCCAGGCCGGTGACGTAGGTGCCGGCGCAGGTGCGGCCGTGCATCCGGTCGCCGAGCGTCGCCGGGTCGGGCAGGCACGCGGCCACCACGTCGCGCGGGGACACCTCGACGCCACCGACCCGCACCTTGCGCGTCGAGTCCAGGCCGAGCTTGTGGATGGTCTTGAGAACGTCGATGAACTCCTGGCCCAGGCCGTACTTGAAGGTGACCCGCCGCACGTCGATCCAGCGCGGGATGAGCAGGACCTCCTCGTGCTCCACGTTCACGCACTCGACCGGGCCGATGCCGGCCGGGAAGTCGAAGGTCTCCGGCTCGGAGAACGGCCTCGTGACGTACACCCCGCGGTTCTTCTCGTAGATGAGCGGGGCGTTGAGGCACTCCTCGATCGTCGTCCAGATCGAGAAGGAGGGCGCGAACTCGAAGCCCTCCACCACCAGGTCGGAGCCGTCGCGGATGCCCACGTCGTGCACCTCGGCGAAGAGGACGTCGGCGGCGTAGCGGGCGAAGACGTCGGACAGGCCGGGCTCGACGCCCATGCCGACGAGGGCCAGCCGGTTGGCCGCCTCCCACTTGTCCTCGACCGCGAACTGCTCGGCGCCGAGCAGCACGCCGATCTTGCCGTACGGCTGCTCGGGGTGCGGCTGCGACAGCGACATCGCCATGTCGACGTAGTGCGCGCCGGCCTCGAAGGCGCCGGTGAACACCGGCATGACGAAGCGCGGGTCGACGGCGTTGAGCACGTGCGTGATGCGCAGGCTCCGGCACAGCTGCGCGACGGCGGGCGCGGACGAGGCGTCGAGGGCGGCCGCGACGAACCGGGGATCGTCCACGAAGGACACCGCCGCCTCGGCCCGGTTCGGGTCCTGGTCGGCCACGACGCAGTGTTCGAGGAACTCCCGGCGCGCGGCGATGCGCACGGCGGCGGTGCCGACGCCACCGGCGCCGACGATGAGTAATCGCATGACTACTGGGCCTTCCGGCGCAGGCGCGGCAACTGTCCGATGAGGACGATCAGGAACGAGATCAGGAACATCGCGGTGCCGATGACGTTGATCTGGGCCGGGATCCCGCGCTGCGAGGCCCCCCAGACGAACATCGGGAACGTCACGACGGTGCCGGAGTTGAAGTTGGTGACGATGAAGTCGTCGAAGGACAGCGAGAACGACAGCAGGGCGGCCGCCACGATGCCGGGCATCACCAGCGGCAGCGTCACGCGCAGGAACGTCTGCCGCTCGTCGGCGTAGAGGTCCATGGCCGCCTCCTGCAGCCGCGGGTCGAGGCCGGCGAGGCGCGCCTTGACCGTGACGACCACGAACGACAGGCAGAACATGACGTGCGCGATGACGACCGTCCAGAAGCCCAGGGGTACCCCGGAGGCGACGAACAGCGCCAGCAGCGACGAGCCCATCACGATCTCCGGCGTCGCCATGGGCAGGAAGATCAGCGTGTTTGTCGCGCCGCGGCCGCGGAAGGCGTGCCGCGCCAGGGCGAAGGACATCAGCGTGCCCAGCACCGTCGCGCCCGCGGTGGCCAGCAGCGCGATGCCGATGCTGAGCCAGAACGCGTCGCCGATGCCGGCCACGCCGAACGGGTGCTTCCAGTGGTCCAGCGTGAACTTGTAGTTGTCCAGCGTGTAGGGGGCGTTGGCGCGGGCGTCCCGGAACGACATCGCGGCCACGACGGCGATCGGCACGAAGAGGTACAACAGGACGATCAGCCCCATCGCCAGCACCCAGTGGTCGGCGAGGAACCTGCGCAGGCGGTGGAGCATCAGAGCACCTCGTCCGTTCCGGCGCGCTTGACGTAGACGAAGACCAGCACGAGGATCGCCGCCATCAGGGTGAACGACAGCGCGGCCGCGGACGGGTAGTCGCCGACCTTCAGGAACTTGGACTGGATGACGTTGCCGATCATGAACTGCCGGTTGGTCCCCAGCAGCTGCGCGTTGATGTAGTCGCCGGCCGCCGGGATGAACGTGAGCAGCGTGCCCGCCACGACCCCGGGCATCGACAGCGGCAGCACGACCCGGGTAAAGCGCGCGACCGGCCGGGCGTAGAGGTCGCCGGCCGCCTCGATGAGCCGCGGGTCGAGCTTCTCGAGGCTGGCGTAGAGGGGCAGCACCATGAATGGCAGGAAGTTGTACACCAGGCCCGCGATCACCGCCGGAGTGGTGGCCAGCAGCCGGCCGTCGGGCAGCGGGACGTGCAGCGCGTTGAGCACCGACACGACCGTGCCGTTGTCGGACAGGATCACCTTCCAGGCCAGGGTGCGGATCAGGAAGCTGGTGAAGAACGGCGCGATGACGCAGATGAGCAGCACGTTCTTCCAGCGCCCGGCCTTGAGCGCGATCGCGTACGCCAGCGGGTAGCCCAGCAGCAGCGAGAACGCGGTGGTCAGCAGCGCGTACCACAGCGAGCGGCCGAACTGGGGGAGGTACTCGGCGATGGCGTCGGAGTAGTTGCTGAACTGCCAGGTCATCGCGTATCCGTCCTCCAGCGACCCGCTCGGGTCGTAGAGGCTGGTGGCGAAGAGCTGCACGCACGGCACGGCGAAGAACAGGACCAGCCACAGGCCGCCGGGCAGCAGCAGCAGGTACGGCAGCCACCGCTTCTTGGGTTTTTCCAGCTTGACCACGGGCCCGCTGCTCAGCTGCCCCAGTGCGCTCATGCCGCCACCTCCTCCGGGTCCACCACCGGCGCGTGCGTCTCGCCGGCCGGGCGGGGCAGCAGGAAGGCGTGGTCCGGGCGCCAGGACACGGAGACCTCGCTGGCCACGGCGAGCGGCGCGGCGACGCCCGAGTTGGGCACGAAGACCGTCAGCTCCTCGCCCCAGGGGGCCTGGACGAGGTACTGCGTGCTGACCCCCATGTAGGAGGAGTCGGTCACCAGCCCGCGCACGCTCTGGTGCCCGGCCGGCGGCTCGCCCGCGCTGACGTGCACCTTCTCCGGCCGCACGCCGAGCCAGACGGTGCCGTCGGTGGCCCGGGCGCGCGCCGCCGGCACCGTGTAACGGGCGCCGTAGGCCTCGACGAGCAGGTCGTCGCCGGAGCGGCCGCGCACGTCGGCGGCGAGCAGGTTGGACTGGCCCAGGAAGTTGGCCACGAACGCGGTGCCGGGGAAGTCGTACATCTCCACGGGCGCGCCGAGCTGCTCGATGCGCCCGGCGTTCATCACCGCGACCGTGTCGGCCATCGTCATGGCCTCCTCCTGGTCGTGGGTGACGTGCACGAAGGTGATGCCGACCTCGGTCTGGATGCGCTTGAGCTCGACCTGCATCTGCCGGCGCAGCTTGAGGTCGAGGGCCCCGAGCGGCTCGTCCAGCAGCAGCACCTGCGGCTGGTTGATCAGCGCCCGGGCGAGCGCCACCCGCTGCTGCTGGCCGCCGGAGAGCTGGGCCGGGCGGCGCTTGCCGAAGCCGTCGAGGTCGACCAGGTGCAGCATCTGCTCCACCTGGTCGGCGTGCTTGCGGATGCCGCGCCGGCGCAGGCCGAACGCGACGTTGTCCTCGATGTTGAGGTGCGGGAAGAGCGCGTAGCTCTGGAACACGGTGTTGACCGGCCGCTTGTACGGCCGCAGCCGCGTGACGTCCTGATCGCCGAGCAGCACCCGGCCTTCCGTCGGCTCCTCCAGCCCGGCGATCATCCGCAGGGTGGTGGTCTTGCCGCACCCGGAGGCGCCCAGCAGGGCGAAGAACGACCCCTGGGGCACCGTGAGGGTCAGGTCGTCGACCGCGGTGAAGGTACCGAACCGCTTGGTGACGCCGGAGAGCTGCAGGGTCATGTATCAGGCCCCCGACACTGCTTCGAACTTGGCGGCGTACTTCTTGTCCTCGTCCTCGGTCAGCGCCTTGAACGAGTGCGTCTTGGCCAGCGTCGCGGCGTCCGGGAAGATCAGCGGGTTGGAGGCCAGGTCCGGGTTGATCTTCTGCATCGCGTCCTGGGCGCCCTGGACCGGGCAGATGTAGTTGACCGTCGCGGCCACCTGGGCGGCCACCGCGGGGTCGTAGTAGTAGTCGATGAGCTGCTCGGCGTTGGCCTTGTGGGTCGCCGGGGCCGGAATGAGCAGGTTGTCGGACCAGACGATCAGGCCCTCGTCGGGCGTGACGAACGCGACCTTCGAGCCCTCCTCGGCGGCGAGCTGGATGACGTCGCCGGACCACGCGATGCAGGCCGCGAGGTCGCCCTTGGCGAGGTCCTCCTTGTAGTCGTTGCCGGTGAACTTCCGGATCTGGCCGGAGTCGACGGCCTTCTTGAGCTTCTCCAGCGCCGCGTCGAAGTCGGCGTCGGTGACGTTGGCCGGGTCCTTGCCCATCGACAGCAGCACCAGCCCGACGGTGTCGCGCATCTCGGTGAGCACGGCGACCTTGCCCTTGAGGTCGGGGCGGGTCAGCAGCTCGTCGATGGTGCGGACCTCCTTGGTCACCGCGCCGTTGTACGCGATGCCGGTGAGGCCCGACTGCCACGGGGCGGCGTGGGTCATGGCCTTGTCCCACGGCCGGTTGCGCAGCGTCGGCAGCACGTTCTTGGTGAAGTTCGGGGTCTTGGCGGGGTCGAAGGGCTGCACCCAGCCCAGGTTGACCACCCGCGAGGCCATCCAGTCGGTGAGCACCATGACGTCACGGTCGATCGACTGGCACGCCTGGAGCTGGTTGCGGACCTTGCCGAAGAACTCGTTGTTGTCGTTGACGTCCTCGGTGTAGGTGACCGCGATGCCGGTCTTGGCGGTGAACGCGTCGAGCGACGGGCGCTTCTTGTCGTCGTTGGCGTCCACGTCGATGTAGAGCGGCCAGTTGGACCAGCTGAGCTTCTTCTCGGTCGCCGAGGCGTCGGCGCCGACGCACGCGGCCTTCTCCGACTCCGTCTTCTTCGCGGGCTTCGTGCCGCACGCGGCCAGCGCACCGCCGGACGCGACGAGGGCACCGCCGGCCAGCAGGCCGCGCATGAGGGTCCGGCGCGAGAGGCCGGTGGCGTTGAGAATGGCCTGCGCTTCTGGGGAGAGCGGTGGATTTCGCACAGGGGGCTCCTACGGATCTCTCGGTGTCGGTCACCCGAACTGGGGGGTGGTGACCGGACGACCGATCCTGACACGGGGTGCCATCGCTCACAAGGGATTCCGTTGTCACGATCGGGCCGCACAACGAAAAACGTCATGAAATCACCGTGCGGTCACCGCGGTCACATCGCCGAAACCGGGCAGATCAGTCTGCAACGGGTTCCCGATCTTCGGCAACCCTCACGAATCCGCAGATACGTCGTTGAACAGCCATGGAATCAGTTGCCAAAGGCGGCCTATTAAGTAAGAATCCACACGTGACCGAGCCTGTCCTCGACGACGTCAACAAGCGGATCATCGAACAGCTCCAGCGTGACGGCCGCATGTCCTACGCCTCGCTGGCGAAGGTTGTGGGGCTGTCCGAGGCCGCGGTGCGCCAGCGGGTACAGCGGCTGCTGGACACCGGCGTCATGCAGATCGTGGCCGTCACCGACCCTCTCACCCTGGGTTTCGCCCGCCAGGTGATGATCGGGGTCAAGGTCGAAGGGGATCTACGCCCGGTGGCCAAGGCGCTCGCCTCGGTCCCGGAGATCGACTACGTGGTGATCTGCGCCGGCGGGTACGACCTGCTCGTCGAGCTGGTCTGCACCGACGACGAGCACCTCCTGGACCTCATCAACGACACCGTACGGAGCATCCCCGGCGTGACCGCGACGGAGACCTTCGTGTACCTGAAGCTCGCCAAGCAGACCTATGCGTGGGGGACCCGATGAACACCGACCAGCAGCCCGACTCCGCCGCGCTCGACGCCGCCGCCCGCCAGCACCTGTGGATGCACTTCACGCGCCTGTCGGACTATGCCCAGAACCCGGTGCCGGTCATCGTGCGCGGCGACGGGCCGTACATCTACGACAGCAACGGCCGGCGGTACCTCGACGGCCTGTCCGCCCTGTTCGTGGTGCAGACCGGCCACGGACGCCACGAGCTCGCCGACGCGGCCGCCAAGCAGGCCTCCGAGCTCGCGTACTTCCCCCTGTGGTCCTACGCCCACCCCAAGGCGATCGAGCTGGCCGAGCGCCTCACCAGCCTGGCCCCCGGCGACCTCAACCGGGTCTTCTTCACCACCGGCGGCTCCGAGGCCGTCGAGAGCGCCTGGAAGCTGGCCCGCTCGTACTTCCGCAAGGTCGGCAAGCCGATGAAGACCAAGGTGATCTCGCGGCACGTCGCCTACCACGGCACCTCGATGGGCGCCCTGTCGATCACCGGCGTCCCGGCGTTCAAGCAGGACTTCGAGCCGCTCGTGCCGGGCACCTTCCGGGTGCCCAACACCAACTACTACCGCCGCCCGGACCAGTCGATGACGCCCGAGCAGTTCGGGGTCTGGGCCGCCGACCGCATCGCCGAGGCGATCGAGTTCGAGGGCCCGGACACCGTCGCGGCGGTGTACCTGGAGCCGGTACAGAACGCCGGCGGCTGCTTCCCGCCCCCGCCCGGTTACTTCGAGCGCGTACGCCAGATCTGCGACCGCTACGACGTGCTGCTCGTCTCCGACGAGGTGATCTGCGCGTTCGGCCGGCTCGGCGAGTACTTCGGGGCCGACCGCTACGGCTTCCAGCCCGACATCATCACCTGCGCGAAGGGCCTCACCAGCGGCTACGTGCCGCTCGGGGCGATGCTGGTCTCCGACCGGCTGGCCGAGCCGTTCCTGGACGGGCGCAACTGGTTCGCGCACGGCATCACCTACGGCGGCCACCCCGTCGGCGCCGCGGTGGCGCTGGCCAACCTGGACATCTTCGAGCGCGAGGACCTCAACGCCCACGTGCGCACGAACTCGCCGCTGTTCCGTTCGTACCTCGAGCGCCTGTACGACCTGCCGATCGTCGGCGACGTGCGCGGCGACGGGTACTTCTTCGGCATCGAGCTGGTCAAGGACAAGGCGACCAGGGAGACGTTCAACGAGGCCGAGTCCGAGGCGCTGCTGCGCGGCTTCCTGTCCAAGGCCCTCTTCGAGGCGGGCCTGTACTGCCGCGCCGACGACCGGGGCGACCCGGTGATCCAGCTCGCCCCGCCGCTGATCTGCGACGAGAGCCACTTCGCCGAGATCGAGCAGATCCTGCGTTCGGTCCTGACTTCGGCGTGGGCCCGCCTTTGAGCTTCTGGTTGTCCGACTACTCGGACTTTTCCGATTATCCGGCGCTTTCGGGGGACGCCTCGGCCGATGTGTGCATCGTCGGCGCCGGGTACACGGGGCTGTGGACCGCGTACTACCTCGCCCGGGCCGACCCGTCGCTGCACATCACGGTGCTGGAGGCCGAGCACGCCGGCTTCGGCGCGAGCGGCCGCAACGGCGGCTGGTGCTCGGCGCTGTTCCCGAAGTCGATCGGCTACCTGGACCGGACCTACGGCCGCCCGGCCGCGCTCGCCCTGAACGCGGCCATGGAGTCCACGGTGGACGAGGTCGGCCGGGTCGCGGCCGAGGAGGGCATCGACTGCGACTACGCCAAGGGCGGCACCGTGGTGCTGGCCCGCACCCCGGCCCAGCTGGTCCGGGCCCGCGCGGACGCCGCGACGGCGGCCGCGTACGGCATCGAGCTGCACCTGCTCTCCGCCGCCGAGGCCTCCGCGCGCGTGGGCGCGACGAATGTCCTGGGCGGCACGTACACCCCGCACTGCGCCGCCATCCAGCCGGCCAAGCTGGTCCGCGGCCTGGCGGACGCCGTCGCGCGCCGGGGCGTGCGCCTCCACGAGCGGTCCCCCGTGACCGAACTGTCCCCCGGCCGCGCGGTCACCGCCGCCGGCACCGTGCGTGCCCCCATCGTGGTGCGCGCCACCGAGGGCTTCACGCCGCGCCTGCCCGGCTACGCCCGGGTCATCGCGCCGGTGTACTCCCTGATGATCGCCACCGACCCGCTGCCCCCCTCGTTCTGGTCGGCCGCGGGCCTCGCCCGGCGCGAGACGTTCTCGGACTACCGCCACCTGATCGTCTACGGCCAGCGCACGGCGGACGACCGCCTGGCCTTCGGCGGCCGCGGCGCGCCTTACCACTACGGCTCGGCGATCTCGCCGTCCTTCGACCGCGAGCCCGGCGTCTTCGCCGAGCTGCGGCGGGCCTTATCCGCGCTGTTCCCGGCGCTGTCCGATGCGCGCGTGGCCCACTCGTGGGGCGGGCCGCTCGGAGTGGCGCGGGACTGGATGGCGTCGGTGGGCCTGGACCCGGCGACGGGCCTGGCGTGGGCCGGGGGCTACGTGGGCGACGGGGTCGGGACGTCGAACCTGGCGGGCCGGACGCTGGCCGACCTGATCACGGGCGCCGACACTGAACTTGTCCGGCTCCCGTGGGTCGGTCACCGGTCGCCGCGGTGGGAGCCCGAGCCGCTGCGCTGGCTGGGCGTGAACGCGAGCATGCGGCTGTTCCGTGCCGCCGACCGCACGGAGTCGCGGACAGGCCGCCCGTCGGCCGTCGCGGGCCTGCTGTCGCGCCTGACCGGCGCTTAGGCTGGTTTACTCGACCAGACCCGCGCGGAAGGCGGCGATCGCCAGTTGAACCCGGTTGGTCGCGTCGAGCTTCTCGAACAGGTGCGTAACGTGCGTTTTGACGGTGGCCTCGCTCATGTGCAGCCTTGTCGCTATCGCACCGTTCGCCAGTCCGTTTCCGATCTCGACAAGCACTTCCCGCTCACGTTCGGTCAAAGCCCGCAGCTCGTCGAGCGCGGCCCGGCGGCGGGACGAACGGTCTTCGGCGGTGTACCGGTCGATCACGCGCCGGGTGACGGCCGGGGAGAGCATGGCGTCACCGGCGGCGGCCAGGCGTACGGCGCGGAGGAGCTCGGGGGGCGGCGTGTCCTTGAGCAGGAAGCCGGTGGCCCCTGTTTCGAGCGCGCGGAACACCGCGTCGTCCGTGTCGAACGTCGTGAGCACCACGACGGCGGGCGGGTCGGGGAGCGCGCGGATAGCAGCGGTCGCGGCGAGCCCGTCCATCTTGGGCATACGAAGATCCATGAGCACGACGGCGGGGTGTAGGCGCTGAACCGCTTCGAGCGCGGCGGCCCCGTCCGCTACCTCACCCACGACGGCCAGGTCGGGGGCGGTACCGAGAATCATCCGGAGGCCGGCGCGCACGAGAGCTTCGTCGTCGGCGAGGAGAACCTCAATCACGCGTAGCCTCCATGGTTGGCACTCTGGTCATGCCGCCACCCTGGCTCGCCCTCCCAGCCACGGTCACGCCGCCACCCTCGCTCGACCCCGGCCACGATCACGCCGCCACCCTGGCTCGATCCCGGCCACGGACACGCCGCCATCCTGGCTCGACCCCGGCCACCGTCTGTCGCTGGGCCCGGCACCAACCGGTCGGCACACGCCATCGGCTCATCGCCGACCACGGTCACGCCGCCACCCTGGCTCGGCCCCCGGCCACCGTCTGTCGCTGGGCCCGGCACCAACCGGTCGGCACACGCCATCGGCTCATCGCCGGCCACGGTCACACCGCCACCTCCACAGCCGGCACCACGGCAGTCAGACACCAGCCACCATCTTCCGTCGGCCCGGACTCCAGGGTGCCGCCGACCAGCCGGAGCCGTTCCGCCAGACCGATCAGGCCGGCGCCTGTGCCCGGAAGGTCGAGCGCCCCGCCGACCGCAGCCGAGTTGCGCACATCCACGATGATCGTCGGCCCACCGGTCAAGGAAACGGTGACTGGCGCACCGGGTGCGTGCTTGCGCGCGTTGGTCAGCCCTTCCTGCACGACTCGATACACGACACGCGCGGTAGCGGGCGGCAGCGCGCCGGCTTCGTCGTTCAGGTCGACCGCCTGACCGGCCGCGATCGCCGCATCTACGAGGGTCGGCAGGTCCGACAGCCCTGGCAGGTCCGCCAGATCCGGCAGCGCCGCTCGGTCCGCTCGGTCCGCTCGGCCCGCCAGTTCCGCACCCCCTGCTCGGTCCGCACTCTCGACACGGCCCGCACGCCCTGCTCGATCCGCGCTGTCTGCACGGCCCACACTGTCCGCACGTTCCGCACGGCCTGCACGATCCGCACGGCGCGGACTGTCCGCACTGTCCACGTCGCCCGCACGATCTGCACGGCTTGGACTGTCCGCACTGTCCACCTTGCCGGCACTGTCTGCACGCTCTACACGATCTGCACGGCCCGGACTGTCCACACTGTCCACCTCGCGCGCGCTGTCTGCACGATCTGCACGCCCTGCGCGATCTGCACGGCCCGGACTGTCCACACTGTCCACCTCGCGCGCGCTGTCTGCACGATCTGCACGCCCTGCGCGATCCGCACGATCCGCACTGTCTGCTCGATTCGGCGGGAGCGAGGCCGGCGACTGCAGCACGCCCAGGACCATCCGCAGCTCCTCCAGTGCCTCACGGGCCGTCACGCGGATGAGCCCGGCGCCCTCGCGGACGCGGTCGTCCTCCGTGGCAATGAGTTCCAGCGCGCCGGCGTGTAGGGCGATGAGCGACACCTTGTGCGCGAGTACGTCGTGCATCTCACGCGCAATGCGCGTTCGCTCATCCGCCCGTGCACGTTCGTCCCGCAGCCGCCGCTCGACATCGGCGCGTTCGGCTCGCTCCCGCCAGGACTCGGCCAGATCGCGGCGGGTGGAGACGTACACGCCGAGGGCGGCCAGGAGCAGTACCGCCAACGCCTCGGCGGCCGCATCCTGGGCCGCGATACGGCCGTTGTCGAGCAGAGACCAGCCGGTGAATCCGGCGAGGCCGGCCACCGGGTAGATCCACACGCGCGGGCGCGGGCTGTGGGCGGCGCCGGAGTAGACGGCAGCCAGAATGGGGAGCGGATTGCCCGAGAGAGCGTAGGAGCCGGCGGAGACGAGCGCGGTGACCACCGGCCACCGGCGGCGCCACCACAGTGACAGGCTGCCGACGGCGCCGGCGAACCCGATGAGCACGGCCGGTACGGCCGACCAATGCCCCTTCACCGCGAGCACCGTCAACGCCAGCGAGGCGGCCACCAGAGCCGCATCGCCAAGCCGTTTGGAGTCCATGCGCTCAATGTAGAAACACAAGGCAGCCGCGCGCGTCCGACGTGAGTCGCGCAAATGCGCGAACGCCCTCCGACTTTAGTCGCGCAGATGCCCAAGCACGCTCCCACTAGGTCGCGCGAACACGCTCGTGCGAGTGTGCAGACCTGCACGAAACTCG
The DNA here is from genome assembly GCF_049995355.1 of Dactylosporangium sp. McL0621. Taxonomy (NCBI): domain Bacteria; kingdom Bacillati; phylum Actinomycetota; class Actinomycetes; order Micromonosporales; family Micromonosporaceae; genus Dactylosporangium; species Dactylosporangium sp. McL0621. Next base: position 11,822,912 of record NZ_CP188259.1, read on the forward strand.
GTCGTGCGAATGTGCAGACCGCTCCACATCCGGTCGCGCGAACGTGCGGAGTGGTCCTACTTCGGTCGCGTGAACGTGCGGACTGCTCCACAACCAGTCGCGCGAACGTGCGGAATACCCCTGCTTCGGTCGCGTCAACGTGCGGACTGCTCCACAACCAGTCGCGCGAACGTGCGGAATACCCCTGCTTCGGTCGCGTGAACGTGCGGACTGCTCCACATCCGGTCGCGCGAATGTTTGGCTTGCTCCGACGTTGGTTGCGCAATCGTGCAATCTGCTCCGACTTTTGTCGTAGGTGAGCGGGGACTGCGCGGCGATGTGGTTCGGGGTGTGCGGACGCGAAGGTTTTCGCATGCGAAGGAGCGCGATTCTCGGACTCGTTGCGATCACCGGGCTGGCCCTGCCGGTGGTCGCCTTGCTAGCTCTGCCGGTGTCGCCGGCGAGTGCGGCCCCCACTGCCGGATGCGCGGACGTCACCACGGCCGCCGTCGAAACGCTCGTCGACGAGCAGTTGCAACCGTTCATTCGGAACGACAAGGTGCCGGGCGCGGTGGTGTCGGTCGTGGCCGGCGGCCAGACCGTGTTCGGCAAGGGGTACGGGCTGGCCGATGTCGCCCGCGGGGTACCGATGGATGCGCAGATTTCGGCCGTGCGCATCGCGTCGATCAGCAAACTGTTCACGTACACCGCGGTCATGCAGCAGGTCGAGGCCGGGAAGATCGATCTGGGCGCGGATGTGAACACCTACCTGAAGGCGTTCAAGATCCCGGCGACGTACCCGCGGCCGATCACGGTCGGGGACCTCATGAACCACACGGCCGGGTTCGAGGACCGGATCATCGGGACCGGCGCGCACGGCCCGACGAACCTCGGCGAGTTCCTGGCCGCGAACATTCCGGTGCGGATCCGTCCGCCGGGCGAGATCTCGGCGTATTCCAACTACGGCGCCGCGCTCGCCGGGTACATCGTGGCGCAGGTCTCCGGGGAGCCGTACGAGCAGTACGTGCAGCGCCACATCCTCGACCCGCTCGGCATGACGCACAGCACCGCTACCGAGCCGCCGCCGTTCGCGCCGGCTCGCAGCTACAACACCGACGAAACGCCGGCCCGGGAGGTTCCGTTCACGTTCGATCCGCTCACTCCGGATGGTTCGGTCACGGCGTCCGCGGACGACATGGCGGAGTTCATGAAGGCCCACCTCGCCGACGGCGGCAAGCTGCTGTCGCCCGCGACCGCGCAACTGATGCACACTCGATCGTTCGCGGCCGACCCGCGGTTGGGCGGATTTGCGCACGGTTTCATGGATCGCACCATGAATGGACATCGCGTGCTCATGCACGACGGCGGCTGGGAGGCGTTCGGCAGCGTGCTGCTGCTGGTCCCGGACTGCAACATCGGACTGTTCGCGTCGCTCAACAGCACCGCCGCCGGTGACGCCATGCAGGCGCTCGTGCCCGGTTTTACGAACAAGTTCCTGCCGACGGTACCGACGAAGCTTGCAACGGCCCCCGCGACGGCCGTCCCGGCGCCTGGTTTTTACGCCTCGACGCGCCACAACCAGTCCACAATGGAGTGGCTGCTGGTGCTGCTCGGCCCGATGCGACTGACCGTGTCCCATGACGGAACCGTGCATTTCAAGGGTCACGAGTACGTCGCCGCCGGTGACGGCCTCTACAAGCAGCGGGACGGCGACGACCACCTGGTGTTCCGCCCCGGCGCCGGTGGAGTGTCCTATGTGGCCACCGACGGCCCCGCCTACGAGCGGCTCGGCTACACCGACTCCCCGCCGTTCAACCTCGGCATCCTGGCGGCGTTCGCGGTCATCGCCTTCACGATTCCGGTGTACCTCCTGTGGCGCCTCCTACGCCGCCGCGCCAAGCCGATCGAGTCATCCCGCGCCTGGCGCGCGTCGCGCTGGCTGGCCGGCGGCGCATCCCTTCTCGGCCTGGTGTTCCTGGGCCTGCTGGTCGCAACCCTCGCCGGCGACGTGAGTGACTTCATCTACGGCGCGCCGCTTTCGTTCAAGGTGCTGCTGACCCTGCCGCTCCTGGTTGGCGCGGCGGCCGTTGCGTCCTTGGCCGGCACGGTACGCGGCTGGTCCACTGCGCGTTTCTCCGCGCGTGTGCATCAGGTGCTGTCACTGAGCGGTCTGACCATGCTCATGTGGTTCTTCTGGCAGTGGAACCTGCTCGGATGGTGGCAGGCCTGAGCGCCTCCGTCCGGCGGCGACGTCCGATTGTGACCCTCGATGCTCGAAACATGTCCGGTTGCAGTCGCTCAACGCTCGATGGATGTCCGGGCGTGAGCGAATCAGCCCTCGCCGGATGTTCGAGCGTGAGCGGGCCAGCCCTCGATGGACGTTCGGGCGTGAGCGAATCAGGGCTCGATGGACGTTCGGGCGTGAGCGAATCAGGGCTCGATGGACGTTCGGGCGTGAGCGAGTGAGCGCTCGATGGGTTGATCGCGCATGAGCGGGGCCAGCCCTCGATGGACGTTCGGGCGTGAGCGAATCAGGGCTCGATGGGTCGATCGCGCATGAGCGGGCTAGCGCTCGACGGTCGTTCGGGCGTGATCAGTGCTCGATGGTTGATCGACCGTGAGCGGGCCGGCGCTCTATGGATGTTCGGGCGTGAGTGCGTCAGCCATGGATGGACGTTCGGGCGTGAGCGGGTCAGCCCTCTAGGTCGTCCGGGGAAACTCCCAGGAGGTTCGCGACCTGCTCGATGATCACGTCGTGTACGAGGTCGGCCAGGTCGTCGTGGTCGGCGGCGCGGAACTCGAGGGGGCGGCGGTAGAGCACGATCCGTGGCGGGACCCCGTGGCGTCCCGGGCGGCCGGGCAGCAGGCGGGCCAGGGGGACTTCGCCGTCTTCGAGTACGTCGGAGTCGTACACGTTGAGCTCCGGCGGCACGTCCTCCACCGCGAACTCCACGCCCGCCAGCTCCTGGGAGAAGCGCTGCTCCAGCTGCTCGACCGAGTCCAGGACGAGGTCGTCGAACATTTCGGCGCGCGTGCGGGACATCGGCAGCGACGCGGGCACCAACCGGCCGCGCAGGCCTCGGCCGTGCCGGTCGCGACCGCGCCGGCCCGGTCCACTGCGTCGTCGGTCAGGGCTTGCCACGGTGTTCAGCGTAGCGCCAGCCTCCACACCCCGGCGCTGCCGCCGGGCGCCGCCACGCTCACGAGCCGCCAAGCTGTGACGATCGCCGGTCGCCGCCGCGCCTAGCGGGCGGCAAACGCGCGATCAGTGCGGATGCGTGCAGTCGATGGTGCAGACCTGTGCAGTGAAACAGACCAGGCCCCGGGGCAGGCCGCGCGGCGATGGGCAGGCCCGCACGTTGGACGCGAGCAGACCGCGCAGTGTTGGGGCGGACCCGCGCGCTGGACGCGAGACCGCGCAGTGTTGGGGCGGACCCGCGTGTTGGACGAGAGCAGACCGCGCAGTGTTGGGGCGGACCCGCGTGTTGGACGAGAGCAGACCGCGCAGTATTGAGGCAGGCCCGCGCGTTGGACGCGGCCGGCAGACCGCGCCTTGGGATGGGACCGACCGCCCGTTGGGACGCGACCCGTCCGGGCGGTGGGACGCGACCCGTCCGGGCGGTGGGACGCGACCCGTCCGGGCGGTGGGACGCGACCCGTCCGGGCGGTGGGACGGGACACGTCCGGGCGGTGGGACAGGACACGTCCGGGCGGCGGACGGGAGCCGGGCCGTGCGCGGTGTCCAGGGCAAACCCGCCCGGTCGAGGCCGGCCGCGCCTATCGCCCGAGCGGGCGTGTCGCCATGGTCACCCCGGCGTGTCGCGGGGCTTTCCCGGTGACGTGGGGGCGTCCGAGCGATACCGTCTGGCCGTGAGGACCCCACGTCGATGCTCGCGCAACGGTTGCCCCCGATCTCCCGTTGCGACGTTGACGTACGTTTATGCCGAATCGACCGCAGTTGTCGGTCCCTTGGCCGCGTTCGCCGAGCCGCACTCCTACGACCTGTGCGAGTCGCATGCGCGCGGGCTCACCGCGCCGCGGGGTTGGGATCTTGTCCGGCACGAAGGTGAGTACGGGCCTCCGCCCCCGACGAACGATGACCTCGTCGCGCTGGCCGAGGCGGTTCGCGAGGCGGCCCGGCCGGCGCCGCACCGGGAGGAGCCCGACCAGCAGCACCCGCTCGGGCGGCGCGGGCACCTGCGCGTTATCCCCCCGGACGCATAACAATACAATTCCATGGAAAAGGGCGCCGACCCCCGAAAGGAGATCGGCGCCCGAATTCGAAAATCCGATCCGCTAAGCCGCTCGTCGTTTGAGCTTGCGACGCTCGCGTTCCGAGAGTCCGCCCCAAATCCCGAAGCGCTCGTCGTGTCCGAGCGCGTACTCCAGGCAGTCTGCCCGCACCTCACAGCGCGAGCAGATGCGCTTGGCCTCGCGCGTCGACCCGCCCTTCTCCGGGAAGAAAGCCTCCGGGTCGGTCTGCGAACACAAAGCGCGCTCTTGCCACTCCGGAGCGTTACCCAGCAGGTCGGCCACGACTGGTTGGCCGTCCATCAGCGTGCCTCCTTCTTGCGCACCGGCGTCAATGCCGGCGCAACCCCCCACGCGGAAGGCGCATGTCCTACAAGGTTGCTGTACCTCGGCGCGGTGTTCCTTATGTCCGCTAGATCGCTTCTCGGAAGCCACCCGGCGAACATCCCCCGTGAAATTACACGCGTGTAATGCGTGCGTCGTCAAGCCGAACCTGATAAATAGGCCCGCTCGGGCGACCGCTTGCACCCCCGTGCCGTACCCATACCGACGCAGCCCGCCCGGAGGTAACGGGCGACACGCCGGACGCGCCGGAAGAGTCTCGGCAAGTTGGCTCAAGGTGCGCGCGCCGCGGCCGAACTGCGCCGATGTGCGGCAAAAGCTGAGATCCGACGTACCGGCACGCTCATGATCCGCCGTCTGCTCCTGGGCGCCGCCGTCTCCGCGATCGTGTTCACCGTCGGCGTTGCCGGCCTGGGGTGGAAGCCCTACGTCGTGATGTCCGAGTCCATGGCGCCCGCGATGCACCGGGGTGACCTCATCTTCGTCGACCCGCACGCGCAGTCGGTGGCACCGTACGAGATCGTCACGTACACGGACCGGCGCGGACCGGTCACGCACCGGGTCATGGCGCAGGCGGCGGACGGGGCGCTCACGGTCAAGAGCGACGCGAACGCGCAGGCGGACCCGGGGCCGGTGGACCGCAAGCACGTCGTGGGGCCGGTGCGGCTGATCCTGCCGCACGTGGGGTGGCCGGTCATGCAGGTCCGGACCCCACCCCGTGAAGATCGCCATCGGCGCGCTGCTGCTGGCCCTGCTCATCCCCGGCCGCCGAGTGCTGGGGCTGCTCCTGCTGGGCGTGCTGGTCGCCGCGGTGGCGCTGGTACCCACCACCGTCGGTTAATCGGGCATATACGATAAATCCGATAAGTCGCGGCGCGGAGCGCCCGACTTATCGGGACCACAGCGAAGCCGCGGCGCGGAGCGCCCGACTTATCGGGACCACACGCGACCGAGAGCACCCCGACCGCTGGGTGAAGGCGTCAGGGGTGATTTACAGGGTGAAAAGCGTCAAACGCGGCCGTAGACCGTGGTGCGGCGGCGCACCGGGCGGCCCGCGGCGCGGCCGATCGCCTCCAGCTCCTCGCTCGTGCGCGCCGAGCCGTGCTCCGAGCCCGCCATGCGCGAGATGGTCTCCTCCATGAGCGTCCCGCCGATGTCGTTGGCGCCCCCGCGCAGCATCGCCGCCGTGCCCTCGTCGCCCAGTTTTACCCACGAGCACTGGATGTTCGGGATGCGGCCGTGCAGGAGGACGCGGGCCATGGCGTGCACCGCCCGGTTGTCGCGCCAGGTCGGGCCCGGGCGGGCGATGCCCGCGAGGTAGATGGGCGCGCTGTGGTGCACGAACGGCAGGGCCACGAACTCGGTGAAGCCGCCCGTGCGGTCCTGGATGCCCGCGAGGACGCGGAAGTGGCCGAGCCAGTGGCCGGGGTGGTCGACGTGGCCGTACATCATCGTCGAGCTCGACCGGATGCCCAGCTCGTGCGCCGTGGTCACGACCTCGACCCAGGCCGAGGTGGGCAGCTTGCCCTTCGTGAGCACCCAGCGGACCTCGTCGTCGAGGATCTCGGCGGCGGTGCCGGGGATGGTGTCGAGGCCGGCGTCCTTGAGCTGCGCCAGCCAGTCGCGGATCGGCACGCCGGCCTTGGCCGCGGCGGTGACGACCTCCATCGGGCTGAACGCGTGGACGTGCATGCCGGGCACCCGGGCCTTCACGGCGCGCACGAGCTCGGCGTAGGCCCCGACGGGCAGCTTCGGGTCGATGCCGCCCTGCATGCAGACCTCGGTCGCGCCCGCGTTCCAGGCCTCCTCGGCGCGGTCGGCGACCTGCTCGTAGGACAGCCGGAAGGCGTCGGCGTCGCGCTCGCGCTGGGCGAAGGCGCAGAAGCGGCAGCCCACGTAGCAGACGTTGGAGAAGTTGATGTTCCGGTTCACTACGAACGTGATGTCGTCGCCGACGGCGTCGCGGCGCAGGTCGTCGGCGATGCGGACGAGCTCCTCCAGGCCGCTGCCGTCCACATTGAACAGTGCCAGGGCGGCCGCCTCGTGCTCGGGCCGCAGCAGGGCGCCCGGATCGCTCGCGGCCAGCGCGAGTCCACTGTGGACGTCGGAGTCCAGGCGTTCCTGCGTCTTCTGGTGTACCCGCGTGGCGACCTCGTCCCAGTCCCCGTACACGGTGTCGAAGTCGCCGCGGCGGTCCGCGCTGCGCCCCTGCTCGTCGATCGCGGTGTGCAGGTCGGTGCGGCCGCTGTCCTCGTGGCCGCCGTCCGGCTCCTGCCACGGCCGCCCGATCGGCATCGCGGCCTCGTCGGCCAGGCCCGAGTCGCGGTCCATGAGGGCCTCGACGTGCACGGTCAGGCGGGCGTCCAGCCACGGTACCCCGCGCCGCGCATACTCCGGGTAGATCGTCAGACGCTCACGAAGTACGAAACCCGCCGCTTTTGTCCGTGCCGCCAGCTCGTCGAGGGCCGGCCACGGCCGTTCGGGGTTCACGTGGTCCGGCGTCACCGGGCTCACGCCGCCCCAGTCGTCGATCCCGGCCCGGATGAGCAGCGCGTACTCCTCGTCGATGAGGTTCGGCGGGGCCTGGATGCGCGCGCGGGGGCCCAGCACCAGCCGCGCCACGGCGATGGTCGCGGCCAGGTCCCGCAGCTCGGCGTCGGGCATGCCGCGCATCGCCGTGTCGGGCTTGGCGCGGAAGTTCTGGACGATGACCTCCTGCACGTGGCCGTACTCGCGCATCGTCCGGCGGATCGCGAACAGCGAGTCGGCGCGCTCGTCGAGCGTCTCGCCGATGCCGATGAGGATGCCGGTGGTGAACGGCACGCCCACCCGCCCGGCGTCCTCGAGCACGCGCATCCGTACCGCGGGCTCCTTGTCCGGCGAGCCGAAGTGCGGGCCGCCCGGCTCCGACCACAGGCGGGTCGCGGTCGTCTCGAGCATCATGCCCATGCTCGGCGCGACCGGCTTGAGCCGCTGCAGCTCCGCCCACGACAGCACGCCGGGGTTGAGGTGCGGCAGCAGGCCGGTCTCCTCCAGCACCGCGATCGCGCACGCGCGCAGGTAGGACAGCGTCGAATCGTAGCCGCGCTCGTCCAGCCAGCGCCGGGCCTGGGGCCAGCGCTCCTCGGGCCGGTCACCGAGCGTGAACAGGGCCTCCTTGCAGCCCTGGCGGGCGCCCTCGCGGGCGATCTCGAGGACCTCGTCCATCTCGAGGTACTCGGCCGGCAGCCGGTGCGGCACCGTCGCGAACGTGCAGTAGTGGCAGCGGTCCCGGCACAGCCGGGTCAGCGGGATGAAGACCTTCTTGGAGAACGTGATGACGCCCGGGCGACCGGCGTCGGCGAGCCCGGCGTCGCGCACGCCGCCCGCGATGGCGAGCAGCTCGTCGAGGGCCGCGCCGCGGGCGCCCAGCAGAACGGCGGACTCGGTCGCGTCGAGCGTGCGGCCGTCCTGCGCGCGGCGCAGCGCACGGCGCAGGGCGCTGCTTTCGGTTTCAGACGTCACCACCGAAGCGTAGGCCGCCAACTGGGCGGATCCCCGCCAGGCCCCCGTGGCCGCGGATGGACCGCGGCCACGGGGACGCCGTCAGTTACTCGGCGGGATCGACTGGGTGCGCTGGGTCTCGTCGCCGTCGTCCCGGCGGCCCGGCTGCAGGACCGTGGTGCGGTCCGGGTCCGCGGCCTCGTCGGCCGGCCTGACCACGGGCGCCTGCTGGGTGGCGTCGGGGTCGACCGGGCTGAGGACGGCGGTGCCCTCCTCCTCGGGCCGCGCGGGGCTCAGCGCCGCGGTGCCCTCCTCCTCCGGGGTGGCCGGAGCGACAGCCGCGGTGCCCTCCTCCGACGCGGACGAGGCCGGCGTGATGGCCGCCGTGCCCTCATCGACCGACGAGGACGACGACGAGGCGGGCGACAGGACCGCAGTGCCCTCGTCGGTCGGGGACGGGTGGGTGGAGTGGCCGCCCGGCCAGCCCGCCGCGGCGAACCCGCCGGACGTCGACGCCTGCGTGTCGGCCGGGGCCTCCGAAGGCGCGGCGACCGGCTCGTCGGGGACCGGCGTCGGGGCCGGCGCGGTGTACGCGGCGAACGGCGAGCTGAGCGGCGGGGCCGAGGACGGCGCCGCCGACGAAGGCTGGACCTCAGCGGCCGAGGCGGCCGGAGCGGCCGGAGTCGCGTACCCGGGGGTCGCGCCGGGCGCGGTGTACCCGCCCGAGGTCGGCGCGGCCGCGGGGGCGCCCGTCGTCGGGGTCGCGTAACCGGGGTAGGCCTGCTGCTGCGGCTGGGCCGTGGGCGTGCCGCCGGTCGTCGGCTGCGACCAGCCCTGGGTGGCCGGCTGCTGCTGGGCGTAGGCGGCCGCGGGCTGGGAGCCGGTCACGTACCCGGTCTGCTGAGCCTGAGCCGCCGCCGCGGGCTGAGCGCCGGTGACGTAGCCGGTCTGCTGAGCCTGGGCCGCCGCCGCCGCCGGCTGGGCGCCGGTGACGTAGCCGGTCTGCTGAGCCTGGGCCGCCGCCGCCGGCTGGGCGCCGGTGACGTAACCGGTCTGCTGGGCGGCCGCCGCCTGCTGGGCGGCGTACTGCTGCTGCGCGTACTGCTGCTGGGCGTAGCCGTAGCCCTGCGGGTACTGCTGCTGCGGGTAGCCCGGGTAGGCCGCGGTGACCGGCTTCGGGGCCGAGTACGCGCCCAGGAAGATCCGCGCGGTGAGGAACAGCCCGAGACCGATGAGCCCGAGGCCCGCCAGGTGCTCCAGGAACGCGCCGAGCGCCCAGCCGATCGGGCTCTCGTCCTGGAAGTCGCCGATGAGCCCGGCGAGCAGGAGCACGAGGCCGAGCACGGCGGCGATCGCGTACTCCACCAGGGCCCCGAGCACGACGGCCTTCGCCCGCGGGGTCACGGGGTCGATGAGCAGGACCAGCGCGACCGCGACGATCGGCAGCAGGATGACCTCGAAGCCGATCACGTTGCTGAACGACGCGGTGGCCGTGGCCAGGAACGAGTTGAAGAGGCCGGTGAGGACCCGGACGAGCCCGGCGAGCAGGATCAGCGCGACCGCGCCGAGCAGGCCGAACGCGGCCAGCTCGCGGTAGGGCTCCAGCAGGCCGCGGGCCTTCTTGGCGTCCGGCGGCGCGACGGCGGGCGCCGCGGGGACGGCCTGGTACTGCTGCGCGGCGCCCGAAACGGGAACGGCCTGGTACTGCTGCGCGGCACCCGAAACGGGAACGGCCTGCGGCGCCGCGGCCGGGGTCTGGTACTGGGCCGCCGCCTGGGGCTGGTACGCCCCGGTGGGGGTCGGATCGGGTGGCTGGGTGCTCACTGGCTCTCCCGAAGTGAAGCGGTCCGTGCAACAGGTCGCCAGCAGCCTAGCTCCCGGCGGCGATTCGCGCGTGCGCGAGAGACCCGGAACGGCGCCGTAACCGGAGTGGGGCAGGATTGAGCCATGCGGATCGTGGTTCTTGCAGGTGGCATCGGCGGCGCGCGCTTCCTGCTGGGGGTGCGCGCGGTGGCCCGGGAGACGGGCGCCGACGTCACCGCGGTGATCAACGTTGGCGACGACGTGACCCTGCACGGGCTGCGCATCTGCCCCGACCTGGACAGCGTGATGTACACGCTCGGTGGCGGCGCCGACCCGGAGCGCGGCTGGGGCCGGGTCGGCGAGAGCTGGACGGTCAAGGAGGAGCTGGCCGCGTACGGCGCGGAGCCCACCTGGTTCGGCCTCGGCGACAAGGACATCGCCACCCACCTGGTGCGCACCCGGATGCTGGAGGCGGGCTACCCGCTCTCGGCGGTCACCGAGGCTCTGTGCGACCGCTGGCAGCCCGGCGTCCGGATGCTGCCGGCGAGCGACGACCGCGTGGAGACCCACGCCGTCGTGGAGGTCGACGGGGCGACCCGGGCGATCCACTTCCAGGAGTGGTGGATCCGTTACCGCGCCGGGGTTCCGACCCAGCGGTTCGTGTTCGTCGGGGCCGACACCGCGAAGCCGGCGGCCGGAGTGCTGGACGCGATCGCGGCGGCGGATGTGGTACTCGTGGCGCCGAGCAACCCCGTGGTCTCCATCGCCCCGATCCTCGCCGTGCCCGCGGTCCGCGAGGCCGTGGCCGGCGGCAAGGCGCCCGTCGCCGGGTTCTCCCCCATCATCGGCTCCGCGCCGGTGCGCGGCATGGCCGACAAGTGCCTCGCCGTGATGGGCGTCGAGTGCACCGCGGCCGGCGTCGGCGGGCTGCTCGGGGCCCGGGCCGACGGCGGAGTCCTCGACGCCTGGCTGGTCGACGAGTCGGATGCCGGGGTGGCGGTACCCGGGCTGACGGTACGGGCCATCCCGCTCTGGATGACCGACGAGGCCGCGACCGCGACGATGGTCCGCAACGCGCTCGCCACGGTCGGTGTCGCATGATCCTCGAGATCCGCCCGGTCAGTGGCATCGGCGAGGTACGGCCGGGCGACAACCTCGCCGAGCTCATCACCGCCGCGGCCGACTGGGTCCGCGACGGCGACGTGCTCGTGGTGACCAGCAAGATCGTGAGCAAGGCCGAGGGCCGGCTGGTCGACCTGCCGCCCGACGGGCCCGACCGCGAGGCCGCCCGCGAGGCCGCGCTGCACGCCGAGACCGCCCGGGTCGTCGCCGAGCGCGGCCCGACCCGCATCGTGCAGACCCACCACGGCCTCGTGCTCGCCCAGGCCGGCATCGACGCCTCGAACGTCGACGCCGCCCACCTGGTGCTGCTGCCGAAGGACCCGGACGCCTCGGCCCGGGCGCTGCGCGAGGAGCTGCGCGACCGCTTCGGGCTCGACGTCGCCGTGGTCATCACCGACACCATGGGCCGGCCGTGGCGGCTGGGCCTGGTCGACTTCGCGATCGGCGCGGCCGGCGTCGACGCCCTGGTGGACTACCGGGGGCTCCAGGACGTCTACGGCAACGAGCTGCAGCTCACCCAGATGGCCCAGATCGACCAGCTGGCCTCCGCCGCCGAGCTGGTGCAGGGCAAGACGGCCCAGGTGCCGGTCGCGGTGGTGCGCGGGTTCGCCCCAGGCTTCCCACCGGAACACGGCCGCGGCGCCGCCGAGCTCATCCGCGGGGCCGACGCCGACCTCTTCTCGCTCGGTACCGCGGAGGCGACCGCCCGCGGCCTGCGCGCCGCCGCCGCCCTGCCCGACGCGACCGCCTTCGCCCCGGCCGGCCCGCCCGTGCGCCTGCCCGCGCTGCCATTCCCGGCCCTGCCGCCGGCGGATATACGCAGCGTGACGGTTCCGGTCAACACCGTTGCCGCCGTGGTCGTCTGGGCCCCGGCCGGCGACCTGCGCGCCGCCGCCGAGGCGGGCCGCATGGCGGAGCGGCTACGGGCCGTTCTCGCAGCTGACGGCCTCGCGAGCGTGTGGCTGGAGGTCGGCGACCCGGCGGCCCTGGCGGATCGGCTGCCCGCGGGGGGCGTGCCCCTCGGCGTGCTCGCCATCGGGCGCGGTAGCCTACCGTCACTATGACGCTGCACGAGGACGCACTGGCCGTGTTGTCGGGATGGGCGGCTCCTTCGGCGGAGGCCGAGGCGACCCGACAGCGGTTCCTGGATTTCGTACGCCCGGAGCCGACCACCGTCTGGCGCGAGCACACCGGAGCCCACGTGACCGCGAGCACGCTGGTCGTCGACGCCGCCGCGGAGCGGGTGCTGCTGTGCCTGCACGGCCGGGTCAACCGCTGGATGCAGCTCGGCGGGCACTGCGAGCCGGGCGACGCCACGATCGCGGGCGCGGCCCTGCGCGAGGCCGCCGAGGAGTCGGGCATTCTCGGCCTGCGCATCAGCGAGGCCCCGATCGACCTCGACGTGCACCACGTGCACTGCTCGGGCGGTTCGTCGCTGCACTACGACATCCGGTACGCGGCCATCGCCCCGCCCGGTGCCGTGGAGATGGTGAGCGCGGAGTCGAGCGCGCTGGGCTGGTTCACGGCCGACGAGCTGCCGGACCCGCTGGCCGACGCGACCGATGTTCTGGTCGCGCCGGCATTAGCCTGGGCGAAGCAGGCATAGAAGGCAGAACAGCCTGGGCGAAGCAGGCATAGAAGGCAGAACAGCCTGGGCGAAGCAGGCATAGAAGGCAGAACAGCCTGGGCGAAGCAGGCATAAAGCCAGAACAGCCTGGGCGAAGCAGGCAGAAGGCTCAGAGCAGCTCGATCGAGCCGCGCTCCTTCAGCGAGTCCACCAGCTTCTTGACGTCCTGGGCCCGTGCGCGCGGGCAGATCAGCAGTGCATCGGGCGTGTCGACGATGATAAGGTCGCTCACCCCGACCGCGGCCACCAGACGGCCCGAGCGCGGCACCACGACCACTCGCTGGGCGTCCTGCATCAGGACCGTCGGCTTGGCCGTGGCGGCCGGGTCGTCGATTACCGCGCCGAGCTCGACCACCACGTTGCCCGCGGTGTCGGTCTCGAGCAGCTCGCCGAGGGTGTGGAAGTCGCCGACGTCGTTCCAGCCGAAGTTGCCCGGCACGGTGCCGACGAGGCCGGCGCGGCCCGCGCCCTCCATGACCCCGAAGTCGACCGAGATCTTGGTCAGGCCCGGCCAGATCTCGGCCAGGACCTCCTCGTGCTCACGCGTCTCCCACGCCTCGGCGATGCGCCGCAGGCCGTCGTGCAGGGCCGGCTGCTGGCGGGCGAGCTCGTCGAGGAAGACGTCGACGCGCCACACGAACATGCCGGCGTTCCAGAGGTACTCCCCGGAGTCGACGTAGCGCTGGGCGACATCGAGGGCGGGCTTCTCCGCGAACTCGGCCACCTTGCACACGTCGCCGCTGCCCGTGGGCTCGCCGACGTGGAGGTAGCCGTAGCCGGTCTCCGGGTGCGTCGGCGTGATGCCGATCGTCATGAGCAGGCCGTCCGCCGCACCCTGGATCGCCCGATGCAGGGTGTCCTGGAAGGCGGGGACGTCGCGCACGAGCTGGTCGGCGGCGAAGGCGCCCATGACGGCGGTCGGGTCGTGGCGGGCGATCACCGCCGCGGCGAGCCCGATCGCGGCGCACGAGTCGCGCGGCGTCGGCTCGACGAGGATGTTGCCCTCCGGCAGGCCCGGCAGCTGCCGGGCCACGGCGGCCGCGTGCGCTACGCCGGTCACCACGTAGGTGGACTCGGGCGTCGCCAGGCCTTCGAGACGGCCGTACGTCGCCTGCAGCAGCGACAACGGGGTGCCGGTGAGGGCGTGGAGAAACTTCGGATGGCCGGCTCGCGACAGCGGCCAGAGCCGCGTGCCGCTGCCACCTGCAGGAATCACCGCGTAGAACACGCGCCCATCATGCCCGGAAAAGGGCACCTTTCCACAACTCGGGGGTGCCAACACCATTACCGAAATCGCCTCGGATTGTTTCGGTGGGTGACACCGAAGGTCACCCGGGGTCAGAAACCGCGCGGTCCGGCGGCTCTAGCCCATGCGGCGAGGTGAACCTCGGCGCTGGACTCCCAGGTGAACTCCTTGGCGCGCGCGGCGCCGGCCTTTGCCAAAGCGTTACGTCGCTCCATGTCGTCGAGCAGTGCCGCCAGGTCACGGGCGATCTCGTCGGGGCCCGGGCCGGTGTACGCCACCGCGTCGCCGCCCACCTCCGGCAGCGAGAGCCGCGGGGTGGTGAGCACCGGCGCGCCGCAGGCCATGGCCTCGAGGATCGGCAGGCCGAAGCCCTCGCCGAAGGACGGGTAGGCCGCGACGACCGCGCCGCCGAGGAAGCCGGGCAGGTCCGCGTAGCGCAGGTAGCCCGGGCGCAGCAGCCGCAGGTGGCTGGGCACCTCGGCGATGGCCGCGTCGATCTCGTCGTCGTGGCCCTGGCCGCCGGCGACCACCAGCGCGGGCGGGTCCTGCCGGTCGCGCACGGCCGAGACCCAGCCGCGCACCAGGCTGGGCACGTTCTTGCGCGGCTCCTTGGCCCCCAGGAAGGCGATGTACTCCGTCGAGCCCAGCCCCAGCCGGGCGCGCACGCGGGCCTTCTCGTCGTCGCTGGGCGCGTGGAACGCCTGCGGGTCGACGCCGTGGTAGGCCACGTCGATGCGGGTCGGGTCGGCGTCGAGCAGGCGGATCAGCTCGTCGCGGGTCGCCTTGCTGGGCACGATCACCCGGCTGGCGCGCCGCAGCGACGTCTTGATAGCGGAGCGGAAGAAGGTGCGGCGGGACTTGTCGTAGTGCTCGGGCTCGGTGAAGAACGTCGCGTCGTGAACGGTGACGGTCACCGGGCAGCCCGCGCGCAGCGGGCAGGTGTAGAAGGGCGAGTGCAGCACCTGGGCGCCCACCTGCTGGGCGAGCATCGGCAGCCCGGTCTGCTCCCAGGCCAGACGGGCCGGGCGGTGCGCGGCCGCGGCCGGGGCCGACATGATCCGTGCGGCGGGGAGCAGCCGTCCGTAACGCTCCGCATCGGTTCGCTGACACACCACGGCCAGGTCGGCGTCCAGCTCTCCGAGCGCGCCCAGGAGACCGTCTACGTAGCGCCCGACTCCGCCTCGGTCGGCAGGGACACTCGTGGCGTCTACGAGCACGCGTGGCGGTCGGCCGGGGGTCACGTGGCACTCCCTTTTGAACTCGATGCGGAACTTCGGTGCGAGACTCTCTCGCGGCAAAGCCTACGCCCGATCCGCCGGTGATCGATGTCCACGACGCGACTCGCATCGTGAGTTCCACCCAGGATTCAGCCTGAATCAACTCACGTGTCGGTCGTGAAGTTCAAATCTTCCTCAATTCAGCGGCATCGGTACGTCGCCGGGCGCTCCGACCACGTATTTGCCCACCCCGCGCACGTCGAACCGCCCCTCGTGGTACACGGCGGGGTCGGCCTTCCCGTCCCCGTCGTACTGCCCCGGCACCGGCGTGTCGCCCGGGTCGCCGAGGCGCACGGGCGCCTGCCCGGCGACGGTGAACTGCTGGGTCGCCGGCGACCACACGGCCGCGTCGAGCCGGCCGTCGCCGTCGTAGTCGGCGGGCACCGCGATCGCCCCGGCCGGGCCGAACCGCCACTCGCGGATGGCCCGCACGGCCCACAGGCCGGTGGCCGGGCGCCAGATGGCCGGCTCGGCCCGGCCGTCGCCGGTGTAGTCGCCGGGCACCGGCTGGTCGCCGGGCTGGCCGAGCTGCAGCTCGCCGACGCCCTTGATGTACCAGATCCCGTTGGACGGCCGGAACACGGCGAGCTCGGCGCGGCCGTCGCCGTCGTAGTCGGCCGGGGCCGGGACGTCGCCGGGCAGGCCCCACTGGGCCACCGAGCGGCCCTCGCCGGTGAGCAGCATCGTCCAGTTGCCGGTCGTCGGCGACCAGGTGGCCACGTCGGCCTTGCCGTCGCCGTTGTAGTCGGCCGGCACCGCGATCTCGTTCGGCCCCGAAGTGAAGGTGGGCTGCGCGATGCCCTGCAGGCGCACGGTGCCGTCGGCCGGGCGGTAGGCGGCCATCAGCGACCGTACCGTCGGCGCCTTCACCAGGTCGCCGAGCAGCGCGGCGGCCCGGTCGCGGATCGCCGGCAGGACGTCCGTCCCCCGGTCGCCGGGGCACTCGGTGGGGTTGGTCTGGCGGTGCGGGAACACACGCGGGACGGTGACCGTGGTGCCGACGGGGTACCTCGACGTCGACCCGCCGCCGGTGAGCGTCGCGCTCCCGCGCGGGGTCGATGGCCTGGCTCAGTGAAAGTTTCCAGGCGGTGTACCGGGCCGCCGACTCCACGACGGCGGGCGGGACGGGCGTGGTGCGGTAGTCGCCGATCATCGCGATGCCGGCGGTGCCGGTGTTGAAGCCGCCCGCCTGGGCCCCCACGACCGGCCGGGCCAGTCCGCCGGCACGGCCCTCCCAGAGCCGGCCGAACCGGTCCACCAGCACGTTGTAGCCGATGTCGCCCCAGCCGCGGCTGACCGTCTGGTACTGGTAGATCGAGCGCAGGATCTTCGGCACGTCGGCCTCGGCGTAGTCGTTGCCGGTGGCCGTGTGGTGCACCGCGACCGCCTTGACCAGCGGCGCGTACTGCGGCCGCCAGTCCATGACCTGCTCGTCGGCGCCCCAGGCGGCGCGGCGGTTGACGGCCGGCATGAACGGGCGCAGCGCGACTGGGGCGTCCTCGGCCACGGGCGGCGCGGGCGGCGCGGCGTCGGCCGGCGAGTCGCTCGGGTCGATGAGGTCGGCGGTGAGATCGTGCGGGGCCGAACCACCGGTGGCGCTGACGGTGATCTGCACGCCGTCGCCCGGCCCGGTCCACACGAGGTCGGCCCCGCCCCGCCCGACCGGCCCAGTCGCGGGGGCCGATGCGCCCGGCGCCGGCGAGGCCTTCCCGCGGGGGCCGGCGGGGACGCGCACGGGGTCGCGGTCGGCCTCGCCGGCGCCGACGGTCCGCCACGCGCTCCAGGCGCCGCCCGGGGTGTGGTGGCGCACGGCGACGCTGACCGCGCCCACGTGGCCGGTCTCGCGCCAGGTGACGCCGACAGCGCTGAAGGGGGCGGTGGAGGTGCGGGTGACGGTGAGCGTCCGGCTGCGGGTGGTCCGGTGGTAGCCGTCGGCCAGCGGTACGTCCTCGAGCACCCCGCCCTGGGCGCTCACCCCGCCCGCGGGCCGGTCGAAGTCGCCGAGCGCGAGCTGGGTGACGCGGGTCGGCACGCCCTCGCCGCCCGGCGCCCGGGCCGCCGGGTTGGCCCACTCGACCGGCGCGGTGAGGCTCTCCGGGGCGGTCGGCGGCTCGGTCGGGCGGGCCGCGGCGCCGCCGCCGACCGCGCCCGCGGCGAGGAGGGCGAGCGCGCAGCCGGCGAGGGCGACCAGCCTGCTGCGCCGGTATCGTCGCGTTGCCCAGACACCCATCTCGCTTGCCCCATCTCGCTAGAAATCAGGTGAGATGCTATAGAAGGGATTAATTGGACATATGGGGAATACAGTTCCTTCACTCTTTGCGGCAATTGTCGGCAAAGACCCGTCACTTCCGTTCTTGACGTTCTACGACGACGCGACCGGCGAGCGAACGGAACTGTCCGGGGCGACGCTGGCCAACTGGGTGTCGAAGACCGCGAACCTGCTGGTCGACGGGTGCGGGCTGGGGCCCGGCGACGTGGCCGCGGTGCGGCTGCCCCCGCACTGGCAGACGGCGGCGGTCCTGCTGGGCGCGTGGACGGCCGGGCTGAGCGTGGCCTACGGGGAGCCGACGGGCGCCGGGGCCGACGTGGAGTTCGCGTCACTGAAGGCGGCGGAGACGGGGGCGCCGGGGCCGGCGGACCGGTACGTGCTCGGGCTCGCCCCGATGGGCCTGCCGATGCGGGGCGGGGTGCCGGACGGGTTCGCCGACTACGTGGCCGAGGTGCGGCAGTTCGGCGACCACTACCCGGGGCCGCCCGGCGGGGCCGGGACCGAGGACCTCGTGGACCGGGCGCGGAAGCTGGCCTACCCGGGCGGCCGGCTGCTGGTCGACGCGGTCGCCCACCCCGACCCGGTCGAGTGGCTGATCGGCCCGCTCGCGGCCGGGGCGAGCATCGTGCTCAGCGTGAACAGCGACCCGGCCAAGCTCGCCGACCGGGCCGCGTCCGAGCAGGCTACGCCCGTGCCGTGACGAAGTACTGCAGGGACTCCGGGTTGGCGAGCGCGCCCTTCGCGGCCGCCTGCTCGACCGGCGTTCCCGTGAGAATGCGCTTCACGGGTACCTCCAGCTTCTTGCCCGACAGCGTCCGCGGCACGGCCTTGACCTGGAAGACCTGGTCGGGGACGTGCCGCGGGGAGAGCGCGGTGCGCAGCTCCCGGGCGATGCGCGACCGCAGCGCGTCGTCGAGGGTCAGCCCGTCGGCCAGGACCACGAACAGCAGCAGTTCACCGGCTCCGCCCTCGGGGTCTTCCAGGTGTACCACCACGGAATCCACGACCTCGTCCAGCCCCTCGACGACCGAGTAGAACTCGCTCGTGCCGAGCCGCACGCCGCCGCGGTTCAGGGTCGCGTCCGAGCGGCCGGTGATGACGCACGCGCCGCGCTCGTCGATGGTGATCCAGTCGCCGTGCCGCCACACGCCCGGGTACGTGCCGAAGTACGCCTCGGCGTAGCGGCGGCCGTCGGGATCGCCCCAGAACCCGACCGGCATGCTCGGCATCGGGGCGGTGATGACCAGCTCGCCGAGTTCGCCGATGACCGGGGTGCCGTCGGCCGCGAACGCCTCGACGCGCGCGCCGAGCGCCCGGCAGGCGATCTCCCCGGCCCGGACCGGCAGCAGCGGCACGCCCCCCACGAAGGCGGTGCAGACGTCGGTACCGCCGGAGGCCGACGCGAGCAGCACGTCGCCGGACACGGCGTCGTAGACCCACTCGAAGCCCTCGGGCGGCAGCGGCGCGCCGGTCGAGCCGACTCCGCGCAGCCGGCTCAGGTCCGCGAAGTCCTTCGGCACCAGGCCGGCCTTGCGGCACGAGAGCAGGAAGGGGGCGGAGGTGCCGAAGTACGTCGTGCCGGTCTCCTCCGCGACCCGCCACAGCCAGCCCAGGTCGGGGTGCGCCGGGTCGCCGTCGACCAGGACGACCGCGGCGCCGACGGCGGGGGCGGAGACGAGGTAGTTCCACATCATCCAGCCGGTCGTGGTGAACCAGAAGAACCGGTCGCCGGGGCCGAGGTCGTGGTGCAGGGCGAGCATCTTGAGGTGCTCGAGGAGGATGCCGCCGTGGCCGTGCACGATCGGCTTCGGCAGGCCCGTGGTGCCCGAGGAGTAGAGGACGTACAGCGGGTGCGCGAACGGCACCGCCGCGAACTCCAGCGGCTCGTCCGTGGCGCCGGTGAGCGCGGCCCAGTCGTCGTTGGCGGGGTCGAGGTAGCCGATGCGCACCACGTGCTCGACCGACGGGAGGGCCCGGCGGATGGCCTCGACCTCGCCGGTGCGGTCGATGGGCTTGTCGCCGTAGCGGTACCCGTCCACCGCGACGAGCACCTTGGGCTCGATCTGCTGCCAGCGGTCGACCACGGAGCGGGTGCCGAACTCGGGGGCGCAGCTGGAGAAGACGGCGCCGAGGCTGGCCGCGGCGAGCAGGAGCACGAAGGTCTCGGGGATGTTCGGCGCGTAGGCCGCGACCCGGTCGCCCTCGCCGACCCCCAGCCGGCGCAGCCCGGCCCGCGCCCGGCGGACCTGCTCGCGCAGCTCGGCCGCGGTCAGCTCGACGGGAGCTCGGGTCTGCGAGCGGGCCACGACGATCGGGTCGCCGTCGGCGACGCCGGGCATGCGCAGCACGTGCTCGGCGTAGTTGAGGCGGGCGCCGGGGAACCATTCGGCGCCGGGCATCCGGGCGTCGGGGAGGGTGTCGGCCGGCGCGACGTGCGCGACCACGCCGAGGTGCTCCCAGATCGCGCGCCAGAACGCGGCCGGCTCGTCGACCGACCACTGCCACAGCGCCTGGTAGTCCGCGAAGGCGAGGCCGCGCTCGGCCTCCAACCAGTGCAGGAACGCCCCGATGCGGGTGTGGTCACGCACGTCCGTCGGGGGTTCCCAGAGCACCTTCGCCATTGGTCCATCTTGCGGTACGCGTGAACGCTCGCTCAGTGTGGGCGGCCCCTACCCGATCCCTCGATCGGGTAGGGGCGGCCCACGGTTGATCAGGACTTGCCGGGGTTGGCCTTTTCGGAGCCGCCCGCATGGGGCGGAAGGCTCGGGCGGATGCCCGGGGCCGGGCGGGGCTGGGTGCCGAAGTCGACGAGGCCGACGTTTACCGGCTTCAGGGCCAGGTTCTTCTCCGGCCAGGCGGTGCCCGCGTAGCGGCCCGTGGCCGAGTCGAACAGGTCGCAGTCGACGGTGCCGCCGCCGTTGGGCTCGCGGTCCATGCACACGAGGTCGTACGGCCGGTTGTCGATCTTCGCCGTGGTCGCCTTGAGGTCGGGCATCAGCGCGAAGGCCTTGTAGATGGTGGTGCGCTGCTGCGGGGTCCAGAACGGCTCCGAGTAGTTGATCAGCTCGAAGACGTCCTTCCAGATCATGCCGTCGGCCGGGCGGTCGGGGTATGTGGTCTGCGCCCACTGCCGCCAGCGCGAGATGAGCTGCGCCGGGTCGGCCGGGAGGCTCGCCAGGTAGTCGGCGGTCGGGCGGTACAGGCCCGGGGCCTGCGCCGTGGCCTGGTCGATCTCATCCTGGGTGCTCGGCATGTCCGCCGTCTGGTCGCCGTCGGTGCGCCGGATGCGCAGCGGGGCCAGGGTGGACGGGTCCATCCAGATCTCGTGGATGTACTTCTCGGCGCCGGGGACCAGGTTGTACGTCTTGATGTACAACACCTGGCCGGCCGGCACCGCCAGCGGCTGGCCGCCCGCCGCCGCGTTCGCCAGGCGATCCATCGCGGCGACCGCCTTGGCGTGCGTCGCGCCCCCGTCGCTGGTGACCTTCGCGTCGAGCGGGGCCCGGGTGCCGATCGTGACCGGGAGGTCCGCGGTCGCACCGGCGCTCGGGCGGCCCGCGGCCGTCGCCGGCCCCTGCGCCGGGGCCTGACCGCCGCCGTCCGTCCGGTTGCCCGCGCTGTTGACGGCCGCGGCCGCGCCGACGACCACGGTCAGGGCCGCGGCCGCGCCGGCGCTCGCCAGCAGCCACTGGCGGCGGCGGGTCGGCGGGCGGTGCTCGCTGCCCGCCAGCCGGTAGCGCCCGCGCACGAGCACGCCCTCGGGCGGGTCGTCCAGGTCGCGGCGGAAGCCCCGCAGCGCCATCAGGTCCTTATCGTCAGTGCTCATGTTCGCTCCGCCTCGTCGAGTGCCTTGCGCAACTTGGTCCGGGCCCGGTGCAGCGCCGACTGCACCGTGCCGAGCGGCAGGTGCAGCGCCTCCGCGATCTCCGCGTACGTCAGGTCGGCGACCCCGAACAGCAGCAGAACGTCGCGCTGGCGGGCCGGCAGCTTGGCGAGCACCCGCGCGATGAGGCGCGCCTGCCGTCCGGCGTCCACCCGTTCGTCCGTCCGGGTCGCATGGCTCTCCGCCGACGTCGCCACCAGCAACGGGTCCGCGCCGGTCCGGGCCAGCGCCCGGTAGCCGCGAACCTCGTCGCGGCGGTGGCGGAACAACACGTTGGTGGCGATGCCGAACAGCCACGGGAGCGGGTCGGCACCGGGGTCGAGGGTGTGGCGTTTTTCGTACGCGACCAGGAACGTCTGCGCCACCACGTCCTCGGCCCGATCCGGCCCCACCCGGCGCGCGCAGTAGCGGTAGAGCGCCCGCGCGTGCCGGTCGTAGAGGGCGGTGAAGCCGTCCGCGATCAAGAGGTTGCCTTCCGGGTCCACACACCTTCTTGTCCGGTACCCGCCGCGCTGTTCCCGGTTTTTGCCGTTCTTTTCGGCCCTATCGGTTCGATCGATGTTTCTGGATCGCGTCCCGGCGGGCGAGACGGTGTTCGCGTCGGATTTCCGCCTCCCGCCACCGGCCCTCGTTCGCCGGCGAGTCGGGGACGACCGCGGGGACCGGGCGCGGCCTGCCGTCGGCGTCGACGGCGACGAAGACGAGGTACGCGGTCGCGACGACCACCGGGGCGGACTCGCTGACCTCGTCCCAGCGCTCGGCCTCGAGGCGGACGCCGACCTCCATCGAGCTCGTGCCGGTCCAGTTGACCTGTGCGAACGCGTGGACGAGGTCGCCGACGCGCAGTGGTTCGAGGAACGCGATCTCGTCGATCGAGGCGGTCACGGCCGTGCCACCGCTGTGCCGCGCGGCCGCGGCGCCGGCCACGTCGTCGATGAACTTCATGATCACGCCGCCGTGGACCGTGCCGTACAGGTTGACGTCGACCGGGGTCATGATCCGGCTCAGCGTGACCCGCGAGTAACCGGTGGGACGGCTGGTCGGACGGGCGGTGTGCTCGGTCATGCCAAAGACGGTACGGTGCGAGCCATGCGACACGTCGGAAGCCTGATCGCGGGGATGTTCATCGCCCCGATCGCCTGGCTGCTGATCGCGATCGGTCAGCAGAAATCCGCGGAAACCGTGGCGAAGTGGGTCGAGAACGGTTCTTTCGACTCCGTCGACCTGATCGTCCCCGCCGCGTACCTCGTGGGTGCCGGCCTGCTCATCGGCCTCATCGCCACCCTGCGCATCTCGCCCGTCGGCCCGATCGTCGCGGGCGCGGCGCTGCTGGCGACGTACGTGAGCCTGTTCATCGACCCGCTGTCGGTCATGAACAGCCTGCCGCGCGACCTCAAGATCGCCAGCCTCACCGTCGACCTGCGGCTGCCGATCGTCAACGGCACCACCGCGGTGCTGGGCCTGGCGCTGCTGATCGCCGCCTTCAGCGTGAAGCGCTGGCGGACCTGGCCGACCGTGGTACCGCTGGGCGCGGTCGGGGCGGACGGGCCGGCCGACGTGCACGAGTACCCGCTCGGGCAGGGTCCGGCCTCGACGCCGCCGGTGGCCGCGCGCCCCGGTTACTCGCCGGCGCAGACGGCCGCGTTCCCGGCCGCCGCGGGGTTCCCGGCCGCGGCGACCACGGTGCTGCCGGGGCCGGGTGGCTTCGGGGGTCCGCCGCCGCCGAGTGACGAGACCCAGCCCGTGCCGCCGGTCTCCGGTGGCGGGTACCCGGGCCGTTCCGTGTCGTCGCCGCCGGTCTCCTCGGGGTCGCCGTTCGCGGCGCCGCCGTTCGTGCCGGCGCCGCCCGTGGTGTCCACTCCCCCGGTGTCGGCCCCGCCCGGCGCTTCCGTGCCGCCCGGTTCGGCCCCGCCGCCGTTCGCCGCGGCGCCGCCGGTGTCGAGCCCGCCCGGGCCCGCGCAGTCGCCGTACGCCGCGACGCCGCCGGTCACGTCCGGGCCGCCGCAGTCGCCCTACGCCGCGGCGCCGCCGGTCGCTTCCGGTCCGCCGCAGTCGCCCTTCGCCGCGACGCCGCCGGTCACGTCCGGGCCGCCGCAGTCGCCCTTCGCCGCGCAGGCGCCCTACAGCGCGCAGGCACCTTACAGCGCGCAGGCACCTTACAGCGCGCAGGGGCCTTCGGCCGGGCAGGCGCCGTACAGCCCGCAGGGGCCCTACAGTCCGCCGGGGTCTTCCGCCGGGCAAGCGCCCTTCAGTCCGCCGGGGTCTTCCGCCGGGCAAGCGCCCTACGGCGCGCCGGGGGCCAATGCCGGGCAAGCGCCCTACGGCGCGCAGGGGCCTTACGCCGGGTCGGGGCCTGCCGCCGGGCCGGCGCCTTTTGCCGCGGCGCCGCCGGTCAGCTCGGCGCCGCCCCGGCCCTCCTACTCCACCGCGCCGCCGCCGGTTGCTTCCGCTCCGCCCGGGCCGTTCCCGCCGACCCCGCCCGGGGTTGCGCCGCAGCCGGTCTTCACGCCGCCGTCGCCCGCGGCCGCGCCGCCGGTCTCCACCCCGCCGGCCGCCGCCGGGGATCCCTCCTGGCTGACGCCCGAAACCGGGAACCGGGCGGAGTCCGAGGACGCGGCGACCGGGGCCGTCGGGTACAGCCGCGGGGCGAGCTCGCCGCCGCCGGCCGAGGACGCTCCGCCCTCCTGGCCGGTGCCCGCCTCGCCCGCCCCCGGTGACGCGTCGCCGGCCGGCCTCACGCCGTCCGGCTCATGGCCCGTCGTTCCGGCGCCGGGTGGGTCGACGGAGGACGAGACCGTGGACGAAACCGAGACCGAGGCGACTCGGCCGCTGTATGCAAGCTCGGCCTCCGGGTCCGGCTCCGGTTCGGGCGTCAGCTCCGGCTCTGATTCCGGCTTCGGCTCTGATCCGCGTTCCGGCTCCGGTTCGGGCGTCAGCTCCGGCTCTGATTCCGGCTTCGGCTCAGGCGTCGGCTCTGATTCGCGCTCCGGCTCCGGCTCCGGTTCGGGCGTCGGCTCCGGCTCGGAGTCGGGTGCCGGCTCGGACTTCGGCGCCGGTGCCGGCTCGGACCCCGGCGCCGGCGAGACGTCCGCCGGGCTCCCCTCGCGCGCGGCCCGCGGGCCGGCCGCCGAGGAACGGTCGCTCCTGGCCGGCCCCTCGTTCGACGGGTTCGCGGTGCCCTCGCGGCCGGGTCAGGAAGAGGAGACCGAGGCGTTCCACCCCGGTTCACAGTCGCCCGCGGCACCGCGCCCGCGGCACGCGGCCGGCAACGGGGAGTACGCGGCCGCGCCCGGCGACGACTCCGACGAGCGACGGGGCCGGTTCCAGCCGATGGCCCCGCAGCCGCCGGTCGAGGAGGCGACCACCGCGTTCCAGGCTCCCGGGCCGTCGAGCGAGGACGCCACCACCGCACTCCCCGGCAACGCCGCCGCGGCCTACGGTGCACCCGCCCCGAGCGGCGACGCGAGCACGGCGTTCCGGGCCGCGCCGAGCGAGGACGCCAGCACCGCGTTGCGCACCTCCGCCCCGAGCGGCGACGCGAACCCCACGTTCCGGCCCCCGGCCCCGGGCGAGGACGCCACCACCGCGTTCCACGCGCCCGCTCCCGGCGGGGACGGGAATCCCGCGTTCCCGGCGCCCGCGCCGAGCGGCGACACCGGCACCACGTTCCAGCCTCCGGCGTCGGGCGCCGACGAGGCCACGACCGTGCTGCGGCACGACTCCTCGGCGGCCGCCCGGGACATGTCCGCGCGCGAGTCCGGTGCGGGCGCGGATGCGGCGACGCTGTGGCCGTACGGTGGCGGGAACGACGAGGCCACCGCTCGGTTCGAGGCTCCGGTGGACGATGCCGAGGAGACCGCGAACTTCGGGTTCGGCGGCCAGACGCTCAGCCCGTCGGAGGCGGCCGAGCGGCGTTCTGCGTTCGCGCGGGGCGAGGCCGAGCGGCGGGCGACAGCGGCGCAGTCCCAGCTCGACCGCATCGCGGCCGAGCGGGCGGCGACCCAGGCCACCGGCGCGCAACCGGCCGCGGGACAGACCGGTGCGGGCGACGACGCCGAGGAGACCCAGACGCCTCCGCGCCGCGACAACCCCTGGGCCGAGCCGCCGCGCGAGCGCGGCTGACCCGCACGACAAGCACCACGGCCCCGTCGCTCACGAGCGACGGGGCCGTTCCGTACTCGTAGAACTGAGCGACGCACAGCGCAGTTTCCCCGTGGTGAACCCCCACGCCGGCATCGCGCGATACCCACCACCGACACGTAGACCGATACAACTGGCGTGGTCACTGTCACCCCGCGGGCGCAGCTGATCGCACGAAGAGCATCGGGGCCGCCGCGTTCAGCGCAGGGGGTTTGGGTGGAGCGAAGCTCCCCCAACGCGAGCGCAGCGAGCCTTAAGACAGGCGACTCTTACATTTAATAGTGTTAACTGATAGCGTCCGTGCTCATCGATCCATCGATGGGCAGGAGGTCCCGTGAGATCTCGTCGTCGCACATTCGCCCTGGTGACCGGGGCGGCCGCGGCTCTCATTACGGCGCTGGCCCTCGCGCCCGTACTCGGGGCCCAGGCCGCCACCAACGTCGCCGCCGCCGCCTGTTCGGCGCCGGTCTGGGCCGAGGGCAACACCTACACGGTCGGTACGCAGGTGACGTACAACGGCCACACGTACCAGGCGCTGGTGACCCACACCGCCTATGTGGGCGCCGGCTGGAACCCCGCGGCCACGCCGTCGCTGTGGAAGGACCTCGGCACGTGCACCGGCGGCGGCACGACCGCCACCGCCTCGCCGTCGCCGACGCGCACGAACTCGCCGTCGCCGTCGACGTCGCCGAGCCGCACCACGTCGCCGACCCCGACCAATTCCCCGACGCCGACGCCGACCGGCGGCACCGGTAGCTGCGGGGTGAAGTCGCGCCCGGCCGGCAAGGTGCTGCAGGGGTACTGGGAGAACTGGGACGGCGCCTCGAACGGCGTGCACCCGGGCCTCGGCTGGATCCCGATCACCGACAGCCGGATCGCCCAGCACGGGTACAACGTCATCAATCTCGCCTTCCCGGTCATCCGCTCCGACGGCACGGTGCTGTGGGAGAACGGCATGGACGCGGGCGTGAAGGTGCCGACCCCGGCCGAGATGTGCCAGGCCAAGACCAACGGCGCCACGCTGCTGATGTCGATCGGCGGGGCCGCGGCCGGCATCGACCTGAGCTCCTCGGCGGTGGCGGACAAGTTCGTCGCCACGATCGTGCCGATCCTCAAGGCCAACAACTTCGACGGCATCGACATCGACATCGAGACCGGGCTGACCGGCAGCGGCAGCATCGGCACACTCTCGACGTCGCAGGCCAACCTGATCCGCATCATCGACGGCGTGCTGGCCCAGATGCCGTCGAACTTCGGGCTCACCATGGCGCCGGAGACGGCGTACGTGACCGGCGGCAGCGTGACGTACGGCTCGATCTGGGGCTCGTACCTGCCGATCATCAAGAAGTACCTGGACAACGGCCGCCTGTGGTGGCTGAACATGCAGTACTACAACGGTTCCATGTACGGCTGCTCCGGCGACTCGTACTCGGCCGGCACGGTCCAGGGCTTCACGGTGCAGACGCAGTGCCTGAACTCGGGCCTGACGATCCAGGGCACCACGATCCGGGTCCCGTACGACAAGCAGGTCCCCGGCCTGCCCGCGCAGTCGGGCGCCGGCGGCGGGTACATGGCGCCGTCGCTGGTGTCGCAGGGGTACAACAGCGTCAGTGGCATCAAGGGCCTCATGACGTGGTCGATCAACTGGGACGGCTCGAAGGGCTGGTCCTTCGGCGACAACGTGAAGTCGCTGGAAGGCCGCTGACCCTCCGCCGCCGCTGCACCGCCCGGCCCGCTCAGGCCGCGCGGTGCAGCGGCGGCGTTTCCAGCAGCGGCGGCTCCGCGGCCGGATCGAGCGGCCGATGGAGATGGAAACCCTGCCCGAGGGCACACCCCAGCCGTCGTACCGCATCCAGCTGCGCCTGGTTCTCGATGCCCTCGGCCACCACGCGCAGGCCCAGGATGTGGCCGAGCTCCATGATGGTCGACACGAGCGCCATGTCCCGCACGGTGAGCTGGCTGCGGGCGATGAAGGCGCGGTCCACCTTCAGCTCGTCGACGGGCAGGTCGCGCAGGTACGCCAGCGACGAGTAGCCCGTCCCGAAGTCGTCGATCGACACCTGCAGGCCGCGGGCGCCGTCGCCACCGCCGTGTCGCGGTGCGCATCGCCCAGCAGGACCGCGAACTCGTCGCCGCCGAGGCGGGCCACGCTGTCGCCGGCCCGCACGCAGCAGCGGATCCGCTCGGCGACGGCCGCGAGCAACTGGTCGCCGGCGTCGTGGCCGAGGCTGTCGTTGACCGCCTTGAACCGGTCCAGGTCGATGAAGAGCGCGCCGGCGCGCGGGCGGCCGTGGAACGTCTTCAGGAACAGGGCGCGGTTGGGCAGGCCGGTGACGTGGTCGTGGTGGGCCTCGTGCACCTGCTCGAGGGTGCGGGCGTCGGTCAGCGCCAGCCCGACCTGCTGCGCGAACGCCTCCAGCTGCTCGGCGTGCGACCCGGCGCCGACCCGGGCCACCAGGGCGCCGGCGGTCTCCCCGGTCACCAGCACCGGTACGGCGAGGATTGCCGGCCCCGCCCCGTCCTCGTCGACCTGCAGCGAGCCGGTCCGCATGGCCGCCGCCGCGGCCGCGCGGGCGCCGAGCGGGCCGATGCCGGCCGCGCGGGCGCGCACGGTGAAGCCGGGGCCGCCCAGGGCCGCCACCGCCACGCCGTGCACGGTGGCGCCGGCGGCGGTCAGCTCGCCCGCCCCGGTGCCACCGACGACGACGGCCCCGGGGGCCTGGGCGCGGACCGCCGCGAGCACCACGCCCGCGTCGTGCCCGCCCGACGTGAAGACGAAGACCGCGGCGGGGGTACGCCCGGCCAGAGCCGCGGCCGCGGCCTCCCCGCCGGCCCGGGCGGAGTCGGCGGCCGTGCTGTGGCCGGCGCCGAACCAGCGCTCACTCGTGCTCGACATGGCCCTGCTATCGGCACGTCCCCGCGCGAGCTGAGCGGCCGTCAGCGCAGGGTGGCGGCGAACCCGTCCAGCAACCAGTCCAGACCCTCGTCGAAGTCCGCGACCCACTCCTCGACCCCGCCGCGCATCAGGCCGTGGCGCCCGGCCTCGGCCAGGTAGGGCAGGTCACCGGCGGCGATGAGGCCGGCGAAGTACTCGTCGGTGGAGGCGCGCCACTCCTCCTCGGTGAGCTGGTCGCGCCGCCGGGCCTCGAGCTCCTGGCCGCTCAGCGTGGCGAACCCCCACAGGTAGGTGTCGACCGCGCGCAGCAGGCGCACCGCGCGCTCCCCGGGCAGGCCGAGGCCGGCGATCGCGGCCAGGGACTGCTCGGCGTGGCGGGCCGCGTTGGGGCCGATCGGGGCCCGGGCGCCGAACTGGCCCATGATCCACAGATGCCGCCGGCCGACCTGGAGCTGGCGATGCAGCACGGCCTTGAGCGCCGTGCGCCAGTCGCCGCCCGGCACCTCGTCGACCAGCATCTCGCCGAGCACGTGGTCGACCATGAGGTCCACCAGGTCGTCCTTGCGCTTGAAGAACGAGTACAGGCTCATCGGCCGGGCCGAGAGCTCGGCGGCCACGCGCCGCACCGAGACGGCCTCGAGCCCCTCGCGGTCGGCGAGCCCGACGGCGCAGGCCACCACCGCCTCGCGGGTGAGCTTCTCCGGCTTCGCCGCGGCGGGGCGGGTCCAGAGCGGTCCCCGGGCGTCGGTCACGCGGTAATTGTATGGCGTACGAGATTGCGATACGGTGTATCGATCAGCGATACGCTGTATCGCTATTCGGTACGCCGTACGGAGGAGCTGGAAGATGGCGGAGAGACTGCCCCGGGACCTGCTCGCGCTCATCGGCGCGATCCTGCTGGGCGTGTTCCTGGTCCAGATGGACTCGACGATGGTCAACATCGCGCTGGAGAGCTTCCGGCGCGACTTCGGCGCGGACCTCGGCACCGTGCAGTGGGTCAGCGCCGCGTACCTGCTGGCGATGGCCGCGGTGATCCCGGTGGCCGGCTGGGCGATCGACCGCTTCGGCGCGCGGTCGGCGTGGCTCGTCTCGCTGGGGCTGTTCACGCTCGGCTCGCTGCTGTGCGGGCTGGCCTGGTCGGCCGGCAGCCTCATCGCGATGCGGGTCGTGCAGGGCGCCGGCGGCGGGATGCTCATGCCGCTGTTCCAGACGATCCTGGCCCGCCGGGCCGCCGGTCAGCAGTTCGGCCGGGTCATGGCGCTGGTCGGCGCGCCGATGCTGCTCGGGCCGGTGCTGGGCCCGGTGCTCGGCGGCGTGCTGGTCGACGGCCCCGGCTGGCGCTGGATCTTCCTCGTCAACCTGCCGATCTGTGCACTGGCGGCGTGGGCGGCCGTGCGGGTGATGCCGGTCGAGCGGATCGAGCGCCCGGCCCGCCTCGACGTGCTCGGCCTCGCGCTGCTCTCCCCCGCCCTCGTCGGCATCGTGTGGGCCCTGTCGCGGGCCGGCACCGACGGCGGCTTCGGCCCGGCGACACTGCTCGTGCTGGCGGTGGGCGTCGCCCTGCTCGGCTGGTTCGTCGTCCACGCGCTGCGGACCGCCGGCCCCGTGGTCGACCTGCGGCTGTTCCGCAGCCGCGACTTCGCGGCCTCGGCGGTCGTGATGCTGCTCGGCATGATGGCCCTGCTGGGCACGATCCTGCTGATTCCGCTGTACTACCAGCAGGTCCACGGCTTCACCCCGCTGCACGCGGGCCTGCTCATGGCCCCGCACGGGATCGGTTCGGCCCTGTCCCTGATCGTCGCCGGGCGCCTCGCCGACCGCTTCGGCGCGCGCCCGGTCGCGCTCACCGGCTCGCTGCTGCTGCTCGGCGTCACCCTCGCGCTGACCCGGCTCTCGGCCGGGACGGGGCAGTGGGAGATCGCGGCGCTCATCGCGCTCGGCGGGGCCGGCTTCGGCGGCGTCATCGTGGGCGCCCAGTCCGGGGTCTTCTCCGGGCTCGACCGCGCCGCGATGCCGCACGCCACCACCGCGGTGCGGGTGTTCCAGCAGGTCGGCGGCTCGTTCGGGGTGGCCGTGCTGGCGGTGGCGCTGCAGCGCAACGCCTCCGGCGCCGGCTCCCTCGACGCGCTCGGCGACGCCTTCGGCACCACCTTCTGGTGGGCCGCCGGCGCCGCCGCGCTGACGCTCGTGCCGATCCTGCTCATGCGCTCGAAGGCGCGCAAGGTCGCGGAGACCGCGGCCCCGGCCGAGCCGGCGTTGAATCCGTCATAAGACCCGTCGGGAGAAAAGTCCGAAAAGTCGCGGCGCGGAGCGCCCGACTTTTCGTGACCCGGCTTTTCGGGCTCTCGCCGTCAGGCCTGCTTCAGCTCCGGCTGCGGCCCGGCCTGGATGCGCTTCACGAAGCGGACGTTCCACAGCGCCAGCAGCACCATCGTGGCGATGAACAGCACGGTCGAGGCCGTCACCGCGGCCGAGGTCGGCAGGCTCAGCACCAGCGGGATGCGCACGATGGCGTCGAAGAGCAGCCCGGCGCCCCAGGCCGCGGACATGATGCGGAAGTTGCGCCGGAAGCCGGGCAGCTGCTGCCACCGCTGCTCGAACTCCGCGGCCCGGTCCGGGTCGCCCTCCTGCATGCGCAGGGCCGCGTGGAAGATCAGCGGGCGGCCCACGAAGCACGAGACCAGGAAGGCCAGGCCGGCAATGCCGGTGCCGAAGGACTCCTTGACGAGCAGGAACTTCGGCGAGCCGGTCAGGAACGACAGGCCCAGGCCGACGAGGAACACGCCGAGCATCACGGCCGCGAAGACGTCGAACTTGCGGGTGCGGGCCGCGACCCACACGACCCGGACGAGGGCGGCGAGGGAGCCGCAGAGCAGGGCCACGTAGTCGCTCGCGCCGAGCCAGTGCGCGACGAAGTAGGCGGCCAGCGACAGGCCCACGTCCCACAGCAGCGAGCCGAGGATGGTGAGGAGGCCGGGGGTCTTGTTCATCGCGCGTCTCCGATCCAGCGACCGTGGAACCCGGCCGGCACCCGGCGCGGGAGGTGGACAGTGGCGACCGGGCCCGCGGCCAGGCCGGTGGCGTCGTGCACGAGCAGGCGGGAGGCGACGTCCGGGTCGTCGTGGGTGGCGATGGACACCAGCCACCCGTCGTCCTCGGCATTCGACTCCGCAGTGGACACGAACACCGCCTCGCCGACGTGCCAGCCGGCGCCGAGGGAGCAGGTGTCGACCGTGCCGGAGACCTCGTCGTACTTCAGCACCGTGTCGGCCTCGACGGCGTACAGGTACCGGTTGGGCCGCCCCGTCAGCGTGTCGGCGATCGTGGGGAACTCGATCTGCCGGTCGTCGCGCCCCTCCTCGCGGACGCGGCCGGACGCCGGGTCGAACGTCCAGCGGTGCAGCCGGCGGTGGTCCCCAGCGTGCCGGACCGCGTCAAGCACGACCCGCCCGGCCGCGTCCTCGCGGGCGTTGCCGACGTGGAAGACGTAGCAGGGCTCCACGTCGAACCACCGCACCGCACCCTTCCCGTTGGGGTGACCCTCGACGGAGTCGCCGGACTTGGACATCACGCCGATCCGCGCGCCGTAGTCGTCGCTCCAGCGGTACGGCATGGTCTTGCCGAGCAGGTCGGCGTCGAAGACCATCGGCAGGTCGAGCCAGACGATGTGGTGCTCGGTCACGGCGAAGTCGTGCATCATCGTCGGCCCCGGCACCTCGATCTCGCGGCTCTCCACCAGCCGGCCGTCGGCGTCGAGCCGGTGGTAGGTCAGGTACGGCGGCAGCGCACTGTAGCCGAAGAAGTGAAGATCACCACTGGCCGGATCCTCCTTGGGGTGCGCCGTCATCGCGGTGGTGAGCCGGCCGCCGAAGTCGCAGGGGCCGAGCACGCCGAGCTCGCGGTCGATCTCGACCGGCAGCGCCGCCTCGACGAGCGCGAAGAGACGGCCGGCGTGGTGCAGCACCGACGTGTTCGGCTCGCCCTCGGCGTCGACCCAGCGGTTGCGGTACCACTCGGCGTGCCCGTCGCGCAGCCGGACGCCGTGCAGCATGCCCCGGCCGAGGAACCAGTGCGGCGCGAAGTCGCCCGGGCGCGGGTTCGGGCCGTTGCGGAAGTACCGCCCGGTGAGCTCCGGCGGGAGGGCCCCCTCGACCGGGAGGTCACGGGCCTCGATCTCGTCCGGCACCGGGCTGGTGTACCCGTGCTCGTCGTCATCCATATGCAAACTTTTACATGTCACATCTGACATGTCAATACCGTCATGTCGTGTTCGACATGTCGAGTACGACAGGTTAGGCTTGTCGCATGTCCCTCCGCCACGCCCTGCTGGGGCTGCTCGCCGACACCCCGCAGAACGGGTACGACCTGACGAAGCGCTTCGAGGAGACGCTCGCGGGCCACGCGTGGAACGCCGGCCACAGCCAGATCTACCCGGAGCTCAAGCGCATGACGGCCGACGGGCTCGTCGAGGTCGTGGACGAGGGTTCGCGGGGCAGCAAGGTGTACGGCGTGACCGACGCCGGCCGCGGGGAGCTGCGCCGGTGGATGTTCAGCCCGCTCGGCGAGGCCCCGGCCCGCAACGAGTTCGTGCTGCGCCTGTTCATGCTGTCCTCGCTCGACCTGCCCGACGTGCGCGTGCTCGTGGACCAGATGGCCGGGCAGAGCGACGAGGCGGTCGGCGAGCTGGACCAGGCGATCAAGACCATCGAGGAGTTCACGCCCCCGGGCCAGCCGCACGGCTACGCGCGCTTCGCCGCCGAGTTCGGGCGGCGGTACTACGCGCTGCAGCGCGACTGGGCCCGCTGGGTGCTCGATCAGCTGGAGCGGGACCCCGCTACGCCTGACGCGTCGGCAGCACGACCAGCTGACGCAGGTTGACGTGCCGCGGCCGGCTGACCGCATAGGCGATCAGGTCGGCCACGTCGGCGGCGGCGAGCGGGCCGATCGCGCCGAACATGCCGGCGAGCTGCCCGGACAGCTCGGGGTTGTCGATGTGCCCGCCCAGCTCGGTGTCGGTCAGGCCCGGCTCGATGTTCGTGACCCGCACGTCCCGCGGCCCGAGCTCCGTGCGCAGCGTCGCCGACAGGTGCGTGAGCGCGGCCTTCGTCGCGCCGTAGACGGCGTAGGCCGGGAACGTCACGTGCGCGCCGATCGAGGAGACGTTCACCAGGTCGGCCGGGCGCCCCGCCGCCGCCGCGGCGACGAGGTCGGGCCCGAAGCCGCGGATGATGCGCAGCGCCCCGGTCAGGTTCGTGTCGATCATCCGCACCCACTCGTCCTCGCGGCCGGCGTCGAGCGGGTTCGGCAGCATCACGCCGGCCGCGTTGACCACCAGGTCGACCGGGCCGACGGCCTCGTGCACGGTCCGCACGGCGGCCGCGACCGCGCCCGGATCGGTGATGTCGGCCACCACGGGCAGGCCGCCGGTCGCCGCGGCCAGCTGTTCGAGCCGGTCCCGGCGGCGGGCCAGCAGGGCCACCCGGGCGCCCGCGGCGGCCAGGAGCTCGGCGGTGGCCGCGCCCATCCCGCTGGCGGCGCCGGTGACGAGGGCGGTGCGGTCCTTCAGGTTCGCGTATTCGCTCATGGGTTCAGGCTCGGGCCCGCGGCCGGTCCGGCCCAGGGTGCGGTTGTACCCCAGGTCTGACAGGACCAGGATCGGGGCATGGAGCAGATCGGGGAGTTCCTCAGGTCGCGACGGGCCCGCATCCGGCCCGAGGACGCGGGGCTGGCGCAGTACGGGCGGCGCCGGGTGCCGGGGCTGCGGCGGGAGGAGCTGGCGCAGCTGGCCGGGGTGAGCGTCGACTACTACGTCCGCCTCGAGCAGGGGCGCACCCCCAACGTCTCCGATGCGGTGCTGGATGCCATCGGAAGGGCGCTGCGGCTGGACGGCACCGAGCGCGAGCACCTGTCGGCGCTGGTGCGAGGCACAACGGGTACCGCCGCCGCGTCTGAACAAACGGTGCGTGACGGCGCGTTGCGAATGCTCGCGATGATGGCGGACACGCCCGCGTTCATCCTCGGGCGGCGGATGGACGTGCTCGCCTGGAACGCCCTCGCGGGGGCGATCGGCGGCTTCGCGCCCGGGTTCAACGTGGTCCGGCACACCTTCTGCGACCCGGCCGCCCGCGACTTCTACGCCGACTGGGCCACCGTGGCCGGCGAGGCGGTCGCCTACCTGCGCCTGGACGCCGGGCGGCACCCCGGCGACCCGCTCCTGGCCGAGCTCGTGGCCGAGGTCTCCGCGGCCGGCCCCGGGTTCGCCGCGCTGTGGGCCCGCCACGACGTGCGCGAGAAGACGCACGGCGACAAACTGATCGAGCACCCGTCGCTCGGGTCGCTCGCGTTCTCGTACGAGACGCTGCGCTGGCCCGGCGACGAGGACCAGCTGCTCGTCGTCTACACCGCCGCCGAGGGCTCCCGGACGCTCGAGGTCGTTCAACGCATCCCGCGGTAGGCGCCGCGCAGGCGGTCGAGGCGCTGGCGCTGCTCGTAGGTTGCGCCGAGGCTGATCAGCAGCACGCCGGTGCCGGTGAACAGCAGCAGCATCATCCAGAACGGCAGGCCGATGCGGAACAGCTCGTTCACCGTCGCGATCACCGTCGCCGCGGCCCCGACCGCGACCGGGGCCTTCTGCTGGCGGGCCGCGCCGATCGCCACGCAGATGACGCCGGCCAGGATGAGCAGCACCCGGCGCAGCTCCGGCGAGTCGGGCTGGGCCACGGCGATCGCCAGGCTGGGGCCGAACCCGGCCACGAGCGCCGGGCCGTAGGCGAGCCAGCTGCCCAGCTCCGGCCGGTTGCGGATCTCGATCAGGCCGGTGATGAGGGCGAGGGCGGCGAACGGCAGCGTGTACGCCTCCGGGACCGCGACCCGCACGGTGATGAGCAGCAGCCAGATCGCCAGCAGCTCGGCGATCGACGCGGCGATGATGAGGATCGTGCGCTGGCGCCCGCTGCGGCCCTTGCGCGCCGCCGACAGGCCGAGGATCGCCCCGACGGCGGTCAGGGCGGCCGCGGTGTGCGCCGGGGAGCCGAGGGTGAGCAGCACCGCGATGCCGGCGCCGGCGTACCCGGCCGCCTCGACCGTCATCGCCTCGCGGTTGATGCTGTCGCTCGGCCGCAGGCGGGGCAGGGCGGCGCCGAGCACCAGCAGCACGGTCGCCACGATGAGCAGCGGGAACGCGCACTGCTTCAGGCCCAGGCCGGCCGCGAGCCCGGCGGCGATGGCGAAGCCCTCGGCGGTCGAGGCGGCCACGTGCCAGCCGAGGATCCGGCCGTTCGGGGTCTTGCCCCAGATGCCGCCGATCGCGCCGACCACGACCGAGCCGGCCAGCCAGGTCAGCGTCTGGCTGCGGGTGGCCAGGCTGCCGGCCCCGCCCGCCCCCGCGGCCAGCACCGCGATGACGAACACCAGCCGGCGCGCGCCGATCATGAGCCGGGCGTCGGGGCTCTCGGGCGACGGCGGCACGGTGAGGGCCAGGCCGAGCCCCGCGATCGTGGCCACCAGCAGGGCCAGGGTCGGCTGCACCGGCCACGGCGCGTCGAGCGCGGCCGGGGCGATGAGCAGGGTCAGGGCCGCGCCGGGCACCACGATGGCGACCGCCCGGTTGGCCACCGCCTGCGCGTCGCCGCTCAGCCCCACCGCCATCAGGGCGGCCGCGACGGTGAGCAGGAAGGCGCCCAGCACGTGGGTGCTGTTGCCGGCGTACTGCGCCAGCGACCCCAGGTCCACGGCGCTCTGCGGGGTGCCGGTCCAGGGGTGCTGGACCCAGCGGTACGGCCCGGCGAGCGCGGCGAACAGCGCGGGCGCGAGGAACACCACGACGATCGCGGCCGGGATGCCGGCGGCCGCGGCGACGCCGAGCGCGAAGTTGCGCGGGATCCGCTGCTGTTGCCGCGACGGGTCCCAGCGCACCGGGCGGCCGCCGCGGTCCGGCCGGAAGCGCCCGTACTCGGGCTCCGTTGGGCGGTACCAGTTGGCCCGCAGCAGCTCGGCCAGCACCCCGAGCAGGGCGGCGGCCGCGGCGTAGACGACCGCGCCGTCGCGCTGGACCACGAGCGCCACCAGCGCGATCGTGGTCGCGGAGACCGCGACGCCGGTGCTGACGTACGGCATGTAGCCGGGCGCCTGCTGGGCCGAGGCCGCGGCGGCGGCCAGGCCCACGGCGGCGGTCGCGAGCGCCGCGATGAGGATCGTGCTGGGCCGGTCCGGATGCAGGCTGCCGACCATCGCCGCGGCCGCTCCGGTGAACGCGAACAGCGCGCCGGCCACCCCGGCCCCGCCGACGACGGTCAGCGGGCCGCCGTCGACGTCCTCGTCGTCGACGTCCTGGTCGGCCGGGCGGTCGGAGGCCTCGCGCCGCAGGGCCACGGTGCGGGCCAGGCCGGCGATGAGCGCGCCGCTGACGCCGAGCGCGGCGAGGGTTCCGGCGGTGGCGCCGGGGCGCACGAGGCTCCCGCCGGCCGCGAAGAGCCCGGCCACGAGGGCCGCGCCGAGGCGCGTGTAGACGCCGCGCCAGCTGCGGGCGAAGGACGCCCACGCGGCGACGCCGGTGGCCGCGGCCCAGCCGATCACCATCGGCGCCTGCCAGCCCAGGCCCAGCCCGACCGGGGCGCCGAGGGTGGCGAGCACCAAAGCGGCCGAGGCGATGTCGTCGCCGTACGGCTGCGGCAGCGCGATCGCGGCCGCCCCGGCCAGCAGCAGCAGGGCGACCGGGATCTGCCAGCCGAACTCGGCGAGCCCGTGCGCGCTCTGGGCCCACCGGGCGTCCAGCGGGGCGTGCCACATCGGGTCGGCGGCCCGGATCACGCCGACGGCGCCGATCACGGACAGGGCGCCCGCGTACAGCCCCGTGCCGAAGCCGACCATGGCGGCGCCCGCGACCGGGCCGCGCCGCCACTCCTCCGGCAGCGACGAGCGGGCCGCGACCGCGACGAGGAACACGAGCAGGGCGAGGGTGACCACCTCGATGCCGGAGGCGGCCAGCGACACGGCCCGGGCCACGGCGCCGATCGCGGCGATGGTGACGGCCGCGGCGGCGGCGTCGGAGCCGGTGAACTCGACGCCGAAGGTCTGCCGGTCGTCCATCCGCGGCGCCGCCCACAGCGTCACCGCGGCGATCACCATGAGCAGGCCGATGACGAGGTCGATGGTGGTGGCGCCCTCGGCGATGACGGTGGCGAGGCCGACCGCGAGCGCGGCGGCGGTGGCCCCGGCCAGCAGCGGCACGCTGGGCTCGCCGCCGCGGGCGACCTGGGTCAGCGCGGCCACCGCGAGGCTGACCGCGAGCGCGAGGAAGCTCAGCACCAGCACGACGGTCGCGCCGCCGGGCAGGTCGCCGAAGACGATCGCGGCGGCGGCCGCGGCCGCGCCGGGCAGGGCGAAGAGCGCGCCGCCGGCCGCGGCGTCGGCGACCCGCTGGGTGACCGCGAGCCGGTCGCCGTCGGTGTGGTGCGGGCGCGGCAGCCAGGCGATCGCGGCCCCGGCGACGGTGATCGCGGTCAGCGTGAGCGCGGTCGCGCCCGGGCGCACCAGGGCGGCCGCGGCCGCGTAGAGGCCGAGCCCGAGCGCGGCGCCGAGGCAGACCCAGGCGGTGTGCGGGGCGCGGACGCGCAGCGCCAGGGCGCCGGCCACGATCGCCGCGCTGACCGCCAGGGCCGGGATCGCCAGCCAGCTCAGGCCGAGCGCGGCGGGCGCGACGAGCAGGGTCAGGGCCGCGCCGACGACGGCGATGTCGATCCGCAGCTCGTCCGGGGCCACCTCCGGGCCGATGCCGTCGCGCAGCGGGACGCCCACCGGCTCGCTGCGGCCGCTGAGCATGAGGATGCAGGCGCCGGTGAGCAGCAGGATCGCGATGACGTACTGCCAGCCGTCCGGTCCGACGGCGGCGTGGATGCGGCTCTCGTACGTGCTCAGGTCCGCGTCCCAGACCGGCCACGCGGCCCGCAGCGGCGCGGCGATGCCGGGGAAGGCCCGCACCAGCACCAGCAGCGCCGCGCCGGCGGCCGACACGGACACGGCGTAGCGGGGGCCGCGGCGCGCGTCGGCGGGCAGCAGCGGTACCCCGGCGGCCGCGACGGTCACCGCGAGGGCGAGGAACAGCGGGGTCGAGCCGGGCAGCCAGACCGCCCCGACCCGCGCTATGGCGACGATGACGGCGCCGGTGGCCACGCCCGCGGCGATGTCGGGCAGCACCCCGCGGCGCCAGCTCAGCGCGCCGCCGACGCCGAGCGCGGCGGCCACGAGCATGGCCGCGGCGGCCTGCAGCGTCGGCACGCGCTCGTCGGTGACGGCCAGCCCGACCGCGGCGGCCAGCAGCGCGACCCCGGTGGCGACGGCGAAGAGGATCCAGGCCATGTCGCGCATCAGCCCGTCGGCGATGCGGTTGGTGCGGCCGGTGTGCGCGAGCTCGTCCTCGGCGGCGGCGTCCTCGTGGTGGGCGTCGACGCGCCGCTGGATCGACTGCTTGAGCGCGACGGCGAAGGCTAGGTCGATCAGCGCCACGCCGGACAGCGCGATCGCCCACCCGGTCGGGCCGTGGATCGCGTCGTAGAACAGCAGCGGCAGTACCGGCTGCAGGGCCAGCAGCGTCGCGTAGCGGGACGCGATCAGGTGGCTCTGCATGCTGTACACGGCCGCGACCCCGGCCGTGACCAGGCAGACAAGGCCCAGATAGGTGCTGAACCGGGGCCGGTCCGCGCCCAGCAGGTGCTCCGAGCGCACCACGTAGCCGTCGAGGAGCACGAGCAGCAGGGCGACCGAGGCGACGGTCTCGGCGGTCGCGCTCAGCCCGCGCTTGACCAGCACGAGCGGCAGGGCCAGGGCGATCGCGGTGATGGCGGCCAGGGACAGCACCCGGCCGACGGTGCCGATGCTGCCGAACGCGTCGAGGGTGAGCACGATCGCGGCACCGGCCAGCAACAGGCCGCCCAGCGCCAGGACCGACGCCTGCATGCTGCTCTCGGTCGCCTCGGGCTGGTCGCCGGCCGGGAGGCTGCGCTCGCCGGCGCGGGGCCGGCGCGGCGGGGGCACGTCGAGCGGGGCGATGCGGCTCGTGGCGGGCACGTGGCCGCTCTCGACCGCGTGCGGCGCGCGCGGGGAGAAGCGCTGCTGGCTCGGCGGTACCGGCGGCAGGGCGGTGGTGGTGGTCGTCGCGCTCGTCGTCGTGGTGGTGGCCGTCGTGGCGGCGGTGACCGGCTCCGGGGGCGGGCTCACCGGCGCCGCGGCCTGGGTCACGGCCGGCGGGGCGGCCTCACGCTGGCGGCCCAGCAGCGGGCGCTTGGCCTTCGCGGCCTGGGCGGCGCGCTCGGCGTCGACCGTCGCCCGGACCTTGCGCCGGAGGCTGTCGCGCTGCGCGGAGGTGTGCGCGAGCTGCTTGCGCAGCATCTGGTGGTTCTCGGTCAGGTCGCGCTTCTTCTGTTCCAGCGCCGCGACGGTCCGCTGGAACAGGGCGAGCGCCGCCGCGTCCGGATCGTGCGGCCGGCCGCACGAACGGCAGCCGGTGGCCTCGCTGGCCGGCCCACCACACGCTGGGCACGGGTACGTCTCCACGCCACTCCTCCCCCGGTGCTCTCGGCCGGGACCCCGCGCTGCGGTGCCCCGGCCGTTCACGCCCTACTGGGAAGAATGCCTTGTTTCGACGGGCTACGAAAGCGAAGTGCCCGTTCGGGAGGTTCTCTATGAAACGACCGGACGCCCCATGCCGCGGTACTCCCAGCCGGCGGCGACCCAGACCGCCTGGTCGAGGCAGTTCCGGCCGTCGATCACGCGCTTCGCCGAGACCAGCGGGGAGAGCGAGTTCGGGTCGGTGTTGCGGAACTCCTCCCACTCCGTGAGCACGCACACGAGGTCGGACCCGGTGACGGCGTCGTTGAGCGTCTTGGCGTAGGCGACGTCGGCGACCTCGGCCCGGGCCTGCTCCATGCCCTCCGGGTCGTAGACGGTGACCTCGGCGCCGGAGCGGGCGAGCTTGCGCACGACCGAGAGGGCCGGCGAGTCGCGCACGTCGTCGGAGTTGGGCTTGAAGGTCGCGCCCAGCACCGTGATCTTGGTGCCGGCCAGGTCGGGGCCCGCCGGGCCGTAGCCGCGGCCGAGCAGCTGGGCGGAGAGCTGGACGATCTTCTGCCGGCGGCGCTGGTTGATCAGGTCGACCTCGTGCAGGAAGCGCAGCGCCTCGCCGACGCCGAGCTCCTGGGCGCGGGCCTGGAACGCGCGGATGTCCTTGGGCAGGCAGCCGCCGCCGAAGCCGACGCCGGCGCGCAGGAACTTGTTGCCGATGCGGGCGTCGTAGCCGATGGAGCGGGCCAGCTGGGTCACGTCGGCGCCGGCCGCCTCGCAGACCTCGGCCATCGCGTTGATGAAGGAGATCTTGGTGGCCAGGAACGCGTTGGCCGCGACCTTCACCAGCTCCGCGGTGGCGAAGTCGGTGACGACGACCGGGACCTCGCGGTCCTCGGTGACGGCCAGGTCGAACACGCCCTTGTGGGCCGAGTAGAGCATGCCGGTCGCCCACTCGGACTTGACGCCGAAGATGACGCGGTTGGGCCGCAGCACGTCCTCGACGGCCACGCCCTCCTGCAGGAACTCGGGGCTCCAGGCAACCTCGACACCGAGGTCGACGGTGGAGTTGCGGGCCACGAGCTGCTCGATCCACTCGGCGGTGCCGACCGGGACGGTCGACTTGCCGACGATGAGCGCCTTGCGGGTCAGGTGCGGGACCAGGTTGGACACCGCGCTCTCCACGTGGGAGAGGTCGGCGGCCATGCCGTCGGCGCGCTGGGGGGTGCCGACGCAGATGAAGTGGATGTCGCCGAACTCGGCGACCTCCTCGTAGGACGTCGAGAACCGCAGCCGGCCGGCCGACAGGTTCTTGCGGAGCAGCTCGTCCAGGCCGGGCTCGTGGAACGGCACGTCCCCGCCCGCCAGCTTGGCGATCTTGGCCTCGTCGATATCGAAGCCGATCACCTCATAGCCGAGTTCCGCGAAGCAGATCGCGTAGGTCGCGCCGAGGTATCCGGTGCCC
Source organism: Dactylosporangium sp. McL0621 (assembly GCF_049995355.1). NCBI lineage: Bacteria > Bacillati > Actinomycetota > Actinomycetes > Micromonosporales > Micromonosporaceae > Dactylosporangium > Dactylosporangium sp. McL0621. Next base: position 11,864,251 of record NZ_CP188259.1, read on the forward strand.
AGGAAGGTCAGCCGGGGCCGCGCCGATCCAGAGGGCGCGGCTACGACGGGTGGGGTGCTGGGGTACGCGATGGTCACGCCTTAGTCTCCGCTCGATCGAGGTCCGCTCGGCCGACCCTCGCCTTATGGGATCGGGCCGACGTCGCCACGGCGAGGATAGACCCTTGGCGGCAACCGTGCCTTCGGCCGTTTCGTTACTCGTCGGTATGCTCACAACGGCGGGCCGCTGAACGGAGGTTCAGCAGCGCTGTGACGAGGGGGTTTACCGTGTTCGAGGCCTATTCGCTGCCCGAGGAGCACATCGCTGTGCGCGAGGCGGTGCGCGCAGTGTGTGACGGAAAGGTCGCACCGAACGCGGCGACTGCGGACGAAACGAGCGAGTTCCCCCAGGCTTCGTACGATGCGCTGCGTGCCGCCGACTTCCACGCTCCGCACATCCCGGAGGAGTACGGCGGCGCCGGCGCGGACGCGCTCGCCACCGCGATCGTGATCGAGGAGGTCGCCCGCGCCTGCGCCTCATCCTCGCTCATCCCCGCCGTGAACAAGCTCGGCACCATGCCTCTCCTCCTGGCCGGCTCCCACGAGCTCAAGGAGCGCTACCTGTCCCCGGTCGCCCGCGGCGACGCGATGTTCTCGTACTGCCTGTCCGAGCCCGAGGCGGGCAGCGACGCGGCGGGCATGAAGACCCGCGCCGAGCTCGACGGCGACACGTGGGTGCTCAACGGGGTCAAGCGCTGGATCACCAACGCCGGGGTGAGCGAGTACTACACCGTCTTCGCTGTCACGGATCCGACCGCGCGCTCGCGGGGCATCTCGGCGTTCGTGGTCGAAAAGTCCGACCCGGGTGTGAGCTTCGGCGCACCCGAGAAGAAGCTCGGCATCAAGGGCAGCCCGACGCGCGAGGTGTACCTCGACAACGTCCGCATCCCGGCCGACCGCATCATCGGCGACCCGGGCACCGGCTTCGGCACGGCCATGCGCACGCTCGACCACACGCGCGTCACGATCGCGGCGCAGGCCCTGGGCATCGCGCAGGGTGCGCTCGACTTCGCGCTGGGTTACGTACAGGAGCGCAAGCAGTTCGGCAAGGCGATCGCCGACTTCCAGGGCATCCAGTTCATGCTGGCCGACATGGGCATGAAGCTGGAGGCGGCGCGCCAGCTCACCTACGCGGCGGCCGCGAAGTCGGAGCGCGGCGACGCCGACCTGACCTACTTCGGCGCGGCGGCGAAGTGCTTCGCCTCGGACGCGGCGATGTCCATCACAACGGACGCGGTCCAGCTCCTGGGCGGCTACGGCTACACGAAGGACTTCCCGCTGGAGCGCATGATGCGCGACGCGAAGATCACCCAGATCTACGAGGGCACGAACCAGGTCCAGCGGATCGTGATGGCCCGGCAGCTCCTGCAGGGCTGAGGACCGCTGTTCGGCCGCGGTCTATCATGGCCCGCCGTGCTCACAAACGAACAGATCATCGGACAGGCCCTGGATCGGATCGAGGCAGGGTACGTCTTCCCGGCGAAGGTCGCGGACATCGACGCCGCGATCCGGCGCCGTCTCGCGGCCGGCGAGTACGACGACCTGGACGGGCCGGCGCTCTGCGCGACGGTGACCGCGCACCTTCAGGAGGCGTGCCCGGACAAGCACCTGCGGCTGCTGTGGACGGACGAGCCGCAGTCGCTGGACCCAGCGGACGAGGACGGCGGGCGGGCCGCGTTCCTCGCGCTGCTCAGGGCGGAGAACCAGGGGGTCCGCCGGGTCGAGCAGCTGGACGGGAACGTCGGGCTCATCGACCTGCGGCGCATCGCGTACGCCGACCAAGGGGCCGGCGCGATCGGCGCGGCCATGCAGCTGGTCGCCCACAGCTCCGCGCTCATCCTGGACCTGCGCGCCTGCGCCGGCGGGGCCCCGGAGGGGGCCGCGATGTGGTGCAGCTACTTCTTCCGCGACGACCAGGTGCACCTCAACGACTTCTACGAGCGGTCCACCGGCGCCACCCGCCAGTTCTGGACGAGCGCGTACCTTCCCGCGCCGCGCTATGCGGACCGCCCGGTCTATGCGCTCACCAGCGCGGTCACGTTCTCCGGGGGCGAGGACGTGGCGTACACCCTGCAGGCGCACGGCCGGGCCGTCGTCGTCGGTGAGACGACCCGTGGCGGCGCCCATCCGACGGACCGCCACCCGGTCACCGAACACATCCTCGTGACCGTGCCGACCGCCCGGACCATCAACAGCGTCACCGGCACCAACTGGGAAGGCGTGGGAGTGGTCCCCGATATCTCCGTCCCGGCCGACCAGGCACTCGACACGGCGCTCAAGGCCATCTCGGGCACCTCGGGCGCATAGGCGCGACCGCGTCGGCGGCGTTCGCCCGAACGCGGGGCTCGGGTCCACCCGAGCCCCGCGCGGCGGTTCAGTGCCAGGTGCGGCCGAACCACCGCCGTACCCGGCTCGACCCGAACTCCGTCTTGTCCGCCCGATAAACGTCCGACGCGTCGTCGAAGGTGCCGAACGGGGTCTCGCCCCGGCGGAAGGTCACCTGGACGCGGCCGATGCGCTCATGGCCGAACTCGACGAAGCAGATGCCGGTGCCGTCGTAGGTCGCCGCGTCGCCCTCGCCCCGGTGCGCCGCGATGATCTGGGCGGCGACGACCGCCGCCTGCCCCTCGGCGAAGACCCCCGCCTTGGGCGTGCCGACACTCGTCACGTCGCCGACCGCGTAGACACCCGGGTACTGCGTGCGCAGCGTCAGCGAGTCCACCGGGATCCAGCCGTCGACGCACATCCCCGAGTCCCGCACCACCTGCGGCGCCCGGTGCACGGGCACCCCGAGGAACAGGTCGAACGGCATCTCGTCGCCGTTGGCGAGCATCGCCACGTTCCGCTTCGGGTCGAGCCCGCGCACGAGCCGGTCCGGGTGCCAGCCGATGCCCCGCTCGGCGAATGCCTTGAGCAGCGCCTGGGAGGCGGCCGGCGACGGCGGGATCGGCGCGCCCAGCGGCATGACCAGCTCGATCCGGGAACGGTCCCGCAGCCCCCGGGCGAGCAGGAGGTCGTGCAGCATGAGCGCGGTCTCGCTCGGGGCCGGCGGGCACTTGAACGGTGTCGACGTGACCCCGACGATCACCCGGCCGCCGGCGAACCGGTCGAGCACGTCGCGGACCGCGAACGCGCCGTCCACCGTGTAGAACTCGTGACCGGCCTCGACCAGGCCCGGGGTCGCGCCCGGGTCCAGGTCGGCGCCGAGTGCGATGACCAGGACGTCCGCCTCGTACGGACCCTCGTCGGTCTCGACCCGCCGCCCCGCCGGGTCGATCGACCGGATCGTGGTCCGCACGAAGCGCACACCCGGCTTGACCAGGCCCGCGTACGAGTGCCGTACCGCTGCCGCGGTGGTGCGGCCGAACATGACGTCGAGCTTGGAGAAGCCGAAGACGAACCCGTCGGCCTTGTCGATCAGGGTGATCTCCGCCTCGTCACCCAGGGCCTCGGACAGCCGGGTGGTCAACTCCAGCCCGCCGAAGCCCGCACCCAGCACCAGGACGCGCATGATGATCAGGCCGGCTGCGCGACGATGCGGATGTACGGCTTCGGCTCTTTCCAGCTGCCGAAGACCTCGCGCGCCCGGTCGTTGCTGACCGAGCCGGCGATCACCACGTCCTCGCCCTGCCGCCAGTTCACCGGCGTGGCGACCGCGTGCCGCGCGGTCAGCTGCAGCGAGTCGATGACCCGCAGGATCTCGTCGAAGTTGCGCCCGGTGGTCATCGGGTACAGCAGGATCAGTTTGATCTTCTTGTCCGGGCCGATCACGAAGACGCCGCGGACGGTCTGGTTCTGGGCGGCGGTCCGGTCGGCCGCGTCACCGCTGACGTCGGCGCCGAGCATCCCGTACGCCTTGGAGACGACGAAGTCCGCGTCCCCGATCATCGGGTAGTTGGGGGCCGCGCCCTGCGTCTCCTCGATGTCGGCGGCCCACTGGGCGTGCCGGTCGACCGGGTCCACCGAGAGCGCCATCAGCTTGACGCCGCGCTTGTCGAACTCCGGCTTGACCTTCGCCATGTAGCCACCGAGCTGGTCCGCGGCCACCAGCCGCTGCACGGCGCGGGCCGCCTCGATCAGGTTGCCACCGGCCTCGAGCAGCCCGGCGTACTCCCCGACCAGGGCGAGGAAGTCGACGTTGAGCTCCTCGCGCGGGGCGGCCGCCCACTCCTCGTACAGGTCCTCGGGCAGCAGTCCGTACCGGTAGACGGCGATCGCGGCGGCATACGCATCGACGTTCCTGCTCCCGCGGGCCTCGGCGACCAGGGACCAGTAATCGCCGACATCGACCGAAAGGCCGCCGGGCGGCAGGAACAGCAGATCCCCCGACGAAACGATGAATTCCGCACCTTCCGCGGAATGAAGAATTCGCCGGGCGGAATGGAGCGTCTTGCGCAAATTGGCCGCGGCCGCCGCCGGCTCGAACTCCGGCCACAGCGCCGCCGTCACCTGCTCCCGCCGCAATCGGTGCCCCGGCGCCAGCGCGAGCAGCTTGACCAGGGCCGCGGGCTTGCGCTGGGACCACACGCCGGGGTCGATGGCCCGACCTTCCACGGATACCCGAAAACCACTGAAAAGGTCGATGCGCAAATTAACGCGGTTACCGTACCGATTTAATTCACAAAAGCGGCTCGGGCGTCCGGGCGCTCCGGTCCTACGTCAGGGTCGCGTCGTGGACCAGGATGGCGAGTTGGGCTCGCAGTGCTCAGTCGTCGAGGGCGTTCGGCGGCCAGGCGTGCCACGACGTGATGTCGATCACCGCGGTAACGCGCGGGCGCTCTCGGTTCGGGTAGGGCTTGCCCGTGTACGCGGTGGCGATGCGGTCGATGTCCGCCAGGTCCGGGTCGTCGGTGAGGTCGGTCACGGTGCCGGTCACCGATACGTGGGTGTACCAGTTCTCCTTGTCCAGCACCGTCAGGCTCACGCGCGGCTCGTCGCGCAGGTACGCGAGGCGTTTGCGGCCCGCGTCCATGTTGACGATGATGCGGCCCTCCTCGAAGAGGTACCACGTCGCCACCGTGACGGGCTGGCCGTCCTGGCGCACGGTGGCGATGACGGCCGGGTTGGGCTGGGCGAGCAGGCGCTGCAAGGGTTCGGGAAGTGTCACGCACTCCACCGTACGATCCGGCCGGCCCGCCCGCCCATCAGATCACATCACCTGGGCCGACCAACCCCGGAGCGCAGCGCCGCCGGTGGCGCTCAGCGCCCGCGGCGGCGGGTCACCCAGGCCCGGGCAGCCCGCGTCGATGCGGCCGGTGTCGAAGAAGAGCACCGCGTCCGCGGCGCACTCGGGCACCAGGAGCACCGAGCCGTGGATGTCATCCTCCACTGTGTACACCTGGCCGCCCACCATGGCGTGGGTCTGCCACGTCCACTCGTACGGCGACGGGGTCTCCCAGCGGTGCCCGACGAGCACGAGCCGGCCGCCGCCGGGGGTGATGCGCACCGGCTGGGCCGGCAGGGGCCAGCCCGCGCAGCCCGCGGAGAAGCCGTTGACGCGCCCGGTCAGCGGGTTGTCGGCGAGCCGGCGCTGGTACGCCGCCCAGTCCGCCTCGAACCCGAGCCGCGCGGTGTCCTCGTTGCAGAACGCGGCCTGGTTCATCGTCCGGTTGGCCTGCTCGGGCAGGTCGGCCGGCGGCGGCTCGCCGGGGCCTCCGTCGTCACCGAGCACCTCCTTGACCGTCGGCGGCGCGGCCGGGCCGGTCGCGGTGCGCAGCTCGGCCAGTACGGTCGCGGCCACGTCCCAGCCCGGGTGCTCCTGGGCCGCGGCGAGCGCGATGAGCGAGCCGTCCAGGGTCATCGGCACGTCGGTGAACTGCCGCGGGTGGGCGTCGAAGTCCTCGCGCATCGCGATGATCGTCGCGCGGACCTGCGCGGCCGTGGACCCCAGGTGGTACGTCGCGTCGCGCTCGGCGACCCAGGCCACGAAGCGGCCGGCGTTGCGCTCGGCCGCGGCCGCCCGGCCGTCCTCGAACGCGGGGATGGTGAAACGCGGGATGGCGACGCTGTCCAGCAGCATGCGGTCCACGCTGTGGGGGAAGATGGTCCGGTACACCACACCCAGCCACGTGCCCCAGGAGACCCCGAGGAAGTTCAGCTTCCGCTCGCCCAGCGCCGCGCGCATCACGTCGAGGTCGCGGGCCACGTTGGCCGTCGTCAACTGGCTCAGGAACGCCGGGTCGCTGCCGCCGCACGTCTGGTTGAAGGCGGCCTCGGTGACGTACAGCTGCCGCGCTGTTTCCTTGGACAGCGCGCCGGGCGGCGGCTCGGGCGCGCCGGTGGGCGGTGCGCAGTTGACCTTCGTGCTGTAACCGACCCCCCGCGGGTCGAAGCCGATCAGGTCGTAGCGCTCGTTGAGCTGGGCGTCGGTGTCATTGGTGATCATGACGCGCGGCGGCATCAGGTACCCGCTGCCGCCCGGGCCGCCCGGGTTCAGCGCCAGGCTGCCGAGCCGGTGGGTCCTGTCGGTCGCCGGCAGGCGGGTCAGCGCGACGGTGATCTGCCGGCCGCGCGGGTTGCGGTAGTCCAGCGGGACGGTGACGGTGCCGCACTGCATCCGTCCCAGGAGGGCCTTGTACTGCTCGAGACGGTCCGGCGGGGCGAGCGCACGCAGCGCCGCGTCGGAGTAGGTGGGGCACGGCTTCCAGTCGACGGCCGGCCCGGCGCGCCCGGCGGCCGCGGGCGACGCGGCGAGCAGCGCGCCCACGCCACCGAGCAGGGCCGCGGACGCGATCCAGCGTTTGGAGGTATGCATGGGCTCACCCTGCGGGGTGAGCGGCGCTACGCGCGTCAGCCTTCAGAGGTACGCGATATATGTCTTGCGATGGATGTGTCGGTTGGCGGCCGGCCCGTAGGCTCACGGGACCATGGCCGACGTCTTCGGGGGGCGTATCCGCGACCTGGGCCGCCGTCATCCGGCGGTGCGGGACGCGGCGCCGGCGGTCGCCGTGCTGCTGTCCGGCGTCGTGGCCAACCCGGCCGGCGACGCCGGCGGCGACCGGCTCGCGCTGTGGTGGGCGGCCGGCGGTCTGCTCGCGGCCGCGGTCGCGCTGCGGACCCGCTGGCCGCTGTCGATGCTCACGGTGGGCACCTTCGCGGCGTCGGTACACCTGGGGCTGCTCCTGCCCCTCCTGCTCGTCGACCTCGGGGTGCCGGTCCTGCTCTACACGGTGGCCACCCGCTACGGCTGGGCGGTGTCCCTCGCCGTGCTGGGCGCGATGCTGCTGCTGTCGCTGAGCTCCAGCCGGTTCGCGGGCAGCGAGGGGGCCGTTTGGTCGGCGCCGCGTGCTGTCGGTGGGCGACGCCTGGCGGCCGCCACCGGGCCTCGTCGCGCTGCCGGCGCTGCTGGAGCAGGTGCGGGAGGCGGGCGTCGCGGTACAGCTGCAGATCGGCGGCGACCCGGTGCCGCTGCCGTCCACTGTGGACCTGTCGGCCTACCGGATCGTGCGTGCTGACCAAGCCGGCGCTGCGCGACCGGGTGCAGGCGGTCGTGTACGCGTACGAGACCGGGCTGGTGCGCCCGGGGTTCTGAGCTCAGCCGATGCGGTCGCGGAGCCAGGCGATCAGGGCCGGGTACTCGGCGAGGATCCGGTCGACGGTCGCGGTGTCGTCCGGCCGCAGCTGCTGCTGCTGGGTGAGACAGGCCGCCTGCCCGGCGAGCAGCCGGTCCGCCTCGGCGGCATTGCCGCTCACCACGGCGCGGTTGCGCAGCCGGGCGTAGCAGGCGACCGCCTCCTCGACGGCCTCGAGCGCGGCGTCGAAGCGCGCGCTGTCGCGCCGGCGGTACTCGAACGAACCGACCCCGCCGGCCACCGAGTAATCGGACATCGATCCCCCTCACCGTCCAAGCGTCGCGGTCACTGTACCGCTACGAACCGGCTGCGTGGGGTTACCGATCGAAGTTCGAAACGACCGACCTTTTCCGGCCCTGCTCAGCGAACCTGGCGCCGGGCATTGAAGACGCGGACAAGTCGCAGCAAGCGCGGCGCCGCGACCAGAACCGCCCCGGCGAGCAGCAGCAGGAGTGTGACCGAGGCAACACCGGCGACCACGACCGTGCTCACCGCGCCGGCCGGCTCGGCGCCGGGCGCGGACCCGGGCCGCGCGGCGGCCGCCGACCCGAAGGCGAGCGCGGAGCCCACCGCGGCGCCGCCGACGAGTGCTCGTGCCGTCCACCGGGGGAGCCTGTCGCCCTGCTGCGCCGCCATGCCGTACCGCCCTCGTCGCGCTCGCACCAACACCTGCGATAACGAAAGAAACCGGCAAACGGTTGCGCCGTGAACTCGTTTGCGGCCTCGCGCAGAGACAGAAGTGATGACCGAGCGAAATGTTTGTGCAGAGGACCGGGCGGGTCAGGCGCCGTAGGTCCACTGGTCGCGCTCGAGCAGGTGCAGCACGAGCGCGGCGATGTTCCAGGCGTCGTCGGCGCCGTTGTGGTGCCGGCCCTCCAGGGGCAGGCCGGCCGTCGCCAGGGCGCCGGCCATGCCCTGCTTCCGGGCGCCGTGCGCCTCGGCGAAGACGGCCTTCGCGTTGGTGTGGTTGGAGCCGAAGGGGTACCGCAGCGGCCCGGCGCACTGCCGCTCGAACTGCTTGCGGTCGTAGTCGCCCCAGCTCGCCCACGGCCGCGAGTCGCTGTGGTGCGCGGCGCGCAGCCGCGCACAGGCCTCGGCGAACGAGACCCCGTTCGCGGCCTCGGCGGGCGTGATGCCGGTCAGCTGCGTACAGAATGGACTGACGACCGACCGCGCGGGCCGCACCATGATCCGGTCCCGCCCGACCCGCTCCCGCGCGTCGAGGTCGACGACGCAGACGCCGATCTCGATGATCTCGTTGACCTGCCCGGCGGGCGGCTGGCCCGCCCAGCACGTCGCCTCGACATCGATCACGTTCAGCAGCCGTCCCATGCCCGTCGAGGGTAGGTTCCCGACCGCTCCCACGCCTCCGGATTACTGCGCGGCGGGCTCGATCAGGGACGCCGACAGCGCCGCGTCCTTCTCGGCGACCATCGCGCGCAGGGACTCCTGGAAGTCCCGGACCCGGGCCAGCAGCTCCGGGTCGGCGGCGGCGAGGATGCGCACCGCGAGCAGGCCGGCGTTGCGCGCGCCGCCGATCGACACGGTGGCGACCGGGATGCCGGCCGGCATCTGCACGATCGACATCAGTGAGTCGAGGCCGTCCAGATGCTTCAGCGGTACCGGCACGCCGATGACCGGCAGCGGCGTGGCCGACGCGACCATGCCGGGCAGGTGCGCGGCCCCGCCCGCCCCGGCGATGATGACCTTCAGGCCCCGGGCCACGGCCTCACCCGCGTAGTCGAGCATGAGGTGCGGGGTGCGGTGGGCCGAGACCACGCGGACCTCGTAGCCGATCCCGAACTCGCCGAGGGCCTCGGCGGCCAGCCGCATGACCGGCCAGTCCGAGTCGCTGCCCATGATGACGCCGACCTCGATCACTGGCGCGCTCAATGCTGGTACCCCTCTTCGAGAATGCGGGCGGCCCGCCGGGCGCGCCGGCGGCAGTCTTCCATGTCGTCGCCGAGCACCGTCACGTGCCCGATCTTGCGGCCGGGGCGGACCTGCTTGCCGTACAGGTGGACCTTGGCCCCCGGCTCCTCGGCGAACAGGTGGTGCAGCCGCTCGTCGACGGACATCCCGCCCGCCTCGCCGCCGAGCACGTTGGCCATGACCACGGCGGGCGCGGTGAGCCGCGTGTCGCCCATCGGGTAGTCGAGCACGGCCCGCAGGTGCTGCTCGAACTGCGACGTGCGGGCGCCCTCGATGGTCCAGTGGGCCGAGTTGTGCGGGCGCATCGCGAGCTCGTTGATGAGCAGCCGCCCGTCGGTCGTCTCGAACAGCTCCACGGCGAGCACGCCGACCACGCCGAGCCCGGTCGCGATGTCGATGGCCAGCCGCTGCGCGGTGATCGCGAGGTCCTCGTCCAGCCCGGGGGCCGGCGCGAGCACCTCGACGCAGATGCCGCCCTCCTGGACCGTCTCGACGACGGGGTACGCGGCGACCTGCCCGAGCGGCGAGCGCGCCACGACCGCGGCGAGCTCGCGCCGCAGCGGCACCAGCTCCTCGGCGATCACCTCGACGCCCGGCGGCACGTCGGCCATGGACTGCGCGACGAAGACGCCCCGCCCGTCGTAGCCGCCGGTCGCCGTCTTCACGATCACCGGCCACCCGACCTCGTCGCCGAACGCCTCGACGTCGCGGTCGGTCCAGCGCGGCATCGGGAACCCGAGCGCGCCGAGGTGCTCCCGCATGACGCGCTTGTTCTGGGCGTACCGCAGCGCGTCGGCCCCCGGCAGCAGCGTGAAGCCCTCGCTCACCAGCTGCCGGATCAGGTCGCCGGGCACGTGCTCGTGGTCGAACGTGACCACGTCGCACCCCTTGGCGAACTCGCGCAGCGCGTCGATGTCGTCGTGGCGCCCGATCCGCACGTCGGCGGCGACGAGCGCGGCCCCGTCGTCGGGCGAGACGGCGAGCACGCGCAACGACTGGCCGAGGGCGATCGCCGCCTGGTGGGTCATCCGGGCCAGCTGCCCCCCGCCCACCATGCCGACGACGGGAAGTCCGGTTCGGGTGTCCATAGGCTGGCCAGCCTATCGTTCCGCGTTGCGGGCCCACGCAGGGACGATATGTCGGGCGCTGGCGCGCCAGACATATCGGATTTATACCCCGCCAGGCGAAAAGTCGGATTCCAGGATCAATCGGGGTACGCCGCGTGCAACTGGTAGCACGTGATGGCGCACGAGCGGCGGCACTGCCGGCAACATTCCGGATATGTCCGACTTACCCGGACTGTCAGCGGCGCCGCCGCGTCGCGCGGTCAGACCGCCGGGCCCCGCTTGCGCAGCTCGTCCACCGACTCCATGGCGTCCCGCAGCTCGGTCAGCCACGTGTCCGCATGCTGCCCGACCAGCGCCACACACCACGCCAGCGCCTCGGAGCGCGACCGCGCCACCCCCGAGTCCACGAGCGTGTCGAGCACCTGGCGCTCGGCCTGGCGCAGGCGCGTCATCACCGGCGCCGAGTGCGTGGTGAACAGCTCCCGCACCTCGCCGACCTGCACGCCCCAGGCGACCTTGCGGCGGTATCGCCGCTCGAGCTGCTGGGCGATCCCGATCCGCTGGTCGCGGGTCGTCTCGCGGAAGCCCGCGATGCGACCCTGCTCGGCCGCGGCCCGGTCGGCGTCGCTCGCGTCGTCGGCCAGGGACGGCTCGCTGAGCCGCCCCACGATCAGGATCTCGTCGCGGTCGATTGTCACCTCGGCCGGCCCCTGGAACCAGCTCTCGGGCAGCGCCCCGCCGATCCAGGCGGTGGCGTCGTCGGCCGGTGGCGGCTCGCTGCGCGGCCCGCCACCCCGCCCCCAGGGGGCGTCTCCTCGTCGCATCATCATGCTTACACGATTACACCATTACACCGTTGCGCCAACGGAGCGAACTACGCCCGCAGCGGAATCGGCGGCTCAGGCGAGCTTGGCCACCAGGTCCTCCAGCGAAGTCACCGGCGCGTCGCACACGAAGCCGCGGCACACGTACGCCGTGGCCAGGCCCCCACGCAGTGGCCGCCCCTCCAGCAGCGGTACACCCGCCGCATCCGGCGACCCCGAGACCACCACCGCGCCGGGCGGGGCGTGCCACCACGCCGCGGTGACCAGCGGATCGGCCGGGTCCTCGGTGGCGATCGCGATCTCGAAGGGGCCCGAGTGCAGCGCCTCCCCCGCCGCGCACGCGTAGCCCGTGAAGCGCCCGTGCGTGGCGGCCACCACGGAGACGGTCGCGAGCGCCGCCTCGGCCGCCGCGCGGTACGTCGTGTCGGCGGTCAGGGCCGAGTACGTCACGAGCGCCGCCGCCACCGCGGACAGGCCCGCCGGGGTGGCGTTGTCCGTGATGTCGGCCGGGCGGGCCACCAGGGCCTCGGCATCGTCGGCGGTGTCGAAGAAGCCGCCGGACGCGGGGTCGCGGAAGTGTTCGAGCGCCACGTCCAGCAGCTGCCGGGCGAGGTCGAGCCAGCGGCCGTCGCCGGTGGCCTGGTGTACCGCGCAGAACGCCTCCGCCACCGCGCCGTAGTCCTCCAGGACGCCCGCCGGCTCGCCGACGACGCCGTCGCGGGACACGCGGCGCAGGCGGCCGCCGACCAGGTGGGTGCCGGCCAGGAACTCGGCGGTCTCGACGGCCAGCGCGATCGCGTCAGGGTCGTTGTACGCCTTGCCGAACTCGACCAGCCCGGTGATCGCGAGGCCGTTCCAGGCCGCGACCACCTTGCCGTCGCGGGCGGGCTGGGGCCGGGTCGCGCGCGCGGCCAGCAGGCGGGTGCGGATGTCGTGCCAGCGCTCGGCGTTCTCCGGGTCGTCGGGCCGCTGCAGCACCGACGCGCCGTGCTCGAACGTGCCCTCCGGCGTGACCTGCAGCAGGTACCGCGCCCACGCCCCGTCGATCTCGCCGAGCACCTCGTCGAGCTGGGCGGGCGTCCAGACGTAGGTCAGGCCCTCCTCGCCGTCCGCGTCGGCGTCCAGCGCGGAGATGAAGCCGTGCCCGTCGTGCAGCTCCTGCGCCAGGAACGCGACGATCTCGTGGGCGACCCGGCGCCCGGTCCCGCTGCCGGCGATGCGGTCGAGGTGCGTGTACACCCGCAGCAGCAGCGCGTTGTCGTAGAGCATCTTCTCGAAGTGCGGCACGGTCCAGGTGCCGTCCACGGCGTAGCGCGCGAACCCGCCGGCGAGCTGGTCGTACATGCCGCCGCGGGCCATCCGCTCGCAGGTGTGGCGGACCGCGGCCAGCACGGCGTCGTCCCGTGTGCGCACGTAGTGCCGCAGCAGGAACAGCAGCGCCATGTGCGGCGGGAACTTGGGCGCGCCGCCGAAGCCGCCGTGCTGCTCGTCGTACGACTCCATGAGCGTCGCGGCCGCGGCTCGCAGTACCGCATCGTCCATGGGGTTCGACGGCGGACGCTCGGCGACCTTGCGAACGGCGTCGACCACGGCGGCGCTCTGCTGCAGCACGCCGTCGCGCTGGTCGCGCCAGGCGCCCGCGACGGCCTGGACGAGGCGCACGAACGCGTCGCGCGGGAAGTAGGTGCCGCAGTAGAAGGGCTCCCCGCCGGGCGTGGCGAACACCGTCATCGGCCAGCCGCCCTGGCCGGTCATCGCCTGGGTGGCGGTCATGTACACCGCGTCGACGTCGGGCCGCTCCTCCCGGTCGACCTTGATCGGCACGGTGAGCTCGTTGACGATCTCCGCGACGCCCTCGTGCTCGAACGACTCGTGGGCCATCACGTGACACCAGTGGCAGGCCGCGTACCCGACCGAGATCAGCACCGGCACGTCGCGCCGGCGCGCCTCGGCGAACGCCTCCGGCGACCACTGCCACCAGTCGACCGGGTTGTCCTTGTGCTGCTGCAGGTAGGGCGAGGTCGCCCCGGCGAGACGGTTGGCCATGTGGGTCAGGCTACCCAGGCCGGTTGAGTACATGTACCGATCCGCCGGGCACCCGCGCGCGGCCACCCTCGACGGTATGAGAAACCGCTACGTGGACCTGCTGCGCGTCGTCTCGCTCGGCGTCGTCATCGCCGGGCACTGGCTCATGGTGATCGTCGAGCCGACCGCGACCGGCGTGCGCGCGACGAACACGCTCGCGGTGCTGCCCGGGCTGCAGCCGGTGACCTGGCTGCTGCAGGTGATGCCGGTGTTCTTCCTCGTCGGCGGGTTCTCGCACGCGACCGCCATCGCGTCGGTGCGCCGGCGCGGCGGCGGCTACGCGGACTTCGTACGCTCCCGGGCCGGGCGCCTGCTGCGGCCCACGGCCGTGTTCGTCGGCCTGTGGCTCGCGGTCGCGCTGGCGGTGGAGGCCGCCGGCCACGACCAGGGGCTGTTGCGCCTGGCGATGCGGACCGTCGCGCAGCCGTTGTGGTTCCTGGGGGTGTACCTCGGGATCGTCGCCCTGGCCCCGCCGCTGCACCGGCTGCACCGCGCGCTCGGGCGCCGCGCGTGGCTGGTGCCGGCCGGCCTCGGGGCGGCCGCGGCGCTGGTCGACGTGCTGCGGTTCGCGTTCGAGGTCCCGATGGTGGCGTACCTCAACGTCGCCTTCGTCTGGCTCGCGGTACACCAGCTGGGGTATCTCTACGCCGACGCCCGGCTGGGCCGCCGGGCCGCCGGGCTCCTGGCCGGCCTCGGGCTCGCCGCCACCGTGGCGCTGACAACCGCGGGCCCCTACCCGGTCTCCATGGTCGGCCTGCCCGGCGCCCCCGTGTCGAACATGTCGCCGCCGACCCTCGCGCTGCTCACCCACGCGGCCTGGCTGGTCGGCCTGGCCCTGCTGCTGCGCGCCCCGGCCGCCCGGTGGCTGGAGCGCCCGCGGGTGTGGGCCGCCGTGATCCGCGCCAACGGCGCCGCGATGACCGCGTTCCTGTGGCACCTCACGGTCCTCTTCGCCGTGCTCGGCGGCCTCCTCGCGCTCGGCGTCGCCGGCCCGCCGGTCGGCTCGGCCGCGTGGTGGGGGCTGCGTCCACTGTGGATCGCCGCGCTGGCCCTCCTGACCCTGGCGGTGGTTTCGGTACTGCGCTGGGCCGACCGGCCGCGCCGGGCCTCGATCGGCGGGCCCGGGCGCCCCGGCACGGTGGCCGCGATCGGCGGGGCGGTCCTGTGCACCCTCGGCGTGCTCGGCCTGTCGGCGGTGGGCTTCGGCGGCATCCTCGCCGGCCGCACCGCGATGCTGGTCGTCGTGCCGGTGACCCCCGCGTCCGCGGCGACCGCCGTGGCCGTCGGCGGGCTGCTGCTCTGGCTCAGCCGCGGCCCCGGCGTCAGGTATGGACAGGAGGGCCGGATCGTGCCACAGTTCTAGAACAGTCAGCTGTTCTAGAACTGTGGAGGCTTACCATGGCGGAGCTGCTCATCCGTCCGCGCCGGGAGGTCCAGCGCGGGCCGCTCATGGGCGACCCGGGCGCGCTCGGACGCTTCGGGGAGTACGGCGGGCGGTACGTGCCCGAGTCGCTCATCGGCGCGTGCCGCGAGGTCGAGGACGCGTTCCGGGAGGCGTGGGCCGACCCGGCGTTCCGCGGGCAGCTCGACCGCCTGCTGACCACGTACGCGGGCCGCCCGACGCCCCTCACGCCGGCGCTGCGGCTCTCGGCCGAGCTCGGGGTGACGGTACTGCTCAAGCGCGAGGACCTGACGCACACCGGCTCGCACAAGATCAACAACGTGCTCGGGCAGGCGCTGCTGGCGAAGCGGATGGGGCGCACGCACCTCATCGCCGAGACCGGCGCCGGCCAGCACGGCGTGGCCACGGCGACGGCGGCGGCGCTGTTCGGCCTATCGGCGACCGTGTACATGGGCGCGAAGGACATCGAGCGGCAGGAGCTCAACGTCTTCCGGATGCGCATGCTGGGCGCCGAGGTCGTGCCGGTGCACACGGGCGCCCGGACGCTCAAGGACGCGACGAGCGAGGCGATGCGGGCCTGGGTGGGCGCAGTCGCGACGGCGCACTACTGCATGGGCTCGGTGCTGGGCCCGGCGCCGTACCCGTGGATGGTCCGCGAGTTCCAGCGCGTCATCGGCGACGAGGCCCGCCGCCAGTGCGCGACCGAGCTGCGCGCGGCCGTGCCCGACTACGTCGTCGCCTGCGTCGGCGGCGGCTCGAACGCGGCCGGCACCTTCGCCGGCTTCGTCGACACCCCGGCCCGCCTGATCGGCGTCGAGGCCGACGGCGGCGCGGGCGCGACCCGGGGCCGGCTGGGCGTGCTGCACGGCGTGCGCTCCCTGTTCCTGCAGGACGACGACGGCCAGGTGACCGAGGCGCACTCCGTCGCGGCCGGCCTGGACTACCCGGGCATCGGCCCCGAGCACGTGCACCTGCGCGATCTCGGCCGGGCGCGGTACGTCACCGTCACCGACGACGAGGTCGTCGCGGCCGCGCACCACCTCGCCCGCTCGGAGGGCATCATCGCGGCCCTGGAGTCGGCCCACGCCCTGGCCTGGGTCATGCGCGGCGGCCTGCCGGCGGGCTCGACGGTGCTCGTGACCCTGTCGGGCCGCGGCGACAAGGACCTGGCCACCCTGCGGGAGTCGCTGTGAAGCTGCTGATGCCGTACATCACCGCGGGCGTGACGGCGGACTGGACCGCCTACCTGCCCGCCTTCGCCGCCGCGGGCGCCTCCTACCTCGAGGTGGGGCTGCCGTTCTCCGACCCGACCCTCGACGGCGCGACGATCCAGGAGGCGACCTCGGTGGCGCTGTCCCGCGGCGCGACGCTGGACCGCATCCTGGCCGACCTGGCCGCCGCTGCGCCGCCGGTACCGGTGGTCGCCTCCACGTACGCCAACCTCGTGATCCGCTCGGGCGCCGCGGAGTTCTGCGGCCGCCTCCGCGCGGCCGGGGTCACCGCCCTGATCGTGCCCGACCTGCCCCTGGAGGAGTGCGAGGAGGTGGCCCGCCACATCGACCTGGTCCTGCTCGCGTCCCCGGCGACCCCCGACGCGCGCCTGGCGGAGATCGGCCGGCGCAGCCGCCACTTCGTCTACGGCGTCACCGTGATGGGCACGACCGGCGAACGCGCCGAGCTGGCGGCGACCGCCGCCGGCCTGGCCGCGCGCCTCAAGGCGAGGACGTCCCGGCCGGTGCTGCTGGGCTTCGGCATCTCGACCCCGGCCCAGGCCGCGGAGGCGGCGGCCCTCGCCGACGGCGTGGTGGTGGGCGCGGCGGTCATGCGCCGGGTCCTGGACGGCGCGACCCCGGACGAGGCGGGCGCGTACGTCCGGTCCCTGAGGGCGGCGATATCGTCGACCTGACCGCCATGCAGAGTGAGGACGATCGGTTGCCAAGAGACGGCGAGCCCCGCTACCGAGCCATCGCCGCCGACCTGGCCGCGAAGATCCACAGCGGCTTCTACGCTCCCGGCTCCGCCCTACCGGCCCAGCGCGACCTCAGCACGTCCTACGGCGTGACCCTGATGACCCTCCGCCAGGCCCTGCGCCAGCTGAGCGACGAGGGCCTGATCGTCCAGCAGCCGGGCCGGGGCACGTTCGTGTCCCCCCTGGCCTACCGCCTGGGCTCGCTGCGGAGCCTGACCGACGACCTGCTCGACCAGGGCTTCGAGGTGCACACCACGGTGGTGGCGGTGGCGCTGCTGGAGTCCCCGGCACTGGGTCCCGACGCCCTGCGCCTGGAGCGGGTCCGCCGGTTCGCCGGCCGCCCGTCGATCCACCAGGTCTCGTGGGTGCCGGCCCCGTGGTCCGCGGCGTTGCTGGCGCTGGACTTCACCACGACCGCGCTCTACACGGCCCTGTCGTCGATCGAGGTCTCCGTGGCCCGGGCCACGGAGACCATCAGCCCGGGCGTGCTGGACCCCGCGTCGGCGGCGCTGCTGTCGGCCCCGGCGAACACTCCGGTCTTCGTCAGCGAGCGGCGGACGTACACAGTGGACGGTCGCCTGGCCGTCGCCGACCGGGCGGTGATCCTGGGCTCGGCCATGGAGATCCGGGCCGAGCGCGCCGCCACGGCCCTGTCCATGACCTGGTCGGGTACCCCCGCCTGACGCTGTTCAGACGTGCCCGCGCAACGACTCGTCGTAGGTCACGTCCGGGTCCCCGCCGAGCACCCCCTTGGCCGCCCGCTGGAACGCGGTGGCCTGGCTGCGCCGCCGCAGCTGCACCGCGACCTCCCGGCACCCGCCGCCCCCGTCGAGCCGGGCGACGGCCCCGGCGGGCAGCAGCGCCACGGCGTCGGGCTGCCCGGCCGGCCGGGCCACGACCCCGACCACGCTCCCGGCCACGCCCCGGCCGCCCCGCGTGACGGTGACCCGGTCGCCCAGCTTCAGCCCGCGCCCGTCCACGGCGAGCAGCTCGGCGTCGCTCTGCACCGCCCGCCCGCGCACGAACGCGGCCCGCTGCAGCCCGGCGCTGTGCACCGCCGTCAGCACCGTCACCTGGTCGAGCTGCAGCCGCCCGCTCGCGATCCCGACGTCGTACAGCGTGTCGTCGCACTCGACGGCCTCCGCCTCCGGCAGCGCGGCGAGCCGCTCGACCTGCTGCGGCGTGAACCGCCCGACGAGCCGCACGTCGGCCCCGCCCGGCAGATCGGCGAACCGCTCGCTCCCCCCGAAGTGATCGAGCACGACAAACGCCCCCATGGCGGCCACGGCGAATCCCGCCGCCCCGGCCATCCCCCGCCTGCTCACATCGAGTGACGCTAGGACAACTGACCCCGAACGCCGAGCATCTGCCCGGTGTGTCAGCCCGCCGTCCCTTCCTCCGGCGGCGGGTTCACCGAGGTTCGATCGAGGTACGTCAGCACCGCCACCACCCGCCGATCGTGCTGACGCGCGCCGGGCGGCAGCCCCAGCTTGGCGAACAGCACGTTTATCTGGTTGCTGACCGACTTCTCGGTGATCCCGAGCCCCTCGGCGATCGCCGCGTTCGACATCCCCTGCGCCATGAGCCGCAGCACGTCCAGCTCCCGCGGCGTGAACCCCTGCGGCTCGTCCCGGACCTCGAGCAGCTGCCCGACCACCTCCGGGTCCATCACGGTCCCGCCGGCCGCCACCTGCCGCAGCGCCTCGACGAACTGCCGTACCTCCCCGACCCGGTCCTTGAGCAGGTACCCGACCCCGCCCGCGGGGCCGGACAGCAACTCCCGCGCGTAGAGCCGCTCGACGTACTGCGAGAGCACCAGCACCGGCAGCCCCGGCACCGCCCGCCGGGCCGCGACGGCCGCCCGCAGCCCCTCGTCCGTGAACGTCGGCGGCATCCGCACGTCCACGACGGCGATGTCGGGCCGCACCTCGACGAGCCGCTCGGCCAGGCCCTCGCCGGAGGCGACGGTCGCGACCACCTCGAACCCGTACGCCGTCAGCATCCGGCTCATCCCGTCGCGCAGCAGCATCTGGTCCTCGGCGATCAGGACCCGCACGGGAGCTCCATGTCCAGCACCGTCGGCCCGCCGGGCGGGCTCACGACGCTCAGGCTCCCGTCGAACGCCGACAGCCGCCGCCGGATGCCCAGCAGCCCGGTCCCGCGCTCGGGCTCGGCGCCGCCCCGCCCGTCGTCCGACACGGTCATCGCCAGCCGCCGGCCCCGGTCCTCCACGCTGATCCGGACCCGCCGGGCCCCGCTGTGCCGGATCGCGTTGACCAGCGACTCCGCGATCGCGAAGTACGCCGCCGCCTCGACCGGCGGTTTCAGCCGCCGCTCGAGCCGGATGTCGAGGTCCACCGGGAGCCGGCTGCCGAGCACGAGCGCCTGGATCGCCCCGTTCAGCCCGCGGTCGGACAGCACCGGCGGATGGATGCCGCGGACGAGGCTGCGCAGCTCGGTCAGCGCCGCCCCGGCGTCGGCCCGCGCCTCGGCCAGCATCGCCTTCGCGCCGGCGGGGTTGTCGTCGATGACGTCCTCCGCGACCCCGAGGCTCATCGCGACCGAGATGAGCCGCGCCTGGGCGCCGTCGTGCAGGTCGCGCTCGATGCGCCGCAGCTCGGCCGCCGAAGCGTCGGCGATGTCCGTCCGGGCGGCGGTGACCCGGCGCAGCCGGGCGTCGAGGACGTCCCGCGTGCGCGGCCCGAGCAGCCGGGCCCCCAGCCGCCGCTGGAGCGCCACCAGCCACCGGGCGACCAGGGGCGTCAGCAGCGCCGAAGCGACGCCCAGCGGTACCAGCAGCCACACCCCCGGCGCCGACCGCCCGGTCAGCTCCAGCACGACCGGGTCGAAGCCGGCCGGCCGGGGCAGCAGGGCGAGCAGCAGCGGCGCCGCGATGCACTGGAGCGCCTGCAGCCACAGGGCCACGACCACCACGAGCGAGCCGATCCCGAGCGGGAGCTGGACCAGCAGCCACGCGAAGTCGCGCCACGTCTGCGGGTCCGCGGCGACCACGCCCAGCCGGGCGAAGGCGCGCCCCACCGGGCCGGCCGCGGCCGCCGCCCGGTCCGGCCCGGTCCGATAGGGCGGCAGCGGCTCCCGGTCCAGGTCGCGGGCCAGGCGGCGCCGCTGGACCCCCGCCACGCGCCGCGACGTCCAGGCCACGCCCGCGAACAGCGCGAGCCCGAGCCCTCCGACGAGGCTCGCCGGCCCCGCGATCACGAGCAGCACGAGCAGCGGCAGCGCCGCCGCGCCGAGCAGCGCGCCGATCCCGATCGAGCCGATGTCACCGATGTGCGCCCTGATGCGACGTCTCATGTCCGCTCCCCCCGGTCAAGCATCGAAGGTAGGCGGCACGCCGGACATCCGACAGGGTGCCTGCACCTCGATCCGATTCAGGTGCAGGCACCCTGGGCCGCGCACCCTGCGCCGACCAAGCTCGACGGCGACCCGAAACGAGGAGGGACGTCGATGCGACGAGTATGGCGAGTGCCGGCGGTTCTGGCGGCGGCCGCGGCGGTTCTGGCCCCGGCCGGCCCGTCCCACGCCGAGGCGGCCGGCCTGACCAGTACCGAGGTCACGTTCACCGGCAACGGCGGGGTGGTGCTGCACGGCACCGTGCTCGCCGGGCCGGGCGCGACCGGGCGCCGCCCCGGCCTGGTGATGCTGGAGGGCGCGGGCAACCGGGGCCGCGACTACCTGCGCCCCGACGCGGAGGCCTACGCCCGCCGTGGCGTCGTGACCCTGATCTACGACAAGCGCACGGCCGGGTACTCGTTGCTGCACCGCGACTACTCCGTCCTCGCGGACGACGCCCTGGCCGGGCTGATGCTCCTGCGCGCCCGGCCGGACGTCGATCCGGCGCGGCTGGGGTTCTGGGCACTGTCGGAGGGGGCGTTCGCCGCACCCATCGCCGCGAGTCGCTCCGAGGACGTCAAGTTCCTGATCACGGTGGGCGCCGTCGGTACCACGCCGGCCGCCGAGACCGCGTGGGAGTACGACGAGTACCTGCGCCACGCCGGGGTCACCGGCGCCGTGTCACGCGGGCTTCGCGAGGCCGTGCTCCCGGCCGCGGTCGACGCGGGGCTGTTCGCCGAGTCCGGCTTCGACCCGGCGCCGCTCTGGCGCCGGGTGCGCCAGCCGGTGCTGGCCGAGTGGGGCGAGCTCGACCGCGACAGCGTGCCGGCCGAGAGCATGCGGATCATGCGGGACGCGCTGGATGCGGGCGGCAACACGCGTTACAAGCTCCGGGTAGTGCCCGGCGTGAACCACAACCTGCACGTCACCGCCGCGGGGGGCTTCGACCGGCGGCCGACCCTGCCGGGCGACGCGGCCGAGGTCGAGGTGGCCTGGATGCGGTCGGCCGCGATCGTCGACGCGGGAGCGACCGGCCCGGCACTGCCGGCCGAGGGCGGCACCCCGGCGTCGGACTCGTCGGCCGCGGCGGTCGGCCCGGCGCCGTGGTACCACCGGACCTGGCCGTTCCTCGTCACGACGCTGCTGCTCCTGGCCGGGTTCCTCGCCGCACCGCTGCGCCGGCGGGGCGGGCGCACCCGGGCGGTGTGGCTCACTCGCTGGCTGGCCGCGGCCGGTCCGGCGGTGGTGGTGGGCACGCTGGCGTACCTCATGTTCCTGCTCGCCACCGCGGGCAAGGTGACCGGCCCGCTGGTCCTCGGGCGCCCCGTGCCGTGGCTGGCGCTGGAGCTGCTCACCGTCGCCACCACGGCGGCGGGGATCGCCGCGGCGGTCTCGTGGTGGCGGTCCGGCCGCGGCCGGCGGGACCGGGTGCGGCTCGGGCTGTCCGTCGGCGCCGCGCTGCTGCTCCTGCCCTGGGTCGCGTCCTGGGGTCTGCTCGCGCCGTGACCACGGACGGATGCCCCCGCTCGCCGCGGCCGGCGGGCGGGGGCATCCGTCCGGTGTTCAGGCCGTCCAGTGCGGATCGCGGCCGAGGTAGCGCAGGAGGGCGGCCGTGTCGTCGTCGGCGGGATCGGCGGGCACGACCGCGGCGTACGCACCCCAGGCGCGCAGCGGCTCCACGAGCTCCCGCGCGACCTTGAGCAGGTCGCGGGCCAGGGCGTTGCCGAGCGGGGAGGCCTGGCCGGTGGCCAGCGCGATGTCCCAGGCGTGCACGGCGGCGTCGAGCGCGCAGGCGCCCGCGCCGAGCCAGCCGGGGAGCTTGCCCTGCGGGAGCGGGCTGGCGACCTCGGTGGCGTCCTGCGGGATGGTCGACCACGTCGCGGCGGAGGCCCGCATGGCCTCTTCGGCGAAGGCCGCCAGGCCGCTTCCGGGCTCAACGGCGGCCGAGGTGTGGTCGGACAGGTGACCCGTCGGGGCGAAGGGGTCGAAGGCCGGCCAGCCGGTGCCGGTGATCGCGGCGGCGTAGCCGAGCTGGTCGCCGGCCGCGTGCTGGAGGACCTGGGCGACGTTCCACTTGGCGCACGGGGTCGGGCGGGTCCAGTCGGCCGGCCGGATGCCGGCGACGACGGTGCGCAGCGCGCGGTGGGCCTCGTCCAGCACGGTCCAGGTGCTCGTCAGCTGCTCGTTCATGGTTGCCGCTCCCATCGGGGTCGCCGTCTTGCGATGTCACCA
Organism: Dactylosporangium sp. McL0621; assembly: GCF_049995355.1. Lineage (NCBI taxonomy): Bacteria > Bacillati > Actinomycetota > Actinomycetes > Micromonosporales > Micromonosporaceae > Dactylosporangium > Dactylosporangium sp. McL0621. The sequence continues at coordinate 11,886,725 of NZ_CP188259.1, forward strand.
CTCTATCAGAACGGAACGCTCCATTCCAATAGGAGGGCGCAAGAGTCTTCGGGCGGTGGTGCGGTCGGTTCAGCCGGCGCCTTCGGCCCTCAGGTGGCGGCGCTGCACCTGCCGGCGCTCGCGCAGGACGGACTGCAGGCCCTCGGGCGACAGCGGCGGGTAGAACAGGAAGCCCTGGGCCGACGTGCAGCCCAGCTCGGTCAGGCGGGCCCGCTGCTCCGGGTGCTCCACGCCCTCGGCCACGACCCGCAGGCCCATGCGGCGGGCGAGGTCCACCGTGGTCTGCACGATCGCGCCGGCCTTCGGCGAGTCGAGCATCTGGGCCACGAACTCGCGGTCGATCTTGACCTCCTGGACCGGGACCCGGGTCAGGAGCGTGAAGGCGGAGTAGCCGGTGCCGAAGTCGTCCACCGCGAGCTGTACGCCCAGGCGCCGGATGCGCGACAGCACGTCGTCGATCACCGGCGAGCTGGAGAGCATGACGGTCTCGGTGATCTCGAGGATCAGGAGCTCGGCGGGGAGGCGGTAGCGGCCCAGGAGCTCCTTGATCGTCTCGGGGAGCTGGCGCTCGGCGAGGCTGCGGGCCGAGATGTTGACCGCCACCGGCACGGCCAGGCCCGACCGGCGCCAGCCCGCGGCCAGGAAGATGGCCCGCTCCAGGACCCAGTGGGTCAGGGGGCCGATGAGCTCGCTGGCCTCGACGGCCGGCAGGAACTGGGCGGGCATCAGGCGGCCGCGGCGCGGGTGGCGCCAGCGGATCAGGGCCTCGACGCTGGTGACCGGGGCGGCACCGCCGGGGACCGAGGCCGGGGTCAGGGCGATGGCCGGCTGGAGGTCCAGGGTCAGCTGCTCGTCGCCCGCGCCGGTGTTCAGGGCCTCGCGCAGTTCGGCCAGCAGGGCCAGGCGGTCGGTGCTGGCGTCGTCGCGGGCCGGGTCGTACCAGGCGACCGGCTGGCCGCCGTTCTTGGCCTGATACATCGCGATGTCGGCGCGCCGCAGGAGCTCGGTGAGGTCGGCCGAGCCCGCCGGGGCCACCACCACGCCGATGGACGTCTCCTTGGACAGCACCACGCCGTCGATCTCCATGGGCGCCGCGATCTCGCCGCCCAGCCGGCGGGCCCGCTCCACGGCCGCGGCCAGGGCCAGGTCGTCGGCGCCGGCGGCCAGGTCGGTGATGAGGATCGCGAACTCGTCGCCGCCCAGGCGGGCGTGCAGGTCGGCGGGGGCGCTCTCCGGGCCGGGGGCCGAGGAGGCGCCGTTGGGGCTCGGATGCGCGGCGGTGAAGAAGAAGTCGCCCGAGCGCGGGCGCGGGATGAGCGGGGCGGCCGGGTCGGCGGTGGCGAGCAGGGCCTGGACCCGGCGCGCGATCACCTTCAGGACCTCGTCGCCCGCGGTGTGGCCCAGCGCGTTGTTGACCTCTTTGAAGTCGTTCACGTCCAGCAGGAGCAGGGCCACCGGGGCGCCCGGGGACTTCGCGGAGAGCTGCACGTTGCCCCGGGCCAGCAGCGCCGCCCGGTTCAGCAGGCCCGTCAGCGGGTCGCGCACGGCGTCGTAGGTGGTGCGCTCGCTCATGACCCGCAGCTCGCCGTGGGTGATCGCGTCGTGCAGGGCCGCGGCCAGGGCGTCGCCGAAGGTCGCGAGCATCAGGCGGTCCCGTGCGCGCTGCGGCTCGGCCCCCGCGAGCTGCAGCTCGCCCACCGGCACGGAGCCGACGGTCAGGGCGCGGCTGGTGTACGGGCCCGGGGGCAGCTCGCCGTGGGAGCGGCCGCCCGACAGGACGATCCGGGCCGCCGGCACGTGGAAGAGGCGGACGGCACCGGCGATGCCGGCCCGCGCCGCGTCCCGCTCGTTCAGGCGGTTCAGGTCGCGGGCCACCTCGGCGAACTCGGCCCACGTCCGGCGCTCGTCGTCCTCGCCGATGCGGTTCGCGTAGAACTGGTGCATCAGCCAGAGGACGGGGGGCAGCAGGAGCAGCAGGAAGCCGCTCGTGGCGCAGGCCCAGACGATCACCAGGCCCACCGTCACGTTGCCGACGAGCATCAGCGGCGTGCTGGTCACCATCGACGACACGGTGTCCCGCAGGTCGCCGCCGGCGGCCACGATGCGCAGGACGACCAGGGCGAACGTGGCCACGAAGTACACCGCGGCGGCGGCGCACAGAGCGACCACGAAGCGCGGCGGCAGGCCCTCGCGCTCGGGGCCGCTGCCCCACACGAGCACCATCACGACCGTGGCCAGGACGGCGCCCACCGTGAGGGCGGCCACGCCGTAGATGCTCTCGCGCACCGGGCGGGCCCGGCTCGCGCGGGCGTCGACCATGTGCAGGGCGGCGTGGGCGGCCGCGAAGCCGAGGAGGCCGACGATCGGGACGACCTCGGGCGGAAGGCTGGCGAGCAGGACGACGATCGCGGCCTCGCCCCAGGCGAGCCGGGCCAGGCCGCCGCCGGCCCGCACGCGCAGGCGGGCGAGCTGCGAGACCATCGCCACGGCGCCGCCGGTGAGCAGCGCCACGGGCACCGCGGGTACCGCCGGCAGCCCCTGAACATTGAACCGGTTCAGCGCCGCGGCGACCGTGCCCTCGGGCAGGCGCCGCGCGGCCACCAGCGCGGCGGCGACGCCCAGCCCGGCGGCGATGACCATGATGGTGACGAGGCGGGTCGGCAGGGATCGTTGGGCGCGCGCCAAGGCGATCACCGGTGCCCCCTTCCCTGCCCCACAGGGATGCGCGCAGAGCGTGATGGAACGCGCACCTCGTGAAGGCTAAGCCACGCAGGATTGGGGCAACAGTGGCCAGCGATGCGTTTCTAACTCAGATGAAGGGCGATGACTACTCAGACGGTGGGGCCGGGTCGTCGCGGTCCTCCGGCTTCGGCGCATCGGGATCGGGGAACTCGGCCGGCAGGCGGCGGATCCGCGCGGTCATGTTGCGGATCAGGAACACCGTCGCGATGCCCAGGAGCACGATGATGAGCAGCCCCATGGGGCCGGCCAGGCCCCCGGAGCGGGTGTCGCCGAAGTTGTTCTCGGCCAGAACGTCCAACACGCCCATAACCTCAGCCTACGCCGGTGAAGAGATCGTCTTCCGGCGTGGTGGTCTCGACGAAGGACTTGACCAGCTCGAAGTCCTCGGTGGGCCAGATCTTCTGCTGGATCGGCATCGGCACCGCGAACCAGAAGCCGTCCGGGTCGACCTGGGTGGCGTGGGCGCGCAGGGCGTCGTCGCGGACCTCGAAGAACTCGCCGCACGGGACCTTGGTGGTGACGCGCTGGTCGGGGTCGGGCCAGTCCTGCCCGTCGCGGCGCTCCTCCCACTCCTTCAGCCACTCCGTGTAGGGCGACTCCCCCGTCGCCTCCAGCATGGCCTCGTGCAGCAGCGTCATGCGCTTCCGCGACCAGCCCATGTTGTAGTACAGCTTCAGCGGCTGCCACGGCTCGCCGGCGTCCGGGTAGCGCTCCGGGTCGTTGGCCGCGTCGAAGGCGACCATGCTGACCTTGTGCGTCATGACGTGGTCGGGGTGCGGGTAGCCGCCGCGCTCGTCGTAGGTCGTGATGACGTGCGGCTTGAAGCTGCGGATCAGCTTGACCAGTGGCTCCGCGCCGACCTCGGGGTCGACGAGCCCGAAGCAGCCCTCCGGCAGCGGCGGCAGCGGGTCGCCCTCGGGGAAGCCCGAGTCGACGAAGCCGAGCCACGCCTGCCGCACGCCGAGGATCTCGCGGGCCCGGTCCATCTCGGCGCGGCGGATCTCGGCGATGTTCTCCCAGATCTCGGGCCGGTCGAGCTTGGGGTTGAGCACGCTGCCGCGCTCGCCGCCGGTACACGTGACGACCAGGACGTCGACGCCGTCGGCGGAGTACTTCGCCATGGCGGCCGCGCCCTTGCTCGACTCGTCGTCGGGATGTGCGTGCACCGCCATCAACCGCAACTGCTCGGTCACGAGCTTCCCCTCCATAGAGACCCACCGCGGGGCGCTGGAACGTAACGACCCTATTGTTGTCGGTACCTCCGACAAAAAACGACGAGGACGCACTCCCGTGAACGCTGCCGAAGAGACGCACGCCACAGCCAAGTACCCGCCCGGCCGCTACGGCCGCCGCCGGGAGCCGCAACCGCGGCGCACCTGGCTGGTGTTCGTGCTGGCCGCGGTCGTCGCCGTGGCCGGCCTCGCGGTCGCCTGGCAGTTGTACCGGCAGTACGGCCCGCAGGACTACGAACCGCAGGTCCAGCGCTTCTACAACGTCACCGACGACGGCATCACCGTCGACTTCGTGGTGCGCAAGGACGCGGACCAGCGGGCCACCTGCAGCGTCCGGGCCCGCTCGGCCAGCGGCGAGGAGGTCGGCCTGGCCCAGGTCGACGTGCCCGACGGGGCCGAGGCGTTCGTCACATACCGGCTCGCCACGAGCGACCGGCCCGTCACGGTGGAGGTGCCCGCCTGCGGCCCGTTCAAGGGGCAGACGACGGGGAAGTGACGGCTCGGGAAATTCAAGTGGCCGCGGTGATGCGAGTCACTGGTACTTTGGTGGTTTGACCCGAGCGTGCCCGAAGGAGATCTTCAGTGTCGACCACCGACGGCAACCAGGCCACCACCTGGCTGTCGCAGGACGCCTTTGACCGGCTGCAGGCCGAGCTCGACGAGCTCATCGCCAACCGCCCGGCCATAGCCGCCGAGATCAACGCACGCCGTGAAGAGGGCGACCTGCGCGAGAACGGCGGCTACCACGCCGCCCGCGAGGAGCAGGGCAAGGCCGAGGGCCGCATCCTGTACCTCAAGGAGTTCCTCCGCAAGGCGGTCGTGGGTGACGCGCCCACCTCGGACGCGGTGGCGCCCGGCACCGTCGTCACCATCCAGTTCGACGACGACGAGGATGACACGGAGCAGTTCCTGCTCGGCTCGCGTGAGATCGCCGCGACCACCGACCTGACCGTGTACAGCCCCGAGTCCGCCCTGGGCAAGGCGATTCTCGGCGCGAAGCAGGGCGACACCGTCACCTACACCGCGCCCAACGGCGCGGCGATCAAGGTGAAGATCATCGCGTTCGAGCCCTTCGCCGGCTGACCGACGACCCTGCCGACCGCTCCGGTCGTGGCCGTTCGACGCGCCGCGACCGGGGCGCAGGCATGCCCACTCACCCGAACGTCACCGTGTAGCCCGCCGAGCGCAGCGCGGTGACCAGCCGGTCCGAGTGCTCGGACCCGCGCGTCTCGACCGACAGCGCCAGCTCGACCTCCCCCAGCTGCAGCCGCGGGTCCTGCCGCCGGTGGGCCACGTCGACGACGTTGGCCCCCTGCTCCGCGATGTACGTCAGCAGCTTCGCCAGGTGCCCGGGCCGGTCTCCGCAGCGCACGGTGAAGGTGAGGTACCGCCCGGCCGCCGCCAGCCCGTGCTCGATCACCCGCACCATGAGCATCGGGTCGATGTTGCCGCCGGAGAGCACCGCTACGGCCGGCGTCTCGACCGGCACGACGCCCGCGAGCAGGGCCGCGACGCCCACGCTCCCGGCCGGCTCGACCACCATCTTCCCGCGCTCCAGCAGCATGAGCAGCGCCCGGGAGATGTCCTCCTCGGTGACCGTCACGACCTCGTCCACGAGCTTGGCCACGTGCTCGAAGGTGATGTCACCGGGCCGGCCGACCGCGATGCCGTCGGCGATCGTCCCGAAGTTCTCCAGCCGCACCGGCCGGCCCGCGCGCAGCGAGCGCGGGAACGCGGCGGCCTCCGCGGCCTGCACGCCGATCACCCGCACGTCGGGGCGCAGCGCCTTGATCGCCACGGCCAGGCCGGAGACCAGCCCGCCGCCCCCCATCCCGGTGATCACGGTCTTGACCTCGGGCACCTGCTCGAGGATCTCCAGGGCGACGGTCCCCTGCCCGGCGATGACGTCGGGGTGATCGAAGGGGTGGATGAACACGGCGCCGGTGCGCTCCGCGAACTCCTGGGCCGCGACCAGCGCCTCGTCGACGGTGCTGCCGGCGAACTCGACCGCCGCGCCGTAGCCCTTGGTCGCGGCGATCTTCGGCAGCGGGGCGCCGAACGGCATGTAGACGGTGCTGTCGATGCCCAGCAGGCTCGCGGCCAGCGCGACGCCCTGCGCGTGGTTGCCAGCGCTGGCGGCCACGACGCCGCGGCCGCGCTCGTCGGCGGAGAGGCGGGCCAGGCGCACGTAGGCGCCGCGCACCTTGAACGAGCCGGCGCGCTGCAGGTTCTCGCACTTGAGCCATGTCGGGCCGCCGAGCTTGGCGGTCAGTGGCCGGCAGGGCTCCACCGGGGTCAGGCGGGTCACGCCGGCCAGGAGTTGCCGCGCCGCTTCGATCTCGGCCAGGGTTACGAGATCTGAGGAGACGGTCATGCCCTGATGGTGCCATCAACGGCCTCGGACGCCACGGCCGAGTCTCGGGCCCGCAGGCGGGCCACCCGCCCGTACTGCGCGCTGGTGATGTGCGCGATCAGCAGGAGGGCGAACGCGGCGGCGAGCACGAACAGCGCGGCCGCCGGCAGGTACAGCACCAGCTCCCGGCCGAACAGGTGCGCGGCGAGCGCGTCGTCGACCGGTTGCCCGGCCCGCGCCTGCGCGCGCACGCCGCCCATCTCGGCCGCGGTCTCCCGCCCGGCCAGCGACGCCACCGGCAGCGTCGCCGCCCCGGCCAGGAGCGTGCCCCGGAACGCCCAGGTGAAGACCGTCATGCGCCGGCGCACCTCGGGGGCGCGCCCGACGCTGTCGACGACCCGGCGGGAGCGCACCCCGAAGGCGACCAGGTTGGCGCGGGCCCGGACGAGCCAGCCCGCCCAGGCGGCGGCGGCGCCCAGGCAGCAACCGGCCAGCAGCACCCAGCCGCCGGCCCGCAGGGTGATCGCGAGCGCCGCGGACTCGCGACCGGGGTGATGCAGCGCGTGCAGATCCGCCAGGGGCAGGAACGCGATCCCCAGGTTGACCAGCGCGGCCGCCGCGACGAGGAGCATCGCGGCGCTCGCGTGCCCCGAGATCGCCCTGATCATCGGCGCCGCGCCGCCTCGCGGGGCCAGCCGGGCGCGTGCCGGCGCCAGGGCGCGGCCTGCTCCAGCTGGCCGGCGAGGGCGAGCAGCAGCAGCTCCGAGCCGGGCGGGCCGACCAGCTGGACCGCGGCCGGCAGCCCGTCGGCGCGGACCCCGACCGGGATCACGAGGCCGGGGAAGCCGGCGAAGTTCCACGGCGCCGCATAGGGCGCGTAGCGGGTGTTGACCAGCATGTTCGCGGCCCAGGAGCGCGCCGACCAGCGGACCGCGGCCGGGGGTGCGCAGGCGAGGGCCGGGGTCACGAGCACGTCGAAGCCGCCGTCGGCGAACCAGGTGCGGCAGCGCTCGCGCCACGCCGCGCGGTCCGCGTCGCGCACGAGGCCCTGCCGCAGCGCCCGCTCGCCGAGGGCGACGTGCCGGCGGGTCCGCGGCTGCAGCGCGGCCCGGTCGAGCTCGGCGGCGTCGGCGCTCGCCCCGGCGAACCAGGTGGCGAGGACGCGGGCGGCGAGGGCGGGCGGATACGTCGGGTCGGCCTTGACGGCGCCGTGGCCGTGGGTGAGCAGGAGGCGTACCGCATCGCTGACGCCCTTCTTCGCCCCGGCGTCGGGGAACACGCCGGCGACCGGGCTGCGCAGGGACACCGCGACCCGCAGCGGGCCCGGCTCGGTGAGCGCGCGCGGGGTGCGGCCGGCCAGCACCGCGAAGCCCAGGTGCGCGTCGGCGACGGTGGTGGCCAGGATGCCGTTCTCGGCCAGCCCGAACCAGTCGTTGGCCCCGATCCCGGCCGGCACCGCGCCCGATCCGGGCTTGAGCCCGACGATGCCGCAGCAGGCGGCCGGGATGCGGATCGAGCCGAGCCCGTCGTTGCCGTGCGCGATCGGCACCAGGCCGGCCGCGACGGCCGCGGCCGCGCCGCCCGACGAGCCGCCGGGGGTGCGGTCGGTCCGCCACGGGTTGCGGGTCACGGTGCCCGCGTCGTCGGTGGTGGCCCAGATGGCCAGCTCCGGCATCCGGGTCACGCCGACGACGACCGCGCCGGCCCCGCGCAGCCGCCGGACGACCTCGTGGTCGCGCTCGGCCACGGGGCCGCGCGCGGCGGACGAGCCGTTCCACGTCGGCAGCCCCGCGACCGGGAGGTTCTCCTTGACCGCGACCGGCACCCCGGCCAGGGCCAGGTTGGCCAGGTCCGGCTGGTCGTCGACGATCTCCGCCTCGGCGATCGCCGCACCCCCGCGCACCTCGCGGAACGCGCCGATGATCCGGTCGTAGGCCCGGATCGAGTCCAGATGATCGGCGACGACGGCGGTCGCGGAGGTGTCGCCGCGGCGCACCGCGCGGGCGATCTCCCTGGCCGTGGCCCCTACCCAGGTGGTTGCGCGGTCCAGCATCGAAACACCTCTCCGTACCCCGTCGGCGCCGCGGCCGTCGCCGAAGGCTCCGCGCAGCGGTGCGGTCAAGTGTGTCAACGAGCGAGCGCGTACTCCAGATCGGCCAGAAGATCGTCGATCGTCTCGATTCCGACAGACAACCGGACGAGGTCCCCCGGTACCTCCAGCGGACTGCCGGCCGCGCTCGCGTGGGTCATGCGCCCGGGGTGCTCGATCAGCGACTCGACGCCGCCGAGCGACTCGCCCAGCACGAACAGGCGCGCGCGGTTGCAGATCTCGACGGCGTGCTCCTCGCTCTGCGCGCGGAAGCTCACCATGCCGCCGAAGCGCCGCATCTGCTTGGCCGCCGTCTCGTGGCCGGGGTGGTCGGGCAGGCCCGGGTACAACACCTGGGAGACGGCCTGGTTGCGCGAGAGGAACTCGACGACCTTCTCGGCGTTGTCGCAGTGCCGGTCCATCCGCACGCCGAGCGTCTTGATGCCGCGCAGCGTCAGCCAGGCGTCGAACGGGCCGTTGATCGCGCCCATCGCGTTCTGGTGGAACGCCAGCTCGCCCATGAGCTGCTCGTCGGTGCCGATGAGCGCGCCGCCGACGACGTCGGAGTGCCCGCCGAGGTACTTCGTGGTCGAGTGCACGACCACGTCGGCACCCAGGTGCAGGGGCTGCTGCAGGTACGGCGAGGCGAACGTGTTGTCGACCACGAGCAGCGCCCCGCGGTCGTGGGCGACCTGGGCCAGCGCCGCGATGTCGGCGATGCCGAGCAGCGGGTTGGTCGGCGTCTCCACCCACACGATCTTCGTGCGGTCGGTCATCGCGGCGCGGACCGACTCGACACTGTGGATCGAGGCGGCGGTCCAGGTCAGGCCCCAGCGCTCGGCGACCTTCGAGAAGAGCCGGAAGGTGCCGCCGTAGGCGTCGTCCGGGATGATCACGTGGTCGCCGGGCCGGCACGCCGTGCGCAGCAGCGTGTCCTCGGCGGCGAGGCCCGACGCGAAGGTCAGGGCCCGGCGTCCGCCCTCGAGCGCGGCCAGGCACTCCTGCAGCGAGTCGCGCGTCGGGTTGGTGGTGCGGCTGTACTCGTATCCGAGCCGCGGGCGGCCGACGGCGTCCTGGGCGTACGTGCTCGTCTGGAAGATCGGGAGCACGACCGCGCCGGTGACGGGGTCTGGTTCCTGGCCCGCGTGGATGGCGAGCGTCTCGAAGCCGTGGGTCATGGGCTCCAACCTAGCGGCGACTAGGCTGGCGCTCGTGTCGGACTGCCTGTTCTGCTCGATCGCGTCGGGCGCCGCGCCCGGCTTCCTGGTGGCGTCCACGGACACCGCCGCCGCGTTCCTCGACGTCCGCCCGGTGTTCAAGGGCCACGTGCTCGTGGTACCGAAGACGCACGTGGTCACGCTGACCGATCTCGACCCGGCGGACATTCCGGATTACTTCGGCTTCGTCCGGCAGATCGCGGCGGCCGTCGAGACCGGGCTGTCCGCGGGCGGCACCTTCGTCGCCATCAACAACCGCGTGTCCCAGAGCGTCGCCCACCTGCACACCCACGTCGTACCGCGGACCAAGGGCGACGGCCTCAAGGGCTTCTTCTGGCCGCGGACGAAATACGCGTCGGACGACGAGGCGTTGTCCTTCGCGGAGAAGGTCTCCGCCGTAATGGGCTCATAAGGCCTCGCGGCGATTTCTGCGGCAAACTTGAGTCCGAGAGCCTCAAGTTAAGGAGCGAATCGTGTTCCTGCGGTACACCAAGCAGCTTGACCTGCCGACCGCCGAGTCGGCCATCCCCGGGCGCGACACCGAGATGCCGGTCGCCGCGAAGCACACCGTCCTCGGCACCCCGCTGCGCGGCCCGTGGGCCGCCGGGCTGGAGGTCGCCTACTTCGGCATGGGCTGCTTCTGGGGCGCCGAGCGCATCTTCTGGGAGATTCCCGGGGTGTACTCCACCGCGGTGGGCTACCAGGGCGGATTCACCGCGAACCCGACCTACGAGGAGACCTGCTCCGGCCGCACCGGGCACACCGAGGCCGTGCAGGTGGTCTACGACCCGGCCAAGGTGTCGTACGAGACGCTGCTGAAGGCGTTCTGGGAGAACCACGACCCGAGCCAGGGCATGCGCCAGGGCAACGACGTCGGCACCCAGTACCGCTCGGCGATCTACACCACCACGCCGGCCCAGGCGGCCACGGCGGAGGCGTCGCGCCAGGCGTTCGCGCCGGTCGTGCGCCAGGCGGGCCACGGCGAGATCACGACCGAGATCGCGCCGGCGGGGGCGTTCTACTACGCGGAGGACTACCACCAGCAGTACCTGTCCGACGCCAAGAACCCGGGCGGGTACTGCAACCACGGCCCGAACGGCATGACCTGCCCGATCGGCGTCGGCACCCTGCCGTCCTGATCCCTCGACACCAGGTCAGGTGTCGGCCCGCACGTGCTGAATGCTGATGACCTCGTTCCCGTCGTGCGGCGTGACCATGTACCAGATGGTTACGCCGTCGGCGGGCAAGTGCAGCTCATCGAGAAGGTGGAAGATCGCACGCTGGACTGTCCATCGCAGTTGCTGGGGAAGTGCCTCATACCTGTTGCCACGCTTGCTCAGGAAAGCGAAGTTGCCGGTCAGGCACGAATTCCCCACGCCTCGGCGAGCTGCCCACGCGTGAACACCCGCGCCTCGTCGGCGGGTCCGGCACCGCGGTCCGCCTGCATGGCGGTCAGCGCGACCTCACGCGCGGCCTCGCGCCGCAGACGCCTCGGCTCTGCCTGCATGGCGTCGAGCTCGGCCCGGCGAAGGCGGCCCAGCGCGGTCGACCTTCGCCCCCCGTCGGCACCTCCGCCCGCCTGACCTTCCACGGACGGGCGACCACCCCCACTGGAGCGGCGCGGTCCGGGTGTAGCGCATTTGGGGGTTTTTGTCACTACTTCGGTGGGATGATCGGGGGCATGAGGCCGCCCCGCGGAGGCTTCCGCGCGGGCGGGCATCCATCGAAGTAGAGACACGCGGGGGACCGAGAGCATGGGCCACGCAGAGGACCAACAGCCGGCGGACGGGACGAGAGTGCCCCGGTGGGCGCGGCGGCGGCGGCCGATCGCGCTCGGGGGCGTCGGGCTGGCGGCGGTACTGGGGGTGGGGGCTTCATGGCCCTGCAGACCGGCGCCGGCGCGGCCACCGACCCGGTTGCCAGGACGGCCACCGAGAGCGTCGCGGCGAGCGACACGTCCGCCGCCGCGGCCAGTGACAGTGCCGCCGCCCCGGCGGCGAGTGCTGACGCGAGCACGCCGGGGCCTCGGTCCTGAGCACCACGGAGGCGCCGAGCCCGAGCCCGATGACGAGCGAGCAGCGGATCGGGGCGGCGCGCTCGGCCGCGGCGCGGGCCAGCAACAACGTGCGGCCGCCGCTCCCGCCGGCGCCCGGCGGGGCCTCGGCCTCGGCGTCGGTGAACGAGACCACCGGGCCGGGCGGGACCACGCTGCGCATCGTGAGCGCGCACGCCGACCTCACCGGGCAGCGGCAACTGGCCTGGGTCGCCGACGCCGGCCACGCCGTGGGCGACGCGCTGTGCACCCAGGACTTCCGCCTGAGCGCGGGGCGCCGGTCTCGCACAAGCCCAACCTGCTGATCTGCTGGCGGGTGAGCGCCACGAAGAGCGTCTTCACGGTGCTCGTCGACCAGGACGGCCACCCGTCCGAGGCGGACAGCGTGGCCGCGATCGACAAGACGTGGGACGAGCTGGGCTGACGAGCACGAGAACCACGAACACCGACGAAAGCGGCCCGGGAGCTGAGCTCCCGGGCCGTTCCCGTACGGGCTGGATCAGTACGGGGCGACCGTGAAGGTCGAGCCGCTGGTGATCAGCGAGAAGGTGGCGTCCAGGTCCTCGTTGGTGCCGCCGGTCAGGATGTCGAAATCGCCATCGCTGACGACGGTGAGCGTGTAGGTGCCCGTCGGCACCGGCACCAGGGTGGCCGGGGCCACGATGAGCGCGCCGGCCGCACTGAGCGAGCTGGTCATGTCCAGCGTGCAGATCAGCTCGGTGTCGCTGACGACCAGCACGCTGCCGCACTCGCCGACACCGCCGTTGGCCTTGTTCGTGGCGTTGGGCGCGGCGGCCGGGGACGGGTCGTAGGCGCCCGAGACCAGGTACACGTGCGCCTTGCTGTCGATCGTTCCGGGAGTGCCGCTGGTGGAGAAGTCCATCGCCGAGAAGCCCACGCCCGCCACGTCGATGTCGACCGTGCTACACGGGATGGCGGTGTTCGGCGAGATCACGATGCCGTTGGTGTAGGAGTAGGCGGCGGTCTTCGTGGCCGCGCCGCCCGACGAGTTGATGATCAGCGACACCCCCGTCTGGGCGGCGTGGGCCGGCACGGTGGCCGTGAAGCTGGTACCACCCGCCGCGACGACGATGTTGGTCAGGGCCAGACCGCCCAGCGTCCCCGTCATGCCGGTCGTCGGGAAGTTGGTGCCGGTGACGCTGATGGTGTTGCCGCCCAGGGCGGGACCGTTACCCGGCGTCACGGTGAGGAGCGTGGGCTTGCCGGCGATCGTGTACGCCGCGTTGGCGATCAGCGGGCTGCCGCTCGCACCGGTGGTGGTGCCGGAGTAGACGCAGAGGTTGTACTTCGCCGTCGACTGCAGCAGTACGGGCGGGCTGGCGGCCGTCGCCGCCAGCGCGAGCCCGGTGGGCACGGTGACGGAGATCTTGTTGGTGGTGGTGCCGCCCAGCTTCTTCACGTTCGCAGCCGGCACGACGATGACGCCGGCGGTCTGCACGTAGGGCGTGGTACCGCTCGGGGCCGTGATCGGGGCGATTACCGCGGCGCCCAGGTAGGTCGGCGAGCAGGCGGCCGCCGTGCCGGTGCCGACGTACTGGAACTCCGCCGCCGGCGTGATGGCCGTCGTGAAGATGTTTGTCGTCGCCGTGGCGGTGATCGTGTTGGTGCCGCCGCTCGGGCCGGTCGCCGCGCTCAACGTGAGCGGTACGGCCGCCGCGTAGGCCGGGGCCACCGAGCCGATGACTACGGCCGCAACGGTGGTGCCGATGACGGCGGCCCGTGCCCGCCAGGGACGAAGACGAGTCTTCGGGTGTTTCATGTGTGGTCTCCTCCGGTGGGTTCCACAGCCAAGCTGACTTGAGGGTCTGTACTTCACGCAAAGTAGCAGTGCAGTAGCTGAGAGTTACTCAAATCAGCCAAGAAGAGCCCCGGCCGCAGCCGGGGCGCTCGAGGTACCACATATGGGGTTTTGGCAGGCGAGGGCACAATTCGCGATATATGCGGGGGAACCACGAGCGGTGCCCTCGCCTGCCGGGTAGACCCGCCCGATCCCTGGGGAGGACGCCTGGCCGGAGGCGTTCGGAGCCGGCGGAGGCATGCCGGCAACCGAGTCCGAGCGGGTCTTTGTGTCGCGGGACTGCGTCGCACTGGCGGGGCGCCCCGAAGTCTCCGCTGGTATCAACGATCGTGTTACAGGAAGGTTCCCCGGTTTCCGCCGGCTCGGTGCCAGCCGCCGCGCGACGCGCTCGGCCGGCCGAGGTCGATGCGCCAGTCGGGCATCGTCCGCAGGCTGTACAGGTCGTGACGGGCGGTCCAGGCCTCGTTCCACGGGCGGCGGCTCGCCTCGGCGGCGTTCTCCGCCAGCCGGCGCGGCGCGCAGGGCCACTCGCGCCCGCACCACAGGCACTGACCCTCGCCGTCGGACTCGCTGTGCCGAGTCAGGATCTGCGTGGCGTCCCGCCACAGCAGACGGTCGACGACGTCTGTTGGCTCGGACTGGTCAACACTGACCAACTTCCCTACCCCCAGTCTCATGAGGCTTCCTGAGCACCTCCGGACGAAACGTTAAACAATCGGACCGTCCGGCGGGCCGGACAACGAGTGCGACATTCTCCCGACCACACGAAAGGGGACGGCGTGGCGCCTGTAATGATGGCGCCATGGAGACCCCCCTCTTGCAGCGCATTCGGGCCGCGGTCATCGGCGACGACCAGGTCATGTGGGGGCCGTTCGGCGCGCGCCGCGTGACCTATGCGGACTACACCGCCTCGGGTCGCGCGCTGGACTTCATCGAGCGCTTCATCCGCGACGAGGTCCTTCCGCGGTACGCCAACACGCACACGGAATCGTCCGGCACCGGCCTGCAGACGACCCGCCTGCGGGAGGACGCGCGCCAGATCGTCAACGAGGCGGTGGGCGGCGACGCCGGCACCGTCGTGATCTTCACCGGGTCCGGCTCCACCGCGGCGATCGACAAGATGGTGCATATCCTCGGCCTGCGGGTGCCGGCCGCGCTGGAGGACCGCTATGCGCTCTCGGAGCGGATCCCGGCCGCGGATCGCCCGGTCGTGTTCATCGGGCCCTTCGAGCATCACTCCAACGAGTTGCCGTGGCGGGAGTCGATCGCGGACGTCGTCGTGATCCCCGAGGATCACAACGGCCACATCGACCTCGAACGGCTCCGCGCGGAGCTCATGCGGTACGCCGACCGCCCGCTGAAGATCGGATCGTTCTCGGCGGCCTCCAACGTGACCGGGATCGTCACCGACTCGCACGCGGTCTCGGCGCTGCTGCACGAGCACGGGGCGCTGTCGTTCTGGGACTTCGCGGCCGCGGCGCCCTACGTCGAGATCGAGATGCACGACAAGGACGCGATCTTCCTGTCGCCGCACAAGTTCGTCGGCGGCCCCGGTACCCCGGGCGTGCTGGTCGTGCGCCGCGAACTGCTCACCAACCGGGTGCCGACCGTGCCCGGCGGCGGCACGGTGGACTACGTCAACCCGACCGACCACCACTACATCGCCGACCCCGCGCACCGCGAGGAGGGCGGCACCCCGGCCATCGTCGAGTCGATCCGGGCCGGACTGGTGTTCCAGCTCAAGCGGGCGGTCGGCACGGACACGATCCGCGCCCTGGAGGAGGGCTTCCTGCGCGAGGCCATCGCCTCCTGGCAGACCAACCCCAACATCGAGATCCTGGGCAACCTGGACGCCCCCCGGCTGTCGATCGTGTCGTTCGTGATCAAAAAGCCGGGTGGCCGGTACCTGCACCACAACTTCGTCGTCTCGCTGCTCAACGACCTCTTCGGCATCCAGTCGCGGGGCGGCTGCTCCTGCGCGGGCCCCTACGGCCACCGGCTGCTGGGCATCGACATCGAGCGCTCCCACCGCTTCGAGCAGGAGATCATCGCCGGCTGCGAGGGCATCAAGCCCGGCTGGGTGCGGGTCAGCTTCAACTACTTCATCTCCGAGACGGTCTTCCGGTACATCGTCGAGGCCGTGCACCTCGTGGCCACGCACGGGTGGGCGCTGCTGCCGCAGTACCGCTTCGACCCGTACACGGGCCTCTGGAAGCACCGGGACGGGGTCGTGGAGCCGCCGCTGCGCTTGTCGCAGTTGTCGTACTCGGAGGAGGGCGAGCTGACCTGGCCTTCGCGGCACGAGCGCGCGCCTGAAACCGACTTGTCCGGATATTTGCGATATGCGCGCGAATTGTGCGAATCGCTGCCGGCGGCGGTGGAGTCCGACGGCGTCGTGTCCGCCAATTTCGAGGCTCTGCGCTGGTTCGACCTGCCGGCGGTATCGCTGTTGGCGTAATGCGGCATTGACGGGCCGCGTTCGGTGTTCGTCCGAGCATGGACCCTGAGATTGATGCGCTGGACGCGTACAGCCGGGTCGTCTCCACCGTGGCGGCCACCCTGCTGCCGAGCGTGGCCAGCCTGACCGTGCGCAGCCGCCGCGGCGAGGGGGCCGGCTCGGCCGTCGTCTACACCCCGGACGGCTTCACCCTGACCTCCGCACACGTCGTCGCCGGCGCCGACGGGGGCGTCGCCGAGTTCACCAACGGCACCCAGACCCGCTTCGACGTGGTCGGCGCCGACCCGCTCTCCGACCTGGCGGTGCTGCGCATCCGCGAGGCCGGCGTGCCGCCCGCGACCCTGGGCAACGCCGACGACCTGCGCATCGGCCAGCTCGTCGTGGCCGTGGGCAACCCGCTGGGGCTGGCCGGCTCGGTCACCGCGGGCGTGGTCTCGGCGCTGGGCCGCTCGCTGCCGGTCCGCGACGGCCGGCACACCCGCCTCGTCGACGACGTCATCCAGACCGACGCGGCCCTGAACCCGGGCAACTCGGGCGGCGCCCTGGCCGACTCGGCGTCCCGGGTCGTGGGGATCAACACCGCGGTGGCCGGGATCGGGCTCGGCCTGGCGGTGCCCATCAACAACACGACCCGCCTGATCATGTCCGAGCTCATGTCCAGCGGCCACGTGCGGCGCGCCTGGCTCGGCGTCGCGGGGGCGACGGTACCGCTGCCGCCGCCCCTGGCCGAGCGCCTCGGGCAGTCGAAGGGCCTGCGGCTGGCCGAGGTGGTACCCGGGAGCCCGGCCGGGCTGGCCGGGCTCTACGTGGGCGACGTGGTGCTCTCGGCCGGCGGGAGGCCGATCACGGGCGTCCAGGACGTCCTGCGCCTGATGCTGGGGCCGGCGATCGGCGCCCGCCTCCAGATCACCGTGCTCCGCAAGGACGCCCTGGTGGACGTGGTCGCGGTGCCGGCCCAGCTGGATTAGCGCGACTGGGTGCGGTCGGTGAAGGCCGCACCCAAGACGCCTCCGGCCCCTTGTCCACGTTTGGGTGGAGCGGAGCGCCCCCAATGGGGAGGGAGCGCAGCGACCGCGAAACTCAGCTCAGCCGCTCGAGGACCATGGCCATGCCCTGGCCGCCGCCGACGCACATCGTCTCGAGGCCGATGGACTTGTCGTGCCAGTCGAGCGAGTTCAGCAGCGTGCCCGTGATGCGCGCGCCGGTCATGCCGAACGGGTGCCCGACCGCGATCGCGCCGCCGTTCACGTTCAGCTTCTCGAGCGGGATGCCCAGCTGGCGGTACGACGGGATGACCTGGGCCGCGAAGGCCTCGTTGATCTCCACGAGGTCGACGTCGTCGATGGTCATGCCGGCCCGCCGCAGCGCGGCGCGGGAGGCCTCGACCGGGCCGATGCCCATGATCTCCGGCGACATCGCGGTCACGCCGGTGGAGACGATCCGGGCCAGCGGCGTGATGCCGAGCTCGCGGGCCTTGGTGTCGCTCATGATGACGACCGCGGCGGCGCCGTCGTTGAGCGGGCAGCAGTTGCCGGCCGTCACGCGCCCGTCGGGCCGGAACACCGGCTTGAGACCGGCGACGCCCTCCAGCGTCACGCCCGGCCGCGGCCCGTCGTCGTTGGACACGACCTCGCCGGAGGGGGTGGTGACGGGGGTGATCTCGCGGGCCCAGAAGCCGTTCTTGATGGCCACCTCGGCGAGGTTCTGCGACCGTACGCCGAACTCGTCCATGTCCTGCCGGGTCACGCCCTCGAGCTCGGCCAGGTTCTCGGCGGTCTGCCCCATCGCGACGTAGATGTCGGGCAGCTCGCCGTCCTCGCGCGGGTCGTGCCACGCCTCGGCGCCGCCCTCGGCGCGCTTGTTGGTGCGCGTGTACGCGCCGGCGAACGCCGGGTTCTGCCAGGGGCCGCCGACGGCCGCCTGCGCGTCGGGCGGGAGGCCGTCGGAGTTGCCGCGGGCGTACCGCGAGACGCACTCCACGCCGGCCGAGATGAACACGTCGCCCTCGCCGGCCTTGATCGCGTGGAAGGCCATGCGCGTGGTCTGCAGCGACGAGGCGCAGTACCGCGTGGTCGTCGCGCCCGGCAGGTGGTCGAACCCGAGCAGGGTGCTCACCACGCGGGCCATGTTGAAGCCCTGTTCGCCGCCGGGCAGGCCGCAACCCAGGTAGAGGTCCTCGATCGCGCGCGGATCGAGCTGCGGCACCTTGTCGAGCGCGGCGCGCACGATGGTGGCGGCGAGATCGTCGGGGCGGAGGTCGCGCAGCGATCCCTTGACGGCACGGCCGATCGGGGACCTGGCGGTGGCAACGATGACAGCTTCCGGCATACCTCGGATGCTACTGCGAGGTAACCCCGCACCCGCCGCCTACGCAGAGCCAAAATTATCACACGCAGTGCGCAAACCCCGTTACGCGGCCGGGCGTACCGCCGCGGCCTCCTCGACCGCCGGGAGCAGGGCGTGGGCCCAGACCCGGTACCCGTCCGCCGAGGGGTGGAAGCCGTCGTGGCACAGCGTGCCCGCGTCCGCGCGGAAGACCGGGCCGGTGCGCGCGCCGAGGTCGACCACCACCGCGCCCGCGGCGCCGGCCATGGCCGCCTGCAGGCGGGCCATCCGGCGGCTGCGCAGGCCCAGGAGCTGGCGCAGCGGCGGGGCGAAGGCGCGCAGGGCGCCGAAGTCGGGGCAGGTGCCGACGACAACAGGGATGCCGGCGTCGTGCAGGCGGCGGCAGGCCGCGCCCAGGTGCTCGGCGGCGTCGGCGGCGCGGCCCGCGTGGGTCACGTCGTCGGTGCCGACGAGGACGAGGGCCACGTCCGGGGCCGGCCCGACCAGGGCGCGGGCGACCTGGGTGGCGAGGTCGGAGGAGCGGGAGCCGGCCACGGCCACGCTGGACAGCTCCACGCGGCGGCCCGACGGGCCGTCGGCGAGCAGGGCCGCGAGCTGGCCGCCCACGGTGTCGGCGACCCGTTCGACCCCCACGCCGAGGGCGGTCGCGTCGCCCAGCAGGACCAGGCGCATCGGGGGCCGGCCGGCACCGCCGATCGACGAGCGCATCGCGAGGCGCATGTCGGGCTTGGCGTAGTTGCGGGCGCGGGCGGCGACCGCCTGCGCGGCGAGCACGGTGGCCCCGCCGACCGTTCCCGCGATCACCGTCACGGTCGCGAGCTTGGCGAGGCGTTTGACGACACTCACGCCGTCACCTCCGTTCCGGGCGAGTCCATCGAATCACGGGGCGGGTGAGGCAAACAAGGGGCAAATCCGGACGAATTGCGAAACCGCCGGTGAACGGGAACACCACGGCCGGCCGGTGGCGGGTTCATGCCGGCTCCGCGGCCCGGTCCGGGGTTCGCTCGGCCTGCTGCGGCAGCCGCGGCCAGACGCGCCGGCGCAGCTGGGCCCAGCGGCCCGCCGGCCCGCGGTCGTGCCCGGCCACCTGGGCCGCGCTGACCTCGGTGCCGGGCCGGTACGCGGCCTCCGCCGCGGCCTGCGGCAGCGAACGCACGCCCTCGCCCGCGGCCAGGGCCGGCTCCAGGCCCACCGGCACGCCCGCGACCGGGCCCGGCTCGGTGAGCGCGGCGACGACGGTGGGCAGGACGGCCTGGGCGGCGGCGAGGTACCCGGCGCCGGACGGGTGGAAACGGTCGAGGCTGAACATGCGGTCGGGCTCGGCGTAGAAGAGCTCGCCGAGCAGGTCGCCCAGCGAGACGGTACGACCGCCCGCCTCGACCACCGCGATGGTCTGCGCGGTGGCCATCTGCCGGCTCCAGCGCCGGGCCAGCCAGCGCAGCGGCGGCTGGATCGGGCGGATCGTGCCGAGGTCGGGGCAGGTGCCCACGACGACCTCGACGCCCGCGTCACGCAGCGTGCGCACCGAGTGCACCAGGTGCTGCACGGCGGTCTGGATGCTGACCCGGTGGGTGACGTCGTTGCCGCCGATGCAGATGACGGCGACCTCCGGATGCTGGCGCAGGGCCACCTCCACCTGCGGCGGGAGGCCCTTGGACTCGGCGCCGACCACGGCCAGGCAGCGCATGCGCACCGGCCGGTGCAGCTGCTCGGCCAGCCCGGCCGCCACGGCGGCGGCGAACGTCTCGCTGGAGCTCTCCGCGCCGTACCCGGCGGCCGAGGAGTCCCCGAGCACCGCCAGGCGCACCGGCTCGCCGCCGAAGTGTGTCCCGTAGATCCCGTCCGCGCGCGGCGGGGGGCTGACCACCTGCGGAATCGTCTTTCGGGCCAGCAGCGCCTGACCCAGCACCAGCCCGTAGAACAACGCACCCGCCCCGGCTACGCCCCCGCCGCCGACCACCGCCGCGGTGGCTATCCGCTTCACCCGCTCCGACTGCAGTTTCACCGCCCCCGCCTTCCCATCCCCGAGGTCCTCGCGAACCCGAGGCTAACGCCCACCCTCCAAGTAAACGTCGCTCATCCGGATCGGTCCGGTCCCGCCCGGTGCAGGGTGATCCGGATCAACACCCGCTGTTCCGCAATCATCGCCGCGCGGTACTCATCCCAGTTGTCGTGTTCCCGTCCCGATGCCCGCCGGTAGTAGTCGACCAGACCTTCAACGCTTTCCGGCGGCGGAATGATCTCAGCCTCCCCCTCGACCTGGATCCAGCGGCCGTAGAAGCCGTCGGGCAGCACGCAGACCGCCGCCCGGGGGTCGCGGCGCAGGTTGCGCACCTTGAAGGCCGGCACGCGGCTGCTGATCACCACGCGGCCCTCGGCGTCGACGGCGACCACGACCGGGGACATCTGCACTCCGCCGTCGGCGCGGCGGGTGGCGAGCACGGCCTGGTGCTGCTCCGCGAGCACGGCCCGAGCCTCATCGAGATCCATGTCCACATTCTTACTCGGGCGCCGGATGACAGACCCCGTTACATTCAATGCAAGGCAGAGAGGGCGGTCACCATGGCGGACAGTGGGCTGCGACGGCGGATGGCGTGGACGGCGCTCGCGCGCGTGTTCCGCAGCGACACCCCCGGGATCGGCAAGCGGCTCGCCGCGATCCCGCGCATGATCAGGGCGACGATGAAGGGGCAGTACGACGGGGGCACCCGCCTGGCGATGCTGGCCGTCGCCGGGGTGTACATCGTCTCCCCCATCGACGCCGTCCCCGAGGCCTTCCTGCTGGTGTTCGGGCTCGTCGACGACCTGGCCGTGGCCGGGTACTTCGCCGGCGCCCTCATGGACGAGCTCGAGCGCTTCCTGGAGTGGGAGAAGCAGCGCGACCACGTCATTCCCGGACACGTCGTCAGGTAGTCCCGGCCCGCCCGTTACGCTGGCGGCGTGCGCTACTACGACAACGTCGTCGAATTGGTGGGCAACACGCCCCTGGTCCGGCTCCGCAACCTCACCGCCGGCATCTCCGCCACCGTCCTGGCCAAGGTCGAGTACCTCAACCCGGGCGGCAGCGTGAAGGACCGCATCGCGCTGCGGATGGTCGAGGAGGCCGAGAAGGCCGGGCTGCTCGGGCCGGGCGGCACGATCGTCGAGCCCACGTCCGGCAACACCGGCGTCGGGCTCGCGCTGGTCGCCCAGCTCAAGGGGTACCGCTGCATCTTCGTCTGCCCCGACAAGGTGAGCGAGGACAAGCAGAATGTCATGCGCGCCTACGGGGCCGAGGTCGTGGTCTGCCCGACCGCCGTCGCGCCGGAGGACCCGCGGTCGTACTACAACGTCTCCGACCGCCTCGCCCGGGAGGTTCCCGGCGCCTGGAAGCCCGACCAGTACGCGAACCCGGCCAACCCCCGCTCGCACTACGAGACCACCGGCCCCGAGCTCTGGGACCAGACCGAGGGCCGCATCACCCATTTCGTGGCCGGCGTCGGCACCGGCGGCACGATCTCGGGCGCCGGGCGCTACCTCAAGGAGGTCTCCGAGGGTCGCGTACGCGTCGTCGGCGCGGACCCCGAGGGCTCGGTGTACTCGGGCGGCACCGGCCGCCCCTACCTGGTCGAGGGGGTCGGCGAGGACTTCTGGCCCACGACCTACGACCGCACCATCTGCGACGAGATCGTCGAGGTGTCGGACAAGGACTCGTTCGACCTCACCCGCCGCCTGGCCCGCGAGGAGGGCCTGCTCGTCGGCGGCTCGTGCGGCATGGCCGTGGCCGCCGCGCTGAAGGTCGCGCGCGAGGCCGGCCCCGACGACGTGGTGGTCGTCCTGCTCCCCGACGGCGGCCGCGGGTACCTCTCCAAGATCTTCAACGACGACTGGATGGCCCGGTACGGCTTCCTGCGTACCGCCGACCAGACCCCGACCGTCGCCGACGTCCTGGTCGGCAAGGACGGCCGCGTGCCCGGAATGGTGCACATCCACCCCAACGAGACCGTTCGCGACGCGATCGACTACATGCGCGAGTACGGCGTCTCGCAGCTGCCGGTGCTCAAGGCCGAGCCGCCCGTCGTCACCGGCGAGGTCGCGGGCTCGCTCGCGGAGCGGGACCTGCTCGACGCGCTCTTCTCGGGTCAGGCACACCTGCACGACATGGTGGAGCGGCACATGTCCGACCCCCTGCCGATGATCGGCGGCGGCCAGCCGGTGAGCGAGGCGGTGGCCATGCTGGAGAAGACCGACGCGGCCGTCGTACTGATCGACGGCAAGCCGGCCGGGGTCATCACCCGCCAGGACCTGCTGACCCACCTGACCTGAGCGGCGCGAAACTCAAAAAGCCCCGCGTAGGGCATCCACCCGTTCGGCGGCGGCCAGCTGGACCGCCTCCGGTGCGTGGCGGTGCAGGTCGGCCGCCACCACCTGGAGCTGGTCCGGCAGGGCCAGGTCGTTCTCCAGCCGGGGCACGGGGATCGGCGGCCGGCCCTCGGCCTCCGCGCCGCGGTCGGCCATCCACTGGACGAGGTCGTGCATCAGGTCGGCCCGGCTGGCCCCAGACAGACCGGACGCCGCCCATCGGGGCGGCGTCCAGTGTGAGACCTGGCCGACCAGCTTGCGCACCGCGGCGCCGAGCCGGTCGTCGTCGGTCATCAGCGTCGCAGGTAGCTCAGCAGGCGCAGGATCTCGTAGTACAGGAAGATCAGGCCCACGAGGATGCCGAAGGCGCAGTACCAGGCGTACTTCTCCGGCAGCCCGTAGCGGGTGCCCTGCTCGATCGCGTCGAAGTCCAGGATGAAGGTCAGCGCCCCGACGCCGATGATCACCAGGCTGAAGACGATCGGCAGCCAGCTGACCTGGCCGTTCATGCTGTACTCGCGCAGGCCCAGGTTCACGCCGAACAGGTAGAACAGCCAGTTGGCGAAGGCCAGCACCATGACGCCGATGAGGGCGCCGATGACGAACTTGGTGAAGCGGGGCGTCGCGCGCAGCACCTTGAGCTTGTACAGCACCGCCATGACGGCGAAGATGCCGAACGTCGCCACGATGGCCTGCAGGACGATGCCGGAGTACCAGCTCTCGAACGCGCGGCTGAACACGCCGAGCGCCACGCCCTGGAGCACGGCGTAGGGGACGATGACGGCAGGGCTGGTGACCCGCCGGAACGAGATGACGAGGCCCAGGACCAGCCCGGCGATGCTGGACATGAAGGCCGCGAAGTAGGTCAGGCCGCTGCTCGGGGGAAGCAGGATCCAGGCCCCGGCGCCGACCACGCCGGTCACGGCGAGCAGGGCGACGGTGCGGACGACGACGTCGTCCATGGTCATGGCACGCGCGGGCGCGCCCGGATAGCCGGGTGCGGACCCGGTCTCATAACGCGAAGCTCGCGCCGCCTCGCCAAGGCGGGTGAGCACCGGGTTGGAACTCTGCACGATCGGCCTCCATGGGCTCTCATTCACGTGTGCCCCCAGGATACCGCGAACGCGCGCGAGGGAAACGCCCACCGTACAGTGCCGCGTTACGGTGCCGGAAGTGCGCTTTAGGCGATTCGTAAAAAACGGTAACTTGGTGCGGTTTGTGAGGGCCGCACACGGAACGAATCCGCCCCATTACCGAAAACGGCGACCAACGTGTGGGAGGGGGTTTGGGTGGAGCGGAGCTCCCCCAATGGGGAGCGACCGAAGGAAACGCGAAATACAGCTGTGCCCGGGGCGGGGTTCGAACCCGCACGCCTCGCGGCAGCCGCTTTTAAGGCGGCCGTGTCTGCCGTTCCACCACCCGGGCGATGAACGCGATCTCACGGTAGCCCGTCCGATGAACTGCCAACACCGACAACGGGTTGGCCGTTACTGTCGACCGGGTGACCATCGCCCCACAGACCGACGAGGCGGGCACTGCTCCGGTTGACCATGCAACACCGGCCGCGCAGCCATTGCGCATTCGTCGTCCATGGATTAGCGATGCCGTCGCTTGTCTCTTCATGATGCTCGCCGCGGCCCTCGTCACCAAGGGACTCTTGGCGGATCCGGCGGGCCGCGCGCTCGGTCTGAACGCCAATGACCAGGCGCTCGACGAGTGGTTCCTCGCGTATGCCACCCGGGCCTATCGCGGCGACTTCCAGCTCGTGACCGGAGCGCTGAACGCCCCCGACGGCATCAACGTCCTCGGCAACGCCTCGCTCGTGGGGCTCGGCGTGCTCCTCGCCCCGCTGACCCTCGCGTCCGGCGCGCCGGTCACGTTCGCGGTGGCGACCGCGGGCAACCTCGCGGCCAATGGCGCCGGGTGGTACCTCCTCTTCGCCCGCACCGCCGGCCGGCACCGCCTGGCCGCGCTCATCGGCGGCGCCTTCTGCGGCTTCGCGCCGGGCATGGTGAGCCAGTCCAACGGGCACCTGCACATGACGGCCGCGTGGCTGGTGCCGCCGATCGCGTGGTGCGTGTTCGAGCTGGCGCGCGGCCCCGGCCGCGGCCGCGCCGTGCGGACCGGGCTGCTGCTGGGCGGGCTCGTCGCGGCGCAGTTCTTCCTCGGCGAGGAGGTACTGCTGCTGGCCGCGCTGGCCCTCGGGCTGTTCTGTCTCGTCTTCGCCGCGACCACCCGGCCGGCGCTGCGCCGCCTGCTGCCGTCCCTGGGCACCGGGCTGGCGGTGGCCGCGGCCGTCGCGACGGCACGATCGTCCCGGTGCCGCTGCCGGACTGGCACGATCCGCAGGCGATGCGCTGGGCCGCGGCGACCGACGTGGCCTTCGCCACACCGCAGGGCTGGTTCATCGGGCCGTACGGCGACGGCGGCCGCTCGGCCGTGGGCGTGTTCCCGCGGCCGACCTCGCAGCTGCTGCACCGCGCGGTGGCCAACGACAGCCCGCCGGCGCTGTCCGACCAGGACCGCATCGACCTGCGCCGGGACATCGCCTACTGGCACGCCTCCTGCTTCGTGCTCGCCGACGGCCAGCCGGGCGCCGGGGCGCTCAGGAGCACCCTCGACGCCCTGCTGGGCCCGGGCGAACGCGTCGAAGACGTCTGGGTCTGGCGAGCCCGGAGCTAAGCGGCCTTCTGCTCGGGCGCGGCGGACGACCGGACCGGGAGCGGGATCGGCACCGCCACCTCGGTGAACGCCTCGCGCGGCTCGTGCAGCGAGCCCAGCGCGACGACCTCGCGGCGCAGGACGAGCTGCAGGGTCCAGTCGACCAGCACCCGGATCTTGCGGTTCAGGGTGGGGATGCGGCTGAGGTGGTACGTCCGGTGCATGAACCACGCCGGAACGCCCCGGACCTTGATGCCGTACACCCGCGCGGCCCCCTTGTAGAGCCCGAGCCCGGCCACCGAGCCCACGTGCTTGTGCCGGTAGTCGACGGGCGCGCGGCCCCGCACCACGGCCGCGATGTTGTCGGCGAGGCGGGAGGCCTGCCGCACGGCGTGCTGGGCGCTGGGCGAGCACAGGGCGTTCGGGTCCTCGGCGGTGAGGTCCGGCACCGCGGCGCAGTCGCCGGCGCTCCACGCGCCCTCGACCACGTTGCCGTCGGCGTCCACGACCTGCAGCGTCGGCTTGCAGGTGATCGCCCCGCGCGGGCTGCGCGGCAGGTCGGTGTCCTCGAGCATCGGGTGCGGCTTGACGCCCGCGGTCCACACGATCGTGTCGGCCTCGAAGGCGTCGCCGTCGGAGAGCTTCACGAGGCCGTCGACGCACGACTCGAGCCGCGTGCCGAGGCGGATGTCGATGCCACGCCGCGTCAGCTGTACCGCGGTGTAGGCCCCCATCTCCGCGCCGACCTCGGGCAGGATGCGGTTGGCCGCCTCCACGAGCACGAAGCGGACGTCGTCGCGCGGGATCTCGGGGTAGTACCGCAGCGCGCCGCGGACCATGTCCTCCATCTCGGCCAGCGCCTCGACGCCCGCGTAGCCGCCGCCGACGAAGACGAACGCGAGCGCGCGCCGCCGGGTGGCCTCGTCGTCGGTGGTCGCGGCGACGTCGAGCCGGTCCAGCACGCTGTTGCGCAGGTACACGGCCTCGCCGATGGTCTTGAAGCCGACCGCCTGCTCGCGCAGGCCGGGGATCGGCAGGGTGCGCGACACCGAGCCGGGCGCGACGACGATGTGGTCGTAGGGCACCTCGCGCGCCGGGCCGATGATCGGCTGGACGATCGCCACCTTCCGCGCGTGCTCGATGCTCGTCACCGTGCCGGAGAGCACGTGACAGCGCTTGAGCTCGCGGCGCAGCGGGACGACGCTGTGCCGGGGCGAGATGTTGCCGGCCGCCGACTCCGGCAGGAACGGCTGGTACGTCATGTGGGGCTGGGGGTCGACCACGGTGACCTCAGCCTCGTGCAGGTTGAGCTTCTTGGACAGGCGCAGGGCGGCGTAGAGCCCGACGTGCCCGGCACCGACGATCAGGATTCGCTTGGCAGCCACGTCCTCAACGCTAGGCACGGGAGGGGGCCGGCTTCGGCCTGGAGCCGGACAATGTAACGACCGTTACGAGCGGTGTAACGGCGGCCACAGCGTGCACCCGGCCATCGTCGCAGGTCAGTTCGAGGCGCGCCGGGCCACGAGGTAGGCCAGCGCGCCGGCCGCGAGCACCCCCACGAGGGATGCGACGAGGAACACAGGGCCGAGCGTGACCTTGACCAGCAGCAGCATCGCCACGCTGACGACCGCGCTCACGGCCACGATGGCGCCGGCCCGCAGCAGCCAGCCGCTGAGCACGCCCGGCGAGACGATGGCGTCGTAGGGCAGCACCGCGGCCAGGGCGGCCAGGGAGTGCATGAGGTACAGCGCCGTCGACAGCCCGATGAGCCGGGGCACGGAGACGCTCTCGCCGTACACCAGCGTCCCCAGCACCCACCCGAAGGCGCACGCGAAGACCGCGAGCCCGACCAGGCGCGAGCGCGGGAACACCGCCGGCAGCAGCGCCACGATGCCGGCCAGCACGATCGCCGCGAAGTTGCGCATGACCTCGGGCGGGAAGGCCAGCACCAGGCTCAGGGCGGCGAAGACCGTGACGGCGCCGCGGACCAGCAGCGGCGCGGCCGCGGCCCGCTCGGCCTTGTCGCGCACCCGGCCGATGCGCTCGGAGAAGTAGCCCGCCAGCTCGTCCAGCATTACGTCGTCACCGTCCGCCCGACCGCCACCCGGGCCACGCCCTGGAGGACCTCGTCGAGGCTGCCCGCCCCGCCCCAGGCGACGACCGGCACGCCGTGCTCGCGCAGCTGGCCGATGATCGCCTCGCGCTCCAGGCGCCACATGCGCCACGCCACGTCGCCCCAGCGGCCCGTCGCGCGCACCCGCAGTACCGGGTCGGCCAGGGTGTCCACGGCGACCACGAACCGCCCGGCGCGGGCCAGGTTGGCCAGCATCGCCGCGCTGCGCACGTCGAGCAGCGGGGTGAGCACCATCACCAGCGCGTTGCCCTGGATCATGTGCGGCCCGAACGACGACGGCGGCGGCTCGTCGGCCTCCTCGCCGGCGGCGACGTCGAGCAGGAACTCCAGCGCGGTCATGTAGTGCCGCCGGCCGCTGGCCGCGCGCAGGTGGCGGACGGTGCCGCCGTACTGCAGCAGCGCCACCCGGTCGCCCCGGTGCAGGTAGTGCTCGGCGATGCCGGCCGCGGCGCGCACGGTGATGTCGAGCACCGAGGCCCGCCCGTCGATGCCGCCGGAGCGCCCGGCCTCGTGCAGCGCGTCGAGCAGCACGACGACCTCGGCGTCGCGGTCGGAGAGGGTGCTCACGACGTGGATCTCGCGGGTGCGCAGCGACACCCGCCAGTCGATGCGGCGCAGGCGGTCGCCGGGGCCGAAGCGGCGCACGCCCGCGAGCTCGCCGCCCTCGCCGGTGCGCCGGGAGCGGTGGCCGCCGACGTGCCCGGCCGCGCGGGGCATCGCCTCGGCCGCGTCGAAGTGCTCGGTCGCCGGGTACGCCTTCAGCGGCAGCGGCGGGGTCTGCACCGCGCGGCCGACGAGCAGGCCGTCGGAGGCGATGGCGTGCGCGGTCACCGGGCCGAGCGGGTGGCGGCCCCAGCGCAGGATGCGGCCCTCCAGCTCGACGCCGGAGATGGTGCCGCCGTCGACGTTCACCGCATACGGGCGGTCGGTGTGCCTGAGGCGGACCCAGCGGGGCACGACCGAGCGGACCACGACCAGGTCGAAGCCGGCCGGGTTGGGGTTGCCGATGTTGATCGTGACGCCGAGGTCGGCCCCCTCGACCAGGAACGGCTCGGCCGCGATGGCCTCGACGGTGGGCCCCCGGCGCGGCCGGCGCACCAGCGACACCGCGGTGCCGATGGCGAACGGCACGGCGATGACCACGAGGTCGAAGCGGCCGGTGAGCACGGCGATGAGCACGAGCACGCCGGCGACGAGCACGGCCCGGCCGAGGGCACGGGTCGGCTCGAACGCCCGCGCGTGCGACCGGGGTACCCCCTGGTCAGCCACGCCTTCCGCCGTAGGTCGGCAGCGCCCCGCTCGCCGGGGCCGGCGTCTGGGCCAGGACCTCGGTGACCACGGAGCGCGGGTCGATGCGCTTGAGCCACATCTCCGGCCGCAGCGAGATGCGGTGGGCCAGGGCCGGGATGGCCACCGCCTTGACGTCCTCGGGCACCACGTAGTCGCGCCCGCTCAGCGCCGCGGAGGCGCGCGAGAGCAGCAGTAGGGCCAGGGAGCCACGGGGGGAGGCGCCGACGAGCACGTGCGGGTGGACGCGGGTGGCGGCGGTCAGAGCGACGATGTACCGCCCGATCGAGTCCTCCAGCATGACGTCCTCGAGCGCGTTCTGCATGGCCAGCAGCGTCTCGGAGTCGACTACCGGCTCGAGGACGGCCTCCTCCTTGCGCCGCGACATCCGCCGCCGCAGCACGTCCCACTCCTCGTCGGCCTCCGGGTAGCCGAACGACACCCGCAGCAGGAACCGGTCGAGCTGGGCCTCGGGCAGCGGGTAGGTGCCCTCGTACTCGATCGGGTTGGCCGTGGCGAGCACGTGGAACGGCGCGTCGAGGCGGTAGGTCGCGCCCTCGACCGAGACCTGCCGCTCCTGCATCGCCTCCAGCAGCGCCGACTGCGTCTTCGGCGGCGTGCGGTTGATCTCGTCGGCGAGCAGCAGGTTGGTGAAGACCGGGCCGGCGCGGAACGAGAACTCGTGGTTGCGCTGGTCGTAGAGGAACGAGCCGGTCACGTCGGCGGGCAGCAGGTCGGGGGTGAACTGCAGGCGGCGGAAGCCGATGCCGAGCGCCTGGGCGAACGAGCGCGCGGTAAGCGTCTTGCCCAGGCCCGGCAGGTCTTCGAGCAGCACGTGGCCGCCGGCGAGGATCCCGGCGAGGACCAGCTCCAGCGAGTCGCGCTTGCCGACGACCACCGTGCCGACCTGGTCCAGGACCACCTTGGCGATCCGGCCCACCTCGGCCGGTGCGAGCGTCTTCATAGCGCCTCCACCTTTGCGACGATCGATGCTATGTCCTGCGGGCTGGGCACGCGGGACGGCGTGTAGTGCAGCAGCTTCCAGAGGTCCTCGCCGACGAGCCGGCGCGCCTGTTCCGGATTGCCGGCCAGGGTGATGCCGTGACGCTGGCGCAGCCGGGCGTCGACCAGGTCGGTGAAGCGGGGCACGACGACCGCCGCGAAGCGGTTCGGGTCGCGTTCGCCCCACACGAAGCGGTCGTCCCACTTGGCCACGGCCACCAGGATGCCGTCGCCGGTCGGGATCGAGTCGCGCAGTTCGCGGCGGCCCGGGGGCCGGTCGGGGCGGGCGTTCTCGTCGGGCCGGGCGACCGGCTCGAGGCCGGTGCCGGTGACGGTGGCGGGCAGGTCGTCGGCGTGCACCTGCTGCAGCATCTCGCGCATCACCTGGATGGCCACGATGGTGAGCAGGACGAGGGGGTACGACACCTCGTAACCGACGAAGTACAGGATCCCGAAGCCGACCGTGGTCAGCGCGAACGCGACGAAGAGCCGGCGCACCCACCAGCGCCAGTCGAACGGGCGCGACGGCCGCCGGCCCGGCCGCGGCGGCTGCTCGCGGCGCGGGACCGCGGGGCCGCCGTCGAACAGCTCGTCGAGGCCGACCATCTCCTCACGGGGCACCGGTGGCACCCCCCGCCGCGGACGGGCTCGCGCCGATCCCGGACAGCTCGGCGCGGATCTGGCGCAGGGCGGTGATCGCGTCCTGGCGGTTGCGCTCGCCGACGGGGTGGGTGGCGTAGCGGGCCTCGCGGTACACCTCGGCAAAACCCTCCAGCGTCGGGCGGCTCACCTGATGGGCGGACAGCAGGCGGGTGACGAGCTCGGTCGGGCTGTCGCCGACCAGGCGCGGGGTGCCGGCGGCCGCGGCGGCGCGCTCCAGGCGCACCCAGCAGGCGATGACGGCCCGGCGCGGGTCGGTGTCGGTGTCGCTGAGCTCGACCAGCCCGGCCTCGACGGCGGCCATGACCTCGTCGGCGGCGGCCTGGGCCATCGGGCGCGGCGCCTCGGGCTCGACGAAGACCCGCGGCTTGGGCCGGGCGGCGCGGTTGCTCATCAGGTAGTACAGCAGGCTGCCGACGAGCACGAGGACGAGCAGCCCGCACAGCAGCATCGCGCCCGTGAGGAGCCAGTCCGGGATCTCGAACTGGTCGTCGCGGTTGCCGTCGGCCCCGGGCGCCGGCGGCTCCTCCTGCTGCGGGGCGAGCGCGCTGGGCGTCGGCGCGTCCACCGCGGGCGTCGGCACCGGCACGTTGGTGATCTCGGGCGAGGACATGGACGCGGCCAGGCCCCCGATGAGCAGGACGGCGATGACGCCCAGCACCGGCAACCAGCGGCTGAAGGTGCGGTCCATGGCATCCCGTCGGTCTTATGTTGGTGCCCCGGCGAGCTGCTTCGCCCGGGCGAGAACCTTGTCAAGCATTCCTGGCGTGAGCCGACCGGTAAAGGTGTTCTGCTGGCTCACGTGGTAACAACCGAGCAACGCGGGGGCGCGTTCGGCCTGCCACAGGGCGCCGTGGCCGAACGGTACCTTCCGTGCCGGTGCTACACCGTAGACGGCTCGTAGAGCCGGCCAGAAGGCGGCCCACGCGAACGCGCCCAGCGCGATGACCACGCGCAGGTCAGGCGCGATCTCGCGCAGCTCGCGGTGCAGGAACGGGGCGCAGGTGTCGCGCTCCTGCGGGGTCGGCTTGTTGTCCGGCGGGGCGCAGCGCACGGCGGAGAAGATCCGGGTGCCGGTCAGCGTGAGCCCGTCGTCACGCGACGTGCTGGTGGGCTGGTTGGCCAGGCCCGCGCGGTGCATCGCCGCGAAGAGCACGTCGCCGGAGCGGTCGCCGGTGAACATCCGGCCGGTGCGGTTGCCCCCGTGGGCGGCCGGGGCGAGCCCGAGGATGGCGATGGGCGCCCGGTGCGGGCCGAAGCCGGGCACCGGGCGCCCCCAGTACTCCTCGTCGCGGAACGCCGCCCGCTTGGTGACGGCGACCTCCTCCCGCCACGCGACAAGCCGCGGGCAGCGGCGGCAGTCGGAGATCTCCCGGTCGAGCTCGTCCAGCGCGTCTACCACCAGCCGAAGGTTAGCGGGACGGCGAGGGGCTCGCCGACGGGCTCGCGCTCGCGGACCCCGACGGGGCGGCGCTCGGCGACGGGGACGAGCTCGGCGACGGGGCGGCGCGGCCGATCGGGCACAGCGGGTAGGCGGGCGCGGACCCCGGCTCCGGGCCCTGGCCGTCGTGGCAGCGCCAGGCGTCGCCCAGCGAGATCGGGTTGCCGTCCTGGTCGTACAGCGTGACGTGCTGCAGCGGGCGCCCCTGCTCGTCGACGGGGTAGACGTCCACGACGCCGCCGTACGGGTTGTAGGACTCCGGGGTGTACGTGTGGTTCATCCCGAACCGGTCCAGGTTCGCCGCGACGACCAGCAGGCCGATGATCGCGACGGCGTTGACCCCGACGGCGACGAGGCGGTGCATGCGCGGGCGGCCGGTGGCCCCGATGCGCACCGAGACGACCGCGGCCGCGGCCATGAGCACCAGGCCGATCGGGTCGTCGAGTCGGTCGGCCGGGAGGATGTCCAGCGCGAAGACCAGCACCACGACGGCGACGCCGCGCGCGACCCACCAGGCCGGGCGGAGCAGGCGCAGGAAGTCGCTGGTGCGCTCGTAGCCGATGATCCGGCCGGACCGCTCGTCGAGCGTACGCAGCCGGGACCGCAGCTGGTCCAGGTCGATGCCGGCCCGGACCGTCGGGCTACCGGACTCGACCCCGGCCGCGGCGCGCAGCTCGGCGGCGTAGGCCGCGGGCGGGCCGAGCCGGTCGACGAGCGAGCCGCCCTGCTCCTCGAGGACCTCGGCGAAGTGCGCGGGCAGGTCCTCCATGAGGTCGTCGCGCACCTCCGGGGGCAGGTCGGCGAGCGCGGCCGCGACCCGCTCCAGGTAGTAGTCGATCTCCAGGCTGCTGCCACTGGGCGCGTTCATGCCGCCCCCTCCGCTTCGCTCCGGTGTCGGCATGGGAGCTGTGCTTCCTGATGAGCGGCCACTCCGCTTCGCTCCGTACCGCTCATGCTCTCTCCCCGATGAGCCGTTCCATGGTCTGTGCGAAGCCGTGCCAGACCTTGCCGGACTGGGCGAGCTGGGCGCGGCCGGCGGCGTTGAGTGCGTAGTACTTGCGGTGCGGCCCGGACTCGCTCGGCACCACGTAGGTGGTGAGCGTGCCGGCCTGGAAGAGGCGGCGAAGGGTGCCGTAGACGGAGGCATCACCGACGTCGTCGAGGCCGGCCGCGCGGAGCCGGCGCAGGATGTCGTACCCGTAGCCGTCCTCGTCCCGCAGCACGGCGAGAACGGCCAGGTCGAGCACCCCCTTGAGCAGCTGGGTGGTGTCCACGGCAAGCAGAGTAGTACGCAATGCACAGTAGTATCAAGAACGCAGCACCGCGGACACGCAAAAGGCGGCCCGCCCGGAGCGGACCGCCTCGCGAGGACTGCGGTCGTGCGTTACTTGGAGTCGTCGAGGCAGAGGGCGTCGCCACTGCTCACGTCGGTACCCTGCCAAAGCACGTACTTCGCGTCGGAGAACGCGTCGCAGACGGTGGCCTCGTCCTTCAGCGCCTCGGTCTGGGACACGCCGTTCTTGATGCCCACGACCTTGTACTTCGCGGTCGAGTCGTCGCACTTGACGATCTTCACGCTGACGTTCTTCGACGTGTTGTCGCTGATCGAGTCGCCGGCGAGGCAGTCGCCCACCTTGGCGTTCGACGCGTCGGAGTTCACACTGTCGACGATGTCGTTCCAGGTGCTGCGGGCGAAGAGGAAGATGCCGCCGCAGCAGACGAGCGCGAGCACCAGGACCACACCGAGGATGATCAGAATGATCTTGCCGGCGCTGCTCTTCTTCGGGGGCGGCGGGGCGCCGTAGGGGGCGCCACCGGGCGCGGCCGGGGCACCGTAGGCCGGCTGCTGGTCGTACGGGGAGCCGGACGCCGGGGGCTGGCCGTACGACTGGTCGTACGGAGCGCCGGACGAGGGCTGGCCGTAGGGCGAGCCGGACGACGGCTGCTGACCGTAAGGCGAGCCGGACGACGGCTGCTGACCGTAAGGCGAGCCGGCCGGGGGCTGCTGGCCATAGGGGCCGCCGGGCGGCTGCTGGCCGTAGGGTGCGCCGGACGACTGCCCGTACGGCGGCTGCTGGTCACCGCCGTAACCCCCGCCACCGGGTGGCGGGTAGCTGCCGGGCGGCGGGTACTGATCAGACATGCGTTTCCTTCCGGGGTATGCCGCAAAGATCACCCTAACGGGCAAAAAGACGGTTGAGCTTGGAAAACCGGCCTCTGACCCACTGGAGACGGCTCACGATAGCGTTTGAGCACCAATGCGCGCACTACCGAGCGTGCTCGTATTACGGTGTCCGCCGTGACCGATCTGTTGAAACGGCTCGCCGCGGCGCCCGGGGTCTACCGCGGACGCGGTGACGGGCTGGAGTCCGGACCCTTCGTCGCCCGGATCAAGGTGACCTCGGTGGTGCGGGGCAACGCCATAACACTTGACTACGAGGCGGTCAGCGACAGCAAGGGACTGCAGCACGTCGAGCACACGATCCTCACCGCGAGCGAGGCCGGCCGGCTGGAACTGCACGTCACCTGCCTTGAGCTGCCCGGCGTGACCCGGTTCGTGCAGAGCGAGCCGGGCGTGTTCAACGCCTACGAGGGCGCCCTCCTCGCGAAGATCATCATGACGATGCCCAGCGACGGCGTCCTCACGTACGGCTGGTGGTGGTCCCGCGACGACGCGGAGCCCCGCGAGCAGTCGAGGGCCGAGGTCCGCCGGACCGGATGACGCTGCGTGCAGGGCTACTGAGCTGCGCTGACACAAATCCGACACGCAAAACCTGAGTAAGTTACGCGAGCGACAGGGCGATTCCGTCGAGAATGTCCGACTCGGAGGCGATCACCGCGTCGAATCCGGCCCGCTCGACGATCACCCGCAGGATGAGCGCCCCCGCGCCGATCACGTCGGCGCGGCCGGGGTGCATGACCGGGTGCTCGAGGCGCTGGGCGGCGCTGCGGCCCAGCAGGTCCGCGGTCACCTTGGCCACGTCGGCGGCCGCGATCCGCGCGCGGTGAATGCGCCGGGGGTCGTACTCCGGCAGCTCCAGCGCCAGCGCGGCCACCGTCGTCACCGAGCCGGCCAGCCCGACCAGCGTGCGCGCCCGGGAGCCGTCGACCGCGGCCAGGGCCCGGTCCACGGCCGCCGCGATGTCCTCCTCGGCCGCCGCGACCTGCTCCGGGGTCGGCGGGTCGGCGCGCAGGTGCCGCTCGGTCATCCGCACGCAGCCGATGTCGACGCTGATGGCCGCGTCAACGTCCCGATCCCCCACCACGAACTCGGTGGAGCCGCCGCCGATGTCGACCACCAGGAACGGGGCCTCGGCGGTGAGCCCGCGCACCGCGCCGGTGAACGACAGCCGGGCCTCCTCGTCGCCGGTGATGACCTCGGGGGCGAAGCCGAGCGTGTCGAGCACCATGGCGCGGAAGTCGGCGGCGTTCTCGGCGTCGCGGGAGGCGCTGGTGGCCACCATGCGGGCCGCGTCGACGCCGGCCGCGGCGATGTCCGCGGCGTAGTCGACGAGCGCGAGCCGGGTCCGCTCGATCGCCGCCGGGGACAGCCGGCCCGTCCGGTCCACGCCCTCGCCGAGGCGGACGATCCGCATCTGCCGCGACACGTCGCGCAGATCGGAGTCGACCTCCGCGACCAGCAGTCGCACGGAGTTGGTACCGCAGTCGATGGCCGCCACTCGCTTCACGTGTGCAGCCTACAAATGCAGCAGCATCCGGTGGTTGCCCAGGGTGTTCGGCTTGACCCGCTCCAGGTCGAGGAACTCCGCGACGCCTTCGTCGTAGGAGCGCAGGAGCTCCTCGTAGATCTGGTGGGTGACCGGGGTGCCGTCGATCGGCGCGAAGCCGAACGAGGCGAAGAAGCGGGTCTCGAAGGTCAGCACGAACACCCGGCGCACGCCGATCTCGCGGGCCGCCTGCAGCAGCTCGGCGACGATCCGGTGGCCGATCTTGTGCCCGCGCAGGAGCGGGTCGACCGCGACCGTGCGGACCTCGGCGAGGTCCTCCCACATCACGTGCAGCGCGCCGCAGCCGACGATCGCGCCGTCGCTCGTGCGCTCGGCCACCCAGAACTCGGGCACGGCCTCGTACAGCGCGACGGTGGGCTTGGAGAGCAGCCGCCGGTCCGCGACGTACATCGCGACCAGGCGCCGAATCCCCCGCACGTCGGCGGTTCGTGCCCGCCGGACGGTTACCTCCATGGCGCAAGGGTAGTGGCGCGCGGATGTGGCACCTGACACGCGATCGAGTGCTGATGGTCACGACGGCACTGATGACGGTGGCGGCCGTCACCATGACGGTCCTGTACGTGACCAAGGACGGGCCCGCACGGCGGCCCATGACACCGGTGGCGCGCACGAGCGGCCCCCCGCACCAGAGCCCGAGCGTTCACGGTACCGCCGCGCCCGGAACGATCAAGGCGGCCTATGCGGTGCGGAGCAAGTGGAAGGACGGCTTCAACGCGGAGGTCACCGTGACCAACATCAGCAGCCAGCCGCTCATGGGCTGGATCGTCCAGCTCGAGCTGCCCAAGGACGT
Organism: Dactylosporangium sp. McL0621; assembly: GCF_049995355.1. Classification (NCBI taxonomy): domain Bacteria; kingdom Bacillati; phylum Actinomycetota; class Actinomycetes; order Micromonosporales; family Micromonosporaceae; genus Dactylosporangium; species Dactylosporangium sp. McL0621. The sequence goes on from NZ_CP188259.1 coordinate 11,923,099, forward strand.
CGACGTCACCTCGACGTGGGGCGCCACCGCCGAGCAGCTGCCCGGGCGGCTCGTGCTGCGCTCCCAGGCGTACAACACCTACCTGGAGGCCGGCGGGGCGATCCGGATGGGGTTCGAGGCGAAAGGGCCGGCCGGACCACCGAAGAGCTGCTCCGTCAATGGGGCACCCTGCTAACGTCAAAAATCCGACTGTTTGGATGTGAACGGACTCCGGTCCCGCCCCGGGGTGAAGTCTGACGTACCGTCTTGGGGTGCTGACCCCACCGGCCGGGCTCCCCGAGGAAACGCTCGGCGAGGTGCTCCTGCGAAAGTGGGGTATTCCGGTCAAGTCGCTCGCCTATCGGCCCGTCGGCTTCGGCAGCCACCACTGGGAGCTCATCGACACCGCGGGCGCGCGCTGGTTCGTGACCGTCGACGAGCCGGCCGACGCGACGCGGCTCGACGCCTCCCTGCGGGTCGCCGCCGACCTGCACGCCACCGGGCACTCCTTCGTGGTCGCCCCGGTCCCGGCGCTGAACGGCGCCGTGAGCGAGCACCAGGGGCCCTTCACGATCGCCGTGTACCCGTTCGTCGAGGGCGCCAGCTTCGAGTGGAACGCGTTCACCGGCCCCGCGCACCGCCAGGCCACCCTGGACATGATCATCCGGCTGCACACGGCCCCGCCGATCGCGCGCCGGCACGCCCGGGTCGACGACTTCGCGGTGCCGCACCGCGACGAGGTCGAGGCCGCGCTGCGCGGCCCCGCGGAGGACTCCGCCTGCGGCCCCTACGCCGTGCCCGCCGCCGACCTGCTCGAGGAGCACCGCCGCCCGCTGGAGCGGGTGCTGGCCCGCTACGACGAGCTCGTGCTGCAGAGCCGGGCCGAGCCGGTGCGGGCGGTGCTCACCCACGGCGAGCCGCACTCGGGCAACACCATGCGCACCCCGACCGGGTGGCGGCTCATCGACTGGGACACGGTGCTCGTCTCCCCGCCGGAGCGGGACCTGTGGCTGATCGAGCCGGGCGACGGGTCGATCTTCGCGGCCTACGCCGAGGGCACCGGCGTCCTGGTCCGCCCGTCCACGATCATGCTGTTCCAGCTGCGGTGGGCGCTGTCGGACATCGCGGTCGAGGTGCGCCGTTTCCGCCGGCCGCACACGGGCACGCAGGACGACGCCGAGGGCTACGAGATCCTGCGCTCAGTCGTCACCAGCATCGAGTGACACACACGGGCCCTGGGCCCACCACTCGCCGGCCTTCCGCAGCGTCTCGTCGCCGAACGGGTTGACGCCGGGCCCGACCGCCAGGGCGTGGCCGAGGTGGACGTGCAGGCACTTCACGCGGGTGGGCATGCCGCCCGCGGAGACGCCGTCGATTTCCTCGACGTGCCCGACGGTCTCGCGGCGGCGCAGGTAGTCCTCGTGGGCGCGCTGGTACTGCGCGGCGAGCTCGGGGTCCGCGGCGAGGCGGGCGCCCATCTCGCGCATCAGGCCCGACGACTCGAGCCGGCTGCACTCGTGCACGGCGCGGGGGCAGGTCAGGTAGAACAGCGTCGGGAAGGGCGTGCCGTCGGGCAGCCGCGGGGTGGTCTCGACGACGTCGGGCAGCCCGCACGGGCAGCGGTGGGCGACGGCCCGCGTGCCGCGGGGCGTGCGGCCGAGCTGCGCCGCGACCACCGCGAGGTCCTCGTCGGTGGCCTTCTCGTAGTCGCTCACTGCTTGTCCGCCGCCTCGACGCTCGACCAGAGCTTGCCGTACCAGGGCCGGGGCGGCTTGGGCGCGCCGGGCCGCTCGGCGGGGTCGGTCTGCTGGTTGTTGGCCGGGTCGACCACCACGTAGGGCTTCTCGCCGGGCAGCACCATGTGCAGCCGCTGGCGGGCCTGGGAGATCACGTACTCGGGGTCGTCCCACTTCTTCGCGCGCGCCTGCATCTCGGCGACCTTGGCGGTCTGCCGCTGCTGGCTCTGCTCCATCGCCTCGATCTCGGCCTGCTGGGCCAGGTACACCCGCACCGGGTACGCGTATGCCAGCAGCAGTACGAGGAGCACCAGGCTGAGCACGACGGCGCGGCTGGTGAACCGGCGCGGCTGGGGGGCCCGGGTGCGCAGCGCGGCGCCGCCGGTGGCCACGGCCCGGCGCGCGACCATGGGGCGGGAGGGCGCCCGCCCGGCCCGCTGCGCATTGGTCCGGTTCGGGCTGCGCGGAGTCGAACGCCCGCCGGGCCTGGTGCGCTGCTGCATTCCACCCCTGCCCTTCGCGGTCGCTTCGCTCCCTCCCCGGTGGAGGGCTCCGCCCACCCACACCCCCTGCCACACTTCGGTCGCCGTTACGGGCAGGGAGCCGGGTTCGTCGTGGGCGCGGCCTTCGCGGACCGCACCCACGCACTCAACAAATGTTTAACGGTAGCGCGGGAAGGCGCCACGGCCGGCGTAGCGCGCCGCGTCGTCGAGCTCGTCCTCGATGCGCAGCAGCTGGTTGTACTTCGCGACCCGCTCGGAGCGGGCCGGCGCGCCGGTCTTGATCTGGCCGCTGCCCACGGCGACGGCGAGGTCGGCGATGGTGGTGTCCTCGGTCTCGCCCGAGCGGTGGCTCATCATCGTGCGGAAGCCCGCGCGGTGCGCGAGGTCCACGGCGTCGAGCGTCTCGGTGAGCGAGCCGATCTGGTTGACCTTGACCAGGACCGCGTTGGCCGTGTCGGTGGCGATGCCCCGGGCGATGCGCTGCGGGTTGGTGACGAACAGGTCGTCGCCGACGATCTGGATGCGCGAGCCGAGCGAGTCGGTCATCGCCTTCCAGCCGTCCCAGTCCTCCTCCGACAGCGGGTCCTCGATGGACACGATCGGGTAGGCGTCGACGAGCTGCGTGTAGTACGCGATCATCTCGGCGGACGACTTGCTGGCGCCCTCGAAGCCGTACGCGCCGTCCTTGAAGAACTCGGTCGCGGCCACGTCGAGCGCGAGCACGATGTCGCTGCCCAGCGAGTAGCCGGCCTTCTCGACGGCCTCGGCGATCAGGTCGAGCGCGGCCGCGTTGGTCGGCAGGTTCGGCGCGAAGCCGCCCTCGTCGCCGAGGCCGGTCGACAGGCCCTTCTTCTTCAGCACCGACTTGAGCGTGTGGTAGACCTCGGCGCCGGTGCGCAGGGCCTCGCGGAAGGTCGGGGCGCCGATCGGCGCGATCATGAACTCCTGCACGTCGACGTTGGAGTCGGCGTGGGAGCCACCGTTGAGGATGTTCATCATCGGCACCGGCAGCAGGTGCGCGTTCGGGCCGCCGAGGTACTTGAACAGGCTCAGGCCGGCCGAGTCGGCCGCGGCCTTGGCCACGGCGAGCGAGACGCCGAGGATGGCGTTGGCGCCCAGCTCGGACTTCTCCGGCGTGCCGTCGAGGTCGAGCATCGCCTGGTCGACGAGGCGCTGCTCGGTGGCGTCGAAGCCGCGCACGGCCTCGGCGATGCGCTCGTTGACGTTCTCGACGGCCTTCTCGACGCCCTTGCCGAGGTAGCGCTTGCTGTCGCCGTCGCGCAGCTCGTTGGCCTCGAACGCGCCGGTGGAGGCGCCCGAGGGGACCGCCGCCCGGGCCAGGGTGCCGTCGTCGAGGACGACCTCGACCTCGACCGTCGGGTTGCCCCGCGAGTCGAGGATCTCCCGCGCGCCGATTGCTTCGATAGTGGCCACTGTCGTGTCACTCCTTGCCGAAAAAGATTGGTCGGCCGCCACGGTGCGGCAAGAGCAGTATCTCGCGCGCTCTACCCCCGGTTCCCATTGGGGGAGCTCCGCTCCACCCAAACCCCCTCCCGCACGCCGGTCACCGTCCGTGGGGAAGGGGCCGGGAGGGCTGTGCGCGCGGCCGGCGGAGACCGCACCACAGCCCTCCGGGTCCGTCAGAGATCCAGGAGCGTGCGCAGGTGGCGCGGGGGCGGGGAGCCGTGGGCGAGCATCCGGTCGTGCCAGTCGCGGAGGGTGACGTTCGCCGGGCGTTCATCCGCGATCTGCCGGATCTCGGTGTAACCCACGAAGTAGGTCGACAGCTGCGTCGAGCTCAGCAGGGCGCGCCGCCACTTGCCGGCCGCCTCGCCCTCCTCCTGGAAGCCGCGATCCATCATGAGGGCCATCGCCTCGGCCTCGGTCATGCCGTCGCAGTGCACGCGCTGGTCGATTATCGCGTTGATGCTCATCCGCAGCTGCATCTTCAGCTGCTGCAGGCGGACCGCCGGGCCGCCGAAGCCGCGGTCGGCCATGAACTCCTCGGCGTAGACGGCCCAGCCCTCGACGAACGGGCCGCTCCAGCCGATGGCCCGCGCGCGGGTCCGGCCCCGGAAGCGGCGGGCGTGGGCCAGCTGCAGGAAGTGGCCCGGCGTCGCCTCGTGGACGGTCAGGTCGCGCAGCATGTGGCTGTTGTACTCGCGGTAGAACGACGCCACCCGCTCCTCGGACCAGTCCGCGGGCGTCGGGGAGATGCAGAAGAACGTCGGCAGCTCCGCGGGCTCCAGCAGGCCCGGCGGGTCGCAGTAGGCCACGGCCACCCCGCGGGCGAACTCGGGCATCTCCATGATCACCAGCGGGTCGTCGATCAGGGTGACCAGGTCGTGGTTGCGCACGAAGGCGGTCGCCTCGTCCAGGGACACCTTGGCCAGCTCGACGATGGTGTCGTTGTCCGGCCCGTCGGCGGCGGCCCGGCCCAGGGCCTCGCGCACGGTGTCGGGGCCCGGCGCGCCGCCGGTCAGCTCGGCCGCCACCGCCGAGAGCTCCGCGCTCACCCGGTCGAGGTTGGCCTCGGCCCGCTCGAGCACCGCCCGGGCGCCCAGCTCGGTGTCCAGCGTGTGCCAGAGGCGCGCCTCCCACAGCCGCCGGCCCAGGCGCGGGTCGCGGTCGGAAGAGTCCAGGCGCCCGCGCAGCCACTCGGCGAACCCGTCGAGCTCGGCCGCGGCCCGCTCCTGGGACGGCGCGATCACCTCGGCCAGGCCCGGCTCTTCCTTGAGCAGCTCGCCGAGCTCCTCGCGCACCAGCCGGGCCGTGCCCGCGAACTGCCCGATCGCGGTCTCGACGTGCACGCGGGGCGAGTCGCCGAGCACCTCGCGGGCGGTCGCCAGGGCGTCGGGGACCGCGCTCAGCCGGGCGGCGATGGACATCAGCCGCTCCTCGGCCGGGGCGAAGGGCCGCGAGATCAGGCCGTGCAGCAGGCCGCCGGGGTTGTGCACGAGCGGGTTCCACTCGTGCTCGCGGATCTCGGTGCGCTCGAACAGCATCCGCTCCACCCGGGCCAGCAGCACCGCGTGGTCGACCCGATCCTGCCCGTCGAGCTCGTCGACGTCGATCTGGCTCAGCGCGGCGGAGGCGTCGCGCAGCATGTCGACGTCGCCGGCCACCCCCTCGGCGGAGTAGTCGGGCAGCCGGTCGTCGAAGCGGTGATCCCCGGCGCCGGCGGCCAGCGCGGGCGCACACTCGAGCAACGCGTCGGCGATGTGCTCGGCGAGTGGAACAAAGTGCTGGGACATGCCCCGACCGTATCGGGTGGACCCCGCGGACGCTCACACCAGCGTGGCGAGTTTCCGGACCGCGGCCGCCAGCTCGTGCGGCGTGTGCGCGGCGTAGCCCAGCACCAGCCCGCACGGGCCGCTCTTGCGCATGCGCAGCGTCGACAGCGCCAGCGGGCCCAGGCCGGCGTCGGCCGCGCGCTCCGCGAGGGCCAGGTCGTCCACGCCGGGCGGGAGCTCGATGACCAGGTGCAGGCCGGCCGCGATGCCGCCGATCCGCGCGCGGGGCAGGTGGCGGCGCACCGCGGCGACCACCGCGTCGCGGCGCTCGCGGTGCAGGCGGCGGGCGCGGCGCAGGTGCCGGTCGTACGCGCCGCCGGCCAGGAACTCCGCGAAGGCGAGCTGCTGCAGGGCGGGGCCGCCGTTGTCGGCGTCGTGCTTGGCCGCGCACAGCTCGGGCAGCCACTCCGGCGGCGCGGCCAGCCAGCCCAGCCGCAGCCCGGGCGCGAGGACCTTGCTCACCGAGCCGACCAGCGCCACCCGGTCGGGCGCGAGGCCCTGCAGGCAGGCCACGGGCTCGCGGTCGTAGCGGTACTCCGCGTCGTAGTCGTCCTCTACCACCAGCCCGTCCACGCGCCGCGCCCAGGCGACCACCTCGGCCCGCCGCCCGGGCGCGAGCACCACGCCGGTCGGGAACTGGTGCGCCGGGGTCAGCACCACCGCGCGGACGCGGGTGCGGGCCAGGGCGGCGACGTCGAGGCCGTCGGCGTCGACGGGCACCGCCACCACGTCGAGGCCGAGCCGGCTCAGGTGCTCGCGCAGCGCGGCCGGGCCCGGGTCCTCCAGCGCGATGCGGCGGGCGCCCCGGGCCAGCAGCACCCGGGCCAGCAGCGCCAGGCCCTGGGTGACGCCGGCGGTGACGATCAGCCCGTCGGCCGGCACCAGCGCCGCGCGGACGCGCCCGAGGTACCCCGCGAGCTCGGCCCGCAGCCGCGGCACGCCGGTCGCGTCGCCGTAGTCGAAGTCCGCGTCGAGGGCGCTGGTCAGGGCCGTCTCGTAGGCCCGCCGCCAGGCCGTGCGCGGGAAGGCGCCGAGGTCCGGCACGCCCGGGCGCAGCGGGGGGACCGCGGCCCGCCGTTCCAGGACGTCGGCGCGGCGGCGGGGCACGGCCGCGACCACCTCGGCCACCACGGTGCCGGAGCCGCGCCGGCTGACCAGGCGGCCCTCGGCCGCGAGCTGCTCGTAGGCGCCGACCACCAGGCCGCGCGAGACGCCCAGGTCGGCGGCGAGGTCCCGGGTCGAGGGCAGCCGCGTCCCCGGGGCGAGGCGGCCGCGCGTGATCGCCTCCCGCAGCGCGCCGACGAGCTGTTCACCGACCCGCGGCCGGGTGCGGTCGAGCTCGACCAGCGCCTCCCAGACAGACAAATCGATCAGCACCTCCACCCGAAAACCGCGTCCGACCGGCCCAAAAGCACCGGATCGGCGGAAAGTGGCCCTGCTAAACCGTCGCTCGGTGGCACTGTAGCGGGTACCACTCGCGCTCGTAAGTTCATGCGCATGACTCGGCGCCACTCCGCCTACTGCGTGCTGACCTGCGCGATTCTCGGCGGCTCATTCGTCGTGAGCCGCTCGATCGTCGGCTATCCGATCCTCACCGGCCAGGCTCTCCGCTACGCGCTGGCCGCGCTCGCCCTGTTCGCGCTGGTCCGGCGCGCGAGGGAACGGATTCACCCGACCGGGCGAGAGCTCGTCCGGCTCGCGCTGGTCGCGGCGACCGGGCTGGTCGCGTTCAACATCCTGCTGCTGTACGCGCTGCGGCACGCCGACCCGGCCGTCATCGCCACCATCGTCGGCGTCAGCCCGCTGCTGCTGGCGCTGCTCGGCCCGCTGCAGGAGGGCCGCCGCCCCGCCCCGCGCCTGCTCGGGGCCGCGGCCCTGGTCGTCGGCGGCGCGGCGCTGGTCTCCGGCTTCGGCGCGCACGACGCCGCCGGGCTCGTCGCCGCGGCCGGCGTACTCGGCTGCGAGGCGGCCTTCTCGCTGCTGGCCGCGCCGCTGCTGCCCCGGCTGGGGCCCGTGCGCGTCTCGGCCTGGAGCACGGCTCTGGCGGTACCACTGCTGCTGTTGCTGTTGCCCTTCGCCGGCGAGCGGCCGCGTCTTCCGGACCCGTCGGAGGCGGCCGCGCTGGCGTTCCTCGGGCTGGTGCTGACCGTTGTCGCATTCGTGTGCTGGTACACCGGCGTCGCCGGGCTCGGCGTCGACCGCGCGGGCGTCTTCGTCGGCCTCGTGCCGGTGTTCGCCCTGCTCACCACGGCCGTGGTCGACCGCGCGCTCCCGAGCGTGCCGAAGGTCCTCGGCGTGCTGCTGGTGGGGCTCGGCCTCCTGGCGGCGTCCCTGCGTTCAGCGCCGCGCGACGGGCGTTCAGCGCCGCGTGTTAAGCAAGATGGATGGAACGCACCGCGCTCGTCCTCGGCGCCGGCGGCATCACCGGCGTCGCCTGGCAACTCGGCATCCTCATCGGCCTGCACGACCGGGGCATCGACCTCGGCCGCGCCGACCTGATCCTCGGCACCTCCGCCGGGGCCATGACCGGGGCCCTGGTCGCCGCGTTCGGCGACCCGCGCACCGCCGCGGCGATCGAGGCCCCGCTCGGCCCCGGCGACCCGCCGATCGTCGCCGACTGGAACCGCGGCGCCGTCGCGTTCCAGCTGCTGCAGGACGCCTCGCTGGAGCCGGCCGAGATGCGCCGGCGGATCGGCGCGATCGCGCTGGAGGCCGAGGTCGGGCCGCCCGGCCCCTGGCTGGCCGCGTTCGGGCGGCGGCTGCCGATCGAGCAGTGGCCCGACCGGCTCACCGTCACCGCGGTGGACGCCGCCACCGGAGAGCCCGTCGCCTGGGATGCCGATTCGGGTGTACCGCTGGTGCCCGCCGTGGCCGCCAGCTGCGCGGTGCCGTGCATCTTCCCGCCCGTCCCCGTCGACGGCTCGCGCTTCATGGACGGCGGCGTGCGCTCGCGGACCAACGCCGACCTGGCCGCCGGCTACGACCGGGTCTACGTGCTCGCGCCCCGCATGCCGCTGCTGCAGCGCGAGGCGCTCGACCCGGCGTTCACGCTCATCGAGCCCGACGACGCGGCGACGGCGGCGATCGGCGGCAACGTCTTCGACGCCGGGCGCTGGATCCCCGTGCTGGCCGCGGCCGAGCGTCAGGGCCGCGAGGCGGTCATCGGCTTGTAGTACGCGTCCTGGGCGAGCGAGGAGCGGAAGGCACTGAGCACGTCCGGGTCGTCCGAGACCATGTACTGGTTCGTCGGGCCCTTGTTCTCCGTCGGGTCGGACTCGAAGTAGAGCACCGCGCGGATCTGCGGGTTCGCCTTGAACGTGGCCGAGGCGTCCTGCAGCCACGCGGCCCGCTGGGCGCTGCCCCGGCTGCGGGCGATGCCGAACTCGCCGATCATCACCGGCTTGCTCGGGTGCTGGGCGCAGAACTCGAGGAACGGGCGCATGAAGGCGCCGATGGTGCCGTACTTCGTGCCCGCGTACACGTCCACGCAGGTCCAGTCGACCTGGTCGTCGCCGGGGTAGAAGCTCGCCGCGGTGCCGTTCTGGAAGCCCTCGGCCGTCGGGTACCACACCCACGAGGCGTTCGTCGCGCGCTCCTGGGTGAAGATGTTGCGCACGTACTTCCACGCGGCGATGTAGTCCGCGCCCGACCACATCTGGGCGCGCAGGTTGGGGCGGTCCATCTCCCAGCGGTACCGCAGCAGCACCGGGTGGCCGAACGCCTTGAGCTCGCGGGCCCGCTGCCGGATGAGGTCGTCGTAGCGGCCCATCGTGATGAGCCGGTTGTCGCCGCCGGCCCACGACTGCATCATCGTGCTGCCGCGGGCCGCGAAGCGGCGGTCGGAGTCGGTGTTGAAGTCCTCGTCGAAGGGCGGTACGTGTTGACGATCGCCATCTTGCGCCCGAGCGTCTTCTCCCAGGCGGTCATCGCCACGACCCGGCCGGACTCGGTCAGGCTGCCGGGCCGCACCCACGCGCCGAGGTACGAGCCCTGTTCCGGCGGCCCGACCGGGCAGCACGTCGGTGAACGCGGCCGCGGGCAGGAACAGCGCCAGCGCCCGGGCCAGGTCGGGCCGGCCCGGCAGCAGGTCGGCGGCGAACCACAGCCCGGCCGCCAGGCACACCGCGGCGACCGCCACCGGCAGCATCGCCACGCGCAGGCACTCGCCGAAGCGGGACAGGTCGCCGACCGCGCGCATCCGGGCCGGCCAATACACCAGCGACGTCTGTACCCCGCGCTTGGCCACGGTCACGCCGAGGCCGAACGTCGCCGTGGCCGCGAAGAACGCGCCCGCCGCGTGGGGGTCGAGCGCCCGCGCGGCGAGCCAGGTGACCCCGACGCCGGCCAGCCCGGTGCAGACCGTGCCGGCCAGGTTGGCGATCCCGCCGCGGGCCGCGCCGCGCAGCATCCCGCCCGGTGACTCGGTCGCCGGGCGTTCCAGCGTGCTGGTCACTTCCGCATCCAGCTCGGCCGATGTCCCAGGAAGTCGGCGAGGCGCTCGTCGCGAGCGGGTCGGCGAGCAGCTTGTCGCGCTCGCCCGCGAGCCGCTCCTGCTCCAGCTCCAGGGCGCGGCCGAACTCGACCTCGGGCTCGAAGCCGCGGGCGACCTCGTGGGCGTGCTGGGAGTACGCGCGCTCGACCGGGTCGCGCACGAGCACGACCAGGCGCACGCCGGGCAGGTCGGCGGCGATCCGGGTCAGCGCGTGCGGGTGGTACATGTAGTACGGGCTGGACTCGAACGTCTGCGCGGGCACGCCGAACTCGGCGCGCACCCGCTCGGCCCGCCGCTGCAGCGGGAAGTGGCCGTGGTACCAGCGCAGCCCGTGGTGGTAGCCGACGTCGAAGTAGTGCACGCCCTTGTGCAGGACCGCCTTGATGACCGCGGGGTGCGCGGCCAGTGCCCGGTAGAGCGAGGTGGTGCCGCAGCGCTGCCCGCCGCAGATGAGGAACTGCGGCAGCATCCGCCGCCCGGCGGTGAGCTGGCCGCAGCCGGGGCTTGCGCGCGTTGGGGATGACGAGGTACTCCACGGGCCGCTCGCCACGGCCCGGGTACAGCAGGGCCAGCACTTCGTCGATGTACTGGGCGCGCAGCTCTTCGTCGTCGGCCTGCAGCGCGGCGGGCGCGGTCTTCATCGGACTCATGGCTGGCTGAAACCCCTCTGCTGGTTGCGCCACAGGACGGCGTACGCCAGGAACGTCAGGGCCAGCGGGGTGACCAGGGCGTTGTACCAGAGCATCGCCGCGAAGCCGGACATGACCGCGGCGCCGGTCGTGGTGAGCAGCTGGTTGAGCTGGCCGGCGAGGGTGTTGATCTGCGCGGTGGCGGTGCTGCGCTGGCTCTCGAGGTTGGGCCGGTTGGGGTCGGTCTGCTTGAGCGTGGCGAGCTTGTTGTTGATCTGCGTCAGCCCGGTGTTGAGCTGGTTGATCTTGTCGTTGAGGATCGCGATGCGGCCGGCGACGTCGGCCTTGGCCGACTCCTCGCGGTTGCGCAGGTACGCCTCGGCGAACGCGTGCGAGCCGGCCTGGGCCTGCTCCGCGGTGCTCGCCGAGAACGTGATCACGAGGAAGGTCGTGTTCGGCGGCACCTCGACGCGCACCCGGGCGGCGAGCGTGTCGGGCGGCGTGGTGGAGCGCATGAGGGCCGCGGCGTCGGTGGCGACCGTGGTGCTGGCGACGAGCTGGGCCTCGTTGTCGAGGTTGATGTCGCCCTTGGTGCGCCCGCTTGTCGAGTTCGCATCCTGCCCGTTGCCGATCGGCGAGACGAGCACGGACGTGGCCGACTCGAACACCTTGGTCTGCATCGATGTGAACTGCATCGCACCGGCCAGCCCGACCAGGACAAACACCAGCACCAGCCACCAATGGCGCCGGGCCATGCCGAGCAGATCGACGCCGGAAGGGTCGGTTGCGGCTTCGGCGGAGTGCAGGCGGTTGGCGTCCATTGAGCGGCGGCCCCTTCGGCGTCAGGTTCTCCAGCCTCTAACGCCGTGACCGCTGTGTTCGTAATGGGCGTTTCGCCCGGGTCACCCTACGGAATCGGGCGCGGGTCGAGCCAGCCGTTGCTGCCGAGGTACCGCAGGACCGTCGTCACGGCCTCGCCCTGGGACAGGTTCGTCGTGTCGATCTTGAGCTCGGCGTCGAGGGGCTCCTCGTACGGGTCGTCGATGCCCGTCATGCCCTTGATGATCCCGGCCCGCGCCTTGGCGTAGAGGCCCTTGCGGTCCCGCCGCTCGCACTCGGCCAGCGGGGTCGCGACGTGGACCAGCACGAAGCCCGCACCCGTGTTGTGCGCGAACTGCCGCGCGGCCGCGCGGGCGTCGCGGTACGGCGCGATCGGGCAGCAGATGGCCACGCCGCCGTGGCGGGCCGTCTCCGCGGCCACCCAGCCGATGCGGCGGATGTTCGTGTCGCGGTCCTCGGCGCTGAAGCCCAGCCCGGCGGAGAGGTGGCGGCGGACGATGTCGCCGTCCAGCAGCGTGATCGTGCGCTCGCCGGTCTCCAGCAGCACGTCGGCCAGGCCCGTGGCCATCGTGGACTTGCCGCTGCCGGAGAGGCCGGTGAAGAAGACGACGAGGCCGCGCTGGCGGCGGGGCGGGCGGGCCCGGGCCAGCTCGCGGGCCACGGCCGGCGGGGTGTGCCACTCCGGCAGGATGGTGCCGCGGTCGAGGTGGTCGTCGATCTCGGCGAAGGTCAGCGGCAGGCGGCGGTGGCGGGGCGGGATGTCGTCCAGGGAGCGCCACTGGCCGTCGCGGCCGTCGTAGGCCAGCTCGCGCGGCACCAGCACGCGCAGGCCGCCGCCGGAGAGCATCGACTCGCTGGAGGCCAGCAGGTGGGTCACGCCGTAGGCGGCCGCGACCCGGGTGCGCAGCATCGCGTCGCGGATGTCGTCGCCGTCGTGGTTGGGCAGCGGCAGGGCCACGATCGTGGAGGCCGGCATGCGGTCGCGGGCGGCCAGCACGCAGCGCACCAGCGCCTCCGGGGCCAGGCCGTCGGGGCCGGTGCCGTCGATCGGGACGAGCACCACGAGGTGCGCGGCCAGGGTGCGGGCGGCGCGCGCGATCTGGGCCAGCTGCGGGCGGTGCAGCGGCCGGTCGGCGATGACCCCGAGGATCCGGCCGGACGGGAGGGTTCCGCGCACCTCCGCGGGGGTACGGCGCATCCGCCGGAACGCCCCGTGCCCGCCGTCGCCGAGGCGCCGGACGCGGCCGGCCACGCCGACCGTGGTCTTGCGGGCCGGGTAGATCTCGGTCGCGTCCAGGGCCGCGACCGGGGCGCCCTCGAGGTCGGCGAGGATCAGCACCCGCTTGCGCGGGTCGGCCACCTCGAGCTGCTCGGCGACGGCGCGGGGCAGCTCGAGGGTGACCGGCACGGGCCAGGCAGTGCCGTCGGCGAGGCGGCCGGCGCGGCGCAGCGCGATGAGGTCCGCCGAGCCGAGGAACCCGGTCAGGGGCGCGTACGCCCCCGACACCAGCAGCTCCAGGTCGGCGAGCTCGGACGGTTTCGGCGTGTAGGTCGGCGCGTCGCGCAGCACGTCATCCGGCAGGGTCCAACTATTCGGGCCCGAACCATCTGGGTCCGAACCATCCGGGCCCGACCCATCGACACCCCAGCCGTTCACAGACACCTCGCAAGCCTGCCATAGAAGCGACTCCGGGGCTCAGCCGGTGTTGCGCATGCCCGCCGCGATGCCGTTGATCGTGGTGAGCAGCGCGCGCTCCAGGGCCGGGTCGGGCGACGAGCGGCGGCCGGTGGGCCAGTTGCCGCTGTCGGCCGACTTGCTGTCGCGGTACTGCCCCAGCAGCGTCACCTGCAGGTGGTGCAGCGGCTGGAGGTAGCTGTCGCGGACCCCGAGCGTGCGCTGCAGGACCGGCTGGCGGTCGAGCAGCTTCGGCTCGCCGGTGATCGCCAGCACCTCGGCGACCGTCTGCTCGTACTCGGCGCTGATCACCTCGAAGATCGGGCGCAGCGGGGCGGGCACGAGCGTGTCGACGTACCGGGAGGCGATCTCCAGGTCGGTCTTGACCAGCATCATCTCCACATTGGACAGGAACGTGGCGAAGAAGTGCCACTTCTCGTGCATCTCGCGCAGCACGTCGCCGAGGCCGGCCTCGCGGGCCGCCTTGAGGCCGCGGCCCACGCCGAACCAGCCCGGCACGATCTGGCGCGACTGCGTCCAGCCGAACACCCACGGGATGGCCCGCAGGCCGGACAGGCCCGCGTCGGCGTTGGGGCGCTTGGCCGGCCGCGAGCCGATGTTCAGCGCGCCCAGCAGCTCGGTCGGGGTGGCCGCCCAGAAGTACGCCGGCAGGTCCGGGTTCTCCACCAGCGCCCGGTACTCGGCGAAGGCGGCGGAGGACACGGTCTCCATCGCCGAGTCCCAGCGGGCCAGCGCGTCGGCGGGCTGGCGGGGCTCGGTGTGCAGCAGCGCGCTCTGCAGCACCGCGGCCAGCGTCAGCTCGAGGTTCTCGCGGGCCAGGGAGGGCAGCGTGTACTTGTCCGAGATGACCTCGCCCTGCTCGGTCACCTTGATCGCGCCGTCCAGCGTGCCCCACGGCTGGGCCAGGATCGCCTCGTGGGTCGGGCCGCCGCCGCGCCCGACGGTGCCGCCCCGGCCGTGGAACAGCCGCAGGCGCACCCCGTGGCGGGCCGCGACGTCGCGCAGCTGCCGCTGGGCCTTGTGGATCATCCACTGCGAGGTCGTGATGCCGGCGTCCTTGTTGGAGTCGCTGTAGCCGAGCATGACCTCCTGCACGTCGCCGCGGGCGCGCACGATCGCGCGGTACACCGGGATCGACAGCAGCTCGTCGAGCATCTCCCCGGCCATCTCCAGCTCGCGGGCCTGCTCCAGCAGCGGGGCGAAGCCGACGCGGGCCCGGGCCGACTCGATCGAGGCGCCGCCGAAGCCGGCCCCGGCGCTCACCTCGACCAGGCCCCACTCGCGGGCCAGGACCACGGCGGCGAGGACGTCGTCGATGCCCTGGGTCATCGAGATGATGTACGTCTCCACGACCTCCGGCCCGAAGCGCTCCTGCACCTCGCGGATCGCGGCGAACACGTCGAACGTCTTGCGCGCCGAGTCGGTCAGCCCGGTGTCGCGGGTGGCCAGCGGGCGGCGGCCGTTGAGCTCGTCGACGAGCAGCTGGCGGCGGGAGTCGCGGGACAGCGAGGCGTAGTCGACCTCGCCGACGCGGCGGTACAGCTGGGCCAGCACCTCGTGGTGGGCGTCGGCGTGCTCGCGCACGTCCAGCGTGGCCAGCTGCAGCCCGAACGCCGAGAGGGTGCGGATCGCCGAGGCGAGCTTGCCGGTCGCGGCGAGCTGGCCGCCGTTGCGGGCCAGCGACGCGCGCATGAGCTCGAGGTCGGCGATGAGCCCGCCCGTGCCGAGGTAGTCGCGTCCGGGCTTGTGCGGCGTGCCCGTGGCCAGGCGCTGCCGGGTGTGCTCGAGCTTCAGGCGGATGCAGCGCAGCTTGAGGCGGTACGACTCCTCCATGTTGACCCGGCGGTAGCGGGCCGGCAGCTCGGGGAGGTTGTCGAGGTCGGCCGCGAGGCTCGCGGAGAGGTCCAGCGAGACGCCGCGCAGCCGCTTGGAGACCGAGACCTCGTCGATGAGCGTGTCGATGACGCCCTCAGCCATCCGGATGCCGTACTCGTGCTGGATGAGCAGCACGTCGCGGGTCACCGCCGGGGTGACGAACGGGTTGCCGTCGCGGTCGCCGCCGATCCACGAGCCGAAGGTGAGCGGGCGGGCGGTCGGCGGCAGCTGTACCCCGAGGTCGCGCAGCGTCTCGTAGAGGTCGTCGAGCACCTGCGGGGCCGCGCCCTCGGCCAGGTCGGCGAGGTAGTACACCGCGTTGCGGGCCTCGTCGCTGGGCTCCGGCCGCTCCAGGCGCAGCTCGTCGGTCTGCCACAGCAGGTCGAGCAGCTCGGCCAGGCGCCGGTCGGTGCGCGCGGTGCGGGTCTTGTCCGGCTCCAGCGAGCCGTCCAGCGCGGTGGCCACGGCCTCGGCGTCGAGCTCGTCGCCGACGGCACGCAGCTTGGTCAGCACCGAGCGGCGGGAGGCCTCGGTCGGGTGCGCGGTGAAGACCGGGCGCACGGCGAGCTTCGAGGCGATCTGGCCGATCTCGCGCACGCCCACGCCGCGGTCGGCGATGAGCTTCGCGGCGCGCTCGAGCCAGCCGCCCTCGCGGACGCGGATCCGGCGCAGCTCGCGCGAGCGGTGGACCTGCTCGGTGATGTTGGCGAGGTGGAAGTACGTCGAGAAGGCCCGCGCCAGCTGGGTGCCGGTGACCACGTCGAGCCCGTGCAGCCGCTCGGCGGCCGCCTCCGGGTCGGAGCGCACCAGCGCGCGCACCTCCTCGACGAGGTCGAGGAGCTGCTGGCCGTCCTGGCGCACGAGGCTCTGGCCGAGCAGCGAGCCGAGCCGGCGGATATCGGCGCGCAGAGCGGCGTCAGCGGCGTCGTCGGACATGTGTCCCCTCCAAGTTGCGGTCAGCTCGGGC
Source organism: Dactylosporangium sp. McL0621 (assembly GCF_049995355.1). Taxonomy (NCBI): domain Bacteria; kingdom Bacillati; phylum Actinomycetota; class Actinomycetes; order Micromonosporales; family Micromonosporaceae; genus Dactylosporangium; species Dactylosporangium sp. McL0621. Next base: position 11,939,109 of record NZ_CP188259.1, read on the forward strand.
GGGGGACGGCGCTGTCCGATTTCTTCGGCATCGTATCGGCTCCGTCCGCGGCCCGTGGCGTTCCGGTGAGCCATGTCTCGGTTTCTGTCATACCCTCCGGATACGCTTGAACCCGCATCGACCACCCCCGCCCGCATCTGGGCGCGGGGCTCTTTGCCGTGCAGCTGTTGGTCCTTTTCTGAGACATTGGGTGCAAATCACCATGAAGCTCGCCGGTCTCACCGCCGCCGCCCTCGCCGACCCCGCTCTCGCCCGGGCGCGTGACCTCGCCCGCGCCGGGCACACCGACCAGGTCGACCTGACCGGGCCGCCGGCCGTGCGCGCGTTCCTCGCCGCCACGATCGCCGCCGAGCGCCCGCTGCTGGCCGTCACCGCGACCGGCCGGGAGGCCGAGGACCTCGCCGCGGCCCTGGCCTGCCTGCTGGAGCCGGACGCGGTCGCCGTCTACCCGGCCTGGGAGACGCTGCCGCACGAGCGGCTCTCCCCGCGCTCCGACACGGTCGGGCGGCGGCTGTCGGTGCTGCGCCGGCTGGCCCACCCGACCGCGGAGGCGCCCCGGCCCCGGGTCGTTGTCGCACCGGTCCGCTCGGTGCTCCAGCCGCAGCTCAAGGGGCTGGGCGACCTGGAGCCGATCGAGCTGCACCCGGGCGGATCGGCCGACCTCGACGCGCTCACGGTGCGGCTGGCCGAGCTGGCCTATGCGCGCGTCGACCTGGTCACCAAGCGCGGCGAGTTCGCCGTGCGCGGCGGCATCCTCGACGTCTTCCCGCCGACCGAGGAGCACCCGCTGCGGGTGGAGTTCTGGGGCGACGAGGTCGAGGAGATCCGCTCCTTCGCCGTCGCCGACCAGCGCACCATCGAGAAGGCCGACCGGCTGTGGGCCCCGCCGTGCCGGGAGCTGCTGCTCACCGACGAGGTGCGGGCCCGGGCCGCGGCCCTGTCCACCGACCACCCGCAGCTGGCCGAGATGCTCGACAAGCTCGCCGGAGGCATCCCCGTCGAGGGCATGGAGTCGCTGGCCCCGGCCCTGCTCGGCGACACCGGGGCGCTCGAGCTCGTGCTGCACTGCATGCCCGCGGGCACCCACGTGCTGCTGTGCGACCCGGAGCGCATCCGCACCCGCGCCCACGACCTGGTCCGCACCAGCGACGAGTTCCTGGAGGCCAGCTGGGCCGCGGCGGCGGTCGGCGGCAAGGCCCCGATCGACCTCGGCGCGGCGGCCTTCCGCCACCTGGGCGACGTCCGCACGGCGGCCGCCTCGCTCGGGCAGCCCTGGTGGTCGCTCAGCCCGTTCGCCGCCACGCCCGACTCGGCGCGGCCGGTCGAGCCCTGGGAGGAGCCGGCGCCGGTCACCACCGTCTCCGACGACGCCGTCTCGATCACCCTCGCCGCGCAGGCCGTGCCGCTCTACCACGGGGAGACCTCCCGGGTCGTCGACGACCTCAAGCGGCTGACCGGCGACGGCTGGCGGGTCGCGATCGTCTTCGAGGGCTCCGGGCCGGCCCAGCGCGCGGCCGAGGTGCTGCGCGGCTCCGACCTCGGGGTCTCCCTCGCCTGGGAGGGGATCGCGGCCGAGCCCGCGGCCGGGCTGGTCACGGTGACCACGGGCTCGCTCGAGCTCGGCTTCCTCGACGCCGACGCCAAGCTCGCGGTGATCACCGGCACCGACATCTCCGGCGGCCGGGGCGCGTCCACCAAGGACATGCGCAAGATGCCCAGCCGGCGGCGCAACCAGATCGACCCGCTGGAGCTGCGCGCCGGCGACTTCGTGGTGCACGAGCAGCACGGCATCGGCCGCTACGTGGAGATGGTCCAGCGCACGGTGAACGGGGCCGACCGGGAGTACCTCGTCATCGAGTACGCGCCGTCCAAGCGCGGCCAGCCCGGCGACCGGCTCTTCGTGCCGACCGACCAGCTCGACCAGCTCTCCCGCTACGTCGGCGGCGAGGCGCCCACGCTGCACAAGATGGGCGGCTCGGAGTGGCAGAAGGCCAAGTCGCGGGCGCGCAAGGCGGTGCGGGAGATCGCCGCGCAGCTCATCCAGCTCTATGCGGTAAGGCAGAACTCGCAGGGCCACGCGTTCGGGCCCGACACGCCGTGGCAGCGCGAGCTCGAGGACGCGTTCCCCTACCACGAGACCCCCGACCAGCTCGCCGCGATCGAGGAGGTCAAGGGCGACATGGAGAAGCCGGTACCGATGGACCGGCTCATCTGCGGCGACGTCGGCTACGGCAAGACCGAGATCGCGGTGCGGGCGGCGTTCAAGGCGGTGCAGGACGGCAAGCAGGTCGCCGTGCTCGTGCCGACCACGCTGCTGGCCCAGCAGCACTTCAACACGTTCTCGGACCGGGTCGCGCAGTTCCCGGTCGAGGTGCGGCAGCTGTCGCGGTTCCAGACGCCGACCGAGACGAAGCTGACCATGGAGAAGGTCACCGACGGCACCGTCGACATCGTCATCGGCACCCACCGGCTGCTGCAGACCGCGACCCGGTTCAAGCAGCTCGGCCTCGTGATCGTCGACGAGGAGCAGCGCTTCGGCGTTGAGCACAAGGAGTTCCTCAAGCAGCTGCGCGCCTCCGTCGACGTGCTGACCATGTCGGCCACGCCGATCCCGCGCACCCTGGAGATGGCGATCACCGGCATCCGCGAGATGTCCACGATCGCCACCCCGCCGGAGGAGCGCCACCCGGTGCTCACGTTCGTCGGCGCCCAGGACGACAAGCAGGTCTCCGCGGCCATCCACCGCGAGCTACTGCGCGACGGGCAGGTCTTCTACCTGCACAACCGGGTCGAGTCGATCGAGCGGGCGGCGCGGCGGCTGCGGGAGCTGGTGCCCGAGGCGCGGGTCGCGGTCGCGCACGGCCAGATGGGCGAGGAGGCCCTCGAGAAGATCATGGTGGGGTTCTGGGAGAAGGAGTACGACGTCCTGGTCTGCACCACGATCGTGGAGAGCGGCATCGACATCCCCAACGCCAACACCCTGATCGTCGAGCGCGCCGACCTGCTCGGCCTCGCCCAGCTGCACCAGATCCGCGGCCGGGTGGGCCGGGGCCGCGAGCGCGCCTACGCCTACTTCCTCTACCCGCCCGAAAAGCCGCTGACCGAGCACGCGCACGAGCGGCTCGCCACCATCGCGCAGCACACGGAGCTCGGCGCGGGCATGTACGTGGCGATGAAGGACCTCGAGATCCGCGGCGCGGGCAACCTGCTCGGCGGCGAGCAGTCCGGGCACATCGAGGGCGTGGGCTTCGACCTCTACGTGCGGATGGTCGGCGAGGCGGTGCAGCAGTTCAAGGGCGAGCGGCCCGAGGAGGAGGAGCCCGACGTCAAGATCGACCTGCCGGTCGACGCCCACCTGCCGCTGGAGTACATCGGGGCCGAGCGGCTCCGCCTGGAGATCTACCGCAAGATCGCCGGGGCCAAGGACGACACGGCGCTCGACGAGATCGTGGCGGAGATGCGCGACCGCTACGGTGAGCCGCCGCTGCCCGTCGCGAACCTCCTGGCCGTCGCGCGCTTCCGGTTCCTGGCCCGCGCCTACGGGCTCACGGACGTGTCGCTGCAGGGCAAGCACGTGCGGTTCGGCCCGCTGCCGCTGCCCGACTCCAAGCAGATGCGGCTCAAGCGGCTCTACCCGGAGTCGGTGTACAAGACGGCGGCCGACACGGTCTCGCTGCCCCGGCCCTCGACCCGGCGCGTCGGCGGCGAGCCGATGCGCGACACGCAGCTGCTGGAGTGGGCGGCGGAACTGCTCAAAACGGTCCTGGGCGAACCCGCGTCGCTCCGGCCCGCGGCCGGCACTGCGTGAGAAGCTCCTGCACTATGCGTGTTCGTCGCCTCGCCGGGCTGGTCGCCGTACTGCTGGCCGGCTCTGCCCTGACCGCCTGCCGCTCGCAGCCGGACGTGGCCGCGTACCTCGGCGACCGCAGGGTGACCACGGCCGAGGTCGACGCGATCGTGCAGGGCGTCAACGCCGAGGCCGACCGGCGCCTCGCCGCGTTCGCCCGGGCCCGCGCCACGGACCCGGGCACCCTCCCGCCGCCGATCGTGCGCACCACCGGCACCGAGGTCGTGTCCCTGATCGTGCTGGCCGACCTGGGCCATCGCGTCATCGCCGAGCGCGGCCTGAGCGAGCGCGCGGCGCCGGCCGACACGATCGCGGAGACCTTCGGCATGCCACCGGCCGACCCGTACGTGGTGCTGTGGGCCGACTACCTCACCGGCCTGCAGTCCGTGGCCGCCGCCGAGCAGGCCCGCCCGCTCACCGACGACGAGGCGGACCTGCTCTACGACGCGGGCGCGGCCGACCCCGACGCCGACTACGACGCCGCCGTGTACCGCTTCAAGACCCAGGTCAACCTGGCCCCGCTCTTCGGCGCGCGCCGCCGGCTCGCCGCGGCGATGGAGGGCGCGGACGTGTCGGTGAACCCGCGGTACGGCCCGGTGGTCCTGCCCGTCGTCCTCGACGGGCGGCACCTTGACGTAGGGTTCCCGGACGGGGACGGAGTACTTTTCGAGGAGGGCTGACGGCGGTGTCGGGCAGCGTGATCCTGCTGGTGACGTCACCTCGTCTGCCGGCGGGGGTGCTGACCGCGCAGGCCTGGGACCTGGTGCGCGCGCACCCGGTGCTGACGGCGGCGGAGTCTGCGCAGACCGCCGCCCTGCGCGCCGCGGGCGCTGAGGTCACCGTTCTCCCGTCTCCTCCCTCGGCCTCGGCCTCTGGCTCGCCGTTGCCGCTGCTGGATTCGCCGCTTGCTCCGGTCTCGGCTTCGCCGCGTCCTTCGGTTCTGGACTCGCTGCTTGCGGCCCTGGACGCGCACGGCACCGTGGTCTGGCTGGCCGCTCCCGACGGCGACGAGGATCTGGCCCGCGAACTGGGTCTGCGCCTGGCCCGCGAGCCCGGGCGGGCCACCCTCGAGCTGGTGTACGGCTCGTGGGACCCGGCCGGCGCGCGGCTGCTCGACGTGGTGACCGTGATGGACCGGCTCATGCACCCGCAGGCGGGCGACCCCTGGAAACGCGCCCAGACCCACGCCTCGCTGGCCCCGTTCCTGCTCGAGGAGTCCTACGAGCTCTACGACGCCATCCGCGACGAGGACGCGGACGCCGTGCGCGAGGAGCTGGGCGACGTGCTGCTGCAGGTGGTCCTGCACGCCCGCCTGGCCGAGGAGACGTCGGACTTCACGATCGACGACGTGGCCGGCGACCTCGTGGCCAAGCTGATCCGCCGCAACCCGCACGTGTTCGCGGACACCGAGGTGGGCGGCCTGGACGAGATCATCGCCAACTGGGAGCAGATCAAGAAGGCCGAGAAGTCCCGGGGCTCGGTCATGGACGGCGTGGCCCTCTCCCAGCCGGCCCTGGCCCTGGCGGCCAAGCTCCTGCAACGGGTGGCGCGCGCGGGCCTGGACGTGCCCCTCCCCCCACCGTCGACCCTGGGCGCCCGCCTGTTCGAGGCGGTGGCAACCTCGGAAGAGGACGCCGAGGCCGCCCTGCGTCAAGCGGCCTTGCACTATATGAATTCGGTACGCACGGTTGAGACGGCCTGATTACCGAGCGAATCCTTGTCGCAAGGTCGATTAGGACGGATCGGTTAAGCTAGAGGGGTAAATAGGACGGCCCGCCACCGCGGTGGAATTCGCCTCGGGCCACGTGGGGGATGTCGCAGTTTGGGCAGTGGTTTCGCGCTCTCCCTCTGGGCATTTCAGGTAGCTGTTTTCAGCAGGCAGCCGTTTTCGGGTAGCTGTATTCGGGTAGCTGTTTTTCAGGTAGCTCGCGCCTGCAGAGAGTTCGCGTCCTCAAGGGGTTCAGGCCGCCCGGGACATCACGGCCCTCAGGGCGCTCGCGGCCTCAGGGCGCTCGCGGCCTCAGGGCGCTCGCGGCCTCAGGGCATTCGGGCCTTCCGAGACTCACGCCCCCAGGCAGCGCACGCCCTCAGGTTGCGCACGCCCTCAGGTAGTTCACGCTCGGTGCGCGGGCCTACGGGGGTCAGACGGTGATGGAGGGATCGGGCCAGTAGCGCGGCGGCGAACGGGGCGTCTTCCCGCAGGTACCGCCGAGCCAGCCTTTGCGGTTCCCGGGCCAGTCGGTCCAGCCATTCGAGGCCGGCCTTCTGCAACGCCGGCCGGGCTCGCTGGATGTCGCCGGCCACGAAGTTGACGGCGGCGCCGCAGCCGAGGAACCACGTCGCGGGCAGCGCCTCCCGCAGTGACGCGATCAGGTGCTCTTGCCGGGGGAAGCCGATCCCGACGTACACCATCTGCGGTTGAGCCTTGATGACTCTCGCGCAGACGGCCCATAACAGTCGCGGGTCGCGATCGAACCCGAACGGCGGACAGTACGCGCCGGCGATGCGCAGGCCGGGGCAGTCCTCCGCCAGGCGTGCGGCCGCGCGGTGGGCGCCGTCGAGGTGGGTGCGCCCGCCCGCCAGGTGTGCGGCCGCGCCGTGAGCGCCGTCGCGCTGGGTGAACCCGCCCCCCAGGCGCGCGGCCGCACCATGAGCGCCGTCGCGCTGGGTGAACCCGCCCGCCGGGCGCGCGGCCGCGCCGTGAGCGCCGTCGCGCTGGGTGAACCCGTCCGCCAGGTGTGCGGCCGCGCCGTGGCGCTGGGTGAACCCGCCCCCCAGGCGCGCGGCCGCACGATCTGCGCCGTCGCGGTGGGTGAATCCGCCCGGCGGGCGCGCGGCCGCGCCGTCAGTGCCGTCGCGGTGGGAGAGCTCGCCTCCGGGCGGGGGGCGGGTCGGCCTCGGCCGGGGTGCCGCCCAGCACGAACACGCTGCCGCCGTGCTCGGCCAGGCCCCGCGACAAGGACCAGATCAGGTCCGAGCCGGCCACCCGCGCCGGCAACGCGCGGCCCGCGAGGCGCGCGGCCCACACGAGCGGCGCACCGTCCGCCACCACCAGGTCGGCCGCGCTGAGCTGCGCGCGCAAGGCCGCGTCGCGCGCCACCTGCCGCAGGATGTCGACGTTCGGCGTCACGATCCAGCCGCCGCGGCCCCGTTCCAGGGCGCCCAGCACTCGAGCGACGACCTCGGCCTGGGTCAGAGGGTCGATGGGCAGCCCGCCGACAGGCACTCGACGGGTGTGGGAGTAGCTGCGCAGCATCGTTCGTCCGCAATTCCTCGTTAGACCTACCAGATGCCAGCGAAACTGGCATATCTATCAAAACGACCAAGGAGGACGCTTGGTACGCGTTCTGTTCCTCGGAGGGCTCGGGCGCAGCGGCACCACGCTGCTCGAACGCCTGCTGGGGGAACTGCCCGGCGTGGTCCCGCTCGGGGAGGTCGTGCACCTCTGGGAGCGCGACATCGCCGGCGACGAGCGCTGCGCCTGCGGCGATCACTTCTCGGAGTGCGGCTTCTGGCAGGCGGTCGGCGAGAAGGCGTTCGGCGGCTGGCGCCACGTCGACGTGTGGCGGGTCCTGCCCTGCGTCACGCCGTCGAGCGCACGCGGCACATCCCGCGGCTGGCCAGCGTCCGGATGAGTCCGGCGCACCGGCTGCTCGTCGAGGAGTACGCCGACTGGTACGCCCGCCTCTACGAGGCCGCCGCGATCGTCTCCGGCGCCGACGTGCTCGTCGACTCCTCCAAGCACGCCGCGCTCGCCTACTGCCTGCGGTTCGCGCCGAGCATCGACCTGCGCGTCGTGCACATGGTCCGCGACAGCCGGGGCGTGGCCTACTCGTGGACCAAGAAGGTCGCCCGCCCGGAGACCGACAACGCGGAGGAGATGACGCGGTACTCCCCCGGCCGCTCGGCCCTGCTGTGGAACGCGCACAACGTGGCGTTCTCGGCGCTGCACCGCTGCGGGGTACCGGTGCAGCGGGTGCGGTACGAGGAACTGCTGGAGCGGCCCGGCGAGACCCTGCGCGAGCTGTCCAGGTTCATCGACATCAAGCCGGGCGACCTGCCGTTCCTGGACGACGGCACGGCCAACCTCAGCGCGTGTCACAGCGCCGCCGGCAACCCGATGCGCTTCACCGTCGGGCCGGTGCCCCTGCGCCGCGACGACGCCTGGCGCACCTCGCTGCCCGGGCGGCAGCGGCGGGTCGTGAGCGCGCTGACCGCGCCACTGCTCGGCGCGTACGGGTACCGGGGGGCCCGATGATCGCGTCCGGGCACTGGCCGAGCGTCGGCGTCATCATCCCCACCCGCGACCGGCCGGAGCTGCTGCGCCGGGCGGTGGCCGGGGTCGTCGCCCAGGACTACCCGGGCCCGGTGCGCACCATCGTGATCTTCGACCAGCACGACCCGGACGCGAGCCTGTGCCGCGGCGGCGAGCGCCCGCTCGACGTGCTGCCGAACCTGCACAAGCCCGGCCTGGCCGGCGCGCGCAACACGGGCATCGTGGCGCTCGACACCGACCTGGTCGCGTTCTGCGACGACGACGTGTGGCTGCCGACGAAGCTCCGCCGGCAGGTACACGCGCTGCAGCAGCGACCGCAGGCCGAGTTCTGCACCTCGGCGATCGAGGTGGAGTTCGGCGACCGGCTCACGCCGCGGCTGGCGGGGGCCTCGCTCGTCGGGCTGGACGACCTCGTGCGCTCGCGCATGTCGATGCTGCACTCGTCGACGTTCCTGGTGCGCCGGGCGGCGTTCGCGGCCGACGAGATGGGCCTGGTCGCCGAGGACGCGCCCGGGAGCCAGAACGAGGACTGGGACCTGCTGCTGCGCGCGGCCAAGCGCGGCGAGATCGTGCACGTCGACGATCCGCTCGTGCGCGTGCTGTGGGGGCGCACGTCGATGTTCGCGTACGAGTACGGGACCAAGATGGCCTCGCTGCGCTGGATGATGACCCGCCATCCCGAGATCGCCGCGTCCACGACCGGAGCCGGGCGCGTGTACGGCCAGCTCGCCTGCTGGTCCGCGGCGACCGGCAACCGCCGCGACGCGTGGCGCTGGACGAAGGCGGCGATGCGCTCGAACTGGCGCGAGCCGCGCGCGGCGACCGGCAACCGCCGCGACGCGTGGCGCTGGACGAAGGCGGCGATGCGCTCGAACTGGCGCGAGCCGCGCGCGGCGATCGCCCTCGCCGCGGTCACCGGCGTCGTGAAGGTCGAAAGCGTGCTCGGGGCCCTCCACCGGAGGGGCCGCGGCATCTAGGCTGCGTATCCATGCGGCTTCACGTTCGCGTACACGGGGACGGTCTTGCTGGAGTGCCGTACCTGCTGGTCCACGGGCTGTCCTCGAACGCCCGGCTGTGGGACGGGGTGGCCGAGCACCTGGTGGCCGCGGGCCATCCCGTGCACGCGGCCGACCTGCGCTCGCACGGGGAGTCGCCGAGCCCGCCGGACGGGTACGACACCGCGACCGCCGCCGACGATCTCGACCGGCTCGGCCTGCCGCCGGCGATCGTGGCCGGGCAGTCGTGGGGCGGCAACGTGGTGGTACAACTGGCGGCTCGTCATCCGGAACGGGTGCGCGCCCTGGCCCTCGTCGACGGCGGGTGGATCAACCTCGCGGCGCAGTTCTCCAGCTGGGCGGCGTGCCAGGCGCGGCTGCGGCCCCCGGACGTGAGCGGGCTGACCGCGACGCGGCTGCGCGAGCGGCTGCGGTCCGCGCACCCGGACTGGGAGCCGTGGGCGATCGAGGCGACGGTGTTCAACCTGGCCGTGCACCCCGACGACTCGCTGACCCGCCGCCTGCCCATCCCGCAGCACATGGAGATCGTGCGCAGCATGTGGGACGACCCGCCGCAGCCGTACTTCCCGCGCATCGACGTCCCCGTACTCGCGATCCCGGCCGGCTCGCACACGCCCGACCTGGCCGGCCTGCGCGACGTGAAGGTCCGGCCGTACCCGGGCGGCGACCACGACCTGCACGCCCAGCACCCCGCGTCGATCGCGGCCGACCTGCTGAGCCTCGCATGACGGGCCTCCTGGTGATCATGGGCTCGGGCGAGACCGCACCGACGATGGTCAAGCCGCACCGCGAGATCTTCCAGCGCTGCGGGGACCGACCGGCGGTGCTGCTCGACACCCCGTACGGCTTCCAGGAGAACGCCGACGACATCTCGGCCAAGGCGGTGAAGTACTTCGCCGACAGCACCGGCCGCGGCCTCTCGGTCCTCACCTGGCGCACCGCGCCCGCGCCGGGCCTGCCGCTCGAGCGCGCGCTGACGGGCCTGCGGGAGGCCGGCTGGCTGTTCGCGGGCCCGGGCAGTCCGACCTACGCCCTCCGGCAATGGGCCGAAACGCCTTTCCCATCGGTACTCGTTGAGGTGCTCGAATCCGACGGCGTCGTCTGCTTCGCCTCCGCGGCGGCGCTCACGCTCGGATCGCACACGATCCCGGTGTACGAGATCTACAAGGCCGGCACCGACCCCCACTGGGTGCCCGGGCTCGACCTGTTCCACCAGGTCACCGGCCTGCCCGCGGTGATCATCCCGCACTACGACAACGCCGAGGGCGGGCACCACGACACCCGCTACTGCTACCTCGGCGAGCGGCGCCTGGCGATGCTGGAGCCGCTGCTGCCGCCGGAGGCGTTCATCATCGGCGTCGACGAGCACACCGCGGGGCTGTTCGACCTGGCCGCGCGCACCGTCACCGTCGTGGGCAACGGCGGTCTGACCCTGCGCCGCGGCGGCAACTCGCAGCGCTGGCCGGCCGGTACGACGCTGCCCTTCTCCGTCTTCACCGGCACTGTTTTGGTTCCGGGTAACGATCTTGCCCCAACCCCGGCCCCGGCCGATCCGCCGCCGCTCACGTCGCTGGCCGCCTCGACCCAGGAGACGACGGCCCGCTTCGACGCGTGCCTGGAGGCCCGCGACCCGGACGGCTGCGTCGCCGCGGCCCTCGACCTGGAGCAGGCGCTGCAGGACTGGATCGCGGACACCGACGTCTCGGACGAGCGCGAGCAGGCCCGGGCGGCGCTGCGCGGCATGCTGGTGCGGCTCGGCTCGTTCGCCGGGCCGGATCGGTTCACGCCGCTGGTCTCGGCCCTGGTCGACCTGCGCACGGCGGCGCGGGCGGGGCGGGACTGGGCCTTGAGCGACTCGCTGCGCGACGTGCTGGCCTCGGCGAACGTGACGATTCAGGACACTCCGGCCGGGCCCTCCTGGTCGGCCGAGTAGCGGCGCTCTCGGGCTCGGTAAGTCGGCGCTTCGCGCGATGCGATAAGTCGGGCGCTCCGCGCCACGACTTATCGGACATTTCACGATTTTTGAGTATGCTCGCGGGCTCAGGGGTCGGCTCGGGTGTTGGGCCGCCCATGCAGTACGCTCGTACTGCTAAGCGAGGAATCAGCCCTCCCATGGCGGAGGAGAACCTCCCCGGGCGGGAGGGCAGCGCGAGAGGAGCGCCCGGCCGATGGCGAAGATCAAGGTAAACAACCCTGTCGTCGAGCTCGACGGCGACGAGATGACCCGGATCATCTGGAAGCAGATCCGCGAGCAGCTGATCCTGCCGTACCTCGACGTCGATCTGAAGTACTACGACCTTTCGATCGAGTACCGCGACCAGACCGACGACCAGGTCACGGTCGACGCCGCGAACGCCATCAAGCAGTACGGCGTCGGCGTCAAGTGCGCCACGATCACGCCGGACGAGGCGCGCGTGGAGGAGTTCTCGCTCAAGAAGATGTGGCGCTCCCCGAACGGCACCATCCGCAACATCCTCGGCGGCGTGGTCTTCCGCGAGCCGATCATCATGTCCAACGTGCCGCGCCTGGTCCCCGGCTGGACCAAGCCGATCATCATCGGCCGCCACGCCCACGGCGACCAGTACAAGGCGACCGACTTCGTGGTCCCCGGCCCGGGCAAGGTCACGATCACCTACACCCCGGCCGACGGCAGCGCCCCGATGGAGTTCGAGATCGCCAACTTCCCGGGCGGCGGCGTCGCCATGGGCATGTACAACTACGACGACTCGATCCGCGACTTCGCCCGCGCATCGTTCCGCTACGGCCTCGACCGCGGCTACCCGGTGTACCTGTCGACGAAGAACACGATCCTCAAGGCGTACGACGGCCGCTTCAAGGACCTCTTCGCCGAGGTCTTCGAGGCCGAGTTCAAGGACGCGTTCGCCGAGGCCGGCCTCACGTACGAGCACCGCCTCATCGACGACATGGTCGCCGCGGCCCTGAAGTGGGAGGGCGGCTTCGTGTGGGCCGCCAAGAACTACGACGGCGACGTGCAGTCCGACACCGTGGCGCAGGGCTTCGGCTCGCTGGGCCTCATGACGAGCGTCCTCATGACCCCGGACGGCAGGACCGTCGAGGCCGAGGCCGCGCACGGCACTGTCACCCGGCACTACCGCCAGTGGCAGAAGGGCGAGAAGACCTCGACGAACCCGATCGCGTCCATCTTCGCCTGGACGCGCGGCCTCGCCCACCGCGGCAAGGTCGACGGCACCCCCGAGGTCACGAACTTCGCCAACACCCTGGAGCAGGTCTGCGTCGACACCGTCGAGGGCGGCCAGATGACGAAGGACCTGGCCCTCCTGATCTCGCGTGACGCCCCCTGGCTGACCACGGACGAGTTCATGAACGCCCTGGACCAGAACCTCGCGAAGCGCCTGAGCGCCTGACGCAAAGCCCAACACCGGCCCCGCCGCCCCGAAAGGGCAGCGGGGCCGGCCCCTTTTCAGGGAGGCATCCGCCCGAGCCGAAAACAGGCTCGATCCACACCAGGCCGGTAAGCGCTTCAATGGAAAGCCAACGCCCTGACGAGCCGACATCACACCGCTCTGCGAAATCGGACGTTGGGCCCCTCGTCCGACGCCCGAGTCGAACCCGAACGCAGGACCCGGCCGAACCCCAACCCGATGGGCAAGCTGAACCGAAACTGCGGGACGCGCTTGAACTTCACCTGCAGGCGCGCTCGAACTCGCACCCGCAAGGGCGCGCTGAACCCCAAACCCAGCAGGGTGCGCGTGAGCCCGCCCCATGGGGAGCGCTGGAACTCGGCCCGTTGGGCGCGTGCTGAACCTCCACCCACAAGGGCACGCCGAACCCCCGCGCCCCCGAGGTGAACCCGAACCCGCAGGGCGCGCTCGAACTCGGCCCCCGGGCAGCGCTCTAGCCCGGCCCGCTGGTGACGGCGCGATGGGTCGCGCCGGTGGTCTCGATGATCAGGCGCCCGCGGGAAGCGCTCTACCCGGCCCGCTGGTGACGGCACGGTGGGTCGCGCCGGCGCTCTCGACGATCAGGCGCCCGCGGGAAGCGCTCTACCCGGCCCGCCGGGCACCCATGACCCAACCCCCTAAGGGCGCGCATGCCCCACAACCAGGGCGCCAAGGCCCGACGACCACAACCACGAGCAGCGACACCCACCGACAGCGCTCGCCGAACCCCAACCCCAAGGGCCCGCTTGTCACGCCGACGGCGCCAAGCCCGACAACCACAACCACGGGCAGCGACAACCCGTCCACCGTGCTCGATGAACAACCCCGCCGCCGACCTCACCGCCGACTGGCTCGTCGCCGACCGCGGCCCACCCGCGTGACCTCACCGCCGGTCCGGCCCGTCGCCGCCTCCGACCGCCCTCGTCCTCAGGAGGTCAGAACCCCGATCCCCAGGCTCAACGCCCCAGCCGCCAGGCAGACCGCCCCCAGCCACACCATGACGATCGCCCCGTTCGGCGTCGTCCGCCCCTTCCCGGCCGACGAGGCGAAGAACCCGCCCGGCATCAGAATCGCCGCGGCCAGGATCCCGACCCGCCCGAGCCATCCGATGACGCCGTCGAGGCGGGCGAGGTCCGCGTAGAGGACACCGACCAGCCCCAGCGTGACGAGAACCCCGGCGTGCGCATGCCCGGCCCGCGCGAAGGCCTGCTGGAAGGGCGTCATCGGCACCGAGCCGCGCACGATCTTAGTGAGGAAGTATCCACCGAACTCGATGGTCACGATTGAGAGCAGGGCGATCCCGGCCAGGATGCGGCCGGCGTCGGTGAACTCGAACTGCATTTCGGGCCTCCCCCGTCACTGCCTTGTTAAGCTATGGCAGTGACGATAGTCGGAGGAGGCATCACTGGTCAAGCGGCGATAGACAGTTACGTTGCGACCTGGGTCGATCTGTGTCTGGCGATCGTCAACGACCTCGCGATCGAGGTACGGCAGGGTCGGCAGGTGCCGGCCGACACCGGGCTCGCCGACGCGTTCGCGCACCTGGCGGCCAACCCGCTGACCAAGGACTTCGAGGTGTCATCGGCCGACGTCGACGATCTGGGCTCGGCGGCGCGACGCCTGCACATCGCGATCGACACGTGCATCGCCGGCGACCTGCTGACCGCCGCGTTCGCGCTGAACACGGTGCTGGCGGAGTTCGGAGCGGTACCAAATCTGCATGCCACTCCCGGAGGGGTGCCGCATCTGGCCTTCCACGGGGCGGACGCGCCGATCGTGGACGCCTGGGCGGCCGAGTCCGCGACCGCGCTGGCCTTTCTCATCGGTACGCGCCAGACCCATCGGCTCGGCCAATGCTCGGCCGACACCTGCGACGCGTACTACCTCGACTCGACGAAGAACGCGTCCCGCCGCTTCTGCTCGCTCGCCTGCCAGAACCGTGCCAAGTCGGCCGCCTACCGCCAGAAGCGCCGCGACCAGCCCGAATAGAAACTGTCGTACCCACCCGTCATCCTGTCTCCGTGAACCTCATCGCTCGCGCAGCAGGCGTCGTAGTAATCGGGCTCGGCGTGGTAGCCACCGTCGCCGGCCTGGCGCTGCCGTGGACGATGGCCGGCGGCCGGCATCCTGACCTGGTCACCATCGCCGGCATCGCCTTCCTGGGGCCGCTCCTGAGCGGGCTCTGCGTCGTGTACGGGCGAACGGAGCCCCGCCGCTCCCGCCTGATCTCGGTGGTGGCCGGAGTCGCGGCCGCGGCGGCGACCGTGATCGCGGTGGCGCTCGCCCGCCTGGTCGAGCCGAGCGCGGGCATCGGCCTCGGCGGCCCCGTCACCGTCGTGGGCACCGCGGCGCTGGTCCTCGGCTGGGCGACGCTGGTCGTCACCGGCGTGGGCCGCCTGCCCGGCGCGAACTGGCGACGATGGACTCCCGTCGGGATTTTCGCAGTTGTACTCGCTGTAGCCGCCGGATACGCCATCTCCTGGGCGCGCGAGGGAAGGTTCGTCGACTCGACCACCGCCGGCGCGGCTCCCTCGGCCTCGCAGACGCAGATTTGGCCGCTGGCGTTCGCCGGGACCCAGCTCGTGGGCGTGCACAAGGACCTGGCGGTCGTCCGCGCGAGCGACGGCATCCGGGCGGTCTGGCTCAGCAGCGGCAGCACGGCCTGGCAGTACCTGCGCTCCGACTTACCCAGCCAGACCGCGGGGCTGGTCGACGGCGCGGTCGTGGTCGTGTTCGGCACCGACGACGGGGTGCTCGTCACCGCCCTCGACGCGGCGAGCGGGGCGGAGCGGTTCTCCAAGCGGTACCAGTCCGGGAAGATGGCGACCGTGCACGCCGCCGGCCGCACGGCGGTGCTGTCCGGGGCCGGGACCGGCGCCGGTGACCTGCTCGGCATCGACGCCCACGACGGCACCCAGCGCTGGCGGTGGACCCCGGCCCGCGGCGGGGCGCCGTGCGACGTGACCGACCTGGCCGGCTCGCCGCAGACCGTCGCGGTGGGGCTGCGCTGCCGGGC
This sequence comes from Dactylosporangium sp. McL0621, assembly GCF_049995355.1. NCBI lineage: Bacteria > Bacillati > Actinomycetota > Actinomycetes > Micromonosporales > Micromonosporaceae > Dactylosporangium > Dactylosporangium sp. McL0621. The sequence goes on from NZ_CP188259.1 coordinate 11,954,686, forward strand.
CCAGGGCGTCGACGACGTCGCCGTCGGGCTCGACACCGCGACCGGGGCCGAGCGCTGGTCGTGGCACGCGATCCAGCGTGGTACCGCCGAGCTGCGGGTCCTGCCCGTCGGCGCCGGGTTCGTCACGCTGACGGGCGCGGCTCCGCAGCGGGCGACGTACATGGACGCGGCCAACGGCTCGGTCGGCCCGCGCCACGACGCACCCGGCACGCTGCCGCTGTCGGTGGGCGCGAGCATCGTCTACGCCGACCCGGGCTCGGCCCAGGCCCACCTCGCCTCCGTCGAGGCCGCGACGGGCAAGGTGCAGTGGAACGTCGGCCTGGCCGGCCTGGGCGGCTACCAGCCGGTGGCGGCCACGACGGCGGACGGCCGCGCGTACCTCCTGTGGCGCAACACGGCGGGGGCCCTCCGCCTCCTCACCGCCTCGACGAACGACGGCTCGACGACCGAGGAGCGCGCGATCGCCTGCAACACGCGCTGCCCGGAGGCCACGATCGAGGCAGCGAACGGCCACGCGGTGGTCGCAACCCGAGAGGAGAAAGCCACGCAGCTGTACTTGAGCGCAATCTGACCACGGCGCCGCAGAAGGCCGGACGCGGCGCCGGCCCACGCTGGGCAGAGGACCGGGCCGCATGAGACCGGGAGCGGCATCCGTTCGCGCTGGACAGAGGACCGCGCCGCATGAGACCGGGAGCGGCGCCGGCCCACGTTGGGCAGAGGACCGGACCGCATAAGATCGGAAGCGGCATCCGTTCGCGCTGGACAGAGGACCGCGGCGCATGAAGCCAGGAGCGGCGCCGGCCCGCGCTGGGCAGAGGACCTGACCGCATGAGACCGGAAGCGGCATCCGTTCGCGCTGGACAGAGGACCGCGCCGCATGAAGCCAGGAGCGGCACCCGGCGGCGCTGGACGGAAGATCGGGCCGTGCGAGGCCTGGAGCGGCGCCCGTCCACGCCGAACGGAAGACCGGGCCGCATGAAGCCGAGAGCGGCACCCGGCGGCACCGGACGGAGGATCGGGCCAGGAGTGGCGCCGTCCGCGCCGAGCGGAAGTGCCGGTCGTGTGAGGCCAGGAGCAGTGCCCGTCGGCGCTGGACAGGGGACGGGCCGCGGGCGCCCGGGGACGCGGCACGGGCGCGGACGGGAATCACCGGCCGCCGTGAACCCGAAAGCGGCGTCGGGCCGGCGAGCGGGAACTGCGGGGCTGGCAACCGTATTCAGGCTCGAGAGTTGCGCTCTCAAGCCGGCTGCCGAAACGCATGATGTGTACCGGGTCGGCCGCAATGGGCGACGTCGCGCGCATGATCCGGACCAATGGGCACCGCCGTGCAGGGAAAGCGCGAAAGCTATTTACGAACAGATCGCTTCCGTGTGTTTCTGGATGTCCACGCCGTGTTTGCGCATGAAAGACAGGGGCTCTGTCGTTCTGGCGTACCTCGAAGTGCAGGTGTGAACCGAACGAGTGGCCCGTGTTGCCCACCAGGGCTAGCTGATCCCCCGCCCGGACCTGCTCGCCCTCCTTGCACAGGAGCTTGGAGGCGTGGCCGTACACGGTCACGATGCCGTCGCCGTGGTCGATCATCACGTTGTAGCCGTAGCCGGCGTTCCAGCGGCACAGGATGACCTTGCCCGCGGCTACGGCCACGAAGGGGGTGCCCTGGGCCGCGCCCTGGGCCGCGCCCGGGTGCAGGCGGCCCCAGCGCTCCCCGTAGAACGAGGTCAGCGTGTACTTGCGCAGCGGCAGGATCCACACGTCGGGGGCCGGCTGGTTGGCCGTCGTCACGGTGCTGTGCACGTCGCCGCGGCTCGCGCGGTCGCCCGACCGGGTGGTGATGTCGTCGTAGTTGCTCGTCGACCGCATGGTCAGGTCGCCGGTGTGCGGCTCGCCCAGGGCGGTCGCGGTACCGAGGGCCACGACCCCCGAGGCGACAAGCGCGGTGGTGAGCACGGCCAGGTACCGGCTGCGCGGGCTTTCGAGGCTCCTCCGGCGGCGGCCCCGGTAGTTGGCGCGCGAGGTTGCTGTGGGCAACGCAGGAACCTCCGAGTCGCGAACCGTCCGGAACATAAAGCGGCAGGAAATCGTGAATATGAATCAAAAATGGTCTGAACCGAACGTCACCGTAGTCATGCCGGAATCGTCCGCACAAGTTGTGGTGCGCGCCGCGCCGAGGGAGATGCGTGATTATGCCCGTCGGGTTGGTTGTGCGTAACCCGATGTCCTGTGGTCGTTGCGACACCCCGCCCTGCGGAAAAGGCCACTCGAAAAGCATCGCGGAAAAGGCTGCGGTACCTTCGGCTGAGGCCCCGCGACGGTGCGGGACCCCAACCCAGTGGCCGCCACGAACGGCCGGGAAGGACCGTGAGGATGAGCGCGCGGACCCGCGTCGTCATCGCCAAGCCTGGCCTCGACGGACATGATCGAGGCGTCAAGATCGTTGCTCGTGCGCTGCGCGACGCCGGCATGGAGGTCATCTACACCGGGCTGCACCAGACGCCCGAGCAGATCGTGGAGACCGCGATCCAGGAGGACGCCGACGCCGTGGGGCTGTCGGTGCTCTCGGGCGCGCACATGACGCTGTTCAAGCGGGTGATCGAGCTGCTGGCCGAGCGGGGCGCCCCCGACGTCACCGTGTTCGGCGGCGGGATCATCCCGGACGAGGACCTGCCCGAGCTGCAGCGGCTGGGTGTGGCGGCCATCTTCACGCCGGGCGCGACCACGCAGTCCATCGTGGAATGGGCTCAGAAGACGCTGAACGCCGAATAGGCCGGCGTCAAAGCCGAAAAGGCAAAGGGGGAGGGGCCGGACGCACCCCTCACACGTCCGGCCCCTCTATCGCACGATGCCCCGCCGCCACCCCTCGACCGACAGGGCATCGGCCGTTCTGGTGCCGGCCTCGCCCGCAGGTTTTCCCGTGGGCGGGCCGACACTGCTCTCAACGACGATGCGCCGAGGGGGTTACGCGGGTCTCGCCCGTGTCCCCCGGAAGTGAAACCCGTGTCCCCGGGAGTGAAACCCGTGTCCCCGGAAGCGAAAGCAAAATCCCGGAACTGAAAGTGGAATGGGGCACATCGGGGAACCCGCGCCGCGCCCGGCCGCTCACCCGTGACTAGGCTGCGATCGTTGAGCCGTCCTCGCGATGGGGCAGGCGGCACGGTTGACGGAACGGGACCAACTGTGGACCTGTACGAGTACCAGGGGCGCGCCCTCTTCGCCAAGCACGGGCTGCCCGTGCTGGGCGGCGGTGTCGCCGAGACCCCTGACGAGGCCCGGGCGATCGCCGAACAACTCGGCGGCCGGGTCGTCATCAAAGCCCAGGTGAAGGTCGGCGGCCGCGGCAAGGCCGGTGGCGTCAAGCTCGCGGAGGGCGCCGACGAGGCGACCACGCACGCGACAAACATCCTCGGCATGGACATCAAGGGCCACACGGTCCACAAGGTGATGGTCACCACCACGGCCGACATCGCCGAGGAGTACTACTTCTCCTACCTGCTCGACCGCGCGAACCGCACGTTTCTGTGCATCGCCAGCGTCGCCGGGGGCATGGAGATCGAGACCGTCGCGCACGACGCGCCGGACAAGGTCGCCAAGGTCGCCATCGACGCGGTGAAGGGCGTCGACGAGGCGACCGCGCGGCAGATCGTCCAGCAGGCACAGTTCCCGGCCGACGTCGCCGACCAGGTCGTGGCGATCGCGGTCAAGCTGTGGGACGCGTTTGTCGCCGAGGACGCCACCCTCGTCGAGGTCAACCCGCTGGCCAAGACCACCGACGGCACCGTGCTGTGCCTCGATGCGAAGGTCACGCTCGACGCCAACGCGGACTTCCGCCACCCGGACCACGAAGAGCTCGAGGACAAGGCCGCGGCCGACCCGCTGGAGCAGGCGGCCAAGGAGAAGAACCTCAACTACGTGAAGCTCGACGGCAACGTCGGCATCATCGGCAACGGCGCGGGCCTGGTCATGTCGACCCTGGACGTCGTGGCGTACGCGGGCGAGGGCCTCGGCAGCAAGCCGGCCAACTTCCTCGACATCGGCGGCGGCGCCAGTGCCCAGGTCATGGCCAACGGCCTGGAGATCGTGCTGGGCGACCCCGACGTGAAGAGCGTCTTCGTCAACGTCTTCGGCGGCATCACCGCCTGCGACGCTGTTGCCAACGGCATCGTGCAGGCGCTGCAGCTGCTCAAGGACCGCGGCGAGGCCGTCGCCAAGCCGCTCGTGGTGCGCCTCGACGGCAACAACGCCGAAGAGGGCCGCCGTATCCTCGACGAGGCCGCCAACCCGCTGATCGAGCGGGTGGACACGATGGACGGCGCGGCCCGCCGGGCCGCCGAGCTCGCAGCGAGTGGGGTGTAACGACCATGGCGGTATGGCTGACCGAGTCCAGCAAGGTCATCGTGCAGGGCATGACCGGCGCCGAGGGCTCCAAGCACACCCGGCGCATGCTCGCCGCGGGCACCGACGTGGTCGGCGGCGTGAACCCGCGCAAGGCGGGCCAGCAGGTCGACTTCGACGGCACCAAGCTGCCGGTGTTCGCCAGCGTCCGCGAGGCGATGGAGCAGACCGGCGCCGACACCAGCGTCATCTTCGTCCCGCCGGCCGGCACGAAGTCGGCCACGCTCGAGGCGATCGACGCGCAGATCCCGCTCGCGGTGGTCATCACCGAGGGCGTGCCGGTCCACGACACGGCCTCGTTCTGGGCGCACGCCCAGGCGACCGGGAACAAGACGCGGATCATCGGCCCGAACTGCCCGGGCATCGCCAGCCCCGGCAAGTCCAACGCCGGCATCATCCCGGCCGACATCACTGGCCCGGGCAGGATCGGCCTGGTGAGCAAGTCGGGCACGCTGACCTACCAGATGATGTACGAGCTGCGCGACATCGGCTTCTCGACGTGCATCGGCATCGGCGGCGACCCCGTCATCGGCACCACGCACATCGACGCGCTCGCCGCGTTCGAGGCCGACCCGGAGACCGCGGCGATCGTCATGATCGGCGAGATCGGCGGCGACGCCGAGGAGCGGGCCGCCGATTTCATCAAGGCCAACGTGCGCAAGCCGGTGGTCGGCTACATCGCGGGCTTCACCGCCCCGCCCGGCAAGACCATGGGCCACGCGGGTGCGATCATCTCCGGTTCGGCGGGCACCGCCGACGCCAAGAAGCTCGCGCTCGAGGCGGCCGGCGTCGCGGTCGGCAAGACCCCGACCGAGACCGCCAACCTCATGCGGGACATCGTCACCGCCCTTTAAACGCAGTTCGGACGGCCGGGGTTAGTGACCGGCCGTCCGGACTTTGGCAAAGTACAAGGCGATGCCGACCACCACCCCTGAAGACCCGGAAGAGGGGGCGCCGACCCGGCTCGCCGACCGCGAGACCGTCCGGCTGCCGATCCAGCGGCGCTCGGTGCGAGGCAAGGACCCCGCCAAGCGCCCGGCTCGCCGTGCCCCGCTCGCCCTCGCCGCGGTCGTCAACTCGTTCTGGGCCGCCCTGGTCTCCCTGGTGCCGACCCTGCTCGTGGTCTGGCTCCTCTTCGCGATGGACAGCTCCGGCGCCCCGCTCGGGCAGGTGCTGCGCCTCGGGCTCGCCGGCTGGGTCCTGGCGCACTGGGTACCGCTGCAGACCGGCATCGGCCCGGTCAGCCTCGCCCCGCTCGGGCTCACCGCCATCGCCGCGTGGCGGGTCTACCGCGCGGGCGTGCACACGGCCCGCGCGATCGGCGCCCGCGCCCACCACAAGCGCATACCGTGGTCCCCGTGGCCGGCCGCGCGCGCCGGGGCCGGGATCATGGTGGTGTACGCCGGGCTGGGCGCCCTCGCCGCGACGATCGCCGGCCACAAGGGCATCAGCGTCCCCATCGTCCGCGCCGCGTTCACCTTCGGCGGCTTCGGCCTGGTCGCGGGCTCCCTCGGGGCGTTCGCCGAGGCCCGCGGCATCGCCCGGCTGGCCGTGCGCACGCCGCGCGTGCTGCGCGACGCGACCCGCACCGGGGCCGTCGCCGCGCTGCTCATCCTGGGCGCGGGCGCGGCGACCACCGGCATGGCGGTCGCGTTCAGCGGCGGCGACGCGAGCCAGATCATCGACGACTACCACACCGGCATCGCCGGGCAGATCGGCCTCGTGGTCGTCTGCGGGTTCTTCGCCCCGGACGTGACCGCGTGGACCGCCAGCTACCTCGTCGGGCCCGGGTTCACCATCGGCTCGGAGACCTTCATCAGCGCGGCGCACGTGACGGTGGGGTCTCTGCCCGCGGTACCGCTGCTGGCTGGTCTGCCTTCAACCCCCGCGACCGGTTACGCGCCGCTGCTGCTCGGCCTGCCCCTGCTCGCGGCCCTCGTCGCGGGCTGGCTGCTGGCGCGCCGGTCGCTGCGCCTCGATCCGGACCGCTCCTGGTTCGCGCTGCTCGGCTCGGCGGTCCTGGCCGGGCCCGTCGCCGGCCTGCTGCTCGCGCTGGCGAGCGCCGCGGCGAGCGGCTCGATGGGCGCCGACGGCCTGGCCGACATCGGGCCGCACGCGGGCGCGGTCGGCTTCGTCGCCATGTTCATGGTCGCGATCGGGGCGCTGCTGGCAACGGCAGCGACCAAGCTGGCACTGCGGGCAAAAAGAGCGCGCGAGTAAAAGAGGCGAGTAAAAAGGGCGCGCGGATAAATCCCGCACGCCCTTTCAAGCAGCTATCGATTTACGGGTAGCTGTACCCCGTGCTGAGGTTCAGGGTCAGCGACAGGATGAGCAGGATCACCCAGAGGCCGACGGCCACGCCACCACAGATGAGACCGGCGAGCGCCTGGCCCCGGTTGTTCGCCAGGCCCTGCTTGACCTTGTTCATGCCGAGGTAGCTGACGATCACCGCGGCGATGCCCAGGGGCAGACCGATCGAGAAGCAGCACAGCAGCGGGATGGCCGCGATGCCCAGGATCATGCCGACGAGGCCGAGGGTGTTCGACGGCTGCCCGCCGGGCTGGCCGTAGGGCGCCTGGTAGCCGGCGGCCGGGTACGCCCCGCCGCTGGTCGGGTAGGCGCCGCCGCTGGTCGGGTACGCCCCGCCCGAGGTCGGGTACGGCGTGCCGGAGACCGGGGGCTGCTGCGCGTACGGGTCCTGGTACGCGGGCTGCTGCGGCTGGGCGTAGGGGTCCTGGTACGCGGGCTGCTGCGGCTGCGCGTACGGGTCCTGGTAGCCCGGCTGCTGCTGGGGCTGGCCGTACTGGGGCTGGCCGTACTGCGGCTGCTGCGGCTGCTGCGGCTGGCCGTAGGGATCCTGGTTGGGCTGCTGCCCGTACGGATCCTGGCCCGGTGGTGGGTAGCCCATGACTTCTGGCTCCTAAGGCTGGGGACTGTCGGCTGCGTGGTGGTTCGCACCAGGGTAGTCCCGAGGGGATACGGAACCACGGCAGCCTACTTGCCCCGATCAACTCTGCGCAGTGGTAAATGGTTGAGTGTCGGTAACGCGCGGGTACTTTGTCGGAATTCATCCGCAAATGCCGGCGGACCCGGCGCTGAGCAGGGGCGACCCGGCCGATAGAGTTTCGTGGTGACAGTTCGGCTTGTCGTGCTCGTGTCCGGTTCCGGGTCAAATCTGCAGGCCCTGCTCGATGCGGCCGCCGATCCGGCCTACGGCGCCGAGGTCGTCGCGGTCGGCGCCGACCGCCCCGCGATCGAGGGCCTGGCGCGTGCGGAGCGTAACGGCGTGCCCACGTTCGTCGCGCAGGTCGGGAACTTCCCTACTCGGGACGAATGGGACGCCGCGCTGCTGGCCGAGTGCTCCCGGTTCAAGCCCGACCTGGTCGTCTCGGCCGGATTCATGAAGCTCGTCGGACCGCGGTTCCTGAGCGAGTACCAGGGCCGCTATATCAACACCCACAATGCACTGCTCCCGGCGTTCCCCGGCATCCACGGCCCGCGCGACGCGCTCGCCTACGGCGTGAAGCTCGCCGGGGCCACGCTGCACTTCGTCGACAGCGGCGTCGACACCGGGGCGATCATCGCGCAGGTCGCGGTGCCCGTCCTCGACGACGACACCGAGGACACGCTCCTGGAGCGGATCAAAGCGGCCGAGCGCCGCCAGCTGGTCGACACGGTCGGGCGGATGGTGCGCGACGGCTGGACCGTCAACGAACGAAAGGTCAGGCTGGGCCGTGGCTAACCGCCGTCCCATCAGGCGCGCGCTCATCAGCGTGTACGACAAGACCGGTCTCGAGGAGCTCGCGCGCGCCCTCGCCGGCGCCGGTGTCGAGCTCGTCTCCACCGGCTCGACCGCGGGCCGCATCGAGGCCCTCGGCCTGCCGGTCACCCGGGTCGAGCAGCTGACCGGCTTCCCGGAGGCGCTGGACGGGCGGGTCAAGACCCTGCACCCCAAGGTCCACGCCGGGCTGCTGGCCGACCTGCGCCTGGAGGCCCACGCCGCCCAGCTCGGCGAGCTCGGGATCGAGCCGTTCGAGCTGCTGGTCTCCAACCTCTACCCGTTCACCGACACGGTCGCCTCCGGCGCTTCCGACGACGAGTGCGTCGAGCAGATCGACATCGGCGGGCCGGCCATGGTGCGGGCCGCGGCCAAGAACTTCCCCAGCGTCGCGGTGGTCACGTCGCCCGCTTCCTATGATTCGGTACTCCAGGCAGTCGCCGACGGCGGCTTCACGCTGGACGAGCGCCGGGCGCTGGCCGGGCAGGCCTTCGCGCACATCGCCGAGTACGACGTCGCCGTCGCCGCCTGGTTCGCCCGCGACGACCAGCGCTTCGCGGGCACGGCCCTGCGCCACTCGGCGACCCTGCGCTACGGCGAGAACCCGCACCAGGCCGCCGCGCTCTACACCGACCCCGCCGCCGCCCCGGGCCTGGCCCAGGCCGAGCAGCTGGGCGGCAAGGAGATGTCCTACAACAACTACGTCGACGCCGACGCCGCCTGGCGCGCCGCGCACGACTTCACCGAGCCCTGCGTCGCGATCATCAAGCACGCCAACCCGTGCGGCATCGCGATCGGCACGGACGTCGCCGACGCGCACCGCAAGGCCCACGCGTGCGACCCGGTCAGCGCCTACGGCGGCGTGATCGCCGTCAACGCCCCGGTCTCCGTCGACCTGGCCAAGCAGATCAGCGAGATCTTCACCGAGGTCGTGGTGGCGCCGGCGTACGAGGACGGCGCGGCCGAGCTGCTGACCGCCAAGAAGAACCTGCGCGTGCTGCGGGCCCCGGCCTGGAAGCCGGCCCCGGCCGAGCAGCGCCAGATCTCCGGCGGCGTACTCGTACAGGCGGCGGACCGCATCGACGCCGACGGCGACTACACGAAGAACTGGACCCTCGTCACCGGCACCGCCGCCGACGAGGAGACCCTCGCGGACCTGGCCTTCGCCTGGCGGGCCGTGCGGTCCGTGAAGTCCAACGCCATCCTGCTGGCCGCCGGCGGCGCGACCGTCGGGGTCGGCATGGGGCAGGTCAACCGGGTCGACTCGGTGCGCCTGGCGATCAGCCGGGCCGGCGAGCGGGTCACCGGCTCGGTCTGCGCCTCCGACGCGTTCTTCCCGTTCCCGGACGGCCCGGAGGCCCTGATCGCGGCGGGCGTGAAGGCGATCGTGCAGCCCGGCGGCTCGATCCGCGACGAGCAGGTCATCGCGGCCGCCTCCGCCGCCGGGGTGACGATGTACTTCACCGGCACGCGGCACTTCTTCCACTGAGCTTTTGTGTAACCGCCCCGGTTACGGCAGCGTGACCGGGGCGGGCACCTTGGCCCCGAAGTAGGTCGCGACCGCGTCGCTGACCGCATGGGCGCCCTTCTCCAGGGTGCCGCCGGGCTTCTGCTCGTACATGGCGGCCACGACGTAACGCTCCCCGTCGCCGGCGAACCCGACGGTGTGGGTCACCCAGACGTTCTTGCCGTCGACCGGCTTCTCGGCCCAGCCGTCCTTGTTGCCGGGCTTGAGCGCCGAGCCGGCCGCCCAGACGCCCCAGTGCTGGTTGCCCGCCACCTTGCGCAGCGTCGTCACCAGATACGACCGGCTGGTCGCGTCGAGCTTCTCCAGCACGTAGGTCATCAGGTTCTGGAGGTCCTCGGCGCTGCACCGCAAATTGCGCCAGAAGGTGTCGTACCCGTCGATGACCGCCAGATCGCCCATGCCGTACGTCGCCTTGAACCGATCGAGCATGTCCGGCCCGTCGAACTTGTTCCACAACGCCGTGGCGGCGTCGTTGTCGGAGTTGATCAGGGCCTTGTCCAGGTTCGCCTTGTCGGCCGCGGCGAGCGTGATCGCCTTGGCCTGCTGCCGCTCGAGCAGGTCGGCGGCGATCGCCAGCTTGATGGTCGACGCGGTCCAGGTCGTGGCCCGGGTGTCCCCGGCCCGCCAGACCTGCCCGGTCTGCCGGTCCCGCACGATGATCCCGAAAGTGCCCGGCTGCTTCTGCACGAACGCGAGCGCCTGCGCGGCCTTGCCCTGCGCGGCGCCGGACGCGGGCGGGGCGCTCTGGCCCTGCAGCCCCGCCGACCCGTCGCCGGCCTGGCGCCCCTGGCTCGCCGCGGCCGCCGGCTGCGGCTGCGGGGTGGCCTCGTCGCCGCACGCCGTCAGGGCGAACAGGATGAGGAGGGCGACAACGCCGCGCCGGAGCAGCACGCCCTGCACTCTAATGGCAGGATCGGTTTCCGTGACGGCAACGATTCTCGACGGTAAGGCGACCGCGTCCGCCATAAAGGACGAGCTCCGCGTGCGCGTGAAGGCCCTGGCGGCCCGGGGCATCACGCCCGGCCTGGGCACCGTGCTGGTCGGCGACGATCCGGGCTCGCACGCGTACGTGGCGGGCAAGCACCGCGACTGCGCCGAGGTCGGCATCGCCTCGATCCGCCGCGACCTGCCGGCGACCGCGACCCAGGCCGAGGTGGAGACCGCGGTGCGGGAGCTGAACGAGGATCCGGCGTGCACGGGGTACATCGTGCAGCTGCCCCTCCCCGCGGGCCTCGACGAGCAGCGCCTCCTGCAGCTGATCGACCCGGACAAGGACGCCGACGGGCTGCACCCGACAAACCTGGGCCGGCTCGTCCTGAACATCCCGGCCCCGCTGCCGTGCACGCCGAACGGCATCGTGCAACTGCTGCGCCGGTACGACGTGCCGATCAACGGCGCCGAGGTGACCGCGATCGGCCGCGGGACGACGGCGGGCCGGCCGCTCGGGCTCATCTTCACGCGCAAGACCGAGAACGCGACAGTGACCCTGTGCCACACGGGGACCCGCGACCTCGCCGCACACACGCGCAACGCGGACATCGTGATCGTCGCGGCGGGCTCGGCCGGGCTGCTGACCCCGGACATGGTCAAGCCGGGGGCGGCGGTGCTGGACGTGGGCGTGACCCGGGTCGTGGACGAGGCGGGCAAGGCGCGCCTGGTGGGCGACGTGGCGCCCGGCGTGGCCGAGGTGGCCGGGTTCCTGGCCCCGATGCCGGGCGGAGTCGGGCCGATGACGCGGGCCATGCTCCTGGCCAACGTCGTGGACCTGGCCGAACGCCGGTAACGCCCCGGCGCGACTGCGACTGCCTGCGGACCCGGGTGGTCGCGGCCTCCGGCTGCGGCCCCGACTGCGGGTGTCCGCGGTCCCGGCTGCCGGCGGGCCCGCCTGCGCCCGCGGCTGCCCCCGGCCCCGACTGCCCATGGCCCCTGCCTGCTCGCGGCCCTGTCTGCGGCCGCGCCTGCCCGCAGCCCCGGCTGCGGCCGGACTGCCCGCGGCCCCGACTGTCCGCGGGTCCGTCTGCGACTGCCGGCGGGCCTGCCCGCGGCTGCGGCTGCCACGGCCCCTGCCTGCTCGCGGCCCTGTCTGCGGCCGCGCCTGCCCGCGGCCGCTCGCGCCCACGACTGCCCGCGGCCCCGGCCGCCTGCGGCCGAGGCTGCTCGCGGCCCTGCCCGCGACTGCCTATTGCCCAGCCCGCGCCCGCGGCCGCTCGCGGCCCCGACTGCTCGCGACTGCCTATTGCCCAGCCCGCGCCCGCGGCCGCTCGCGGCCCCGACTGCTCGCGACTGCCTATTGCCCAGCCCGCGCCCGCGGCCGCTCGCGGCCCCGACTGCCTGCGGCCGCGCCCGCGACTGTCCGCGGCCCCGCCCGCAGTAGCCGGATTTATCTCCCGACAGGGTATAAATGCGATATGTCGCGGCGCGCAGCGCCCGACATATCGGGCTCGGCGTTCCTTAGATCTTCTCCACCGCGGCGTGGCGCAGGACGATCCACATCACCTGGTCGCCGAAGTCGATCTGGGCCTGCGCACGCGGGCCGGCGCCCTCGACCGCCAGTACGCGGCCGAGGCCGTAGCGCTGGTGGTTGACCCGGTCGCCCACGGCGAGGGACGGGATGTCGCGCTGCAGCTCGCTCGCCGTCGACAGCTTCGAGCCGTCCAGGCCCAGCTTCGCGGCCAGCTGGGCGGCCTTCGGGGTGCCGCCGACGAACGACGACGTGCGGGACTGGGTCGCGCCCGAGGAGCGGCCGCCGACGCCCGCGCGGCCGGACCAGCTCGTGTACGCCGCGTCCGTGCGCTCCCAGCGGACCAGCTCCGGCGGCAGCTCCTCCAGGAAGCGCGACGGCGGGTTGTAGGACGGCTGGCCCCACGCCGAGCGGGTCACGGCCCGGGAGATGTAGAGGCGCTGGCGGGCGCGGGTGATGCCCACGTAGGCCAGGCGGCGCTCCTCCTCCAGCTCCTTGCGGTCGCTCATCGCGCGCTGGTGCGGGAAGACGCTGTCCTCCAGGCCGGTGAGGAAGACGACCGGGAACTCGAGGCCCTTCGCGGTGTGCAGGGTCATGAGCGTGACGACGCCGGTGTGGTCGGGGTCGTCGCTCGGGATCTGGTCGGCGTCGGCGACGAGCGAGACCTGCTCGAGGAAGCCGGCGACGCTCGGGGGCGGGGCGGCCGTCGCGTCGCCCTGCTCGGCGGCGACGGCGATGGTGGCCTCGGCGCGCTCGGTGTACTCGCGGGCGACGCTGACGAGCTCCTGGAGGTTCTCCACGCGGCCCGCCTCCTGCGGGTCGGTGCTCTCCTCGATCTCGCCGAGGTAGCCGGAGCGCTCCAGGGCGGCCTCCAGCACCTCCTCGGGCATCGCCGTCTCGGCCATCGTGCGCAGCTCGTCGAGCAGAGCCACGAAGTCGCCGATCGCGTTGACCGCGCGGCTGGAGATGCCGGGGGCCTCGGCGGCGCGGCGCAGCGCGGCGCCGAACGAGATCCGGTCGCGGCTCGCGAGGGCCTCGATGCAGGCCTCGGCGCGCTCGCCGATGCCGCGGCGCGGGGTGTTGAGCACCCGGCGGACGCTCACCGTGTCGTCCTCGTTGGCCACGGCACGCAGGTAGGCCAGCGCGTCGCGGACCTCCTTGCGCTCGTAGAAACGCACGCCGCCGACGACCTTGTAGGGCAGGCCGAAGCGGATGAACATCTCCTCGAAGACGCGGGACTGCGCGTTGGTGCGGTAGAACACGGCCACGTCGGCGGGGCGCACGCCCTGCGTGTCGGAGAGCCGGTCGATCTCGCGGGCGACCCAGTCGGCCTCGGCGTGCTCGGTGTCGGCGACGTAGCCGACGATCTGCTCGCCGGCGCCCTGGTCGCTCCACAGCCGCTTGGGCTTGCGCTCGGTGTTGCGCCCGATCACCGAGTTGGCCGCGGACAGGATGGTCTGGGTGGAGCGGTAGTTCTGCTCCAGCAGGATCGTGTGCGCGTTGGGGAAGTCGCGCTCGAACTCCAGGATGTTGCGGATCGTCGCGCCGCGGAAGGCGTAGATCGACTGGTCGGCATCGCCCACCACGCAGAGCTCGCCGGTCTCCCCGACCAGCTCCTTCACCAGCATGTACTGCGCGTGGTTGGTGTCCTGGTACTCGTCGACGAGCACGTGGCGGAAGCGCCGGCGGTAGCTCTCGGCGACCTCCGGGTGGCTCTGCAGCAGGTGGACCACGCGCATGATGAGGTCGTCGAAGTCGAGCGCGTGCGCCTCGGTGAGCCGCTGCTGGTAGAGCGTGTAGGCCTCGGCCAGCGACCGCTCGGCCGGGCCCTTGGCGGTGCCGGCGAACGTCTCGGGGTCGATCAGCTCGTTCTTGAGGTTCGACACCTGGGTGGCCAGGCCGCGGGCCGGGTAGCGCTTCGGGTCGAGGTCGAGCTCGCGCGCGACGAGCTGCATGAGCCGGCGCGAGTCGTCGGCGTCGTAGATCGAGAACGTCGACTTCAGCCCGGCGTGGTCGTGCTCGGCGCGCAGGATCCGCACGCAGGCGGAGTGGAACGTGGACACCCACATCAGCCGGGCGCGGTTGCCGACCAGCTTGGCGACGCGCTCCTTCATCTCGCCGGCGGCCTTGTTGGTGAACGTGATCGCGATGATCTCGCCGGGGTGCACGTGGCGCTCGCCGAGCAGGTAGGCGATGCGGCTCGTGAGCACCTTGGTCTTGCCGGACCCGGCGCCGGCCACGATGAGCAGGGGCTGCCCCTCGTGCGTCACCGCGTCGCGCTGGGGACCGTTGAGCCCGTCCAGCAGCTCGCGCTTGGGTGGCCTGGACTGCGCCGCCGGGGCCTCGGGCTGCGGCTGGCGCGACTGAGGTACTTCGAAGAGGGCATGCATCGCACGGGCGACTCTACGCCGACCCCCCGACAGTTTCCGTCGTCCCGGGCCGGGCGGGTCGTACGCCTGACCGAAAACCGACGTGTCCCAAGTTGCGGAACAACTTTCCGGCGGCCTCGGCGGCGTGCCATACTCGGCTACGTGATCGAGCGGGTGCGCTACTACTTTTTTTACGGCTACCGGAGTCCGGCAGCCGTAGGTCGCGCCTGATCGCAGAACCTACCGACGCCCCGGGCTCCGAAAAGCCCGGGGCGTTCGCGTTCCCGGGGAGCCCACCCGACACAGAGGAACGAAGAGAAATGGCCGCCATCACCATGGAGCAGCAGCCCGCCGACGCCCAGCCGGCAACCCCCGACCAGCACATCGCCGGCCTGCGCAACCGCATCGACGAGATCGACTCCGCGCTCGTGGCACTGTGGAAGGAACGCGCCTCGATCTCGCAGGAGGTCGGCAAGACCCGCGTCGCCGCCGGGGGCACCCGTCTCGTCCTCAGCCGCGAGCGCGAGATCCTCGAGCGCTTCTCCCAGGAGCTCGGCGCCGACGGCACGCAGCTGGCGCTGTTGATCCTGCGCGCGGGCCGTGGACCGCTGTAGACGGTACAACTAGGAACATGACCTTTCCTCCCTCGGCCGCGCCCCTGACGGACGTCGAGCGCGTGCTGTGCGTTCTCGCGCACCCCGACGACGTCGACTTCGGCTCGGCCGGCACGATCGCCACCTGGGTCGACGCCGGCATCGAGGTCGCGTACCTGCTCGTGACGCGGGGCGACGCGGGCGGCTTCGACGACACGCCGCGCGAGGAGATGCCCGTCCTGCGCGAGGCGGAGCAGCGCGCGGCCGCCGCGGCCGTGGGCGTCAAGCAGGTGGATTTCCTCGACGGGTACCGCGACGGCATTCTCGAACCGACGATCGGGCTGCGCCGGGACATCACCGCGGCCATCCGCCGGTTCCGGCCCGACCGCGTGCTCACGAGCTCGCCACTGCGGCGCTGGGAACGCCTCGCCGGCCCGAGCCACCCGGACCACCTGGCGGCGGGCGAGGCCACGACGTGCGCGGTGTACCCGGACGCGCGCAACCCATTCACGTTCACGGACATCGGCCTCGAGGCGTGGACCGTGCGCGAGATCTGGTACAGCGGCGGGCCCGGGCCCGACCACTTCGTCGACGTCACCGACACGTTCCCGCGCAAGCTCGCGGCCCTGCGCGCGCATGCCTCGCAGACCTCGCACCTGGACGACTTCGAGGAGATGCTGCGCGAGCGGCACGCGATGGTGGCGCGGGCGGGCGGGCTGCCTGAGGGTCGGCTCGCTGAGGGCTATTCGGTCTTCTCGACCGGTTGAGTCGTCTGTTCCCGACATGTCGGGTGCTCCGCGCCGCGCGGACATGTCGGAGTTTTCGCCTGACGGGGTTTATGTCGGCTTACCTGGACTTTGGGGCCGACGAAACGACGCTCGGCCGATGGTGGCGGGAGCTTGCGCTCCCGCAACGTGTAAGC
This sequence comes from Dactylosporangium sp. McL0621, assembly GCF_049995355.1. Classification (NCBI taxonomy): domain Bacteria; kingdom Bacillati; phylum Actinomycetota; class Actinomycetes; order Micromonosporales; family Micromonosporaceae; genus Dactylosporangium; species Dactylosporangium sp. McL0621. The sequence continues at coordinate 11,970,726 of NZ_CP188259.1, forward strand.
GTGGTCCCTGCTCGTTGTTGCGTGCGGTTATTCCTCTTGGCCGTGGTTTGCCGGCGGGTTCGTGCGGGTCGTCATTCGGTGGTCCCGGATTTGTGCGCCATCTGAAGGGGGGCGGCGGGTTTCTGGGTGGGTTGGGATAATTGTTTTGTGGTCGGGCAGATATCTTTGTTCAGTCGGTCGCAAGTGGCTGCTATGCGGGATCGGACTCGGGCGCGGAATTGGTCGCCTTCTCAGGATGCGTTTCGGCGGGAATGCAAGGAGCGTCGCTACTGGGGGCTGAAGCGGCGGTATGCGGAGAAGCTTCGGCGGGAATATGGCAGCGAGGCGGCTGGGTGGGCGAGCTTCGCGCGGCGGGCGGCGGAGGCGAAGGCGGGCTACGAGCAGCGGGCTGCGGCTGCCCTTGCGCCAGGCAAGTCGGCTCCGGTAGTTGAGCAGGTCGAATGCCCGGTCCAGCCGGTCGGACGAAACGAATGCCCGGTCGCGCCGATTCCGCCGGTCAGGCAGCTCGAATGCACAGTCCAACCGGACCCGACGGTCGAACACAACGAATGCGCGGGCGCGTCGATTCCGTCCGTTGAGGAGACCGGATCTCCTGTCCCGCCGGATGGGCGGGCCGTGGAGCCTGTCATCGCCGACAATTACGGCGATCCCGCGCCGCGGCCGAACAATGGATGGCGTCGCGCGTCCGCACCGCTGCCCGTCGGCACCATTATCGCGCCGTTCGGCCGGTGCTCCAATACGCGCACCAATCAATCAGTATCCGCGGCGGGCGATCAGACCAAGCGGCGGTCGGCGGCCCAGCGCGACAATTCGTACCGGTTCGACATCTGCAGTTTGCGCAGCACGTTTGACACGTGCGTCTCGACCGTCTTGATCGAGATGAAGAGCTCCTTGGCGATCTCCTTGTACGCGTACCCGCGCGCCAGCAGGCGCAGGACCTCGCGCTCGCGGTTCGTCAGCTGGTCCAGCTCCGGGTCGGCCACGGGCGCGTCGGGGCGGGCGGCGAACGCGTCCAGCACGAAGCCGGCGAGGCGCGGCGAGAACACCGCGTCGCCGTCGGCCACTCGGCGGATCGCGTCGGCGAGCTCGTCCGGGGAGATGGTCTTCGTTACGTAGCCGCGGGCGCCCGCTCGGATCAAGCCGATCACGTCTTCGGCCGCGTCCGAGACCGACAGGGCCAGGAAACGCACGTGCGGGTGGGTGCGGCGCATCGCGTCCAGGACCGCTCGGCCGCCGCCGTCGGGCATGTGGACGTCGAGCAGGACTACGTCGGGTTCCAGGGCGGAGATCTTCTGGACCGCCTCGGCCACGGCGCTCGCCTCGCCGATCACGTCGACGTGCAGGCCTAGCTCGGCGCGTACGCCGGCGCGGAACATCGCGTGGTCGTCGACCAGGAACACTCGCAGGCGCTGGGTCTCTTCGGTGCTCATCGCTCTCCGCTTTCGGTGTTGGCCGGGTGCTTGCGGCGCCGGGCCTCGGTGTCGATCGGCATGCTGAGGCGCACCTCGGTGCCCTCTCCCGGCGTGCTGCGGATCTCGGCCTTGCCGCCGTGGCGCTGCATGCGCAGGATGATCGAGCCACGGACCCCGTGGCGATCATCGTCCACCGCGGCCAGGTCGAAGCCGGCGCCCCGGTCACGTACGAAGACGCTGATGCAGTCGGGCTCGACCTCGGCGTACAGCGAGATCGTCTGCACCTTCGCGTGCTTCGCGGCGTTGACCAGCGCCTCACGCGCGGCCGCGACGATCGCGCCCGCCTTCTCGTCGACGTCCACGTCGCCGACCACTACGGTCTCCACGGCGACCGCGAAGGTGTCCTCGACCTCGGCCGAGGCCTCCTCCAGCGCGGCGCTGAGCTTCTCCATGGGCGAGGCCGTCGGCTTGTACAGCCAGTTGCGCAGGGTCCGCTCCTGCCCGCGCGCCAGCCGTTGTACCTCCTTGACGTCGCCCGCGTTGCGCTGGATCAGGGCGAGCGTGTGCAGCACCTGGTCGTGGATCATCGCGGCCAGCTCGGCCCGCTCCTGCTCCCGCACGCGGGCCTCGCGCTCGGTGCTGAGCTGGGTGAACATGCGGTACAGCAGCGGCGCGAGCGCGAGCCCCACGCCGGCCAGGGCCACGGCCGCGAAGCCGAGCCCGTAGCCGATGGAGGAGAAGGGCACACCCCGCAGCGGTACCCCCACCACGAACACGCCGATGATCCCGGCCACGACGAGCAGGCCGCCACCGACGAAGCGGACGAGGTACGACTTGCGGTTGTTGTCCATCACGGAGCCCAGCCACGGCATCCCCGGCACGGTCGCCGACCAGCGCTCACGGCGCTTGGGGTCGGCCTGGTGCCAGATGATGCCGGCGCCCAGCGCGATGATCGCCGCGAGCCAGCCGATCACGGAGGAGATGCTGCCGTCGGGCTGCACCATGAGGCGCAGGATCACGATGCCGACGCCGAGCGCGAGGAACGAGAACAGCTGGTTGACGTTGCGCCCGCCGCCGCGCCCGTGCGGCTGCAGCGGCAGGACGGCCCAGAACGCGGCGTAGAGCAGCGCGCCGAGCCCGTTGAAGGCGGCCAGCACCACGAACGCCACCCGCACCAGCACGACCGACGCACCCAGGTGCGCGGCGATGCCGGCGGCCACGCCTCCCACGACCCGGTCGGCGGGCTCGCGGTAGAGGCGGCGGACGGGGAACGGGCTGCTCATCGGGCTCGTCTCTGCTCGACTGCGGATTCGGTACCTCAGATCGTCACACGAACCACCAGGCGAAACCACTCCGAGCGCCCCGGAGCCGCAGAATCAGGGTGGCGTCAGGGTCGATGCCTGAGGCGTTCCACCCCACCCGTCCGCGAGCATGGAAGGCATGACGAACCCGCCTGCCGCCGACGAGCCGGCCGCCAACGCCGCCGCGGAACGGGCCGCGGAGCCAGTGGACGAACGCAAGCCCGCCCACGACCCCGCGCCGCTCACCGCATCCGGCGCCGGCGACCCCACCCCCAGCTCCGCCGAGGTGACCGAGGACCTCGACGCGGACGAAACCGACAAAACGCTCAAGGACGACGCTCCCCGCCTCGAGGCCGAGTACGCCTCGCCCGACCCCGCGGCCCCGTTCGAGTGGCCCGCCGAGGACACGGACCAGCCGGCCGCGCCGCCGCCCCCGCCGCCATCGGGGGCAATGCCGGGAGCGATGCCGCCGCCCGGGAGCATGCCGCCCCCCGGGGCCATGCCGCCGCCCGGAGGCATGCCGCCACCGCCGCCGTTCGGGGCACCGCCGTTCGGCTTCGGCTCGGCCGGGTTCAACCGGAACCTGCTCGTACGCCCCCAGCAGGGGCGGTACGTCGCCGGCGTCTGCGCCGCCATCGGCCGCGCCACCAACACCGACCCCACCCTGTGGCGGGTCATCTTCGCCGTGCTGACCCTGGCCGGCGGGGTGAGCATCGTCGCGTACCTGCTCGGCTGGCTCCTGCTGCCGTCCGAGGGTGACACCGGCTCCCCGCTGGAGGCGCTGCTCGGCCGCGGCCGCTCCGGCACCTCCGCGCCGCTGGCGATCGTCATCGGCGTCTGCGCGGTGCTCGCGTTCCTGCTGGTCATGTCCCAGAACTTCGGCGCCGCGCTGGTCGGGCTGGCCGTGGTCGTCGGCGTGATCGCCCTGGTCGTGCGCGGGCAGGGCAACCAGCAGCAGGGGCCGCCCCCCGGGCCGTACGTGCCACCGGCCGTGCCGAACCCGGCGCCCGGCCCGTTCGCGGCGACCGGCTCGTCCTTCGGCGGCCCCCAGTTCGGCGGCCCGTCGTACCAGCCCACCGCCGGCGCGCCGAACCCGTCGTACGGTCCCATGGCGTTCGGGGCGCCCTCGTTCGGCTCCGCCCCGACCCCGCCGCAGGCCCCGGTCACCCCGGGCGCACCCGTGGCGAGCGCGCCCCCGGCCGGCTCCCAGGGCGGCGTGAGCACGGCCGAGGAGTCCGCGACCGGCGCCCAGCCGGCCACCGCTCCCCCGGCGCCGCAGCCCACGGCGTACGCGGAGGGCAAGCCGGCGATGACCAGCCCGCGGCCCCCGATGCTGCCGCCGCTGCCGCCCTTGCCGCCCCTGGCCCCGCTGCCGGGTGGCTACCGGCCGCCGTTCGCGCCGCACGGGCCCTACGCGGCCAGCAGCCCGTACGCGGCCAGCCTCGGCTACCCGCCGCCCGGCGCGCCGGTGTCGCCGTACCCGGGCCTGGCCCCTATGCCGCCGCCGAAGAAGCCCAAGGAGAAGTCGCGCCTGGGCCGGATCACGTTCTCGCTGATCCTGCTCGCCCTGGGCGTCCTCGCGGCGCTCGAGGTCACCGTGGCGGATTTCAAGGCGAGCACATTTTTCGCGGTACCGCTGGCAATCACCGCCCTTGGTCTGATCACTGGCGCCTGGCTCGGCCGGGCGCGGGTCCTGATCCTGCTCGGCGCCGTGCTGAGCATCGCTCTGGCGATCGCGACCGCCGCGGCGCAGACCACGATGCCGCACAGCAGCGAGAACATCAGCATCCAGCCGGGCTCGTTCGACGAGCTGCACGATCGGTACAGCACCGACATCGGCGACATCGACGCCGATCTCACCCAGCTCAACTTCGTGGCCCAGGAGGTGTCGCCGACGGTCGTCGAGTTCCACGTCGGGGCCGGGAACCTCGACATCCAGGTCCCGCCGAACGTGGACGTCACCGTCAACGTGCACATCCAGGGCGGCGACTGCCACATCTTCGACAACAACGGCTGCGGCGGCTTCCGCACGAGCACGACGGTCACCGACTACGGGGCCGACGGGCCGGGCGGCGGCAAGCTGGAGCTCAACCTGGACATGCAGTGGGGCGATGTGAGGGTGGAACGATGAAGCCACACCGTCTGGACGGCGTCTCGCTGACGTTCGGCCTGATCTTCCTGGGCATCGTGGTGGTCTGGCTGTTCAACCAGGCCGTCTCGGTGAATTTGAACGCCGGCTGGATCGTGGCCGTGGGCCTGATCCTGTTCGGGGGCCTCGGCCTGCTGGGGGCACTGCGCTCCGACAAGGAGAAACCGGAGCGCAGCAAGGCCGGGGCGAACGGCGACGGGCTGGACTACGACCTCGACGCGGACTGAACCGGGCGGGGGGCCCGGGTTCGCGAGCGAGGACGTGGACCGGTACATCGCGGCACGGAATATGCTGGCCGACGGGGTTCGTGACCCCGTCGGCCGGCTGTCTGTTCCGGCTGGGCCGGTCCAGACCATCATCTGCCTTTGAGGAGCCCTTCCGAGATGACCCAGTTTCCCGTTGGCGGCACATCCGGCGCTTCCCGCCGCCCGATCCAGATCGGTGACCGGGCCGCCCGGGTCCTCGCCTCCGAGCTCGCCCGCCACGGCGGTCCCAAGACCGGCCTGGTGATCGGCGCGGCCGCCGGCTCCGCGGCGCTGGCCGCGGTGATCGACGCGCTGCTGCCCGACGACCGGCTGACCCTCGTCGGCTCCGGTCCCGGCGCGGCCGACGCCCTGCGTGAGCACGTGGAGCGCCAGGGCCGCTGGGTCGCCGAGCGCACCCGCGTGATCGACTCGATCGACACCGCCGAGCCCTCCGACGTGGTGATCCACGCCGAGGCGCTGACCGGCAGCGCCGAGGACGCCCGCGAGGTGCTGGCCGGCCTGGCCAAGCTGGTCACCGACGGCGGCGTGCTCACCGTGGTGGTGCCCGCGACCCGCCTGCCCAGCGGCGCGGCCGACGAGGTCGAGCGGCAGGCGGCGCTGTACGGCGTCGGCAGCGACCTGGTCCTGCGCAACGTCCCGCCGGTGCGCATCCACCGCCTGCGGCACACCCCCGCCCACCACAGCGTGGCCGCGAGCCTGCTGCCGGCGCTGCGCCCGTCGAGCGTGCCGCTGACCCGGGGCATGAACATCGACTCCAACGGCGTGGCCGCGGCCGGCATCGCGCTCGGCCTGGCCGCGCTGGCCAAGGCGGCCCGGCCGAAGTCGAAGCTGTGGCTGGTCCCGGCCCTGGCCGCGGCCCCGGTGGCGGCGTTCTTCCGCGACCCGCAGCGCGACGTGCCCGAGGACCCGAAGGCGGTCGTGGCGGCCAGCGACGGCAAGGTGCTCGGCGTGGAGCGGATGCACGACAAGCGCTTCGGCGACATGGAGTTCCTGCGCATCGCGGTGTTCCTGTCGGTGCTCGACGTGCACGTGAACCGCGCGCCGGTGGCCGGCAAGGTCGTCGACTACTTCGTCGAGGACGGCGGCTACGCGGCGGCGATGAAGCCGGAGGCGGAGCACAACGTCGCGGCGTACACGCTGCTGGAGACGGCCCACGGCCCGGTCGCGGTCGTCCAGCGCACCGGCCTGATCGCCCGGCGCATCGTCCAGCGCGCCCCGATCGGCTCGCTGCTGGCCAAGGGCGAGCGCTTCGGCCTGATCCGGTTCGGCTCCCGCACCGACGTCTACCTGCCCGCGGACCAGGCCGACCCCGAGGTGGCCCCGGGCGACCGCGTCGTCGGCGGCCAGACGGTCATCGCGAGCTGGAAGTAAGCGCCGAACCGGCCCAAACGGCGCGTAACCGAAATATCCGATAAGTCGCGGCGCGCACCGCCCGACTTATCGGACCCAACGAGAACGGCCCCGCTTCCCAGGAGGGAGCGGGGCCGTTCTGCTTCTTCGTCAGGTTTGGTGCGGTCCGTGAAGGCCCGAAGCCGAACGAACCCGGCTCCTTGGCCCCCGGACGGTGACCCACGTGTGGGAGGGGGTTTGGGTGGAGCGGAGCTCCCCCGAGGGGGAGCGCAGCGCGGAAACTCAGACTGTCTTGCGGTGCTTGATCCAGAGCAGCGGGCCGCTGACCAGGTAGGCGAAGACCACCACGACGAACGTCATGCGGTAGTTCACCAGGGCGCCGACCACCGGCAGGACCAGCAGCCACGGCGGGAGCTTCACGAGACGGGCCAGCTTCGCGTACGGGAAGCTCGAGACCATCGCCAGGCCGAGCAGCACCACGCCGCTGACGCGCAGGGCGGCCGGCATCTGCGGGGCGATCAGCGTGCTCAGCGCGAGCACCGCGGCGCACATCGTCGTCGGCACGCCGCAGAAGAAGCGGCCGTCCTTCGGCGAGACGTTGAAGCGGGCGAGGCGGATCGCCGCGGCCGCCGCGACCAGGGCGCAGGCCGGGACGAGCAGCCAGCCGGGCGCGGAGCCGTTCAGCCAGGCGTACACGACCACGGGCGCGGCCAGGCCGAACGAGCACATGTCGGCGAGCGAGTCCATCTGCGCGCCGAAGGGGCTGGCCACGCCGAGCCGGCGGGCCAGGAAGCCGTCGAGGCCGTCGAAGATGACGCAGGCGATGAGCAGCGAGGCCGCGACCCGCACGTCGCCCTGGTTGACCGCGATGAAGATCGCCGACAGGCCGAGCATGAGGCTGCTCAGGGTGCAGGCGTTGACCAGGGCGAAGCGGATGCGGCGGGCGACGGTGCGCTCGCCGGGCAGCAGCGGGATGGCGAGCGACTGCGGCTCGTCGTCCAGCTGGGGCGGGAGCTGCACCGGCGGCGCGAGCTCGACCGCCGGGCTGACCGGGGCGAGAGCCGTCAGGTCTCGTGACAGTCCGTCACGGCGACGCATCCGCAGGCGCGGCAGCCGGACGCGGCCGGTGCGGGCGTCGGTCTCCGCGGCGGGGACGAGCAGGGTGGTCGCGCCGGCGACATTGCCGTCACCGCGGCGTCCGGCGCGTCCGGCGAAGAGCACCTGGCGGGCGAGGGAGCCGCTGCGCCGCAGCCGTCCCGCCCATTGCCGACCGCCACCGGGGCGGGGACTGTCCGTGGTGCGTCGTCGCTGCCAAGGTGTGCTCGGCACTGATCCTCCACTGTAGGAACGAGGTTCCCACGGTCGCTTTTCCGGGGCTTTTGACCCCCGGTGTCCGTTTCGCGAGACGGTCTCGCGATCTACACGGTCTCATATCAGGTCGCGATTGGCGATGCCTCAGGATGGAAACCGCCGTTTCAGGCGAGTCGCGGAACTACTGCCTGTAGTTTTGCGTTAACCTCTAGTCCATTGTAACGAAGCCGGTCACTCGCCCGTTGCGGGCAGTGATGCCGCCCACTGGACAACTTCCGTGACGGGCAGGCCATCGAGGTCGGTCGGCTCGAACCAGGCCGCCGCCGCGGTCGACCCGCCGGCCGCCTCCGTCACGCTCGGTGTCGACGGCTCGGGCACGAGCACCCGGTAGAGCGCCCGGACCGCGTGCCAGTTCATCGGGTACCCCTCCGGGCCCACGAGCCCGGAACTGCGCCGGTGGGTCACCCCGAGCAGCTCGACGATCTCGCCGCGCTGGCCGGTCTCCTCGTACAGCTCCCGCAGCAGCGCCTCGGCCGGCTGCTCGCCGACGTCGGTCCCGCCGCCCGGCAGGTGCCAGCGCCCGGCCCCGGGGAACCCGCGGGCGATCTCGGTGAGCAGGACGCGCCCGGCCGGATCGGTAACGAACCCGTACGCGGCGAAGCGCTGACCCTTCGGCAGATCGGACTCGGCGGCCGGCTCGGCGTCCGGCCGGGCCGGGGACCGCGCGGGGACGACGTCGAAGAGGACGCGATCCTCGTGGAGCTCAGGGGTGGTCAGGGCGAGCACTTCGCGTACCCGCGAAACCGCCACCGGCAGCCCGGCGCTCTCGCGGAACAGCCGCACCACCGCGGACGCCGGGTTCTCCCCGTGCCGGATCGGACCACCGAACTCCTCGGCCGCGCCCGGCAGCCGGCCGTAGACCGTGATCACCCGTGTCTGCGTCATGGTGATCAGCGTAGGCCGACCCCGCGAAGGGCCTCCTCCGTCACCTCCGTCAATGGCAGCTCGTCGAGGTCGTCCGGGTCGAACCAGCGCGCCTCGGCGGTCGAGCCGCCGACGTCGTGGATGACCGGGCGGCTCGAGCGGGCGACCTGGACGCGGTAGAACGCGCGGACGCCGTGCCAGTCGATCGGGTAACCCTCGGGCCCGAGCTGGGCCGCGTCGCGGTGGCTGGCCACGCCGAGCAGCTCGACGATCTCGCCCTCCTGGCCGGTCTCCTCGACCAGTTCGCGGATGAGCGCGACGCCGGGCTGCTCGCCGAAGTCGGTGCCGCCGCCGGGCAGGTGCCAGCAGCCGCCGCCGGGGTAGCCGTCGGCGATGCGGGTGAGCAGGACGCGGCTGCGCCGGTCGGTGCAGACCGCGTAGGCGGCGAAGCGCTGGGCGCGGTGCAGCCCGTCGGGGCCGGGCACCGCGTAGAAGGACGGCACCTCGGGCGTGCCGTCGGGCCGGATGTCGGCGGTGGCGTCGGGCAGGCCGAGCGCGTCGGCGGTGAACCGCCGCAGCGGCAGGGCCTGCGCCTCCTCCAGCGTCACCCAGCGGGCGAGGTCGGTGGGCTGGCCGACCCGGTCGCGCAGCGCGCCGCCGCGCATCGTGACCTCGTAGATCAGCCGGTCGGTGTGGATCGTGAGCCCCCGCGCCGGCAGCGCCCGCATGTCGGCCAGCACGTCGCGCAGCTTCACCACGGCGACGGACAGGCCGGTCTCGGCCGCGGTCTCCCGCACGACGGTGTCGACCGGGTTCTCACCGTGGTCGACGGCGCCGCCGGGCAGCGACCATGCGCCGGGCGTCCCGGACTTGGCCGACGCCCGCACGAGCAGGACCGTGTCGCCGTCGGCGCAGAGGCAGTAGGCCGCGATGCGCCGCAGCGGCTGTAACGCTGGAGTCACGGAGATAAATTGTCCGGCTTTTGCCGCAGGTCGCAAGGGCCCCAGCACCCTGAAGGGGGATTCACTCCCATTCAATGGTGCCCGGCGGCTTCGACGTAACGTCGACGACCACGCGGTTGACCTCCCGGACCTCGTTCGTTATCCGGGTGGAAATCTTGGCGATCAGCTCGTGCGGCAGCCGCGACCAGTCGGCGGTCATGGCGTCGTCGCTGGAGACCGGGCGCAGCACGATCGGGTGACCGTACGTCCGCCCGTCGCCCTGCACCCCGACGCTGCGCACGTCGGCGAGCAGCACCACCGGGAACTGCCACACGCTGCGGTCCAGTCCGGCCGCGGTGAGCTCCTCGCGGGCGATGAGGTCGGCGGCCCGCAGGATCGCCAGCCGCTCCTCGTCGACCGCGCCGATGATCCGGATCGACAGGCCCGGCCCCGGGAACGGGTGGCGCATGACGATCTCCTCGGGCAGCCCGAGCGCGGCCCCGATCTGGCGTACCTCGTCCTTGAACAGCGTCCGCAGCGGCTCGACCAGAGCGAACCTGAGGTCGTCGGGGAGCCCGCCCACGTTGTGGTGGGACTTGATGTTGGCGGTGCCGGTGCCGCCGCCGGACTCGACCACGTCGGGGTACAGCGTGCCCTGCACGAGGAACTCGACGTGCTCCTCGGCGTCGAGCTCGCGGGCCGCGGCCTCGAACGTGCGGATGAACTCGCGCCCGACGATCTTGCGCTTCTGCTCGGGGTCGATCACCCCCGCCAGCGCCCCGAGGAACGTCGCGGACGCGTCGACGACCTTGAGGTTGATCCCGGTCGCGGCGACGTAGTCCTTCTCGACCTGCTCGGCCTCGCCCGCGCGCAGCAGGCCGTGGTCGACGAAGACGCAGGTGAGCTGGTCGCCGACGGCCCGGTGGACAAGCGCCGCGGCGACCGCGGAGTCCACGCCGCCCGACAGGCCGCAGATGACCCGCTTGGCGCCGACCCGGGCCCGGATCGCCTCGACCTGCTCCTCGATGATGTTGTTCGAGGTCCAGGTCGGCTCGATGCCGGCGATGTCGTAGAGGAAGCGGCGCAGCACCTCCTGGCCGTGCGGGGTGTGCGCCACCTCGGGGTGGAACTGCACGCCGGCCAGCCGGCGCGCGGTGTCCTCGAACGCGGCCACCGGCGCGCCCGGGGAGCCGGCGGTGACGGTGAACCCGGCCGGGGCCGCGGTCACGCAGTCGCCGTGGCTCATCCACACCGACTGCTCGCCCGGCAGGTCGCGCAGGAGCACGCCGCCGCCGGACGCGATCGTCAGCGGCGTGCCGCCGAACTCGCGGTTCCCGGTGTGGGCGGCCTCGCCGCGCAGCGCCACGGCCATCGCCTGGAAGCCGTAGCAGATGCCGAAGACCGGCACGCCGCCCTCGAACAGCCCGGCGTCGACCTGCGGCGCGCCCTCCTCGTAGACCGAGGACGGGCCGCCGGAGAGGATGATCGCGGCGGGCCGCTTGGCCAGCATCTCGGCGACCGGCATCGAGCTCGGCACGATCTCCGAGTAGACGTGGGCCTCGCGCACCCGGCGGGCGATCAGCTGGGCGTACTGGGCACCGAAGTCGACGACGAGCACTGGCGGTGGCGTGGTCATGCCGAAAAGCCTAGTCGGAGCGCCGCCGGAGCCTCCGCGGGGACGGCCGGACGGGTCGGGGACACCGGCGGCACGGGAACATAGGGAGCGCCCAGCTCCGGCCGCCGATCCGGCTCGCCCTTGTTCGGCCACATCGACGCCGCCCGCTCGGCCTGGGCCGCGATCGTCAGCGACGGGTTCACCCCCAGGTTGGCCGAGACCGCGGCGCCGTCGACGACGTGCAGCCCGGAATGGCCGAAGACGCGGTGGTACGCGTCCACGACCCCGCTCTCGGCCGAGTCCCCGATCGCGGCGCCGCCGAGGATGTGCGCGGTCAGCGGGATGTTGAACACCTCCGACCAGCCGCCGCCGGGCAGCCCGCCGATCTCCTCGGCCAGCAGGCGTACGGCCTCGTTGCCCGCCGGGATCCAGGCCGGGTTCGGCTCGCCGTGCCCCTGCGTCGTGGTGAGCCGCCGCCGGCCCGTCCACGAGCGCTTGTAGTGCACGTTCAGCGAGTTGTCGAGCGACTGCATGACCAGCGCGATCACGGTCTTGTGGGACCAGCGGTACACCGAAAGGACCCGCAGGTGCCGGATCGGGTGCCGGAAGAACGCCCCGAACCAGCGCAGCGGCCGCCAGGGGCCGCCGTCGGTGAGCACGGTCTGCAGCAGGCCCATCGCGTTGGAGCCGGGGCCGTAGCGGACCGGCTCGATGTGCGTGCTGGCGTCGGGGTGGAACGAGCTGGTGATCGCCACGCCGTCGGTGAAGTCGGCGCCCTTGCGCAGCGAGCGCGCGCCGACGATGGACTCGGAGTTGGTGCGGGTGAGCGTGCCCAGCCGCGGCGAGATCCGGGGCAGGATGCCGTCGGCCCGCATCCGGTGCAGCAGGCGCTGGGTGCCGATCGCGCCGGCGGCGAAGACGACCTGGCCGGCCTCGAAGGTCGTCCGGCGCCGCCGCCGGTCGGTGCCGCGGGTCTCGACCACGTAGCCGTCCTCCGCGGGGCGCACGGCGGTGACGGTCGTCAGCGGGTACACCTGCGCCCCCAGCTTTTCGGCCAGGAAGAGGTAGTTCTTCACCAGCGTGTTCTTGGCCCCGACACGGCACCCGGTCATGCAGGCCCCGCAGTGCTCGCAGGTCCGGCGCTCCGGCCCGGCCCCGCCGAAGTAGGGGTCCACGCCCGAGCGGCCGAAGTACACCCCGACCGGTGTGGCGTGGAAGGAGTCCCCGACGCCCATGCGCTCCGCGACCCGCCGGAACGCCCGGTCGGCGGCGGTGGTGCGGGCGTAGGTCGCGACCCCGAGCATCCGCTCGGCCTGGTCGTAGAAGGGCTCGAGCTCGGCCCGCCAGTCGGTGATGCCCCGCCACTGCGGGTCCTCGTAGAACGGCGGCAGGGGGCGGTACAGCGTGTTGGCGTACACCAGCGAGCCGCCCCCGACCCCGGCGCCGGCCAGCACGAGCACGTTGCGGAGCATGGTGATCCGCTGGATGCCGAAGCAGCGCAGCGCCGGGGCCCACAGAAATCGGCGTGCGTCCCAGGAGGTCTTGGGGAAATCCTCGTCCGCGAAGCGGCGCCCGGCCTCGAGGACGGCGACCGAGTACCCCTTCTCCGCCAGGCGCAACGCGGTCACGCTGCCGCCGAAACCGGACCCGATCACCACGACGTCGTAGCGCATGGCCCCATAGTGACTCACGAGTAACTTAGGCGGTAGCCCCTTCGGTTTCGTATGCCGTTTGCGGCAGACTGGTCAACTATGGCGAGACTTCCCGGCGGGCTGCCCGTCTGGCGTGGTCGCCGGCTGCTGGGGGGACCGGCCGACGCGCCGCCGCCGCCCGCGCTGCCGGCCGTCGATGCGAACCACCACGCGGCGCTGCACGCCGTGGTCCTGGACGCCCTGAAGTTCGCCGATGTGGCGGCTCCGCACTCGGTGCACCTGGGCGGCGCCGCGGCCGTGCGGTTCGACGGCGGCGCGCTCGTCATCGGCCTGCCCCTGGCCTGGGGCCTCTCCGCCGACCAGATGCGCGTGCTGCTCACCCACGAGCTCGCCCTGCCCGCCTCCCGCCACCCCGATCTCGTACGGAACCTGCTCGACGCCCGCCGCCGCGCCCCGGCCTCGGAGAAGGCCGCGATCCGCCACGCGCGCCTGCTGGCCGCCACCGAGCCGCTGCTGGCCGAGGCCGAGCAGGTCCGCGACGCCGCCGCGATCACCGCCGCCGGCGGCGGCCTCTCGGCCGTCGAGGACGCGGCCCGCGCGCTGCTCAAGGCGGCCGCGATCGCCGCGGCGTTCTCGGCCTTCGCCGCCTCCCCGCTGGCCTCCGGCACGATGTCGGCCTTCAGCACCGGCTCCCTGCCCACGACGGGCGCGATCCGGGCCGAGGACCTGCACGCGGGCTGGCGGCTGCGCCTGTCCCGCTGGGGCGCCCCCAGCGCCGACCTCGACCGCGGCGACCTGGCCGCGCGCCACCCCGGCCTGGCCGAGGAGCTGCGCGCGGCCGCCGACGGCCCGCTGGTGACCCTGGACCCGGACGCGGCCCACGTCGACGAGCTCGACGTACCGGCCCTACGCTCGCTGGCCGCCCAGGTGCTGCCGGCCTCCGACGAGCCCTGGGTCCGCCTGGCCGACCTGCCCGTCGAGTCCTACCTGCCGGACGTGGAGCGGCGGGCGCGGCAGTACGTCGAGGCCGTCAACGAGGTCCTGGGCCGCGCGCCGGACGGGCGCGACGAGCTGGCCGGGACGCTGCTGCGCCGCCCGGTCGACGTCGAGCGGGCCCGGCACGGACTCCCGCCGGCCGAGGCCGAGGCCGAGGCGCCGCCGCCGTGGATGGGCGCGGCGCTGCTGGCGGTGGTGGTCGAGTACGCGCTGCTGCGCAAGGGCTGGCGGCGCGAGCACCCCCTGCTGCCCCGGCGGCTGCTCTCCCCCGACTCGGCGTCGGTGCTGGACCTCAACGAACTGGTGCGCAGCGATCCGGGCGCCCTGCGCACCCACCTGGGGTGAGGACTACAGGCTCGCCTGGGTGATCGACAGCTCGGCCGGGTGGATGACCATGTAGCCGTTCTGCGTGCGCTGCTCCACGACCGCGGCCGCGAGCTGGTTCACGCCCGTGCCGTCGAAGCGCACCCCGTTCCACGGCATGATCGTCTGCGTCGCCGGCAGGGTGAGCTGCTGGACCGCGTTGCGGACCGACTGCTTCGAGTAGTCCGACGCCTGGTCCATGGCCATGACCAGGGTCAGCGTCGCCATGAAGGCGTCGGCGGCGACCTCGGTGAGCTTGGTGTGGTACGCCTGCTCGAACATCGCGCCGACCACCTGGGCCGTCGGGTTGCGGGCGGCGAACTCGTTCGACCAGCCCGCGGTGCGCATCGCCACCGGGTTCTTCACGCCGTCCAGCGCCGCGACGCCCGGGCCGATCGCGATCACCGGGGCGGTGCCCTTGAGCCGGCCGGCCAGGTCGTTGGCGACGGTCGCCTCGGCGGGGGTGGTGACGATGGCGAGTACCGCATCGCCCTTCTGCACCTGCCCGTTGGGCTGGCCCGCCTCGCTGCCGGCCAGCGGCAGGATGTGGTCCTTGCCCGCGACGTCGTACCCGGCGGCCTGGCTGAGGTCCTCGATCGAGCTCTTGAGGTTGGCGACCTCCTTGCCGATCAGCTCGCCGCTCGGCGCCCCCGCGGCCGTCACGACCCGCTTGATCTGGCCGTTCGTGCTCTTGTACCGATACAGCAGGTCGAGCGCGGTGTTGACCGAGCTCCGGTCGGTCGGCTGGATGCGGAAGTGCCCGTTGCGGTTGTTCTCGGCGAAGCTGTCCGAGGTGCTCAGCGCGTCGACCAGGGAGACGCCGAGATAGTCGGCCGAGCGGCTGGTCGACTGGGCGATGTCGATCGTGTCGGCCAGGACCAGGCCGACCGCGCCGTCGTCGACGAGCTTGCCGGCCTCCTTCTCGATCTTCTCCGGAGCGCTGGCGGTGTCGCCGGTCAGCAGCGTGATCTTGGTGCCCCCGTGCAGGCCGACGCCGGGGCCGAGGGGCAGGGGCAGCGGCTTGTTCGGCACGTCGCGGTTGACCACCTCGATGGCGAGCCGCGCGCCGAGGGTGGCCTGCTGGCCGAGCTGCGCGTTGGGCCCGCTCGTGGGGACCAGCAGCCCGATGGCGACATTGGCGGGCGTCGTGGCGACCGGCTTGGCGGACCCGGTGCAGGCCGACATGAGTAACGCCGTCGCCAGCACCAGGGCGGTCACTGCGGGCCGATGGCCCCGGGTGAGCACGGCGGATGACTCCTTGTGAAGCGTGCCAGGTCGGACGGCCGTATCCTTCCCGTCTGATCAATGCGTAGCAAGCCCGCTGTCCGGCTTCGAGTATTGTGACCTGCGCCACTATGACGTGGTTGGACACAGGTCGCAACCCTGGTTTGATAAGTGCCGCACGCTGCTCGGCAGCGCGATGACGCATGCGAAAGGTGTGGAGGGGTGCAGACCTTCGCTTCGCCGCCTTCCTCGAGGGCTCCGGCCGTCGTGATGAAGGTGAACAGCCATCGCCGGAGGCGGCCCGGGGAACCGCAACGGCGCAGCGCATCCCTGTTCCGGGTGCGCGACTGGCGCGTGCCCACGAAGCTCGCGGCCGTGCTCGTCCTGCCGGCCGTGGCCTTCCTGGTCATCGCCGGCGTACAGATCAACGTGTCCGTGCAGGACGCGACGAAGCTGGACCAGTTCGCCCAAGGGGTCAAGGTCGGCCGCCAATTGACCGATCTCATCCACCAGTTGCAGCTGGAGAGGGACCGAACGGTCGGATATCTCGCCAAGACGACCAGCGGTCCGCCGCCGTCCGGTCCGAATCCGGCCGCCGACGACCTGGCCGAGAGCCAGGCCGCGACCGACGCCGCCCTGCAGGCCTTCTCCGAGCAGGCCCGCCCGCTGCTCAAGAACCCGATCTTCAGCGGCGTGCAGAACCGGATGGCCGCCGACTTCACCGACCTCGGCCTGGTCCGCGACGGCGTCGCGCACCGGTGGCTGCGCGAGGAGGCGGTGTTCGACCAGTTCTCGGTGACCATCCAGCACCTCTTCGACCTGGTGCCGGACCGCCCCGACATCGGCGGCGACTCCCAGTCGGTGGCCGAGGTCTCCTCGCTCATGGACCTCGCCCAGGCCAAGGAGCTCAAGGACCAGCTGCGCGGGCGGATCTTCGCCGCGACCAGCGCCGGGAAGTTCGCGCCGGACGACTTCGAGACCTTCTCGGAGATCCAGGCGCGCCAGATCGCCGCGATCGAGCGGTTCCGCGCCTCGGCGAGCCCGCGCCATCTCGCGCTGTACGACCAGAACCTGCGCCAGACCGCCGTGTCCACCGTCGCCCGGCTCCAGCAGGAGATCATCTCCCGGTCCCGGGGCGCCGCGGTCGGCGTCTCCGCCGAGGACTGGTGGCGGGCCAGCACACAGGAGCTGGAGTACATCCGCAGCATCGAGAAGCTGATGCTCGAGGACGCGATCAACGGCGCCGGCGACCGGAGCAGTACGCAGCGGACCAACGCCATCGTCGCCACCTCGGCGATCGTGCTGGTCATGCTCCTGGCCCTACTGCTGTCCTGGCTCATCGGCCGGTCGATGGCCCGCTCGCTGCGCCAGTTGCGGGCCCAGGCGCTCGACGTGGCCCAGCACCGGCTGCCCGAGGCGATCCAGCGCCTGCGGACGCTGCCGCGGGGCGAGACGGTCACCGTCGACACCACGACCCGCGTGCGCTCGTCCGACGAGATCGGCGAGGTGGCGGACGCGTTCACCGCCGTGCACCGCAGCGCGGTCAGCCTGGCCGTCGAGCAGGCGGTCATGCGGCGCAACGTCAACTCGATGTTCGTCAACCTGGCCCGCCGCTCGCAGACGCTCGTCGAGCGCCAACTGCAGCTGCTCGACCAGCTCGAGTCGGCCGAGACCGACCCGGACCAGCTGGCCAACCTGTTCCGGCTGGACCACCTGGCCACCCGCATGCGCCGTAACGACGAGAACCTGCTGGTCCTCGCGGGCAGCGAGGCGACCCGCCGGTGGGCCCAGCCCGTGTCGCTGTCCGCGGTCATGCTCGCGGCGATGGCGGAGATCGAGCAGTACGCCCGCATCCGTCACGACGTGTCGAACGACGTCTTCGTCGTCGGGCACGCGGTCTCCGACATCGTGCACCTCTTCGCGGAGCTGCTGGAGAACGCGACCACGTTCTCCCCGCCCGACACGGTGGTGACGGTGACCGGCTGGCCGGCCCAGCAGGCCCGCGAGGCGACGATCGTCATCGAGGACAAGGGCATCGGCATGACCGAGTCCGGCCTCCTCGAGGCGAACGAGCGCGTGTCCAGCCCGATCGCCATCGATGTGGCCGCGTCCGAGCGGATGGGCCTGGTCGTGGTCGGCCACCTCGCCGACCGGCACGGCGTGTCGGTGCGGCTCACGGCGAGCGAGGACGGCGTCACCGCGTACGTCACGCTGCCCGCCCGCCTGCTGGCGACCCCGCCGGACGGCGTCGGGCTCTACGGCAACAGTGCGGCCACCCGGCTGGCCGGGGCGGCGCGCCTGCCGATCCCGGTCGACGGCGGTGCCTCGCAGGCCCCGGCCGGCGCCACGCCGATCGTGGACGCGCCGACTGCGGTGCTGCCGGCGCTGCCGTCCCGGCCCTCCCAACCGGCCCCGCCGGAGACCGAGCCGGTCGACGGCGAGCCCGCGGACGACGAGGCCGACTCCGACGTGCCCTCGGTCGCCGCGCCGCCGCTGCCCCAGGCGCCTCGCGCCGCGCCGGTCCCGAATGCCCCGGTGTCGGCGGCGCCCGTCTCATCGGCCCCGGTCTCGGCGGCGCCGGTCTCCGCGGTCCCGGTGTCCGCGGCCCCGGTCTCGGCCGTCCCGGTGTCCGCGGCGCCCGTCTCGGCCGTACCGGTCTCGGCGACGCCGGCCTCCGCGCCGCCCAACGGCGGGCCGGCCAAGCGGGGCCCGGGCCGGGCCGAGGACATCATCGCCGGCGCGTCCCGGCCCAACGGGGCGCCGGCCCCGAAGGGCACGCGCTGGTGGTCGCGCGGCGGGGGCGGCGAGGCCCCGCGGCCGGCGCTGGTGATCCCGGCCCAGCGGCAGCCGGTGACCGCCGGCACGAGCAGCGCCGGCCTGCCGATCCGGGTACCGCAGGCGCAGCTGCCGGGCGACCCGAACCAGCCGGTTCCGGCGCCGGAAGAGACCCAGCAGGTGACGATGCCGCACACCGAGCCGGACCCGGCGAGCGTGGGCAGCATGCTCACCCGGTTCTACAGTGGCGTGCATCGGGCCGCGAACGAGGACGAGGTGCCCACGGTGCCGATCAACGAACATCGAGGGAGCACGGCGTGACCCTGAGCCAACAAGCACGGGACCTGAGCTGGCTGATCAACGCGTTCACCGAGCGGGTACCCGGCATCGCCCATGCTGTGGTGGTCTCCTCCGACGGCCTGCTCGTGGCCGTATCGGACCATCTGCCCCGTGACAGCGCCGATCAGCTCGCCGCGGTCACGTCGGGCCTGGTGAGCGTCACCAGCGGCGCCGCGCGGATCTTCGACGGCGACGAGGTCAAGCAGACCGTGGTGGAGATGGGCCAGGGCTTCTTCCTGGTCATGTCGATCCGCGACGGCTCGATCCTGGCCACGCTGGCCGGCCGCGACGCCGACATCGGCGTGGTCGGCTACGAGATGGCCCGCCTGGCCAAGCAGGCGGGCGAGATGCTGACCCCGGCGCTGCGGGCGGAGCTCCAGCAGGCGCTGCCCCGCTGATCCGGGAACGACGCCGGGTGCTCAGGCTCAGCCCGAGCACCCGGCGGTGGCTCACTTGTCCAGGATCAGGCCGACCTTCTGGAACTCCTTGAGGTCGCGGTACCCGCACTTCGCCATCGCCCGCCTGAGCCCGCCGAAGAGGTTCAGCGCGCCGTCGGGGTCCTCGGACGGGCCATAGAGCACCTTCTCCAGGCTGCCCAGCGTCTGCTCGGCCGACCCGAACGAGCCGCGCGGCAGCTTCGGGTGGCTCGAGACCGAGTGCCACCAGGCGCCGCCGGCCGGGGCAGAGTCGCTGCGCGAGAGCGGCTCGCCGACCATCACGGCGTCGGCGCCGCAGCCCAGGGCCTTGGCGATGTCGCCCGAGGTCTGGATGTTGCCGTCGGCGATGATGTGCACGTATCGCCCGCCGGTCTCGTCCAGGTAGTCGCGGCGCGCGTCGGCGGCGTCGGCGATCGCGGTCGCCATCGGCACCCGGATGCCCAGCACGCGGTCGGTGGTCGACCACTCGTCGGCGCCGATGCCCACGATGACGCCGGCGGCGCCGGTGCGCATCAGGTGCAGGGCGGTCTGGTAGTTGGTGCAGCCGCCGACGATGACCGGCAGGTCGAGGTCGGCGATGAACTCCTTGAGGTTCAGCGGCTCGTCGGTGGTCGAGACGTGCTCGGCCGAGACCAGCGTGCCCTGGATCACCAGGATGTCCACGCCGGCGTCGAGGATCACCGGGGCGAGCGCCAGGGTGTGCTGCGGCGACACGCGCACCGCGACCGTGATGCCGCCGTCGCGCATCTCCTTGACCCGCTCGCCGATCAGCTCGGGCTTGATCGGCTCGGCGTAGACCTCCTGGAGGCGCTGCGTGGCGGGGGCCTCGTCGTCGAGTCCGGCCAGCTCCTCGAGGATCTTGGTCGGGTCGGCGTACCGCGTCCAGAGCCCCTCCACGTTCAGCACGCCGAGGCCGCCGAGCCGCCCGAGCGCGACCGCGGAGGCCGGGCTCATGGTGGCGTCGGAGGGGTGGGCGACGCAGGGGATCTTGAACGGGTACGCGTCGAGCTGCCAGTTCGTGGAAACGTCGTCCACGTCGCGGGTGCGGCGCGTCGGGACGATCGCGATGTCGTCCAGGTGGTAGCCCCGCCGGGCGCTCTTGCTCAGCCCGATCTCGACCACGTCACGCATTGTCAGCTCCTGTTGAATTCGGGGGGTGCTCGGCGCTCTAGCGCGAGTGGTAGTTCGGCGCTTCGACGGTCATCTGGATGTCGTGCGGGTGGCTCTCCTTGAGCCCGGCCGCGGTGATCCGGATGAGCCGGCCGCGCTCGTGCATGTCGGGGATCGTGGCCGCGCCGACGTAGCCCATCCCGGAGCGCAGGCCGCCGACGAGCTGCTGGGCCACCGCGGAGAGGAGGCCGCGGTAGGCGACCTGACCCTCGATGCCCTCGGGGACCAGCTTGTCGTCGGAGTTCACGTCGTCCTGGAAGTAGCGGTCCTTGGAGAAGGAGCGCGCCTGGCCGCGGGACTGCATCGCGCCGAGGGAGCCCATGCCGCGGTACGTCTTGAACTGCTTGCCGTTGATGAAGATCAGGTCGCCGGGGCTCTCCTCGCAGCCGGCCAGGAGACTGCCCAGCATCACGGTGTCGGCGCCGGCCACGATGCCCTTGGCGATGTCGCCCGAGTACTGCATGCCGCCGTCGGCGATGACCGGTACACCCAAGGGACGACAGGCCCGGGAGGCCTCCATGATCGCGGTGATCTGCGGCACACCGACGCCCGCGACCACGCGCGTGGTGCAGATCGAGCCGGGCCCGACTCCGATCTTGACCGCGTCCGCGCCCGCCTCGGCCAGCGCCTTGGCCCCCTCGTAGGTGGCCACGTTGCCGCCGACCACGTCGACCGTGGACTCCTTCTTCAGCCGCGCCACCATCTCGATCACCTGCCGGTTGTGACCGTGCGCGGTGTCGACCATGACGATGTCCAGGCCGGCGTCGATGAGCGTGCGGGCCCGCTTGTACGAGTCCTCGCCGACGCCCACCGCGGCGGCCACGCGCAGGCGGCCGGCCTCGTCCTTGGTCGCGTGCGGGAACTTCTCGCTCTTGGAGAAGTCCTTCACGGTGATCAGGCCGCGCAGCTTGCCGGAGCCGTCGACGATCGGCAGCTTCTCGACCTTGTGCTTGCGCAGCAGGGCCAGGGCCTCGTCCTTGCTCACCCCGACCCGCGCGGTGATCAGCGGCGCGACGGTCATGATCTCGCGGACCCGGATGTTCGGGTCGGACACGAAGCGCATGTCGCGGTTGGTCACGATGCCGACGAGCTGGCCGTCGGCGTCGGTGACCGGCACGCCGGAGATGCGGTAGCGGCCGCACAGCGCGTCGACCTCGCCCAGGGTGTCGTCGGGCGAGCACGTCACCGGGTTGGTGACCATGCCGGCCTCGGAGCGCTTCACCTGGTCGACCTGCAGCGCCTGGTCCTCGATCGACAGGTTGCGGTGCAGGGTGCCGATGCCGCCCTGCCGCGCCATGGCGATCGCCATCCGGGCCTCGGTCACGGTGTCCATTGCCGAGGACACCAGCGGTATCCGGAGAGTGATGTTCCGGGTGACCCGGCTCGAGGTGTCGACGCCACTGGGCACCACGTCCGATTCGCCCGGAAGCAGCAGCACGTCGTCGAAGGTCAGGCCCAAAGGCAGCACGTCAGGTCGCGAAAAATCCATGAAGCGCATCCCAGCTCTCGGTCGTCCGGCGGGTGCGTCTTATCGTACTTCCGCCCCGGCGGCGCACCCGTCCGCCATGGCAGAGCCGTGCCCGGCCCCACACCAGGGCCGAATGGGGATACCGTTGAGGCGTGCACGAAGAGCCCATCGACCCGTTCGCCGGCGACCCGGCCGATCCCTCGGCCGAGCTCGACGACAGCGGGAACGAAGACCCGTTGACCGCCGCCGAGCGCCAGGACGTTCTCGAGGACCTCGCGGACCTCGAGATCTACCAGGCGCTGCTCACGGCGATCGGCGTCCGCGGGCTCGTCATCGAGTGTGAGGACTGCCACGAACCGCATTATTTCGACTGGGATCTGCTGCGGGGCAACCTGAAACACCTGCTCACGTCGGGGCGCCCGCGCGTGCACGAGCCCGCCTTCGACCCCGACCCGGACCATTACGTCACATGGGAGTACGCGCGGGGTTACGCTGACGGGGTTCACGACGCACTGGCGAGTGCGACCGACGACGGCGACGGATAGCAGGCCTCGTTTAGGTTCACCGCGCGGCGGGTACCGCTGCGGCATGCCCCGGATGGCCTGCAGCGCCGCTAACTCACAAGCCCGGCACGGAATGCCGCCGCTACGGCGTGTGCCCGGTCGCGTGCGCCGAGCTTCCGGAACAGCCGGCGAGCGTGCGTCTTGACCGTGTCCTCGGAGACGAACAGCTCCCGCCCGATCTCGGCGTTGCTCTTGCCGTCCGCCATGCCGCGGAGCACCTGCAGCTCGCGCTCGGTCAGCTCCACGCGCCGGCGCGGGGGTTCGCCGGGCACGTCGCCGCGCTGCTGCGGTACGCCGGCCCCGGCCACCCGGGCCCCCGGCATCCCGACCGCGGTCCGCGCCGCTGCGGGCAGCCCGCGCCCGGCCTGCAGCATCCCGCCCGCCGCCTGGCTCGGCGCGCCCATGCGCGCCTGGAGCACCGGGTCGCCGTTGCTGCGGCCCACCTGGCTCAGCACCAGCAGCACCGCCTTCGCGAGCGTCGTGACCGGATCGGCCGTGTCGACGCGGATGACCGCCCGCGCACCGGCCGCGATCGCAGCCGCGGCCGCCCGGGGCTCCTCCGTGCCGAAGAACACCACGGTCGCGCCCGGCGCCACGGCCAGCACGCGGCGGGAGAACTCCGCACTGTCGGGCCGGGCCAGCGACGGGTCCGCCAGCACCAGGTCGGCCGGCTGCTCAGACAGACGCGCCAGGGCCTCGACCATTGTGACGGCGGTCCGCACCGCGTGTGCCACTCCCAGTCTGGCCGCGGCCGCGGCAACCGTCTGTGCCGCAACCTGCGTTCGCACACACACCAAAATCGTACGCACCGTCGTGCTCCTCTCTCTCAAAGAGAGAAACACGAAATGGCGAGATCTAGACGTGGTTTTGCCGCGATTGGCCTACGAGAAATTGACCGACGACATGCCGTTACCTGTGGCGGTCTCGCGCGTTGTACCCGAAATGGGCCGCGCGCGAATTCCAGGCCGCACGCCTGGAAGGAGGAGCGAATGACGAATGTAACTCGCCTGCCCGGTCCGATCGCGGACATTTGGGACTGGCAGCGGCTCGGCCTGTGCCGCGGACGGGACAGCGCCCAGTTCTTCCACCCCGACGGTGAGCGCGGCGCGTCGCGCGGTCGCCGGGAGACCGCCGCCAAGAACGTCTGCCGGGTGTGCCCGGTCCGCGCGGAGTGCGCCGCGCAGGCCCTGGCCACGCGGGAGCCCTACGGCGTGTGGGGCGGCTTCACCGAGGGCGAGCGGCTCCGGCTGCTGGCGCTGGGCTGGGAGGACGCCGCGGACCGGCGCCACACCCGGGTCGACGTCGCGCGCCTGGAGGCGAAGCTGGGCCTGCGCCCGACCCCGCCGATGGCGGCCCCGAACGCCGGCGCCCAGCAGCCGCTGCGCGTGGTGCCGGGCCGCCCGGGCTCGACGCACCCGGCGCCGGGCGTGCCGTCGCAGCGGAGGCCGCAGCTGTCGGCCGGCAACGCCCGGTCGCGCACCGCGGCCCGCTAGGGCCGCTTGACCTCTACTGACGTCTCTACTTGACGTCGATGTTGATCGAGTGCCACCCCGTGGCGCCGTCGGGATCCGGCGGCGCCACGGCGTCGGTCTGGGTCTGGCCGCCGTTGTCGCTGGCGCGCACGGTGATGCGGTGCCGCCCCGGCGTGGCCGCCCACTTCAGGGTCCATTGGCGCCAGGTGTCGATCGACGGCACCGGCAGCAGCGTCGCGGTCTGCCAGGCCCCGTCGTCGATCCGGATTTCGACCTTGGAAACGCCCCGGTGCTGCGCCCAGGCCACGCCCGCAATCATGATCTCGCCGGCCCGGGGATTGCTCCCGTCCCGCGGCGTGTCGATTCTTGACTCGGTCTTGATCGGCCCCTGAGCGGACCATCCGCGCTTGATCCAATAGGCGTCGAAATCGGCGAACGAGGTCAGCTCAAGTTCGACGAGCCATTTCGTGGCGGAGACGTATCCGTACAATCCCGGCACCACCATTCGCACCGGAAATCCGTGCGCGACGGGCAGCGGCTCGCCGTTCATGGCGATGGCGAGCATGGCGTCGCGGCCGTCGCGCAGGACGGCGGTCGGGGTGCCCGCGGTGAACCCGTCGATCGAGCGGCTGACCACCTGGTCGGCCCCGGCCTTGGGCCGCGCCTCGGCGAGCAGGTCGTCCACGCGCACGCCCTGCCACTTCGCGTTGCCGATGAGGCCGCCGCCGACCTCGTTGGAGACGCAGGCGAGCGTGACGTACCGCTCGATCATCGGCCGTTTCAGCAGTTCGGCCCAGCTGATCGTGATCTCCTTCTCGACCCGGCCGAAGATGCGCAGCTTCCAGTCCTCGGTCGTGAGCTGCGGCACGACGAGCGAGGTGTCAATCTGGTAGAAGTCCTTGTTGGGCGTGACGAACGGGGCCAGATCCGGCAGGTTGGCGTCGGCCTCGGGCGGCAGCGGGGCGACCGTGTTCGGCGGCACGCTGGGCAGGTCGATAGCGGCCCGGTCGGCCTCGACGTTGCGGCGGGTGGACCACCAGCGCCCGGCGAAGCCCACGACGGCGGCGCCGAGGATGGTGTACCCAGCCGCGCGCAGGAACCACCGCCGCTCCTCGGGCGTGGCGTTGTCGCCCGCCTCGTGGGTCAGCAGCCAGTGCAGCACCCCGGCCCCGGCGGCCGCGCCCAGCAGCGTGGGGACGAACGCATACCAGGGCGCGTTGTGCCGGCTGAGCGCGGCGGCGATTCCGACAACCCCGAACAGCGCGATTCCGGTGTACCCCCAGATGCGCCGCCGGGTCGCCAGCACCCCGATGCCCGCGGCGATGGCCGCGAGCACGACGAGCGTGCCGATACTGAGCGCAAGCTTGTCGTACGTGTAGAACACGTCGACGGCGAAGTCCTTGACGGACGCCGGAACGCTGTCGATGACGACACCACCGACGCTGAGCAGGGGCGACGTGGACGCCCCGGTGAGGATCGCGACCACTTCGGCAACACCGAGCGCGACCCCCGCGGCGGCGAGCCCGGCGAGCGCCCCGAACCTACGAGTCTGCACGCCTACAGCATGCTGCGATCATCCACACGTCACCAAGTGGCGTAATGAGTCCCTAACCTTTTCCGGGTTTGGACTTTTCGCCTGTCGGGGGATAAATCCGATAAGTCGCGGCGCGGAGCGCCCGACTTATCGGAGGGCAGCCGCGGACGGCGGCCGGGCCGGCGGAACGCCCGACCTATCGCACCGCAACCGCCAACGGCGGCCGGGCCGGCGGAACGCCCGACCTATCGCACCGCAACCGCCAACGGCGGCCGGGCCGGCGGAACGCCCGACCTATCGCACCGCAACCGCCAACGGCGGCCGGGCCGGCGGAACGCCCGACCTATCGCACCGCAACCGCCAACGGCGGCCGGGCCGGCGGAACGCCCGACCTATCGCACCGCAACCGCCAACGGCGGCCGGGCCGGCGGAACGCCCGACCTATCGCACGGCAACCGCCAACGGCGGCCGGGCCGGCGGAACGCCCGACCTATCGCACGGCAACCGCCAACGGCGGCCGGGCCGGCGGAACGCCCGACCTATCGCACGGCAGCTGCCGACGGGGGCTGGGTGAACGGACACCGGTTGGCGCTCAACACGCGAACTCCACACGCCGGAGTGAGCTGGTTTGCACGCGACGAGCACCGCGGACACCTCGCGCATGCAAACGGACTTGAGCGCTGCACGACATCGCGCACCCCACGAACACTTCGCGCACGCACCCGAGCCTGGACGCACAACCCCGCGCCCTCCACGCAATCCCGGACACCCGCAGGCACCGCCCCGTGCACCTCACACGCGCTACCGGACGCCCACACGCACAACTCCGTGCACCTCACACGCGCTACCGGACGCCCACACGCACAACTCCGTGCACCCCACACGCGCTACCGGACACCCGCACGCACAACTCCGTGCACCCCACACGCGCTACCGGACACCCGCACGCACAACTCCGTGCACCCCACACGCGCTACCGGACACCCGCACGCACAGCCCTGTGCACCTCACACGCAGCCCCGGACGCACAAACACGCACTCGGGTGCACGTCATGCGCATCCTTGCATGCGTTGGGCGCTCGACACCTGCAGCCCGCACACATGAACGAGCACCGGGCGGAGCACTCTGCGCCGGAAATGTGCATCCCACGCACGCAAACGAACCATGGGTGGAGATTTCGAAGCCGATATGTGCACTCGACGCGCGTTAATGAACTTCACGCGGGAGGCCTCTGCGCTCGAGATGTGCAGTCCTTGGGCACGAACGAGCGCCGGACGGACAACGCCGTGGCTATTCGCGCACCCTTGCATGCATGAATGAACCCCGAGCGGGGCCTCTGAGTTCGACACGCGCACTCCTCGCACACGAACGAAGGTGCGCCGGACGGAACAGGCCTCAGCAAACGTGCACGAATGAACCCCGAGCCGGGACCCCCAAGTTCGACACGCGCACTCCTCGCACACGAACGAACGTGCGCCGGACGGAACAGGCCTCAGCAAACGTGCACGAATGAACCCCGAGCCGGGACCCCCAAGTTCGACACGCGCACTCCTCGCACACGAACGAACGTGCGCCGGACGGAACAGGCCTCAGCAAACGTGCACGAATGAACCCCGAGCCGGGACCCCCAAGTTCGACACGCGCACTCCTCGCACACGAACGAACGTGCGCCGGACGGACAACGCCGTGGCTATTCGCGCACCCTTGCATGCATGAATGAACCCCGAGCGGGGCCTCTGAGTTCGACACGCGCACTCCTCGCACACGAACGAACGTGCGCCGGACGGAACAGGCCTCAGCAAACGTGCACGAATGAACCCCGAGCCGAGGCGCCTGAGTTCGACACGCGCACTCCTCGCGCACGAACGTGCGTCGGGCGGAACAGATCTCAGTAAACGTGCACGCGCCGTGGACATGGACGAGCCCCGAGCGAACAAACCGCTCGGGGCTCGTTGTGCGTATCGCGGGGAACCGGTCAGAAGCCCGGGCCGTGCGAGTGGCCGTGGCCGTGGCCGTGGCCGCCGGTCGCCGGCTCGGACGCCTCCGGCTTCTCGACGATCAGGCTCTCCGTCGTGAGCAGCAGGCCGGCGATCGACGCGGCGTTGGCGACCGCGCTGTGCGTCACCTTCACCGGGTCGACGATGCCGGACTTCACGAGGTCGACGTACTCGCCCGTGGCCGCGTCCAGGCCGTGGCCGTAGTCAAGGGACTGGACCTTGCCGACCACGACGTAACCGTCGAAGCCCGCGTTCTGCGCGATCCAGCGCAGCGGCTCCACGAGAGCCTTGCGCACGATCGACACGCCGACCTTCTCGTCGCCGGTCAGGCCGAGGTCGCCGTCGAGGACCGAGGTCACCTGGGCGAGGGCCGCGCCGCCGCCGGGGACGATGCCCTCCTGGACCGCGGCCTTGGTCGCCGAGATGGCGTCCTCGATGCGGTGCTTGCGCTCCTTCATCTCGACCTCGGTCGCGGCGCCCGCCTTGATGACCGCGACGCCGCCGGAGAGCTTGGCGATGCGCTCGTTCAGCTTCTCCTTGTCCCAGTCGCTGTCCGAGGCCTCGACCTCCTTGCGCAGCTGCTCGACGCGCGAGGCGACCTCGGACTGCTCGCCGCCGCCGTCCACGATCGTGGTCAGGTCCTTCGTGACCACTACGCGGCGGGCGGTGCCGAGCTGCTCCAGGCCGGTGCCCTCGAGCTTGTAGCCGAGCTCCGGCGCGACCAGCTCCGAGCCGGTGAGGATGGCGATGTCCTGCAGCATCGCCTTGCGGCGGTCGCCGAAGCCGGGAGCCTTGACCGCGACGACCCGGAAGGTCTTGCGGATGGCGTTCACCACGAGGGTCGACAGGGCCTGGCCCTCGACGTCCTCGGCGATGATCAGCAGCGGCTTGCTGTTCTGGACGATCTTCTCCAGCAGCGGCAGGAGCTCCTCGATGGCGGAGATCTTCTGCGTGGTGATGAGGACGTAGGCGTCCTCGAGGACCGCCTCCTGCGCCTCGCCGTCGGTGACGAAGTGCGGGGAGATGAAGCCCTTGTCGAACTGCATGCCCTCGGTGACGTCGAGCTCGGTGGTGAGGATCGAGCCCTCCTCCACCGTGATGACGCCGTCGCGGCCGACGCGCTCCATGGCCGAGGCGATCAGGTCGCCGATGGTGGCGTCCTGGGCGGAGATGGTGGCGACCTGCGCGATCTCGGTGTGGCTCGCGACCGGGGTGGCCTTGTCCTTCAGCGCCTTGACGACCGCGGCGGCGGCCTGGTCGATGCCGCGCTTCACGCCGGCCGGGTTGGCGCCGGCGGCGACGTTGCGCAGGCCCTCGCGCACGAGCGCCTGGGCCAGGACGGTCGCGGTGGTGGTGCCGTCGCCCGCCACGTCGTTCGTCTTGGTGGCGACCTCCTTGACCAGCTGCGCGCCAAGGTTCTCGTACGGGTTGGAGAGCTCGATCTCCTTGGCGATCGTCACGCCGTCGTTGGTGATGGTCGGGGCGCCGAACTTCTTGTCCAGGACGACGTTGCGCCCGCGGGGGCCGAGCGTGACCTTGACCGTGTCGGCCAGGCGGTTGACGCCGTGCTCCAAAAGGTGGCGCGCCTCGTCGGAGAAACTCAGGATCTTCGCCATGCTTGGTGGATTCCCTTCAAAGCGACACCGCCCCGGCTGCCTCGCGCCTTGCGCACGGGTCCGGGGCGGTGGCCACTGCTTCTAGTGAAGAACGGTCACTTCTCGATGACGGCGAGGACGTCGCGGGCCGAGAGCACGAGGTACTCCGAGCCGGCGTACTTGACCTCGGTGCCGCCGTACTTCGAGTAGATGACGGTGTCGCCGACCTTTACGTCGATCGGAACCCGGTTGCCCTTGTCGTCGATGCGACCCGGGCCCACCGCGATGACGGTGCCCTCCTGGGGCTTCTCCTTCGCGGTGTCCGGAATGACGATGCCCGAGGCGGTGGTCGTCTCAGCCTCGTTGGCCTGGACCAGGATGCGGTCCTCGAGCGGCTTGATCGCAACCTGCGTCGCGGTAGTCACGGGCATACCCTCCTGGGGTATCGAGCTTGCTATCGAGTGCCCGGTGAAGCCGTCGTCGCGGGTGCCGGCCCCGGCCGGGTATGTCTGGCACCCTCGATAGGAGAGTGCTAACTCGGAGGTTATGCCGGTGGCTAGCACTCCGTCAACTAGAGTGCCAGACACGCCACGAATTCACCCTGGATCCCAGCAAAGGACGCCGTGCTGCCCGAGGACGTCGAGGCTCTGACCACCCCGGCCGGCCGGGAGGCGCTCGCCGCCGCGGCCGCGCAGCCCGACGGCGATCCCCTGGCCGCGGCCGAGAAGCTGCGCGCCCAGGGCTTCCCGCCCGCCCTCGCCGCCGCGGCCCTCACCCAGGTCGAGCTGCGCAGGAAGGCGCGGGCGAAGTTCGGTACCGATGCCGGGCAGATGTACTTCACCCGGGCCGGGCTGGAGCAGGCGACCCGCTCCGCCGTCGCCCGGCGCCGGGCCGCCCGGCTCGCCGCGGCCGGCGCGACCCGGGTGGCCGACCTGGGCTGCGGCATCGGCGCGGACACGATCGCGTTCGCCCGGGCCGGAATGCGGGTGCTGGCCGTCGACGCGGACCCCGGGACGGCCGCCGTGGCGGCCGCGAACATCCGGGCGCTCGGCCTCGGCGACCTGGCGATGGTCGAGGCCCGCGACGCCACCGGGACGCCCCTGGTCGCCGTCGAGGCGGTGTTCTGCGACCCGGCCCGCCGCACATCGGGCGGGCGCCGGGTGTTCGACCCGCGCGCGTACTCCCCGCCGTGGGACTTCGTCACCGCCCTGCCCGAGCGGGTGCCGAACACGGTGCTGAAGCTGGCGCCCGGCATCGACCACGCGCTGCTGCCGGCCGGGGCCGAGGGCGAGTGGGTGTCGGTGGACGGCGACGTGGTCGAGGCGGCCGTCTGGTGCGGGCCCCTCGCCGAGGTCCCCCGGCGCGCGACGCTCATCAAAGCCGGCCGCACCTTCGAGCTCACGGGCCGCGGCAACGAGCAGGCCCCGGTCGGCCCGCTCGGCGAGTACCTCTACGACCCGGACGGCGCCGTCGTCCGCTCCCACCTGATCAAGGAGCTGGCGGAGAGCATCAACGGCAACCTGCTGGACGAATCGATCGCCTATGTCACGACAAATGTTGACATAGCCACAGATTTCGCGAAGAAGTACAAGACCATCGCCCGCCTCCCCATCGCCCTCAAGAAGCTCCGTGCGGAGCTGAAGGCAAGAGACATCGGCGCACTGCAGATCCTCAAGCGCGGCTCGGCCCACGACGTGGAAGACCTGCGCCGGCAGCTCAGGCTCGAAGGCTCCCAGAGCGCCGTCCTGGCCCTGACCCGCATCAGCAACGAACCCGCCGCGATCCTGCTCAAACCAGTGGATGTCCCAGCCGCCGCTGCAGGTCGCTGAGCGTGTCCTCGGCGAGCACCTCGGCCGGGCGCAGCCCGAGCTGGCCCAGGAGCTGCCGCCCGGTGTCCCGGCACATCTCGTAGGTCAGGCGGTCGTTGAGCCAGCGCAGCCACTCCACGATGTCGTTGACGTAGAAGGCCACGCTCTGCTCGGAGTTGCGCTGCCGGCGCTCCTCGGCCACCACCAGCAGGGCCGCGGCCAGGCGCCGGCGCGCGAAGTCGTGCCCGGACAGGGCGTCGGCGAACGCGTCGGCCCGGTGCCGGGGCGCGGTCGGCGACACGGTCAGCTTCGGGAACGGCGGCTCGCCCGCGGTCCACACCTGCGCGCTGCGGGGCACGAACTCGGGCTCCAGCACGACCTCGACCCGCGAGGCGTGGCCGGGGTCGTCGACCGCGATGAGCACGCGCGGGCTGTGGCTGTTCACCTTCGTGACGTACCGCGAGAGCCCCCCGCCCTCCTCGACGCAGAACTTGGCGTCGGGCAGCTTCAGGAGCCCGTCGAAGACCAGCCGCCCGACCCGGGGCCCCGCCCCCTGCCACAGCCGCACCCGCACCGGCCCGACCTGCGGGCGCGCCGCGATGCGGACGTGGTGCTCGGTCGCGGTCACCGCGCCGTCGCCGTCGAACACCGCCAGGTCGACGCTGTTCGTCGCGCCCAGGAACAGGTGGCCGTGGCCGAGGTACAACTGGACCGAGCCGATCTGCATCTCGCTATTGTGGGCCAGTGGCGAGCAAGGGTACCCCGGCGACCGCACTGCTGACGCGCGCGAAGGTGACGTTCACCCCGCACACCTACGAGGTGGACCCGCGCGCCTCCTCCTACGGCGAGGCGGCCGCGGCGGCCCTCGGCGTCGACCCGGCACGGCTGTTCAAGACCCTGGTGACCACGGTCGACGGGCGGCTGACCGTCGGCGTGGTGCCGGTCTCGGCCTCGCTGGACCTCAAGGCCCTCGCGGCCGCGGTCGGCGGCAAGCGCGCCGCGATGGCCGAGCCCGCCGCGGCCGAGCGCGCCACCGGCTACGTGACCGGCGGGATCTCCCCGGTCGGGCAGCGCTCGCGGCTGCCGATCGTCGTCGACGCCTCGGCGGAGGGCCTGGCCACGATGTACGTCTCCGGCGGCCGCCGCGGCCTGCAGATCGAGCTCGCCCCGGCCGACCTCGTACAGGTCACCGGCGCGACCCTGGCGCCGATCGCGTCGCACTGAAACCATGTCGGTCGTGCGGGCATCGGATGAGGACCGGCAGCGCGTGATCGGGGTCCTGCAGCGGCACACCGAGGCGGGCCGGCTGACGCTCGACGAGTTCTCCGACCGGGTCGGGACCGTCTACGCGGCCAAGACCCTCGACGACCTGCGGGCCGCGATCGTCGACCTGCCGGCGTTGACCCCGGCCAGGCCGGCGCCCGAACCGGTGCACGAGACGTCGCACGACCGCCAGCTGCTCCTCACCTTCGCGCTGGCGATCGCGGCCGTGGTGCTGATCGGCCTGATATACGCGCTGCTCAAGTAGCTCGAGCGCCTCGAGCAACGCGCGAACCTCAAGTAGCTCGAGCGCCTCGAGCAACGCGAGGCCTCAAGTAGCTCGAGCGCCTCGAGCAACGCGAGGCCTCAAGTAGCTCGAGCAACGCGCGAACCTCAAGTAGCGCGAGCACCGTGCCACGACCGCCACAGGGCGGCGTAGGCACCCCCGGCCGCGACCAGCTCGTCGTGGCTGCCCAGCTCGCTGATCCGGCCGTCCTCGACGACCGCGACCCGGTCCGCGTCGTGCGCGGAGAAGAGCCGGTGCGCGATCGCGATCACGGTCCGCCCCTCCAGCGCCCCGGCCAGCGAGCGCTCCAGGTGCCGGGCCGCGCGCGGGTCGATGAGCGACGTCGCCTCGTCCAGCACCAGCGTGTGCGGGTCGGCCAGGACGAGCCGGGCGAGGGCCAGCTGCTGGGCCTGGGCCGGCGAGAGCGACAGCGCCGTGGTGTCGAGCCCCTCCGGCAGCGCGAGCGCCCAGTCCAGCGCGTCGACCGTGGCCAGGGCCGCGCACAGCTCGGCGTCGGTCGCGCCCGCGCGGGCCAGGGTCAGGTTGTCGCGCAGGCTGCCCATGAACACGTGGTGCTCCTGGGTCACGAGCGCGACGTGGCCGCGCAGCTCCTCGAGGGGCAGTTCATCCAGCGGTACCGTGCCGAGCTCGATCGCCCCCGCGCGCGGGGCGTGCACCCCGGCCAGGAGCCGGCCCAGCGTGGACTTGCCGGCGCCGCTGGGGCCGACCATGGCCAGCCGCTCCCCCGGGCGCACGGCGAGGTCGATGCCGTGCAGGACGTCGCGGCCGTCCACGTAGGAGTACCGGACGTCCTTGGCCACCAGCACCTCGTCCACCGGCTTCGGCCCGTCGGCCGGCACCGGCGGCGCGGCCGCGGCCCGCACCCCGATCAGGCGCGCGAAGGAGGCGAGCCCGAGCTGCAGCTGGTCGACGTAGCTGAGGATGCGGTCGAGCGGGTCGATGATCGACACGAAGTACAGCACCGCGGCGGTGACCTGCCCGACCGTCGCCCAGCCCTCCAGCACGAACCAGCCGCCCGCGACAAGCGTGACCGCGGCCGGCAGGGCGTAGCCGAACTCCGAGAGCGGGAACCAGACGGTGCGCAGCCGCAGCGTGTACATCGCCGCCGCGTAGGTGCCCTCCAGCTGCTCCTGGGTGCGCTCGATGCGCTGCCGCTGCCGGCCGAGGGTCTCCACGGTCCGGGCGCCCTCGACGGTCTCGGCGAGCCCGTCGGCCACGCGGGCCAGGGCCGCGGTCTCGCGCAGGTAGCCGGCGTTGGCGCGGCGGAAGTACCAGCGGGAGGGCCCGTAGAGCAGCGGCACCGCGACCAGGGCGGGCAGCAGCAGGATCGGCGCGACCAGCGCGACGGCGCCGAAGGTGAGCAGCATCTGCAGCCCGCCGACCACGATCGCGGGCAGCGCGGTCTGCACCGAGTCCGACGTCTGCGACACGTCCCGCGAAGCCCGGCTGAGCAGGTCGCCGGTGCCGGCCCGCTCGACGGTGGACAGCGGGATGGCGAGGACCCCGTCCACGAACTCCTCCCGCAGCCGCGCGAGGACCCGCTCGGCCAGCTGCGCGGCGGCGACCCGCGCGTAGCGCACCAGCACCGACTGCGCGACCACGAACCCGGCGATGGCCAGCGCGGTCCGGTCCACGGTCCACGTCGTGGTCCCGGCCGCGACCCGCTCGACCAGCCCGCCGAGCAGCGGCGGGGCGGCGAGCCCGGCCGCGGCCCCGGCCACGTGCAGCGCGAGGACGCCGGCGAGCCGCCCCGGGTAGTCGGTGAACAGGGTGCGCAGATACGTGCGCACCTCGGCCCGCGACGCGGTCGGCAGCATGTCAGTCCTCTCCGCGGGTGACGGTCGCGGTGTACGCCGGGCAGGTGTCCAGCAGTTCCCGATGCGACCCGGTGGCCGCGACCCGCCCGTCGGCGCCGACGAACGCGACGGTGTCGGCCCGGTCCAGCAGCAGTGGGCTGGTCGTGCAGACCACTGTCGTGCGCCCGGCCCGGGCGGCCGGCAGCCGTTCGGCGATGCGCGCCTCGGTGTGCGCGTCGACCGCACTGGTCGGCTCGACGAGCACGAGCACCGGCGGGTCGAGCGCGAGCGCCCGGGCCAGCCGCAGCCGCTGCTGCTGGCCGCCGGAGAAGTCCCGCCCCCGCTCGGCGATCTCGGCGTCGAGCCCGCCGGGCAGCGCGTCGACGATGTCGGTGGCGGCCGCGTCGGCGAGCGTCGCCCCGGCCCCGACCTCGTCGCGCAGCCGGCCCCGGAACAGCGTCGCGTCGTTGTCGGCCAGCAGCACGTGCCGTCTGACGTCCGCGAGGGCGATTTCCCGCAGCGGTACCCCGTGCAGCCGCGCGTTCGACGAGGGGTCCAGCCGGGCCAGGCGCTCCGCGATCGCCTCGGCGTGCTCGGGCCGGACCGCCGCGACCGCCGTGAGCCGGTGCCGGGCCACGAGGAGGCCCGAGTCGGGGTCGTCCAGGTCGCCGTCTGTTGCGGGTACCGAATCCGGATGCTCCTGAAAATCGGGCTCGAGGCGC
The DNA here is from genome assembly GCF_049995355.1 of Dactylosporangium sp. McL0621. Lineage (NCBI taxonomy): Bacteria > Bacillati > Actinomycetota > Actinomycetes > Micromonosporales > Micromonosporaceae > Dactylosporangium > Dactylosporangium sp. McL0621. The sequence continues at coordinate 12,005,474 of NZ_CP188259.1, forward strand.
AGAACGGCGACGACCCGGCCCGCGGCCACCAGCCCGCGGGTCAGCTTCTGGGCGAACTCGGTGAGCGTGCGCAGCGGCCCGATCAGGAACGCCGCATAGGCGTAGAAGGCGACCAGCTCGCCCGGGGTGATCCGGCCCGTCACCGCGAACCGCGCGCCCAGCCAGGTGACCAGCGCGATGAAGCAGCCGGGCAGCAGGATCTGCGCGGCCTCCAGCGTCGACTCCACCTTCGCCACCCGGACCCCGGCGAAGCGGACCCGCTGGGACTCCACGCGGTAGCGCCGGGAGAACTCGGCCTCGCCGCCGACCCCGCGCAGCACCCGCAGCCCGGCCACGATGTCGCCGGCCCGGCCGGTCAGCTCCCCGGCCAGGTCCCGCTGGTGCCGCCGGCGCTGGTGCAGCGGCCGCAGCAGCGCCCCGACGACGACCACGAGCACGGGAACGCCGAGCACCACGACGAGCCCGAGCGGCACCGAGACCCGCAGCAGCAGCGCGGTGACGACGACGAGCGCGACGAGCGCGCCGCCGGCCCGGGCGCTGACGTCCAGCGAGTACCCGATGTGGTCGAAGTCCGTGGTCCCGATGCTCACGACCTCGCCGGTCGCCACCCGTTTCGGCAGCGCGGCGCCCAGGCGGGTCGCCTGCCGCGCGGTGACCTGGACGGTCTTGAACCCGGCGCTGAGGAAGTTGGACACGGCGAACCGGTGCCGCATGACCCCGGTGACGGCGGTGGCCGCCCCCAGCCCGAGCAGCGCCGCGCCTGCGATGAGCACCCCCGCGCGGTCGCGCCGCGTCAGGGCGTCGACGCCGGCCCCGATCGCGGCTGGAACGAGCGCCTGGCTGACCATCCAGAGGACGCCGAAGAAGATGCCGCCCGCGATCAGCGAGCGCTGCCCGCGGACGATCCAGAGTAGGTAACGGGCCGCCGATCGGCTGTCGGGCTCCCCGGGCTCGGCTTGTGGCAGTCTCCGCACAACCCCCGACGGTAACCGCAGGGGCGCCCGGAGCGCCTTACATTATTCAGCGGTCGACTTCGGTGAAGTCCCAGAACTGCGGCTTGCGGGCGACCAGGTGCGACGGCGGCTCGGCGAACGGCTCGGGGGTGCTGCCGCGCCACTTCGACAGGACCACCAGGCGCTGGTCCGTGGACGAGTACACCTCGCTGCTCAGATGCATCGGGTGGACCTCGACCTTGGGCAGCATCGCCTCACACACCCAGGACAGCAGCTCCCCGAACGCCTCCGGGTGCGCCCTGACCTCCCACATGCGCACGATCACGGCGCTGGACTCTACTACCCCGGACATCAGGCCGTCACCAGCGTGATCGGCATCGCCGAATCCGACGGCAGCCCGAGGTCGCCCGGCGCCGCTCCGGCCGCGACGAGATGGGAGCCGAGCGCGGCGACCATCGCCCCGTTGTCGGTGCAGAGCTTCGGCCGCGGTACGCGCACCGTGATGCCGTACTTCTCGCAGCGCTCCTGGGCCATCGACCGGATCCGCGAGTTGGCCGCGACGCCGCCCCCGATGACCAGGGTGTCGATGCCGTACTCCCGGCAGGCGCCGACCGCCTTCGCCGTGAGCACGTCGCAGACCGCCTCCTGGAAGCTCGCCGCCACGTCGCCGACCGGCACCGGCTCGCCGGCGCGCTCGCGGGCCTCGACCCAGCGCGCCACCGCCGTCTTCAGCCCCGAGAACGAGAAGTCGAAGCGGTGCTCGGCGAGGTCCCGGGGGCCGGTGAGCCCGCGCGGGAAGGGGATCACGACCTGCCCGTCGCGGGCGGCCTTGTCGATCGGCGGGCCGCCCGGGAACGGCAGCCCGAGCAGGCGCGCGACCTTGTCGAAGGCCTCGCCGGCGGCGTCGTCGATCGTCGCGCCGAGCGGGACCACGCCGCCGGCCAGGTCGTCGACCCGCAGCAGCGAGGAGTGCCCGCCGGAGACGAGCAGCGCGACCGCGGGCTCGGGCAGCGCCCCGTGCTCCAGCGTGTCGACGGCGACGTGCGCGGCGAGGTGGTTGACGCCGTAGATCGGCTTGCCGGCGGCCAGCGCGTAGGCCTTGGCCGCCGCGACCCCGACCAGCAGCGCGCCCGCGAGCCCGGGCCCGGCGGTGACCGCGATGGCATCCACATCGGACAGCGTCACGCCGGCCTTGTCCAGGGCCCGCTGCATCGTCGGCACCATGGCCTCGAAGTGGGCCCGGCTGGCGACCTCGGGCACCACGCCCCCGAACCGCGCGTGCTCGTCGACGCTCGACGCGATCTCGTCCGCGAGCAGCGTGTGCCCGCGGACGATCCCGACGCCGGTCTCGTCGCACGACGTCTCGATCCCCAGAACGAGCGGCTCAGCCTTGTTCACGACTCATCACCAGTGCATCCGTGTTGCTGGGCTGGTAGTAACCGCGGCGGATGCCGACGGCCTCGAACCCGTACTCCGCGTAGAGCCGCTGGGCCGGCGCGTTGTCCACGGCCACCTCCAGCAGCACCTGCCGCGCCCCGCGCCGCTGCGCCTCGGCCAGCAGCGCCTCCAGCAGCCGCCGGCCGATCCCGCGCCGCTGGGCGTCCTTGCGCACCCCGATGTTCTGCACCCAGGCCTCGTCGGGCGCGGCCACGGCCAGCCCGGCGTAGCCGACGACCCGGTCGCCGTCCACGGCCACGAGGTAGTGGTGGCCGAGGGCGAGCTCGTTCCAGAACATGCCCGCCGACCACTGCTCCTCGCCGAACAGCTCGTCCTCGATCGGCAGCAGGTCCGCGATGTGGAACCAGCGCATCTCGGCGAGCTCGACGTCGCGCACGACCGCGTCCGTCACTGCAGCGCCGGTTTCCGCTCGCCCGGGAGCACCGCGTCGGGCCGGCGCAGGTACAGCGGCGTCAGCGTCTCGCCGGGCGCCTTGCCGCGCACCCGGTCGGCCGCGAGCTCGGCCAGGGCGAGCGCCGGCGGGTAGCGCGGCCCGTCGACGGGAAGCTTGAGAATATCGGCGTACTTCTCCGCGCCGTCGCCGGCCGCGTGCCCGATGCCGTCGAGGGCGACCGCCGCCGGCCGGGCCACGTCCGGTCCGGCGATGCGCCGGCCGTCGGCGTACACGCCCCAGTAGATCTCCTTGCGCCGCGCGTCGGTGGCGACCAGCGCGCGACCCGGAAGGCCGAGGCCGATCGCGTCGAGGGTGCACACGCCGTAGACCGGGATCGCCAGGGCGTGGCCGAGCGCGGCCGCCGTGACCAGCCCGGCGCGCAGGCCGGTGAACGGGCCGGGGCCGACGCCCGCGACCACCGCGGCCAGGTCGCCCGGGGCCGCCCCGCCCTCGGCCAGCACGGCGGTGATCTGCGGGGCCAGCAGCTCGCCGGCGCCGCGCGCGTCGACCGTCACCCGCTCCGCGAGCAGTGTGACCTCGTCGTCGATCCGCGCGAGCGCCGCGGTCACCGCCGCCGTCGCCGTGTCCACCACCATCACCAGCACGGCCCCAACTCTAAATGAGTTAACAGCGCCGCAATGAGAGACACCTAGCATCGGCCGCTATCGACGCCGTCAATTCACCGATTCTGGTTGTGGACATCGGCTCCTGGGCCCTGTCCGCCGCCGTCGTCCAGCCCGACGCGCTCCACCCGGTGCGGGAGCGCACCTCCGGGGCCCTGCGCTGGCCGGGCGGCGCCACGATGGCCGGCCGGTCCGGCCTGCTCGTCGGGGCCGCGGCCGAGCAGGCCCGGGACGAGCATCCCCGCCAGTACGTCGACGGCGTCCGCCGCGCGGTCGACGGCAGCGCCCCCGTCTGGCTCGGCGATCGGCAGGTCCACGGCGTGGAGCTGGTCGGCGCGGCGCTGGAGGCGGTCGTGGAAGAGGCCCGCCGCGTGTACGGCCCGGTCGAGCGCCTGGTGCTGAGCGCGCCGGCGGCGTACCGGACCCACGACCCCCGGCGCGAGGCGCTGGTCGCGGCCGCGTCCCTGGCCGGCTTCCCCGACGCCGAGCTCGTCACCGACGCGAGCGCCGCGGTGCTCGACCCGTCGACGATGGTGGAGGTGCCCGAGGGCGGCCACGTGCTCGTGTGCGACCTCGGGGCGAACTGGACGGCGACGCTCGCGCAGGTGCAGCAGGGCCGGCCGGTGCCGCTGAGCCAGGAGAGCTCGGGCCACGGCCGCGACATCGACGTGCTGCTCGTCGCCGACCTGCGGGCCGCGCTCGCCGAGTGGGTCGAGCCCGCGTTCGCGGCCGGCGGCGACACCGGCGTGCGGGCCGGCCTGCACGCGCTGGACATCGTGCGGCGGCTCAAGCACCGCCTCGCGGACGTGCCGGAGGCGGCGGAGGAGGTGGAGGCGGGCGTCCCGCCGTACCGGCTGGACCGCCGCGCCCTCGACCGGCTCACCGAGCCCGCCGCCCGGTGGCTGATCGCCAGCGCCCGGGCGGTGGTGGCGCGCGCGGGCATCCGGCCCCCGGACGTGGCCGCCGTCCTGCTCGTCGGCGGCGGCGCCCGGCTGCCCGGGGTCGGCCAGATCCTGCACACGGGCCTGGGGGTACCGGTGACCCGCCCGGCCGACCCGGAGCTGGCGGTGCTGCGCGGCGCCGCGGCGTGGGTGCGCGCGCTCCCGGCCCGAGCGGTGCCGGCCGACCCGCCGTCGTGGCGGGTCGAGCCGCTGTCGTGGACCGTCCCGGGCGGGCGCGGGCGGCTCGTGCGCTGGCTGGTGAAGGAGGGGGAGGCGTACGGCCGCGAGACCCGGCTCGCCCAGGTGCGCACCGCCGACGACCGCGTGTTCGACCTCTCCTCCGGCCGCGGCGAGGGCATCCTGCTGGAGCAGCGCATCGCGGTCGGCGACATGGTCGTGTCCGGCGCCGTGGCCGCGCACGCGCGCCTGGAGCCGGCCGGGGCCGAGCGCTTCCAGCTCGCCAAGCGCCACCACCTGCGCGTGGCCGGGGACTGGCTGCTCACGCCGGACCGGCGCGCCCTCGTCGAGTGCTCGGGCGACGGCGAGTACGTCAAGGTCCGCGCGATCGCCAGCGGCGCCCTGGTCACCGAGCTGCGGCCGGGCCGCGGCGCCGGGCGGGGCGGGCACGCGCAGGTCGCGCTGGGCCCGGGGCAGCAGCTGGCCCTGGTCACCTGGGACGCGGAGGGGCATTTCGCGGTCTGGGACGTGCTCTCCGGCCGCGTGACGGCGTCCTTCTCGGATGCCCACAAGCCGGACGCGGTACTGCTGAACGAGGCCGAGTGGCGCCTCGTCACCACCGGCGAGGGCGCGGCCCACGTCGGCCGCTACCGCCGCGACGTCGCGACCGTGTGGGACCTGGCCACCGGGGCCCGCCTCGACCGGATCGTGGGCGAGGACCTGCCGAAGCGCTTCACCGGGTACGCCGAGACGAGCCGCGCGGACGCGTTCGCGGCGCAGATGGAGAGCCCGGACGGCCGGCTGCGCGCGGCGGCGCTGGACGGCACCCTGTCGGTGCGCGACCTGGAGACCGAGGCGGAGGTCTTCCGCGCCGACCTCACCCCGGGCCGGGCGGTCAGCACCGCGTTCTGCCACGAGGGGCGCCACCTGCTCGCCCGGGGCTCGGACGAGCAGGGGGCCTGGGTCGACGTGTGGGAGGTTCTACAGCCCGTCTGAGACCCGGGCGGGCCAGTCGCCGCCGCGGGGGATCAGGGCCACCACGCGCGAGTCGTCGTCGCGGCGGTCGAGGCGCACCTCGAGGTGCTCGTCGCTGAGCTGCTCGACCAGCCCCTCGCCCCACTCGACGAGCGTCACCGAGTTCTCCAGCGTCGCGTCGAGGTCGAGCGCGTCCACCTCGCCGATCGGGTCGGCGACGTTGCCGAGCCGGTAGGCGTCGACGTGCACCATCGGCAGCGTCCCCCCGAGTGCGGGGTCGGGCTGGTGCACGCGCGCGATCACGAACGTCGGCGAGGTCACGGCGCCGCGTACGTGCAGGCCGGCGCCGACGCCCTGGGCCAGGGCGGTCTTGCCGGCCCCGAGCGGGCCGGTGAGCACGACCAGGTCGCCCGCGCGCAGGACGGACGCGAGCGTCTTGCCGAAGTCCCGCGTCTGCTCGACGGTGGACAGGATTCTCGTCACTGCTGCACCTTCGTGAGGAACGTGTCGATGGCCTCGTTGACCTCGTCGGCGTGCTCCAGCAGCACCACGTGGCCGCCGTCGGCGATGACGACCAGCTCCGCCTCGGGCAGCACCGACGTTATCTCGTACGTGTGGGCCAGCGGCGTCAACACGTCCTTGTCGCCGCAGACCAGCAGTACGGGGACCGAGCGTAGCGGGCCCAGGACGAGCAGCCGCGAGTGCGTGTAGAGGGTGCGCAGGTACCGGGCGATGACCTCCGTCGACGTGGTCGAGTTCATCGTCTCGACGTACGACACCAGCGCCGGGCTGGGGCGGGACGTGCCGAACCCGTAGCGGCGGGTCAGCAGCCACGCGAGGTCGGTCGACGCCTTGCGCGCGCGGTCGATCACGGACGAGCTGATCGGGCCCGCGAGCCCCACGATCGGCAGCAGCGGGCGGCGGAAGCGGGCCACGACCTCGGGGAAGCCGAAGGTGACCTGGTCGAGCTTGCCGGCCGAGGTGGAGATGAGCACGCAGGCCTCGACCCGGGTCTCGAACAGCTCGGGCAGCTGCTCGGCCAGGGCCATGACCGTCATGCCGCCCATCGAGTGCCCGACGAGCACGATCGGGCCTTCGGGGCAGGTGGCCTGGATCACCGCGCGGAGCCCGGAGCCGAGGGAGTCGATGGTGTACTCGCCCTTGGTCAGCCGCCCCGAACGGCCGTGCCCGGGCTGGTCGTAGAAGACCATCCGGTGCTTGCCCTCGAAGTACGTGCGCTGGAAGTGGAACGTGCCCATGTCCAGGCAGAAGCCGTGGACGAAGACCAGCGTCGGGCCCGGGCCGTCCACGACCTCGACGTGCAGGTCGATGCCGTCGTCGGTGGTGACCGACAACACCTCGTCGGCGGCCCAGATGCCGAACGGCTCCTCGGCGTACGGGTCCTCGGCGTTCTTGGAGCGGCGCACGAGGTACCGCTCGGTGGCCACCCCCGCCGCGACCCCGGCCGCGGCGAGACCGACGATCGCCCCGACGATCCCGGCCGCGCGCTTGCGGCTGCCGGCCTTCACCACCTCGGTACCCATGCCGAAGAGCCTAAACGGTCGTTACCGGTGAGTTAAGCTCCCGACCGCCCCGCGCAGGTGGGCGGCCACGTCCGCGGCGGTGACGGGCCCGGCCTCGGCGGCGCGGCGCCCGGCCAGCCCGTGCACGTAGGCGGCGGCGACGGCGGCGTGCTCGGCCTGGAGCCCCCCGGCCAGCAGCGCGCCGAGCAGCCCGGCGAGCACGTCCCCGGTGCCGCCGGTGGCCAGCGCCGCCGTCCCGGTCGGATTGACGTACACCCGCTGGTCCGGCGTCGCGACGATGGTGCGGTCGCCCTTGAGCAGCACCACCGAGTCCATCCGCCGGGCCAGGGACAGGGCCGCGGCCACCCGGTCGTCGCCGGGCGCGCCGCCGGAGAGCCGCTGGAACTCGCCGTCGTGCGGGGTGACCACGGTGGGCGCGTCGCGCTCGCGCAGCCAGTCGGCCAGCCGGGCGTCGGCGAGCAGGGTGAGCGCGTCGGCGTCGAGGATCACGGGCACCGGGACGCCGAGCACCGCACGCAGCTCGCCGTAGGCGCGCTCGTCGGTGCCGAGGCCGCTGCCGCAGACCCAGGCCTGCACCCGCCCGGCGTCGGCGACCCGCTCGGCCGCGATGACCGGCGGGTGGTGGAAGCGCACGGCGTCGGCGGCGCTCCCGGCGTACCGCACCAGCCCGGTCGGCCCCGCGAGCGCTCCGGCGGTGGACAGCACCGCGGCGCCCGGGTACTTCGCCGAGCCGGTCGCGAGCCCGACGACCCCGCGGGAGTACTTGTTGTCGTTGGCCTGCGGCCGGGGCCACCAGGCGGCGATGTCGTCGGACTCGGGCACGTACAGGGCCGGGTCGCCGTCGAGGTGCCCGTGCAGGCCGATGTCGACGAGCTCGACCATTCCCGCGTGTACCGCCCCGGCGCCCACGAGCAGGCCCGGCTTGAGCACGCCGAAGGTCACGGTGATGTCGGCGTGCACCGCCATGCCGCTCACGGCCCCCGTGTCGGCGTCGACGCCCGAGGGCACGTCGACGGCGATGACGGGCGCGCCGAGCAGGATGCCGGCGATGTCGGCGACCCTGGCCGCGGCGGGCTCGCGCAGGCCGCCGCGCCCGCCGATGCCGAGGATGCCGTCGACCACCAGGTCGGCCTGGTCCGGGGCCCGCTCGCCGAGGCGCCCGCCCGCGCGGTACAGGGCGTCGGCCCCGCCGCGGTGCACCCGGTCGGGGTCGAACAGCAGCGCGTCGACGCGCGCGCCGCGGCGGGCCAGCCGCGCGCCGGCGTAGAGCGCGTCGCCGCCGTTGTTGCCGGGGCCGACGAGGAGCAGGACGCGGCTGCCGTACACCCTCGGCAGGGTGTCGGCGCAGCGCCGGGCCAGCCCCGCCGCGGCGCGCTGCATGAGCGCGCCGTCGGGCAGGGTCTTCATCACGGACTCTTCGGCCGCGCGTACCTGCGCGACCCGCCAGGCTGCTCTCACAGAGACAACCCAACCACACCGTCCCTATTCGACGGTCACGGACTTGGCCAAGTTGCGCGGCTGGTCGACGTCGTGGCCGCGCGCCGAGGCGATCTCGCAGGCCAGCACCTGCAGCGGCACGGTGGTGACCAGCGGGGCGAGCAGCGTCGGGGTGATCGGGACGTGGAAGAGGTGATCCGCGTAGGGCTTCACCGCCACGTCGCCCTCCTCCGCGATCACGATCGTGCGGGCGCCGCGGGCGCGGACCTCCTGGATGTTGGAGACGACCTTGTCGTGCAGGACGCCGCGGCCCCGGGGCGAGGGCACCACGCACACGACCGGCGTGCCCTCGTCGATCAGCGCGATGGGGCCGTGCTTGAGCTCGCCGGCGGCGAAGCCCTCGGCGTGCATGTACGCCAGCTCCTTGAGCTTCAGCGCGCCCTCCAGGGCCACCGGGTAGCTCACGTGCCGGCCGATGAACAGCACGCTCTTGGCCTCGGCCAGGTCGCGGGCGAGCTCACGGATCGGGGCCATCATCGTCAGGACCTGCTCGACCTTGGCCGGCATCTCCTGGAGCTGGGCGACGACGGCGGCGACCTCGTCGGCGTACTTCACCCCGCGGACCTGGGCCAGGTGCAGCCCGACGAGGTAACAGGCGACCAGCTGGGTCAGGAACGCCTTGGTGGAGGCGACCGCGATCTCCGGCCCGGCGTGGGTGTAGAGCACGGCGTCGGACTCGCGCGGGATGGTGGAGCCGTTGGTGTTGCAGACCGCCAGCACCCGCGCCTTCTGCTCCTTGGCGTGGCGCAGGGCCATCAGGGTGTCCATGGTCTCGCCGGACTGGGAGATGGCCACGACCAGCGTGGAGCGGTCGAGCACCGGGTCGCGGTAGCGGAACTCGCTGGCCAGCTCGACCTCGCAGGGGATGCGGGTCCAGTGCTCGATCGCGTACTTGGCGACCATGCCCGCGTGGTAGGCCGTGCCGCAGGCGACGATGAACACCTTGTCGACGTCGCGCAGGTCCTGGTCGGTGAGGCGGACCTCGTCGAGCATGAGGTCGCCGTGCTCGTTGAGCCGGCCCAGGAGGGTCTCGGCGACCGCGTGCGGCTGCTCGGCGATCTCCTTGAGCATGAAGTAGTCGTAGCCGCCCTTCTCGGCGGCCGAGGCGTCCCAGTCGATGTGAAACGGCTTGCCCTCGGCGGGGTTGCCTAGGAAGTCGGTGATCACGAGGTCGTCGGCGGTGATGAGCACGACCTGGTCCTGGCCGAGCTCGACGGCCTCGCGGGTGTGCTCGATGAACGCGGAGACGTCGCTGGCGAGGTAGTTCTCGCCCGGGCCGCGGCCGACCACGAGCGGGGAGTTGCGCCGGGCCCCGACGACCACGCCGGGGGCCTGCGCGTCGACGGCGAGCAGCGTGAACGCGCCCTCCAGGCGGCGGCAGACGGCCCGCATGGCCTCGGCCAGCCGCGCGCCCGGGGTGTCGCCCTCGGCGTCCGCCAGGGCCTGGGTGAGCAGGTGGGCGGCGCACTCGGTGTCGGTGTCGCTGGCGAACTCGATGCCGCTGTTCTCCAGCTCGGCCCGCAGCTTGGCGAAGTTCTCGATGATGCCGTTGTGGATGACCGCGACCCGGCCGTCGAACGAGCGGTGCGGGTGCGCGTTGCGGTCGGTCGGCCCGCCGTGCGTGGCCCAGCGGGTGTGCCCGATGCCGGTCGTGCCGATGCCGAGACTGTGGCCGGCCTCGTCGGCGAGCGCCTTCTCGAGATTGGCGAGCTTGCCGGCGCGCTTGGCGGTGAGCAGCTCACCATGCCGGCGCCGGCCGACTACGTCCCCACCGACGTGGCCTGGGTCGCCTGACTGGACGATCGCAACGCCGGCGGAGTCGTAGCCGCGGTACTCCAGCCGCCGCAGCCCGTCCAGCACGATGTTCAAGGCCGGCCGGGCGCCGGCGTACCCCACGATTCCGCACATGCCCCGTACCGTAGCAGACTTTCGCGCAGAACCCGTGCGCGAAAGTGTCGTATACGCGCACGGGAAATGCGCACGAACAGCCGACCCTAGATGAGCGACGAACGGATCTGGGCGCCGCCGTCGACCACCAGGGTCTGGCCCGTCATCCAGCGTGACGCAGTACCGGCCAGGAAGGTGATGACTTCGGCGATGTCGTCCGGCTCGCCGATGCGGCCGAGGGGGAGCTTGTCGCTGAGGAAGTCCTCGTTGTTCTCCCACAGCCCGCGGGCCAGGTGGGTACGCACGATCCCGGGCGCGACCGCGTTGACCCGCACCGGGGCCAGCTCGGCGGCCATCTGGCGGGTCAGGTGGATGACGGCGGCCTTTGTCGCGTTGTAGTAGCCGATCCCGGGCTCGGTGAGCACGCCGCCGACCGAGGCGACGTTGACGATGGCGCCCGTGCCGCGCTGCGACATCGACGCCTTCCACACCAGCTGGCTCCACAGCACCGGGCCGAACTGGTTGAGCCGGACGGTCTTCTCGGCGCGCACCGGGTCGATGTCCATGAGCGGGCCGAAGTACGGGTTGGTGCCGGCGTTGTTCACCAGCACGTCGATCGCGCCGAAGCGCTCCATCGCCGCCGCGACGACCGCCTCGGCCTGGTCGGGCTCGGCGGCGTGGGCGGCGTGGGTGAGCACGCCGGCCCCCGGGAACTGCGCGGTGATCTCGGCCGCGACCTCGTCCAGGGTTTCGATCTTGCGCGAGGTGAGCACGACGTTGCAGCCTTCGGCGGCGAAGGCCAGGGCGCTCGCCTTGCCGATACCCCGGGAGGCGCCGGTGACGATGACGGTGCGGGCTTCTGTCATGGGCGCACGTTACTACTGGGTAGGCGACACCGTTCGCACGATGTGAGCAATCCGCTCGGCCGCCTCTTTGGCGATCTCCTGCGTGCCGGCCTCGACCATGACGCGCACGAGCTGCTCGGTGCCGGAGGGGCGCAGCAGCACCCGGCCGGTGCCGCCGAGCTCGCCCTCGACCTGCTTGGCCGCGTCGAGCACCTGCGGCGAGCGGGCGGCCGCGGCCCGGTCGAGCACGGGCACGTTGATCATCACCTGCGGCAGCCGGTGTACCACCGCCGCGAGCTCCTTGAGGCTCTTGCCCGTGCGCTCCATGCGCCCCATGAGGTGCAGGGCGGTGAGCACGCCGTCCCCGGTCGTGGCGAACGCGGGCATCACGATGTGCCCGCTCTGCTCGCCGCCGAGCGCGAGGCCCTTGGCGCGCAGCTCCTCCAGCACGTACCGGTCGCCGACCTTGGTCTCCAGCAGCCGGATGCCGGCCTCGGCCATGGCCAGCTTGAGGCCCAGGTTGCTCATCACGGTCGCGACGAGCGTGTCCTCGGTCAGCAGCCCGTCCTCGCGCATCGACAGGGCGAGGACGGCCATGATCTGGTCACCGTCGATCTCGGTGCCGTCGGCCGCCACCGCGATGCAGCGGTCGGCGTCGCCGTCGTGCGCGATGCCCAGGTCGGCGCCGTGCTCGACGACAGCCCGGCGCAGCTGCGCGATGTGGTTGGAGCCGCAGTCGTCGTTGATGTTGAGACCGTCGGGGTCCGCGTTTATCGCGATGACCGAGGCGCCCGCGCGGCGGTAGGCCTCGGGCGCGGCGGAGGAGGCGGCGCCGTTGGCGCAGTCGACCACGACGGTGAGCTCGGCCAGCGGGCTGGGCAGCGAGGTCAGCAGGTGCCGGACGTAGCGGTCCTCGCCGTCGGCGTAGTCGGTGACCCGGCCGACCCCGGCGCCGGTGGGACGGCGGTGGCTGGTGCCGTCCATGAGGCGCTCGATCTCGTCCTCGACCTCGTCGGGCAGCTTGTGCCCACCGGCGGCGAAGAGCTTGATCCCGTTGTCGGGCATCGGGTTGTGCGAGGCCGAGAGCATCACGCCGATGTCGGCGTCGAGGACGCCGGTGAGGTACGCCACCGCGGGTGTCGGCAGCACGCCGACCCGCACCACGTTGGCCCCCGCGCTGGTCAGGCCGGCCACGACGGCCGACTCCAGCATCTCGCCGCTCGCGCGCGGATCCCGCCCGACGACCGCGACCGGCGCGTGGGAGTGATCATGCTCGAACAGCGCCTGGGCCGCCGCGATGGCGACCGCCATCGCCAGCTCCGGAGTCAGGTCGGCGTTGGCCCGCCCACGAACTCCGTCGGTGCCGAAGAGTCGCCCCATCGCGAAACCTCCCAAGGTCGAACCCACCGCGCGCTCCAACCGGCACATCGGCCGGCGTACCGCCCGCGCAACACGAAACGGCCGGGTGCCCACCTCCAGGGTGGCACCCGGCCGAGATGCTTCGTTAGCGCTTCGAGTACTGAGGAGCCTTACGGGCCTTCTTCAGACCGTACTTCTTGCGCTCGGTCGCGCGGGCGTCCCGGGTCAGGAAGCCGGCCTTCTTGAGGGCGGGACGGTCGTCCGGGTCGTTCTCGATCAGGGCGCGGGCGATCGCGAGGCGCAGCCCGCCCGCCTGGCCGGTGGTGCCGCCGCCACGCAGGTTGGCGAAGACGTCGAAGGCCTCGGCCTTCTCGACGATCACGAGCGGCTCCCGCACCGACTGCTGGTGCACCTTGCTCGGGAAGTAGTTCTCCAGCTCGCGGCCGTTCAGCGTGAACTTGCCGGTGCCGGGGACCAGGCGAACCCGGACGATGGCCTCCTTGCGGCGGCCAACGGTCTGGATCGGCTGGCCGGCGCGGCGGGCACGGGTCGGCGCCGCGCTGGTGGCTGTGGCCGTGGTCGGGGCCGTGGCCGTGGCCGTGGCCGTGGCCGTGGCCGCCGGGGCGGTAGCCGTGGCCGCCGGGGCGGTAGCCGTGGCCGCCGGGGCGGTAGCGGCGGCGGCCGGGGCGGTAGCCGTAGCGGCGGGGGCCGGGGCAGCGGCGGCCGGGGCGGCCGGAGCCTCGACGGTCGCGTCAGCGGCCGGCGCCGGGGCGTCGATGGTCTCGTCGGTCACGCTCAGTCCTTCGTCCGCGCTCACTGCGCGATCTGCTTGATCTCGAACGGCTGGGGCAGCTGAGCGGCGTGCGGGTGCTCGGCGCCCGCGTACACCTTCAGCTTGCGGATCTGGCGCGCGCCCAGGCGGTTGTGCGGGAGCATGCCCTTGACGGCCAGCTCGATCGCCCGCTCGGGGTTCTTGGTGAGCAGCTCCTCGTAACCGACCCGCTTCAGACCACCCGGGTAGCCGGAGTGGCGGTAGGCCACCTTGGTCTGGCGCTTGTTGCCGGTCAGCGCCACCGCGCCGGCGTTGATCACGATGACGAAGTCGCCGGTGTCCACGTGCGGGGCGAACGTCGGCTTGTGCTTGCCGCGCAGCAGCGTCGCAGCGTGCGTGGCCAGGCGGCCGAGCACCACGTCGGTGGCGTCGATGACATGCCACACGCGCTCGATCTCGCCCGGCTTCGGGCTGTACGTACCCACAGGTCTACCTTGTCTTCCACGTCGTCGGTCCGGGGTGCGTCCTCGATGATGGCGCTGAACCGATTAGTCCGGGCGCACAGTCACCCAGCGTACCCGAACAGTGGGGACGCCTTGTCATCGCACAACAGCAGTCCACGATACTCGGCGCCCCCAGATGAACCAAATCCGGGTCGCTCAGACCGGCGCCTCCGCAGGCTCCGGCACCGGCCTGAGCGTCAGGCTGTGCTTCTGGTGAGCGCCCACCTCGCTACGCTCGGTACCGCTCACACCCCGGCCAACCGGCGGGGCGAACGGCGCAGGTAGACCAGCCAGGTGACGAGGAAGCACAGCGCGTAGAACCCGATGAACACGAGATAGGCGCCGTCACCCGTCTTGTACGTCAGGAACGACTGCCGGAACGCGAGGTTCACCAGCACGCCGCCGGCCGCCCCGACCGCCCCGGCCACGCCGATGAGCGCGGTCGCCAGCCGCCGCGCGGTGCGCTCGTCGTGCGGGAACTTCGCCCGGAAGATCGCCGGGATCATCTTGTACGTCGAGCCGTTGCCGAGGCCGCTGAAGACGAACAGGAACACGAACCCGGTCACGAAGAGTGGCAGGGAGTGCTGGCGGGAGGCGAGCAGGACCGTGCCCGCGCCGAGCGCCATGGCCACGAAGTTCCAGAAGGTGATCACCGCACCGCCGAAGCGGTCGGCCAGCATGCCGCCGAACGGGCGGATCAGCGAGCCGAGCAGCGGACCCAGGAAGGTGAGGTAGGCCGCCTTCACGGGGGTATCGAAGTCGGCCTTGAACTGCACCTGGAGCACCTGCCCGAAGGCGAACCCGAAGCCGATGAACGACCCGAACGTCCCGATGTACAGCAGCGACATGATCCACGCGTGGGCATCCTTGATCACGTCGCGCATCGCCCGCCGGTCGTTGGACGCGTGCGTCAGGTTGTCCATGAAGACGGCGGCCAGCAGCGCGGCGACGACGATCAGCGGCAGGTAGATCAGCACGATGAGGCGCGGGTGCGCCACCCCGGCGGTGGCGAGCACGAGCAGCCCGACGAGCTGCACCGCGGCCACCCCGATGTTGCCGCCGCCGGCGTTGATCCCCAGCGCCCAGCCCTTCAGCCGCTGCGGGTAGAAGGCGTTGATGTTGGCCATCGAGGAGGCGAAGTTGCCGCCGCCGACGCCGGCCACGGAGGCGGCGATGAGCAGCGTGGTGAACGAGACGCCCGGCTCCAGGACGATGCCCGCGAAGACGGTCGGCACCAGGAGCAGCAGCGCGCTGAAGATCGTCCAGTTGCGGCCGCCGAACCGGGCCACGGCGAAGGTGTACGGCAGCCGCAGCACCGCCCCGACCAGCGTCGGCGCGGTCGTGAGCAGGAACTTCTGGGCCGGGTCGAAGCCGTACTTCGGCCCCAGGAAGAGTACGAAGACCGACCACAGGCTCCAGATCGAGAAGCCGATGTGCTCGGAGAGGATGGAGACGATCAGGTTCCGGCGGGCGATCTTCGCGCCGGTCCGCATCCAGAACTCGGGGTCCTCGGGGTGCCAGTCGTCGATCCACCGGCCGCGGCGCGGCTCGGGCTGAGACTGCGGTTTCTCCACGGCAAGCGTCATGACCGTGGACGCTACGAACGGCCCGTTTCGGGTCGTCGCGACGAAGTTATCGAGGTCGAAACGTTTCCCCCACGGCGGCGGATCTCGGCTTGTGAGATCCGCCGCCCGGGCTTTGGTCAGGCCTTCTTGAACGTCCAGGTGCCGGTGTCGTCGGCGCCCGCGGGCGGGGAGAGCTTCAGCGTGCCGCTGCCGCACTCGTACGCGCTCTTCTTCAGGATCGGCTGGGAGTCCACCGCGCCGCCGGTGTTGGCGGTACCGGTGCCGGCGAACTCGGAGATCGCGACCTTGTCGGCGACGCGCTGGGCGACCGGCGCGGTCAGGTCGACGGTCACCGTGAGGGTGCTGAAGTCCACCGAACCGGTCGGCTCGAGCGTGCCGGTCGTGCCGGACGGGCTCTTGATCGCGCCGTTGACCTTGCCGCCGTACGAGAAGCTGCCCTTCACGTCGTTGCCGGAGACGGAGAAGGTGAAGGTGACCGGCTGCATCGAGCCGAAGTCGACCTGTGTCTTGCCGCCGGAGTCGATGGTCAGCAGCGTGCCGCTGCCGCCCTGGAAGGTGCCGCCCACCGGGCCGGAGAGCTTGCCGGTGATGTTGTCGGCCTTCCAGCTGCCGACCAGGCAGGACGCGACGCTGCCCTGGCCGCCGCCGGTGGTGCCGTTCGTGTCGCCCGAGGCGCCGGTGGAGGCGCCGCCCGACGTGCCGCCGCCCGCGCCGGTGGCGCCGGAAGCTCCCGCCGAGGTGCCAGCCCCGGGTTTGGCGCTGTCGCCACTGCATCCGGTGAGCCCGATGCTGAGCGCCGCAACGGCCGCGAGTGCGACCTTGCCGGTCGTGCGCATCTGCTTCCTCCTAGTACATAGGGGTCCCTGGTTGTTCTACCCAGCCGCGGACGGTCGCCAATCTACAATGCGGCGTCGAATCCAACACGGCTCGGTAACGCCCTGCTTGAGCCGCGTGTGAGGCGCTCTTAGCAGGCGCGAAACATTCGGGACTTTGGAGCGAAACCGCCCTTCGGCAGCCTTTGGCCATGTCCGAAGCGGTGGCTGACTCAGGTTCGTCGATGAGGGTGGTCGTGGTCGGCCACGGCATGGTCGGGCACCGGTTCGCCGAGGCCCTGACCGCCCGCGACGCGGGGCGCCGGTGGCAGATCACCGTGCTCGCCGAGGAGAGCCGCCCGGCCTACGACCGGGTGCGCCTGTCGGCGTACTTCGACGGGGTCTCGGCCCAGGAGCTGACCTACGACCTGCCCGACGGGGTCGACCTGCGACTCGGTGAGCCGGTGCAGTCGATCGACCGGGCCGCGCGCAAGGTCTTCACCGGACGCGGCGTGTACGAGTACGACGCCCTGGTCCTCGCGACCGGGTCCTCGGCCTTCGTGCCGCCGATCACCGGGGTGGACCAGGCGGGCGTGTTCGTGTACCGCACCCTGGACGACCTCGAGGCGATCCGGGACCACGCGCAGGGCCGCGAGGTCGGCGCGGTGATCGGCGGCGGGCTGCTCGGCCTGGAGGCGGCCAACGCGCTGCGCCTGCTGGGCCTGCGCACCCACGTGATCGAGTTCGCCCCGCGGCTGATGCCGGTGCAGGTCGACGCGGCGGGCGGGGCGGTGCTGCGGCGGTTCGTGGAGGACCTCGGCGTGCGCGTGCACCTCGGCGCCGGCACGACCGCGATCCGCCAGACCTCGCCGAGCGGGCGGCTCAACCTGACGCTCTCCGACGGCGCCCACGTGCCGGCCGACATCGTGGTGGTCGCGGCCGGCATCCGGCCCCGCGACGAGCTCGCCCGGGCCGCCGGGCTGGCCACGGGGGCGCGCGGCGGCGTGCTCGTCGACGCCGGCTGCCGCACCGAGGACTCCGCGATCTACGCCGTCGGCGAGTGCGCCGCGATCGAGGGCCAGTGCTACGGGCTGGTCGCGCCCGGCTACGCGATGGCCGAGGTCGTCGCCGACCGGCTGCTCGGCGGGGCCGCCGAGTTCCCCGGCGCGGACACCTCGACGAAGCTCAAGCTGCTCGGCGTCGACGTGGCCAGCTTCGGCGACGCCCTGCCTTCCGGGACGGGCGGCCGGGAAGACCTCCTCGACATCGTGTACCTCGACCCGGCGAACGGGCGCTACGCGAAGCTGGTGCTCTCCGACGACGCCCAGACGCTGCTCGGCGGCATCCTCGTGGGGGACGCGAGCGCGTACCCCACGCTGCGGGCCAGCGTCGGCGGCCCGCTGCCCGGGCACCCGCTCGCCCTGCTGGCCGGGGACGTGGCCGGCGACGTGGCGCTGCCGGCCGAGGCGCAGGTCTGCAGCTGCAACGCGGTCACCCAGGGCCAGGTGGTGGCCGCGATCGCGGAGGGCTGCACCGACGTCGCCGCGATCAAGGAGTGCACCCGGGCCGGTACGAGCTGCGGGTCCTGCGTGCCGCTGCTGAAGAAGATCCTCGTCTCCAACGGTGTCGCGGCCTCCAAGGCGCTGTGCGAGCACTTCGAGTACTCCCGCGCCGAGCTCTTCGACATCGTGCGGATCCGCGAGATCCGCACGTTCTCGCAGCTCATCGAGGAGCACGGGCGCGGGCGCGGCTGCGACGTGTGCAAGCCGACGGTCGCCTCGATCCTCGCCTCGCTGCACAACGACTACGTGCTCGACGGGGAGCAGGCCTCGCTGCAGGACACCAACGACCACTTCCTGGCCAACATCCAGCGCAACGGCACCTACTCGGTGGTCCCGCGCATCCCCGGCGGCGAGATCACGCCGGAGAAGCTGATCGTGATCGGCGAGGTGGCGCGGGACTTCAACCTTTACACCAAGATCACCGGCGGCCAGCGCATCGACCTGCTGGGCGCCCGGGTCGAGCAGCTGCCCGCGATCTGGAGCCGGCTGGTCGGGGCCGGGTTCGAGTCCGGGCACGCGTACGGCAAGGCGCTGCGCACCGTGAAGTCCTGCGTCGGGTCGACCTGGTGCCGCTACGGCGTGCAGGACTCGGTCGGGCTGGCGATCGAACTGGAGCTGCGGTACCGCGGCCTGCGCGCCCCGCACAAGCTCAAGTCCGCGGTGTCCGGCTGCGCCCGCGAGTGCGCCGAGGCCCGGAGCAAGGACTTCGGCATCATCGCCACCGACAACGGCTGGAACCTCTACGTCGGCGGCAACGGCGGCTTCCGGCCCCGCCACGCCGACCTGCTCGCCTCGGACCTGCCGACCGAGGAGCTCATCCGGGTCGTGGACCGGTTCCTGATGTTCTACATCCGCACCGCCGACCGGCTCCAGCGCACCGCGGCCTGGATCGAGGGGCTGGAGGGCGGCCTCGACTACCTGCGCTCGGTAATCGTGGAGGACTCCCTCGGCATCGCCGCCGAGCTCGACGCCATGATGGCCCGCCACGTCACGTCGTACGCCGACGAGTGGCGGGCGACCGTCGAGGACCCGGAGCGCCTGGCGCGGTTCGTCTCGTTCGTCAACGCCCCCGGCACCCCCGACCCGACGATCACCTTCGTATCCGAACGCGGACAGCCTGTCCCCCTCGTCCTGGGAGCACGCCCATGAGCTGGACCGTCGTCTGCCCGTTCGTCCGCCTCGAGCCGGACCGGGGGGTGGCCGCCCTCGTGGGCGGGGACCAGGTGGCGCTCTTCCGGACCTCCGACGGCACCGTGCACGCCATCGGCAACGTCGACCCGATCAGCGGCGCGGCCGTGCTCTCGCGCGGGATCGTCGGCAGCCGGGGCGACCGGGCCGTGGTCGCCTCCCCCATGCACAAGCAGGCGTTCGACCTGGCCACCGGGGAGTGCCTGGACGAGCCGGGGGTGCGGGTGCCGGTGTACGAGGTGCGCATCGCCGACGGCATGGTCGAGATCGCCGCCGCCCTCACGACGTCCGGTTCTGGAGATCGCCCGTGAGCACCAGCAGCACGATCGAGGTGCGGCCGGACTCGGGCGAGGACCTGCCCCTGGCCGGGTTCACCGTGGCCGTGACCGCCGACCGGCGCCGCGACGAGCTCAGCGCGCTCCTGGAGCGGCGCGGCGCCCGGGTGGTGCTCGCCCCGGCGCTGCGCATCGTGCCCGTTGCGGACGACACCGAGCTCAAGGCGGCCACGATCTCGTGCGTCGACGTGCCGCCCGACATCGTCATCGCCACCACGGGCATCGGCCTGCGGGGCTGGATCGAGGCCGCGGAGGGCTGGGGCCTCGGCGAGGCGCTGCGGGCGCGGCTCGACGGCGCGTACCTGATCGCGCGCGGCCCGAAGGCCAAGGGCGCCGTGCGGGCGGCGGGCATGCTGGAGGCCTGGTCCCCGGAGACGGAGAGCTGCGACGAGGTCCTCGACTACCTGACGTCGGGCGGCTACCCGGGCAGTATCGCGGGGCGGCGCATCGCCCTGCAGCTGCACGGGGAGCCCCACCCCGAGTTCACGTCCGCCCTGCGCGACGCGGGCGCGGTCGTGGTGGAGATCCCGGTGTACCGCTGGGCTCCCCCCGTCGACCCCGCGCCCCTGCGCCGGCTGGTCGACCTGATCTGCTCGCGCCTGGTCGACTCGGTCACGTTCACGTCGGCGCCGGCCGTCAGCTCGCTGCTGCGCGTGGCCGGCCCCGAGGCGCCGGACGTGCTCGAGGCCCTGCGCACCGACGTCCTGGCGGCCTGCGTGGGCCCCGTCACCGCGGCGCCGCTGCAGCGCCTGGGCGTCCCGGTGGCCGCGCCGGCCCGGGCCCGGCTCGGCGCCCTCGTGCGCATCCTGGTGGACGAGCTGCCCAAGCGCTCCCCCACCCTGCACGTCGCGGGCGCCGCGGTGACCCTGCGCGGGCACGCCGCGATAATCGACGGCACCCTGAAGCCCCTGGCCCCGGGCCCGATGGCGGTGCTGCGCGCCCTGGCCGCCTCGCCCGGCCGCGTCCTGTCGCGGGCGGCCCTCCTGCGCGAGCTGCCGCGGGGCGCGGACGAGCACGCGGTGGAGATGGCGGTGGCCCGCCTGCGGGCGGCCCTGGGCGGCTCGGCCTTCGTCCAGACGGTGGTGAAGCGCGGCTACCGCCTGCGGGTGGACTAGCTACTGCAGGTAGTGCTCGACCTCGTCGACGGAGTGCACCTCGACCTCGTCGGGCGAAACACCCTGGAGCTTCGCCGCGCGCCGGCGCCGCAGCAGGTCCCAGAGCTGGTCGAGCTGCTCCTCGAGCGAGCGCAGCCGGTCGTGCTCCTCCTGCTCGGTGATCTTGCCTGTCTGCAGCTGCGTGCGCAACCCGTGCTCCTCGTCGACAAGCGTCGAGATCTGGTGGATCAGCGTCTTCTCGTCCATGGCATGCATCATCCACCACCCGCCGCGGCTCAGCGCAGGGTGAGGGAGGACCAGCCGAACTGGTCGATCGGGCCGGTGCCGCCGCCCAGGCGCCAGTCCGTCGCGTCGCCGATCGCGCGGCCCACGAAGCCCTTCGCCCAGGACACCGCCACATCGGCCTCGTCGCCGGTGGCCAGGCGCGCGGCCACGGCCGTGGCGAAGGTCGCGCCGCTGCCGTCGGTGTTGCGGCTCGCGATGCGCGGGCTGTGCAGCTGGCGCGCCTCGCCGTCCGACCAGACCACGTCGATCGCGTCGGTGCCGGCCGCGAAGTCGCCGCCGGTGATGACCACGCAGCGCGGGCCGCGCGCGGAGAGCTGGGACGCGGCCGTCGCCATGTCCTCCGGCGTGAAGACGTTCCAGCCGAGCAGGGCCGAGGCCTCCTCGCGGTTCGGGGTGAGGACGCTCGCGTGGGGGATCAGCCGCTCGTACGCCGCGATGAGCCCCATCCGCGAGCCCGACGCCGCCGTGAGGACCGGGTCGACGACGAGGTTGGGCAGGGCGCCGGTGCGCGCTCGGGCCGCGATCGCCACGGCCGTCTCCGGCGTGGGCAGGATGCCGGTCTTCACCGCGGCCACCCGCAGGTCCTCCAGCACGCTGCTGAGCTGCGCGGTGACGACGTTCGTCGGCTGCGGGAAGAGGGTGGCGGTGTCGCGCGTGTTGCGCGACATCACCGCGGTCACGACCGAGGCGCCGTGCATCCGCAGCGCGGCCAGGGTCCGCAGGTCGGCCTGCAGGCCCGAGCCGCCGGAGCAGTCGGACGCCCCGATCGTGAGTACAACAGTCGGCTCCACGGGCGCCAGATCACCACGGAGGGTGACCGACGGACCGCACAACCGGTCCGTTATCCGCGCCCCTCCCAGACCGGTTCCGGTACCTCCACCACCTCACCGTCGGCGCGGAAGAGCACGTACCGGTCGAAGGAGCGGCTGAACCAGCGGTCGTGCGTGACCGCGATCACCGTGCCGTCGAAGCCGCGCAGGCCCTCCTCCAAGGCCTCGGCGCTGGCCAGGTCGAGGTTGTCGGTCGGCTCGTCGAGCAGCAGCAGCGTCGCCCCGGACAGCTCCAGCAGCAGCACCAGGAACCGGGCCTGCTGGCCGCCGGACAGGCTGCCGAAGCGCTGGTCGGCCTGGGCCGCGAGCTCGTACCGCCCCAGCGCCGGCATCGCCTGCGGGCGCGGCAGGCCGGTGCGCCAGTCGTCGCCGCGCCAGAGGATCTCGGCGAGGGTCTTGTCCAGCAGCTCCGGGCGGTCGTGGGTCTGCGAGAAGTGGCCCGGCCGCACCCGCGCGCCGAGGCGCACCCGGCCGCCGTGCGCCACCGGCGTCATCTCCATGCCGATCTGCGGGCCGTCCGGGTCGGTGCCGCCGCGGGCCAGCAGCCGCAGGAAGTGCGACTTGCCGGTGCCGTTGCCGCCGAGGACGGCCACGCGGTCGCCGTACCAGATCTCCAGGTCGAAGGGGTAGGTCAGCCCGTCGAGCTCGAGCTGCTCGCACATGACGGCGCGTTTGGCGGTACGCCCGCCGGAAAGCCGCATCCGAATGTCCTGCTCCTTCGGCGGCGCCGGTGGCGGCCCGGCCTCCTCGAACTTGCGCAGCCGGGTCTCGGCGGCCTGCAGGCGCGAGGCCAGCCCGTCGTTGTAGGCGGCCTTCGTGCGGTACATCAGCACGAGCGCCTTGAGCTTCTCGCGCTCCTCGTCCCAGCGGCGCCGCAGCTCGTCCAGGCGCTCGTGGCGGGCGCTGCGGGCCTCGTGCCACGACGCGAACCCGCCCGGGTGCACCCACGCGGAGCCGCCCTCGACCGCGACCACGCGATCCGCGGACCGGGCCAGCAGCTCGCGATCGTGCGAGACGTACAGCACGCTCTTCGCGGACTCGCGCAGACGGTCCTCGAGCCAGCGTTTCCCCGGTACGTCGAGGAAGTTGTCCGGCTCGTCCAGCAGCAGCACCTCGTCCTCGCCGCGCAGGAGCAGCTCGAGCGCGAACCGCTTCTGCTGCCCGCCCGAGAGCGTGCGCACCGGCCGGTCGCGGGTGGCGTCCCAGGGCAGGCCCAGCGCGGCGACGCTCGCGGTGTCGAAGAGGACCTCCGCGTCGTACCCGCCCGCCTCGCCCCACGCCGCGAGCGCATTGGCGTACCTGAGCTGCGACTTCTCGGTGCCGTCGGCCAGCCCGCGCTCGGCGTCGGCCACGCGGCGGCCGATCTCGTTCAGGCGCGGCGGGGCCAGGTCGAGCGCCAGGTCGTACAGCGTCCGGTCGTCCCCGATCATGCCGATGAACTGGCGCATCACGCCCAGCCCGCCGGAGCGCGCCACGGCGCCCTCGTGCACCGGCAGGTCGCCGGCGACCATCTTCAGCAGGGTCGTCTTGCCGGCCCCGTTCGGCCCGACGAGCGCCACCTTCGCGCCCTCGCCGACCCGGAACGAGACCTCGGAGAAGAGCTCACGGCCGTCCGGCAGCGTGTGCCCGACCCCTGCGACGTCCACATATCCCACGTCTGAAGAGCTTCATCGGCAGTCGTACCTTACGAAAGCGGTTTTCCGACCTTGAGTACCCGGAAACCCTTGTCGGAGGCGTGGCGCTCGGCCGCGAAGCCCTGCTCGGCGAGCCAGCGCTGCAGCGAGTCGCCGCCGAGGTTCTTGGCCACGACCAGCCACGCGACCCCGTCCGGGGCGAGCCGGGGCAGCCAGCGCAGCAGCAGCGCGTGCAGCTCCGCCTTGCCGACCCGGATCGGCGGGTTGGACCAGATCTGCGCAAAGCTGACAGTCGCCGGCACCTCGTCGGGCATCGCCGCGACGATGCGGCGCCCGCCAGCGTTCTCCCGCACCAGCTCGAGCGCGCGCTGATTCACGTCGATCGCGTAGACCGTCGTCCGCGGCGCCGCGGTCGCGAGGACGACCGAGATCGGGCCGTACCCGCAGCCCAGGTCCAGCAGCGCGCCCTCGGTCTGCGGGCCCGGCAGCGGGGCCTCGCCGAGCAGCACCGCGGTGCCCCGGTCCAGGCCGCTCCACGAGAACACCCCGGACGCGGAGGCCAGGCGAAACTCCTGGTCCAGCGCGTGGAAGACGACCTCGTGCCGCTCGTGCGCCACCGCCGGGTCGGCCGAGAAGTAGTGCTCGCCTGCCAACATGCCCCTCCTGCCCCGCCGTTCGCAACGCATTGTCCACGCGCAGGTGACCGGCGGTTTCGGCGGCCACCCGTTCGAGAGGTACGAGACATCGCCGACAAGCCACCGCACGGCGACGTCGGCTACCCTGTGCGACATGACTTCTCGGGACGAGCAGCGCCGGAAGCGGCGCTCCGACTCGTTCCGCCGGGACGAGGCGGACGAAGCCGACAACTGGCTGGCCGGTCTACGCGGCAGCAGCCGGGGCGAGCCCGACCCCTTCTCCGCGCCGCCGCCCGACCCCTTCGACTTCGACGGGCCGGGCCCGGGTCGTCTGGAGCGCTCGGGCACGGGCGAGCGGGCCGGGTCCTTCGACCGTCCCGACCCGATGGACCGCTCGGGCTCGTTCGACCGTACGACGGCCCTGCGCCGCGTGGGCCCCGATTCGCGCACGGGCCCCGACCCGCGCACCGGCGACCTGCGCTCCGATCCCCGCACGGGCGACCTCCGCTCGGACCCACGCACCGGCGACCTCCGCTCGGACCCACGCTCGGGCGACCTGCGCTCCGACTCCCGGGGCGGCGATCCGCGCACGGGCGATCTCCGTGACGCGCGCGGTGGCGACCCCCGCACCGGTGAGGTGCGCGGCCGCCGCTCCCGCGACGAATCCCCCAGCGGCGTCTTCGGCCCGGGCGCGCTCCCGCCGGCCCCGCCCCCGGCCCGCCCGGCCAACGTCGACGGCTGGTCGACCCCGGACGCCACCGCCCCGGGCGGCCGCCGCCGGGCCGCCGACGACTCCCCGAGCGGCACCTTCGGCCGGATGCCGGCGCCCCCGGCCCGCCCCCCGCTCGACCAGCAGATCCCCGTCCCGCCCGCGAGCGACGAGCCGCGCGGCCGGCGGCGGGCCCGGGAGCGCGATGCGCAGTCGTACGATCGCGGTCCGGAGCTGACCCCGATCATCAAGCCCCTCACCGAGCTGGCCGCGGCCGCCCCGACGGCCGACCCGCCGCCGCTGGTGCCGATCTTCCCGAACATGCGCCCGGACTCGGCCCCGACGAGCGGCGCCGCCCGCCGGGCCCGCCGCGCCGCCGAGGAGCAGCCGGCCGCGTACGCCGACCCACGCACCGGCGGCCTCGGCCCTCGGACCGGCGACCTCGGCCCCCGGACCGGCGACCTCACGACCCGTGGTGGCGCGAACGGGGCCCGTGGCGGCGCGAACGGCGCCCCGGGCGACCTGAGCGGCGCCCGGGGCGACCTGAGCGGCCGCGGTGGCATGAGCGGCGACCTGGGCCCCCGCGGCGGCGCGAACGGCGACCTGAGCGTCCGGGGCGGCCTGACCGGCGACCTGGGCCCCCGCGGCGGTGAGCGCGCCGCCGACGTGACCGGTGGTGGGCGCCGCCGGGCCGCCGACGACTCGCCGCGCACGGGAGACCTGGGCGGCCGCCGACGCGCGGCCGAGCCCGACGCCGACCCCCGCCGCAACGGCTTCGGGGACGAGGCGAACGGCGGGCACGGTGTGCCGTACGCCGGCGAGACCACGATGTTCCGCCCCGGCGACGACAGCGGCGTGCGGCGGCGGCGCGACGCCACCCGGGACGCGGCCGACGGCGCGCGCACGAACGGCTCCGCCCGCGTGTACGGCGTCCCGCCGGCCGACGCCCCCGCGCGCGGCTTCGAGGACGCGGGCCCGCGCAGCGGCGCGCCGTACGCGGGTGAGACGACGATGTTCCGGCCCGGCGAGGACCCGCGCGGGCGCCGGAGCCGCCCGCCGTACGACGACGAGCCACGCGGCTTCGAGGACACCGGCCGCCGCGCCCGCGCCGGGTTCGAGGCCGCGGCCCCGCCCGAGACCGTGCGTCGCGACGAGAGCGGCGTGCGACGGCGCGACGAGGCGATGCGGCGCCGGCCCGCGTACGACGAGCCCCCGCAGCAGCGCCGCGCGCCCGACGACGAGATGGGCTACGACCCGTACGACGAGCCGTCCGGCGTGCGTAGGCGCGGCCGGGGCACGGGCGAGTACACCGGCGAATACACCACCGGGGGGACCAAGCGCGCCCTGCGCGAGTCGCCCCGCCGCTCCGACCGCGGCGGACCGCCCGACCGTGACGACCGGCTCGACCGCCCCCGGGCCGTCGTCGACCCGGTGCGCCCCGGGCCGCGTCCGCACCGGTGGGTCGCCACGCTCAGCGCGATCGCGGTGCTGGTCGTGCTCGGCGCGTGCGGCGTGGGCACCTGGTTCATCTTCAAGGACGAGAAGAACGGCCCGGACTCGGCCAAGTCCGGCTCGTCGTCGGCGCCGCAGAAGCGCGACATCAGCAGCCGCGACGTGGACCCGAAGGCGCTGACCGAGGCCGAGGTGTTCCCGAGCAACAACATCGTCGCGGTGCCCGACGAGCCGCCGTATGTCATCCTCGCCACCAAGGCGTCCAACGACTGCAAGGCGGCCGCGACCGAGCAGCTGGCGACCCTGCTGGCGGGCGCGGGGTGCACGGAGGTCGTGCGCGCGACGATGAAGTCGCCGAACCAGGAGTACCTCATCACGGCCGGCATCTTCAACGTGACGAGCGAGCAGGTCGCGGCCAAGACCTTCGACGGGATCAAGCCGATCGTCGACGGCCAGAAGGGCCGGTTCGCGGGCATGAGCGTGGGCGCGGGCACCGGCACCGACGCCCTCGTGCGCGCGCCGACGCAGCTCGGGTGGAACTACAAGGGGCACTTCATCACGTACTGCGTGATCGCCCGCGTCGACGGCAACAACTTCGCCCAGGGCGACCCGTACCCGAACCAGATCACGTACGACATCGTCGAGACGTACCTGGACAACGGGATCATCGAGAACCGCTCGGTCATCCAGCCCGAGGCGACCCCGGCCGCGTCCCTGCCCGCCTCGGCGCCGTCGAACTAGCCCTGTCGCCTGCCAATTCGGGCGTAAGCCGCAGCGCGCGAAAAATGCTGAAATAAGCGATAAGTCGCGGCGCGGAGCGCCCGACTTATCGAACACGCGGTGCGGCGTCCGGCTTGACGGTTGGCCGCGGTGCGCAGACTGCAAGGCGTAGCTTTGCGAGCCGGCCGGGGCGCCGACAGGGGTCAGAGGTCGCGGCGCCGGCGGGTCAGTTCCGCCCGCGCCCGCAGCGCGGCCGCGTCCGCCGGGTACGTCACCTCGACCAGCGTCAGGCCGTGCGCCGGCGCCACCATCACCTCGTCGGCCCGGACCGTCCGCGTGAGCAGCGCGCCCGGCCACGAGGTCGGCCGCCGGCCGTCCCCCGCCACCAGCTGGGCCCCCACCAGGCTGCGCACCATCGACCAGCAGAACGCATCCGCCGACACGGTGGCCACCACGATGCCGTCGGCGTCGCGGCGCCAGTCCATCCGCGACACGGCGCGGATCGTGCTCGCGTGCTCCTTGCGCCGGCAGAACGCGGCGAAGTCGTGCTCGCCCACCAGGCCCGCCGCGGCCTCGTTCAGCCGGGCCAGGTCCAGGGGGCGCGGCCAGGCCAGGGTGTTGCGGCGGCGGAGGGGCTCGGCACCGAAGGGGGCGTCCGTCACGCGGTACTCGTACCGCCGCGCCAGCGCCGAGAAGCGCGCGTCGAACTCCGGCGGCACCGCGGCCGCGGCCAGGACGCGCACGTCGGGCGGGAGGAGCCCGGCCAGCTTGTGCACGAGCGCGGCCTCCAGCGCGGCCCAGCGCTCCTCGGCGACCTCGATGTGGCACACCTGCCCGGTCGCGTGCACGCCCGCGTCCGTGCGCCCCGCGACCGTCAGGCCCTCCACCGAGCCGAAGAGGCGCTCCAGCACCCCCAGGAGCTCGCCGGCGACCGTCCGGCGGCCCGGCTGCACGGCCCACCCGGAGAAGTCGGTGCCGTCGTAGGAGACGTCCAGGCGGACGCGAACGCTCATGGGGTACAACTCCCAAAAGAAGGCCCGGCACCCCCGAAAGGGTGCCGGGCCGACAAACCTCGACCGGTGATCAGGCCTTGGTCTCTTCGTCCTTCGCCTCGGTGTCGCCCTCGTCCGAGGACGACGACGCGGCGGCCGGGGCCGGGGTCTCGTCCTCGTCCGCGTCGCCGGCGAGCACCGCGATCGAGTCGGCCTTGGCGGCCTTACGAGCGGCGGTCTTGCGCGGCGCCTTCGGGGCGGCCACCTCGAGCTCCTCGACCAGCTCGATGATCGCCATCGGAGCCGCGTCGCCCTTGCGGGGGCCCGTCTTCACGATGCGGGTGTAGCCACCCGGCCGGTTGCTGAACCGCGGCGCGATCTGGTCGAACAGCTGGAACACCACGTCCTTGTCCCGCACCACGGAGAGCGCTTGACGGCGCGCGTGCAGGTCGCCGCGCTTGGCCTTGGTGATGAGCTGCTCGGCGAGCGGGCGCAGCCGCTTGGCCTTCGTCTCGGTCGTCGTGATGCGCCCGTGCTTGAACAGCGACGTGGCGAGATTCGCCAGCATCAGCCGCTCGTGCGCGGGGCTGCCGCCGAGGCGGGGACCTCTGGTGGGCGTGGGCATTGTTGGGACTCCTCTAATACAGCGGCTGAACTACAGCTGCTCGGTCTCGCGGTAGTCGTCGGCGTCGTAGTCCACCTCGGCGAAGGAGTCCACGACGTGGGCCGGGTCGAACGTCGGGGCGGAGTCCTTCAGACCCAGGCCCATCCCGGCGAGCTTCATCTTGACCTCGTCGATCGACTTCTGACCGAAATTCCTTATATCGAGGAGGTCGGCTTCCGTGCGGCTGATCAGCTCCCCCACGGAGTTGATGCCCTCACGCTTGAGGCAGTTGTACGACCGGACGGTGAGGTCCAGCTCCTCGATCGGCAGCGCCAGGTCGGCCGCGAGCTGCGCGTCCTGCGGCGACGGGCCGATGTCGATGCCCTCGGCGGTCTCGTCCAGCTCGCGCGCGAGGCCGAACAGCTCCACCAGCGTCGAGCCGGCCGAGGCCAGCGCGGTACGCGGGGTCAGCGACGCCTTGGTCTCGACGTCGATGATGAGCCGGTCGAAGTCGGTGCGCTGCTCGACACGGGTCGCCTCGACGCGGTACGTCACCTTGAGCACCGGCGAGTAGATCGAGTCGACCGGGATGCGCCCGATCTCCTGGCCCTGCTGCTTGTTCTGGTTGGCCGTCACGTAGCCACGGCCCCGCTCGACCGTGAGCTCCATGTCGAGACGGCCCTTGCCGTTGAGCGTGGCCAGCTTCAGGTCGGGGTTGTGCACGGAGACGCCGGCCGGGGGCTGGATGTCGCCCGCGGTGACGTCGCCCGGGCCCTGCTTGCGCAGGTACATCGAGACCGGCTCGTCCAGCTCGGAGCTGACGCACAGCTCCTTGATGTTCATGACGAGCTCGACCACGTCCTCCTTGACCCCGGGGATCGTGGTGAACTCGTGCAGCACGCCGTCGATCTTGATGCTGGTGACCGCCGCGCCCGGGATCGAGCTGAGCAGGGTGCGCCGCAGCGAGTTGCCGAGGGTGTACCCGAAGCCCGGCTCGAGGGGCTCGATGGTGAACTTGGAACGGACCTCGCTGATCGACTCTTCGGCGAGGCTGGGCCGCTGTGAGATGAGCACGTTCTTTTCCTCCAGTTCGTTGCGCGCCCGCTATATGACGCGCTCCGGATCGGCGGTGGCCGCACGGCCTACGCCTGGTCTGGCTCGATGACGCTTCGCGATGATCGACCCGGACCAGGCTCCGCCGACAATGTTGCTACTTGCTGTAGAGCTCGACGATGAGCTGCTCCTGGACCTGGGTGTCGATGACCTGCCGGGCCGGCAGGCTGTGCACCAGGACCTTGAACTCGCTCGGGATGAACTCGAGCCAGGCCGGGACGGTCTTGCTGCCCGCGAGGCCCTGCGCGATCTGGAACGGGGTGAGCTCCCGCGACTTCTCCCGCACCTGCACGATGTCGTGCTCACGCAGGCGGTACGACGGGATGTCGACCTTCCGGCCGTTGACCACGATGTGGCCGTGCTTCACGAGCTGGCGGGCCGCGTCGCGCGACGTGGCCAGGCCGGCCCGGTACACGACGTTGTCCAGCCGCGACTCGAGGATGCGCAGCAGCTCCTCGCCGGTCTTACCCGGCTTGGCCACGGCCTCCTCGTAGTAGCCGGCGAACTGACGCTCCAGCACGCCGTAGATGCGGCGGGCCTTCTGCTTCTCGCGCAGCTGCAGGAGGTACTCGGTCTCCTTCGGCCGGCCGCGGCCGTGCTGGCCGGGCGGGAAGGGACGCGACTCGAACGGGCACTTCGGCCCGTCGCACTTGCTGCCCTTGAGGAACAGCTTCATCTTCTCGCGCCGGCAACGGCGGCAGTCGGCACCTGTATAGCGAGCCATAGTTCGTCTCTTCCCTTAGACCCGGCGGCGCTTCGGCGGACGGCAGCCGTTGTGCGGCTGCGGCGTGACGTCAGAGATCTGCCCGACCTCCAGGCCCACGGCCTGCAGCGAGCGGATCGCGGTCTCCCGGCCGGAGCCAGGGCCCTTGACGAACACGTCGACCTTGCGCATGCCGTGCTCCATCGCGCGGCGAGCGGCGGCCTCGGCGGCCAGCTGCGCGGCGAACGGGGTCGACTTGCGCGAGCCCTTGAAGCCCACCTGGCCGGCCGAGGCCCAGGAGATGACGGCACCGGTCGGGTCGGTGATCGACACGATCGTGTTGTTGAACGTGCTCTTGATGTGCGCCTGCCCGTGGGCGACGTTCTTGCGTTCCTTGCGCCGGACCTTCTTGACAGCGGTCGCGCCGGCGCGAGCCTTCGGCGGCATTCTCTATGCGCTCCTAGATTCGTTTCTGATCTCGACCGGCGGGATTACTTCTTGCCCGGCTTCTTCTTGCCGGCGACCGTGCGCTTCGGACCCTTGCGGGTGCGCGCGTTGGTCCGGGTGCGCTGACCGCGCACCGGCAGGCCCTTACGGTGCCGGATACCGGCGTAGCAGCCGATCTCGACCTTGCGGCGGATATCCGCGGCGACCTCGCGGCGCAGGTCGCCTTCAACTTTGTAGTTCGCCTCGATGTGGTCGCGCAGCTGCACGACCTCTTCATCGGTCAGGTCCCGGGCCCGCTTGTTCGGGTCGATTCCGGTGGCGGCCAGGGTCTCGACGGCCCGGGTACGCCCGATGCCGTAGATGTAGGTGAGTGCGATCTCCGTGCGCTTTTCGCGCGGGAGATCGACACCGACGAGACGTGCCATAGGTGGGCGTGCTCCTCAAGTGTGCGGAGGTCTGTACCCGCTCCACTCCCGTCTGCCCACAGACGGGCCCTGGCCTCCGACCAAGGGTGCACCCCACGCAGGCCACGCCGAATCGGCGGGCCGCCCGAGGCTGGAACGGGCAAATAACTGAAGCGGGTGCTAGGGACTCAGCCCTGGCGCTGCTTGTGGCGCGGGTCGGTGCTGCAGATGATCATGACCCGGCCGTGCCGCCGGATGACCCGGCAGTTGTTGCAGATCCGCTTGACGCTCGGCTTGACCTTCACGGTTTGCCTAACTCTCGCTGCGTGCGCGCTCGTACGAACGGGCACGACAGAACCCGACCGTTAACTGGGTACCGGATACCGATTACTTGTAGCGGTAGACGATGCGCCCGCGGGTGAGGTCGTAGGGCGAGAGCTCCACGACAACACGGTCCTCGGGCAGGATGCGGATGTAGTGCTGCCGCATCTTGCCGCTGATGTGCGCCAAGACCTTATGGCCATTGGCGAGCTCCACCCGGAACATCGCGTTCGGAAGTGGCTCGATCACTCGGCCCTCGATCTCGATGGCCCCGTCTTTCTTCGGCATGTCCTCCGCTACCTGACATCGGGTCTGGTGGTTGACGCTCGCATCCATTTCTCCAGGCCAGAAGGCCTGAAGCCAGCCGCGGCTCCGGTCCTGCCACTAGAAGCGCGTGGGGGCATGCCGGAGTGGACGCTTTGCGCCAATGGGCAAGTCTACGCGTGTGCGCCCCGTGCACCAAATCGGGGCCTGCAGCCGGCGGAAACGGACCGGCCGAGCGGTGTTTCAGCTGTCGCGGTAGCGCCGCTGGTTGCTCTCCGGGTTGTGGCCGAGCGCCTTGACCGAGAAGGTCGAGGCGAGCAGCACCGCACCCCAGGGGCCCGCGACCCACATCGGCCAGAAGTAGACGGGCTCGCCGGCGGACAGGCTCACCAGGGCCCAGATGACCACGTTGACCGACACGGCGACGAGCCAGGCGCTCCAGATGCCGACCAGCCACTTGGGGTTGCCGTCACCCGACCGGCGGGGCCGCTCGTCCGGCTCGTCGGCGACGGGCTCGCTGGGCTCCAGCTGCGAGCCGCCCATCGGATGGAAGCCGGGGAGGTCCTTGAGGATGTCGTCCAGGTCGCCGTAGGTCCGCGCGGAGTACGTCTCCTTGAGCCGGTCGTCGTACTCGCCGAGCGACAGCCGGCCCTCGTCGAGTGCCGCCTTCAGACGCTCCGCCACGAACTGCCGATCCACATCGGCCGCGCGCAGGTCTTCCCGCCGGTCTGCCACCGCTCCCCCTTCGGACACTGCACACAGCATCGCACCGAGGCACGTGCACCTCCACCCCGGCTTTTCCCTTACTCGCCGGCCGGCACCGGCTCACGGGCGGTGACCAGGTCACCGAGGCGGGAACGACCCCCGTCGTGGGCGGTGAGCACCCAGACGCCGTCGTCGCAGAGAGCCATGGTGTGCTCGACGTGCGCCGCGACCGAGCCGTCGACGGTCACCACGGTCCAGCCGTCGTCGAGCTCAGCGACCTTCGGCTTCCCCTTGGTGATCATGGGCTCGATGGCCAGCGCGATGCCCGGACGCAGCATCGGGCCCTTGCCCGGGCGGCCGGAGTTCTGCACGAAGGGGTCTTGGTGCATGGCGCTGCCGATGCCGTGCCCGCCGTAGCCCTCGACGATGCCGAAGCGGCTGGCCTTGCGGATCGCCGACTGGATGGCGAACGAGATGTCGGTCAGCCGCCCCTTGCCCGAACGCGCCCCGCGAGCGGCCGCGGCGATGCCGGCCCACATGGCGTCCTCGGCGACCCGCACGAGCCGCAGCAGATCCGGGTGTACCTCACCGACGCCGACCGTGATCGCGGCGTCTCCGTGCCACCCGTCGAGGTCCGCGCCGCAGTCGATGGAGATGAGGTCACCCTCGTGCAGCACCTGCCGCGGGCTCGGGATTGCGTGGACGACCTGGTCGTTGACCGAGGAGCAGATCGACGCCGGGTACCCGTGGTAGCCCTTGAAGGACGGCACGGCACCCGCGGACCGGATGGTCTCCTCGGCGATGCGGTCGAGCTCGGCGGTGGAGACGCCGGGCGCGACCGCGGCCCGCATCCGCTCCAGTGCGTCGGCGACGACCAGCCCGGCACGGCGCATGAGGCCGATCTCTTCGGGCGTCTTGAGCTCGATCTCGAGCTGGTGAGGGGCCATGAAACTTACCCGTCGTGTTGTTCAGGCGCCGTAGGAGCGCAGGGCGTCGATCGCGCGCACGGTGACGTCCTCGACCGGACCCGTCGCGTCGATGCCCACCAGCTTGCCCTGTGCGCCGAAGTAGTCCACCAGCGGCGACGTGTCGCGGGCGTAGACCTTCAGCCGCTCGGCGATGGTCTCGGCCTTGTCGTCGTCGCGCTGGAACAGCTCGCCGCCGCACCGGTCGCAGACCTCGTCGTGCGTCGGCGCGTCGAACTCGACGTGCCAGATCTTGCCGCAGCCACGGCAGGTCCGCCGGCCCGAGAGCCGGCGGATGACCTCTTCGTTCTCCACGACGAGCTCGAGGACGATGTCCAGGCCGGTGCCGAGGTCGGCCAGCAGCTTGTCGAGCGCGTTGGCCTGCGGCACCGTGCGGGGGAAGCCGTCGAGCAGGAAGCCGTCGACCGCGTCGCCCTCGGCCAGCCGGTCGGACACCATGTTGATCGTGACCTCGTCGGGCACCAGCTGGCCGGCGTCCATGTAGCGCTTGGCCTCTACGCCGAGCGGCGTGCCCTGCCCGACGTTCGCGCGGAAGATGTCGCCGGTGGAGATTTTGGGCACGGCGAGATGCGCGGCGATGTACTCGGCCTGGGTCCCCTTGCCCGCCCCGGGGGGACCTACCAGCACCAGCCTCACTACCGGAGGAACCCTTCGTAGTTGCGCTGCATCAGCTGGCTCTCGATCTGCTTCACCGTTTCGAGGCCAACACCAACAATAATGAGGACCGCCGTGCCGCCGAACGGGAAGTTCTGCAGAGCCTGCCCGCCGCCCACGATCCCGATGAGCAGGTTGGGCAGGATCGAGATGATGCCCAGGTAGAGCGCGCCGGGGAGGGTGATGCGGCTGAGGATGAAGTCAAGATACTCGGCGGTCGGCTTGCCCGGGCGGATGCCGGGCACGAAACCACCGTACTTCCGCATGTTGTCCGCCACCTCGGTCGGGTTGAAGG
The DNA here is from genome assembly GCF_049995355.1 of Dactylosporangium sp. McL0621. NCBI lineage: Bacteria > Bacillati > Actinomycetota > Actinomycetes > Micromonosporales > Micromonosporaceae > Dactylosporangium > Dactylosporangium sp. McL0621. The sequence continues at coordinate 12,039,792 of NZ_CP188259.1, forward strand.
TGATGGACACGTAGAAGTACGTGAAGAAGATGATCAACAGGAAGTAGATCGAGATGTGCCAGGCGCTGTTCTGCGGCACGATGTTCCGGTTGATCCACAGGATCGTCTTGTTCGTCGAGCTGGTGCCGGCGAAGGACGTGATCAGCTGCGGGATGTAGAGCAGCGACGAGGCGAAGATGACCGGGATGACACCCGCCTGGTTGACCTTCAGCGGGATGTAGGTCGAGGTGCCGCCGTACATGCGCCGGCCGATCATGCGCTTCGCGTACTGCACCGGGATGCGCCGCTGGGCCTGTTCGAGGAAGACCACGAAGGCGATGACGACGACCGCCAGGCCGACGATCACGAAGAACGTGGTCTTGTTGTCCTGCCAGATCTGGATGCCCTCGAGCGGGAGCCGGGCCGCGATCGAGGTGAAGATGAGGACGGACATGCCGTTGCCGACGCCGCGGTCGGTGACCATCTCACCCAGCCACATGATGACGCCGGTGCCGGCGGTCATGGTGACGACCAGGGCGGTCAGCGTCAGCCACATCGGGATCTTGCCGGTGTCCGGGATGATCGGGTACTGCGACTGGTCGCAGGCGCCGCCGAAGAGCTGGCCGGACCGCGCCAGGGCGACGAACGCCGAGGCCTGCAGGATGCCGAGCCCGAGGGTCAGGTACCGCGTGTACTGCGTGATCTTCGCCTGGCCGGACTGGCCTTCCTTGCGCAGCTGCTCAAGGCGCGGGATCACCACCGTCAGCAGCTGGAGGATGATGCTCGCGGTGATGTAGGGCATGATGCCCAGCGCGAACACCGACAGCTGGAGCAATGCCCCACCGGAGAACAGGTTCAACAGGGTGAAGACCTGGTTGTCCTTGCTGTTCTCGACGATGTTGAGGCACTTCTGCACGTTGCCGTAGGACACGCCCGGGCTGGGCAGCGTCGCGCCGAGCCGGTAGATGCCGATCATCAGCAACGTGAACAGGATTTTCTTGCGCAGGTCAGGCGTTCGGAACGCACTAACAAAGGCGGAGAGCAACTTCATCCTCCTGCGCAAGGCGGCCGGTCGTTCGGCCGACGAGGTGGGGTCCGGGTGGTGCTTGGGACGCTGTCGAACGTATGAGTCGAGCGTGTTACTGCGCAACGGACTCTAACAGGATGTCCGGGGCACATCACGTCCGGCTTTTGAGGCGCCGCGTGGCGCCCACCGGGACGGTGGACGCCACGATAGCGTTCTATTCGCTGTCGCCGCCGAGCAGCTTCACAGAGCCGCCGGCCGCCTCGATCTTATCTTTGGCCGTCGCGCTGAACTTGTGCGCGCTGACCTGCAGCTTCACGCCGCCGAGCTCCCCGTCACCGAGGACCTTGACCAGCTCGCCCTTGCGGACGGCGCCGGCGTCGACCAGCTCGGGCACGCCGATCTCGCCGCCCTGCGGGAAGAGCTCCGCGAGGCGTGCAAGATTCACAACCTGGAACTCGATCCGGTTGCGGTTGCGGAAGCCCTTGAGCTTCGGCAGGCGCATGTGGAGGGGCATCTGCCCACCCTCGAACGCCGCCGAGATGTTCTTGCGGGCCTTGGAGCCCTTGGTACCACGACCGGCGGTCTTGCCCTTGGAGCCCTCACCGCGACCCACACGGGTCTTCGCGGTCTTGGCACCCGGGGCGGGCCGCAGGTGGTGCAGCTTGATCGTCATCGGATTACTCCACCTCTTCCACGGTGACGAGGTGCGCCACAGTGTGGATCATGCCGCGGATCTCCGGGCGGTCCTCCTTGACGACCACGTCGCGGATCCGCTTCAGGCCGAGCGAACGCAGCGTGTCCCGCTGGTTCTGCTTGCCCCCGATCTCGGACCGGATCTGGGTCACCTTCAGACGGGCCATGGCTATGCCCCCGCCCCGGCACGTGCGGCCAGCATGGCGGCCGGCGCGACGTCCTCGACCGGCAGGCCACGGCGCGCGGCCACGGCCTCCGGCGACTCGAGCATCTTCAGCGCCGCCACCGTCGCGTGGACGATGTTGATGGCGTTGGAGGAGCCGAGGCTCTTGGACAGCACGTCGTGGATGCCCGCGCACTCCAGGACGGCACGGACCGGGCCGCCGGCGATGACGCCCGTACCGGCGGAGGCCGGCTTGAGCAGCACGACACCGGCCGCGTCCTCGCCGATCACCGGGTGCGGGATGGACGCCGCGAGCCGCGGAACCTTGAAGAAGTGCTTCTTGGCCTCCTCGACGCCCTTGGCGATGGCCGCGGGCACCTCCTTGGCCTTTCCGTAGCCGACGCCGACCGTGCCGTCGCCGTCGCCGACGATGACCAGGGCGGTGAAGCTGAAGCGACGACCACCCTTTACGACCTTGGCAACACGGTTGATCGCGACGACCCGCTCGAGGTGGGGGGTCTTCTCGGCGGGCGCGTTACCACGACCGCCGCCGTCACGACGATTTTCGCGACGGCCGCCACCACCTTCTTGGGTGTTACCGGACCCGCCGCCCCTGCGCTGAGGACCAGGCATGAACGTTTCTCCTTTTTAGAACTCGAGTCCGGCTTCGCGGGCGGCGTCCGCCAGGGCCGCGAGGCGCCCGGCGTACTTGTTGCCACCACGGTCGAAGACGACCTTGCCAACACCCGCGGCCCGGGCCCGCTCGGCGAGCAGCTTGCCCACCTTCGCCGCCTGGGCCTTCTTGTCGCCTTCGGTGCCACGGATGGTCGCGTCGAGCGTCGAGGCCGAGGCCAGCGTGTGGCCCTTGAGGTCGTCGACGATCTGCGCCGTGACGTTCCGCAGCGAACGGGTGACCACCAGGCGAGGACGCTCGGCGGTACCACCCACGTGCTTGCGGATGCGGAAGTGCCGGCGAGCACGCCCCGTGCGGCGCGCGGCGGCAACGCCACCGGAGTTGCGGCGCTTGAGCAGCGTGGCGCTCATTTCTTACCAGCCTTTCCGGCCTTGCGGCGGATGACCTCGCCCTGGTACCGCACGCCCTTGCCCTTGTACGGCTCCGGCGGGCGAATCTTGCGGATGTTGGCGGCGACCTCGCCGACCTGCTGCTTGTCGATGCCGGCGATGTGGAACACCGTCGGCTTCTCGACCGAGAAGGTGATCCCCGGCGGCGGCGTGACCAGCACCGGGTGCGAGAACCCGAGCGCGAACTCGAGGTCACTGCCCTTGGCGGTCACGCGGTAACCGGTACCGGCGATCTCCAGGCTCTTGCGGTAGCCCTCGGTGACGCCGATCACCATGTTGGAGATCAGCGTGCGCGAGAGGCCGTGCAGCTCCTTGGACTTCCGCTCGTCGTTCGGGCGGACGACGTTGAAGCTGCCATCCTCGGCCCGCTCGACCGTGATCGGCTCGGCCAGCGTGTGGGACAGCTCGCCCTTGGGGCCCTTGACGGTGATGCGCGGACCGTCGACCTTGATGTCGACGCCGCTGGGCACCGTGATCGGCTTACGTCCGATTCGAGACATGTGATGCCTTCCCTTACCAGACGTAGGCGAGGACTTCCCCGCCCACCCCTCGCTTGCGAGCCTGCTTGTCGGTCAGCAGACCCTGGGACGTCGAGATGATGGCCACGCCAAGGCCGCCGAGCACGCGCGGCATCTCGACCGACTTCGCGTAGACGCGGAGGCCGGGCTTCGACACGCGCCGGATGCCGGCGAGGCTGCGCTCACGGTTCTGGCCGTACTTGAGGTCGACGACAAGGGTCTTGCCGACCTTGCCTTCCTCGGGGTCCTGAACCAGCCACGCGGACACGTAGCCCTCGGCCTTGAGCACCTCGGCGATGTTCGCCTTGATCTTCGAATATGGCATCGACACCCGGTCGTGGTACGCCTGGTTGGCGTTGCGCAGACGGGTCAGCATGTCTGCGATCGGGTCGGTCATGGTCATGGGTTTGTTTGCCTTTCTCGCCGCGGTTCCGCACCGGCTCGGTGGGCCTGCGGCGAAGGAGGATTACCAGGAAGCCTTGGAAACGCCGGGCAGTTCGCCCCGGTGCGCCATCTCGCGGATGCACACGCGGCACAGGCCGAACTTGCGGTAGACGGCCTTGGGCCGGCCGCAGCGCTGGCAGCGGGTGTAAGCGCGGACCGCGAACTTGGGCTTCGCGGCGGCCTTGAGGACAAGGGCCTTCTTCGCCATGGTCAGTTCTCCCTAGTTCTCACGGAAGGGGAAGCCGAGCAGCTTGAGCAGCGCGCGACCCTCCTCGTCCGTGCGGGCGGTGGTGACCACGGTGATGTCCATCCCTCGCGGCCGGTCGATGCGGTCCTGGTCGATCTCGTGGAACACCGACTGCTCGGTGAGACCGAACGTGTAGTTGCCGTTGCCGTCGAGCTTGCGCCCGTCCAGACCGCGGAAGTCGCGGATACGCGGCAGCGCGATCGACAGCAGCCGGTCCAGGAACTCCCACATCCGGTCGTTGCGCAGGGTGACCTTGGCGCCGATCGGCATGCCCTCGCGCAGCTTGAACTGCGCGATCGACTTGGTCGCCCGCCGGACCTGCGGCTTCTGGCCCGTAATGGTGGCCAGGTCGCGCACCGCGCCGTCGATGAGCTTGGAGTCGCGAGCAGCCTCGCCGACACCCATGTTCACGACGACCTTCACCACGCCCGGGATCTGCATGACGTTGGCGTACTTGAACTGCTCCCGCAGAGCGCCCGCGATCTCGTCGCGGTAGCGCTGCTTCAGGCGCGGGTTCACCTTCTCGACCGTCGTCATCACAGTTCCTTACCCGAACGGCGGGACACGCGGGTCTTCAGGCCGTTCTCGTCCTCGCGGGAGCCGACGCGGGTGGCGTTGCCGTCCGAGTCGATCACCATCACGTTGGAGATGTGGATCGGGGCTTCCTGCGTCACGATGCCGCCGGTCTTCGAGCCCCGCTGGGTGGTGCGGATGCGGGTGTGCTTCTTGACCCGGTTGACGCCCTCGACGACGACCTTGTCCTCGCGCGGCATAGCCGAGAGGACCTTGCCGCGGGACCCCTTGTCCTTGCCGGCGATGACGAGGACGGTGTCGCCCTTTTTCACCTTCATGGCTACAACACCTCCGGCGCGAGCGAGATGATCTTCATGAAACGCTTGTCCCGGAGCTCACGCCCGACCGGGCCGAAGATACGGGTACCGCGCGGGTCGCCGCCATCCTTGATGATCACGGCGGCGTTCTCGTCGAACCGGATGTACGAACCGTCCGGCCGGCGCCGCTCCTTCGTGGTGCGGACGACGACGGCCTTGATCACGTCGCCCTTCTTCACGCCGGCGCCCGGAATGGCGTCCTTCACCGTAGCCACGATGATGTCGCCGATGCCTGCATAGCGGCGGCCGGAGCCACCGAGCACACGGATGCACAGAATTTCCCGGGCACCCGTGTTGTCGGCGACGCGCAGCCGCGACTCCTGCTGAATCACGCTTGTCTCCTAATGTCTGCCAGTTCTCGGCGCCGGGCACGCCCGGCGCCGAGCTTGGCGGAACGACGGCCTTACTTGGCCTTTTCGAGGATCTCCACGACCCGCCAGCGCTTGGTCGCCGACAGGGGGCGGGTCTCCATGAGCAGCACCCGGTCACCGACGCCGCACGCGTTCTGCTCGTCGTGCGCCTTGAGCTTGCTGGTGCGGCGCATGACCTTGCCGTACAGCGGGTGCTTGACCTGGTCCTCGACCGCCACGACGACGGTCTTGTTCATCTTGTCGCTCACCACGAGGCCCTCGCGGACCTTGCGGCGGCCGCGCACCTCGGTCTCGGTGCCCGACTCGGTCGTCTGCTCGCTCATGTTCACGCCACCTCAGCCACAGCGTCGGGCGCGGCCGAAAGTCCCAGCTCGCGCTCGCGCATGATCGTGTAGATCCGGGCGATGTCCCTGCGGATGGTCTGCAGACGCCCGTGGTTGTCCAGCTGGCCGGTGGCCGACTGGACGCGGAGGTTGAACAGCTCCGCCTTGGCTTCCCGCAGCTTCTCGACCAGGCCCTCGTCGGACATATCCCGCAGCTCGGTCGCCTTGATACCGGCGGCCATCACACATCAGCCCCTTCGCGCGTGACGATCCGGCACTTCAGCGGAAGCTTGTGGATCGCGCGGCGCATTGCTTCCCGGGCGATCTGCTCGTTCGGGAACGACATCTCGAAGAGGATCCGGCCCGGCTTGATGTTGGCCACCCACCACTCCGGCGAACCCTTGCCGGAACCCATGCGGGTCTCGGCCGGCTTCTTGGTGATGGAGCGGTCCGGGAAGATCGTGATCCAGACCTTGCCACCACGGCGGATGTGCCGGGTCATGGCGATACGGGCCGCCTCGATCTGGCGGTTCGTGATGTACGCGGGCTCGAGAGCCTGAATACCGAACTCGCCGAAGACCACTCGCGTGCCGCCCTTGGCCGGACCGTGACGGTCCGGGTGGTGCGGCTTGCGGAAGCCCTTCGGGGGCTTACGAGGGATAAGCATTCGTCAGCCCTCCTGCTGCGTCTCTGCCGGAGCGGGCGCGGCCTCGGCGGCCGGAGCGCTCTCGGTGGCGGCGGCCTGTGCGTGCGCGGCGGCCGCGGCGCGACCGGCCTCGGTGCCACCGGCGGTCGTACCGGACGAGCCGGAACGACCGCGGCGCGGACGCTCGGGCCGGTCGGGACGCTCACGGCGGCCACGCGGAGCGGCGGCCTCGGCCGGCGCCTCGCGACCCGGAACGGCGTCGCCCTTGTAGATCCAGACCTTCACGCCGATGCGGCCGAAGGTCGTACGGGCCTCGAAGAAGCCGTACTCGATGTTCGCGCGCAGCGAGTGCAGCGGCACGCGACCCTCGCGGTAGAACTCGGTACGGCTCATCTCCGCGCCGCCGAGACGGCCGGAGACCTGCACCCGAATTCCGCGCACGAGCGGGTTCTTCATGGCCGACTGCATCGACTTGCGCATCGCGCGGCGGAAGCTGACGCGGCTGGACAGCTGCTCCGCGACGGCCTGCGCAACGAGCTGCGCGTCCGACTCCGGGCTCTTCACCTCGAGGATGTTGAGCTGCACCTGCTTGCCGGTGAGCTTCTCGAGCTCGGCGCGGATGCGGTCCGCCTCGGCGCCCTTACGGCCGATCACGATACCCGGGCGGGCCGTGTGGATGTCCACGCGGACCCGGTCGCGGGTGCGCTCGATGTCGACCTTGGCGATGCCGGCGCGCTCCAGGCCCTTGGACATCATCCGACGGATCTTGACGTCCTCGGCGATGTAGTCCTTGTAGAGCTTGTCCGCGTACCAGCGCGACTTCCAGTCGGTGCTGATGCCGAGCCGGAACCCGTGCGGGTGAACCTTCTGACCCATTACTCGGTCCCTTCCTCGGCGTCAGCCTCGTCGGCGTCCGCCTTCGTGGCCTCCGCCTGCTTGGCGGGCGCGGCCTTCTTGGCCGGAGCCTTCTTCGCACCCGCCTTCTTCGCGGGCGGCGAGTCGACCTCGTCGACCTCGTCGACCTCCGGCGTCACGGCCTTCGCGGCCTTGGTCGCCTTGGCCACGCCGGCCTTCGCCGCGCGGGCCTGGGCGGCCGGGACGCTCTCGACCACGATCGTGATGTGGCTGGTGCGCTTGCGGATCCGGTACGCCCGGCCCTGCGCCCGCGGCCGGAACCGCTTGAGCGTCGGGCCCTCGTCGACGTACGCCGCCGCGACCAGGAGCGAATCGGGGTCGAGACGCTCGTTGTTCTCTGCGTTGGCGATGGCGCTCGCAAGCACCTTGTAGACCGGCTCGCTCGCCGACTGCGGCGCGAACTGCAGCACCGTGAGCGCCTCGCGCGCGGGCAGGCCGCGCACAAGGTTCACCACACGGCGCGCCTTCATCGGCGACACGCGCACGTGCCGCGCGATTGCCCGCGCACCGGGCAGCGCCGCCTCGCTCTTCGTTGGCATCGGGAAATCCTCTTGATTCCTATCGGCTGCCTTAGCGGCGGCGGCTCTTCCGGTCGTCCTTCTCGTGACCCTTGAACGTGCGGGTCAGCGCGAACTCGCCGAGCTTGTGCCCGACCATCGCCTCGGTCACGAAGACCGGTACGTGCTTGCGCCCATCGTGGACGGCGATCGTGTGCCCGAGCATCTCGGGGACGATCGTCGACCGGCGCGACCAGGTCTTGATGACGTTCTTGGAATTCTTGGCGTTCTGGACTTCCACCTTCTTGATCAGGTGGTCGTCAACGAACGGGCCCTTCTTCAGGCTGCGAGGCATTGCTCAGGCTCCTTAGCCGCGCTTCCGGGTGGCGTAACGCCGACGGACGATGAGACGGTCGCTCGGCTGGCCCTTGCGCCGCGTGCGGCCCTCCGGCTTGCCCTTCGGGTTGACCGGGTGGCGGCCACCAGAGGTCTTGCCCTCACCACCACCGTGCGGGTGGTCGATCGGGTTCATCGCGACACCACGGACGGTCGGGCGCTTGCCCTTCCACCGCATGCGGCCGGCCTTGCCCCAGTTGATGTTCGACTGGTCGGCGTTGCCGATCTCGCCGACGGTGGCACGGCAGTGCACGTCGACACGCCGGATCTCGCCCGAGGGCATGCGCAGCGTGGCGTACTGACCCTCGCGGCCCAGCAGCTGGATGCCGACGCCGGCCGAGCGGGCCAGCTTGGCGCCGCCGCCCGGGCGCAGCTCCACCGCGTGGACGGTGGTGCCGACCGGGATGTTGCGCAGCGGCAGGTTGTTGCCCGGCTTGATGTCCGCGCCGACGCCCGCCTCGACCTGGTCGCCCTGCTTGAGGTCCTTCGGGGCGATGATGTAGCGCTTCTCGCCGTCGGCGTAGTGCAGCAGGGCGATGCGCGCGGTGCGGTTGGGGTCGTACTCGATGTGCGCGACCTTGGCGGGAATCCCGTCCTTGTCCGCGCGCCTGAAGTCGATCAACCGGTACTGGCGCTTGTGCCCGCCGCCCTGGTGCCGAGCGGTGACCCGCCCGTGCACGTTGCGGCCGCCCTTGTTCGGCAGCGGCACGAGCAGCGACTTCTCCGGCGTCGATCGGGTGATCTCCGCGAAGTCGGCAACGCTCGAACCACGACGACCGGGCGTCGTCGGCTTGTACTTACGGATAGCCATCGTCTATACCCCTCAGCTGACCGGTCCGCCGAAGGCTTCGATCCGGTCACCCTCGGCGAGCTTCACCATCGCCCGCTTCGTGTCCTTGCGCTTGCCCCAACCCGTGCGGGTGCGCTTGCGCTTGCCTTCGCGATTGATGGTGTTGACCGACAGGACGCGGACGTTGAAGATCTGCTGGATCGCGATCTTGATCTCGGTCTTGTTGGCGTCCGGGTGCACCAGGAACGTGTACCAGTTGCGGTTGAGCTCGCTGTAGCTCTTCTCCGAGACCACCGGCTGGATGATCACGTCACGCGGGTCTGCGATCGTCGCCATGGCTCAGCCCTCCTCGTTGGTGTCGGCGTCGGCGCTCGCGCCGGACTCGGCCGGAACCCCGAGGAACTCGTCCAGCGCCGCGGTGGTGAACACCACGTCGTCGGCCACGAGCACGTCGTGGGTGTTGAGCTGGTCGGCGACCAGCAGGTGCACCGACTGCTCGTTGCGCAGGCTCAGCCAGTTGGCCTCGTCGTCGCGGGCGAGCACCACCAGGACCCGGCGGGCCTCGGTGATGCCGCGGAGCGCGGTCAGCGCGTCCTTCGTCTTCGGCGACTCGCCCTCGACGAAGGTCTCGACGACGTGGATGCGACCCTCGCGGGCGCGGTCCGAGAGCGCACCGCGCAGGGCGGCGGCCTTCATCTTCTTGTTCACCCGCTGGGTGTAGTCGCGCGGCACGGGGCCGTGGACCACGCCACCACCGGTGAACTGCGGCGCGCGGATCGAGCCCTGGCGGGCGCGACCGGTGCCCTTCTGCTTGTAAGGCTTCTTGCCGCCGCCGGCGACCTCGCCGCGGCTCTTCGCCTTGTGCGTGCCCTGGCGGGCGGCGTTGAGCTGGGCGACGACGACCTGGTGCAGCAGCGGAATGCTGGCCTGGGCGTCGAAGATGTCGTCGGGGAGCTCGACGGAGCCGTTGGTGGTGCCGTCGGCCTTACGAACGTCGACGGTGCTCATCGCGTGATCCCGCCCTTCTGCGCCTTCGTCTCGACCTTGGCCGCGGTGCGCAGGAGCACGAGGCTGCCCTTCGGGCCGGGGACGGCGCCCCGGATCAGGATCAGACCCTGCTCGGCGTCGACCGCCTGAACCGTGAGGTTCTGCACGGTGAAGCGCGCGCCACCCATGCGACCGGCCATCCGCACGCCCTTGAAGACGCGACCGGGGGTCGCGCAGGCGCCGATGGAGCCGGGCGAGCGGTGCTTGCGCTCGACACCGTGGCTGGCCCGCAGACCGTGGAAGCCGTGCCGCTTCATGACGCCGGCGTAGCCCTTGCCCTTGGTGCGGCCGGTCACGTCGATGCGCTGGCCGGTGGCGAACGTGTCGGCGCTGATCTCCTGGCCGAGCGCGTACTCGCCGGCGTCGGTGGTGCGCAGCTCGACCACGTGCCGGCGCGGCGCGACGTCCGCCTTGGCGAAGTGGCCGGCGCGCGGCTTGTTGACCTTGCGGGGGTCGATCTGGCCCCAGGCCAGCTGGACCGCCGAGTAGCCGTCGTTGTCGGGCGTGCGCACCTGGGTCACGACGCACGGGCCGGCCTGGACCACGGTCACGGGGACAACCTTGCCGTTGTCCCAGACCTGGGTCATGCCGAGCTTCTCACCCAGGATGCCCTTGACTTGCCTGTCCATAAGTCAGAGTCCCTACAGCTTGATCTCGATGTCGACGCCGGCCGGAAGGTCGAGCCGCATGAGCGAGTCGACCGTCTTCGGGGTGGGGTCGATGATGTCGATCAGACGCTTGTGCGTGCGCATCTCGAAGTGCTCGCGCGAGTCCTTGTACTTGTGCGGCGAGCGGATCACGCAGTAGCGGTTGATCTCAGTGGGCAGCGGCACCGGCCCAGCGACCTGAGCCCCGGTGCGCGTGACCGTCTCGACGATCTTCCGCGCCGAGGAGTCGACGACCTCGTGGTCGTAGGCCTTGAGCCGGATGCGGATCTTCTGTCCCGCCATGGTGGCTTCAGTTCCCTCTCTCATGCGGGGCCTCGCAGCCCCGCCAAACCCCGCAGGGTCCGGTGCCGCCTATTGATTTTGTCCGACCCCCGCGGTCGGGCGTGTCGCGGCCAAGGGCCAGGCTCCGCCACACGCGATTTCCGCTGTGGAGACCAACCCCAGGGCGTGCCACGCCCAGTCGAGGGGATCAGCGCCGGCCCACTGGACCGACGCCGCGCAGAAGCGGTCGAGACTTCTCAGCGAGCGTCTCGACCGCCCCACGACGCAACCCGACCATTATGCCGCATGTACTGCGACAAAGTGAAATCGGGGTACCTCTGGTGCTACTTGATGATCTTCGTCACACGGCCGGCGCCGACGGTGCGGCCACCCTCGCGGATCGCGAAGCGGAGGTTTTCCTCCATCGCGATGGGCTGGATGAGCTGCACCGACATGCTGGTGTTGTCGCCCGGCATGACCATCTCGGTGCCCTCGGGCAGCGTGACGACGCCGGTGACGTCCGTGGTGCGGAAGTAGAACTGCGGCCGGTAGTTCTGGAAGAACGGGGTGTGCCGGCCACCCTCCTCCTTGGAGAGGATGTAGACGGTCGCCTCGAACTCGGTGTGCGGGGTGTTGCTGCCCGGCTTCACCACGACCATGCCGCGCTCGACGTCCTCGCGCTTGATACCACGCAGGAGCAGACCGACGTTCTCGCCGGCACGCGCCTCGTCGAGGATCTTGCGGAACATCTCGATCGCCGTGCAGGTGGTCTTCATCGACTTGGCCTTGATGCCAACGATTTCGACCTCCTCGTTCGGCTTGAGGATGCCACGCTCGACGCGACCGGTCACGACCGTGCCACGACCGGTGATCGTGAAGACGTCCTCGACGGGCATGAGGAACGGCTTCTCGGTCTCACGCTCGGGCTGCGGGATCGCGGTGTCGACCGCGTTCATCAGCTCCAGCAGCGCGCCGGTCCACTGCTCGTCGCCCTCGAGCGCCTTCAGCGCCGAGACACGCACGACCGGAGCGTCGTCGCCCGGGAACTCCTGGCTCGACAGCAGCTCACGGACCTCGAGCTCGACGAGCTCGAGGAGCTCCTCGTCCTCGACCATGTCGCTCTTGTTCAGCGCCACGACGATGTACGGCACACCGACCTGGCGGGCCAGCAGCACGTGCTCGCGGGTCTGCGGCATCGGGCCGTCGGTCGCCGCCACCACCAGGATCGCGCCGTCCATCTGCGCGGCACCGGTGATCATGTTCTTGATGTAGTCGGCGTGACCCGGGCAGTCGACGTGCGCGTAGTGCCGGTTCGCGGTCTGGTACTCGACGTGCGCGATCGAGATCGTGATACCGCGGGCCTTCTCCTCCGGCGCCTTGTCGATCTCGTCGAAAGGCGTGTAGGGGTTGAGGTCCGGGAACTCGTCGTGCAGCACCTTGGTAATGGCCGCCGTCAGCGTCGTCTTACCGTGGTCGATGTGACCGATGGTGCCGATGTTGACGTGCGGCTTAGTCCGCTCGAACTTCGCCTTCGCCACTGGTGTCCTCCTGTGGACTTCTTGGTTCACGGTGCGCCGACGCTGGAAGCGCCGACGCACCCGGTCGACTTGGGTCTGGCCGGCTCCAAAAAACTTGAAGCCTCAGCCCCGCTGACACAGCCTCACGGCCATTACCGGCGAGTGCAGGCCCGGTCCGACTCGAACTCCGCGTAGCGGCCTACGAGCCGGACTGGGAACTTATTCGCCGGTTGCCTTCGCGATGATCTCCTTCGCCACGTTCGCGGGAACCTCGGCGTAGGAGTCGAACTGCATCGAGTAGCTCGCTCGGCCCTGAGTCTTCGACCGCAGGTCGCCGACGTAGCCGAACATTTCCGACAACGGCACGGTGGCGCGGACGACACGGGCGCCGCCACGCTCCTCCATCGCCTGGATGGTGCCCCGCCGGGAGTTGAGGTCACCGATGACATCACCCATGTTCTCTTCCGGGGTGGTGACCTCGACGGCCATCAGCGGCTCAAGGAGCGTCGGAGTGGCCCGGCGGGCCGCCTCCTTCATCACCATCGAACCAGCGATCTTGAACGCCATCTCCGACGAGTCGACCTCGTGGTACTGGCCGTCCAGCAGCGTCAGCTTCACACCCACCATGGGGTAGCCGGCGAGCACGCCGTACTGCATCGCGTCCTGGGCGCCGGCGTCCACCGAAGGGATGAACTCCTTCGGGATGCGACCGCCCGAGACCGCGTTGACGAACTCGTAGGTCGCGCCGTCGGCCGACATCTCGAGCGGCTCGAGCTTGACGATGACCTTCGCGTACTGCCCCGAGCCACCGGTCTGCTTCTTGTGGACATAGTCGATCTTGTCCACGGTGCCCTTGATGGTCTCGCGGTAGGCCACCTGCGGCTTGCCGATGTTGGCCTCGACGCTGAACTCGCGGCGCATGCGGTCGACCAGGATGTCGAGGTGGAGCTCGCCCATCCCGGCGATGATCGTCTGGCCGGTCTCCTCGTCGTTCTTGACGCGGAAGGTCGGGTCCTCCTCGGCCAGGCGCTGGATGGCGGTGCCCAGCTTCTCCTGGTCGGCCTTGCTCTTCGGCTCGATGGCCACCTGGATGACCGGCTCCGGGAACGTCATCGACTCGAGGATGACCGGGTTGGCCGGGTCGCACAGCGTGTCGCCGGTGGTGGTCTGCTTGAGACCCTGCACGGCGATGATGTCCCCCGCCTGGGCGTTGGGACGCTCTTCACGCTTGTTGGCGTGCATCTGGTAGATCTTGCCGATCCGCTCCTTGCGGTCCTTGGTGGAGTTGACCACCTGGGCGCCGGAGTCGAGCGTGCCGGAGTAGATGCGCACGTAGGTCAGCTTGCCCAGGTGCTTGTCCGTCTGGATCTTGAACGCCAGCGCGGAGAAGGGCTCGCTGTTCGACGGCTTGCGCAGCAGCGGGGTCTCACCGTCGGTCGCAACGCCCTCGACCGCCGGGATGTCCAGCGGCGACGGCAGGAATTCGACGACGGCGTCGAGCATGGGCTGAACGCCCTTGTTCTTGAACGCCGAGCCGCACACGACCGGGTTGAGCTTGCCGGCGATCGTCGCCCTGCGGATCGCGGCCTTGAGCTCCTTGACGTCGAAGGTGTCGCCGTCGAGGTAGCGGACCATGATGTCGTCGTCGGTCTCGGACAGGGTCTCGAGGAGCTTGTCCCGGTACTCGTTGGCCTGCTCGACCAGGTGCTCCGGGATGTCCTCGATCGCGTAGTCCTCGCCCTTCTGGGTCTCGCCGCGCCAGGTCAGCGCGCGCATCTCCAGCAGGTCGACGACGCCGATGTGTTCACTCTCGAGCCCGATCGGGATCTGCAGGACCAGCGGGGTCGCGTTGAGCCGGTCGACCATCATCTGCACGCAGCGGAAGAAGTCGGCCCCGGTCCGGTCCAGCTTGTTGACGAAGCACATACGCGGGACGTTGTACTTGTCCGCCTGACGCCAGACGTTCTCGGTCTGCGGCTCCACCCCGGCAACGCCGTCGTAGACCGCAACCGCGCCGTCGAGGACGCGCAGCGACCGCTCGACCTCGACCGTGAAGTCGACGTGGCCGGGCGTGTCGATGATCTGGATCGTGTGGCCCTTCCACTCGCACTTCGTGGCGGCGGAGGTGATGGTGATGCCGCGCTCCTGCTCCTGCTCCATCCAGTCCATGACCGCCGCGCCCTCGTGGACCTCGCCGATCTTGTACGTGATGCCGGTGTAGAAGAGGATGCGCTCGGTCGTCGTCGTCTTACCGGCGTCGATGTGCGCCATGATGCCGATGTTGCGGACCTTGGCGAGGGCGGCGTCTGCGGCAGCCACTACAAATCCCTACTTCGTCTCTCGTCGGATGCTGGGGAAGCGTCGCTTACCAGCGGTAGTGCGCGAAGGCCTTGTTGGACTCCGCCATCTTGTGGGTGTCTTCGCGGCGCTTCACCGAAGCACCGAGGCCGTTGCTCGCGTCCAGCAGCTCGTTCATGAGCCGCTCGGTCATGGTCTTCTCGCGACGGGCGCGGGAGTAGGTGACCAGCCAGCGCAGGCCCAGCGTCGTCGCCCGGGGAGGGCGAACCTCGACCGGCACCTGGTAGGTCGCGCCACCGACGCGGCGGCTGCGGACCTCGAGGGTCGGCTTGACGTTGTCCATGGCGCGCTTGAGCGTCACCACCGGGTCGGTGCCGGTCTTCTCGCGGGCACCCTCGAGAGCGGTGTAGACGATGCGCTCGGCGAGCTGGCGCTTGCCCTCGACCAGGATCTTGTTGATCAGCTGGGTCACGAGCAGGGAGTTGTAGACCGGGTCCGCCACGAGGGGCCGGCGCGGCGCGGGGCCTTTACGCGGCATGTCAGCTCTTCTCCTTCTTCGCGCCGTAACGGCTGCGAGCCTGCTTGCGGTTGCGGACGCCCTGGGTGTCCAGCGAACCACGGATGATCTTGTACCGGACGCCGGGGAGGTCCTTCACCCGGCCGCCGCGGACCAGCACGATCGAGTGCTCCTGAAGGTTGTGACCGACACCGGGGATGTAGGCCGTCACCTCGATACCGTTGCTCAGCCGCACACGGGCCACCTTGCGCAGCGCCGAGTTGGGCTTCTTCGGCGTGGTGGTGTACACACGCGTGCAGACGCCACGTCGCTGCGGGCTGCCCTTGAGCGCCGGCGTCTTCGTCTTGCTCAGCTTCGCCTGGCGGCCCTTGCGGACCAGCTGCTGGATCGTAGGCACTGGGCCTGCCTCTCCCTTCGGCCTCGCGGCCGCACGTCTTCTTCTCTAGTGTCTTTCCCGGCGGGACCGGCACCCGCGGTCGGGCGTGTCGCCAGATCCGCGACCCGGCCCGATTGATCCCAGCCCGGGGTTGTGGTCCGCACCCACTCTCACTCCCGCGGAGCGGGACCGATGTGGGCGCACGCACGAGTTGCCCGGCAAAGCCGGGCACGAGGGGAAAGAGTACCCACCGTAAGGACGCTGGTCAAAATCGCCCGAGGCATCCGCCGACGGAACACTCTTCACACCAAGAGTACCTGGTCGCCGATCGAAGTGTCCGGGGGGCCCGTTTTCGCCGGTCAGCTCATCAAAAACGTGAGCAGAACGACGACCATGGCCAGCCCGCCCCCGACGCAGCCCAGCACAATCCCGGTGATGGCCATGCCCCGCCCGCTCACCGTGCGCCCACTGCCGGCGGCCCGGCGGATCTGGCGGGTGCCGGCGAGGCCCAGGCCGGCCGCGCCCGCGCCGAGAAAGATACCCAGGACGGTGAACGCGCCGGCGGCGGCGAGGCCCCAGCCTTCCGACGATCCGGTGAATCCCAGGCACATCGCGAAGAGGGCCACGAGGATCGAGGCGATGCCGGCGACCAGCGAGCCGATGGAAGGGCCGCTCGGGCTGGTGGGGACGGCCGGATAGGCGACGCCGAACGGGGTGCCCTGGATGGCGTCGACGCGCATGGCGGGGGCCAGCGCGGGCGAGGGCGGGGGCGGCGCGTACATCGGCGGTGGCGGCCCGTACGCGGGCGGCTGCGGCCCATACGCGGGCGGCTGCGGCTGGTACGGCGGGTACGACATCTAGTTCACCGTCGGGTCGAAGTCGGTGCCGCGCTGCCGGGCGTAGTGCAGCAGGCCGATGATCGCCAGCACGACGAGGCCGGCGATGGCGAGCACGATCCCGGTCCAGGCCAGCCGGACGCCGTTGCGCAGCCGCCGGGCGCCGAGCAGGAAGCCCTCCGCGGCGACGAGCTCCCGGTGCGAGTCGCGGGCCATGAGCAGCGCCAGCGTCGCCGGGATCACCCCACCGAGGAACGGACCCGTGACCACGGACAGCAGGCCGAGCCCGAACACGGCGTTGGCCTTGGTCGCCCGGACCGGATCCGGATCGAGCGGATGCCGCGTGGGAGAGCTCACCACCCGACTCTATCCGGTGAACGACGAAGGGGCGGAGACCCCTGAGAGTCCCCGCCCCTTGGCCGGTTCGACTAGCGGAAGGAGCCCAGGTCGAAGTCGTCCAGCGGGACGGCCTGGCCGCTCGCGGGCCCGAAGCCGTAGTCGGCCTCCGGGTAGCCCGTCATCGAGTAGACCTTCGCCTTCGCCTCCTCGGTCGGCTCGACCCGGATGCTGCGGTACTTGCTGATGCCAGTACCCGCCGGGATGAGCTTGCCGATGATGACGTTCTCCTTCAGACCGATCAGCGAGTCGCTGCGCGCGTGGATCGCGGCGTCGGTCAGCACCCGGGTCGTCTCCTGGAACGAGGCCGCGGACAGCCACGACTCCGTCGCCAGCGACGCCTTGGTGATGCCCATGAGCACCGGACGACCAGCGGCCGGCTCACCGCCCTCGGCGACGACGCGGCGGTTCTCCGCCTCGAACATCGCGCGGTCGACGAGCACGCCCGGCAGGAACTCGGTCGAGCCGGAGTCGATGACCGTCACCCGCTTGAGCATCTGCCGGATGATGATCTCGATGTGCTTGTCGTGGATGAGCACGCCCTGCGAGCGGTACACCTCCTGGACCTCGGACGTGAGGTGCACCTGCACCGCCCGGGGACCCATGATGCGCAGCAGCTCGTGCGGGTCGATCGTGCCCTCGGTGAGCTTCTCGCCGACCTCGACGTGCTCGCCGTCCTGGATCCGCAGCTTGACGCGGCGGCTGAGCTTGTCGTGGACGATCTCCTCGCTGCCGTCGTCCGGCACGATGATGATCTTCCGCATCCGCTCGCCGTCCTCGATGCGCACGCGGCCGGGGGTGTCGGCGATAGGCGCCTTACCCTTCGGCACGCGGGCCTCGAAGATCTCCGTGACACGCGGCAGACCCTGGGTGATGTCCTCACCCGCGACGCCACCGGTGTGGAAGGTACGCATCGTCAGCTGCGTGCCGGGCTCACCGATCGACTGGGCGGCGATGATGCCGACCGCCTCGCCGACGTCGACCGTCTTGCCCGTCGGCAGCGACCGGCCGTAGCAGGCGCCGCAGACGCCCAGCTTGGACTCGCAGGTGAGCACGCTGCGGACCCGGACGTTCTCGGTACCCGCGGCGATCAGCTGGTCGACCACGATCGAGTTGATGTCCGTGCCCCGCTCGGCGACCATCTGGCCGTCCTTGTTGCGGACGTCGTCGGCGAGGGTGCGCGCGTGCACACCGGTCTCCGCGTGCTGGTGGATACGCAGCACGTCGTCGGCCAGCTCGCCGACCGCCATCGGGATGGCGCGGTCGGTCCCGCAGTCCTCCTCGCGGATGATGACGTCCTGCGAGACATCGACCAGACGACGGGTCAGATAACCCGAGTCGGCGGTCCGCAGCGCGGTGTCGGCCAGACCCTTGCGGGCACCGTGGGTGGAGATGAAGTACTCCAGCACGGACAGACCCTCCCGGTAGCTGGCCTTGATCGGCCGCGGGATGATCTCGCCCTTCGGGTTGGCCACCAGGCCACGGATCGCGGCGATCTGACGGAGCTGGAGGAGGTTACCGCGGGCACCCGAGTTGATCATCTTCCACAACGGGTTCTCGCGCGGCAGCGCGCTCTCCATCTCCTTGGCCACCTCGCCGGTCGCCTTGGTCCAGATCTCGATGAGCTCGCCGCGACGCTCCTCGGCGGTCATGAGACCACGCTGGTACTGCTTGTCGATCCGCTCGGCCTCCTTCTCGTAGCGCTCGAGGATCTCGCGCTTACGAGGCGGCTGGATGACGTCCTCCATGCCGATGGTGACGCCGGACCAGGTGGCCCAGTGGAAGCCGGCCAGCTTCAGCGCGTCGAGGGCCGCCGCGAGGGAGACCTTCGGGAAGCGCTCGGCGAGGTCGTTGACGATCGCCGACAGCTGACCCTTGCGGATCTCGTAGTTCACGAAGCGGTACCCCACGGGCAGCGCCTCGTTGAACAGCACGCGCCCGAGCGTGGTCTCGACCACGACCGGCTCGCCCGGCTGCCAGCCCTCCGGCGCCTCCCACGGCTCGGCACCGACGCCGTTGTCGACCCCGACGATTTCCTTGAGCCGGATCCGCACCGGCGCCTGCAGGTGCAGCTCGCCGTTGTCGAACGCCATCCGCGCCTCGGCGTCGGAGCTGAACGTGCGTCCCTCGCCGAGCAGGTTCTTCTGGATGTGCGACAGGTGGTACAGGCCGATGACCATGTCCTGGGTGGGCATGGTGACCGGCTTGCCGTCGGCCGGCTTGAGGATGTTGTTGCTGGACAGCATGAGGATGCGGGCCTCGGCCTGCGCCTCCGCGGACAGCGGCACGTGCACGGCCATCTGGTCGCCGTCGAAGTCGGCGTTGAAGGCGGTGCAGACGAGCGGGTGGATCTGGATCGCCTTGCCCTCGACCAGCTGGGGCTCGAAGGCCTGGATACCCAGGCGGTGCAGGGTCGGCGCGCGGTTGAGCAGCACCGGGTGCTCCGCGATGACCTCCTCCAGCACGTCCCACACGACCGGACGCTGACGCTCGACCATGCGCTTGGCCGACTTGATGTTCTGCGCGTGGTTGAGGTCGACCAGGCGCTTCATCACGAACGGCTTGAACAGCTCCAGCGCCATCTGCTTCGGCAGGCCGCACTGGTGCAGCTTGAGCTGCGGGCCGACGACGATGACCGAACGGCCGGAGTAGTCGACGCGCTTGCCGAGCAGGTTCTGCCGGAATCGGCCCTGCTTGCCCTTGAGCATGTCGGACAGCGACTTCAGCGGCCGGTTGCCCGGGCCGGTGACGGGACGACCGCGGCGGCCGTTGTCGAACAGCGCGTCGACGGCCTCCTGCAGCATCCGCTTCTCGTTGTTGACGATGATCTCCGGGGCACCCAGGTCGATCAGGCGCTTGAGCCGGTTGTTGCGGTTGATGACGCGCCGGTACAGGTCGTTCAGGTCGCTGGTGGCGAAGCGGCCACCGTCGAGCTGCACCATCGGGCGCAGGTCCGGCGGGATGACCGGGACGCAGTCCAGCACCATGCCCAGCGGAGAGTTGGACGTGTTGAGGAACGCGGCGACGACCTTGAGGCGCTTGAGCGCCCGGATCTTGCGCTGGCCCTTGCCGCTGCGGATGGTCTCGCGCAGCAGCTCGGCCTCGTCCTCGAGGTCGAGGTTCTCCAGCAGAGCCTTGATCGCCTCGGCGCCCATGGCGCCGTTGAAGTACTCACCGAACCGGTCGCGCAGCTCGCGGTAGAGCAGCTCGTCGGTGATGAGGTTCTTGCGCTCCAGCTTGCGGAACGTGTCCATGACCTCGTCGAGACGATCGATCTCGCGCTGCGCGCGGTCGCGGATCTGCCGCATCTCGCGCTCGCCGGCCTCCTTGACCTTGCGGCGCACGTCGGCCTTCGCACCCTCGGCCTCGAGCTCGGCCAGGTCCTGCTCCAGCTTGGCGGCCCGCTTCTCGATCTCGGAGTCGCGCGCGTTCTCCGCCTGCCGCTTCTCGGCCGACACCTCGTTCTCGAGGGTGGCCAGGTCGCGGTGGCGGGCCTCCTTGTCGACGCTGGTGATCACGTACGACGCGAAGTAGATGATCTTCTCGAGGTCCTTCGGCGCCAGGTCGAGCAGGTAGCCGAGGCGGCTGGGCACACCCTTGAAGTACCAGATGTGCGTGACCGGCGCGGCGAGCTCGATGTGGCCCATGCGCTCGCGGCGGACCTTCGCCCGGGTCACCTCGACGCCGCAGCGCTCGCAGATGATGCCCTTGAAGCGGACCCGCTTGTACTTACCGCAGTAGCACTCCCAGTCCCGGGTCGGGCCGAAGATCTTCTCGCAGAAGAGCCCGTCCTTTTCCGGCTTCAGGGTGCGGTAGTTGATCGTTTCTGGCTTCTTGACCTCGCCGTGCGACCACTGCCGGATGTCGTCGGCCGTGGCCAGGCCGATGCGGAGCTCGTCGAAGTAGTTGACGTCGAGCACTTCGTCTATGTCCTCACGATTCAGTTGCTCGGGTAATTGCTAGGTCGGCGGTGATGCCCCTCCGAGGGGAGGGGCATCACCGGCGAATCAGACTTCCTCGACGCTGCTCGGCTCGCGCCGCGAGAGGTCGATGCCCAACTCCTCGGCCGCGCGGAACACCTCATCGTCCGTCTCACGCATCTCGAGGGCCACACCATCGCTGGAGAGCACCTCGACGTTCAGGCACAGCGACTGCAGCTCCTTGAGGAGCACCTTGAAGGACTCCGGGATGCCCGGCTCCGGGATGTTCTCGCCCTTGACGATCGCCTCGTAGACCTTGACGCGTCCGAGGACGTCGTCGGACTTGATCGTCAGCAGCTCCTGCAGCGCGTAGGCCGCGCCGTAGGCCTGCATCGCCCAGCACTCCATCTCACCGAAGCGCTGGCCACCGAACTGCGCCTTACCACCCAGCGGCTGCTGGGTGATCATGGAGTAGGGGCCGGTGGAGCGAGCGTGGATCTTGTCGTCGACCAGGTGGTTGAGCTTGAGGATGTAGATGTAGCCAACCGCGATCGGGTCCGGCAGCGGCTCGCCGGAGCGGCCGTCGAACAGCCGCGCCTTGCCGCTGGCCCCGATGAGCTGGTTGCCGTCCCGGTTGGGCAGCGTGCTGCTCATCAGGCCGGCGATCTCTTCCTCTTTGGCGCCGTCGAAGACCGGGGTCGCCACGTTGGTGTCCGGCTCGGACTCCCCCGCGTTGATGGCCTTCAGCGCCCGCTTCCACTCCGTGTCGTCGCCGTCGATCTTCCAGCCCGTTTTGGCGACCCACCCGAGGTGGGTCTCCAGCACCTGGCCGATGTTCATACGGCTGGGCACGCCGAGCGGGTTGAGCACGATGTCGACCGGGGTCCCGTCCTCGAGGAACGGCATGTCCTCGACGGGCAGGATCTTGGAGATGACACCCTTGTTGCCGTGGCGGCCGGCGAGCTTGTCGCCGTCCTGGATCTTCCGCTTCTGGGCCACGTAGACGCGCACCAGCTCGTTCACGCCCGGGGACAGCTCGTCGCCGTCCTCGCGGCTGAACGTGCGCACGCCGATGACCGTGCCGGTCTCGCCGTGCGGCACCTTGAGGCTGGTGTCGCGCACCTCGCGGGCCTTCTCGCCGAAGATCGCGCGCAGCAGCCGCTCCTCCGGGGTCAGCTCGGTCTCACCCTTGGGCGTGACCTTGCCGACGAGGATGTCGCCGGTGACGACCTCGGCACCGATCCGGATGATCCCCCGCTCGTCGAGGTCGGCGAGCATTTCCTCGCTGACGTTCGGGATGTCGCGGGTGATCTCCTCCGGCCCCAGCTTGGTGTCGCGCGCGTCGACCTCGTGCTCCTCGATGTGGATCGAGGTGAGGACGTCGTTCTGCACCAGCTTCTGGGACAGGATGATCGCGTCTTCGTAGTTGTGGCCCTCCCAGGGCATGAACGCCACGAGCAGGTTTCGCCCGAGCGCCATCTCGCCCTCGTCGGTGCACGGACCGTCGGCGATGACCTGCCCCGCCTCGACCCGGTCGCCCTCGAAGATCACCGGCTTCTGGTTGACGCAGGAGCCGGAGTTGGAGCGGCGGAACTTGTGCAGCAGGTAGGTCCGGCGGTGGCCGTCGTCCTGGTGGACCGTGACGTAGTCGGCGCACATGTCCTCGACGACCCCGCCGACCTCGGCCACGACCACGTCGCCGGCGTCGACCGCGGCACGGTACTCCATGCCGGTGCCGACCAGCGGCGACTCCGCCTTGACCAGCGGCACGGCCTGGCGCTGCATGTTCGCGCCCATCAGTGCCCGGTTGGCGTCGTCGTGCTCGAGGAACGGGATCATCGCGGTCGCGACCGAGGTCATCTGCCGCGGCGACACGTCCATGTAGTCGACCTGGTCGGCGGGGACGTTGTCGACCTCGCCGCCCTTCCGGCGGACCAGGATCCGGTCCTCGGCGAAGTTGCCGTCGCTCTTGAGCGGAGCGTTGGCCTGCGCCTTGACGAACCGGTCCTCCTCGTCCGCGGTCAGGTAGTCGATCTGGTCGGTCACCCGGCCGTCGACGACCTTGCGGTACGGCGTCTCGACGAAGCCGAACGGGTTGACCCGCGCGAACGTCGACAGCGCGCCGATGAGACCGATGTTCGGACCCTCAGGGGTCTCGATCGGGCACATGCGGCCGTAGTGCGACGGGTGCACGTCACGGACCTCGAAGCCGGCCCGCTCACGAGACAGACCACCCGGACCGAGCGCGCTCAGCCGGCGCCGGTGGGTCAGGCCCGCCAGCGGGTTGGTCTGGTCCATGAACTGCGACAGCTGCGAGGTGCCGAAGAACTCCTTGATCGCCGCCACGACGGGGCGGATGTTGATCAGGGTCTGCGGCGTGATCGCCTCGACGTCCTGGGTCGTCATGCGCTCGCGCACGACGCGCTCCATCCGGGACAGGCCCACGCGGACCTGGTTCTGGATGAGCTCGCCGACCGTGCGCAGGCGCCGGTTGCCGAAGTGGTCGATGTCGTCGGCCTCGTAGCCCTCTTCGCCCGTGTGCAGGCGGCAGAGGTACTCGACCGTGGCGACGATGTCCTCTTCGGTCAGGACGCCCTGGTGCATCGGCACGCCGACTTCGAGCTTCTTGTTGAACTTGTATCGGCCAACCTTGGCGACGTCGTACCGCTTCGGGTTGAAGAACAGGTTGTCGAGGAGGTTCTGCGCGTTCTCCCGCGTCGGCGGCTCACCAGGCCGCAGCTTGCGGTAGATGTCCAACAGCGCCTCGTCCTGGCCGGCGATGTGGTCCTTCTCGAGCGTCGTCATCATGAGCTCGGACCAGCCGAACTTCTCACGGATGCGCTCGGCGGACCAGCCGATGGCCTTGAGCAGGACGGAGACCGCCTGCCGGCGCTTGCGGTCGATGCGGACACCGACGGTGTCGCGCTTGTCGATGTCGAACTCCAGCCAGGCACCCCGGCTCGGGATGACCTTGACGCTGGTGAGGTCGCGGTCGGAGGTCTTGTCCGGCTGCTTGTCGAAGTACACGCCCGGGGAGCGGACAAGCTGGCTCACCACGACGCGCTCGGTGCCGTTGATGATGAAGGTGCCCTTGGGCGTCATCATCGGGAAGTCACCCATGAACACCGTCTGGCTCTTGATCTCGCCGGTGGTGTGGTTGGTGAACTCCGCGGTCACGAACAGCGGGGCGCAGTAGGTGAGGTCCTTCTCCTTGCACTCCTCGATCGGGGCCTTGACCTCGTCGAAGCGCGGCGCCGAGAACGACAGTGACATCGTGCCGGAGAAGTCCTCAATGGGACTGATCTCTTCGAGGATCTCCGCGAGCCCGGAACGGGCGTGCTGATCACCGGCCGAGCGGCTCTGCCAATTCTCGTTGCCAACCAGCCAGTCGAACGAGTCGGTTTGGATGGCAAGGAGGTTGGGAACCTCAAGGTGTTCGGTGATCCTGCCGAAGGAGACCCGGCGGGGAGCGTAAGCGCTCGAACTGGTCTTCGCAGGGCGGGAAGCTGCCAAGATGCGTCCTTCCGAGGACCGGTGTTGCAGACAGGCCGTTTCGCGTGCAGCCTGACGACCTCCGATGTGGAGGAGCCCACGAAGGGACACCTCACGCCGAAGGTGAAGTCAGAAGACAGCGCAAACTAGCAGTGTAGCCGAGAGGCTCACCGCTGTCCAGCGGCATCGTGCACGATGTTTCCAACGACCTTTTGCGAAGATCGTTTCTCCACCGGCCGAGCCGCTCGCGTCGGTTGTGGCCTGCGGTTTCCCTGTCGATGCGCGCTGAGCCGACCCAAGAAGGATCGGGGCACATCTAGTCGGTCCGCCCGGCCGCCGCGTCCGCGGAAGGCAGTGCCTGATTAGCGTGCCTGCCCGCCGGTCACCACGTCAAGGGTTCCGGCGCGCGTCGGGGCTTCGTGACAGATATCTCGCACCCCGACCACTAAGTGTTGTGGTCGACACCCTAGATCTTGGGGTCCTTACAAGTTGCTCACGAAAAGGGCGGCCGCCGGAGTCCGGCGACCGCCCATGCCCTGGGGCAAAGTTACTTGAGGGTAACCTTGGCGCCCTCGGCCTCGAGCTTCGCCTTGGCCTTGTCGGCGGCGTCCTTGTTGGCCTTCTCGAGGACGGCCTTCGGCGCGGCCTCGACGAGGTCCTTGGCCTCCTTCAGGCCCAGGCCGGTCAGCTCGCGCACGACCTTGATGACCTGGATCTTCTTGCCGCCGTCACCCTCGAGGATGACGTCGAACTCGGTCTGCTCCTCGACGGCCTCGGCCGGGGCGGCCGCAGCGCCGGCGGCGGCCACGGCGACCGGCGCGGCCGCGGTGACCTCGAAGACCTTCTCGAACTCCTTCACGAACTCGGAGAGCTCGATCAGGGTCATCTCCTTGAACGCCTCGAGGAGGTCGTCGGTGCTCAGCTTCGCCATGGTGGCGTTTCCTCTCGAAAGTTTGAATATTCGGGGCGGGCCGCACTATTCGGCCGCGCCACCGGCTTCCTGCGCGCGCTTGTCGACCAGAGCCTGGGCGGTGCGGACCGCCTTGGACAGCGGAGCCTGGAACAGCGCCGCGGCCTTGCTCAGGTTGCCCTTCATGGCGCCGGCCAGCTTCGCCAGCAGCACCTCACGGGACTCCAGGTCGGCCAGGCGACGGACCTCGTCCGCGCTGATGGCCTTGCCCTCGAAGACGCCGCCCTTGATGACGAGCATCGGGTTGGCCTTCGCGAACTCGCGGAGGCTCTTGGCCGCCTCCACCGGGTCGCCGCCGACGAAGGCGAGCGCGGTAGGACCGGAGAACAAATCGTCGAGCCCGCTGATACCTGCGTCCGTCGCGGCACGCTTCGCGAGCGTGTTCTTCGCGACGGCGTACGTGGTCTCGCGGCCCAGGCTGCGGCGCAGGGTCTTCAGCTGCGCCACGGTGAGGCCGCGGTACTCGGTCAGCACGGTGGCCGAGGCGCCCCGGAAGCTCTCGGTGAGCTCCGCGACAGCCGTGGCCTTGTCGTCTCGAACCGGCTTGTCCGCCATGTCCCTCCTCTCTTGCTTCGGTGCCGATCACGGCCCCGGGCAATGAAAAACGCCCCGGGCGCAGGGGCGCTCGGAGCGGAGGGCGGCACATGACTGCGCCGGCATTCACACCAGTTTCGCGTCCCTGCGCGGGTCGCCCGCATTGCGGCGGGGCCTTCGATATCCGCTCACGCGGACATGACCAGCGGTCTTCGGGTTTTCGTGTAACACAGTACGTGACGACCTGCGCCGCGCCAAATCAGGCGCGATGCATCCGGATTCGGCCGTATGCGAGGACGGAGACGGCGCTCCAGGCGACGGCCCACAGGGTCGTGACGATCAATGCGGGGAGATGCGCCGCGCCGATCGTGTCGCGCGCGGTGGTCATCACCGGCGGGGCCAGCCAGGGCACCGGAAAGCTCTTGAGGCCGAAGACGATCGCGAACACGACGCCGGCGACCAGCACGGTCAGCCCGCGGGCGGCCTGCACGGTCACCGCGCGGCTGGCCAGGCCGCCGAGGGCCACGGCCGGCAGCAGGAGCAGCAGGTGCGCCCAGAGGCCCAGCGCGATGCCGGTCGACAGGGACGGGTCGCCCGCGCGTGGGGTGGTCACGCCGCCGACCACCCACGGCAGGATCATCGCGATGAGGACCAGGGGCAGCCCGGCCAGCACCGCGGCGACGAGCCCGGCCGAGATCTCCCGCCCGGCGCCGCCGACCGCGACCCGGCCGAGTCGGCGCTGCACATCGGGCTCGACGTCGAGCAGGACCTTGGTCTGCCAGGCGAACACCGCGAATAGGACGGCCGCGGAGACCCCGTAGGCCTCGCCGGCCTGGGCCTGGCCGCCGCCGTAGAGCACGGAGAGCACCACGAGCGCGGCCAGGAGCGGGGCGGCGGCCCGGCCGGTCTGCACGAAGCCGGTCAGCCGCATGCGGATGAGGGCGGTCATGACAGCGGCACCTCGTCGCGTACCGTCAAAATGTCGAATCCGGCCGAACGCAGCCGCGACACCGCATCGCCCGCCTCCGCCGCGTCGACCGCCAGCTCGATCACCTTCTTGCGCCCCGGCCGCTCGCCGGCGAGCACCTCGCCGTCGCGGACGTGCCAGCGGCGCGCGCCCGGCAGCCGCGCGACCTCACCCAGATGGTCGCTGACCAGCACCGACCCGCCGCGCCCGACGACCTCGGCGACGATCGCGGGCACCTGCTCCCGGGTCTGCGCGTCGAGGCCCTCCCAGGGCTCGTCGAGCACCAGCAGCCCGGGCGGCTGCAGCAGGGCCTGCACGAGGCCGACCTTCTGGGCGGAGCCCTTCGACAGCCGGTTGAGCCGGACGTCGAGGAAGTGTTCGAAGTGCAGCCGGCGCGCCCACCGCTCGATGTCCTCGGTGGCGTCCAGGCCGCCAATGGCCGCCATGTGCTTCAGCAGGGCCCGCGCGGTGAACGGCTGATCCGCCGGAAAGCGTTCGGGGACCCAGCCGACGACCGCCGGCCGCTCCGTCACCAGGCCCCGGCCCGGCCGCAGTACCCCCGCGGCGAGCTGCAGCAGCGTGGACTTGCCGGAGCCGTTCGGGCCGGCCACGACCGCCGTCTCCCCCGGCTCGAGGGCCAGGTCGACGCCGCGCAGCGTCCAGGGTGCACGGCGGCCATATCGAAACCACACGTCCCGGAAACGCACCGGGACAGCGTGCCATAGACACGCTGTCCCGGGTGTTCCCGCTTGGCTGGGAGTCTGCTGGCTACTCCGCGCCGGGGGTGACGCTGTCGTCCTCGAGGAGGTTCCGCGTCTTACCCGGGTCGACCGGGATGCCCGGGCCCATGGTGGTGGTGAGGAAGATCTTCCGCAGGTACTTGCCCTTGGAGGCGGACGGCTTCGCCCGGTTGACCTCCTCCAGCACGGCCGCGTAGTTCTCCACGAGCTGCTGCTCGCTGAAGCTGGCCTTGCCGATGATGAGGTGCAGGTTGGAGTGCTTGTCCACGCGGTAGGTGATCTTGCCACCCTTGATCTCGTTGACCGCCTTGGTGACGTCCATGGTCACCGTGCCCGTCTTCGGGTTCGGCATCAGGCCGCGCGGGCCCAGGATCCGCGCGATCCGGCCGATCTTGGCCATCTGGTCGGGCGTGGCGATCGCCGCGTCGAAGTCCAGCCAGCCTTCCTGAATCCGGGCCACCAGCTCGTCCGTGCCGACGGCGTCCGCGCCGGCAGCCTCGGCCTCGGCGGCCTTGGGGCCCTGCGCGAAGACGATGACGCGGGCGGTCTTGCCGGTGCCGTGCGGCAGGTTGACCGTGCCCCGGACCATCTGGTCGGCCTTGCGCGGGTCGACGCCCAGGCGCATGGCCACCTCGACGGTGGGGTCGAACTTCACGGTCGTCGTCTGCTTCGCCAGCTTGACGGCGGCCATCGGGCTGTAGAGCGCGTTGCGGTCGACGAGGTCGACGGCCTTGCGGTAGTTCTTGCCGTGCTGCGACATGTCGCTGATTTCTCCTGTGGTCTCAGTGCGGACGCCCGGGGGCGTCCTCCCACTCTTCGGCGGTGCTTCAGTCCTTGACGACGATGCCCATGGAACGGGCAGTGCCGGCGATGATCCGCTCGGCCATCTCGATGTCGTTCGCGTTCAGGTCGGCCATCTTCTTCTCGGCGACCTCGCGCAGCTGGGCCTTGGTGATCGAGCCGACCTTGGTCGACTGCGGAACACCGGAGCCCTTCGGCACGCCGGCGGCCTTGAGCAGCAGACGGGCGGCCGGAGGCGTCTTGAGGATGAACGTGAACGTGCGGTCCTCGTAGACGCTGATCTGCGCCGGAATGATGTCACCGCGCATGGCTTCCGTCTGGGCGTTGTACGCCTTGACGAACTCCATGATGTTCACGCCGTGCTGACCGAGGGCGGGACCGACCGGCGGCGCCGGGGTGGCCTGGCCGCCCGGCAACTGAAGCGTGAAGGTCTTGACGAGCTTCTTCTTCGGAGGCATGGCTGCTTTCGTCTTCCTGGGCTGGAATTCGGTTCGTGCTGAATCTAGGCACGATTGAGCGCCCGGCAACCGAGGCCGGACGCTCAAGCGTACCGCAGGCTAATTAGATCTTCGTGACCTGGTTGAAGTTGAGCTCCACCGGGGTCTCGCGGCCGAAGATCGAGACGAGCACCTTGAGCTTCTGCTGGTCGGCGTTGATCTCACTGATCGTGGCCTGCAGCGAGGCGAAGGCGCCATCTGTGACCGTGACCGAGTCGCCGACCTCGAAGTCGAGGACCTTGATCTCGGCCTTGCCGCCGGCCTTCTTGCCGCCCTCCTGCTGCACGACGGGGGCGAGCCACTTGAGCACCTCGTCGAGCGACAGCGGCGCCGGGCGGTCGGCCCGGTCGGTCGCGCCGACGAAGCCCGTGACGCCCGGCGTGTTGCGCACGCACGAGTACGACTCCGGGGTCAGCTCCATCCGGACGAGGATGTAGCCGGGGAAGACCTTGTTCTGCACCTGGGTGCGCTTGCCGTTCTTGATCTCGACCTCATCACGAGTCGGGACCTCGACCTGGTAGATGAACTCTTCCATGTCGAGGCTCGTGATGCGGGTCTCGAGATTCGTCTTGACCTTGTTCTCGTAGCCGGCGTAGGAGTGCACGACGTACCAGTCACCGGGCGCGAAGCGCAGTGCGGCACGCAGCTCGGCGACGGGGTCCTCGGCGTCGGTCGCCACCGTCGGGGTGGCGGCCGTCATCACCGTCGACGCTTCCTCGTGCTGCTCGTCGTCGTCGGTACCGGGCGTCTCGTCGAATTCCTGCACGCTGCTCACTTCCGTCTGTCTGATCTTCGGTCGCCGTCTGTGCTGGTGCCGCCCCTGTGGCGCCGGCGTCGCCGGCGCCCTCGGCCACCGACGCCGCCGTTGCTGGCCGGCGCCGGTTCCGGCCGGCGCCGCCGATGCCGTTTCCGGTCAGCGTCGCCGGTTCGGGCCGGCGCCGCCGGTTCCGTTTCCGGTCAGCGTCGCCGGTTCGGTCGGCGCCGCCGATGCCGTTTCCGGCCGGCGTTGCCAGCGCCGTTACTGGTCGGCGTTGCCGTTGCCGAAGGACCAGAGCACGAGCTTGGCGAAGCCGAAGTCGAGGCCGCCGACGATGGCCAGCATGATGATCACGAACACCACCACGACGAGGGTGTAGGTGGTCAGCTCCTTGCGGGTCGGCCAGATAACTTTACGCAGCTCGGCGACGACCTCGCGGATGAAGTTGATGAGCCGCGCGAAGATGTTGTTCGAGCCGCCCTCTTTGACCTTGACCTTCTTGCCGTCCTTGGTCTTCAGGTCCTCGGACTTGGCGTCCTTGACCTTGTCCTTGGAACGACCGTTCTTGCTCGCGGTCTCGTCGTCGTCGTCGAGGTCATCGTCCTCGTCGACCTCGTCATCGACGTCGTCCGCGGTGTCGAGGCCGTCCAGCTCGTCGGCGAACTCTTCCTCGATGGCGGCGTCCTCGGCGCTGAGCTCCTCTTCACGGCGATCGTCGGCGGGATTGGTCCCGCGTCGCCTGCGTTCGGCCACTTTCGCCCTCTTCCGTGATCTCGCGAGTGCTCGGTCCGTGTCGGCCGGCAGCAAGACCCCGGGCCTTTTGGACCCGTAGACCACCGGTTCGGTTCAAGTCGCGAGACACCGGCGAGAGCCGGTGGCACGCGGTCGGACCAACCGTGACCGCTGTGGTCGACGACCCGGCCGTATGGCCGAGCGCACCAGACCCAGGTCAGGCCTTCGGCGCAGGGGCGACAGGACTCGAACCTGCAACCTGCGGTTTTGGAGACCGCTGCGCTACCAATTGCGCCACACCCCTTCGTGAGGAATGCCCTCCGACGGGCCCTGACGGGCCGGTGTCGAGTTGCTCACCCCACGGCGGACCAGTGTACGGGTTGGTGGCGGGATATCCCAACCACCCCCCTCTACCGGTTGTCCTCGTGGTTGCGCACGAGTGCCTTCGCGGCACCCAGCACCTTGTCCCCCTGGCACGTAGCGGTCACGTCGATCTGCACGAGGCCGTCTTCATGGATCTTCTTCACCACGCCGCTGATCACAACCTCGGTCCCCTTGTCGTCGTCGGGCACGACGACCGGGTTGGCGAACCGGGTGGAAAATTCCACGATTGCGGCGGTACCGCCCACCCAGCACGCCACCGCCTGACCCGCCAGACCCATGGTCAGCATGCCGTGCGCGATGACACCGGGCAGTCCGACGGCGGTCGCCTGGCGGTCGCTCCAGTGGATCGGGTTGAAGTCGCCGGACGCGCCCGCGTAGCGCACCAGCGTGGCCCGCGTCAGCTGGTACGTCTGGGCCGGGAACTCGGTGCCTGGCTGCATCGTTCAGCCCTCCCCACGGATGACGAGCCGGGTCCAGACGGTCACCACGGGCTCGCCCTCGACCGTCGCCACCTCGTGGCGAGTGGTCAGGAACCCGTGCCCGGCCCGGCTGGTGATCTCCTCCACGGTCATCACCGTGACGAGGTGGTCGCCGGCCTGGATGGGCCGCACGTACCGGAAGGTCTGCCCGCCGTGCACGACCCGGCTGTAGTCCATGCCGAGCGTGGGATCATCGACGAGCTGCTGCCCGGCGTTCTGGCTCAGGATGATCGCGAACGTGGGCGGGGCGATCACGTCGCTGTACCCCCGGGCCCGCGCCTCGGCGAGGTCACGGTGCACGGGGTCGGCGGCGAAGACCGCGTCCGCGAACTCACGGATCTTCTCCCGTCCTACCTCGTACGGCGGGGTCGGCGGGTAAACCCGGCCCATGAACGACTGATCCAACGGCATACCCTGAAATTTACCGGTAACGCGCGGCACCACCGGTCGCAGGCCGCCGCCTTTGCGATCGACACCTGCCGCACGCAACTTTCTCACCCTCAGGGGCACGCCACGTCCGGCGCCGGGCCGCGGGGGGGCATCGCGTCCCACCCGGCGCCGTCTCCCGGCCCGGCTCGGCGTCCCGTTCGCCGCCATGTCCGCGCCCGGCGCTGTGACACGCCCGTCCGTCTTCCGCGGCCGGCACTCATTCAGGTTCGGCTTACCTCGGCGGCCATCTTTCGCCCGCCGGCTCACTCTGTATCGCAGGATCCCGCACCCGGCTCTCGCTCGGCCGCGCCCCTGCACCGCCTTCTCGCCCGCCGGCGTGGCTGATCCATCGTCTTTCCGGCCGCCGGGCCTGGCTCTCCGACCGCTTCCCGGCCGCCGGCCTGGCTGTCCCACCGCCTTCTCAGCCGCGGGCCTGACTCCCCACCGCGTTCTCTGCTACCGGCCCGGGACGCGACGAAGCCCCGGCCGAGCGGCCGGGGCTTCGTCGATGGTCGCGCTTGGGGCCGCGACTACCGGGTCTCGCGGTGGACGGTGTGCTTGCCGTCACGCGGGCAGAACTTCTTCAGCTCGATGCGGTCCGGGTCGTTGCGGCGGTTCTTCTTCGTGATGTAGTTCCGCTCTTTGCACTCCGTGCACGCCAGCGTGATCTTCGGACGAACGTCGGTCGCCTTGGCCATGGCGGAAGTGCCTTCCTTCAGAGCGTTCAGGTGGGGCGGAAACAGATCCAGCGAACCATCATAGCGGCTCACACAGATGGACGCCCAATCGGGCGTCCCGTGGTGCTTCTGTAGCGGTGGCCGGACTTGAACCGGCGACACAGCGATTATGAGCCGCTTGCTCTGCCATCTGAGCTACACCGCCGCGGCGGACTCGATGTCTCAAGCCCGGTCTCGAGCCCCCTTACGGAATCGAACCGTAGACCTTCTCCTTACCATGGAGACGCTCTGCCGACTGAGCTAAGGGGGCGCGTCGCATACGTTCCCGCACACGCGCTCGCTAAGCGTACACGGCCCCGGGCCGGGCACGAAATCGACTTACCCACTTTCGGTCTTTCCCCAGCTCAGGTGCGCTTTTTGGGCGTTGCGACCGGTCTCCTGGCGTCGGGGTCGGCGGGTGTCCGTGGGCGCTTCGGCGGGCCGTTTTCGGGGCGCACAGCGCCCTCTGCCGCAGCCACCCGCGGACCATGGGGCGCACAGCGCCCTCTGCCGTAGCCGCCCACGGACCGTCTCTGCCGCAGCTACCCGCGGACCGTGGGGCGCAGCGCCCTCCGCCTTAACCGCCACGGACCATGCGGCGCACAGCGCCCTCTGCCGCAGCCACCCTCGGACCATGGGGCGCACAGCGCCCTCTGCCGTAGCCGCCCACGGACCGTCTGCCGCAGCTACCCGCGGACCGTGGGGCGCAGCGCCCTCCGCCTTAACCGCCACGGACCATGGGGCGCGCAGCGCCCGCCGCCCTTAGCCACCGCGGACCGTGGGGCGCGTAGCGCCCTCTGCCGTAACTACCCACGGACGGTGAGGCCACGGGAGTAACGGTCCGGACCACGACGGACGTCGCGGTAGCTCTGAATCTCTTCTACGGCACGGCGCGCAGCCAGCGGACCTCGCCCGCCGGGGCCTCGGCCGAGTCCTCCGCGGTCTGGACCTGCAGCCACGACTCGAAGCGCTCGTACGGCAGCGGGCGGCTGAACAGGAAGCCCTGCCCCATGTCACAGCGCATGTCCTCGAGCAGGCCCAGGGTCAGCTCGCTCTCCACGCCCTCGGCGACCACGTCGAGGCCGAAGTTGCGCGCCATGTCCACGATCGTGCGCACGATGGCGAGGTCGCTGGGCGAGGTCGCCATGCCCTGCACGAACGTGCGGTCGATCTTGACCTCCTGGACCGGCAGCCGGCTCAGGTCCGCGAACGAGGAGCGGCCGGCGCCGAAGTCGTCGACGGAGAGCCGCACGCCGAGGTCGCGCAGGCGGGTGAGGGTCGAGAGGGCGCGGCCGCCGGCGAGGAGGCCCTCGTCCTCGGCGATCTCCAGGATGAGCCGGTCGGCGGGCACGCCGTGCTCGTCGAGCAGCTCCGAGATCTGCAGCGGCAGGTCGGAGTCGCCCAGCGTGCGGACCGAAAGGTTCACGGCCACGACGAGCGGACGGCCGGCGTCGGCCCACTCCCGGGCGCGCCGGATGCCCTCGCGCAGCACCACGCCGTTGAGCCGGCCGAGCTGGCCGGTGTGCTCGGCGACGGCCACGAAGTCGGGCGGCGCCACCTGGCCGTGCACGGGGTGTTCCCACCGCGCGAGGCATTCGACGCCGACGAGGCGGCGGTCGGTGAGGGCGACCTTCGGCTGGAAGTACACCTCGAGCTCGCCGCCGGCGAGGGCGGTGCGCAGGTCGGCCGCGAGCCCGACGCGCCGGACCGCGCGCGACTGCAGGCCCGCGTTGAAGACCTGCACGATCCCCCGCGACTTCGCCACGTGGGTGGCGACGTGCGCCCGCTGCAGCAGCTCCTCGGGCTCCGTGCCGTGCTCGGGGTAGATCGAGACGCCGACGTACGTGTCGATGTCTATGGTCAGCGAGTCGATCACCATCGGGTCGCGCAGGCCCTGGCGTAACGTGTCCGCGACCGTCGCGGCCGCGTCGGAGCTGGCCGTGCGCAGCTCGATCGCGAACTCGTCGTCGCCGACCCGGGCGACGAGCGCGCCCTGCGGGGCGAGTGCCCGGAGCCGCCGGGCGACCTCGACGAGCACCTTGTCGCCGGCCGCGTGCCCGAGCGAGTCGTTGACCTGGCGCAGCGCCACCACGTCGAAGAGCAGCACGGCCACGACCTCGCGCGGTCCGCGCCCGCTCATCGCCTCGCCGAGCGCCTCGAGCATCCGGCGCCGGTTGGCCAGGCCCGTGAGTGCGTCGTGGTTGGCGTCGAACTGGAGCCGGTCGACGAGCCGGCTGTTCTCGACCGCGACCCCGGTGTTCGCCGCTATCGTCTCGATCAGCTGCACGTCGTCGCGGCCGAACTCGGTCCGCTCGCCGAGGCGCCCGGCGACCTCGAGGGTGCCGATCGTGACACCGCTGGAGCGCAGCGGCACAACGATGACGTCCTTGACCGACGCCTCCGAGAGCGCCGCGCGCAGCTCGGGCTCGCCGTCGCGCGGACCGGCCGCGATCGTGCTCCCGGTGCGCATCGCGAGCTCCCGGAACAGGTCCGGGGTCGGCGCTGCGTCGAGCAGGCCCGGGTAGTCGAACCGCGCCGAGAGCAGCACCTCCTGGTGCCGGCCCTGCTTCGGCAGCCACAGCGACGCCGAGTCGGCGACCAGCAGCGCGCGGACCCGGCCGAGCAGCACGTCAGGCAGCGTGCCGTCGTGGTTCGTGCCGGCGATGTCGCGGGTGAGGCCGTACATCTCCATGAGGCTGCGATGCTGGCGCAGGAACCGCGCGTAGGCCCGGTTGCCCAGCACCAGCAGGATGCCGATGAAGATCAGCAGGAGGCTGGCCCAGGGGCTCGCCTCCAGCGTCAGCATCATCACGAGGCCGAGCACGATGGAGACGCTCATCACGGCGTGGCCCGGCAGGCCGGCGCGCAGGAACTGCAGCAGGTGCCCGAAACCCTGCACGATCGCCATGACGCCGGCGAGCGCGGCGAGGTTCACGAGATTGCACGCAACGATGGCGAGCGTCAGCACCAGCCAGGTGCGCGGGTCGGCGGCGGACCCGAGGTGTCCATAGAAGATGACCAGGCTCGCGGCCGCAACGCCGGCGAAGTGGCTGACGGCGTTGAACGCGATCTTGTGCGGCGCCATCCGCCCGTTGAAAAGGCTCCAGGTCAGGCTGGTCGCGACCCGGATGGCGATCACCAACGCCGGCGACAGGTAGAACAGCGCCAGCAGGATCGGCAGGTCGTTCATGCCGGTCACGACGACCTGCCGGCGTACGTGCAGACGGAACTGCATGTGCGCCGCGATAACGGCGAACGCCAGCAACAGCGGCGCGTAGTGAATGTTTTTCGTGATCGGAACTGAGTGTTCGGACAAGAGGCCGGGCAGCGCCATCACTGCGCCGATGACGAACAGCGGACCGGTGATCAGCCAGGCGTAGGCGTCATCGCGCTTGATCGGCGTCTTTGGTGCGGGCACCGGCTCCCCATTCGCGAACGGCCGCGGTCACGGCCCAACTGCGGCCCGTTGCGATGGCTACGGTCCGGTCACTCCCAGGACCAGTCCTCGGTGACGTACATCGGCTCGCCCGCCGGCGCCGGCGCATCGGCCTGGTGGGTCACGGTGATCGTCGTCGACAGCACTGCAGCTCGGCCGCTCATGGAAGTTCCGGCGTTGGCCGCAACGGTCCCAACGCCTAACACCACCGCTCCAGCTCCGATGGTCACCGCCAACCGCAAAATCCACCGGCCTAGCGTCTTGTCGCGCATCTGTTACTCCCATGCGATCGCTGTGACACGTGGCCCGGTTTGGTTACCCACGATCGTGCCACAAGCCACGTCAGGACCAACAGAGCGCGGGCCAAGATGACGCGGCCGCGCGGAAGAATCGACCTTTCGGCCGATTTCAGGTCTGGCGAACCGGCTATATCAGCTCACTCGTCGCAGCTTTCCGGCAACGTTTCGGCGTCGTCGTGAGTCGGCCTCCGTCGAACTCCCTCCGACGTTCCGGCACTGCCCCGCGGCGTACGGACCTCGGTTCTCCCAAGGTCCCGTCAACCGACCGGCCCGCCCCTCGACGTTCCGAGGGTCTTGAGCAACCCGAACGAACTTCGCGGTCCACCCATTCGGCACGCGCGAATTATCGCAAGTCCGACGTCTCCGGCAGATCATCTCTTGCTCCGACATTTCCGTCCCCCCGATGCAATCTCTATGCGACGCGTCCGCCGGGACTCGGCACGGCCTTCACCGCACCCCGCCGGCTGTTCCGCTTTACCTTGGGCCGGGCCGCCACGATCTCCCGCCAGCTGGGCTCCGCCCCGACCACCGTGGCCTCGATCCACTCGACCGCCTCTCGTTCGGACCCGAACGCCCGGGTCCGCACCCGCCCCTCCGGGCCGCCGCGGCGAAGCTCGACCTGCCACCGGCCGTCGGCCGCGTTGCGCACGAAGACGTCACGACGCGTGAGCCGCGCCCAGCTACCGTTCCACCACCGTCGCTCGTTCATGGGGATATCTTAGAACAGGTGTACGACATTTTTTGCCCCCGGCGATCGCCGCCACCCTTCCGGGTCCGGTGTTACCTTCCGAACGTGGAGTTTCCGGGGAAGGGTCTCGCCAAGGGACTGGCCGTCACGCTGGGCACGATGACCAAGCGCTCGCACACCCAGCAGTACCCGGACGTCGAACCCGACCTCCCGCCCCGCTCCCGCGGCGTGATCGCGCTGCTGGAGGAGAACTGCACGGTGTGCATGCTGTGCGCGCGGGAGTGCCCGGACTGGTGCATCTACATCGACTCGCACAAGGAAGAGGTCCTGGTCCCCGGGGCCGCGCGGGCCCGCCAGCGCAACGTCCTCGACCGGTTCGCGATCGACTTCTCGCTCTGCATGTACTGCGGGATCTGCATCGAGGTCTGCCCGTTCGACGCGCTGCACTGGTCGCCGGAGTTCGAGTACGCCGAGCACGACATCCGCGACCTGCTGCACGAGAAGGACCGGCTCGAGGAGTGGGTGCCCACCGTCCCGGCGCCGCCCGCGCACGACCACCGCGGCGAGCCGGCCAAGGAGCAGACGGCCGCCGCGAAGCGCGCCGCCCGGTAGCGCACTCGATGCACGGCCCGGCGGTCGATTCCTGTCATACCCGGGTGGCAGGATGTCGGCCATGAGGGTGGCGCAGCGATGACCGTGGCCGACGTGCTCACGCTGGCGCTCGGCGCGGTGGCGCTGGGCGCCGGCCTGCTGGTGGTGACCACCCGGCACGTCGTGCGGGCCGGGCTCTGGCTCGTCGTCGCCCTGGGCGCGATCGCCGGCCTCTATCTCGTGCTGACCGCCGAGCTCGTCGCCTGGGTCCAGGTGCTGGTGTACGTCGGCGCGGTCGTGGTGCTCCTGCTCTTCGCGGTGATGCTCACCCGCGCACCGATCGGCGCCAGCGACGACCTCGACCGGGTCCGATGGCCCGGGGCCCTCGTCGGCGCCGGGGCCGGAGCCGGGCTCGCCGCGCTGCTCATCGACGCGTTCCGGTGGACGCGGGTCGCGATGCCCGAGCCCGGCACCGCCGAGCGCCTGGGCGCGGCCCTGTTCCGCACCTGGGTGCTGCCGTTCGAGCTGGTGTCGGTTCTGCTGCTGGCGGCCCTGGTCGGCGCGATCGTGGTGTCCCGCCCGGACATCGGCGCCCGCGTGTCATCGGAGCGGGGGCGCGGCTGATGCACCCCGTGCTGCCGTTCACCATCGCGGCCCTGCTGTTCGGCATCGGGGTCTACGGCGTGCTGGTGCGCCGCAACGCCGTCCTGGTCCTGATGGCCGTCGAGCTCATGCTCAACGCGGTCAACCTGGTCTTCGTGACCGCGGACGCGACCATCCGCGCCGCGGTGCCGCGCGCCGGGCAGTCCTTCACACTCTTCGTGATCGTGCTGGCGGCCGCGGAGATCGGCGTCGGCCTCGCCCTGATTTTGCAGTTGTACCGCCTGAGCCGCACGGTCGTCGTCGACGACCTCCCGCTCGGCGAGACGAGAACCGATCAGGGCACTCGATCCGATGAAGGGCTGGACGGAACCGGCTCGGGCGGAACGGAGGTGGCTCGGTGAGCGTCGACGTGCTGGGGGCCACGCTGCCGGCCGTGCCCGTTGGAGCCGGGCTGGCGGGGCTGCTGCTGCGGTACCGGATGCGGGGTCTTTCCGTTCTTCTGGGGGTTGGCGGGGCCTTCGTCGCGCTCGGGTGCGCGATCGCCGTGGCGCTGCGCGGCGTGCGCGGTGCCGACGCGGGTGTGACGGTCGCCGAGTTCGGGCGGGTCACGGTGACGTTCGGGACGTGGCTGGACGGGCCGGCGGGGCTGGTCGCGATCGCCGTCGGGGTGGTCGCGCTCTGCGTTCAGGTCTACTCCGTCGCCTATCTGCACGACGACGAGCGTTACGCGCCCTACGCGGCGCAGGTGAGCCTGTTCACCGGGGCGATGCTGCTGGTGGTCGTGTCCGGGCACCTCATCGCGCTGCTGGTGGGGTGGGAGGTCATGGGCATCTGCTCCTACCTGCTCATCGGGCACGACCGGCGGTTACCCGAGGCTCCGCGGGCCGCGGTCAAGGCGTTCCTGGTGACGCGGGTCGGCGACGTCGGCTTCCTGCTCGGGATCGTGGTGCTGGGGCTGCACGCGCACAGCTTCCGGATCGCCGACGTGTTCGCGGCGGCCGGGTCGGGGGCGATCTCCGGCGGGACGCTTACCGCGGCGTGCGTGCTGCTGCTGGCCGGGGTGGCGGGCAAGAGCGCCCAGTTCCCGCTGCACACCTGGCTGCCCGACGCGATGGCCGGCCCGACGCCGATCTCCGCGCTGATCCACGCCGCGACGATGGTGGCGGCGGGGGTCTACGTGGTCGCCCGGCTGTACCCGCTGTTCGAGCGCTCGACGGCGGCGCTGGTCGTGCTCGCGGTCATGGCCTCGGTGACCATGCTGCTCGGTGCGCTCAGTGCGCTCGGGCAGGACGACATCAAGCGGGTGCTCGCCTGGTCGACGGTGAGCCAGCTGGGGTACATGACCGGCGCGCTCGCGGTCGGTGCGCCCTCGGCGGCGCTGTTCCACCTGCTCACGCACGCGGCGTTCAAGGCGCTGCTGTTCCTCGCGGCCGGGTCGGTGATCCACGCGGTCGGCGGCAACCTGATGTCGGCAATGGGCGGGTTGCGGGGCCGCATGCCGGTGACGTTCTGGACCATGACGATCGGGCTCGGGGCGCTGGCCGGGGTGCCGCCGCTGGCCGGGTTCTGGAGCAAGGACGCGATCCTGGAGGCGACGACCGGGGCCGGGCCGGTGCCGCGCGGGGTCGCGTGGATCGTGCTCGGCTCGGCGGCGCTGACGGTGGCGCTGACCGCGGCCTACGTGGTGCGGCTCTGGCGCCGCACGTTCTTCGGTGCGCCGCGCACGGCCGCGGCCGAGGCCGGGCACGAGCCGCCGTGGGCGATGCGGGGGCCGCTGCTGGTCCTGGCCGTGCCGGCGGCGCTGCTCGGCCTGGCCGGGCTGGCGCCCGGGTTCGGCGAACGGCTCGGGGCCGACGAACGGGTCGCCCACCTGGGCTGGATGACGCTCGTCGCGCTGGTGCTGCTGGCCGCCGGGGCGCTGCTCGCCTGGCGCCGCGACCCGGCCGCCGCGCTGCCCGACACGGCGCTCGGGCGGCTGCTGGCCAATGCCTTTTATCTGGATGCGGTACAGGACGCGCTCGTCACCCGGCCGGTCGCGGCGCTGGCCCGGCTGGCCCGCCGCGGCGACGAGGGCCTCGTGGACGGGGCGGTCGACGGGGTCGGGTCCGGCGCCGGTGGGCTCGGCGGGCTGCTCGCCCGCGCGCACACCGCCGCGCTGCCCCGGGCGGCGACCGCGGTGCTGGCCGGCGGCGTGGTGCTCGCCGCCGTGATCGTCGTGGCGCTGGGGGTGGGCCGATGAGCTCCGCGCAGACGCTGTTGCTCGCGGCGCTGCTGTTGCCGGCGATCGGGGCGCTGTTCGCGGCCGCGATGCCGGCCCGGCTCGACCGGGCCGGGCGGGTCGGCGGGACCGTGTTCGCCGCGGCCACGGCCGGGGTCGTCGTCGCGCTCGGGCTGGCGCGCACGGACACGCCGGGGGTGCGGCGCATCGAGCCGTTCGCCGAGATCGACGCGCCCTGGGCGCCGACGCTGAGCCTGCGCTTCCACATCGGCGTCGACGGCATCTCCTATCCGCTGGTCGCGCTGACCGCGCTGCTGACGGTCCTCTGCTGCGCCTACTGCCTGTGGCGGGTGCCGGAGCCGGGGCGCGGGCGGCTGCTCGTGTCGCTGCTGCTGGTGCTGCAGGCCGGCATCACCGGGGTGTTCCTGGCCCTCGACCTGGTGCTGTTCTTCGTGTTCTTCGAGGTCGTGCTCCTGCCCATGTATGCGGTGATCGCGGTCTGGGGCGGGGCCGAGCGGCGGCGGGCGGCGCGGAAGTTCGTGCTGTACACCCTGCTGGGCTCGGTGCTGCTGCTCGTCGGCGTGTTCGTGGTGGTGTCGGCGTCCGGCACCGGCGACCTGGTGGCGCTGTCCGACCCGGCGGTGCGGCCGATGTCCGCGGGCATGCAGCTGCTGGCGTTCGTGCTGCTGGCGGTCGCGTTCGCGGTCAAGAGCCCGCTCTGGCCGCTGCACACCTGGCTGCCGGCCGCGCACACCGAGGCGCCGACGGTCGGATCGGTGATCCTGGCCGGGGTGCTGCTGAAGATGGGCACGTACGGGCTGCTGCGGGTCGCCGTGGGGGTGGCGCCCGACGGCGCGGCCCGCAGCGCGCCCGTGCTCGGGGTCCTCGCCACAGCGGCGATCCTCGCGGGCGGCCTGATCTGCCTGGCGCAGACGGAGCTGAAGCGGCTCATCGCGTACTCCTCCGTGGGTCATATGGGCTTCGTCCTGCTGGGCGTGGCCACGCTGACCGCCACTGGCATGCAGGCGGCGCTCATCGGCAACATCGCGCACGGGCTCGTCACCGGGCTGCTGTTCTTCGTCGCCGGCGGGATCAAGGACCGCACCCACACCGGCGACCTCGCCCGCCTGGGCGGCCTGCGCGAGACGGCCCCGGCCCTGAGCGGGGTGCTGGCCTTCGCGGCGATCGCCTCGCTCGGCCTGCCGGGCCTCGCGGGCTTCTGGGGCGAGGCGTTCGCGGTGGTGGCCGCCTTCCAGCGGGGCGGGCCGCTGTGGACGACGCTCGGCGTGCTGGCCGCGGCGGGGGCGGCGCTCGCGGCGGCGTACTTCCTGCGGCTGCTGCG
Organism: Dactylosporangium sp. McL0621; assembly: GCF_049995355.1. NCBI lineage: Bacteria > Bacillati > Actinomycetota > Actinomycetes > Micromonosporales > Micromonosporaceae > Dactylosporangium > Dactylosporangium sp. McL0621. The sequence goes on from NZ_CP188259.1 coordinate 12,081,285, forward strand.
CCGGGTCACCCACGGCGCGGCCACGCCCGACGTCGCCGCCCTCGCCCGGCCGCTGCCACCGTCCACGCCCGCACCCGTGCCCGCGCTCGCGGGAGGCGGGAGCGCCACGCCGGCCGGCGCGCGGATCTTGGCGCGGCTGACCGCCGGTGAGCTGGTCGCCTGGGCGCCGCTGGTCTTGCTCACGCTCGTCGTGGGTGTGGCTCCGGCGCTGGCGCTGGGCTGGTCCAATGCGGCGGTCGAGGCGCTCGCGGGGGTGTTCGGGCGATGAGGATCGACCAGGTGGCGCTGATCCCCGCGTACGTGGCGGCGGGCACCGCGGTGCTCGCACTGCTCGTGGATCTGATCGTGCCGGGGCGGCGCGGGCCCGTCATGGGGGTCACCGCGCTCGGGATGGCCGGGGTCATGGCCGCGGCGATCGCGGTCGGGGCCGGGGGTGAGCGGCGGACCGCGTTCTGCGTCGGGCCCGACCAGTGCTCGCTCGTGCTCGACCCGGCGGCGGCGATCGTCGCCGGCGTGTTCGCCGCGCTCGCGCTCGGGGCGCTCGCGCTGTCCGTGCCGCTGCTGCGGACCGGCGAGGTGCCGGTCGGCGAGTACTGCTTCCTGCTGGCCTGCTCGCTCGCCGGGGCCGTGGTGCTGGGCGGCGCGCGCGACCTGATCACGCTGATCGTGGCCCTGGAGACGCTGACCCTTCCGCTGTACATGCTGGTGGGGCTGCGGCGCGGGGCCCGAGAGGGCGGAACGGCGGCGGTCACGTTCTTTGTGGTGAGCGTCGTGTCGACGGCGGTGGCGCTGCTCGGGGCCGCGCTGGTCTTCACGGCGACCGGCGGGGTGCACTTCTCGGACATCGCGGCCGGGCCGGCGCACCTGGCCGGGCAGTCGGCGGAGGTCGGCGCGCCGGTCGCGGCGACCGGGGCGCTGCTCAAGGTCGGCGTGGTGCTGCTGCTGGTCGGGCTCGGGTTCAAGGTCGCGGCGGTGCCGGCGCACGCGTGGGCGCCCGCGACGTACGACGGGGCGCCGCTGCCGGTCGCCGCGTATCTGTCGACCGCCTCCAAGCTGGGCGGCGTCGTCGCGCTGCTGCTCGTCGGGGTCTCGGCGGCGCGGCCGGTGCTGTCGACGTCGGGGCTGACGCTCGCGGTGCTGGCGACGCTGAGCATGACGGTCGGCAACCTGGTGGCGCTGCGGCAGCGGCGGATGGTGCGGCTGCTCGCCTGGTCCTCGGTGGCGCAGGCCGGTTATCTGCTGGCGCCGCTCGGGGCCCTGATCGCCGCCGACGAGGTGACGCCGCTGCTGGTGGCGGCCGTGATCGGGTACGCCTTCTTCTACGTCGTGCTCGAGTTCGCCGCGTTCGGGGCGCTGGTCGCGGTCCGCGGGGCGGGCGACGGCGGGAGGATCGCCGACTACCGGGGGCTGGCGCGGCGCTCGCCCTGGCTGACCGCCGTCCTGGTGCTGGCCCTGGCCGGGCTCGCGGGGCTGCCGCCGGGGCTGGCGGGGCTGTTCGCGAAGGTGGCGGTGGTCCGGTCGCTGCTCGGTGGGGACGCCACCTGGCTGGCGATCGTGGTGGCGGTGAACGCGGTGATCGGGTTGGCGTACTACGTCCGGGTGGGCGCTACGTTCTTCACCCCCTCGGAGGAGGCGGGTGAGGTGGTGGCGCTGCGGGCTCGGGTGCCGTGGGCGGTCGCGACTTCTGTGGGGGTTGCGGCGGTGGTGGCGGTGCTGGTCGGGTTCGGGCCGGAGTTGGTGATGCGGGCCGCCGGGACGTTCGGGTAGGCGGCGCGGGGAGTCCGTGCAGGGGGTCGTCTGCGTGGGGAGTCTGTGCGGGGCGTGTGGGAATAAGTGTCGTCCGGGCGGTGAAGTTTTCAGCTAGCTCACAGCGTGCGTTGGGAAGGGGTACGGGGAGTCGCGCTGTTGTAGGTGGCATGCAGCACAGGCATTTCAACGGTGTGAAGACGGCGGCCCTCCTTGGGCTGCTGACCTCGCTCATTCTGCTTGTCGGCTACTGGCTCGGCGGTAGCGGTGGCCTCGTGATCGCCGTGTTCCTGTCGTTGGGCATGAACGCGTTCAGCTATTTCTACTCGGACAAGATTGCGCTCCGCGCGATGAATGCGCAGCCGGTCACCGAGGCGCAGGCGCCGCAGCTGTACTCGATGGTGCGGGAGCTGGCGACGTCGGCCGGGCAGCCCATGCCGCGGCTCTACATCAGTCCGACCCGGCAGCCGAATGCCTTCGCGACCGGGCGCAACCCGCAGAACGCGGCCGTGGCGGTCACCGCGGGCATTCTCGACACGCTCACGCCGCGTGAACTGCGGGGCGTGATCGGGCACGAGCTCTCACACGTGTACAACCGGGATATTTTGATCTCGAGCGTGGCCGGGGCGCTGGGTGGAATGATCACCATGCTCGCCCAGCTGGCGATCTTCCTGCCGCTCGGCGGGTCGAACGACGACGAGGACGGGCCGGGCATCGGTGGGCTGCTGCTCATGATGATCCTCGGGCCGCTCGCCGCGACCGTGATCCAGCTGGCGATCAGCCGGAGCCGGGAGTACGAGGCGGACGAGTCCGGGGCGCGGCTCACCGGGGACCCGCTGGCGCTCGCGAGCGCGCTGCGGAAGATCCACCGGGGCACGCAGGCGCTGCCGCTGCCGGCCGACGGGCAGCTGGCCAGCCAGGCGCACCTGATGATCGACAACCCGCTCAAGCGTGGGGGCATCGCGTCGCTGTTCTCGACGCACCCGCCGATGGAGGAGCGGGTGGCGCGCCTGGAGCAGATGGCCGGCGTGGCCCTGCACCGGTAGTAGTAACCAGCCCTGACGACGACCGGCGGCCGACCGAGCCGCCGGTCGTTGCCGTTATCACAGCGGAAACGGGGGCCGGGTCGCCGTACGATCGGCGGGCTTTGCTGTTCAGAGATCGGATCGAGGTCTGCCGTGCGGCAGTACATGGCCGTGTGGCGGCTTCCCGGCGCGCCCGTGCTGCTCGTCGTGGGCGTGTTCGCCCGGCTCGGCATCGGGATGGTTTCGCTCGCGCTGCTCCTGCTGCTCGAGCAGGCGCATGGGCGGTACGCGCAGGCGGCGCTCGCCTGCTCGGTGTACGCGGTCGCGAGCGCCGCCGCGAGTCCGCTGGTGGGGCGGCTGGCCGATCGGATCGGGCCGGCGCCGGTGCTCTTGATGACCGGCTTGACGTACCCCTGCAGCCTGGTCTTTTTGATCTTTGCTGGGCTGCGGGATCTCCCGCTCGGGGTCGTGCTCGCCGCGGCGGTGCTCGCGGGCGTGACGTTTCCGCCGCTCACGGCGGCCGTGCGGGGCACCTGGAACGCGATGACCGCCGATGAGCCCGACGTGCGCGTGACGGCGCTCGCGGCCGAGACCGCGCTGTTCGAGCTCGTGTTCGTGATCGGGCCGATGCTCGTCGCGCTGTGCGTTGCGCTGTGGCAGCCGGCCGTCGCGCTCGCGGGCGCGGCCGCCGTGACGCTCGTGGGCACGCTGGTCGTCGCGCGCGGGCGGGCGATCCGCTCCTGGCGGCGGCCCGAGGGGCACGTGCCGGCGCGCGGGCTCGGGCCCCTGCGCGTGCCGGGGTTCGCGGCGCTGCTCGTGACGGCGTGCGGGATCGGGTTCGCGTTCGGCGGGACCGGGGTGGCGGTGCCCGCGTACGCGACCGCCTACGTCGCCGACGACCCGCAGAGCGCCGGCGGCGTCCTGCTCGGCGTGTGGAGCATCGGCAGCGCGGTCGCCGGCGTGTGGTTCGGCGTCCGGCCCCGGCCCGGCGTACGGCTGCGGTGGCTGCTCGTGGGGGTCGCGGCCAGCCTGGCCGTCCTCGCCGCGATGCCCAATGCGCTCGCGCTGGGGCTGGCGCTGCTGCTCGGCGGGGCGACGATCGCGCCCGCGCTGACCGTCCAGAACTCCATGGTCGGGCAGGTCGTGCCGCGGTCGATGCTGACGGAGGCGTACACCTGGCTGGTCACGGTCTCGATCGGCGCCAGTGCGGCCGGGGTCGCGGTGACCGGCCTCGTGGTCGACCGGCCGGGCGGGGTCGTCTGGGCGTTTCTGCTGGCCGGGGCCGCGGTCGCGGCGGGCGCCGTGGTGGCGCCCGCGCCGCGGGTTGTTGACTCGAGCGCCGTGGTCGCGCCGTCCGTCACTCGTTCGAGCGATGAGAATCAGGCCGCCGTGTAGGGTCCGCAGCCATGGCTCAGACGCTCCACGTCGTGCTGACCGACCCCGATGAGGCCGGCGAGCGCGACATCGAGATCCGCCACACGGACAGCTTCGTGCTCGTCCGCTCCTCCGGCGACGACCTTCGTGGTCTCTTCGATCGAGACGGGTCAACACAGGAGCGGCCGCTCGGCTAGGCTGCGCGGTCATGGGTGCAATCCGGCCGTGGGAAGTGCTGCTGTGCTGTCTGTTGGTGATGGCCGTGATCGCCGGCGTCGTCACGATCACGATCGTGAACCGCAGCAAGCGCCGCTAGACGTCCGCGCCGGGGCCGGCTCGACGCGCGAACCAGCCCCGGACGTGGGTCAGCGGTAGTTGGTGAACTGCAGGGCGATGCCGAAGTCCTCCTGCTTGAGCAGGGCGATGACGGCCTGGAGGTCGTCCCGCTTCTTGCCGGTCACGCGCAGCTGGTCGCCCTGGATCTGGGCCTGCACGCCCTTCGGACCCTCGTCGCGGATCTTCTTCGAGATCGCCTTGGCCTTGTCGGCCTCGATCCCCTGGACGATCTTGGCGTCGATCTTGTAGGTCTTGCCGGACGCGCGGGGCTCCCCCGCGTCGAGCGACTTGAGCGAGATGTTGCGCTTGACCAGCTTCTCCTTGAAGACCTCGAGGGCCGCGGCGACGCGCTCCTCGGTCTCCGCCTGGAGGGCGACGGTCTCCTCCCCGGCCCACTTGATCTCAGCGCCGGTGCCGCGGAAGTCGAACCGCTGAGCCAGCTCCTTCTCGGCCTGGTTGAGCGCGTTGTCGACCTCCTGCCGGTCGACCTTGCTGACGATGTCGAACGAGGGTGCCGAAGCCATGGCAGACGCTCCCTGTTACTGCGCGCGAAAGACGGTTGTGGGCGTGCCGAGGGTACCCGTTTGCATTGCCCCCGGGGCCTACCGCTATTCTGGCTTCCGCCAGGCGGGTTGCCCGAGCGGCCAATGGGAGCGGACTGTAAATCCGTCGCGAAAGCTACAGAGGTTCGAATCCTCTACCCGCCACCGGCAAGTCTGAAGGGCCTTTCACCAGGGGAAACCTTGTTGACGGGCCCTTCTGCATTATGTCAGCAGGCGGCCGATCCCGCCCCGCCGCGGGTCGCCCCCGGCGCCCGCCACGCCCACTGCGCTCACCCCGCCGAAGTAATGGTCCGTCCTGTCCCAGCGCTGAATCTTGTACCCCGCCTCCTGCAGCGCCTCGAGCTCATCCTCCGGATACCCCGGCTCCGCGTGGACGAGGTCCGAAACGACGTGGAAGCGCGGGCGGCTGATCGCCGTCGCCGTGTCGTGGTCGTCGATCACGGTGTTGATGAGGGCGTGCAGCAGGGCCGTGCGGATTCGGGTCGCGCCCGCGGAGCCGATGGCCAGGAGTAAGGGGCCGTCCGGGGCCGTCACGACGGTCGGGCACATGCACGAGGCCATGCGCTCGCCCGGCAGGGTGCCGGGGCGGATCAGCTCGCCCTCGCCCAGCATCGAGTTCAGGTGGATGCCCAGGCCGTCCAGCCAGACGCCCGAGCCGATGCCCAGGGTCAGGGTGATCACGCAGGCGTTGCCGTCGCCGTCGACGACCGAGATGTTCGTCGTGTCGCCCAGGCGCTGGGTGCCGTACGCGCGCAAGGCCTCGGCCAGCGCCACCGCCCGCGCCGGGCGGGGCAGGCCGACCAGGTCGGGTAACGCGCCCAGGGTCACGATGAAGTCGTTGAGGTCCGGGCGGGCCGCGACCGTCAGGCCGGCCAGCGGGGCCGTGGCCACCGGCTGGCTCAGGACTCGGTACGACGCCAGGTCCGTCGCGGTCAGGACGCCGCCGCCGGACGCGACCGCGGACACCATCCGCCGGCCCACCTCGCCGGTGTAGAAGGCCGCCGGGCCGTCGTCGGCCAGGATGGCCAGCGCCCGGTCCAGGCCCGGGTGGTAGAGCAGGTCGCCCCCGGTGAGGAGGCGGCCCGTGGGGGCGTACACCTGCGCGCCCAGGCCCGGCAGCATCGCCGGGGCCAGCGAGGCCAGGGTCGCGGCGTGCGGCTGGGGCAGCAGCGTGCCGGAGCGGGCCAGCGACACCGCGGGCGCCACGACGCGAGGCCAGGGCAGGCGGCCCCAGCGGGCGTGGATGGCGCCGGCGCCCGCCGGAACGCCGGGCACGCCCACGCTCGAGGCGCCGATCTCGTACCGCTGCGGGACCCCGCCGAACGCCACGGCGATCGGCTCCATCGGCGCCGCGGGGCGGGTGGCCTCCAGGCCCGGCACCGCGCAGAAGAAGTCGAGGCACGTCGTCGTGCCCGTCGCCGCCTCGTAGAACGTGGCGAAGCCGCCGCCCGCGATGCCGGTCAGCACGCTCTCGGCCACGCAGCCGGCGAGCATCGCGGCCACGCCGGCGTCGGCGGCCGAGCCGCCGTCCTCCAGCACCCGCAGTCCCACCTCCGTGGTGGCGGGATGTCCCGCGGCGACACCCGCGGGGGCTTTCCATGAAGAATTCTCGCGGTAGCATCCGTGGACCATGAACCACCCGTCGGAGTCACTGCCCGGTCGCGTGCGGGCGGGATACGCACTCGGCTCGCTCGTCACTGGTGCGTTCGGCACCGTGCCCGGTTTGCTGCTTCTGCCCTATCTCACCGACACCCTGGGCGTCGCGGCCGGGGTGGCCGGGCTGCTCGTGCTGGCGCCAAAGGCATGGGACGTGCTGATCAACCCGGTTGCCGGGCGGATTTCTGATCGTACCCGCACTCGCTGGGGCGCTCGCCGACCATTTCTGCTCGGGGCCGGACTCGCCGTGGCCGTCCTGTTCGCGGCGATTTTCGCCGCACCAATAAAAAGCGGCGTATATGTCGCGCTGACGTTTCTCGCCACGGCCACCGCGTACGCGTTCTATCAGGTGCCGTACGTCGCGATGCCCGCCGAGATGACCGACGACTACAGCGAGCGGACCCGGCTGATGACCTGGCGCGTCGCGCTGCTCGCGGTCGCCATCCTCGTGTCGGGGGCGCTGGCCCCCGTGGTCACCAAGCAGTTCGGCGACGGGATTCCGGGCCACCGCGCCATGGGCGTCTTCGTGGCGGCGCTCATCGTCGTCGGTACCCTCGGCAGCTTTCTCGGCACCCGGAAAGCGCCCACCGGCAAAGTCCTCGAAAGCGAAGCGAGCCTGGGGGCGCAGCTCCGGACGGCAAGGAGCAACAAAGCGTTCACCCGGCTGCTCATCTGCTTCATCATCCAGGCCGCCGGGATCGCCACCATGCTCGCCGGGGTCAGCTACTTCGCGACCCAGATCCTCGCCGACCCCGACACCGGGTCCACCGTGCTCTTCGCCTGCTTCGTCGGGCCGGCCCTGCTCGTGATGCCGCTCTGGTCGCGGGCCGGCGCCCGGATCGGCAAGCTGCGCGCGTACGTCCTGGCCTCCCTCATCTTCGCCGGCGCCGCGGCCCTCATCGGGCTGGCGCCGGTCCTGCCCAACGCGGCCGTGTACGTGCTCACCGGGCTGGTCGGGTGCGGGTACGCCGGCCAGCAGGTCTTCGGGCTGGCCATGCTCCCCGACTGCATCGCGTTCGACGCCGCGCGCACCGGCCGGCGCCAGGCCGGCGTGTTCACCGGGCTGTGGACGGCCGGCGAGACGTTCGGGCTGGCGCTCGGGCCCGGGATCTTCGCGCTCCTCCTGGCCGGGTTCGGGTACGTCTCCAGCGACTCCGGCACCGCCGCGGCCCAGACGGACACCGCGAAGCTCGGCGTGCTGCTGGGCTTCACGGTGGTACCCGCAGTCGTCGTCGTATTGGCGTTGTTCACTCTGCGAGGCTATGACCTCGACGAAGAGCGATTGTCGCGGGAGGGTGAGGCACTTGAGCGCACTGCCTGAGCAGGGCATTCCGGCCCGGGATGTGCTCGCGGAGCTCCAGCGGCTGCGCGAGCACGACCTGCCGACGCACGGCGGGCGGCTGTTCGCCTACGTGTACGACCCGGGCCTGGCCGGCCTCGACGACCTCGCCGCAGCCGCGCACGCGCTGGCCTCGCACGTCAACGGGCTCGACCCGACCGCGTTCCCGTCGCTGCTGGCGATGGAGAACGACCTCGTCGGGGCGGCGGCGCAGGTGCTCGGCGGCGACGAACACACCGTCGGCAGCGTCACCTCAGGCGGTACCGAATCATTGATCCTGGCCGTGAAGGCGGCCCGGGACGGGCGGCCGGACGTCGGGCACCCGCGGCTGGTCATGCCGGTCTCGGCGCACGCGGCGCTGGCCAAGGCCGCGGCCTACCTGCGGGTCGAGCTCGACACCGTGCCCGTCGACCCGGTGTCGCTGCGGGTGGACCCGGCGGCGGTCGCGGCCGCCATCACCCCGGAGACGGTGCTCGTGGCCTGCTCGGCGCCGTCGTACGCGCACGGGCTGATCGACCCCGTCGAGCCGATCGCGGCGGCGGCCCGGGCCGCGGGGGTGCGCTGCCACGTGGACGCGTGCTTCGGCGGCTGGACGCTGCCGTACCTGCGCCGGCTGGGCGAGCCCGTCCCGCCGTTCGACCTGTCGGTGCCGGGCGTCACCAGCATCTCGGTCGACCTGCACAAGTACGCCTACGCGCCCAAGGGCGTGTCGGTACTGCTGCACCGCGACGAGTCGCTGCGCCTGTCGCAGTACTTCGGCTATGCCGACTGGCCCGGGTACACCATGGTCAACCCGGTCATCTCGTCGACGCGCTCCGGCGGCCCGATCGCCGCGGCGTGGGCCACCCTGCGCCACATCGGCGACGACGGCTACCTGGCGCTGGCCGCGAAGGCGCGGGACGCCACCCGGGCGATCGCGGATGCCGTTTCGAAGATCGAAGACTTTTCGGTGGTACCGCGGGAGTCGACGGTCGTTGCCTTCATGTCCTCGGGCGTCGACCTGTTCGTGCTCGCCGACGAGCTCGCCGCGCGCGGCTGGCACACGCAGCCGCAGTTCCGGCACGGGGACATCCCGGCCTCGGTACACCTGACGGTCACCGCCGCCGTGGCGCCGAGGGTCGGCGAGTTCGAGGCCGACCTGACCGCCGCGGTCGCCGCCGCCCGCGCGCACGGCCCGGTCGAGCTGCCCGACGGCGTCCTGGAACTGCTCGGGACCGCGCCGGTCGAGCAGCTCGCCGCGGCGCTGGGGCTGGGCGCGGGCGGGGGCCTGCCGGAGCGCATGGCGGCCGTGAACTCACTGCTGGACGCCGCGGCTCCACCGGTACGAGAGAAGCTGCTCGTGGCTTTTCTCAGTCTCCTGCAGCGACCTTCACGGCGGCCGTGAGCACGAGCTGGGCCAGCGCGGCGGGGACCAGCACGAGCCAGCACAGGCGCTGGAGCTGGTCCTCGCGCAGCCGCGGGTAGGACACGCGCACCCAGATCACCACGAACGCCACCGCGAACACCTTGATCAGCGTCCAGGCCCAGCCCAGCTGCGCGTCGAGGCCGAACGGGCCCTTCCAGCCGCCGAGGAACAGCACCGTCGTGAGGGCGGCGATGACGACGATCCCGACGTACTCCGCCAGCAGGAAGAAGGCGAAACGCAGACCGGTGTACTCGGTCATGTAGCCGAACACCAGCTCGGAGTCGGCGATCGGCATGTCGAACGGGGGCCGGCGGATCTCGGCCAGCCCGGCGGTGAAGAAGATCAGCATCGCCGGCAGCTGCCACAGCAGCCACCAGGGCCGCCAGGCCTCGACGATCCCGGACAGCGACAGGGTGCCCGCGGCCATCGCGACCGACAGCGCGCTCAGGATGAACGGCAGCTCGTACCCGAGCAGCTGGGCCGCCGCGCGCAGGCCGCCGAGCAGGGCGTACTTGTTCGCGCTCGACCACGCCGCCATCAGCACGGCGACCACCCCGACGCCGACCACCGCGAGCACGAGGAACAGCCCGATGTCGAGCTTCTGCGCGACCAGCCCGTGCGGGCCGAGCGGGATGACGAGCAGGACGACGAGGTACGGCAGCAGCGCGACCACCGGCGCGAGGCGGAACACCGCCCGGTCGGCCGCCCGCGGGGTGATGTCCTCCTTCTGCACGAACTTCACGCCGTCGGCGACGAGCTGCGCCCAGCCATGGAAGGCGCCGGCGTACATGGGCCCGAGGCGGCCCTGCATGTGGGCCATGACCTTGTGCTCGGCCTGCCCGACGATGAGCGGCAGGGTGAGGAACGCGATGACGACCCCGACGACGCGGATCGCGACATCCAGCCAGACCGGCATCATTTCGGCCATTCGTTGGGATCCGGAACCCCGGGCGGCCGCATCGGCGCCCGCTTGCTCACCGTGTGCTCGCTCTCGCCCGGCTCCTTCGCGCCCGGCCACGGCTTGGCGACCCGGCTGGCGAGCACGAACTCCTTGCGCAGCGGGTTGCCCTCGAACTCCTCGGGGAGCAGGAGGGGCTTGAGCTCGCCGTGCCCGGTGAACCCGATGCCGAACATCTCGTGCGTTTCCCGCTCGTGCCAGGCCGCGCCCGCGTAGATGCCGACGATGCTCGCGATGGCCGGCGCCGACCGCGGGATCTCGGCCCGGATCAGGACGCCCTTCTTCTGCGCGATGGACCACAGGTGCACGACGACCATGAAGCCGCCGGGCAGCTCGTCGACCGCGGAGAGCCAGTCGAAGTAGTCGTACCCTTCGCCCTTGGCCGTCTCGATCGCCTCGGCCCAGCCGTCGGCGGGCACGTCATAGGTGGGGCGGGCGAACCGGCCGCCGCCGCTCTCGGAGACTTCGCCTATCACTTCTTCACCGGCGGCGCCGTCAGCGCCTTGACGTCGGGCCGCGGGGTGCCGCCGAGCCCGGCCTGCTCCCCGGCGATCTTCTCCTGCAGCCGCATGATCCCGTGCAGCAGCGCCTCGGGCCGCGGCGGACAGCCGGGCACGTACACGTCCACGGGGATGATCTGGTCGACGCCCTTGGTCACCGAGTACGAGTCCCAGTACGGCCCGCCGCAGTTGGAGCAGGCGCCGAAGCTGATGACGTACTTCGGCTCGGGCATCTGGTCGTAGAGCCGCTTGACCGCGGGCGCCATCTTGTCGGTGACGGTGCCGGAAACGACCATGAGATCGGCCTGCCGCGGCCCGTGCGCGAACGGGATGACCCCGAGCCGCATGAAGTCGTGCCGCCCCATGGAGGTGGCGATGAACTCGATGGCGCAGCAGGCGAGCCCGAAGTTGAACACCCACAGCGAGTAGCGCCGCCCCCAGTTGAGCACGAACTTGATCGGCTCACCCAGCACTCCCGACATGGCGACAGCGTACTCGCGCGATGCGCCGGAGAAAGCCGGCCCGGTCGGTCCACGCCGCAGGGCGAGTTCCGGGGGCAGCCGGGCGTCGCGGAGATGGGGCCGGACGCGGCGCTCGACGTAGAACTCCCGCCGGGTGTTGATCTCGACCGGCCGGCTACCCTGGGGCAACGGCCCGAATTGTCGCCCGCTCGACCTTGCGCCACTGTTCCTCGGTCCGTTGGGGGCCGGAACTTCCGTCGACGGCTTCGAGCAGCAGCACGGCTCGCTTGCCGACCACCGCCGGCGTGGCGACGACTTCGCCGACCACCTCTAGCCGCGAACTTCGGCGTCGACGTGCGTGGCGTCGCCGAGCTTGGCGAAGACGCGACCTTAGGCGGTGCGGTAGATCCCGGCCGGATGCGAGGCGAGGTCGACGAAGCCGTTGACGTTCCCAATCACCACTTCAACAGCCCGCCGCACGCCTTCACACAGGAGGGGACCATGGGTACAGGCCCCTTCAGCGTTGCCAGTGGCGGCAGGAAGATCATGCGGTGTCCGCTGGACCGCGCAGTCGGCACGAACGATCGTCGAGTCTGACCCTGCTGCAACGGAGGCCGATGTTCAGCTTCGCGCGTTGCAGTCAGATCGTTTCGACGAAATTGCACGCACCCTAATCGGCGGAATCCTGCTCGCTTATTCGGGTTTGGCCATCCTGGCCAAGGGCGTGCACAATGGCATTCTCAAGGGTTTCGAGTGAGATATTCTCTCCGTCTATAGTAAGCTCTTTTGTGGCGACTCCGGCTTCCTTGACGGTGACCTTGAGGCTGCGGCGGCCGTCGCGTTGAAGCCACAGCCGCCAAGCGCGCAAGAGCGCCCCAACCACGACTGGCGCAGCCGGTGCTAGCTGCCAAGCAAGCTCGGTCGGGTGGCCCTTGGCTCCTGGAGTCGACTCCAACGACTCGGCCTCCGAGTTGGGGCTCAACTGCAGAAGCTCCTCGGACGCCGCCAGATATGCTGGATGACCTGGCCTTAAGCCCTCCAGGATCGGCTCTACTGTCAGAGTTAAGTCTGCCACCGCCGGACCTCCCACTTCTCGGATGCTTTCGGTAGCGTACAGGCCTACCGACCTCGCAGACTGGGACTGGCGGATGTATCGAGCCTTGGTGGTATGTAACTCAACCTATCCGGAAGATCCAGTCCATCTGCCAAACTTGCACGGCCCGCAGGTCGATGGACTCTACTTATGGCGGCAACTTACTGACGACAATGTCGGAATGTTTTCCGAGAACAACGTTGCAGTCTTATTTGAACGCAGCCAGCGAGACGTATTCGAGAAGATAGAAAACTTCTTCAGAAGCGCCCGGAGTGGTGACACGCTGCTGTTCTATTTTTCCGGGCACGGCCAACTCGCGGGAGGTTCGCTATATCTCTGCCTTAGAGACACTTTGGTATCACATATTCGGTCTACCGGCATCTCGACCGACGAGATTGGCAAGATCATCAATGACAGCTTTGCCGAGTCGATCATCATCCTCCTTGACTGCTGCTTCAGCGGCGGCTTCAAAGGAAAGCCTTCGACCGGCCTTACCGGTACCGGGCGATACATAATCAGCGCCACCACCTCGGTAGATGTGGCGAATGATTCCGCCGAGGTCGGCACTCCCAGTCCGTTTACGGAAGCACTTCTGGAGAGCCTCCAATTGGGCGCCGAGGACAGCGACCACGATGGCTATGTCGATATCGACGACGTGTTTCGAGACGTAGAGGCTCGACTCGGAGAGGAATTTTCTCGTCCCGAGCGGGACTTCGACGGGGCCGGTCGAGTGGCTATGGCAAAACGGCTCCAGCGCCCCGAACCGGAGTTGGTCGAGCATGGACCGGCCGCACCCGAACTGCCCGGCAAGCTGGCCGATTCACCCTCCATCGTCGCGTACCTGCGTAATCTATCACTGGCCCGGCGACGGCAGGGCGACTTCTCGGTAGCAGACATGCGCGGATCGGTCATGTCAATTTCGCTATCACTCGCCCTAATTGCTTGCTCCGCGATGGCCTTCAGGTTTGTCTTCGCCGAATCTCACAACCAGTACGTTTCGGACGACCATAACTATTTGCCCGAAGAGATTGCGATCGCCTCGGCGTGCGCACTCGGGGTTATCCAGTTGATATTGGGAATCCTTGAGAAGTTCGTGGTGGAGAAGCGGTTACCCAGACGACTCTCGCGCCGTCGATATCTTCTGCAGTACGATCGACGCGCACCCAAGGTGGTCAGAGGTATGCAAACAGGTTTCGCCGTTCCGGCGGCGGTCCTGTGCCTCGGCCCACTCTCGGGTCGAGGGTTTGTCACAGCGTCATGGGTGGCAACCTGGACTTGCCTCGCTCTCATCACTCTGATCGCGGCGGCGCGGTTAACTAAGTTGGGAGACGCCGCATTCGTCGCGTCTTCAGTCCTTCTCTTCCTGGGAAATTGCATTCCCTTCGAGTTTGACCCAGGCCCGGACCAGTCGAGCGGTTTCTACTCCGGCCTGAATGCCGGAAGCGGAGTAATTGCATTTGGTGTCGGCCTATTGATGGCGGGCGCCTGGTGGTGGAGGGTGTCCCCACCGATCCTGGCATCCCTATTCGCCCTCGGGTTGCTGACGTTGATATCTTCGGCTGCAGATGCATTTCGCGGTAACTACCCCCATTGGTTTCTCAGCATCACCGCCTTGGCAGCATCTTGTATTTCCCTGGCGTCCGGCGCTGGCCAACTGTTGCCACTGCAAGGCAAGGCGGCAGGCCGGTTTACGCGGAATGTCGCGGGTAGCAGAGACCGCTAGATCGAAGACCACGGGACAATCACCCACGTCGCCCTCAATCCGAGCCTCTTTTCCTTCGCGGCGGATTCACAGCCCGCGTCCCGCGGTAGTTCGAGCCCGAAACGCCCATCGCACGTCGCGCTGCGGCTAGAGCAGGACCAGGTCGTCGCGGTGGACGACCTCTCGTTCGTACGCCGGGCCCAGCTCCGCGGCCAGGTCGCCCGTCGAGCGGCCCAGCAGCGGTGGCAGCTCCTCCGCGTCGTAGTTCACCAGGCCGCGGGCCACCGGAACACCTCCGCCGTCCACGAGGTCCACCGGGTCGCCCGCGGCGAAGCGGCCGTCCACCGCCGTGATGCCCGCTGGCAGCAGTGAGGCGTGGCCGCCCACGACCGCTCGTACGGCGCCCGCGTCCAGGACCAGGCGGCCGCGCGGGGTCGTTGCGTGGGCGAGCCAGAACAGGCGGGCCTGGGGGCGGTCCCGCTGGCGGTGGAACAGGGTGCCCACCGGCTGGCCCGTGAGGACCGCCGCGGCATTGGGTGCCGAGGCCAGGACGACCGGGATGCCGCTCGTCGTGGCGATGCGGGCCGCCTCGACCTTTGTGACCATGCCGCCGGTACCGACGCCGGCCTTTCCGGGGCGGCGGACGTCGACGCCCTTCAGGTCGGCGAAGGTGCGCACGTCCGTGATGGCGCTCGAGGTCGGCCGGGACGGGTCGCCGGTGTACAGGCCGTCCACGTCGGACAGCAGGACGAGCAGGTCGGCGTGTACCAGCGCGGCGACCAGGGCGGCCAGGCGGTCGTTGTCGCCGAAGCGGATCTCCTGGGTCGCCACCGTGTCGTTCTCGTTCACGATCGGGATGGCCTTCAGGTCCAGCAGCCGGCGCAGGGTGCGGTACGCGTTGCGGTAGTGGGCTCGCCTCGTCACGTCGTCGACCGTGAGCAGGACCTGGCCGACGACGCGGCCGTGGCGGGCGAAGGCGTCGTTGTACGCGCGCATCAGCAGGCCCTGGCCCACGCTCGCGGCCGCCTGCTGGGTCGCCAGGTCGCGCGGGCGGCGGGGCAGGCCCAGCGGGGACAGGCCGGCGGCGATCGCGCCCGAGGACACGAGGACCACCTCGGCCGGGCTCGTGGCCAGGGCCTCGACCAGGGCGTCGACCCTCGCCTCGTCCAGGCCTCCGGTCGCGGTGGTCAACGACGACGACCCGATCTTGACGACGATGCGTCGAGCCTCGGTGACCTGTTCGCGCACGCCGCTAATCTTGCCGCGTGCCCGGGGCGGCGGCGCGGTAGGTTCCCATATCGTGGCCGACGAGGAGTTCACCGAGCTGGTGCTGTCGCTCGTGGAGCGGATTCCGCCCGGGCGCGTCATGTCGTACGGCGCGATCGCCGAATATCTCGGCCAGGGCGGACCCCGCCAGGTCGGGGCCGTCATGTCGCACTACGGCGGGCCGGTGCCCTGGCACCGGGTCGTGGCCGCGAACGGGCGGCTGGTCCCCGGCCACGAGCAGGAGGCGCTGCGCCGGCACCGCAGCGAGGGCACCCCGCTGCGCGCCGAGAAGGTCGACATGCGCCGCGCGGCCTGGTGGCCCGACTCAGACTAGGGCGCCGTGGGCCGTGACCGTGGTCAGGCCGCCGTCGACGGGCAGCGTCGCGCCCTGGATGTGCGACGCCTCGTCCGAGGCCAGGAACACGGCGGCCGCGGCGATCTCCGCGGGGCTCGACAGCCGGCGGCTCGGGACGGTCGCGACGATACGCTCCAGGTGCGGGCGGATGGACGTCGACCACTCGACGTCGGTGGGGCCGGGCGCGATCGTGTTGACGCGGATGCCGTACGGCCCGAACTCCGCCGCCCACGCGGCCGTCAGCGCGTGCAGGGCGGCCTTCGTCGCGCTGTACAGGGCGCTGCCCGCCATGCCGGTCAGCGCGTTGATCGAGCCGATGTTCACGATCGCGCCGGCGCCCCGGGCCTGCATCTTGGGGGCCAGGGCGGCGGTCAGCAGGTAGGGCGCCTTGATGTTCGTGGCCAGGGCCGCGTCCACCACGTCCTCGGGGGTGTCGAAGGTGGGGCGGCCGCCGACCAGGTACGCGGCGTTGTTGACCAGCACGTCGACGTCGCCGGCCCGGGCCGCGAACTCCTCGATCGCCTCGCGGCCGGCGGTCAGGTCCACGGGGAGGTAGCACGCGCGGCCGCCGGCGGCGGTGATCCCGGCGACCACCTCGGCGCCGAGGTCGGCGCGCCGGCCGGCGACGAGCACGGTGGCCCCCTCGGCGGCGAAGCGCTCGGCGATGGCGCGGCCGATGCCGCTCGTCGAGCCGGTGATGAGGGCGGTGCGGCGGGCGAGACGGCTCATGGGGTACAACTCCTAAATGGACTGTTTGGTCCAGCCAACGTAACACCGTCTGGACTGGCTGGTCCACAAAGCTAGGATGTGCTCATGAGCACGGCGCTGACGCGGAAGGGGGCCGCGACCCGGGAACGAATCGTGGCCGGGGCCGCGGCGCTGCTGCGCGAGCGGGGCGTCGGCGAGGTGTCGCTCGACGACATCCGGGCCGCGACCGCCACGAGCAAGAGCCAGCTCTTCCACTACTTCCCCGAGGGGCGCTCCCAGCTCCTGCTGGCCGTCGCGCAGCACGAGGCTTCGGCGGTACTGCACGATCAGGAGCCCCACCTCACCTCTCTCGGCCCGCCGGAGTCGTGGGCGGCCTGGCGGGATGCGGTGATCGCGCGCTACGAGGCGCAGGGGACGCGGTGCCCGCTCGCGGCGCTGACAAGGCAGCTGGCGCCGACCAACCCCGAGGTGCGGCCGATCGTGTCCGGCCTGCTCGAGACCTGGCGGGCGCGGCTCACCGAGGGGGCCGCGCGGGCCGGCGCGGCGGATCCGGAAAAGTCCGGACTCGTCATGCTCGCGGCCGTGCAGGGCGGGGTCGGCATCCTGCTGGCGACGGGCGACTCGACGGCGCTGCGGGTGGCCCTGGACGCGGCCCTGACCGAGGTTCTCTGAGCCACGGCAGGCCGCTCAGCGCAGCGCGCGGATCGCCTGCAGCGTCGTGTGCACGTCGAACTGGTCGCCGTCGTCGCTCGTCCAGCCGCCGTCGCTGCGCTGGGTCTCGATGAGGCGCTTGCGCGCCGCGCCCAGCAGCCAGTCCTCCGTCGACATGCCGATGCGGCGCAGGGCGGAGTACAGGCCGGCGGTGTCCGCGGCCGTCATCGTCGGCACGCGGTCGGCCAGGGCGACCTGGATCTGGGCCGACTCGTAGAACCAGCCGAGGTGGTACAGGACCGCGCAGCCGAGCCAGCCCGTCACCAGGAACGAGGGCCAGCTGCCGTCGGGGCGCAGCGACGCCCGGAAGGCCTCGGCGGCGCGGGCGATGCGGGCCGCGTGCTCGTCCTCGTCGCCGGGGGCCGGGCCGCCGGCGACGAGCCAGTACGCGGCGCTGCAGGTGAGGAACAGGCGGGCCTCGTCGTCGCCGGGCTGGGCCCACGGCGGGGCGACGCCGGCCAGGGATTCGTCCTCTTCCCACATGCCGTCGGGGCGCTGGCTGTGGCCGAGCCAGGCCAGCGCGCGGCGGGCGGCCGGGCGGCCCAGCGCGCCGAGGTCGTCGAGCTCGGCCAGGCGGAAGCAGGTGGCGTCGACCGAGGCGACGTGGGCGCCGAGGTACGCCGGCCAGCCGCCCGTGGACGCCTGGCCGGACTCGGCCCGCTCCAGCACGTCCGCCGTCGGCGCCTGGCCTGTGCGCAGCCAGGCGAGGCGGGCGCGGTCCACGGCGTCGCCATGGGCGACGACGTAACCGATCGCGGCGTCAAGGTCCACCATGGGCCGTAGGCTACCGCTCGCCCGCCTCTACCGCGCTGGTCGTCAGTAGACCGGCAGGGACGGATCGACGGTCTTCACCCAGGAGACCACGCCGCCCTGTACGTGGACCGCGTCCTTGAAGCCCGCGGCCTTCACGGCGGCGAGGGCCTCGGCGGAGCGGACGCCGCTCTTGCAGTACAGAACGATCTGCTTGTCCTGGGGGAGGTCCGCCAGCGCATTGCCGTTGAGGATCTCGCCCTTGGGCACGAGCCGGGCCCCGGGCACCCGGACGATCTCCCACTCGGCCGGCTCCCGCACGTCGATGAGGTCCATCGGCTTGCCGGAGTCCTGCCAGTCCTTGAGCTCCGACGCGGTGATCGTGGAGCCGACGGTCGCGGCCTGGGCCTCGTCCGAGACCGCGCCGCAGAAGTCGTCGTAGTCGATGAGGCCGGTCACGGTCGGGTTCTCGCCGCAGATCGCGCAGTTCGGGTCCTTGCGCAGCTTGATCTTGCGGTACTCCATCTCCAGGGCGTCGTAGACCATCAGGCGGCCCAGGAGCGTCTCGCCGATCCCGGTCAGGAGCTTGATCGCCTCGGTCACCTGGATCGCGCCGATCGACGCGCACAGCACGCCGAGCACGCCGCCCTCGGCGCAGGAGGGGACCATGCCGGGCGGGGGCGGCTCCGGGTAGAGGCACCGGTAGCAGGGGCCGTGCTCGGCCCAGAAGACCGACGCCTGGCCGTCGAAGCGGTAGATCGAGCCCCACACGTACGGCTTGCCGAGCAGCACCGCGGCGTCGTTGACCATGTACCGCGTCGCGAAGTTGTCGGTGCCGTCGATGATGAGGTCGTACTGCGCGAAGATCTCCATCACGTTGTCGTTGCTGAGCGCCTCGTTGTGCAGCACGACGTTGACGTACGGGTTGATCTCGAGCACCGAGTCGCGCGCCGACTCGGCCTTGGGCCGGCCGATGTCGGACTGGCCGTGGATGATCTGGCGCTGGAGGTTGGACTCGTCGACGGTGTCGAACTCGACGATGCCCAGCGTGCCGACCCCGGCGGCGGCGAGGTACATGAGGGCCGGCGAGCCCAGGCCACCCGCGCCCACACAGAGCACCTTGGCGTTTTTGAGTCGTTTCTGCCCGGCCACCCCGACGTCGGGAATGATCAGATGGCGCGAGTAGCGGCGGACCTCGTCCACCGACAGGTCGGTGGCGGGCTCGACCAGAGGAGGCAGCGACATGGTTCTCATTCTGCCCCGCGGGACCGCCGAACCCGAGTGAGCTACGGCACTTTGGGGCCCGTGAACAGCTGACCGTCCACGTAGGGCCACGAATTGGCGAGGCAGCCCTTCAGCCCGTACGTCTGCTGCATCATGACCGGCGCGGGCTTTCCGGCGGCCGGGCACGCCTCGTGCCCGCGGCCGAGCTCGTGGCCGGTCTCGTGGTTGACGACGTAGGTCTGGTAGTCCGCGACCGGCGCGCCGTAGTCCGGGACGGCCGTGTTCCAGCGGGCCAGGTTGATGATGACCTTGCCGGTGATACGGCAGGAGCTGTACCCGTCCGTGTGCAGCCCCACCGTGGCGCACATCGCCTCGGAGGTGACCGGCGTGGCCAGGAACACGGTGAAGTCGGCGGCGCCCTCGCCCTTGACGCGCTGCAGCCGCAGGTCACCGCCCGCGGTCCAGCCGCGCGGGTCGGCGTAGGTCTTCTCGACGGCGGCGGCGAACGCGTCGGCCGTCAGCCCGGCGCCGTTCTCGACGGCGACACGGTACTTCTTCAGCCCTCCGTTGGCGCCCGCGACGGGTCCGTCGGTCGTCGCGTACGAGAACGTGCCGTCGCCCTTGGCCGCGCCGGCCTCGGGGGGCGGGCTGGCCGGCTGGGAGGGCACGGCGAGCATCGGCGCCTCCTGGCGCGCGGCCGGGTTCGGCTTGCCGTCGGAGTCGGGGCCGGCGAAGAACAGCTGCCGGGTCAGGCCGAGCGCGGCGAGCAGCCCGGCCCCGGCCATCAGACCGGCGATGAGATACCGGCGGCGGCGGGCCTCCATACGCCGGCGATGGCGGGCGGCGCGCACGGCCTCGCGAGCGGCCGTCGGGTCGCTCGGCAGCGGGGCCGGCTCCCGCCGGCGGTCACTGATCAGCCGGCTCACCATCGATGCTCAGCTTGCCATGCGCACCTGCGCGACGCGCGGGCGGACCGTCTCCTGCAACGGGACCGCAACCGGGGCCGCGGCCGCCGCGGCGAGCTCGTCGAGGAGCCCGAAGACGGCGCGGGCCACCGAGCGTGGAACTTCCATCTGCGCGACGTGCCCGACGCCCTCGAGCATCATCAGCCGGCTGTCCGGGATGAGCTGGGCGACCTGCGGGGCGGTGCGGATGTCCACGAGCTTGTCCTGGCGCCCGGCGATGACCAGGGTCGGCGCGGTGATCCGCGCGGCGGCGCGCCAGATGGAGCCCTCCCCCGGCAGGTACGCGCGCAGGAAGCTGCCGACCAGGCCGCGCAGGCTGCCGACGTACGCCTCCGCGTACCACGGCACCTGATGGCGCAGGCGCGCCTCCTCGATCGCCTCCAGCCGCCGCTGCTCGGGGTAGCGGGTCGGGTCGGCGTAGCACGAGTCGATGACCATGTCCGCGAGCACCTCGGGCTCCATGGACGACATGTGCCGCGCGGCGAGCCGGGCCGCGTTGGGCAGCAGGAGCAGCGGTACCACCCGGCCCTGCAGGGAGCGGCGCGGGTCGAGGAACGGCATCGCCGGGGAGATCAGCGTCAGCGAGCGCACCAGGTCGGGGCGGCGGGCGGCGGCCTTGACGATGGCGGCGCCGCCCATCGAGTTGCCGAAGAGGTGGACCGGGCCGCGGTCGCTGTACTCGACCCAGCGGATGACGTGGTCCGCCATCGCGTCGAGGGTGTAGCTGCGGGCCCGGCCGCTGTACCCGAACCCGGGCAGGTCGATCGCCTGCCCGTCGAGCGCGGTGCCGTCCTCGCGGGCGGCCAGGATGCCGGCCAGGTCGGTCCAGTTGGTCGACGAACCGCCGAGTCCGTGCACGTAGACCGCGGGCTCGGCGTTCGGGCGCGCGGACGGGGTGTCGCGGACGAAGGTCACCGATCCGTCGAGCTCGACCTCTCGCCCCGGCCACCGCTCCGGCAGCCGCTCGGATGACGGGACGGTGAACTCTGGGACAAGACTGGCTCGCTTCATTCACCAAGTGTGCCCCGGAACCGGGCCCTACGGCAGCAGAGCCTCCAGACGACGGTTCACCGCAGCCAGCGTGGCGCGCACCACGGCCTGGCGGGAGTCGCCGTCGGCGGAGACCACCGCCGAGCCCGTGAGCTGCTCGACGAAGCCGTCGTACATCAGCAGCAGCACCACGACCGCCACCTCGCAGCCGCCGAGCGCGACCACGGCGGCGTGCTCGATGTAACAGCGGGCGCGCACGCTCGTGTCGGTGTCGATGAGCAACTGGTCGACGGCGGAGGCGGCGGCCAGGGCGGCCAGCTTCAGCATGTACCCGTCGAAGTTCGGGCCGCTCGCCACGCCGATGGCGGGCTGGTTGTCGGCGGTCAGGCGCACCTCGACGGTCGCGTCGATGCCCTGGGTGTTGACGTCCACCGACTCGATGACGACCCGCGGCGAGACGATCGCCCCCGGGTTCGGGATGAGCGCTGGGGCCTTCTTCTCGGTCGACTCGACGGCCGTGCCGGGCTTGCGCGCGCCGCTCACCGGCCGCCGGCGGCGGGTGTCGCGGCCGTACCCGGGCAGGGCGCTGTGCGGCGTGTTGCGCAGGGCGTTCACGGGCGGCCGCGGGGTCATCACCGGGCCGGACGCGGGGGCCGCGGCGGCGTACGGGGCCGGCTCGGGCATGCCGTCGGGCAGCAGCGGGTTCTGCTCGGCGGACAGGCCCATCGTGTCGTTGAGCATCCGCGCGACGATCCGGCTGACCTGCCCGGCGTCGGCCTCGTCGGCGAGCTCCAGGCGCAGAGTGTGCAGGCCGTCGGCGTTCTTGCGCAGGCTGGCCCGGTGTACGCCGCTGACCGTCTGCACGGCCCGCAGGACGCTCTGCACGTCGAAGCCGTCGGGGCGGCTGTCCGGGTCGCCGGGCTCGCCGTCCTCGTCCTCGCGCAGGAAGTTGGTGATCCGCGTGAGCTCGGGGGCGCCGACCGCGGTGGCCGGCGGCTCCCCGGCCGGCACCGGCGGGACGTCGGGCTCGGCGGGAACGCGCTGGGGCAGGTCCGGCGGGTCGTAGGCGGGCTGCTGCATGTCGTCGGCGAACGTCGGCATGATCGGCTCGGCGGCCGACAGCGCGGTGGCCGAGCCCAGCAGGACGGGGGGCAGCGGCCCGACGAGCGGGTCGTTCTCCGGAACGCGCTGGGTGGGCACCTGCTGGGGCTGGGCGGCGGCGGGTGGCGGCGTCGGTACCTGCTCCGGCTGGACGACCGGGTGCTGGCTCGGCGCGGCCCAGTCGAACTCGGGCTGGGCGGGCTCGGGGGCCCAGTGGCGCTGCTCCGCGGGCTGGTACTGCCCGCCGCGGTAGCCCCACTGGTCGGCGACCTGCTGCTCGGCGACGCGGTCGAGCGCGGACGGCGCCTGGCTCTCGTAGGCCGCCGGGCTGGGGTTTTCGTAACCCGGGCTCTCGTACGCCGGGCTGGGGCTCTCGTACGCCGGGCTCGGGCTTTCGTACGCCGGGCTCAGGCTCTCGTACGGCTGGCTCGTGCGCTCGTACGCCCGGCTCTCGCGCTCGTACGTGGGCCGCGTCTCCGGCGGCTGGGCGTCGCGCTCCACGGGCTGGCCGTAGGACGACGGGGTCTCTCGCTCCAGGGGCTGGCCGTAGGACGACGGGGTCTCTCGCTCCAGGGGCTGGCCGTAGGACGACGGGGTCTCTCGCTCCAGGGGCTGGCCGTAGGACGGCGGGGCCTCTCGCTCCAGGGGCTGGCCGTAGGACGGTGGGGCCTCGAGCGCGTAGGACTGCTGGCCGTACGACGGCTGGGCGGACACCGGGCGGCGCAGTTCGCCGGTGTGGTCGGTGGACAGCGCGCCGTACACGGTGCCGGGCGCCGGTGGCGGAACGCTCTTGGTCTCGCCGGTCGGGCTCGAGGTGGGCCAGCCCTGCCCGTCGGGCCCGTAGTGGCCGTAGTGCAGCGTCGAGGTGGGCGGCTGGACCGGCGGCGGGGCGGAGACGGGCGGGCTCATCGGGGCGAGCATGTCGGAGTACGGGCCGCGCACCTCGGCCCGGCCGCGGGGGCCGGCCGGGTTGGTGCCGTTCGCCCCGTTCGTGCCGTTGACGCCGTTCGTGCCGTGCCCGTTCGGCGAGCCGTTGGCTCCGTTGAGGCCGTGGACGTTGACGCCGTTCGAACCCAGGCCGTTGCCGTTGAGGCCGTTGATGTTGAAGGCGCCCGTCACGGAGGCCCGCCCGGCGATCGAGCCGGTGGCCGGCTCGCGCCACGCCGAAACGATGGCTTCGAGCGCGTCGTCGGTCGGTGTTGCCCCGTTGACCTGCCCGTCCGGGTATGCGGAGCGGCCACGCCCCAGGCCCGGGTTCGGACCTAGGTTTCCACCAGGGTATGCACCGCCCGCCTCCGGGCTACCGGCTTGCCCCGTTTCGTCCACCGCACGCTCCTCCGTCGCCCCTAGGTGAGGCTACCGTGTGGGTGGAAAGGGGGTAAGTTGCAATCTCGACCCAAATCCGGATGGTGAACATGACCTCGGCGATGAGCGGCACGCAGGCGGCCGGTCGGCCCGTGCGGCTGCCCCGGTCGGCTCGGCGAAAGCAACTGCTCGCCGCGGCACAGCAGGTGTTCGTGGCACAGGGATACCACGCCGCGGCGATGGACGACATCGCGGAGCGCGCGGGCGTTTCGAAACCTGTCTTGTATCAACATTTCCCGGGCAAGTTGGAGCTGTACCTCGCCCTGCTCGACACCCACTGCGACGCGATGGTCTCGCGGGTGCGCTCGGCGATGGAGGCCACGACCGACAACAAGGACCGGGTGCGGGGCGCGATCCAGGCGTACTTCGACTTCATCGACCACGAGAGTGAAGCCTTCCGGCTGGTCTTCGAGTCCGACCTGCGCAACGACCCCGCCGTGCGCGAGCGTGTGGACCGCGTCGAGACCGGCTGCATCGCCGCCATCACCGACACGATCATGGCCGACACCGGGGTGAGCCGCGCCCGCGCCGAGCTCCTCGCGTCGGGCCTGGTCGGCGCGGCCGAGATCGCGGCGCGCTTCTGGCTGGCCGGAGGCCGCCAGGTGGACAAGGCGGAGGCGGAGAGCCTGCTGACCACATTGTCGTGGCGCGGCATCGCGAGCTTCCCCCTGCACGGCGATCACGCCTGATCGCGTTAATCTTCAACCACACTGGGTGTGCAGGCCGACGCACGGCCGCGCCCGATCAAGGAGGAAGTCGTGGAGGTCAAGATCGGCGTGCAGTACGCGCCTCGGGAGCTGGTGCTGGAGAGCACCCAGTCGCCGTCCGAGGTCGAGTCTGCGGTCACCGACGCGATCAACGGTGGCGATAAAGGTGTTCTGTCCCTGGTCGACGACAAGGGCCGCCGGGTGATCGTGCCGGTCGGCAAGATCGCCTACGTGGAGATCGCCGAAGCATCACCGCGGCCCGTCGGGTTCTCCGCGGCGCGCTGAACCCGTTTCACGAAAGAGGGCTCCCTGATCAGGGGGCCCTTTTCCGTTGCGCTGGACGAAAAGTCACGCACCGCCGGGCCAAACTCTCGCTTCAATCGCACGGCCCGCGCAAACTCTCCACGTGCTGGACCAACTCTCCAGTGCTCCGCGCCGCGGACCGCTTCATGCGCACGGCCTGCGCAAATCCTCGGCCCTTCGGACGAAAAGTCGGGCGCTTCGGGCGCACCGCCTGGCCAAACTCTCCGCGTGCTGGACGAAATGTCGGGCGCTCCGCGCCGCGACATTTCCGACTTATGCCCCGCCAGGCGATAAATGCGATATGTCGTGGCGCGCCAGCGCCCGACATATCGGGCGAACGCTCAGTTGTTGAGGCCAACCGCGCCCATGCGCGCGGTGTGAGCCGTGGTCAGGCGCTTGAGCAGGGCCTGGAAGTCGGTGCCCTGCGTGGCCAGGAGGGTCGCGAACGACGGGCGCTCGCCGGCCACCCGGATCGACTGCGAGATCGCCTCGCCGACCAGGCGGCGCGCCCACATCGAGAGGCGGTTGGCGACCTTGGGGTCGATGGCGATCGCGGCGCGCAGCTCGTCGGCGGCGAAGTCGGCGTGGCGGGAGTCGTGCAGCACGTCGAGGATGAGGTCGCGGTCGGGGGCGCCGAGCACCGCGGCGACCTCGCGAGTGAAGTCGTCGGCGATGCCGTCGCCGACGTAGGCCTTGGTCAGGCCCTCGAGCCAGTCGTTGGGCTCCGTCTGCTCGTGGTAGTCCGACACCGCCTGCACGTAGGGGGCCATGGCCGCCTCGGGGTCGGCGCCCAGCTCGGCGAGGCGGTCGGCCAGGCGGCCG
The DNA here is from genome assembly GCF_049995355.1 of Dactylosporangium sp. McL0621. Classification (NCBI taxonomy): domain Bacteria; kingdom Bacillati; phylum Actinomycetota; class Actinomycetes; order Micromonosporales; family Micromonosporaceae; genus Dactylosporangium; species Dactylosporangium sp. McL0621. The sequence continues at coordinate 12,106,710 of NZ_CP188259.1, forward strand.
TAGTTGCTGATCTCGCGGGCCGCCATCTCGCTGAGCACGGCGCGGCGGCGCAGGTCGGGGGCCAGGCGGGCGTCGGCGGCCATGCGGTCGAAGGCGACGAGCTCGCCGTACGCGAGCATGCCCAGCAGATCGACGACCGCTGCGGAGTCGTCGGACCGGACGGCCGGGGTGACATCGGACACGTCGGCACAGTACCGCGCCGGATCGCTTGACATGCTCCGCGAGGTGTCGTGAGCGGATCCGGCTTTGTGTCGGTACACTAACAAAGATGGCCCTGGGCGGACCCTAGCTCAGGCATACCGGCGCTTGTAGCCCGCGACCATGGTCAAACGGTCGCGTGTGGCCCGCGCCCTATACCGATCGAGCGCACCCGGAACATCAGGGGCGCTCCCGCGAGAGAGACACCCCGAGCTCAACATGACGATCGACAACACTGAGGCCGCCGAGACAGTGGCCCCCAGCGCGCCTGTGCGCGCCGAATCTCCGACATTCGCCGACCTGGGCGCGCGGCCCGAAACCGTGGCCGCGCTCGAAGCGGTCGGCATCACCCGCGCCTTCGCGATCCAGGAATACGCCGTGCCCATCGCGTTGCGGGGCACCGACCTGATCGGGCAGGCGCCGACCGGTACCGGCAAGACCCTCGGGTTCGGCGTACCGCTGCTGGACCGCGTCACCGCCCCCGGCGAAGGCTCCGACGGGCTGCCGCAGGCGCTCGTCGTCGTGCCGACCCGCGAGCTGGGCCTGCAGGTCGCCCGCGACATCGCGGCGGCCGGCAAGACCCGCGGCGTGCGGGTGTTGCCGCTGTACGGCGGTGTGGCCTACGAGCCGCAGGTCGAGGCGCTGCGCAACGGCGTCGAGATCGTGGTCGGCACGCCCGGCCGCCTGCTCGACATGGCCAAGGGCAAGCACCTGCGCCTGCACGCCGTGCGCGCGCTGGTGCTCGACGAGGCCGACCGCATGCTCGACCTGGGATTCCTCGACGACGTCGAGCGCATCCTGACGCTGCTGCCCGAGGAGCGTCAGACGATGCTCTTCTCGGCGACGATGCCGGACCCGATCGTGACGCTGGCGCGGCGGTTCCTGCGCCACCCGATGACGATCCACGCGCACCACGACGCGAACACCGGGCCCTCGCCGCTGACCAAGCAGTTCGTGTACCGCACCCACCCGCTCAACAAGATCGAGATCGTGGCGCGCATGCTCCAGGCGACCGATCGCGGGCTCACGATGGTCTTCTGCCGCACCAAGCGGGCCGCCGACCGGGTCGCCGAGGACCTGGACTTCCGCGGCTTCGCGGCCGCGGCCGTGCACGGCGACCTGGGCCAGGGCGCCCGCGAGCGGGCCCTGCGCGCGTTCCGGGCCGGCAAGATCGACGTGCTGGTCGCGACCGACGTCGCGGCCCGGGGACTGGACGTCTCGGGCGTCACGCACGTGATCAACTACGACTGCCCGGAGGACCCGGACACGTACACCCACCGCATCGGCCGCACGGGCCGCGCCGGCGCGACAGGCGTCGCGGTGACGTTCGTGGACTGGGAGGACATGCCCCGCTGGCGGATCATCGACAAGAGCCTGGGCATGGAGCTGCCGGAGCCGCCGGAGACGTACCACACCTCGGCGCACCTGCTCACCGACATCATCATCCCCGAGGGCACCACCGGCTCGCTGCCGACGGCCGACCGCAAGCGCGCGGGTCTGTCGGCGGAGAAGCTGGAGGACATCGAGGGCAAGCCGCGCGGGCGGGGGCGCACCACAGGCTCCACCCGTGGGCGCGGGCGCTCGTCCGGCTCCACGGCGGCCGCTCCCGAGGCCGCGGAGTCGACGGAGCCGCGCCGGCAGCGCCAGCGGCGCCGCCGGGGCGAGGTGGACGCGGCCGAGCACGCCGAGACCACGACCGGGTCGGCTCCTTCGGCCGCCGCCGCCAATGACGGCGGGGCCGTGGTCGCGACGGCGGACGAGGGCGGGGCCGGGCGCGCCCGGCGTCGTCGGCGCCGGGGCGGGCGTGGGCGCGGCGGGAACGGCGAAGGCGCCGAGAGCGCGGCCGAGTAACCAGCAGGCATTCGGCGAGAGGGCGGGTCCGGACGGGCCCGCCCTCTTGCGTAGCTACTTCACGTCGACCGTGAACTCCGCGCGGTGGACGGCGCCGGACTTCTGGAACTCGAAGTACAGCCGGTAGCGGCCCGGGCTGGGGGCGGACAGCCAGAACTTGACCGCGCCGCCCGACAGCTGGTCCTCGGGGTGGACGTGCAGGTAGCCGAGGTCGCCGTCGCGGACGACGACCAGGTGGCCGTACGCCGCCAGGTAGCGCTCCAAATCGGTGACCGGGGCGCCGCCGGCGAAGACGCGGAAGCTCAGGGGCTGGGTGGCGTTGGCCTGCGGCGTGCCCTCGTAGGTGACCTTGAAGGCGTCGGCGTCGGCCTCGCGCGCGGCCGGCGGGAGCGGGGCCGGGCTGTAGGCGCCCGCCACCGTGGCGTCGATCGCGAGGGTGAGCGGGACCTGCTGGCCGGTCGGGTCCAGGGTCACGAAGTCGGTGTACAGCCGCCAGATGCCGGGACTCGGCAGGGTCAGCGGGATCGACCACGTGCCGTCCGCCGCCATCTCCGGGTGCAGGTGCTGGAAGCCCGACAGGTCGTGCCGGACGGCGACGAAGTGCAGCAGCTTGTCGTGGTTGGGTACGAACTTGGTGACCGGCTTGCCGCCCTGGGCCAGGATCTTGAAGGCGAAGGTACGACCGACGCCCGCCTGGAAGATCGGGGGCTCGGCCGGGGCCAGGGTGAAGCCGCCTGCGCTCAGCGAGAAGCCGCCCAGGTCGCCGGTGACCGCGCCGCCGTGGGAGTGCGACGGGATCGTCGTCGGATCGGACGTGGCCGCCGAGCTGGCCTGCGGCGCCGCCGCCCGGGCGATGCCGAAGCCCAGGAGCAGGGCCGCGACCAGCCCGGCCGCCACGAACGGTCCCTTGAGCACCATGCGAGCCACCCTACCGGGGGAAGATACGTCACGTTTGTCCAAATTGCGACGTTAGTGACACGTGGGGTTTTGTCGCAAGAACTTGCGCAGCGCCGCATGTCTGGTCGTCGCGGGACTCATTCTCCCGGCGGCGCCCGGGACCGGGCACGCGGATCCCGCCGCGGACCGGCAACGGCTGCTCGCCAACGCCTGGCAGGAGCTCGAGGGAGTCATCGAACGGTACAACGCCGTCCGGGACGACCTGCGGGCCACCGACACTCGACTCGAAGAGGTGAACTCGCGCCTGGGGCCGCTGCAGGCCCAGGTCGACGCCGCCCAGCGGGAGACCGATGCGCAGGCCGCCGCGCTGTACCGCAGTGGCGCCATCGGCTCGACCGCCGTAATCATCTCCGCCGCGTCGCCCGAGGCCTGGATGGACCAGCTGGCCACGCTGGACCAGATCTCGCGCCGGCGCGTGGGCGCACTGCGGGCGCTGCGGTCCGCGCAGGACGAGCTGAGCTCGCGCCGGACCGAGCTGGCGGCGCTGCAGCAACAGCAGCGCACGCAGTCGGCCGAGCTGGGCCGGCGCAAGGCCGCGATCGAGGCCCAGCTGCGGCGGCTCGGCGGCGCGCGGGCGGCGCGGGCGGCGCGGGCGGCGCGGGCGGCGCGGGCGGCGCGGGCGCCCTGCACGACGGCTATGTGCCCGCCTTCACCGACGACGCGGCCGGGCGCGCGGTCAAGTTCGCGTTCTCCCAGCTCGGCAAGGTGTACCGGTGGGGGCCGACGGGCCGAACACCTTCGACTGCTCGGGGCTCACGATGGCCGCCTGGAAGACCGCGGGAGTCGTACTTCCACACAATGCCGCCCGCCAGAAGCAGACGGTCCGGCCCATCACACGGGCCGAGCTGACCCCCGGCGACCTGGTCTTCTACTACAGGGACGTGAGCCACGTCGGGATCTACATCGGCGACGGGCGCGTGATCGAGGCGCCCCGAGCCGGTGAACGTATCTCAATGCGACTGGTCGACTACGCTCCGGTGGCCGGATACGGGCGGCCATTGTGATCGACTCGGTTTTTGTCAGACCCCTCGGCTAGCGTCGGCAACGTGCGACACGAAGCCGAAGTAACACTCAAGAAGCTCGCCGGACCCAGCGCTGAACTGCGCGAAGATCAGTGGACGGCCATCGAGGCGCTCGTGGCCCAGCACCGCCGGGTGCTCTGCGTGCAGCGCACCGGGTGGGGCAAGTCGGCGGTGTACTTCGTCGCGACCGCCCTGCTGCGGGCGCGCGGCGCCGGGCCCACGGTGATCGTGTCGCCGCTGCTCGCGCTCATGCGCAACCAGGTCGACGCGGCCGCCCGGGCCGGCATCGCGGCCCGCACCATCAACTCCGCGAACCTCGAGGAGTGGGACGCGATCACCGCCGAGATCGCGGCCGGCTCGATCGACGTGCTGCTGGTCAGCCCGGAGCGGCTCAACAACCCGGCGTTCCGCGACGACGTGCTGCCCAAGCTCGCCGCGACGGCCGGGCTGCTCGTGGTCGACGAGGCGCACTGCGTCTCCGACTGGGGCCACGACTTCCGGCCCGACTACCGGCGCCTGCGCACGCTGCTGCTCGACCTGGCCCCCGGCACGCCGGTGCTGGCGACCACGGCCACCGCCAACTCCCGCGTCACCGCGGACGTCGCCGAGCAGCTGGGCGACGCGTTGGTACTGCGGGGATCGCTCGACCGCGAGTCCCTGCGCATGGGCTCGCTCACGCTGCCCTCGCCGTCGCACCGGCTCGCCTGGCTCGGCGAGCACCTGCGCGACCTGCCCGGCTCGGGGATCATCTACACGCTGACCGTCGCCGGCGCGCACGAGACGGCCGCGTTCCTGCGCTCGCAGGGGTACGACGTCGCGGCGTACACGGGCAAGAGCGAGGACGCGGACCGCCGCGACGCCGAGGCCGACCTGCTCGGCAACCGCATCAAGGCGCTCGTGGCCACGTCGGCGCTGGGGATGGGGTTCGACAAGCCCGACCTCGGGTTCGTGGTGCACCTGGGCGCGCCGTCGTCGCCGATCGCGTACTACCAGCAGGTGGGCCGGGCCGGGCGCGCCGTGGAGAAGGCCGACGTGCTGCTGCTGCCGGGCAAGGAGGACGCGGACATCTGGCGGTACTTCGCCTCGCTCGCCTTCCCGCCCGAGCACCAGGTGCGCGCCGTCATCGACGTGCTCGCCGCCTCGGGGCGGCCGCTGTCCATCCAGGCGCTGGAGCCGCGGGTCGAGCTGCGGCGGGGGCGCCTCGAGCTGATGCTCAAGGTGCTCGACGTCGACGGGGCGGTCCGGCGCGTGCGGGGCGGCGGCTGGGAGGCGACGGGGGCCGAGTGGCGGCACGACACCGAGCGATACGCGCGCATCGCCGCCGCGCGGGAGGCGGAGCAGGAGGCGATGCGGCAGTACGCGGCGCTGACCTCCTGCCGGCTGGAGTTCCTGCGCCGGCAGCTCGACGACCCGGAGGCGGCGCCGTGCGGGCGGTGCGACGGTTGCGCGGGGGCCTGGTACGCGACGGAGGTCTCCCCCGAGGCCCTGGACGCCGCCCGCGCCCACCTCGGCCGCGCCGGCGTCGAGATCGCGCCGCGCAAGCTGTGGCCGACGGGCCTGCCCACGGTCGGCGTGCCGCTGAGCGGCAAGATCCCGGCGGGCGAGCAGTCGCTGCCGGGCCGCGCGATCGGCCGGCTGAGCGACCTGGGCTGGGGCGAGCGCCTGCGCGCGGTGCTCACCGGCCCCGACGGCCCGCTGCCGGACGAGCTCTTCAACGGCGTCGTGGCGACCCTGGCCGAGTGGGCCAAGGGCGACGCGCGGTGGGAGCAGCGCCCGGCGGGGGTCGTGGTGCTCGGGTCACAGCACGCGCCGGAGCTCGTGGCGTCCCTGGGCGCGCGGATCGCCGCTGTGGGCCGGCTGCCGCTGCTCGGAACGATCCCGGCCGCCCGCTCGACGGACACGGCCTCGCGGACGAACAGCGCGCAGCGGGTGCGGGCGCTGTACGGCGGGTTCGAGGTCCCGGCGGACCTGGCCGCGGCGGTGCGGTCCTTGGACGGCCCGGTGCTGCTGGTCGACGACGTGGTAGACAGCGGCTGGACGATGGCCCTGGCGGCGCGGGCCTTGCGGCAGGCGGGGGCGCCGGGGGTGCTGCCGTTCGCGTTGGCCCTGACCGCCTGACCGCGAACGGCCTGACCGCGGACCGCCTGGCGGGGCTGCACACGCACCGCCTGGCGGGGCTGCACACGCACCGCCTGGCGGGGCTGCACACGCACCGCCTGGCGGGGCTGCACACGCACCGCCTGGCGGGGCTGCACACGCACCGCCTGGCGGGGCTGCACACGCACCGCCTGGCGGGGCTGCACACGCACCGCCTGGCGGGGCTGCACACGCACCGCCTGGCGGGGCTGCACACGCACCGCCTGGCGGGGCTGCACACGCACCGCCTGGCGGGGCTGCACACGCACCGCCTGGCGGGGCTGCACACGCACCGCCTGGCGGGGCTGCACACGCACCGCGCGCCTGGCGGGGCGCAGACAGCGGACCGCACGCCGGGCAGGCCGCGCTCGCCGCAGGCCGCGCTCGCCGCAGGCCGCGCTCGCCGCAGGCCGCGCTCGCCGCAGGCCGCGCTCGCCGCAGGCCGCGCTCGCCGCAAGCCGCGCTCGCCGCAAGCCGCGCTCGCCCTGCGGCGAGCCGCCGTGGAGCTGCCGTGCGCAGATTCCTTCAACGGCGGCCTCGCGCTGGTGCGGGCGGTCGTGCCATGAGCCAGGAATGCGTTCGCCGGTGGGCGCGGAATCGTCGGCGACGGCCCGCGCCGGGGAAAGCGATCGCCCGGTCGACGGTGTTGTACGTCAGGACGGTCTGCGTTTCCAGGAAGCCTTCAGTGAAGCGGGAAGTCCCTGCTGAGGCGTGGGAGTCAGTCGACCAGGCGGAGGGCGACCGTGGGGGCGTCGAGCAGTACCGAGGCCGGTTCCGAGCCGACGATCGTCTGCAGGCGGTGGTCGCCCACCACCAGTTCGACGCCCGTGTAGAGCTCGATCGAGTCCCAGCCGTTGAGCTGGTACGACTTGCGGTAGATGCGCTCCGTCTCCTCCTTGATGTCCGGGGACGAGCGCTTCCAGATCACGGTGCCGTTCTCGCTGGTGTCGGTCACCTGCAGGTGGCCCGACTGCACCTCCAGTTTTACGTGTTCCTTCGCGATCCAGGCGGCCGCGGCCTCGTGCAGCCAGGTTGCCACCGAGATGTCATCCGGGTCTGCCGGGTCCTTGCCGACCGTTACCGGGTGGTCGGTGCTCACCACGAAACGGCGGCGGGCCAGGTCGTCCACCACGACGGCCACCGCGAACGCCGAGGGGCGGGGGCCGATGTCCTTCACCGCCTCGCCGTGGCGGGGGCAGGCGGGCAGGCCCGCTCGCATGCGCGGGACCGGCTGGCCGATGCGGCGGGACGGGCCGAACGCCGGGCAGTCCGGCACCTTGCAGCGCCACTCCCGGGCCATCAGGGAAGCGCCCACGCCGCTCGGGTCGGCCCTCGTGAAGCGGCGGCGGACCACGCGGGTGCGGCCGAACTTCTGGGCGCCCCTCGCGGTGAAGGACTGCACGCCGTCCGGGCGGCCGCCCTTCGGCTCCTCAGGGGAAGGCGAAGCAGCAGGCGAAGGTGACGGCGACGGGGTAGAGGGAGCGGCGGAGGACGAGGAGGCCTCCGGAGGCGGGGGATCGGACGCCTCGGAGTCGGGGGGCTCCGGCGTGGGCGCGGGCTCCGGCTCGGCCATCTCCTTCTCCGTCGCCGGCTCGTTCGGGTCCGGCGGGACGATCGGCAGGGTCGCCTTGCCCACCACGACCAGGCGTTCCTTGCCGTCCTTCGGCGGTGTCGGCTCGCCGCCGGGGGTCAGGACCGCGCCGCCGGCTCTCGGGGTCAGGCGCAGGAGTCGCTCGGGGCTGTCGGTGATCCACGGGAAGCGGGCCGCCTGCTGTGGAAGGTCGCGCACCACGATCAGGGGCAGGCCCGTGAAGTCGGCGATCTCGGCGGGGCGGTCGGCTACGACCGGGGTCACCTCGATCAGGCCGTCGTCGGCCCAGCGGCCCAGGACCATGCGCTCCTTCGACGTCAGCGCGGCCTCCGAGAGGACCTCGCGGCCCGCGACCGGGTACAGCATCGCGCCCGCGTCGATCAGGTAGCGGCTCAGGGCGTCGACCACCATGCCCAGGCGCAGCAGGTTGATGGGGCGGCCGCCGTCCAGCGCCACGAACCGGGCGACCTCCGCCAGGTCGACCACGGCCTGCGCCAAGGTCACGTCCGTGGTCAGCCGCTGCTCGATCGTGTCCATGACCCGGCTGATCTCGAACCGCACGGCGCCTCCTACCTTCGACCCCAACACCCTACGGCGAGGCGGGCCGCGGATATACGGGACGCCACGAGGATCAGACTTGTGTACCAGTCAGGAAGGTTGCACGCCATAACCTACAAAACGACGATCAAGCTACGAAAGGGTCAGTCGTCCGCCTTGTCCTTCTTCTCGCCGTCCTTCTTCGGAGGCTTTCCGGGGCTCTTCACGACGGGAGCCTTCGGCCCGGCAGCCGGAGGCCCGCCGGCGGGAGGGGTGGCGGCGGGAGGGGTGGCGGCCGGAGCGGTGGCGGCCGGAGGAGACGCCACGACCTGGGCCGCCGGGACCACCAGCACCGAGCGGCACCCGGCCCCGTTCAGCGCGAAGTCCGTCGGCAACGCGGACGTGTCGCGGTAGGCCCCCACGATCGGGAAGTCGGCGCCCGAGGAAAGGTCAGTGGCCAGGTCCGAGCCGGCGAGCATCACCGTCGGGCCGTCCTGGTGCCAGGTGGCGCCGTCGATCGCGCCGATCGCCTGGCCGTCCGCGAGCCGGAACGTGAGGCTCCAGGCGCCGGTGCCGCCCTCCGTCTTCAGCCGCAGGTCGGCGTTGAAGGCGCCGGCCTGCTCGGTGCGGACCGTGTACTCCACGGCGCAGTCGACCGGCGGCGGGGCCGCGGCGGTGCCCGCGGCGGGATGCACGTTCTCGGCGGCGTTGCCCGAGGCGGACATGGCCAGGACACCGACGGCCGCGGCGGCCACGACGCCGCCCACCACCACCCGGCCGCGCAGGTGGCGCGGGACGGCGGCGACCCAGCGCGTCGGCTCCAGGTCCGGCGCGTCCGGGGCGCCGGAGGGCAGCGCGGCCGAGCTGAAGCCGGCCAGGAGTGCGGCCATCTCCGCGGCGGACGGGCGGTTCTCGGGCGCCTTGGCCAGGCAGCGGTGGATCGCCGCGGCGATCGGCGCGTCGACCAGGCCGGCCGGCAGCGGGGCCGGGCGCGTGCGGCGGTGGGCCTCGAGCACCATGGTGGTCCCGGTGGTGGCCTCGGGCCAGGGGAAACGGCCGGCGAGGGCGCGGTACAGCAGCAGCCCCAGGGCATAGACGTCGGTCGCGGCGGTGGTGGGCAGCCCGCGGATGCGCTCCGGGGCCAGGTAGGCGGGGGTGCCGAGGATCTGCCCGGTCTTGTCGCTGTGGTCGCCGGCGACCGCGGAGATGCCGAAGTCGACGAGCTTGGACCCGTCGTCGGTGAGCATCACGTTGGCCGGCTTGACGTCACGGTGGACGAGCCCGCGCGCGTGCACGGCGGCGAGCGCGCCCGCCAGCTCGGCGCCGAGGCGCAGGACGGCGGCGGGCGGCAGCGGGCCGGCCTCCTCCAGCGAGCGGCCGGTGACGAGCTCCATCACGACGTACGGCGCGCCGTCGGGGCCGTGGCCGAAGTCGTGCACCTGCGCGATGTGCGGATGACTGAGCAGGGCGGCGGCGCGGGCCTCGGCCTGGATGCGCCGGCGCGAGTCGGGATCGTCGAGCAGCTTGGGGGCGAGCAGCTTGACCGCGACCGGGCGCTCGAGGATCTCGTCGAAGGCGCGCCAGACCACGGACATGCCGCCGGTGCCGAGGGGTTCGATCAGCCGGTACCGGTCCACGCCAAAGTCATGCCCAGATTCACCTCCGCCACACCCAACTCACCCGCCCGAAGTGCGCCGTGGGCCTCGAGGAGCGCGAGGGCGGGCTCGATCTTCTCGTACAAAAGCAGTACGACATCACCCGGACGGGCGAGCGCCAGGGCCGCCGGCACCGCCTCGTCGATCGTGCGCACCTCGACGCAGGCGGCTTCCGGCGCGACCCGTGCCAGCTCCTCGCGGACGATCCCGGGCACCTCCCCCGGGGCCCGGCCGCGCCGGTCGCCGTCCTCGTAGAGCACGACCCGGCCGAAGCGGGCCCCGACCGCCGCCGCGGACTCGCGCAGCAGGTCGTCGCGGCGGTCGCCGGGCAGGGTGACCGCCGCGACCGCCCGCTCGCAGCCCCAGACCCGCTCGACCAGGTCGCTCACGGCGGCGATGGCGGCCGCGTTGTGCGCGTAGTCCACGAGCACGTCGACCTCGCCGCAGCGCAGCAGCGTCCCGCGGCCCGGGTTGTCGGCGAAGCTGCGCAGCCGGTCGGCGACCCGCGCGGTGGTCACGCCGAGCACGCGGGCCGCGGCCGTGGCGGCGAGCGCGTTGGCGATCAGGTGCCGGGCCGCGCCGCCGAACCCGCCGCCGAGCTGGTGCGCGGCCAGCAGCGGCACCCACCGCCGGTCGGACAGCTCGACCAGCCAGCCGTCGGCGAGCAGGTACGCCCGGCCGCCGGAGTCCCAGTGCCGGCGCACGAGCGGGTTGCGCGGGTCGAGCGAGCACCAGATGATCTCGCGGCCGGGGAACTCCAGCTCGCGGCTGCGGGGGTCGTCGGCGTTGAGCACGACCACGCCGCCGTCGCGCACCCGCTCCGCCACGACCGACTTGAGGTCGACGAGCTCGTCGACGCTCTCGATGCCGTCCTGGCCGAGGTGGTCCGAGCAGAGGTTCGTGATGATCCCGACGTCGCTCCAGTCGTACCCGAGCCCCTGACGCAGCAGCCCGCCGCGCGCGGTCTCCAGCACGGCCGCGTCGACGGTCGGGTCGCCGAGCACCACGCGGGCTGAGCGCGGTCCGGTGGCATCGGCGCGCTGGATGAGCCGCCCGCCCACGACCACGCCGTCGGTCGTGGTCAGGCCGACGCGCAGCCCGGCCCCGGCGAGCAGGTGCGCGGTCAGCCGGGCCACCGTCGTCTTGCCGTTGGTGCCGGTGATGGCCACGATCGGGATCCGCGACGGCGTCCCGGCCGGGTAGAGCGCGTCGACTATCGCGGCCCCGACGTCGTGCTGCTCCAGGTGCATGCGCAGCCCGGGCGCGGCGTTGACCTCGATGACCCCGCCCCGGCGCAGGGACAGCTCCTCGGCGATGTCGGGCAGCCGCAGGTCGATCCCGGCGATGTCCAGCCCGACGAGGCCGGCGACCCGGCGGCACAGGTCGGCGACCGAGGGGTGCACGAGCTTCGTCACGTCGACGCTGGTACCGCCGGTGGAGAGGTTGGCGTTGTCGCGCAGCCACACCGTCCGCCCGGCCTCGGGCACGTCGCCCACCGCGAGCCCCTGGCGGTGCAGCAGCGTGTGGGCGACCTCGTCGACCGCGAGCCGGGTGAGCGCGCGGCCGTGCCCGACCCCGCGGCGGGGGTCCTCGTTCGCGCGGGCGACGAGCCCGGCGACGTCGGTCCGGCCGTCGCCGATGACGTGCGCGGCGACCCGCTCGGCGGCGGCCACGATCTCGCCGCCGACGGTCAGCACACGGTAGTCGCGGCCGTCGACCTGCCGCTCGACGACGGCCTCGCTGCCGTCCGCGGTCGCGGCCGCGAAGGCGGACCGGACCGCGTCCGGGGTCTCGACGCCGAGGTACACGTGCCGCCCCTGCCGCCCGCCGCGTGGCTTGACCACGACCGGCGGCCCGAGCTCCGCGAACAGCTCCAGGGCCTCCTCCGCCGTGGTGGCCGGGCCGCCGTCGGCGACCGGGATGCCGGCCTCTTCGAGCAGGCGGCGGGTGAGCTCCTTGTCCCCGGCGATGTCGACGCCGATGGCCGACGTCTGGTCGGTGAGCGCGGCCCAGACCAGCCGCCGGTGGCGGCCGTAGCCCAGCCGCAGCAGGCTGAGGTCGCCGATGCGCTCGACCGGGATGTTGCGCGCGCGGGCGGCGTCGGCGATCGACCGGGTCGACGGGCCCGGTTTTTCGCGTTCGTACCGTCGCGACAGCTCGGCGAGATCGAGCGCCGGGGGTTCCTGGCCGCGGGTGAGCGGTACGACCAGACCTATCGCTTTTTGCAGTAATTTTTCCGACATCTCGGAGTCCAGCGGCTCGTCGACCGGGCACTCCATGATCACGTCGAACGCCGCCGGGTCCTCCGTGCCGACCGTGCGGCCGAAGCTGACCTCGCGCCCGATGAGGTTGGACAGCTCGATCGCGACGTGCTCGGCGGTGTGCCCGAAGTAGGTGCCTCCGTGCAGCCGCGCGACGAACCCGCCCGGCGCCCCCGCCGCGCAGTGGTGCTCGGCCAGCCCCGGCAGCAGTTCCAGCAGGCGCTCGGGCAGCCCGGGGAAGTCGCAGGTCTCGCGGCCGGTGAGCCCGTCGAGCAGCACCCGGGTCACCTGGACCGGGCGCGCGACGTACCGGTTGGGCCCGCGCAGGCGGCGGCTGCTCTCAATGCGCATTGTCCTCTTCCGCTCTCCTCATCGGGGACCGCTCGGTCAGGTTGAACCGGTGCCCGGCCGGCAGGACGTGCAGTTGGGCGCCCCACAGCGCGATCGGGCCGCCGGCCTCCCCGGCGAAACCGGGCGAGGGGCAGTGGATGTCGCGCGCCTGGCCGGCGTCGATCACCGTGACGGTGCCGCGGCCGAGGACCTCGAAGATCTCGCCCTCGACGAGGATGGCGGTGTTCTCGTCGATGCCGAGGCCGAGCTCGTGCGGAAACATGGCGATGGCGCTGAGCAGCCGGTTGAGCCGCCCGCGCTCGGCGAAGTGCATGTCGATGAGCACGCCGGGCAGGAACTCCATGCCGGGGCCGGTCCGCACGCTGGTCGTGCTCACCGAGGCGACGCTCCCGCCGAGGATCATGGTGCTGGACATCATCGCGGCGCCCGCGCTCGTGCCGGCCAGGATCAGGCCCTCGGCCAGCCGGGTGTGCAGCGCCGAGTCGACCTTGGAGCCGCCGACCACGGTGGTGATGCGCAGCTGGTCGCCGCCGGTGAAGAAGACGCCGGTGGCGCGCTCGATCGCGGCCACGGCCAGCTCGCCGTTGGCGTCCTCGCGCGACCCGAGGCGCAGCGCCGTGACGCGCGCGGCCCCGAGCCGGTGGAAGACCTCGGCGTACTCCTTCTCCCGTTGCCCGGGGCTCTCGCTCGCCGTGGCGATCACGACGAGGTGCGCGTCGTGCCCGCCCGCGAGCAGCACGAAGCGCTCGAGGATCTCGTCATCGCCGGCGTCATGGCTTTCGGCGCCCCCGATGACGAGCAGTTTTCCCGCCATCCCACCTCCACCCACCATCTTGCAAACCGGGGGTGCCGGGCGTCCGTCGTTTGCCCCGATCCGGGTTTCGAAAATGTTCGAGTGTTGGTCGGCGATGTGCCCCGAACGCCATTGCGCATCGAACATCGTCTCATTACAGTGAGCGCCACTAGGTGCATATGAAACGTTTTAATGAAACGTTTCACGAATTAGGGAGCCCGCCATGCCCCTGCACAAACGAACGCAGCACAAACGAATGCCGCACAAACGAATGCCGCACAAACGAACGTCACACAGACGAACGCGCGCGGCCGCCACCGCGCTCGTCTCGGCCGCCGCCCTGGTGCTCGTTGCCCCGCCCGCGCCGAGCCAGGCCGCCACCCCGGTCGCACTGTCCGGGGCGCACTGGATCTGGTACCCCGAGGGCGACCCGCACGTCACCGCGCCGGCCGCGTACCGCTACTTCCGCAAGTCCTTCAGCGTCGCGGCCGGCAGCGTCAGCGACGCCCAGCTCGTCGTCACCGGCGACGACACGGTCGACGTCTGGCTCAACGGCAAGCCCCTCGCCGGCTCCCAGCGGGTCACCGACTCGTGGAAGAGCGCCGTCTACGTCGACCTGCAGAGCGCGCTCACCAGCGGTACCAACACCATCGCCATCGCCGCGAGGAACACCACCGCCGGCCCGGCCGGGATGATCGGCCACGTGCACGTCACCAGCGGCGGCGGCACGACCGACCTCGTCACCGACGCGAGCTGGAAGACCGCGACGAGCGCGCCCGGCGGCTGGGAGCAGCCCGGCTTCGGCGACGGCGGCTGGCCCGCGGCGCTGGACCTCGGCCTGTACGGCTCGTCGCCGTGGAACACGTCCGTGGTGCTGCCCGACACGAACGCCGCCTCGCCGCTGAGCGTCGCGAGCGCGACCGTCGAGCACGCCGCCAACCCGCTCGGCGTGGACGCCGCGCTGCCGCGGTTCGGGTGGAAGCTCGGCGCCGGCTCGGGGCAGCAGGAGCAGGGCGCGTACCAGATCCAGGTCTCCACCAGCGGCGCCAACACCGCCGACGTGTGGGACAGCGGCCGGGTCGCCTCGAGCAGCCAGGTCGACGTCGCCTACGGCGGGCCGGCCCTGGCCAGCCTGCGCAAGTACTACTGGCGCGTGCGGGCCTGGGACACGCAGGGCCGCGCGGGCGCCTGGAGCGCGACCCAGACGTTCGAGACCGCGCTGCGCAGCCCGGCCACCGAGTGGACCGCGGACTTCGTCGGGCAGCCGGCGACCGGCGCCGACGTCTCCGGGGCGACCTGGATCTGGTACCCCGAGGGCGACCCCGCCGCCGGCGTGCCCGCCGCGACCCGGTACTTCCGCCGCACCTTCAGCCTGACCGCCGCCCCGTCGAGCGCCACGCTCGTGGTCACCGGCGACGACACCGCCGACGTGTGGGTCAACGGCGTGCAGGTCAGCTCCTCGCCGCGGGTCACCGACTCGTGGAAGCAGGCCGCGACGATCGACCTGACCGGGCGGCTCACCAGCGGTACCAACACCATCGCCATCTCGGCGCAGAACACCACCCAGTCGCCGGCCGGGGTGCTGGCCAAGCTGACCGTGGCCGGCGCGCCGACGATCAGCACCGACACCGCCTGGAAGTCGAACACCACCGCGCCCGCCGGCTGGAACACCACCGGCTTCAACGACTCCGGCTGGGCCGCGGCCAAGGCGGTCGCGACCTACGGCACCGGGCCCTGGGGCGCCAACGTGCTCGTGGTCAAGCCGACGCCGCTGGTGCGCAAGGGCTTCACGGTGAGCAAGGCGGTCGCCTCGGCGCGGCTGCTGACCACCGCGCTCGGCCTGCACGAGACCCGGCTCAACGGGGCGAAGGTCGGCAGCGACGTGCTCGCGCCCGGGTGGACCGACTACAACAAGCGGCTGCAGTACAAGGAGTACGACGTCACCGGGCAGATCCGCCAGGGGGCCAACGCACTCGGCGCGTACGTCGGCAACGGCTGGTTCTCCGGCAACGTCGGCTTCGCGGGCAGCCAGCTCTACGGCACCCAGCCGTGGTACTCCGCCCAGCTGCTCATCACCTTCACCGACGGCACCACCCAGACCGTCAAGACCGACGGCACCTGGAAGGTGACGACGGGCCCGATCCGCGCCGACGACCTGTACGGCGGCGAGACCTACGACAACCGCATGGCCATCGCGGGCTGGGACAACGCCGGCTTCAACGACGCCGCCTGGCCGGCCGTCGCGGTGCGGGGCGGCGCGAAGCCCAACCTCGTCGCCCAGGTCGACAACGGCGTCACCGTCCAGCAGGAGTTCCGGCCGGTCGCGATCACCCAGCCCCAGGCCGGCGTGTGGGTGCTCGACCTCGGGCAGAACTTCACCGGCTGGGACCGGCTGACGATGAGCGCCCCGGCCGGCACCACGGTCCAGCTGCGCCACGCCGAGGTGCTCAACCCCGACGGCACCATCTACACGGCCAACCTGCGCGGGGCGGCGGCGACCGACCGGTACACCTTCAGCGGCTCCGGCACCGAGACCTACGAGCCGCGGTTCACCGTGCACGGGTACCGGTACGTGGAGCTCACCGGCCTGCCGCCGGGCTTCACCCCGACCGCGGACACCCTCGCCGGCCGGGCCGCGTGGACCAGCGGCGCCCAGCTGGGCACGTTCAGCACGTCCAGCGCGCTGCTCAACCAGCTCGCGAAGAACATCCTGTGGGGCGAGCGCGACAACATGCTCTCGATCCCGACCGACTGCCCCCAGCGCGACGAGCGGCTCGGCTGGACCGGCGACATCGCGGCCTTCGTGGCCACCTCCACGTTCAACCTCGACGTGCACGGGTTCCTCGACAAGTTCACCGACGACCTCACCGACGCCCAGCACGCCGACGGGGCGTTCACCGACGTGGCGCCGGGCGTGTCCGCCGGGGCCGGCACCGCCGGGTGGGGCGACGCCGGGGTGATCGTGCCCTACACCCTGTGGCAGCGCTACGGCGACGTGCGCGTGGTCGACGAGCACTTCGCGGCCATGGCCAAGTGGGTCGACTACCTGCGCAGCACCTCGGGCAGCGACCTGATCCGCAACGTGTCGACCTACGGCGACTGGCTCAACGTCAACGACAACACCGCGCAGGACGTCATCTCCACCGCGTTCTTCGCGTGGTCGGCGCGGCTGGTCTCGCGGATGGCCGCGGCGACCGGGCGCACCGCCGAGGCGACCTCCTACGGCCAGCTCGCCGACCAGGTCGCGGCGGCGTTCACGAACCGGTTCGTGGCCGCCGACGGCACGGTCAGCGGCAACACCCAGACGGGGTACGTGCTCGCGCTCGCCTTCGGCCTGCTGCCCGCCAACCGGGTGCAGGCCGCGGCCGACAAGCTCGCCGCGAAGGTCGCCGCGACCGGCGGCCACCTCTCGGTCGGCTTCCTCGGCGTGGAGAACCTGCTGCCGGTGCTGGCAAGCAACGGCCACGCCGACACCGCGTACACCATCCTCATGCAGCCCGGCTTCCCCGGCTGGGGCTACCAGATCGGCAAGGGCGCGACCACGATCTGGGAGCGCTGGGACGGCATCCGCACCGACGGCACGTTCAACGACCCCGGCATGAACTCCTTCAACCACTACGGCCTGGGCTCGGTCGGCGACTTCCTCTACCGCCAGGTCGGCGGCGTCGCCCCCGCCACCCCCGGCTACGGCGCGCTCACCATCGCACCCCAGCCCGGCGGCGGCCTGACCTCCGCCAAGTCGTCGTACGACACCCCGTACGGCAGCGCGGTGAGCGACTGGTCGATCTCCGGCGGCACGCTCACCCTGCGGGTGACAGTCCCGGCCGGCGCCACGGCGACGGTCAAGGTCCCGACCGCCAACGCGGCCTCGGTCAACGCCCCGGCCCAGGCGGTCCCGACCGCCGCGGCCACGTACTACCTCCCGTCCGGCTCCTACACCTTCACCGCTTCCGCCTGAGCGACGACCGCGGGACACTCAGCCCATGAGTGTCCCGCGGTTCATCGACGGCGCGAGTCTTCCGGCGACGACGCCCCCGCCGCTGACCGGCCCCTGGTCCCCCACGGACACCCGCATCGACCAGGCGGTCCTCGTCCCGCTCCCCGCGGGCCACGCCCCCGAGGACGTGGCGGTCGACCCGGACGGGGCGGTCTTCACGGGTACCCACGAGGGCGTCGTCTGGCGCCTGCGCGGCGACGCGTTCGAGGCCCTGGCCGACACCGGCGGCCGCCCGCTGGGCATCGAGCACGACCCGCGCGACGGCTCCCTGATCATCTGCGACGCGTACCGCGGCCTCCTGCGCCTCACCCCGGACGGCGAGCTGCACGAGCTGACCCGCGAGGCGGCCGGCACCGCCATCCTGTTCTGCAACAACGCCGCGATCGCCCGCGACGGCACCGTGTACTTCAGCGACTCCTCCAGCCGCTTCCCGCTCTCCCACTGGCGCCGCGACCTGCTGGAGCACCGCCCGAACGGCCGCGTCCTGGCCTACGACCCGGCATCGGGCACCACCTCGCTCGTGGCCGCCGGCCTGTACTTCCCCAACGGCGTGGCCCTGACCCCGGACGAGTCCGCCCTGCTCGTGTGCGAGACGGTCGCGCACCGGCTGACCCGGATCGCCCTGCCCTCGGGCGCGGCCACGGTGCTGGCCGACCTGCCGGCGTACCCGGACAACATGTCCTCGGCCGGCGACGGCACCTTCTGGATCGCCCTGGCCAGCCCGCGCGTCGCCATCGCGGAGCGCCTGCTGCCCCACCCGGGCATCCGCCGCGTGGTCGCGACCCTGCCGACGTGGATGCAGCCCCAGCCGGGCAAGCACACCATCGCGGCCCAGGTCGACGCGGACGGCACGGTGCTGCGCACGGTGCACAGCCCGGCCGGGCGGTACCCGATGCTCACCGGCGTCCGCCAGGCCGGCGACACCCTGTGGTTCGGCAGCCTGACCGAGCGCTCGATCGCCCGGGTCCCCCTGAACTAGGCCCTAGTCCGTCTCGGGACGCTCGCCGGCCTCGCCGCGGGCCTCGTCCAGCGCGGTCGTCAGGGCGGCGTTGATCCGCGAGCCGCCCCGCTTGAAGCCCAGCTGCCGCCGCGCCTCCTCCACGACCTGCTCCTCGGTGCGCAGCAGGGTGTCGGACTCGATCCAGCGGATCAGCTCGACCAGCAGCTCGTGCGGGTACTCGCCGATCGGGCGGCCCGGCACGAACTCCGGGCGGGGCCGGGAGCGCTCGCCGTCGTCGTCCTCGTCCGGGGCCGGCGGGTCGAGGTGCAGCACCACCGTGGGCTCGTCGGTGCGGCGGGCCTCGACCGCGGCCACGGCCTCGTCGTAGGCCGCCCGCGCGCGGGCCGTCTCCGCCACCGGGTCGGCGAACCAGTCCGTCGACCAGATGCGGTGGAAGCGCCACCCGAGGCGCTCGAGCTGCTCCTGGCGCAGCCGGTCGCGGTCGCGGGCGGTGCTCGCCGAGTGGTACGTCTCCCCGTCGGTCTCGATCGCCAGGACCATCTCGTTCGGGTTGGTCGGGTGCGCGCAGGCGAAGTCGATGGCGTAGCCGGCCACGCCGAAGCGCGGGGTGACCGGGACCCCGGCGGCGGTGAGGCGGTCGCGCACGTCGGCCTCGAACGCGCCCAGCGCCGGGCGGTCGGCGGCCGCCGGGCTCAGCGACGTGCCGCCCGACTCGGTGTACTCCAGGTAGGACCGCAGAAGCCGCACCCCGTCGCTGGTCGAGCGGGCCGGGTCCATGTCGGCGGCGGTGAACGAGCTCACCAGCGTCATCCGCCGCCGGGCCCGGGTCACGGCCACGTTCAGGCGGCGCTCCCCGCCCGGCAGCAGCAGCGGGCCGAAGCGGTACAGCAGGCGCCCGGCGGCGTTCTTGCCGTACCCGATGGACAGGATGATCGCGTCGCGCTCGTCGCCCTGGACCCGCTCGAGGTTCTTGACGAAGAACGGCTCGGCCGCGGTCTCGGCGAAGAACGCGTGCAACTCGGGCCGCGCGGCCAGCGCCTTGCGCAGGGCGAGGTCGATGCGCTCGGCGTGGGTGATGCCCATCGTGATCACGCCGAGGGACTCGTTGGGCCGCACCTGGGCGTGCTGCAGGATCAGCTCGACGACCCGCTGCACCTCGGCCGCGACCGAGTCGGTGGCCTCCTCCGTCGCGCCTTCGGCGGTGAACGGCACGTGCACGTGCTGGACGCTGCCCTCCCCCGCGACGCCCGGGAAGGTGACGAGGGAGCCCTCGTAGATGTGCGCGTTGGAGAAGCCGATGAGCCGGTCGTCCTGGCTGCGGTAGTGCCAGCGCAGCAGGTACCCCGGCAGCAGCGCGCTGAGCACGTCGAGGATCGACTCGTAGCCGGACGTGAGGGACAGGTCGATGGAGCCGTCCGCGTTCACCCCGAGCGGGTCGGCGCCGACGCCCTCCTCGGCCGCGGTGAAGAACGACGTCGGCGGCAGCTGGTGCTCGTCGCCGGCGACCACGATCTGGCGGCCGCGCAGCAGGGCGGGCACGGCGTCGGCCGGGGTCACCTGGCTGGCCTCGTCGAAGACGACCACGTCGAAGAGGTCGGCCTGGGCCGGCAGCAGCTGGGACACCACGAGCGGGCTCATCGCCCAGCAGGGGCGCAGCGCCGTGAGCATGTGCGGGGCCGTCGCGAAGAGCTGGCGGATCGGCAGGTGGCGGCGCTTGAGGTTGGCCTGGTGCTCGACGAGGCGGCTCTCGTCGGGGTACTCGTCGCGGACCCGGGTGATGTGCTCGGCGACGGCGCGCAGCACACGGGTGGCGGTGGCGTCGATGTGGCGGCGGTCGGCGTCGCGGTACTCCGCGACGGTCCGCGCGTGCAGCGGCCCGTCGAACGCGCCGACCCGCGGGTCGGTGAAGTTCAGGTGCTGCAGGATCGAGGCGTACCAGCACGCGTCGAAGACCGCCGCGGCCCGGTCGGCATCGGCCCGCCGAGCCTGCAGGTCCTCGACGAGCTGGTGCAGGCCGGCGGCGGCGAAGGCCTCGGCGAGCTCGTTGAGGCGCGGGACCCGGCGCAGGGTGCGCTCGTCCGCGGCCAGGGACTGCAGCACCCGGGCCAGGCGGTCGAGGTCCATGGTGAGCAGCGGGATGTGCACGCAGTACCGCTGCAGCTCCTGCACTTCCCGGTCGAGGCCGTCGAACGCCTCGCGGGCGCGGGGCAGGTCGGATGGGAGGCGGGGCTCGCCGCCCCACTGCTCCCGCTGGCGCTCGGCCCGGGCCAGGCCCTCGAAGAGCTGCTCGGGGGTCGGGTGGCCGGGGCCGCGCCAGAGCCGGGCGGCCCGCTTGCGCAGCTTGCGCCGGGCCCACCAGCCCAGGTCGGCGGCGTTGCGGAACGCGCTCAGATCCTCCCGGTACACCTCCGGCTGGAAGTTGCCGAGCGTGGCGGCGATCTGGTCGAGGAACGCGAACAGCGCACGCCAGCCGGTGACGTTGACCGGGCGGGGCAGGCCGGTCTGGGCGGCGACGTACTCCAGCGCCGGGCGCGCCCCGGGCAGGGTGTGCCCCGACAGCCGCTCGGTCAGGTCGAAGGCGGCCTGGGCCTCCTGGGGCGTGCGGACGGCGGCTCCGATCCAGCCCGACTCCTGCTCCGTCAGCTGGAACCCGCCGACCGTGGCGTAGTCGCGCAGCTGCTCGCGGACGCGCCGGGCGCCGGCCTCGTCGAGGTTCGCCAGCACCGGGCCGCGCAGCCGGACGGCGGTCATCGGGGTGACGAGCGCGGCCAGCCGGATCAGCTCGGTCTGGGCCTGGTACGCCGAGACCCCCCACGGCCCGCGGATCTGGTGCATGGCCTCGTCGTGGTCGTTGAGCGCCGCCCGCCGGGCCGCCAGCGTCTCGTGCAGCACCAGAAGGTCGGGCTGGGCGATGCGGGCCGCGGAGTCCAGCGCGGCCTTCAGGTCGGCCGCGACCTTTCTCCGGGATGTCGTACCGTCGTGCACGTCCATCACCAGGTTGCCCAGGCCGCGGCGGGTCAGCCGGTCGGTCACGGCGGTGATCGCGGCGCGCTTCTCGGCCACGAACAGCACCCGCTTGCCCCGGGCGACGAGCGAGGCGATGAGGTTGGCGATGGTCTGGCTCTTGCCGGTGCCGGGCGGACCCTTGATCACGCTGTGCTCGCCGGCGAGGACGGCGTTTATCGCGTAGTTCTGCGACGAGTCGGCGTCGAGCACCAGGAACTCGTCCTCCGGCGGGATCCAGTCCGGGTCGCGCAGGGCGATACCGCTGGCCGGGCGCAGCGCGGCCTGGGCGTCGCGGTCGCCGGCGATGGCCGCGATGACGTCGTGCTCGACCAGGGCCCGGGCCCCGGCCCGCAGGTCGGTGACCATCGGCAGCTTCGCGTAGGAGAAGGTGCCGAGCACGAAGCGGGGGCTGATCGCGAACCCGCGGACCCGCCCGGCCGCCTCCTTCGTCAGGCGCTCGTACAGCGGCAGGGGATCGAACCCGGACGTGTAGCTGACCAGCTCCTCGAGCTCGTCGGCGTCGACGCGGACACCGAAGTCCTCCTCGAACAGCTGCAGCAGCGTCGGGTTGAGCTCCAGGTCGCCCTGCAGGGTGAGGTCGAAGTCGTCCTCGGCCGCGCCGCGGGCGCGCAGCTGGGCCGAGCGCAGCAGCACCGGGGCGGCGGGGGCGGCCCCGGAGCCGGGGGCCGGCGTCCAGGTGGCGCTGCCGATCGCGGCGAAGCAGGTCTCGATGCCCCGCTCCTCGGTGAGCTCCCGCGCCTTGTTCCGGATCGTGCGGGCGCGCTTGATCGCGGCGGCGTGCGCGTCGCGGTCGGCGAAGAGCTGGCCGAGCGGCAGCGTGCGGCCGCCGAGCAGGGCCTGCAGGGCGACCGGGTCGGTGGCGCTCAGGTCCAGGGTGCCCGCGCGCAGGTCGCGGTAGTACAGCAGCGTGTTGCGGCCGCCGAGATCGATCAGCTGGGTCCGCCAGCGGCGGGCCGCCTCCTGCACCAGCGTGCCCCTTGCTTCCTCCACGGTGCGAGCGTATCCGTCCTGGCAAGCTCGTCGTTCCGGCCTTTCTTCACGTCTTTACAACGCCGGTCCTCTTTCTTTACAACGCCAGCCCTCGCCGGTCGGGCCTTTCTTTACAACGCCAGCCCTCGCCGGTCGGGCCTTGCTTTACAACGCCAGCCCTCGCCGGTCGGGCCTTGCTTTACAACGCCAGCCCTCGCCGGTCGGGCCTTGCTTTACAACGCCAGCCCTCGCCGGTCGGGCCTTGCTTTACAACGCCAGCCCTCGCCGGTCGGGCCTTGCTTTACAACGCCAGCCCTCGCCGGTCGGGGTGCCGGCCCAGCCAGTTCGAGTAGCGCTCGTTGCGCCGGACGGCGTCCGCGTAGGACTCGATCGCGTAGGCCCACACCTGCCCGGCGACGTTCGCCGCGGGCCCGTCGGGCAGCCAGCCGACCATCTGCCGCCAATGCAGGGGCGCCCCCGCGATCGGTACCGTCACCAACCCCGCCATCGGCCGCAGCGTCGCCTGGCACAGCCCGACGGCGTCGCCCGACTCGATGAGGTCGATCGCCCCGCGCACCTCGGTCTCGAAGAGCACCTTCGGCGTGAACCCGGCCCGCGCACACGCCGCCGCATGGCAGGACGAGAAGCACCCGTCCCCGGGCGCGGCCACCCACTGGGCCTCGGCGAGCTCGGAAAGTTCCACCTCGTCCCGCCCGGCCAGCTCGTGCCCCTCGGGCAGCAGCAGGAAGACGGGGTCGGCCGCGACGACGCGCCAGGCCAGCCCGGTGTCGGTGGCCGGCGGGGCGTCCCCGCAGGCGCCGACCAGCACGAAGTCCAGCTTGCCGGCCAGCACGAGGTCGCCCAGCTCCGAGGACGACCACGACGCGTGCGTGGTGACCTGCGCGGCCGGGTGGTTGCTGGTGATCCGGTGGACCAGACCGCCCAGGATGGGCCCGTTGACGGCGCCGATGCGGTACCGCCCCGGGCGCTCGGCCGCGCTGGCCAGCCGCGTCGCCTCGTCCTGCAGCCCCTTGACCGCCGGCAGCAGCACCCGGGCCCGGGCCAGCACCAACTCCCCCAGCGGGGTCGCCCGCGCGCCGCGCCGGTCCCGCTCGAACAGCGCCCCGCCGAGCGCGCGCTCGATGCGCTGCAGCTGGGCGGTGAGCGCCGGTTGGGCGAGGCCGAGCACTGACGCGGCCTTGGTCACGCTGCCGGCGTCGGCGATCGCGCACACGACCCGCAGATGCCGCAGCTCCAGTTCCATACTGAGACGGTAGGGCCGCGGAGCCCCTGGCAGAAGGCCTGGAGATATTGAGGCGTGCCGTTTTCTGCAGGGCGAGGGTAATCCCTCTCTCCCGGTCGGGCCGGGACCGCTCCTGGTCAGGCCCGGACCGCTCCTGGTCAGGCCCGGACCGCTCCCTGGTCGGGCCCGGACCGCTCCCTGGTCGGGCCGGGACCGCTCCCTGGTTGGGCCGGGACCGCTCCTGGCTAGGCTGGGACGGTGATCATCCGCTGGGCGGCACTGGGTTCGGCGCTGTCCGGCTGTTTCGGGGCCGCGGGACTGACGGCGGCGGTGACGGGCTCACCCCCGTCGGCCTACGTCTCGGAGGCGGGGGTACCGGGGGCGCCGCACGCCACGCTGTATGCGGCGAGCATGGTCCTGCTGGCCCTATCCCTGGCCCTCCTCGCCGTGCCGGCCCGGCGGGCGCGCTGGCTGATCGGGGCGTCACTGCTGCTGGCGGCCCCCATGGCGGCCACATCGGGGGCGGTGCGCTGCAGCCCGGGGTGTCCGCTGCCGCCGTACGACTCGCCGACGGTTCGGGACCTGGTTCATGCCGCGGCCGCGATCGCGGCGCTGTTGCTGTGCGCCTTGGCCATACTGTTGTACTGCCTGCTTCCCCCGCCGCATCGCTGGACGGGTTGGCTGGGGGTGCTGCTCGCTTATCCGCCGTTGCTGCTATCGGCGGGCGGAATCCTGTTCGTCGGCCGTTCGCTGTTCACGGGCGTGACGGAGCGGGCGGCCCTGGTGGCGGTCTCGGCGTGGGTGGTCCTGACTGCGGTGCGCCACGCGCGGGAGATCTCGTGACATATCGTCTTTTTTCCGGATTCATCGCATGTCTCGACTGATCGTGATCACCGGCGCGAGCGCGGGCATAGGCCAGGCCGCCGCCCGCCGCCTGGCCGCGCCGGACACCCGCTTGATCCTCCTGGGCCGCGACGAGCGCCGCCTGGCCGCCATAGCCGCGGAGCTCCCGAACGCCACGCCGATCCGCGCCGATTTCGCGGACCTGACCCAGGTGAGAGCCGCCGCCACCGAGATCAGAGCGGCCTGCGACCACATCGACGTCCTGATCAACAACGCCGGAGGCCTGTACCGCGGCCCACGGTCCCTGACCGTGAACCACCTGGCCGGCTTCGTCCTGGCCCACGAACTGCTGGACCACCTGCGCGCCGCGGGCACCTCACGCTTGATCACCACCGCGTCGCTGGCCGAGGCCTGGGGCGTGCTCGACGTCGACGCCCCGCTGCGGAACTCACTCCGGCACCGGGTGCGCTGGCTGGCGTACGGCTCGTCGAAGCAGGCCAACCTCCTCTTCACCCTGGAGGCCGCGCGGCGCTGGACCCCCTACGGCGTGCTGCCGACCGCGTTCTTCCCGGGCCTGGTACGCAGCCGGTTCGCGTCGAGCAGCCCACTGTTCATGCTGGGCAAACTCATCCCGGTCCTGTTCACCTCGCCCGAGCGCGCCGCCGGCACCCTGCAGTGGCTGGCCGACGCCCCGGCGCGGGACCTGGCCCCGGGCGGCTACTACTTCCTTCGCGAACCGTTCCCCGCGACACCGCGCTCGACCAGCCCCGACCGCGCGGCCCGCCTGTGGGACGCGTCCCTGGCGGCGGCGGGGCTCGCCTAGAGCCGCGGCGGGGCTCGCCTAGAGCCGCGGCAGGGCTCGCCTAGAGCCGCGGCAGGACTCACCTGAAGCCGCGGCAGGACTCACCTGAAGCCGCGGCAGGGCTCACCCAGAGCGGCGGGGGCTCACCAAGAGACGGCCGCGACAACAGAAGAAGAAACCGGCGGCACACGTGTCGGTCGGTGGCCCCCTTTTTCAAACCTAATTCTACCCTCCCCGACCTAACCGATCATGCCCGTAAATACGCGCCGTGACGGTGTCGTCTCAGTTCGGTAGGTGGATCTCCGACCAGGACGCGTCCGGGCCTGGGTTTGCCGTGAAGTCGTAGCGCACGCCCGGTTCGCCGATCGCGACCAGAGCCGCCGACCCCGACCCGTACAAGAGGCCCTCCACCTCCTTGCGCACCAGCAGCGGGCGCTCGGCCGCGCCCGTGAACTCGCCGCCCGACAGCAAGGCGATCCAGTCGCCCCAGGCCTCCAGCGATGACAGGCCCGGCTTCGGGTCGGGGGTTCCCGCCGCGCGCAACGGCGCGAACGAGTTCACGTCTATGCCCTGGTTCACGATCACGTGGTCGCCGGGCGGCAGTAGGTGGTGCGTGACGGCGACGCCGTCCCAGGACGTTACCGCGATCTCGGTCGGCTCGGCCCGCACCAGGTGGAACGCGTCGAACGAGCGGAGCACGTCGTCCTCCGGGGGGAAGTGCGCCAGGGGCAGCGAGCCGCGCGTCGGGCGGTCACCCGCAGGAGGGAGGCCAGGGTGCCCGTTCAGCAGCGCCGTCGCGCTCGGGCGCGCCGGGTCCACGGCCAGCCAGGTGCCGCCCGCGGTGCTGTCGCGGCCGCCGAAGCGGCCCGGCCAGTGCTCGGCCGGGGGTTCCCAGGGGCGGGCCAGGTACTCGTCGCGGACCGCGGCCAGGAGAACCGGCCACGTGGCGTCGGGGTCGAACCGGAGGAGCACGGTGCACATGGACGAGACGTTATGCCCCAGGAGAACGGAGGAGAACCGAGGGCCGGGCGCTCAGCCAGTCGGCGAATTCGTCGGCCGGCAGCGGCTTCGAGATGAAGTACCCCTGGACCAGATTGCACCCCTCGTCGCGCAGGTGGTGCAGGGTCTCCTCGTCCTCCACGCCCTCGGCGACCACCATGAGGTCGAGGGCGTGGCCCAGTTGCACGGCCGAGCGCACGACCGCCCGGTCGCGGTGGTCCACGGCGATGCGCTGTACGAACGAGCGGTCGATCTTCATCTCGTGGATGGGCAGTTCGCGCAGGCGGCCCAGCGAGGAGTAGCCGGTGCCGAAGTCGTCGATGGCGAGTTTCACCCCCCAGGGCGTGCAGGCGGTCCAGGATGACCAGCGCGCCCGTCGGGTCGGCCATGATGCTGCTCTCGATGATCTCCAGGGTGAGTGCGCTCGCGGGGACGCCGGCCTGGCCCAGCAGGCGGGCCACGATGTCGGGCAGGTCCGACTCCTGCAGGCTGTTCGGCGAGAGGTTCACGGCTACGTGCAGGTCGTGGCCCGCGCGCCGCCACGAAGCGCAGCGGCGCAGGGAGACCTCGAGCACGTGCAGGGTCAGGGGGCGGATGAGGCCGGAGTGCTCGGCGAGCGGGATGAACTCGTCGGGCGGTACGAAGCCGTGCGCGGGGTGGTGCCAGTGGGCCAGGGCCTCGGCGCCGACGACGGTAGCGGTGGCGGTCGACAGTTTGGGCTGGAAGACGACGACCAGGTCGCGGCGCTGGATGGCCTCGCGCAGGTCGGCGACCATGGCGAGGCGGCGCGGGCTGTTGCGGTTGTCGTCGCTGGTGTAGACGCGCACGCCGGTGTGGGTCGTCTTGGCCACGTACATCGCCACGTCCGCGCGCTGGATGAGGGTCCGGGCCTCGTGGCCGTGTTCGGGGGCCAGGGCGATGCCGATGCTGACGCGTGCGTTGAGCCGCAGGTGCCCGATCGGGATCGGCTGCTCCATGGCCCCGCCGAGGTCGTCGCCGACGGCGATGGCGTGCTCGCGGGTGCGGATGTCCGGCAGCAGTACCGCAAACTCGTCCCCGCCGAAGCGCGCGACCCGGCCCCGGTCGCCCAGCCGCTCCTGGAGGCGCTCGCCGACGAGCCGCAGCAGCTGGTCGCCGACGTCGTGGCCGAGGGCGTCGTTGACGTCCTTGAACCGGTCGAGGTCCATCAGGAGCACCGCGACCGGGGTGCCTTCGGCGCGCAGCCGGTCGGTGAGGGCCTGGAAGTGCTGGCGGTTGGGCAGGCCGGTGAGCGGGTCGTAGAGGGCCAGGTGCTCCTTCTGGGCCACCTCGCGGCGCAGGTCGTCGAGGAGGCGGGCCTTGGTCAGCGAGAGGCTCGCATGGTTGGCCAGCGCCTGGAACAGCCGCATGTGCTGCCCGCCGAAGGTGGGGATGTCGGGCAGGCTGTCGGCCACGAGGAGCACGCCGGACTGGCCGTCGTTCAGCGGTACCGGCACGGCGATGCCGTCGTCGATGGACCCGATCACGCGGCTGCCCTTGGCCACGAGCACCGGCTCACCGGCCCTGGCGGGCGCCCACCACGCGGTTTCGGGCAGGGCTTCGACGGTACCGATCTCAAATGTCTTCCGTCCGTGCATGCGCAGGCGCACGTGGGCGCCTTCGGCGTCGGGGATGATGAGCTCGGCCCGTTCGGCGCGCAGCTGGTCGCGGGCCTGTTCGAGCACGATCCGGGCCACGCCGCGGGTGTCGGGCGCAGGACGGACAGGCCCACGACCCCGCCGATGAGCCGCACGCACAGCAGCAGCGTCGGGTCGACCGACAGCAGGCCGAGCACCATCGGGATCTCGCTGAGGCTCATCGCGTGCCCGCCGCGGCGGACCCGGACGTGTACCGCAAAGCCTTCGGTCAGCGCGAACGCCACGAGCAGGATCGCCAGCGGCGCCGGGTCGGGAGCGGTGAGCAGGCCGCCGGACCGGATACGCAGCGCGTGGGCCGCGATGGTCGCGACGCCCAGCCAGAGACTGAGGATCGCGACCCGTGCATCCGGGCGACTCCAACCGCGTGCTTTCTTCATCATCGCCCTGTTTGTGCGGATCTTATGGTGTTACTGCCAGATGGAACCGGACCGGTAGCTCCCACTCCAAGTTCGGCCGCTCCAGGTGTTTCCTGACCAAGTTCGGCCGCTCCATGCGCGCCCGTCCCACGTGGCGCCGCTCCAGGTGCGCCCGCTCCAGGTGCGCCCGTCCCAGTTGGTGCTCGACCAGTTGACCGAGGACCAGCTGCGGCCGGTGAGGAGGCTGGTGTTCATCGCGGTGCCGGTCCAGGTCGCGCCGTTCCAGGTGCCGCCGCTCCACGCGGTGCCGGCCGTGGCCGCCTTGGCCCAGGTGGTGCCGCTCCAGGCCTTGCCCATGATGTCCTTCTCGCCGGTCAGCTCGACGCCGCTCGTCGGGTCGGCCACGTGGGCGGTACCGCGGGCGGACTGCAGCGATCCGGTGCCGGTGGACGCGGCCCAGGTCTGGGTGGCGGTGGCCACGGTCGGCGTCGGCGCGTCGATGGCCTTCTTGATGTTCAGCTCGCCCGACCCGCTGCCGAGCTTCTCGGCCTTGGGCATGGCGTCGGTGGTACTGGTGAGCAACTTCTTTACCTCGTCCGGGGGTGAGTGACGGGCGTTGCTGCAGCAGCAGCGCGACCGCGCCGGAGGTGATGGCGGCGGCCTGGGAGCTGCCGCTGCCGCGGAAGTAGCGGCCGGTCGTGTCGCCGGGGACCAGCCCGGTCGGGTAGTTCACGTCGACGTACGAGCCGGGGTCGCGCAGGCCGACGATCGAGCGCCCGGGCGCGGTCAGGTCGACCGAGCGGGTGGCGTTGCCGCGGCTGCTGAAGTCGGCGACGAGCTGACCAGCGTCGCGTTCGGGGCCATGCCGGTGAAGTTGCTGGGATCGGTGACCGTCAGCAGGTTCGTGGACGGGTCGCGTCCGGCGATGAGGCCGGCCATATGGGTACCGTGGCCGAAGGTGTCGGTATAGCGCAGGTTCGCCGCCTGCGACTCGAACGACAGGTCCGGCCCGTTGACGATGCGGGTGGTGTCGTTGAGGCCGGTGACCGATGAGACGCCGGAGTCGATGAGGGCCACGCCAACGCCGGTGCCGGCGATGTTCTTGCCGGTCGAGTCGACCTTCTTCCACACGTCGAGGGCGCCGGTGGCGCGCACGACGCTGAACATCGAGTTGGCGTCGCCGTCGGCGCGCCATCGCGCCGCGGAGAGTGCGACAGTGCCGTCCTCGGTCACGCCGCGCACCCCCGGCGCGGACTTGAGTGCGGTCAGCTGGTCGCCTGGTACCTCGGCCACGAAGCCGTCCGCGACGGCCAGCGCCCGGCCGACCGTACCGCCGGCGGCGATGACCGCCCGGGCGGCCGCGTCGGCGTCGCTGTACTCGACGATGACGCGGATGCGGCCGGCGGCGTCGGCGGCCGGGGTGGTGGCTGCGACCGCCGGCCCGCCCGGTGCGCCCGCCCCCGCCGCGATCGCAAGGATCGCCGCTGATGCGGCGCCCAGTGCGCCCCGGTATCTGCTCGGCATGCGGGCCCCTTCCATGGGTCGATGACTCGCCGTGATCCATGGTCGACCAGCCGGTGACGGCTCGTTGTCAACAGATCGGGCGGTCTTCGCTCACGGTGCGTGACCTAGCCCACGGGTGCGCGCCTGATGGCCCCCGGCCCCGGCTGCGGGACGACGTCGCGCGGGGCGACCTCGTGGTGGCCCGCCTCGCAGACGAGCGTGGCGTGCACGTAGGCGCCGCAGCCGCGGTGGACGGTCTCCAGGGGCGGGCCGCCCGGGTCGGCGAGGTACCGGTCGCCCCACTCGCGGATGGCGACGAGCAGCGGGTACAGGTCGAAGCCCTTCTCGGTGAGGCGGTACTCGTCGCGGGCGCGGGCGCCGGGCTCGCGGTACGGCACGCGGCGCAGGATGCCGTTGTCGACGAGCACGCCGAGCCGGTTGGTGAGCACCTGCCGCGGGATGCCGGTCCGCTCGCGCATGTCGTCGAAGCGGAAGATGCCGTTGAAGACCTCGCGGAGCACCACGAGCGTCCAGCGTTCGCCGAGGATCGCCATCGTGCGCCCGATCGTGCAGTTCTCGACGGACCACTCGAGTGCCCTGGGTCTCATGGTGCCAGGCTAACCCGGGCCTGAGTCTTGTTGACAGATCTAGCTCCGGCCCGCGAGGCTGGGTCCATGACGCAGACCGAGGGGGACCTCCGCAGCCGCACGTTCTCGTGGTCCGACCCGATGCTCAACGCGGCCCAGCTGGGACGACAGAGCGGCCTGGAGATGCTGCAGGCGATGCGCCGCGGCGAGCTGCCGGCCCCGCCGATCATGCACCTGCTCGGCACCGGGGGCCTCGACGCGCAGGAGGGGCGGGTCGTGGTGACGCTGGAGCCGAAGGAGTACCACTACAACCCCCTCGGCACCGTGCACGGCGGGGTGCTGGCCACGCTGCTGGACACCGCCACGGGGTGCGCGGTGCATTCGACGCTGCCGGCGGGGGTGGGGTACACGACGCTGGACCTGACCACGAAGTTCCTGCGGCCGGCCTCGATCGCGTCGGGCGTGCTGACGTGCGAGGGGACCGTGCTGTCGAAGGGGCGGCGCACGGCCCTGGCGCAGGCGCAGATCACGGACGGCCGCGGCGCGCTGATCGCGCACGCGACCTCGACCTGCATGCTGTTCGAGATGCCGTGATCACGATAAGTCGGGCGCTCCGTGCCACGACTTATCTCATTTTTCGCCTGTCGGGTTATAAATCCGACATGTCGGGTTGCGGAGCGCCCGACGTGTCGTGAATGCCGCTATGTCGGATTGCGGAGGCGCCCGACATGTCGAAAATGCCGAGGTGCGGAGCGCCCGACGTGTCGTGAATGCCGCTATGGGCGTGACGACTGGACCGGGTCGCGGCGGCCCACCGGGACCAGGCTCTGGCCCAGCGTGATGACGATCTGGCGCGGCTGGGCGATCTGGGCCACGAGCAGCGTGCCGACGAGACCGAAGAGCGCGTACCCGCCGAGCACGATCGCCTCGCGCTGCACGCCGGTGCCGTCGAAGTACACGATGCCGCGGATCGCCTCGGTGCCCAGCCCCGGCGGCAGCCACTGGCCGACCGCCCGCCAGAACCCCGGCAACAACGGCGCCGGGTAGGCCCCGCCCGCGCCGGGGTTGCCGAGGACCACGAAGAGCAGGATCGTCAGGCCGGTACCGACGAAGCCGAACGCCGCCTGCAGGGCCATCGTGAAGCAGCCCGAGGCGAACACCAGCAGCGCGCCGAACCACCACAGCTGCGCGAGATGGCCGTCCAGGGCGCCGAAGAGGGAGCCCGCGATGAGCGCGCCGCCGGTGCCGGACAGGGCCGAGTAGACCGCCAGGGACAGCAGGCGGATCAGGGCCCGGTGCGGGTTGGCCGGGCGGGCGCCCTTGCTCATGCTCACCGCGAGGGCGACCAGGTACCCGCCCACGACCCAGCCCAGCGCGAGGTAGAACCCGGACAGGCCGCGCGCGTCGCCCAGCACGGCCGGGCGGGCGTCCTCGGTGGTGAAGGCCCGCTCCTGCGCGTCCTCGATCGGGGTGATGATCTGCTCCAGGGCGGTGGCGACGCTCGCGCCCGCGGCCCCGGCGACGATGAGCCGGTCGGTGGCGTCGGTGTTGGAGACGATGAACGCCCCGTACACCTCGCGCCGGTCGATCATCCGGCGTGCGGCGTCCTCGCTGAACACTGCGCGCGCGTCCAGCGGCTCGCCCGGCAGCCGGTCGAGCTTGCCGACCAGGTCGTCGAGCGCCTCCGGCGGCGCCGCGACGGCCACAGGAATGCGGTGCGGGGTCGGCTCGTGGAAGGCGCCTATGTAGCTGGCGATGAACGCCAGCTGGAGGGCGAGGACCGCGAGGACCAGCGCACCGGCGCGCGGCGTGACGCCGTCGCGCATTTCATGAAGAAATCCCGCTTTCACCACATTTGACGGTATCGTGCGGGCGACTCCGGTGTATCCGACTTGACCATTTTGTCCGGACCACCAGGTTTTCGTAATGCGACGTGCGGGCCCGCCGGGCGGAAACTCACGCCTTGCGGAAGACCCACACCCGCATGAGCACGAACCGCAGCAGCGTGGTGACCGCGTTCGCGGACAGGAGCACCGCGAGCTCGGCCCCGTGCCCGTGCCCGGGCGCGGCCAGGTTGAGCCCGGCCAGCGCCGCCGCGTTGAGCGCCAGGCCGAGGGCGAACAGCAGCAGGCCCTGCATCTGGTGACGTACCGCCCCGTCGCTGCCGCGGATCGCGAACGTGAGCCGGCGGTTGAGCGCGGTGTTGGCGATTGCCGTGGCCAGCAGCGCCACGAAGTTCGCCGCCTGGGCCCCGGTCTCCGGGCGCAGCAGCGCGTACAGGGCCAGGAACGCCACCGTCGAGAGCACCCCGATGCCGCCGAAGCGCAGCAGCTGCGGCAGCATCCCGGCCGGGACGCCCTCGACGAGCGGGGCCCGCCCCAGCCGGCTGCGCAGCGCGGCGACCGGCACCTTCCCGCCGACCAGCGCGCGGCCGAGCCGCACGATGCCCTTCAGGTCGGCCACCGCGGTCGCGACGATGTCGACCCGGCTGTCGGGGTCGTCGATCCAGTCGACCGGCACCTCGTGGATGCGCAGCCCGGCGCGCTGAGCGAGCACGAGCAGCTCGGTGTCGAAGAACCAGCCGGTGTCCTCGACGAGCGGCAGGAGTTGCTCGGCGACGTCGCGGCTAATGGCCTTGAACCCGCACTGCGCGTCGGAGAAGCCGGCGCTGAGCGTGGTACGAAGGATGCGGTTGTAGCTTCTGGAGATGAACTCGCGCTTCGGGCCGCGCACGACGCGCGAGCCCCGGGCCAGGCGGGAGCCGATCGAGACGTCGGAGTGGCCCGACAGCAGCGGCGCGACCAGCGGCAGCAGGGCGTTGAGGTCGGTGCTGAGGTCGACGTCCATGTAGGCGAGCACCGGGGCGTCGGACGCGGACCAGGCCTGCTTCAGCGCCCGGCCCCGCCCCTTCTCGGCCAGCCGGAGCACCTCGACACCGTCGAGCTCCGCGGCGAGCGCGCGGGCGACCTCGGCCGTGGCGTCGGTACTCGCGTTGTCGGCGACGGTGATCCGAAAGGGGTACGGGAACGTCTCGGCGAGGTGCTGGTGGAGGCGGCGCACACAGGGCCCGAGATCGGCCTCCTCGTTGTACACCGGGATGACGACGTCGAGAACGGCGCCGGCGTTCCGGGCGGCCGCGCCGATCGCGCGGGGAAGCGTCTCAGTGCTCATGGTCCAAAGACTCGCGGCCCGACCTTCCGGCAAGTTCCCGCGAAGCTGTGGCCAGCCTGTGAGCGCAGAATTCCTGTCAATACCCTGTCGGGCGAAAAATCGGATATGCCCGCTGCAGGGCAGCAGCGGCCCCGTCCCGGGATGGGTTCCCGGGCGGGGCCGGATATGCCCGCTGCAGTGCACCAGCGGCCCCGTCCCGGGATGGGTTCCCGGGCGGGGCCGGATATGCCCGCTGCAGTGCACCAGCGGCCCCGTCCCGGGATGGGTTCCCGGGCGGGGCCGCTGGTTCGAGGGGGAGTAAAGCTCAACTCGTCAGGTCGTACAGGGTGGTGTTGCCGATCGTCGTCGCCGTGTAGTTGGCCTCCACCCACGCGGCGATCTCTGCGCTCACGCCGCTGCCGCCGTTGCTGCGGCCGCCCAGCCCCGCGCCGCCGATGAAGTAGTGGATCTTTCCGTCCTTCACGTACTGCTGGAACTGCGCCAGGCTCGGGGCCGGGTCGCTGCCGTTGAAGCCGCCGATCGCCATCACCGGGAGCTCCGTCGCCAGCTGGTAGCCCGAGGCGTTGTTGGAGCCGACCGCCGCGGCCGCCCAGGTGTACCTGGCGCTGTCGCGCTGCAGCGCGGCCACCACCTCGGCGCTCGGGGTCGTGGCGTTGAGCAGGCCGCCCATGCCGCCGCCGGCTCCGCCGCCGCCGCGGAAGGCGCCGCCGCCCGCGGGGAAGTTGCGCCCGCCCCCGCCGCCGAAGCCGTTGCCGCCCGCGACCGCAGGGCCGGCGGTGACGATCGAGCCGGTGTGCGCGGTCGCGGCCGTGTTCAGGGAGTAGGCGATCGGGCCGGCCAGGACCGCGAACAGGGCCAGCGCCGCGGCGGCCGGACGCAGGCCGCGGCCCAGCTGCTGGCTGAGCAGGATGCCGGCCGCGCCCAGGGCGCCGGCGGCGAGCACGGCCACGCGCAGCCACGGGTGGAAGTCGGCGGCCCGGTTGAGCAGGATGTACGACCAGACGGCGGTCACGGCCACGCAGCCGCCCAGGACCAGCAGGGCGTAGAGGTCGTCGCGCCGCCGCCACAGGGTTGCCGCGCCCATGCCGGCGAGGGCGCCGATCGCCGGGGCCAGGGCCACCGTGTAGTAGTCGTGGAAGATGCCCTGCATGTAGCTGAAGACGAGCGCGGTGGTGACCAGCCAGCCGCCCCACAGCACGTAGGCGGCCCTGCGTGCCGACCAGATCAGGCCCGCGGCGGTCAGGATGAGCGCGGCCGGCAGCAGCCAGGAGGCCTGGCCGCCGGTCTGGCCGTCGAGCAGGCGCGACCAGCCGGTGGCCCCCCAGCCGCCGCCCCCGCCGCCCCCGCCGACCCCGCCGCCCGCGCCGCCGCCGCCGACGCTGCCGGTCTCGTCGCCGGTGAGCCGGCCGAAGCCGTTGTAGCCGAGGGTGAGCTCCAGGATCGAGTTGGTCTGCGAGCCGCCGACGAACGGGCGCCACGAGGCCGGGGTGAGCGACACGATCGCGACCCACCAGCCGGCCGAGACGATCACCGCCGCGCCCGCCGCGAGCAGCTGGACCAGGCGGCGCACCCAGCCGGTCGGGGCGAAGAGGAGGTACGCCAGGCCGAACGCCGGCACCACCAGCAGCGCCTGGAGCATCTTGGTCAGGAAGCCGAAGCCGACCGTGGAGCCGGCGAAGATCAGCCACCAGGTGCTGCCGCGCTCGATGGCGCGCAGCATGCCGTAGACGCCCGCGACCAGCAGCAGCATGAGCAGCGCGTCCGGGTTGTTGAACCGGAACATCAGGGTGGCCACCGGCGTGGTGGCCAGCACCGCCCCGGCGAGCAGGCCGGCGGCCGGGCCGTGCCAGCGGCGCACGGTGAGGTACAGCAGCCAGACCGTCCCCACCCCGATCAGCGCCTGGGGGGCCAGGATGCTCCACGAGCTGAGCCCGAACAGGCGCACCGCCAGGCCCGTGACCCACAGCGCGGCCGGCGTCTTGTCGACCGTGATGAAGTTCGCGGCGTCCGATGAGCCGTAGAACCACGCCTTCCAGCTGTCCCCGCCGGCCTGGGCGGCCGCGGCGTAGAACGCGTTGCCCCAGCCGGACGCGCTCAGGTTCCACAGGTAGAGCGCGCCGGTGGCGAGCAGGAGCAGCACGAGTGCGGGGCGCACCCAGACGGGATCGCCGGCCCGCGTCCCGGCCGGGGCCTCGGCGGGCGCCGGGGGCGCGGCCGGAGGGGTCAGCGTGGTTGTCATGCGTCCACGCTGCGGTTCGACCCTTCCGGCGGCGTGCCGATCAGCTGTGGGCGAGCTGTGAGTCAGGCCCAGCGGAACTGCGGGGCCCGCCGCGCGCCGAACGCGGCGATGCCCTCGGCCATCTCGGCCTCGCTCTGCTCGGGCACCGGACGGTCGCCGAGCACGGCCTTCGCCGCCCGCAGGGTGAGCTGGGAGCGGGCCGCGATCGTCGCGGCGAGGTCGTCGACGGTCGCGGCCAGGTTGCCGTCGGGGACCACGAGGTCGGCCAGCCCCCAGCGCTCGGCGGCGGCCGCGTCGAACAGCTCCGCGGTGTAGAGCAGCAGCTTGGCCCGGGACGGGCCGACGAGCGCGGCCAGGCGGCGGGTGGTGGCGGGCGGGTACACGATCCCGAGCTTGGCCGGCGGCACGCCGAAGCGGGCCGACTCCCCCGCGACGCGCAGGTCGCAGGCGACCGCCAGCTGGCAGCCGCCGCCGACGCAGAAGCCGTCGATGCGGGCGATCGTCGGCCGCGGGAAGTCGGCGAGGGCCCGCTCGGCCGCGACCGCGAGGCTCTCGTCGCCGGCCCGGGCGATGGCCGCGGCCTCGGTGATGTCGGCGCCCGCGCAGAACGTGCCGCCCGCGCCGGCCAGCACCAGCACGCGCATCGAGGCGTCCCCGGCCAGGGTGTCGAGGATCCCGGGCAGGGCGGCCCACATCGCGGCGGTCATCGCGTTGCGCTTGGCCGGGTTGGTGATGACGAGGGTGGCGAGCGGGCCGTCCCGGTGCAGGACGATTTCCCCGGTCACCACTCGCCGGTCACCATTCGTGCACGGGGACGTTCGAGTGCATCCTCGGAAGGTACTCCGCCAGCAGCTTGCGCATGGTGTCGTCCCGCTCGACCGGGCCGCTGCCCTCGATCGCGTGGGCGGCCTCGACGAGCCAGGAGGCGCCGTTGCGCTGGGCGAGGCAGCGCTGCTCGATGATGCCGAGCAGCCGGTCGCGGTGGGCGGGGTCGACGCCCCACTCGTCGAGGCCCTCGTACGCCAGCGGCAGTAGCCGCCGCAGCACGAGCTCGGTCACCGGGACGGAGCCCAGGCCCGGCCAGAACACCGAGGCCTCGATGCCCAGCCGCGCCGCGGTGTGGAAGTTCTCCTCGGCCGCGCCGAACGACATCTGCGTCCACACGGGACGCTCCTGGCCGGCGAGGCGATGCACGAGGCCGAAGTAGAAGGCGGCGTTGGCCATGCTGTCCACGACCGTCGGGCCGGCGGGCAGCACCCGGTTCTCGACCCGCACGTGGGGCCGGCCGTCCACGACGTCGTAGATGGGCCGGTTCCACCGGTAGATGGTGCCGTTGTGCAGCTTGAGCTCGCCCAGCCGCGGCGCCTCGCCGCGGTCGAGCACGTCGATCGGGTCCTCGTCCTCGCAGATGGGCAGCAGCGCCGGGAAGTACCGCACGTTCTCCTCGAACAGGTCGAAGATCGAGGTGATCCAGCGCTCCCCGAACCAGACCCGCGGCCGCACGCCCTGGCTCTTGAGCTCCTCCGCGCGCGTGTCGGTGGCCTGCTCGAACAGCGGGATGCGGGTCTCGCGCCACAGCTCCTGGCCGAACAGGTAGGGCGAATTGGCCCCCAGCGCCACCTGCACCGCGGCGATCGACTGGGCCGCGTTCCAGTAGGAGGCGAAGCGCTGGGGCGTCACCTGGAGGTGGAACTGCACGCTGGTGCAGGCCGCCTCGGGCGCGATCGAGTCGCAGCGCACGTGCAGCCGCTCGATGCCGTCGATGGAGATCAGCAGGTCTTCGCCGCGGGCGGTGAAGATCTGCTCGTTGAGCAGCGCGTAGCGGGGGCTGGCCGACAGCACGTCGGGCGTGAGCAGGTCGCGGCGCAGCGTCGGCAGGATGCCGATCATCGCCAGCCGGGTGTCGACCTGGGCCGCGTGCTCCTCGGCGGCGTTGAGGCTCTCGCGCACCTGGGCCTCGAAGCGGGCCAGGCCGTCGCCGGCCAGCCGCTGCGGCGGCACGTTGATCTCGATGTTGAACTGGCCCAGCTCGGTGACGAACGCCGGGTCGGCCAGCGCGTCGAGCACGCGCTGGTTGCGCAGCGCCGGGTCGTAGTTGTCGTCGACGAGGTTGAGCTCGATCTCCAGGCCGCTCATGCCCTCGCCGGTGTCGAACGGGTTCTCGGCCAGCATGCGCGCGAACGCGTCGAGGCATCGGCGGACCTTGTCCCGGTACCGCATCCGGTCTTCCCGGCTGAACACCGTCGCCTCGACGTCCTTGCCCATGGGCTGCCACCTCCGCGCGGGAAGAGCCGTGCCCTCTGGCATACCACGATGCGCGGCTTTTTACTCCTGACGGTTTACGACACAGGATGCAGGCTCAGGTGGCGCAGGGCCTCCTGGACATTGCCGAGCGGGGGTACCCGGTCCAGGAACGCCGCCCACGCCAGCCGGTCGCGCTGCCAGGCGTCGAGGTACCGCACGCACAGCTTCGGCGTGATCTCGGCCCGGCTGGCCTGGGCGGTGGTGAGCGCGGCGACCATCCGCTCCCGCTTGGCCTGGGCCGCCGCCCGCTCCCGCTTCGCCCGCGGCATCGGCATGTGCCGGGTCCGGTCGAGGATGCCGGCGATGAACGCCTCGCGGCGGGTCAGGTAGTCGCGCCAGAAGTCCACGCCGGCCTCGGCCAGGCCGCGGCCGTCGTCGAGCAGCTCGAACACGCCCTCGGCGAGGCAGTCGCCGAACTCCTGCCGGCGGGCGCGCTTGGCGCTGCGGTAGGGGTCGTACTCCTTCTGCTCGGCCCGCCCCGTCACGGCGACGCGCCGGTCGCGGACGTGCTCGAACAGGAAGAACCAGTCCTCGTTGTAGACGTGCGGGAAGTACGACCGGCTCCGCGCGGGCACGACCAGCGCACCGCCGCCGATGAACGTGTCCTGGGTACCGCCGACCTCGCGGTTGGCGTGGCAGACCACCGAGTTGTCGGGGAAGCCGGCGTTGGTCAGACCCACGGCCGCGTAGTCGGCGAGCAGCCCCGCGGCGCCGCGCACGTCGTCGGCGGTCACGGTGATGTCGTCGTCGAGGAAGAGCACCGCGCGCCAGTCCGGCATCATGTGCGCCACGGCCAGCCCGATGTTGCGCTTCATGCTCGTGTCGGTCCGGCCGCTGAACGAGGTGTCGTCGAGCAGGTCGTCGGTCTCGAGCTGGGGCAGGCCGGCCCGCGGCGGCACGTCGACGGCGACGGCCCGAACCCCGGCGGCCGCCGCCGCGCCGAGCACGGGCCGGGCGTGGCTCCAGCGGCTGCACAGCACGATCAGCAGGCAGTCCAGGTCGCCGGCCAGCCGCATCGCCCGCTGCAGGAAGCCGACCTTGCGGTTGGTGGGCACGATGACGGCGTCCACGGTGCCCGGCACGGCGGTGGCCTCGCTGAGCAGCTTGGTGTGGGAGTAGTGGTGGCGCGGATCCGCGGGTTGGGTCATGAAGCGGGTGGCCGTCCGCATGACGCGCCGCGCGGGTGTGGTGCCGACTCCACGCGTCGCCCTCCCGTGGGTTCCCCCGTCCGTGTGACGGCTACTCTACGGCTCGCTCACCCGGACTGTCACAGCTGCTCAGGCCGGAGCGAACGGCCATTCGTGCAGGCGCATGCTCGCGTCGGTGAGATCGGGAACCTTGACCACCCCGGCGACCACGGGGATCCGGCAGACCAGGCTGAACTTCGGCGCGCCGGCGAAGCGGCGCTCCAGGTAACGGAAGTTCGCGGCCCGCCGCTTGGTGTTCGTGTCGGTAAGCGCGCGGACGATGCCGTAGGTGCCGCGGCCGAACATGCCGTTGAAGAGGGTCACCGTGGTGTCGGTCGGGCTGAACGGGTTGGGCGCGCGGCACAGGTGCGCCACGTCCTCGCGCAGGATGGTCCGCTCGTTCTCCTCCCGCAGGTCGGGCACGAGGGTCCGCTGCTCGCCGCCCGCGTCGGTGACCTCGAAGCCCCCGGCGACGCCGTCGCGCTCGACCTGCACGACCGGGAGCCCGAGCTCGTCGAGCAGCTGCCGGGTGAGGGTGTTGAAGTCCACGCCGCCCAGCACCAGCAGGTGGTTCTCGAGGTCCTCGTCGGTCAGCCGGGTCACGAGCCGGCGGCGCACTTGGCTGTCGGGATTGATCCGGCCCACGTACGCGTACAGCTCGACCAGCGCGTCCAGGTCGGCGTAGTTGTAGAGCTCGACGTGGTCCGGGTCGAGCGGGTCGGCCAGCTCCTTGGCCGGCTGCATCTTCTCGGGCAGCTCCGCGCAGACGATCGTGATGGGCCGGCCGTCCGGGTAGTACAGCGGGTTGGCCGGCTCGGAGAGTCCGAAGTCCTTCTTGATCTCGTCGTAGCGGGCCCGCTCCCCGTCCGTCAGCTGGGCGAGCTCGAACAGCGTCGGCGGGTCGGCGGTGAACGAGCGCGGGGTGGCGAACAGGCGGGCGTACTTGTCGAGGTACGCGCCGCTGGGCCGCACCGACTTCTCCCACGAGGAGATGAGCGGGGTGCTGACGCCGAACGCCCGCGCGATGTCGGTCTGGGTGAGCCGGCCCGACGGCAGCCCCGTCAGGCGGAGGTTCCGAAGCTGCTCCGCGAGATCCCCGGCCATCGCGCGCCCCCTTTCAGCCAACTTCAGCGGCGCGCCGGACGCTCCTGAAAATCCGCGATCTGCGCATTTAGGGGAGCGATGACGGTGATTGCTTCAGCAGCTGCTGAAACCATAGGCTTTTTCACAGGAGAAGTCGAGGATTTCAGGTCATCACTGAAATTCAGTCGGGGATCGACTGAAACGAGGGGGGTCGGAGTGATGTCCTACGGCCGAGTCCGCCGCACCAGGGGCCCGCCCGGCATCGACAAGTGACACCGCACGAAATTGGGGCGTCCTCGGTTGCCGCCGAGACGCCCCATATCGGCAGCTCCCCTGTGTCCGGGCGAGGATCAAGGAAACGTACCAATGGGCATTATATTCCTCCTCAGTTCATCGGGAAATCACGGAACGGCGGCGAACCCGGCGATCGTGTTCGGCGCGGCCGCGCTCGTGATCACCCTGGTCGCGCGCTGGCTCGGCCGATCGGTGCGCCGGCACCAGACCCGCCGCGTCCACCTGACCCATCAGCAGCAGGCCACACGGGACGACGCGGGCGCCGACATCGTGCGGGCCTGCTTGGTGCTGGCGGTCCTGTGTCCCGTAGTGTTCGTCACGCTGTACGAGGTGTTCCACGCCGGCACCGGCTGAGGACACCGGAGTTTCAGCGGGTTTAGCGGCGCGACAACCGGGGACGGCAGCGGTGGGGCGGCCGTCCCCTCCCCGTGCACAGCCAGCCAGGTTCGCAGCAGTCGGCCAGAGGGAGCTCTACGACGGTGCTAGAGGTACGACCAGCGGTCAGCGCAGACCTGCCGGCTTTGACCGAGGCGTTCAAGCAGCCCCACTACTTCCAGGAACGCATCGCCCGCCAACCCCACCTCGGCGTGCTCTTCGTCGCCGAGCACACCGACGACACCGCGACCCGCGTGGCCGGCGCCGCCTTCCTGCGGATGCTGCCGGCCGAGGAGTGGGAGCTGCGCGAGCACCTGCGCAACGTGCCGATCCTGAGCCACCTGCAGGTCGCGCCGCAGCGCCGCCGGCAGGGCGTGGCCTCGGCGATCATGGACGCGGCCGAGGACTACGCGCGGGCGAAGGGGCGGGCCCGGATCGCGCTCGGCGTCACCCTCACGAACGCGGCGGCGCGGCGGCTGTACGCCAACCGGCAGTACGTCGAATGGGACTTCGGCCCGGTCAACGCCATGGTGGTGGAGTGGGACGAGGCGGGCCGCAAGCACTTCGGTGTCGAGCGGTGCCAGATCATGGTCAAGGCGCTGCCGGCCCCGGCGACGGCGGGCTTCGGCAAACGCCCACAAATGCGACTTGTCCTCGCGTAGCGTCGCCCCAGGCACGCAACTTCGCCAGGGACGGGATGGAGACCGTGGTGACCGAACGGCGGCTCATGGACGCGGCGGTCAGCCGGGCCACCGAGCGCTTGGCGGAACTGGAGGACCAGTCCCGACTGGTCCGTTAGGGCAGAACTTCCCGGATTGACTTGCTTCGACCCCCGGTCCCACCGGCAGACTAGGCCGGTGGATCACCGCCGGCCCGCCGCCACCTCGGTGCTGCCGCTCGTCGTCGGCCTCGTGCTGGTCCTGCTGGGCGGCGTCGGGCTGGCCCGCATGGTCTGGGACGACGCCACCAACACGTCGTCCGACTCGCCCGCCACGGACCGCATCGACCGCAACGCCGACCGGGCGGACCGGGCCACCGACCCGCGCGCGGCCCGCTGCGGCGGCGCGGCGCTGAGCGCGCCCCGGGAGCTGCGCGGGGTGTGGATCACCACCGTCGAGAACATCGACTGGCCCAGCCGGCCCGGGCTCCCCGCGGACCAGATCAAGCAGGAGTACCTCGGCTGGCTCGACCTGGCCCAGCAGCGCAACCTCAACGCGGTCTTCGTGCACGTACGGCCGAGCGGTGACGCGCTGTGGCCGTCCGACTTCGCGCCCTGGTCGGAGTGGATCACCGGGGTGCGCGGCCAGGGCCCCGGCTTCGACCTCATGCAGTGGATGATCGACGAGACGCACCGTCGCAACCTCGAGTTCCACGCCTGGTTCAACCCGTACCGCGGCAGCCAGCCCGCCCCCTCCGGGGCCGGTTCGGACATCGACAAGCTCGCCCCCGACCACCCGCTGCGCAAGCACCCGGAGTGGGCGGTGGTCTACCCGTCGGCCGGCACCACTGGCAGCCGCCTGCACTTCAACCCGGGCATCCCCGAGGCGCGGCGGTTCGTCGAGGACTCGATGCTGGAGGCGGTCAAGAAGTACGACGTCGACGGCGTGCACTTCGACGACTTCTTCTACCAGTACCCGGTGGGCAAGCAGGACTACCCGGACGACGCGGCCTACCAGCAGTACGGCGGCGGCAAGAGCAGGGCCGACTGGCGCCGCGACAACGTGAACCTGCTCGTCAAGGAGATGAGCGAGCGGATCAAGCAGCTCAAGCCGTGGGTGAAGTTCGGCATCAGCCCGTTCGGCATCTGGCGCAACGACGCCACCGACCCCGCCGGCTCGCCGACCCGCGGCCTGCAGAGCTACGACGACGTCTACGCCGACACCCGGCTCTGGGTGCAGCAGCAGTGGCTGGACTACATCGTCCCGCAGCTGTACTGGAACATCGGCTTCGACGTCGCCGACTACGCCAAGCTCGTGCCCTGGTGGGTCAATGTCGTCAAAGACACGAGGGTGCAGTTGTACATCGGGCAGGCCGACTACCGCGTCGGGCAGGCCGGCCCGTGGTCGGACCCGGCCGAGCTCGACCGCCAGCTCGCCCTCAACCGCAAGTACGCCCAGGTCACCGGCAGCGTCCACTTCAGCGCCAAGAACCTGCGGGCCGACACGCTCGGCTCGGTCACCAAGTACTCCGGCGACTTCTACGCCACGCCCGCGCTGCCGCCGGTGATGAAGTGGCTGCCGAACAACGCCCCGGCCGCGCCCGCCCTGTCGAGCGGGTCCGACGGCGACAACGTGAAGCTGAGCTGGAAGGGCAAGGGCGCCTCGGCGGCCGTGTACCGGGTCGAGAACGGCGCGGCGAAGCTTGTCGCGACGCGGCGCGGCGGCGACGGAGAGTTCAGCGGCCCGAAGGGCACCTACTGCGTCACCGAGCTCGACCGGTCCTGGAACGAAAGCCCTCCCGCGGGGTGAGCCCCGCTCATCCGGGCGGCCCGAAGGCTGGCCGCCATGAGCAGCTTCATCTCGGACCAGGACTTCACGACGCCGGCGCACATCCGCCTGGAACCCGTCGAGCCCGAGCGGCCCGCCGGTCGCGGCGCGCGGAACCTGCCGCTGACCATCGTCTTCCTCGCCGCGGTGTGGCTCGTGGTGTCGGCGGTGCCGTTCGGCTACATCGGGGCCGGCCGCTACGACGCATTCTGGAGCGACGCGGTCACCGGCATCGCCCTGGCCGTCGCGACGATCATCCGGCTGCTCAACCCGCGCGCGGCCGGCTTCACGCCGATCATCGGCGGCCTGGCCGGCTGGCTGCTCGTGGCGCCGCTGGTGCTGCAGTACGGCTGGTCGGCGTCCACCGCCAACGACGTCGCCGTGGGGGTGCTGATCCTGACCTGCGCCGCGCTCGGACCGGACGAGAAGCCCTGAAACACGGGCGGGCCGCCCCGGTGAGGGGCGGCCCGAACTCCGTCGCGGTGG
The DNA here is from genome assembly GCF_049995355.1 of Dactylosporangium sp. McL0621. Classification (NCBI taxonomy): domain Bacteria; kingdom Bacillati; phylum Actinomycetota; class Actinomycetes; order Micromonosporales; family Micromonosporaceae; genus Dactylosporangium; species Dactylosporangium sp. McL0621. The sequence goes on from NZ_CP188259.1 coordinate 12,150,650, forward strand.
TTGAGCGGTGAGCGATCAGCGGTCGAACGCGTCGGCCACGTCGTGCCCGGCGTCCTTCACGTGGTCACCGGCCTGCTTGGCCTTCGCGGCGGCGCGCTCAGCGGCGCCCTCGGCCTCCAGCCGCTCGTTGTCCGTGGCGTCGCCGTACTTCTCCTTGGCGGCACCCTTGAGCTCTTCGGCCTTGTGCTCGACCTTGTCCGTGAAACTCATTGTCGGTCCTTTCCACGTTTTCGGTCACGCCTTGCTGATTACTGGTTGCCCGGCCCGGCGGGCCCGCAAACGCAGCCGCCGTGCCGCCGTCGTCACACCGGTCAGGACGAACGACAGTGCGATGCCCAGCCCGGCGGCCGCGAACGGGTTGTCGGTGAACACGTTGCCGCCCAGGTAGCCCAGGCCGACCACGTAGATGCTCCACAGCAGCGCGCCGACGCCGAGCGCGGGCAGCAGCCGGTGCCGCGGGAACTGCGCGTAGCCGCTGACCAGCGCGACGGTGGTGCGCCCGAGCGGCACGAACCGGCCGCCGGCGACGATCGCGCCGCCGTGCCGCTCGAGCAGCCGCGCCACCCACCCGACCGCCTTCCAGTAGCGCTCGTTGCGCAGGAACCGCTCCACCAGGCGCCGCCCGCCGCGCCGCGCGACCTCGTGCACGACCACGTCGCCGATGAACACCGCGGTGACCGAGGCCAGCAGCACGGCGGCCACGTGCAGGTGCCCGTTCGCGGCGAGCGCCCCGCCCGCGATCACACTCGTCTCCGCCGGTACCGCCGGAATCACACAATCCAGCACCAGCAGCACGAAGATCACGAGGTACGCCCAACCGGCCATCGACTCCATGCCATCTACCGTGCCGTCCGGCGGCCGCGGAATCAGCGGTGCCAGCCCGCCGATCCACAGGGGGGTTTCCCCTACCCGTAGGTGTTTCGGGCCACGAACTCGGTGAAGACCCGGGGATCGTGGAACGCGGTCAGCTCCCGGATCAGGCCGCCCTCGACCCGCAGGACGCCGACGGCGAACGGGCGCTCCCCGGACTCGCCCGGCGGCGTGTGGTACACGACCATCGCCGGGTCGCGGTTGGCCCGCGTGAGCTCGGCGCGGATGCGCCCGACGTGGAACGGCGAGCCGGGCGGGACGCTGCTCAGCAGCGAGGCGGCGATGGCGTCGCGGCCGAGGTACCACATCGGCAGCGGCGGCATCACGGCGCGCGCCTCGTCCGCGAGCAGCCTCGCCATGCCCTGCACGTCGGCGCGCTGGAAGGCCTCGACGTACCGCCGCAGCACCTCCTGCTCTTCCGGGTCGGGGCCGCGCTCGGGCGTCCAGTCCTCGCCGCGCTCCGGCAGCCGCTCCCGCAGGGTGGCCCGGGCCCGCTGCAGGGCGCTGTTGACCGCCGGGGCCGTGACGTCGAGCAGCTGCGCGGTCTCGGCCGCCGACCAGCCGAGCACGTCCCGCGCGACGAGCACGGCCCGCTGCCGCGGCGGCAGGTGCTGCAGGGCGGCCAGGAACGCCAGCTCCACCGTCTCCCGGGCGACCGCGCGGGTCGCGGGGTCGGCGTCGAGCACCCGGTCGGGCAGCGGCTCCAGCCAGGCCACGTCGGCGCGCGCAAGGCTGACGTCGCCGGGGGCTGTCCAGTCGCGGCCTTCGGCTGATGGCGGGCCGAGGTCCATCGGCAGGATCCGCCGCTGGGCGCTCTTGAGCACGTCGAGGCAGGCGTTGGTGGCGATGCGGTACAGCCACGCGCGCACCGACGAGCGGCCCTGGAACGCGTCCCAGCCCTTCCAGGCGCGCAGGAACGTCTCCTGCACCAGGTCCTCAGCCTCGTGGAAGGAGCCGAGCATCCGGTAGCAGTGCAGCTCCAGCTCCCGCCGGTACGGCTCGAGTTCGGTCAGGTCCATGAAAAGCCCCCTCGTCGCGCATGCGATGCAAGCCTCTGCCCTGCCGCTCCGGCCGGCCTGCGCCGGGCCCAGATCCCGCCTGCGCACGTCCCGCGAAAGCCCGGTTACAACACCGGTAGCCTGGCTTCCGCGGGCCGCACGCAGACGAGATCTGGACCTCGTCTCGGCTCGACCGGAGCGACAGGGCAGAGGCTAAGACGATGTGGGCGGAGTTTCGTGAGCGCGTGATCCTGGAGGACGACGCGGTCCTGGTGCTGGACAAGCCGGTCGGGGTCTCCGTGATGGGCGAGCGGCACGAGTCCGACCTGGTGCGGATGGCGGCCGACGCGGGCGAGCAGCTGTTCCCGGCGCACCGCATCGACAAGGTCACCTCGGGCGTGATCCTGTTCGCGAAGGACCTGGCCGTGCACGGCGGGCTGACGCGGCAGTTCAACAAGCGCACGGTGGAGAAGGCGTACCTGGCGGTGACGGCCCCGGGCGGGCTGCCGGCCAGGGGCCGCATCGACCTGCCGCTGAGCGTCGGCCGCAAGAACCGGGTCCGGATCGCGGCGCCACGGGAGAGCATCGTGCTCAAGGATGACACCTGGACCGTGCCGGCGTCGGCGGTGTTCGACACCGTCCCGACGTACCCCTCGACGACCACGTTCGCGGTGCGCGCCCAGACCGGCGACCGCGCGCTGCTGGAGGCGTACCCGCACACCGGCCGCCGCCATCAGATCCGCGTGCACCTGGCCTGGGTCGGCCACCCGATCGTGGGCGACCCGCTGTTCGAGAAGAGCCCGGCCGGCCGCACGTACCTGCACTCCTGGCGCCTGTCCTTCGACCACCGCGGCGAGCGGGTCACCGTGGAGGCGCCCATGCCCGAGGAGTTCGCCCTCTAGGACAGCACCGCGCCCACGGCGAGCAGGATCGCCAGGCTGTTGGTCAGGCAGTGCGCGGCGATGCTGATCCGCACGCTGCGCACCCGCAGCATGACCGCGATAAGCAGCAGCTGGGCGACGAACACGAAGACGAACTTCTCCGGCTGCCAGTAGTGCTGCAGCGCGAACAGCCCGGCCGAGGTGACGACCGCGAGGGCGCCGCGCACGGGCAGGCGGGGCAGCAGGTACGCCCGGAAGTACAGCTCCTCCACCGCGGGGTTGACCAGCCCGTCGACCGCGAGGGTGAACAGCAGCGTGCCGACCATGGTCGGGACCGGGAACGCGTCGGAGTCCGGCGGCAGGAGCCAGGAGGCCGGGTACCAGTCGAGGATCCGCTGCTCCAGGGGTGCGAGCAGGACGACGAGGCCGACGGCCATCGCGGTCACGCAGGGCAGGATCGTGAGGTACAGCCGCAGCGGGAGCTTGCGCCGGAACGCCAGGATGCCGGGCAGCCCGCGCCAGGACCAGCCGGCCGCGCGCAGCAGCAGGCCGAGCTCGATCGGGGTCAGCACGAACGCGAAGGCGAGGGTGAGCGCGAACTGCGGCGGCAGGTGCCAGGCCCGCACGAGCGGCCCGAGCGCGAGCGCGACGGCGAAGGTCGCGGCGGCCGGGAGCAGGTGCAGCGCGAGGACCGTGGGCCACGTCATCCTGGTTCGCCGGGTGTCCGCGGCCTGCGTCAGGACGGTCGTCGTCATAGACCCGACGCTATGGATTCGGCCGCGGCCGCCCCAGCCTGCTGAGCGGAGTCTTCGGGGTAGTGCCCGCCCTACCCCGCGACCTCAGGCGGGCACCATTGACGCACGGCGAAGTCGGTCAGGGGCGCCAGCGCGGACATGAGCGCGGCGCCCTTCGGCGTGAGGGCGTACTCCACCGACGGCGGCACGTTCGGACGACCTGCAGCTGCGCGCGGGTACTCGACGGTGCGGGCCCAGATGCAGGCGGGCCGGCTCAACGACCTGCTCGGCGCCGGCTACAGCGGCAAGGCGCGCTACGTGCTGTACCACCCCGGCTTCACCCGCAGCGGGGACCGCACGCCGCTGGGTCCGCTGGCGCGGGCCGCGCTCGGGGTGCTGTCGCGCCTGGCGGCGCGCCCGGTCGCGGAGTCGGCCGCCCCGATCGTGGCGCTGCTCGACGACCCGCCCGCGGCCCAGCTCACCGCCCTGGACCGCGGGAAGGAGCTGCCGCTGTCGCTACCGACCCTGGCCCCGGCCGCCGCCGCCCGGCTGCGGTCGGTGGTGCAGGGCGAGGCGTTCGCGTAGGACGAGCGGGGCCAGGGCCAGCCCGGCCAGCGCCCAGACGGCGAGCACCGCGGCGGTCTCCAGGGGCCGCCAGGACCCGCCGATCTCGACCGCCACCGCGTCGGCCGGGAGCAGGGCCGAGCGCATGCCGAGGCCGAGCCAGTACACCGGGAAGGCCTGCGCGATCCCCTGCACCCAGCCGGGCAGCGCGGTGATCGGGTAGAAGATGCCCGAGATGCCGATGACCGCGAGCACCGGCAGCGTCAGCAGGCCCTGGCCGCGCACGGTCGGGAACAGCGCGCCGAGCACGGCCCCGATCGGCAGGGTGGCGAGCAGGCCCAGTGCGAGCACCCAGGCGACGGTCGCCGCGTCCGGGGTCCGGGCCGGCGGGATGATCAGCAGCGCCGGCCCCAGGAAGATCGCGAGGTCCACGAGCAGGCCGAGCGCGACGGCGAGGACCTTGCCGACGAGGTACGCCCGCACGCCGCCTGGGGTCGCCCGGGCCCGCAGCAGCGTGCCGTCCTCGCGGTCGGCGGTCAGCTGCTGGCTCATGGTCACCATGGCCATCGACGCGTCCATCCCGAGGATCGAGGGCAGGACCAGGGCGCCCAGCGGGACGCTCGCGCCGCCGAACGTACGGTGGCGCAGGAAGTACAGCGTGACAAGCATCAGCGCGGGCCAGAAGCAGTGGTTGAACAGGTCGGCGGGGTTGGTCAGGGACTGGCGCAGCTCGATGCGGCCGCGCGCCCAGCCCAGGCGCAGCGCGTTCACCGCCGCACCAGCCCGAGGTAGGTGGTCTCGAGCGAGGACCGGCGGATCTCCAGGTCCTGCACCGCCTCCCCGAAGCGGCCGAAGAGCTCGAACGCGAAGCGGGTCGGGTCGGGGGTCGTCTCGGCGTACGGCCGGCCGTCGATGCGCCAGCGCACCTCGTCGGGGCCGGCGAGCTCGGCGGCCGTCCCGTCGGCGATCACCCGGCCGGCGTCGAGGATCACGATGTGCGCGGCGAGGCGCTCGGCCTCGTCCAGATCGTGCGTCGTGAGCAGTACCGTGCTGCCGTGCTCGGCGGTGACCTGCCGCACGAGGTCGTGGAACTCGCGCCGGGCGTGCGGGTCGAGGCCGGCGGTCGGCTCGTCGAGGAACAGCACCTCCGGCCGGCCGACGAGCCCGAGCGCCAGGTCGAGCCGGCGGCGCTGCCCGCCGGAGAGGGTGGCGATGCGCTGCCGGGCCTGGGCGCCGAGGCCGACGGCGGCGAGGAGCTCGTCGGGGTCCCAGGCGCGGGCGGCGTAGTACCGCGCCTGGTGGGCGAGCAGCTCCCGGACCCGCCACTTCGCGTGGTCGCGCCACGACTGGAGCACGATCCCGACCCGGGCCCGCCACCGCTCGTCGCCGCGCGCGGGGTCGGCGTCGAGCACCGTCGCGCGGCCGCCGGTCCGCGTCCGGAAGCCCTCGAGGATCTCGATGGTGGTGCTCTTGCCGGCCCCGTTGGGCCCGAGGAGCGCGAGGACCTCGCCACGGCGCCCCTGGAAGGTGACGCCCTGCAGGACGTCCTGCTCGCCGCCGTACCGCATCCGCAGCTCTTCGACCTCGATGGTTTCCACATTTGCGAACGTAGAAACCGTGCTCGTTTCTGGTCAACTGGACGTTGCATCTGGCTGACAGGAATTGCATAGAATTGCAATGGGTTCGATTCTAATGCAACGATGGGGCCATGCCGGGGGCGCGACTGACACGGGAGGACCGCGAGCGGATCGCGGCCGGGCTGACCGACGGGCTCGACTACGCGGAGATCGCGCGGCGCCTGGGCCGCCCCACGTCGACCGTCTCCCGCGAGGTGGCCCGGAACCTGCGCTCCGGCGGCTACCGCGCGGAGCAGGCCCACCAGTCGACGCTGCGCCGCCGGGGGCGCCTGCCGGCCGCGCCCGAGCGCCCGCGGGACGGCGACTTCGAGCAGCGCTTCGCCTCGCTCATGGTGGAGACGGGGCTGCCGCGGATGGCGGCGCGGGTGCTGCTGGCGATCGTCACCACCGACGCGGGCGCGCTGACCGCCGCCGAGCTCGTCCAGCGCCTGCACGTGAGCCCGGCCTCGGTGTCGAAGTCCGTCGCCTACCTGGAGTCGATCGACATCGTGCGGCGGGAACGGGCGGAAGGCCGGCGGGAGCGGTACGTCATCGACGACGACGTCTGGCTGCGCACCTGGATGACCAGCGCCCAGGCGCACGCGAAGTGGGGCGCGGCGGCGCGCGAGGGGGCCGCGCTCCACGGGGCGGACTCCCCTGCCGGGAGGCGGCTGGAGCGGATGGGGCGGTTCTTCGACTCGCTCAGCCAGGACATGAGCGTCGACTACGACCCGGCGGTCGCCGACGACATGCTCACCGTGATCGCGGCCCTGGTCCACGCCGGCGGGCCGTGCGCCGTCGATGAGCTGGCCGGGGCCCTGGGCTGGCCGGATGTCCGGGTGGCGGCGGCCCTGGCCCTGGCGGCCGAGCGGCCCGACTTCGCCGATCCGGTGACGCCGAGGCCGCTCCCGGACGGGCGGTATCTGGCCGTCGCCAACGAACAGCGCCTCGCGTCTCGCTCGGTTTCGAGATGAAACGGCCCCCGCCGGGCGGCGGAGGCCGTTCCTCTATGTAGGGCGTGCGCGGCTCAGCCCGTGAAGGACTCGCAGCGCGCGCCGGAGTTGGTGTTGTTGCCGCGGCCCGGGTGGGCGGCGTCGGTGCCCGCGCCGCAGTCCAGGGTGTCGTTGCCGCTGCCCGCGGTCACCGCGTCGTCGCCGGCGCCGGTCGAGACGTTGTTGTTGCCGTTGCCCGCGTCGACCGTGTCGTTGCCGGCGCCCGTCGCGATGGTGTCGTTGCCCGACTCCGTACGGACGGTGTTGTCGCCGCCGGCCGCGTTCACCACGTTGTTGCCGCCGCCCGCGTCGATCCAGTCGTTGCCGTCGGCCGTGGTGATGGTGTCGTTGCCCGGGCCGGTCGTGATGCAGTCGGCGCCACCGTTGCCCTCGACCACGTCGTTGCCGCCGCGGCCCAGGATGAGGTCGTTGCCGCCCGTGCCGGCCAGGCGCTCGTTGCCCGTGCCGCCGACGACCACGTTGTGCACCGCGATCCCGGCGCACGCCCCCGCGGGCTGGCTCGCCGCGCGGACCTGGACCGGGCCCGTGGAGGCGATGCCCGTCAGCGCGTCGTCGTAGGTGACGGAGCCCCCGGCCGCGACCGTGAGCAGGATCGGCTGGGACTTCACCGCCACGGTCACGACCGCCGGCTCGCCCGACAGTGTCGCGACGCGGTCGGCGCCCAGGGAGTACACGCCGGCGCCCAGCGCGATCGTCGCCGCGCGGCCGTCGAAGCGCACCTGCAGCGGGGCCCCGCCCGCGCCGACGGTGAAGGTGAGGCCCGGCTCGACGGTGACCGTCCGGCCGGCCCGGTCGAGGATGCGCCCGCCGGTGAAGTCGTCGCCGGCCGTGCCCGGGTGCGGGTCGACCGCGTCGTACACGCCGTCGTCGTCCGCGTCCGGGTCGAGCACCGTGCAGGCGATGGTGCCGGCGCGCAGCGCGTGGCCCTCGTCGTTGGTGTCGTCGGACCACCAGACGCGCTTCTGGCCGGCCACGCACTCCGACTGCGGCGCGACCGCGAAGCCCTCGTTGTTGTAGTTCGGCATGCCGGCCGGGCGCTCGTACACCTTCGTCACCGCGAGCTTGCCCGAGGCGTCGACGTCGAGGGTGGCCGTGCGGCCGCCGCAGGTGTCGTCGCAGGCCGCCCAGATCGGGCCGGTCTCCGGCTCGTACTGCAGGTCCATCACGCTCACGAAGCCGCTCGCGATGGTGGCGACGCGGGTGTACGAGCCGTCGCCGGACAGCGCGTACGCGTAGATGGAGCCGTTCGCCTCGAGCCCGACGAGGAACAGCCCGCCGCCGTGGTTCGGGTAGGCCGCCGGGTCGTACGCCGCGCCCGTGTGCTCGTCGCGGAAGCCCTTCGCGGTCAGGTACGAGTCCGGGACGAAGGTGATGCCCTCCAGTCCGCTGTTCGCGGCGACCGGCGGCAGGTCCGCGGTCAGGTTCCACTCGCTCGTGATCGCCCCGGTGGCCGGGTCGAAGCGCTCGACGGCGGGCCGGCTGACGCCGCTGTTGGCGTTGTCGCGCTCGGTGGAGAGGTAGATCGCGCCGTTCGCGAGCGTGACGCCCTCGGCATCGGGGTCACCGGTGCCGCCCGGGTAGTGCAGCGTGTACGTGGCCGCCGGGGTCCATTGGGTGCCGTCCCAGCTCAGGCGGTACAACGTGCCGGGCCCGTTCTTGACGGCCCAGAGCGCTCCTCGGTCGTAGAAGAGCCCGGAGATGTTGCCGCCGAGCACGTTGGCGGCGTCGGCCGTCGTCACCGCGGAGCCGCCCGGCCAGGGCAGCGCCGGCGTCTGGCCCGGGCACGCGTTGGCCGTGCCCTTCGTGGCGGCGGTCGTGGTGGCGAAGTCGCCGGTGCCGTCCGGGCAGCGGCCGTACGTCGTGGCCGCGTGCGCCGTCCAGGAGTACGAGTCGACAAGCGCGCCGCCCGCGGTGAACAGGCGCGCGGAGTCGGCGCCGCCGAGGCCGAACACCGGGTCGACGTCCAGCGCCACGAACCCTCCCCCGGCCAGCGTCGTGCCGGCCGCGATGGTGAAGACGTGGGTGTCGTCGTTGTCCTTCAGCACCCAGCCGGACAGGTCGACCGCGCCCGCGCCGGTGTTCGTCAGCTCGATCCAGTCGCCGGGGCTGCCGCCGTTGGACTCGACCTCGTTGATGCGCACGGTCGCCGCGCCCGGTTCGCGGCAGTCGTTGGCCGCGCCGCGCGTCGAGGACGTGGTGGTCCGGAACTCGCCGGCGCCGTCGGGGCAGCGGCCGTAGGTGGTGGCCGCGTGCGCGGTCCACGAGTACGAGTCGACGAGGGTCGCGCCGTCCGGGAGGTACAGCCGCGCGGAGTCGGCCGCCCCGAGCCCGAAGGCGCTCTCCACGTCCACGGGTAGGAAGGCGCCCGGGCCCAGCGTGGTGCCCGCGGCGATCGTGTAGACGTGGGTGTCGTCGTTGTCCCTGACGACCCAGCCGGAGAGGTCCACGGGCGCGGTGCCGGTGTTGACCAGTTCGACCCAGTCGCCCGGCGTGCCGCCGCTGGACTCGACCTCGTTGATGCGGACGGTCGGCCCGTCGGCCGCCTGGGCCGCCGGCCCGAGCGCGACCAGCGGCGCCGCGGCGAGCACCGCGGCGATGAAGAGGGTTTTCGTGCGCACGAGCGCAGCGTCGGCCACGGCGGCGAACCGCACGTGAACGGCGCGCGAACGGCCCACAGGTCAGGCCGTTCGGTGGAGCGTGCCGTCCCGGCCTGGCGCCGCCGTCGGCATTCATGTTGCTTTGTTGACTACATAGCAACACGTGTCGCGGGCGTCAGGAGTCCAGCTTCGCGACCAGGCGCGCCAAGTCGTCCAGCTCCTCGGGTGACAGGGCCAGCATCTGCGGCGGTGGCTGGGTCAGGATCGCCTCGGCCCGTGCGGCCTCGCTGCGGCCCAGCTCCGTCGTCGTCACCAGTTTTGCCCGGCGGTCCGACGGGTGCGGCTCCCGGCGCACGAGCCCCCGCCGCTCCAGATCGTCCACGACCAGTGTGGTGTACGGCGCATCCGTCTGCAGCCGCGCGGCCAGTTCGCGCATGGTCAGCGGCGAACCCGCCAGGCGGCGCAGGGCCTTGATCCGCACGAAGCTCAGGTCCAGCGCCTCGCTGACCTCCTTGCGCCGGTCGTGGCGCTCGTGGACGAGGGCCAGCATCGCGCGCCAGACCGTGCCGGCGCGTTCGGCATCCGCTTCAGGCATCGACGAGCTCCGCATCGGGTTGTCGGCTTTTCGCCCAGGTACCGGTCGTGAGCGTACCGATGACGAGGATCGCGGCGCCGCAACCGGCGATGATCCACCAGCCCGTGTGGCTGGCCGGGCTGAAGCCGGCGGACATCGTCCGGCCGTGCAGGCCCGCGGTGACCACGGCACCCAGGACCGCGATGCCCAGGACCGAGCCGAACTGGCGGCTGGTCGAGGCGAACGCCGCGGCCACTCCGGCCTGGGCCACCGGCAGGCCCGAGACGGCGGTGACGGTGATCGGCGGGTTGACCATGGCGAAGCCGATGCCGAACGCGACGTACGCGGCCAGGATCCACGGCAGCGGGGTGTCCGCCGTGAGCCCGCTGAGCAGGACCCCGCTGGCCAGGATGCCCGCGCCGCCGACCAGCAGTGACGGGCGCGGGCCGCGGGAGCCGACCAGCCGGCCCGAGAGGGGGCCGAGGACCACCGTGATCGCGGCGATCGGCAGGGTCAGCAGGCCCGCGCGCAGCGGGGACAGGCCGCGGACGTCCTGCAGGTACAGCGTGTTGAGCAGCAGGAAACCGGCCAGCGCCCCGAACGCGGCGACGGCGATCGCGGTGGCGCCGGCGAACGGGGGGCTGCGGAAGAGCGTGATGTCGACCAGCGGCTCGGGGCGGCGCGGCTCGACCAGTAGGAGGGCCACCAGCGCCAGCAGGGCGACCAGGCCAGCCAGCGGCTGGTGCTCGATGATGGCGAAGGTGGCGCTGGCCAGCAGGACCAGCACGATGATCTGACCGGGCACGTCGACGCGGCGCGGGCGCGGGGCCCGCGACTCGGGCACGAACAGGGCGCTGAGGACGATCGCGGCGATGCCGATCGGCACGTTGATCCAGAAGATCGTGCGCCAGCCGACGGTCTGGACCAGCAGGCCGCCCACGACCGGGCCGAGCGCCATGCTGATGCCGACGACGCCGGCCCACACGCCGATGGCGCGGGCGCGCTCGCGGCGGTCGGTGAACACGTTTGTGATGATCGACATGGCGACCGGGTTGAGCATCGAGCCGCCGATCGCCTGCACCACGCGGAACGCGATGAGCCAGCCCAGCGTCGGGGCGATGCCGCACAGCAGCGAGCCGATCGAGAAGGCCACCAGGCCGGTCTGGAAGACGCGGCGGCGGCCGAGGCGGTCGGCGGTCGACCCGCCCAGGATCAGGAGGCTGGCCAGGACGAGCGTGTACGCGTCGATCGCCCACTGCAGGCCCGACAGCGGTGCGTCCAGGTCCCGCCCGATCGCCGGCACCGCGATGTTCACGATGGTGTTGTCGAGGCCGACGATGAGCAGGCTCAGGCAGCAGATGCCGAGGATGAGCAGGCGCCGGCCACGTGATTGTACGACCATAATAGTTATGTTCGTACAACAAAGCGTCCGGCGCCAACGCTGGAGCCCTACTGCGGCTCAGATCACCATCTAGTTGGTCCCGCCCGGGTTGCCGCCGTTGGGCATGCCGCCGCCGTTGGCCTGCTCCAGGGCCGTATCGGTGATCGTGGTGGCGGTGACGGTCGTGCCGTCGACGGTGCCGACGACGGTCACGGTGTCGCCGGTCTTGACGTCGGAGACCTGGTCGTTGCCGTTGTCGACGGTCGTGGCCGAGCCGATGACGAACGTCGTCGCGTGCCCGTCGGCGCTCTTGGCGGTGATCGAGGTGGTGCTGATCCCGGTGACCGTTCCGCTCTGGAGGCGTTTCGTGGTGTACCCCCCATTGCCGTCGGAGGCCGTGAAGTCCCCGTGGAGCGCGCCGGAGAGGCCGCTCGCCCCGCCGCCGAAGCCGCCGCCCCGGCCGCCCGGGCCGCCCTGGCCGTTGGCGCCCCCGGGCCCGGCCTGCGCCGTCGTCGACGAGGAGTCGCCGCTCGCGGCCTTGATGACGGCGAACCCGCCGCCGCCGATGACGAGCGCCGCGACGGCGCCGACGACGATCATCTTGACCTTCGAGGACTTCGCCGCGGGCGCCGGGGCCGCCGCCGGCGCGAGTCCGGCGGCGGTGTGGGGCTGGGCCGCGTCCGCCCAGACCGGGGCGGCGGGCGGCTGCGGGTCGGTGGTCTGGCTGCTCATGGCGTGGCTCCCTGAATCCGGCGGCCCCGCTGCTAGGAGCCGCTCACGAGTAACCATCGCGGGGCTGCCTGGCACGGGGCCGTCCGAATCTTCGGAGCCACCTGTGAACCGATCAGACCGCCACGAGCTCGGGCTCGGCCGCCTCGACGGCGGGCCGGCGGCCCTTGCGCAGCGCGGCGATCCCGGCCAGGGCCAGGCCCGCGACCGCCCACACGACGAGCACGAGCACGTGCGGCCCGGCGCCGGCCCCGTCGAAGAAGGCGGTGCTGCGCAGCAGCGACCCGGCCGCGCCCGGCGGCAGGTACTGTCCGAGCGCCCCCCAGCCCGACGGCAGCATCTCCGGCGCGCTGGTCAGGCCCGAGAGCGGGTTGCCCAGCAGCATCATGGTCGCCGCACCGAGCGCGAGCCCGGCCGTGCCGAGCAGCGCCTCGAGGCCCAGGATGGTCAGCGCCGTGGCCGCGATGGACAGCGCGACGACGCCGCTGTTGACCCAGTAGTCGCCGCCGAGGGAGCCCAGCCAGTACTGCAGGATCGCCACGAGCGCGAACCCGCCCGTCACGGAGAAGGCGAGCGCGCCCGCCACCCGGCGTCCGGTGCCCACGACGAGGCTGGTGAGCAGGCCCGCGGCGGCGATGCCGCCGAGGACCAGCGGCAGCGCCCCGGCCGCGAGCCCGGCCCCGCGCGGGTCGTCGACCGGCAGCGGCACGAGGTCGCGCACGGCCGCCTCGCCGGGGGTCGCGCTCAGGCCCTGGGCGACCTGCTGGAGCGCCTGGGCGACGGCCGGGCTCGCCGCGGAGGCGACGATGAGCTGGGGCTTGCCGCTGGTGAGGTCGATCGCGCCGTACACCTCGCGGTCGCGGATCAGCCGCTCGGCCGCGGCCGTGTCGGCGACGGTCCGCACGTCGAACGCGCCCGGCCGCCGGGCCTCGAGCTGCTGGACGAGCTGGGCGGTGGCGGGGGCCGGGCCGGCGACCGCGAGCGGGATGTCGTGCACGCCGGCCCGGGTCGCCGGCCACGCGAACGCCACCATGATGAGGCTGAGCAGTGCCGTGAGCAGCAGGACGACGCCGGCGACCTTCCGCATGACCATCTCCTAAAAGGAACGTTCGTTCGCTATTTCCTCAGGGTGTACCGTCGCCGCCCGCTCGTCAAGAATGAACGTTCGCTTTACTGTGCGACGCCCGTCACGGCCGGGCGCGCGCGGGCGTGCTCGGACGCGGGCGGCAGCGTGAACGTGAAGCGGGAGCCGCCGCCCGGGTTGTCGGTGGCGCCGATCGTCCCGCCGTGCCGCTCCACGATCCGCTTGCAGATCGCCAGCCCGAGGCCGGTGCCCGCGTAGCCGGCGGCGCGGTGCGCCCGGTGGAAGTTGGTGAAGATGGCGTCGTGCTGGCCGGGCGGGATGCCGATGCCGTTGTCCGCGATCTCGACCCGCACCAGGCGCTCCTCGTCGATCGCGGAGGTGATGGCGATGCGCGGGACGGTGCCCGGGGCGGTGTACTTCACCGCGTTGCCCACGAGGTTGTCGGCCGCCGCCCGGTTGTCCCTCGTCACCCCGCCCATCAGCGCCACGGCGGCCGGGTTGCGCATGACCAGGCGCCGGTCGGGGCGCAGCACCGACACGCCCTCGCTCATCGAGTCGACGATCGTGGTCAGCAGGCGCGCCTGGGCCGCCGCCTCGCGGCCCGCGGCGGTCAGGCGGCCCAGGAGCTCGGCCCGCTCGTCGCGGCCCAGGGCGATGGACAGCCCGACGATCGCGATCATGCCCACGAACGCCTGCGCGACGAGCGCGCGGGTGGCCACGGAGGGCACGGCGGCGAACGGGCCCGGCCTCGGGCAGCCCGTGGCGGGCCACCGCGGCGAGCGCCGCGGCCCCGTCCTCGGCGGCGAGGACGTCGTGGCCGTCGGCGATCAGCCGCTTGACGATCAGGTCGCGGACGTCGGGCTCGTCGTCCACCACGAGCAACCGGGCCATGCGGCACCCCCCGCCTCTCCGCTACCAAGATCGGCAGCGGAGGGACGGGTCTTACTTGGTGGGCAGAATTCCCTGGAGGTGGCGGCCGTTCACGGCGGTGCGGCGGCCCGCGTCGACCTCGCTCTTCCAGGTCCGCACGTAGTTGGAGGCGGTCAGCCGCTCGACGTCGTCGAGGTCGAGCAGGTCGCCCACCATGGTCGTCAGGGCCACCACGTCGCGGCGGTCGTTGGCCGGGACGCTGTCGTGCAGCACCTGGTACACCTGGTTGCGCAGCGACCCCTCCCGCACCATCGTCGGCGGGGTGAGCGTCGGCTCCTCGGCGATCTCGAGCACGTCGGCGGCCTCGTGGGTCACCGGCGCGGTCCGGCTGCGCGGGCGGCGCGGCGCGGGCGCGGCCGGGAGGATGCCCTCGAGGTCGGCGCGCAGCCCGCCCAGCGGCGAGGACGCGACGACCGGCCCGAGCTCCGGCTCCGGCTCGGCGGCGGCCTCGGTCGCCCGGGCCACCGCCTCCCGGGCCGCCCGGCGCTCCGCCTCCTCGTAGCTGAGCCGGGGTCCGGGCAGCGCCTGCTGCTCCTGCGTGTCGATGATCGGCAGCAGCTCCGGCTCCGGGGCAACGGCGGGCGGGGGCGCGGCCACGGCGGGCGGGGGCGGCGTGCTCCCGGTCATGGCGGCGAGGCGGGCCGGGGCCAGGTCGGCCGCGATGAGCGAGGTCAGGCCGTCGTAGTCGGCGCCGTCGGCGAGGCGGACCGCGATCTCGTCGAGGTCGTAGACGGCCACGGCGATGTCCGCGGTGGTCGGGTCGACCGCGGCGCGGATCTTGCGGTGCAGCACCTTGGCGATCGCCGAGGTCCGCTGCTCCTTGCGCTTCTCCGCCTTCGCGGCCGCGATCGAGCTGTACAGGCCCAGGCTCATGTCGGCCTTGGCCAGGTTCTTGGCCCGCAGCGTCAGCCACGGATGGCGGACCCAGTGCCCGACCACCTCGTACGCCGGGGTGGTCGGCGGCAGGTCACCCTTGGCCCGCAGCCGGTCGCGGCGCTGGTTCTCGGTGTGCATCAGCCAGACCAGGTAGCCCAGCGCCGACATCCCCGCGAAGAACCCGGCGAGCAGCTTGTTGTCGTGGGCCATCCAGTTGAACGCGACCGCGAACGCCGCGATCGCCGCCGACAGGATGCGGGAGGCCACCGCCCGCTCACCCAGCCGGCGGCGCACGTCGGCGTTGGCGAGCACGACGATGCCGCCGAGCTCCAGCGCGCCCACCGCCGGGATCGCCCAGATCAGCGGGATGCCGAGCGCCTCGACCGCACCGGACACCTGCCCGGCCAGGGCCACGAGCAGCACCACGAAGTAGAACAGCTGCCGCATGTACGAGGTGCGCTTGACAGTCTTCTGCAGATCGGCGTCGAGCTGGTTGATGCCCGGCGTGCTCACCGGCTTCTCCCGTCGTCGTCGGGCCGGGGCAGCCGATAGCCCCGCGCCTCGAGAAATTCGGCCAGCGCGAGATCCACCGAGCTCTGCACGGTGGTGTTGTGGTCGACGACGAACCGCTGCAGGGTCTGCTCGATCTCGACCCGAACCCGGGCGTTGAGCTGGACCCGCTCGAACCGCGGCCGCTGCGGTGGCATCGCCACCGCCTTCTCTGTCGCTTCCAACATCACTCCCGCTAGCCGTTTGCTAGCGCGCACGCTAGCAAAGCAACCGTCGATGACCGAATCTGACACGCCGGACGTATGTTCGAACCCGAAAGACCATTACGACGGTCGCTCCGCGAAGGTTCAGCACTACTTTCCGTGTTCGTTCGGCCGCGTTCTTGGTGCTGTCCGGCGCCTTTCCGGTTCGGTACGCTCGGCCGCATGCGGCGCCGGGTGCTCATGCTCATGGTTGCGGCGCTCGTGCTGATCGGCGCCTGGGCCGGCCCCGCGGGCGCCGCGCCGGGCGATCCGACGGGTGCGCCGAACGAGGGCACCGACCTCACGCTCGGCGAAAAGCTGGACGCGGCCAACACGGAGTGGCTGCAGGCCCAGGCGGTGCTCGACACGTCGAAGAAGCGCCAGGCCGAGCTGACCGCGCAGATGGACTCGATGCAGAAGGAGCTGGAGCCGGTCCGCGCGAGCGTGAACGTCATCGCCGCCGCGGCGTACCGGACCGGTGGCAACGTGCGCCTGACCGCCGCCCTCGTGAACACCGGCTCGGCCGAGCAGTTCATGGACCGCGTGCTGCTGGTGAACACGATCGCGCAGTACAACGACCGCCAGATCGCCCGTCTGACCAAGCTCGAGAAGGAGCTCGCGGACGCGAAGAAGGCGGCCGACGACGAGGTGGCCAAGCAGCAGGCGCAGGCGGTCATCCAGGCAAAGAAAAAGGCCGACGCCGAAGCGGCGCTGGCCAAGATGAAGGGGAAGGCCGACGGCTACGTCAGCGTGAACTCACCGCTGGCGACGCCCGCCCCGCGCAACGCCGACGGCTCCTGGCCGGCCGAGAACTGCATCATCGACGACCCGACGACCACCGGCTGCATCACGCCGCGCCTGCTGCACGCGGCGCAGGAGGCGCGCAAGGCCGGCTTCACGCACTTCTACTCGTGCTTCCGTCCTTCGGGCCCGTACGAGCATCCGAAGGGCCGGGCCTGCGACTTCGCCGCGGCGTCGGACGGCTTCGGCGGCGTGGCCAGCGGGGCCGACAAGACCTACGGCACGAACCTGGCGGCCTTCTTCGTGAAGAACGCGTCCTCGCTGGGCGTGCTGTACGTGATCTGGTTCCGTCAGGTCTGGACGCCGGCGGCGGGCTGGCACGCCTACAGCGGCGGCAACGGGGACCCGTCCAGCGACCACACGAACCACGTACACCTGTCCGTGTTGTGACGGAAGGGCGATAAATCCGGACACGTCGGTGTCTGGACTTATCGCCAGTATCCGGGGAACGGCCGGCTCATCGTGCGCCGGCCGCGGTCAGCGCGCGCTCGCAGACCGAGCGGGCCCACTGAATGCGGTTCAACGCCACATCCGGGCGGTCGCCGAAGACCTCGGCGGCCCGGGCGTAGCACTCTTGCGGGCCGAGCCGGTCCAAGGTGTCGTCCACCGTGGCGCGGACCTCGGCGTCGTTGGGGTTGGAGAAGCACGGAGTGTCGGAGACGAACAGTGCCATGCACAGCACCGGGTCGACCGGGCGAGTCGTCATGGTGGATCACCTGTTCAAGGGGGTGTGTTTGACTGTTCCACCGTGCCTCCGGACGGGTGTCCGACGCCTCGTGGCCAGCGGGGTTTCCCTGTGGTGGGTTTTCCGACCCCGGCATACCTGCTGGCTGCCACCGCCCCCTCAACCGGCCTCACCCTCCGGGAGGGGGATGCCGATGCGCAGGCGGGTCCCGGCGCCGTGGCGGCTCGAGATCTGTATGGTGCCGCCCAGCGCGGCCACGCGGTCGCCGAGGCCGGTCAGGCCCGTGCCCGTACCAGGATCCGCGCCCCCCACGCCGTCGTCCTCGATCGACAGGGACAGCCGGGCGTCCGTGACGGCGGCCGACACCGAGATCACCGTGGCGTGCGCGTGGCGGATGGCGTTCGTGAGGGCCTCGGCGACGACGTAGTACACCCCGATCTCCACCGAGGCGTCGAGTCTGGAGGGCAGGTCGAGCCGCGTCTCCACCGGGATCGGGGAGCGGCGCGCCAGGGAGCGGATCGCCGGGGCCAGGCCGCCCTCCGACAGGATCGACGGGTGGATGCCGCGGGCCAGCTCGCGCAGCTCGTCGATCGCCTGCGACAGGTCGCTGCCGATGCCGTGCAGGCGGTCATGCAGCGGGCCCGCCACCTGCGTCTCCGTCGCGCGCAGGGCCAGCAGCAGGGCGATCAGCCGCTGCTGGGTGCCGTCGTGCAGGTCGCGCTCGATGCGGCGGCGGCTCTCGTCGGTCGCGGCCACCACGCGGGCACGGGAGGCGGTCAGGTCGGCGCGCGCCTGGGAGTTGGCGATCGCGCTGGCCACCAGCTCGGTGAACTCGGCGGCGCGCTCGGCGTCGTGCTGCTGCAGCGGGGACGCGCACGTGGATAAGGCCTTGAGGGCGCCCCAGGTGCGCCCGGCCACGGAGACAGGGGCGCCGATCGCGGAGCGGATGGTCACGTCGCCGAACTCGTGCTGCAGGAAGTCGGCGCTGTGCATGCCGGCGAGGCGGATCGGGCGGCCGGAGCGCAGGATCTCCCCGGCCACGCCGCCGTCGGCCACCTTCACCCGGCCCAGCCCGATGCGGTGGACGGGGTCCTGGCTCCAGCTCGCCACCACGGTGCCGTTGCCGTCGGGCTCGAAGCGCAGCAGCACGGCCGCGTCGGCGTCGAAGAGCTTGCCGGCCTCCTCGGTCACCGCGGCGAAGACGTCCTCGGCGGGCATGCCGCGCGCCGCGACGGTCGCCACCCGGCGCAGCGCCGCCTGCTCGGCCGCCACCGCGCCGAGCATCCGGCGGCCCTTGTCGAGCGCAGCGACCATCGTGTTGAAGGTCCGCTGCAGCGCCCCGACCTCCACCGGGGCGTCCGTCGGGACCCTCGTCTCCAGGTCGCCGCCCGCCACCCGGTCGGCCGCCATCACCATCCGGTGCAGCGGCCGCACCACCATGACCGCCAGCGAGCGGGTCAGAATCGCGACCGCGAGCAGGGCTACCACGAAGCCGGCCATACCGGCGAACAGGGCCTGTTTGCCGGCCCGGGTCGCCGCGGCGTGCATATGGTCCACGGTCATGCGCTGGCTGTTGATGAAGTCGTCGAACTCCGTGCGCATCGCGGCGATCTGCTTCTGCCCATCGGTGACGGACTGCGGGTCGATGTTGGCCGGCTCCCCCGACTCCCCCTCGGCGATCGCGGGGTCGGCGTAGTTGTCGAGGTACGCGGTGACGTCGCTGTTGAGCCGGGCCACCCGAGCGGCCTGGGCCGGGTCACCCGCCACGGACGAGGCGAGCTCCTGCTGGCGCAGCGGAATCTGCTGCTGGGCCTGGATCCAGGGCTCCAGCAGCGCCCGGTCGTGGGTGAGGGCGTACCCGCGCCGGCCCGCCTCCACGTCGAGGACCAGCCGCTCCAGCGTGTTGCAGGCCGAGACGGCGTGCTCGGCGCGGGTGACCACCATGACGGAGGCCCGCAGGTCGTAAACGGACACGAGGATCACCGCGAACGCCGCCGAGATCAGGACGGTGAACAGCGCGCTGGTTAACGCGAGGCGGAAGGTCAACCCCCCGTGCATGGGGTGGTGACTACCCCGGATCGCGGGGATATGTTGGATTTGATGGCATTCGAGGCAAGCGCGGCGCTGCGTCGTTCGGTGGTGATCGCGGACGACGACGTGCTGCTGCGCGAGGGGCTGGCAAGCCTCCTCGACCGGCACGGGTTCGACGTGATCGGGCTCGCCGACGACGGCACCCACCTACTGGACCTGGTCGAGAAGGCGACGCCCGACATCGCCGTGGTCGACATCCGCATGCCCCCGACGCACACCACCGAGGGGCTCGGCGCGGCCCGGGAGATCCGCCGGCGCTTCCCGTCGGTGGCGATCCTGGTGCTGTCCGCCTTCGTCGAGGTCGAGCACGCGATCGAGCTGCTGGCCAGTGGTGAGCGCATCGGCTACCTACTGAAGAGCCGCGTCACCGACGTCGACGAGTTCGTCGAGACGATCCACCGGGTGCACGACGGGGGCACCGTCGTCGACCCGGCGGTCGTCCAGGAGCTCGTGGCCGCCCACCGCCGCCGAGACCCGCTCGACGTGCTCAGCCCGCGCGAGCGGGAGGTGCTGGCGCTCATGGCCGAGGGGCGCTCGAACGCGGGCGTGGCCAAGGCGCTGTGGGTCACCGAGGGCACGGTCGAGAAGCACGTCCGGTCGATCCTGACCAAGCTCGACCTGCCCGAGACCGACGAGACCCACCGGCGGGTGCTCGCCGTGCTCACGTTCCTCGAAGCGGCCTCGAGCTCAACAGCAGGTTCGTGACAGCAGGTACGTGATCGCGCAGCCCGACAGCTGGTCCTTGGGCAGGAAGCCGATCGCCGGGCTCTCCTCGAGCAGCTCAGCGAGGTCGTCCGGGGCGAGGCTCGACACCATGATGACGGCGCCGTGACGGATGCGGGGGGCCAGGTCGAAGCCGCTCTCCGCGCCGAGGCCGACATCGACGAGTACGACATCCGGCTCCTGCTCCTCGACCGCCCGCAGCGCCTGCCGGCTGTCCGAAGCGGTCGCGACCACCGCGATGCCCTGGGTCGAGAGAAGCCGCCGGGCGCTGGCCCGGAACCGCTCCGAGTCGTCGACGATGACGCAGCGGATCGTCATGCTGCGACCGTGCCACAAGGCCGGGTGGGATCGCCTTGCTGGTAGCCGGAAGACTCAGGACGACGCCGAGGGCGAGCCCGGGATCGCGGCCGTGGGCGTGCGGTGGAACCGCAGCCAGTTCACGTTGACGAAGTCGCCGCCGTGCTCGCTGCGGATCAGGACGAACACGGTCTGGAGGCCGGTCCGGCCCGTGGTGCTCACCCGGGTCTTCGTGGTCCAGCTCTGCCAGCCGCCGGTGTTCCCGACCTGGTAGCTGGCCAGCAGCTCGCCGTCCGGGGCGCCGGCCCGCAGCTCCACCGTCCCGCCCGTGCGGCCGCCCGCGGCGACCCGCACGCTCGCGGTCAGCGAGCCCGGGCCGCCGAGGTCGACGTTGTCGTACCGCATCCAGTCCCCGTCGGCGAGCCAGCCCACGTTCTTGCCGCCGCCGGCGTCGCCGGTGCCCTCGGTGCGGGCGCCGCTCTGCGCGCCCCACGCCTCGGCCTGCACCACGCCCTCGGTGTCGACCTGCTCGGCGCCTGCCGACGTGGTGACGATCAGCGAGGTGGCCACGGCCCCGGCGATCGGGACCAGCACGAGCGCCAGCAGCGCCGGACGCCGTTTCGGCTCGCGGCGCGGCGGCACCACGTACGGGTTGAGCCGGGGGTCGAGCGGCATTTCCCGACCGTATGCACGACCGGGCGCCCGCTGAAGCCTCCTAAGTCGAACGTAAAGCAGGTCTAAGCCGTCTATGCGTCGCGTCGCCGGAGGCTGACGTACCCGGCGGCGAGCGCGAGCGCCGTCCACAGCGCCATGATCCCGATGCCGCCCCAGGGGCCGAACGCGCGGTCGTAGCGCGGCCCGTCCGGCGCCCCGAAGTAGTGCAGGATCGCCACGCCGGCCTGGTCGGGCAGGAACTGGGTGACCCGGCGCAGCCCCGGGATGTTGCCCAGGCCCTGCGAACCGAGGAAGAACAGCGGCAGCAGTACCGCCAGGGCCGCGGTCGACCCGCGCAGGGTCTGCGCCACGCCCGCCGCGAACAGGGCGATGAGCACGAGGTAGACGAACGCCCCGGCGACCGTGCGCGGCACCCCGTCGGCGGTCAGTGTCGTGTGCCGCGACGCGAGCCCGGACTGCCCGGCGAACCACGCGGCGGCGACGGTCAGCGCCGAGACCGCCGCGGCGCACAGGGCGAGGACGGCGAGCTTGGCGAGGTAGTACCGGCCGCGGCGCGGAACGGCGGCGAGGGTCGGGCGGATCGTGCCGGAGCCGTACTCCCCGC
This sequence comes from Dactylosporangium sp. McL0621, assembly GCF_049995355.1. Lineage (NCBI taxonomy): Bacteria > Bacillati > Actinomycetota > Actinomycetes > Micromonosporales > Micromonosporaceae > Dactylosporangium > Dactylosporangium sp. McL0621. Next base: position 12,172,125 of record NZ_CP188259.1, read on the forward strand.
CGACCGTCAGCACCGCGAACACGACGAGCGCCAGCTGGGCCAGGCTCAGCCCGTAGAAGGAGGCGAACAGCGCGTCGAAGTGCTCGGGCTCGGCGCGGCGCAGGCTCCATCCGGTCAGGTACGCCAGCCCGCCCCCGGCGACGACGGTCAGCGCGAGCGTCCAGGCGGTCGAGCGCAGGGTGCGGACCTTGACCCACTCCGCCGCGAGCGCGGCCGGGCCGCTCATCGGCCGACCGCGAGCAGGAACGCCGCCTCCAGCGACGGGGCGCCGGCCACGAACTCGTCCACGGTCGCGTCGGCGACGAGCCGCCCGCGGCTGATGACCACGAGCCGGTCGGCGGTGAGCGCGGTCTCGGCCATCAGGTGGCTGGAGACCAGCACGGTGCGGCCCTGCGCGGCGTACCCCTTCAGCAGCGCCCGCAGCCAGTGCACCCCCTCGGGGTCGAGCCCGTTGACCGGCTCGTCGAGCAGCAGGATCGGCGGGTCGCCGAGCAGCGCCGCGGCCAGCCCGAGCCGCTGGGCCATCCCGAGCGAGAACCCGGCGGCCCGCCGCCGCGCGTCCCCGGCCAGTCCCACGAGCTCCAGCACCTCGTCCACCCGCCGGTCGGATATGCCGTTGCTGCGGGCCAGGTACAGCAGGTGGTGCCGCGCCCGCCGGCCCGGGTGGGCGGAGCGGCCCTCCAGCATCGCCCCGACCGCGCAGAGCGGACGGTCCAGGGCCTCGTAGGGCCGCCCGTCGATCCGGGCCCGCCCGCCCGACGGCCGGTCGAGCCCGAGGATCATCCGCATGGTGGTCGACTTCCCGGCCCCGTTGGGCCCGAGGAAGCCGGTCACGCACCCCGGCCGGACGGCGAACGACAACCCGTCGACGGCGACGGTGCGGCCGTAGCGCTTGCTGAGTTCCTCCACAACGATCACGTCCCGTGACGCTAGGGCGGCCCGGCCGCGGCCGCAGTCGCCGAAAGTCGCCCCGCCACCGCGACGAACGTCGGCGGTAGCCTGCTCGCATGCGCCGATATCTCGCCGCCGCGGGCATCGTCTGCGTCGACAGCGTGCTGCTCACGTACGCGCATCCGGGAATCGTCCGGCCCTGGCTGCTGCCGGTCTGGGCGCTGGCCGTGGCCGGCGTCCTCGCCCTCGCCCGGCGCCGGCCCGGGCTCGGGTTCCTCGCCGCGCTCGGCCCGGCGCTGGTCACGGGCGGGGCCGGGGCGCTGCTGCCGTTCACGGCCTACCGGGCCGGGAAGGCCTCGACGCCGTGGCTGGCCCTGGCGGTGGCCGGGTTCGCCGCGGTGCAGGCCGGGCGGGCCCCGGCGGTCGCGCCGGTCGTCGTGTCGGCCGTCGTGTTCGCGCTGCTGCCGCTGCTCGTCGGGGCCTACGTCGCCGAGCAGGAGCGGCACGCGGCCGCGCTCGCCGCGCAGGAGCGGCTGCGGATCGCCCGCGACATGCACGACGCGCTCGGGCACCGGCTCAGCCTCGTGTCCATCCAGGCCGCGGCGCTGGAGGTGGCCGGCCTGCCGGAGGCGCAGCGGGAGGCGGTGCGCCGCCTCGCCGAGTCCGCCCGCGGGGCCGCCGGCGACCTGCACGACGTGCTCGGCGGGCTCCGGGCGCCGCGGGCCGGGCTGGTCGAGCTGGTGGAGCGGGCCCGGGCGGCGGGCGTGCCGGTCGAGCTCGTCCGGTGCGGCCGCGAGCGGGAGGTGCCTCCGGAGGCGTACCGGCTGGTGCAGGAGGGCCTCACCAACGGCTGCAAGCACGCGCCCGGCGCGCCGCTGACCGTGCGGGCCGAGTGGGACGACGACGCGCTGCTGCTCTCCGTCGTCAACCCGGTCCCGCCCGGCACCGTGCCCGCGCCCGGGCGGGGGCTGCTCGGCCTGGCCGAGCGGGCCGAGCTCGCCGGCGGGCTGGTCGGGCACGGCGTCGACGGCGGCGCGTTCCGGCTGTGGGCGGTCTTCCCGGACGCTCCCGTGCGCCGCCCGCCCGCGCTGCTCGGCGTGGCCCTGGCCGGCATCATGTTCGGCCTGGTGCCGCTCAGCCTGGTCGTCGGCGTCGCCGGATGAGCCGGATCAGGGTCCTCGTCGCCGACGACGAGCCGCTGATGCTGGCCGGCATCCAGGCCGTGCTCGGGTCCGCGCCCGACCTGGAGATCGTCGCCGTGGCCGGGGACGGCGCCGCGGCCGTGGCGGCGGCGGAGCGGGTCACGGTGGACGTGGCCCTGCTCGACGTGCGCATGCCGCTGCTCGGCGGCCTGGACGCGATGGCCGCCCTGCGCGCCGCGCGCCCGGGCGCGGCGATCGTGCTGCTCACGTCGTTCGGCGACGAGGCGAACGTGCTGCGCGCGCTGCGGCAGGGCGCGTCCGGGTACGTGCTGAAGACCTGCACCCCCGAGGAGCTCCTGCGTGCGGTGCGGGCCGCGCACGCCGGCGACGCGTACCTCTCGCCGCCGGTCGCCCGCCAGGTCATCGGCCTCATCGGGCCGTCCGGGGCGGCCGGGGCGCAGCGGCGCCGGGCCGCCGGGGACCGGCTGGCCGCGCTCAGCCCGCGGGAGGCCGATGTGCTGCGGCTGGTCGCGGAGGGACTCTCCAACGCCGGCATCGGGGCGCGGCTGCGCATGAGCGAGCCGAGCGTGAAGACGTACGTCAGCCGCGTGCTCACCAAGCTCGACTGCGCGAACCGCGTGCAGGCGGCGCTGCTGTACCGCGAGTCAGCCGACCAGTAGCCCCTCGCGCACGGCCAGGGCCAGGATGCGCGCGGTGCGGTCGGCGATCGCCGGGTCGAGCGGCTCCCCGGTGATGTAGGCGCGCGCGTAGTAGGGCGCGCCGACGAGCCTGATCACCTCGGCCGCGTCGGTGCCGGCCGGGGCCTCGCCGCGCTCCACGGCCCGCTCGACAAGCGTCGCGGCGAGCGCGATCCGCGTCGCGAAGAACCCGGTGAGCACCTCCCGGACGGCCGGGTCGTGCACCGCCTCGCGCACGACGACGTCGAACACGGCCCGCAGCGGCGGCGCCGACAGCAGCGCGATGCTCGCCCGGCCGAGCTCGCGCAGGTCGCCCTCGAGCGTGCCGGTGTCCGGCGGCGGGATCTGCGCCGCGGCCGTGCCGGCGAACAGGTCGGCGACGAGCTGGCCGACGGAGCCCCAGCGGCGGTACAGCGTGGTCTTCGCCACCCCCGCCCGCTGCGCGATCCGCTCCATCGTGGTGCCCGCGTAGCCGACTTCGAGCAGCTCGGCCTGCAGCGCCTCGGCCACCGCCGCGCGCGTGCGGGCGGTGCGCCCGCCGGGCCGGGTGTTGCCGGTCAATGCAACTCCAGTTGCGTTAGTGGCGGTCGTCCTGCCATGCTCATGCTAACGCAACTGGAGTTCACTTAGTGAAGGAGTATCCGAGATGGCGTTCTTCGTGGGCGCGATCCTGTTCGCCGCACTCGTCGGCGCGCTGGACGCGAAGCTGCCCTGGCCGAAGCGATGATCACGGGGCACTTCGGCCTGGCCGCGGCCGTGAAGTCGGTCGAGCGGCCGGTCCCGCTGTGGTCGCTCATGCTCGCGACGGTCTGGCTCGACATCGTGTTCGTCCCGCTGTACCTCGCCGGCGCCGAACACATCGACCCGGTCCCGGGCACCGACGGCGGCTACGGCGACGGGATCATCCACGCCGACTACACCCACTCCCTGGTCGGCGCGCTCGTCATAGCCGCCCTCACCGGGCTGGTGGCCGCCCGCTGGTGGGGACGCCGCAGCGGGACGGTCATCGGCGCCGTCGTCTTCTCGCACTGGCTGCTCGACCTGCTCGTGCACCGCGCCGACCTGCCGCTGCTGCCCGGCAACGCGGGCGACCTGCCGCGGCTGGGGCTGGGCCTGTGGCGGTACCACCTCCTGACCGCCGTCATCGAGGGGCTGCTGATCCTGGTCGGGGCCGCCCTCTACTGGCGCGCGGCGCGCCGGACCGGCGGCGCCCCGGCCCGGGTCAACCTGGCCACCGGGCTGCTCGTCGCGTGCGGCGCGGTGACGCTGGCCCTCGACGTGGCCGGCCTCTGACCCGCTAGCCCCTAGGCGTCGGCGAGCATCGTGGTCGACACCGCGATGCTCGCCCGCACGGCCAGGCGGCCCTCGCTCGTCGGGAACGGCCGGTCGAAAACGGCCCGCAGCGCCGGGGCCAGCCGGTCGGCCGTCGCGGCGTCCGCGCCCGGCAGCAGCACCGCGAACTCGTCGCCGCCGAGCCGGGCACCACCGCGCGCTGCGGTGCGGTGCGCGTCCCGGCGAAGGCGGCGTCGCGCAGCCGGTGCCCGACCACGCTCAGCAGCTCGTCGCCGGCCTGGTGGCCGTGGGTGTCGTTGACGGTCTTGAAGTCGTCGAGGTCGACGAGCAGCACCGCGTAGGGGCGCCCGTCCGCGGCGGCGGCGCTCAGGTGCTGCCAGAGCAGGGCGCGGTTGGGCAGGCCGGTGAGCGCGTCGTGGTACGCCGTGTGGTGCAGCGACTCCTCGTAGACCCGCTGGGCGCTGACGTCCTGCAGCGCCCACACGATGCCGGCGCCGCCCTCGATCGGGACCGCCTCGATGCGGATGTCGGTCGTGCTCCCGCCAGGCCGGGTCAGGCGCGCCTCGCACGCCTCGGCGCCGGAGCGGGCCAGCTCGGGCAGGTTCACCGGGCGGCCGTCGAACGTCGCCAGGCCCGCCAGGCCCGTATCGCCGCCGAGCAGGTCCACCGCGGCCGGGTTGGCCAGCAGCACGGCGCCCTCCGGGCCGGTCATCAGCACCGGGGACGGCAGCCGCTGCAGGACCGCGTGCAGCAGCGCCGCCTGGGCGCGGTGCTGCTGGTGGAGCCGGCGCAGCAGCGTCCGCAGGCCCAGGGCGGCCGCCGCGACGACGACGACGGTCCCGGGCAGCGCCGCCGCGGGCGCGAACCGGAGCAGACCGACCTGGACGAAGGAGACGGCCGTGACCGCCGCCAGGGCCGATGCGAATACGAGCCGCATCGTCCGCAGCAGGTCACGCCGCAGGTAAGCGACCGCTCGAGCCATGCTGCCAGCATCGCCGCCGCACCCGGCCCGCAACAGTGCGGGCCGGGTGCAACACGGGAGTCAGCCGACCAGCGGCTGGCCGCCGGAGAAGACGTTCGCCGGGTCGTAGGAGCGCTTCACGCCCAGCAGCCGGTCCCGGTCCGCGGGCGGCCAGTTGGCCCGGATCGCCTCCGGGCCCGCCCCGCCCGAGAAGTTGATCAACCCGCCCGGGAACCGGTCGACCGCGAGCACCCGCTCCGTCGCCGCGTCCACGGCCTCCCGCAGCTCCGGGACGCCCAGGCCGATGACGAACAGCGAGTACGCGGCGCCGCGCCCGCTCACCGCGTTGGGCACCGCCGGCGGCCGGTCGAACGCCCCGCCGAGCTGGCGCAGCTCGACCACCGGCAGCGGCACGTCGACGCCCGGCCCGGCCGCGGCCAGCACCCGGTCGACCGTCTCGGCGGTGAGCGCGCCGAGCAGCACGCCGCGCTCGCGGGTCGGCATCGGGTCGACGGGGTCGCGGTGCACGGCGTCGATCGCGGGGTACGGCAGCGTCAGCACCTCCCCGATGATCGCCGGCGCGGCCGAGCGCATCGGGGCCAGCAGCGCGTCGCCCTCCTCCGCGCCGCCGAGGAAGCACACGCGCAGGTGCACCACGTTCGCCCCGCGCAGCGGCGGGGGCAGGGCCGGCAGGTCGGGCAGCCGCAGCAGCGCCACCGACGTGCTCATCTCCTCCGGCAGGCCGGCCGACCACTCCCGGTACGCATGCAGCACCGCCCCGGCGTGCTCGATCGGGTAGTAGATCCCGCCGCCGAAGAAGCTGCCGACCTCGACCAGGTCGAACTCGAGCGCGGTGACGATGCCGAAGTTGCCCTTGCCGCCCCGGACCGCCCAGAACAGGTCGGGCTCGCGGTCGGCGTCGACGGTGCGCAGCACGCCGTCGGCGGTGACGATCTCGACCGAGCGCACGAGGTCGGCGGCGAAGCCGTACCGGCGCCCGAGCGGGCCGACACCGCCGCCGAGCGTGTACCCGACGAAGCCGACCCGCGAGGACGAGCCGTTGAGCGGGGCCAGCCCGTGCGGGGCGGCCGCGGCGATCACGTCGGCCGAGCGGGCCCCGGCGGCGGCGCGGGCGGTCCGCGCCACCGGGTCCACGCTGACCTCGTTCATCCGGCTCGTGTTGACGAGCACGCCGCGCGCCGGGCGCACGGCGCCGTGGCCGGTGGCCTGGACGGCGACGGGCAGCCCGAGGGCGCCGGCCCAGCGCACCGCCTCGACGACGTCCTGCGGGCAGGTGGCGCCGACGACGGCGAGCGGCTCGTGGACGGTGGCGACGTTCCACGCCGCGATCTCGGCGGCGTAGCCCTCGTCCTGCTTGGTGTATACGGGCCCGGCCACGGCCGGGAGGGAGGTCGGTGCAGTGGTCATGGGCCTCACGGTGCGGCCCGCCGGTTGGTCGCGACTTGGCGACGAGTTGTGCCGCGGCGCGCTACCGGCGCGCCTCCTGCATCGCCGCCCAGCTCAGGGACCCCGCGACGAAGACGAGCGCGGCCCCGGCCCAGAAGGCGGCGCCCGGTTCGCCCCGGAGGATGCCCATGTAGTCCAGCGCGTCCGTATCGTTGATCATGAGGTACCAGAGCAGCGTGTACACGGCCTGGAAGACCCTCGGCGCGCCGGTCAGCGTGCCCAGCAGCAGGGCCAGGGCCGGGATGAACAGCGCCCCGGCGGCCCACCCCGCCAGCCCGCGCCAGTCGCCGCCGATCGCCAGGCGGGCCGCCGAGCCGAGCCCGATCGCCACCGCCAGCAGCACGCCCGCGCCGAACTCGGCGAGCCGGCGCCGCCGCGGCGCCGGGTACGCGCCCAGGATCGCCGCGGTCCCGGACAGCGCCGGCTGCGTGCCCAGCCGCGACCACAGCAGCAGCGGCCACACCCAGGCGAACGCGAGCACGGCCCCGCGCGGCACCGCGAGCCCCGCCAGGCCCAGCGCGCCCGCCCCCAGCCACCACCAGAGCGGCGCCCCCGCGACCAGGATGCGCGCCTCGCCGGCCAGCAGCCGCGCGAACGTGGCGCCGCGGCGGGGCGCGGTCCGCGGCAGCCCCGCGTACCGGGCCGGCGGATCGGAGGCCGGCGCCGCGCGACCCGCTCGGGCCGGGCGGTCGAAGCGGTGGAACCACAGCGCGGGCAGCAGCGCGAGCGCGAGGGCCACGAGCAGCAGCCCCGCCCGGCCGCCGAGGAACTCAGGCGAGAGGCGCAGGCCGGGCCAGTCGAAGACCTTGAGGGGCTCGTCGACGTACATCAGCCCGAGCCCCACGTCCTGCGACGCCCCCGCGGGGAGGTTCACCGGCTGCAGGCCGAGCCCGCCGAAGGGCGCGTGCGCGGACTGCCCGCCGATCGCGCCGACCATCCACACGAAGACCCACAGCACGTTGCCCAGCCCGCCGCGCAGCACCGGCGTCGCCTCGAACAGCAGCGCCACCGCGCCCGTGACCACGAGCATGGGCAGGGCGACGAGCACGAACGGCAGCAGCAGCGCGACCGGGTCGACGACCCGCGACTCGCCCCGCAGCAGCTGCAGGACCACCGCGGTGCCGGCCAGCACGGCGGTCATCGAGACGAGCACGGCGACGTTGCTGAGCAGCTTCGCCGCGAGGTACGCCGGCGTGCGCATCGGCGAGGCCGCGATCAGCTGCCCGACGCCGGTGCGCTCGTCGCGGGCCACGGCGTCGCGCACCAGGTAGAAGCCGACCAGCGTCAGCCAGAGCGCGCTCGTCAGGGCGGTCACCATCCCGACGTACCCGCTGGTGTACCGCCCGCGGAACCCCCCGATCACGAGGACCGACCAGTGCGCGTCGACGGCGGGCACCGCGAGGAGCCCCAGCCCGATGGCCGAGATGAGCATCAGCAGGTACGCCGGCCGCCGCACCCGCTCCCGGAAGTCGGCGACGGCCGCGGCGATCACGCGTGCACCGCCCCGACGTAGGCGTCCTCGAGGTCGGGCGCGGCCGGCACGGCGTCGGGCAGCGGCCGGTTCACGGCCAGGATCCGCAGCCGTACCCCCTGGGCCGTGCGCACCGCCCGCGTCGTCAGCAGCCGCTGCTGCAGGGCCGCGGCGTCCGCGGGCGCGACGGTCGCCTCCCACACGTGCCCGGCGACGCCGCGCACGAGGTCCTCGGGCGCCCCGTCGAGGCGGATCCGGCCGCCCTTGACGACGGCGATCCGCGCCGCGGCCGACTCGACGTCGCCGACGATGTGCGTGGAGAGCAGCACGACCCGCGTGGCCGCGAGGTCGCTGAGCAGGTTGCGGAACCGCACCCGCTCCTCCGGGTCGAGCCCGGCGGTCGGCTCGTCCACGATGATCACGCGGGGATCCCCGAGCAGCGTCTGCGCGATGCCCACCCGGCGCAGCATGCCGCCGCTGTACCCGCCCAGCGCCCGCTTCGCCGCGTGCGTGAGGTTCACCAGCTCGAGGACCTCGTCGATCCGCGCCCGCGCCGAGCGGGCCGAGAGCCCCTTGACCGCGGCGAGGTACCGCAGGAACTCGACCGCGTTCAGGTTCGGGTACACGCCGAAGTCCTGCGGCAGGTACCCCAGCGCCTGCCGCAGCCCGTCCGGCCGCGCGACCGCGTCCTGGCCGTCGAAGCGCACCTGGCCGCTCGTGGGCCGGGTGACGGTGGCGGCGATCCGCAGCAGCGACGACTTCCCGGCGCCGTTGGGCCCGAGCAGCCCGACCAGCCCCGGCGTGAGCCGCAGCGTGAGGCCGTCGACGGCGCGTTTCTGCCCCTTGTAGACCTTCGTGATGTCGACCAGTTCGAGCATGCCTCAAGGCTGCGGGCGGCCGTTCCCGGGCACATCTGCCGAACGGGAGAGATCGCAGCGCACTTCCCACCGCCCGTCGCGCGGCCCGGCGCCGAACGTGCCGCCCACGGCCTCGACGCGTTCGCGGAGCCCTTCGAGCCCGTTGCCGCCGGCGGGGCGCGTGGTCGATATTTCCGGCATATCCGAAACGACGGTCAGAATGCCCGCCGTTGACAGTGTGATCGCGACGTCGGCCGCCGGCGCGTGGCGGCGCACGTTCGTCAGCGCCTCGATCACCACGTGGTAGGCCACGCTCCCGGCCGCCGCCGGGAGCGCGGCCCCCGGCTCGATCGCCAGCGTGGCCGCGGGGCCGAAGCGTGAAACGACCCCGGGCAGGTCGGCGAGCCCGTGGACCCGCGGCGGGGCGTCCTCGTCAGAGGTACGCAGGGCCGCCACCATGTCGTCCATCGCGGTGAGCGCCCGCTGCCCGGCCGCCTCGATCCGCTCGTAGGACCCGGCGGCCGGCGCGACCCGGGCCGCCTGCGCCTCCAGCACGATCCCGGTGACCTCGTGGGCGACGAGGTCGTGCAGGTCGCGGGCCAGCTCCAGCCGCTGCGAGCGCCGCGCCGCGGCGAGGGCGCGAGCGCGCCGGCCGTCCTGTGCTCGCCGGTACAGCCCGAGCCCGGCGGCGGCCACGGCGCACGCGAACGCGGCGGCGACCACGAGGACCGAGCCGTCCAGGCGGTGGGCCGGCTGGTGGAGGGTGACCCGCAGCGGCAGGACGGTGACGGCGAGCGCGACGAGGGCCGCGACCCACCGGCCCGCGCGGGCGGTGCGGGTCAGCAGGACGAGCAGCGGGGTGAACTCGAAGATGAGCCACAGCCCCGGCGGCTGCGGCGGGCCCCGGTAGATCACGGTCACCCCGATCGAGACCGCGGCCGCCACGAGGCCGAGGGACGGGCGGACCGCCGCCGCCACGGCGACCATGGCCGCGATGCTCACCAGGATCCCGGCCGACCGGGTGAAGGGCAGCCCGCACAGCACCGGGACGACCAGGAGCAGCAGCCAGTAGGCCCTCACGGCACGACGACCCCGTGGTTCCAGGCCCAGACCGCGATCCCGACCCGGTTGCGCACGGCGAGCTTGCGCTGGACCGCGGCCACGTGCGTCTTCACCGTGCCGGCCGAGATGAACAGCTCCGCGCCGATCTCGGCGTTGGTGCGGCCCGCGCCGACGTGGGCGGCGATCTCCAGCTCCCGCTCGGTCAGCGGCTCCGGCGACTCCGGGCGCGGGCGGGAGAGGTGCCGCAGCAGCTTGACGGTGATCGCCGGGCTGATCAGGCTCTCGCCGGAGACGGCGGCCCGGACGGCCTCGGTGAGCAGGGCCGGGCCGGAGCGCTTGAGCAGGAACCCGGCCGCGCCGTTGCGAAGGGCCGCGTACACGTACTCGTCCAGGTCGAACGTGGTGACCACGACGACCCGGGTGGGGCCGCCGGCGAGCTCGCGGGTGAGGGTGAGCCCGTCCATGCGCGGCATCCGGATGTCGACAAGCGCCACGTCGGGCCGCACGGCGCGCACCAGCTCCAGGGCCTCGACCCCGTCCGCGGCCTCGCCCACGACCTCGATGTCCGCGGCCGCCCCGAGGATGCGCCGCAGGCCGTCGCGAACCATTGCCTGGTCGTCCGCGATGACCACCTGAATGCCGTTCGCACTCGCGGCGCCACCGAGCCCGTTCACAACAGCGCTCACGATCATTGAGCCTAGACTTTGCCGCTATGGCCGACCCGTCGACCGAGGGCGGCAAGTCCCTCTGGCGCCGCGACATCGCGGCGCCGCTGCGCACCTTCATGGCGACCGAGTCCGGCAGCGCCGGGGTGCTCGTCGCCGCCATCGTCGCGGCCCTGGTCTGGGCGAACGTGGACGAGGATGGCTACGAGCGGCTGTGGCACACCGAGCTGGCGCTGAAGGTCGGCGGCTGGGAGCTCGCGTACGACCTGCGCACCTGGGTCAACAGCGGGCTCATGACGCTGTTCTTCCTCGTCGTCGGCCTGGAGGCGCGGCGCGAGCTGGACCTGGGCGACCTGCGCGACCGCCCCCGCTTCCTGCTGCCGTTCGCGGCCGGGGTGGCGGGCATGGTGCTGCCGGTCGGCGTGTACCTCGCGGTCAACCACGGCGGCCCCGGCACGCACGGCTGGGGCGTGGCCATGTCGACCGACACCGCGCTCGCCCTGGGGCTGCTCGCGCTGGTCGGCCGGGGCGTGCCCGAGCAGGCGCGGGTGTTCCTGCTGACCGTGTTCGTCGTCGACGACGTGGTCGCCCTGATCGTCATCGCCGTGGCCTACTCCGAGCACATCGCGATGATGCCGCTGCTGCTGGCCGTGGCGGTCTTCGGCGGCCTGCTCGGCCTGCGCGCCCTCGGGGTGCGGGCCGGCTTCGTCTACGCGCCGCTCGGAATCCTGCTGTGGTACCTCATGCTGCGCTCCGGCGTCGACCCCGTCGTGTCCGGCCTGGCCATCGGCCTCACCGCGACCGCATACACCCCGGCCCGCGGCGCGCTGGAGGCGGCCAGCGGCCTGTTCAAGCTGTTCCGCGAGCAGCCGACGGCCGAGCTGGCCCGGTCGGCGTCGCTGGGCCTGACGCGCACGCTGTCGCCGAACGACCGCCTCCAGCGGATATACCACCCGTGGAGCAGCTACCTGATCGTCCCGCTCTTCGGCCTGGCCAACGCCGGCATCCCGGTCGACGGGGCGTTCCTGGCGCGGGCCTTCGCCTCGCCGGTCACGCTGGGCGTGATCGCCGGCTACGTGCTCGGCAAGCCGGTCGCCGTCGTCGGCACGTCGTGGCTGGTGACCCGGCTCTCCGGCGGGCGGGTGCGGCCCGGCGCCGGGTGGGCGGCGGTGCTGGGCAGCGGCACGATCGCCGGCATCGGCTTCACGGTGTCGCTGCTCATCGCCAGCCTGGCGTTCACCGGCGACGAGCTCGCCGAGGCCAAGCTGGGCGTGCTGGCCGCGGCCGCCGTCGCGTCGCTGCTCACCTGGGTGGTGTACCGCGTCACGGCCCTCCTGCCCAAGCACAAGCGGGCCCGGGCCCTGCTGGGCGACGCCGACGTGCTCACCGACCTCATCCCGCCGGTCGACCCGGACGTCGACCACGTGCGCGGGGCGGCCGGCGCGTCGGTGACGGTCGTGGAGTACGGCGACTTCCAGTGCCCCTACTGCGGCCAGGCCGAGCCCGCGGTGCGCGAGCTGCTGTCCGACGCCGACCTGCGCTACGTGTGGCGGCACCTGCCGCTGACCGACGTGCACCCGCAGGCCCAGCTGGCGGCGGAGGCGGCCGAGGCGGCGGCCGCGCAGGGCGCCTTCTGGCCCATGCACGACCTGCTGCTCGACCACCAGGACGAGCTCAAGCCGATGGCCCTGGTGGAGTACGCCGAGCGCCTCGGCCTCGACCGCCGGCGCTTCCACGAGGACCTCATGCGCCACGCCCACGAGGCCCGGATCGCCCAGGACGTCGAGTCCGCGGACCTGAGCGGCGTCGGCGGCACCCCGACCTTCTTCATCAACGGCCGGCGCCACTACGGCGCCTACGACCTGGCCACCCTCACCGAGGCGGTGAAGGTGGCCCGGGCGCGGGCCCTCATCGGCACGTCCACAGGTACGCGGTCGAACCGCTCCGATCGTTAGGAATCTGCCCCGCGATCGTGCGCCCGTCGTCGCTTATCGAGCGCGGATCGATCACGGCGGCCGGCCTGGTCCCGTCCGGCGGCGTCAGCGGGACGCGCACGCCGCCGGCCTCGAGCTCGGCGCCCGGGAAGACCTGCCGCACCAGCCAGCCCGACGAGTTCGGCCCCTCGGCATTGTGCCCGCCGCCGATCGTCGCCACCGGGCCCCCGGCGCGCAGGTTCCAGCGCACCGCGCCCTCCCAGCGGTTGCCGATCACCCAGCCGTTGCGGATGCCGATGGGGTCGATCAATCCCGGGCCGGGCGTTTCGAGCCGCTCGACCCGGCCGTCCGGGAGCCAGACGACGGGGACGGAGACGCCGTCCTGTTTGAGCGTGCCGGCCACGGTCCCGTCCTCGTCGATGCCGCCCGCCCCCGCCGGTCCCTCGTAGCCCGCGGGGACCGGCAGGTCGACCGGCGGCGAGTCCGCGCTCGCCCAGGTCACCCCCTTGCCCTCGATGTTGCCGACGATCTGGCCCCGGTCGTTGACGCCCGTCGCCAGCACGTGGTCGCCGCCGGCCAGCTCCTGGAGCCGCCCGTCGCGGTACATCCATCCGATGCCGTCCAGGCGGTTCCGGGCGCCCGGCCGGGTGCCGACCACGGCCCCGTTCGCGTTGACGTCCGCCGGGTTCACGGCAAGGTCGTCGAGCCTGGTCCACTGGCCGCGGTCCCACAGCACCGAGATGGCGTCCGGCCCGTCGGAGGCCCGGCCGACCTGGTACCGCCCGGTCGGGTCGCCGGCGGCCACGGTGACGCGGTACTCGAACTCGGACGGGGCCCCGAGGACCTTCGGCACGCAGGCCTTGGGCACCGGCGGCGCGCCCGCGCCGGCGTCCGGTCCGGGCGCCGGACCGCCGCCGCGCAGGCCCAGCGCCGCCCAGCCGCCGCCGAGCACCACGAGCACCGCCGCGCCCGCGCCCGCCGCGCGTATCGTGCCCTGCCGCCGCTCGCCCTGGGCCACCGCGCGACCCACGTCCACGCCCGAGGGCCCCCGCGGCTCCGTGCGCAGCGGCGCCAGCAGCTCCACCGCGAACCGGTCATCGTCCATCTCACACCGTCCTCTGCAGGTCGTCACCGACGAGCCGGCGCATTGCGGCCAGCCCGCGCGAGCACTGGCTCTTCACCGTGCCGGGAGAGCAGTTCAGGATCGCGGCCACCTCGTCGACGGGCAGGTCGCAGAGGTACCGCAGGACGAGCACCGCCTGCTGCCGCGGCGGCACCCGGGCCAGCGCGGCCCGCACGGCCAGGGCCGTCTCCGGCTCCCCGCCGGCCGGGCGCGGCCCCGGCTCCGGCGCGCGGGCGAACAGTCCCACCCGGGCCCAGGGCCGCCGCCGCTCGTCGAGGAACGTGCGCACGAGCATCTGCCGCACGTACTGGTCGACGTGCTCCAGCGCCCGGACCCGCGGCCAGCGCCGGTACAGCTTCTCGATCGTGAGCTGCACGATGTCGTCGGCGTGGTGCTCGTCGCCGCACAGCAGGTACGCGAGCCGCCGCAGCGGTGCAATCCGCCCCGTGACGTACTCGACGTACTCGTCCCGCGCCTGTCGGCGCATCGCCCTCCCCCATCGGTCGGACTGAAACGAGCGCCGCCCGGTGGAAGGTTGCACGGATACGCGATTTCGGTCGATGCCATGGTTCCCCTAGACTCGGTCCTGCAGCACAGAGGCCTCGTAGCTCAGGGGATAGAGCACCGCTCTCCTAAAGCGGGTGTCGCGCGTTCGATTCGCGCCGGGGCCACCAACGAGAAACGGCCCCTGCCCGAACCCGGGCGGGGGCCGTTCGCGTCGGCGGGCGGTCAGGCGCGCACCGACCAGCCGAAGGGGTCCTCGGCCCGGCCGCGCTGGATGCCCACGAGGGCGTCGCGGATCGAGGCCGTGACCGGGCCCTCCGCGGCGCCGCCGATCTCGAACTCGCCGTCGCGCGAGCGCGCCCGGCCGATCGACGTGATGACCACGCCGGTGCCGCAGGCGAACGTCTCCAGCAGCTCGCCGCCGGTGGCGTCGGCGCTCCACTCGTCGACGGAGTACGGCCGCTCGTGCACCGTCCAGCCGCGGTGCCGGGCCAGCGTGATGACGGAGTCGCGGGTCACGCCGGGCAGGATCGAGCCGTTCAGCGGCGGGGTCACCAGCACCGGCGCGTCGGGGGAGCCGTACACGAAGAAGAGGTTCATGCTGCCCGACTCCTCGATCCAGCGGTGCTCCACCGCGTCGAGGAAGACCGTCTGGTCGCAGCCCGCGTCCTGGGCCTGGGCCTGGGCGCGCAGGCTCACCGCGTAGTTGGCGGCGGCCTTCACGTGGCCCGTCCCGCCCGGCGCGGCCCGCGAGTAGTCCTGAGAGATCCAGACCGTGACCGGCTTCGCGCCGCCGGAGAAGTACGCGCCCGACGGGGAGGCGATCACGGCGAAGAGGTACTCCGACGAGGGCCGCACGCCCAGGAACGGGTCCGTGGCGATCATGAACGGGCGGATGTACAGGCTCTGCCCCTCGCCCGCCGGCACCCAGTCCCGGTCGGCCTCGACCAGCGTCCGGACCGCCTTCAGGAACAGCTCCTCCGGCAACTGCGGCATCGCCAGGCGCTCGGCGGTCGCATTCAGCCGGCGCGCGTTGGCGTCAGGGCGGAACAGCCCGACGCCGCCGCGACCGCGGCCTGAACCTACCTCGCCGGATTCGTCCGGCAGCGCATACGCCTTCAGCCCCTCGAACAGCTCCTGGCTGTAGTGCAGCGCCGCGGTGGCCGGGGAGAGCGAGAGCGGCCCGAACGGGACCAGGCGGGCGTCGTGCCAGCCCTCGCCCTCGGCGTACCGGATCGTGACCATGTGGTCGGTGAACACGCGGCCGAACCCAGGGTCGACGAGCAGGGCGGCGCGCTCGGCCGCCGGGCGGCGCTCGGCCGGGACGATGTCGAATTCGAGCATTCCGGAACTGTAAGCGGAGCCTGAACGATCGCTAAGCCGTATCCCGGGAACTGGTCGGTAACAACCACTCAGAACAAATTGGCCGGCGGTGGGGGGCTCGCCGTGGCCGTCGCGTCCGTCACCACTCGGGCGCCCGCGACCAGGTCGGTCAGGTCGTCGCCGGCCACGAGCCGGGCCGGGAACGGGTCGGCCGCGCCCGCCCGGGCCAGCGGCGCCTGCGGGATGCGCCCCGGCTCGACCGCGGCGGCCAGGATCACGTTGCCGAAGCGGCGCCCGCGCAGCACGCCCGGCTCGGCGAGCAGTACGACCTCGCCGTACACCCGCCGCAGCGTGGCGGCCTGCCCCCGGGCGAACGCGAGCCCGGAGCCGTCGGCCAGGTTGGCCACGTAGACCCCGCCGGGGCGCAGCAGCCGCGCGGCCGCCGTCAGGAACTCCAGCGAGGCCAGGTGGGCCGGCACCCGGGCCCCGCCGTAGACGTCGGCGATGACCAGGTCGAAGCGGCCCGGGGCGAGCGTCTCGACCGCCTCCCGGGCGTCGGCGGCGCGCACCCGGATGTCGGCGCCGCGCGGCAGCGGCAGCTCGCGGCGCACGAACGCGATGAGCGCCGCGTCGCGCTCGACCACGCGCTGGGCCGAGCCGGGCCGGGTCGCCGCCACGTACCGCGGCAGCGTCAGCGCGCCCCCGCCCAGGTGCAGCACCGACAGCGGCGCGCGGGCCGGAGCAATCGCGTCGATGACCGAGGCGATGCGCCGCATGTACTCGAAGTCCAGCTGCCGCGGATCGTCCAGGTCGAGCGCGGACTGCGGATACCCGTCCAGCAGAAGCGTCCACCGCCCGGGCCGCCCGTCGTCCGGGCACAGCTCGGCCACGCCGCCATCGACCTGCTCCACGATTCCCGTCGCCCGCTTCCGCCCGCCCACGCGTCAATCTTGCATTCGCGCAGCAGATCCACAGGCACTCGGGGGTTGTCCGATAACGGCCCGAGGACGACGATGCTGGTTGTCTGTATCCGAAAGACCGGAGGCGCGATGCAAGTACCCGCCGCATTCGAGTACGCGAAGGCCACGAGCGTCGGTCAGACCCTGCAACTGCTGGAGCAGTACGGGGAGGACGCCCGGGTCATCGCCGGCGGACACAGCCTCATCCCAATGATGAAGCTCCGCCTGGCCCGGCCCACCGCACTGATCGACATCAACGACGTGGCCGAACTGTCCTATATCCGGGTCGACGGCTCGCAGCTGCGCATCGGCGCCCTCACGCGCCACGCCGAGCTGCTCGCCTCGCCGCTGGTCGAGGAGCACTACCGCATCTTCGCCGACGCCGAGAAGGTGATCGCTGACCCGCTGGTGCGCAACCGCGGCACGGTCGGCGGCTCGCTGTGCCAGGCCGACCCGGCCGAGGACCTCTCGGCCGCGTTCGCCGCCGTCGACGCGTCGGTGGTCGTGCAGGGCCCGCGGGGGTCGCGGACCGTGCCGCTGACGGAGTTCCACGTCGGGCCGTACGAGACCGTGGTCGAGGCCGGCGAGCTGCTCATCGAGATCCTGGTGCCGATCCGGCCGGGCGGGGGCTCGGCGTACCTCAAGGTCGAGCGCCGCGTCGGCGACTGGGCCGTCGCGGCGGCCGGGGCCGCCCTGTGGCTGTCGGGCGGCACCGTCCAGCGCGCCGGCATCGGCCTGGCCGCCGTCGGCGCCGAGCACTTCCGGGCCACCGAGGCCCAGGAGTTCCTGGTCGGCCGGCCGGCCACCGAGGAGACGTTCGCCGAGGCGGGGCGCATCGCCGCCGAGCACACCAACCCGGTCGCCGACCAGCGCGGACCGGTCGACTACAAGCGCCACCTCGCCGGCGAGCTCACCACGCGCGCGTTGCGCGCCGCGGCCGCCCGGGCCCGGGGGCAGGAGGCCTGAGCATGCAGATCACCGTGACGGTCAACGGCGAGCAGCACACCCGCGATGTCGAGCCCCGCCTGCTGCTCGTGCATTTCCTGCGCAACGAGCTCGGCCTCACTGGCACGCACTGGGGCTGCGACACCTCCAACTGCGGCGTGTGCACCGTGACGCTTGACGACGTGCCGGTCAAGTCGTGCACCGTGCTCGCGGTCATGGCCGACGGCAAGCGGGTCGGCACCGTCGAGGGCCTCGAGCGCGCCGACGGCCTCGACCCGGTGCAGGAGGGCTTCGTACAGTGCCACGGCCTGCAGTGCGGCTTCTGTACCCCGGGCATGCTGATCACCGCCCGCGCGCTGCTGGACCAGAACCCCGACCCGTCGGAGAGCGAGATCCGCGAGGCCATCTCCGGGCAGCTCTGCCGGTGCACCGGGTACGAGAACATCGTCCGATCGATCCAGTGGGCGGCGACCAAATGACAGTTACTGAGACGCCCATGGGCTTCGGCCGCATGCACCGCAAGGAGGACGCGCGGTTCGTGCGGGGCAAGGGCAACTACGTCGACGACGTCCGCCTGCCCGGGATGCTGCACGGGGCCTTCCTGCGCAGCCCGTACGCGCACGCGAAGATCATCTCGATCGACACGAGCGCCGCCGAGGCGCTGCCCGGCGTCAAGGCGGTCATCACCGGCGCCACGCTCGAGAGCCTCAAGCTGGCCTGGATGCCCACGCTGTCGTACGACACCCAGGCGGTGCTCGCGACCGACAAGGTGCGCTTCCAGAACCAGGAGGTCGCGTTCGTGGTGGCGGAGAACCACTACATCGCGCGCGACGCCCTGGAGCTCATCGAGGTCGACTACGAGCCGCTGCCGGTCGTCGCCGACGCCAAGCAGGCCCTCGCCCCCGGCGCCCCGGTCATCCGGGACGACAAGGAGGGCAAGACCGACAACCACATCTTCGACTGGAGCGCGGGCGACAAGGAGAAGACCGAAGCGGTCTTCGCCGACTCCGAGGTCGTGGTGGCCGAGGACGTGCTCTACCCGCGGGTCCACCCGTCGCCGCTGGAGACCTGCGGCGCCGTCGCCGACTTCGACAAGGTCAGCGGCAAGCTCACGATCTACTCGACCACGCAGGCGCCGCACGCCCACCGCACCGTGTACGCGCTCGTCGCCGGCCTGCCCGAGCACAAGATCCGGGTGGTCTCGCCCGACATCGGCGGCGGCTTCGGCGGCAAGGTCGGCATCTACCCCGGCTACGTCCTGGCGATCGTCGGCTCGATCGTCACCGGCAAGCCGGTCAAGTGGATGGAGGACCGCAACGAGCACCTGACCTCCACCGCGTTCGCCCGCGACTACCACATGCACGGCGAGATCGCGGCGACGAAGGACGGCAAGATCCGCGCCCTGCGGGTCAAGGTGCTCGCCGACCACGGCGCCTTCAACGGCACCGCCCAGCCGACGAAGTTCCCGGCCGGCTTCTTCCACATCTTCACCGGGTCCTACGACCTGGAGGCGGCCTCGTGCGACGTCACGGGGGTGTACACGAACAAGGCGCCCGGCGGCGTGGCGTACGCCTGCTCGTTCCGGATCACCGAGGCGGTGTACCTCGTCGAGCGCATGATCGACGTGCTGGCCTACGAGCTGAAGATGGACCCGGCCGAGCTGCGGATGAAGAACCTGCTCAAGCCGGAGCAGTTCCCGTACACCACGCCCACCGGCTGGGAGTACGACTCCGGCGACTACCCGAAGGCGCTGCGGCTGGCGCTGGACATGGTCGGGTACGAGCAGCTGCGCAAGGAGCAGGCGGAGAAGCGCGAGCGCGGCGAGTACATGGGCATCGGCCTGAGCTTCTTCACCGAGGGCGTGGGCGCGGGCCCGCGCAAGCACATGGACATCCTCGGGCTGGGCATGGCCGACGGCGCCGAGCTGCGGGTACACCCGACCGGCAAGGCGGTGCTGCGCCTGTCGGTGCAGACCCAGGGCCAGGGCCACGAGACCACGTTCGCGCAGATCGTGGCCGAGGAGCTCGGCATCTCCCCGGACGACATCGACGTCGTGCACGGCGACACCGATCAGACCCCCTTCGGCCTCGGTACCTACGGCTCGCGCTCGACCCCGGTCTCCGGCGCGGCCACGGCGATCGTCGCCCGCAAGGTGCGCGACCGGGCCCGGATCGTGGCCTCGGCGATGCTGGAGGTGTCCCCGGACGACCTGGACTGGGAGAAGGGCCGCTTCTTCGTCAAGGGCGACCCGGACCAGGGCCGGACGATCCAGGAGATCGCCATGGCCGCGCACTCGAGCCTCGAGCTGCCGGAGGGCGTCGAGGGCCACCTCGACGCGACGACGGTCTACAACCCGCCGAACCTGACGTACCCGTTCGGCGCCTACGTCTGCGTCGTGGACGTGGACCCGGCGACGGGCCAGGTCAAGGTGCGCCGGTTCATCGCGGTCGACGACTGCGGCGTGCGCATCAACCCGATGATCGTCGAGGGGCAGGTCCACGGCGGCCTCGCCGACGGCATCGGCATGGCGCTCATGCAGCTCATGGCGTTCGACGAGGACGGCAACCACCTCGGCGCGTCGCTCATGGACTACCTGCTGCCGACGTCGCTGGAGTGCCCCTCGTGGGAGCTCGGCGAGACCGTCACGCCGTCGCCGCACCACCCGATCGGCGCCAAGGGCGTCGGCGAGTCCGCCACGGTCGGCTCCCCGGCCGCGGTCGTCAACGCCGTCCTCGACGCCGTCAAGCCCTTCGGGGTACGCCACGCCGACATGCCCCTCACGCCGTCCAACGTGTGGCGGGCCGTGCAGGGCAACCCGATCCGAACCGATATGGCGATCAGCTAAATGAGCCTCCTGCACCGCGCCGATCAGCTGCGCGACGCCCGCACCCCCTTCGTCCTGGCGACGGTGGTGCGGGCGGAGCGCCCCACCAGCGCCAAGGCCGGCGACCGCGCACTGGTCCTGCCGGACGGCACGCTGGAGGGGTTCGTCGGGGGCACGTGTGCCGAGTCGACCGTCCGTCTCCAGGGGCTCAAGCTCCTGGCGACGGGCGAGTCGGCCCTGCTGCGCATCACGCCCGACGACGACGGGCCCGAGGACCGCCCGGGCGCGGAGGGGCTGCTGACCGTGGCGAATCCCTGCCTTTCCGGCGGTACCCTCGAAATCTTCTTGGAAGCCATGATCCCCGCGCCGCTGGTCTTCGTGTTCGGCGAGGCGCCCGTCGCCCGGGCCCTGGTCGACGTGGCCGCGGCCGTGGGCTGGGAGGGGCGCCGGGTGGACGAGCCCGGCGCCGCGGTCCCCGCCGACGCCGACGCCGTCGTGGTCGCCTCGCACGGCCGCGACGAGGCCGGGGCGCTGGCCGCCGCCCTGAAGGCCCGGACGCCGTACATCGCGCTGGTCGCCAGCCGCAAGCGCGCGGCCGCGGTCCTGGGCGAGCTCGCCGTGACCGAGGCCGAGCGGGGCTCGATCCACGCCCCGGCCGGGCTGGACATCGGCGCGCGGACGCCGCACGAGATCGCGCTGTCGGTGCTGGCCGAGATCATCGCGCTGCGCCCCCGGCAGACCGCGCCGACGCCGGTTCCCGTCGCGACGGCCAAGGACCCGGTCTGCAACATGGACGTGGTGATCGCCCCCGACGCGCTGCACTACCAGCACGAGGGGGTCGCGTACTACTTCTGCGGCACCGGCTGCCGCCGCGCGTTCGCCGACGACCCGGCCCGGTACCTGTGATCGACGGCGTCGACGGGCTCGTCGCGGGGCTGGACCGCCAGGGGTACCTCACCGATCCCGCGCTGGGCACGGCGCTGTTCCTGGCCGTGCGGATGGGCCAGCCGATCCTGCTGGAGGGCGAGCCCGGGGTCGGCAAGACGGCCGCGGCCGGGGCGCTCGCGGCCGCGCTGGACACGCCGCTGATCCGGCTGCAGTGCTACGAGGGGCTCAGCGCGGCCGAGGCGTTGTACGAGTGGAACTACCCGCGCCAGCTGCTCGGCATCCGGCTGGCCGAGGCGCGCGGCGAGACCCCGCGCGAGGCGGACCTCTTCGCCCCCGAGTACCTGCTGCGCCGCCCGCTGCTGGCCGCGATCGAGCACCCGGGGCCGCGCCCGGCGGTGCTGCTCATCGACGAGGTCGACCGGGCCGACGACGAGTTCGAGGCGTTCCTGTTCGAGCTGCTCGCCGAGGGCTCGGTCACCATCCCCGAGCTGGGCACCCGGGTCGCGGTCGTGCCGCCCGTCGTGGTCCTCACCTCGAACCGGACCCGCGACCTGCACGACGCGCTCCTGCGCCGCTGCCTGTACCACTGGATCGGCTACCCGGACCAGGCGCGCGTGGCCGCCATCATCCGCCGCCGGGTGCCCGGCGCGGCGGGGCCGCTCGCCGAGCGGGTCGCCGGCGCGGTGTCCCGGCTGCGGGGGATGGACCTGGTCAAGCCGCCGGGCGTGGCCGAGGCGATCTCGTGGGCCAACGCCCTGCAGCTGCTCGGCCTGGGGCTCGACGCGGCGTCGGCGGACATGACGCTCGGCGCCGTGCTGAAGTACCGCGAGGACGAGGAGACGGCGCGTGCCGGTCTCGCCGACATCGCTGGCTGATCTGGTCGCCGCGTTCGGCGCGGCGCTGCACCAGGCCGGCCTCTCGGTCGGGCCGGACCGCGCCGCCCGCTTCGCCCAGGCCATCGCGGTCCTGGACCCGCGGACCGTCGACGAGCTGCACCGCTGCGCCCGGGCGACGCTCGTCTCCTCGCCCACCCAGTTCGCGGTGCTGGACGCCGTCTTCGACGCGGCCTTCCGGGGCTACAGCGACGTCGCCGAGTTCCGCGGTGACCTCAACGCCTCCGGGGCCCTGTCCTCGCCCAGCTCCACCGGCCTGAACCTGGCCGACAGCCCGGGCGAGGCGCCGTCCCGCGAGGTCTCGGTCGGGGTCACGGGGAGCGCCTCCGAGCGGCTGGCCACGCGGGACTTCGCCACGCTCAGCGAGGCCGAGCTCGCCCGCCTCGCCGAGCTCATGAAGCTCCTGCGGTTCGCCACCCCGCCGCGCCGCAGCCGCCGGTGGCGCCCGGCCGCCGACGGGCACCGCATCGACCTGCGGGCCACCCTGCGCAAGGCCCGCCGGACGGGCGGCGAGCCGCTGGCGCTGCCCCGCCGGACGCGCCGCGAGAAGCCCCGCCGGCTCGTGGTGCTGTGCGACATCTCCGGGTCGATGGAGCCCTACGCGCGGGCCATGATCCAGCTGTTGTACTGCGCGGCCGGCGCCTCCCGCGCCGAGGTGTTCACGTTCGCCACGCGGCTGACGCGCCTGACCCGGCTCCTGGCCCGCCGTACGAGCCCGGCGGCGGCGCTGCAGCGGGCCGGGCAGGCCGCCCCGGACTGGTCGGGCGGCACGCGCATCGGGGCGGCGCTGCGGCGGTTCAACGACGAGTACGGCCGCCGGGGCCTGGCCCGCGGCGCCGTCGTGCTCATCGTGTCGGACGGCTGGGAGACCGGCGACCCGGCCCCGGTCGGCGTCGAGATGGCTCGACTGCGCCGCCTCGCCCACCGCGTCGTCTGGGTCAACCCGCGAACCCAGAGCCCGCGCTACCGCCCGCTAGTGGGCGGCATGGCGGCCGCGTGGCCGCACTGCGACGCGGTGGTCAGCGGGCACTCTTTGGAGGCGATCGGCCCCCTGCTCGAAGCGCTCCGAGCAGGGGGCCGCCGGTAATTCTCTAACCGCAGCGGAACGTCGCCGGGGCCGCGTTCGGGCCCCACGCCACGGTCCCGACGAGCAGGACCGTGGTCTGCTCGCCCGGCCTCAGCCGCGAGTCCCGTGGCGCCAGCTCGACGTTCGCGGCGGTCTGCGTCGCCGTGCCGTTCACGGCCAGCTCCACCTTCTGCGTGCCGGTGTAGGCGAAGCGCACCCGCACGTCGTTCAGCGTCTGCCGGCTCGTGTTGCGCACCGTGGCCTGCGCGATGAACACGCCGCCGAGGTTGAGCACGGTGCTGTACTGCACCGAGCACGCCGACGCCGCCGGCGCGCCGCCCTCGCCCTGGTCGGCCATGAACGAGGCCACCCAGGACAGCGTCGAGTTCCAGTTGATGGCGATCTCGTTCGTGGAGTACGAGTTGATGTCATCCACGTAGCAGAACTGCGGCGAACAGCCCTGCAGCAGCTTCTGCGCGAGCGGGTCCTGCAGGTTGGAGTTCGGCCCGCCCGCGAGGGAGCCCGCCGGCGGGTGCGGCAGCGCCGCGTTGAGCTGGTGCGCGTAGATGCGCGTGTGCTGGTTCTGCGACGCGCGCTCCCCGTAGCCCGTGACGTAGGACTGGTTGAGCGCGTTGCGGCCGAGCAGGTAGTCCATGCCGCTCGCGACCCCGTCGCGGAAGTCCGCCGACCCGGTCAGGTCGTAGGCGGTCGCGATGACGACGAGGTTGTTGAGCACGGCGCTGTTGGAGCCCCACTCGTACTTGCCGGTGCCGGGCGCGTACGCGATGCCGTACGGGTTGGCGCGCACCGTCGCGAGGTACCCCTTCGCGCCGTCCACCACGGACTGGCGCACCCGGTCGCGGTCCGGCAGGCCGTTGGGCACGGTCGCCAGGTCGAGCCGGCCCAGCGCGGCGGTGAAGCCCCAGCTGAAGCCCTCGGGCTTGAAGATGTCCGCGGTGTGCCACTTGGAGGTGGTGACCGCGTCGCGGTAGGTCGTCTCGCCGGTGCTGATGTACAGCTCCGCCGCCGCCCAGTAGAACTCGTCGGTCACGTCGGCGTCGTCGTACGCGCCGCCGCCGTTGCCGTCGCTGACCAGGGCGTAGACCGCCGGGTGGGCCATCGCCGCCGCGTACGCCGTCCGGGACGCCGCGAGCAGCTTGGCCGCGAACGCCTTGTCGTACGGGGCGAAGAGCCGGGCGCCCTGCGCCGCCGTGGCCGCCAGGTTCAGCGTGGCCGCGGTCGACGGCGGGTGCAGCTCGCGCGGCTGCGGGTCGGCCGCCGGGTCGAGCGGCAGGCCGGTCCAGTTCTGGTCGTGCACCTTGTGGTGCACCATCCCGGCCAGCGGCTGGCCCGCGGGCACCTGCATGCGCAGCAGGAACTCGAGCTCCCAGCGGGCCTCGTCGAGCACGTCCGGCACCTGGTTGCCGTGCTCCGGCAGGCGCAGGGAGCCGTCGCCGAGCTCCTGGGGCTGGGCACTGGCGGCGACCTTCGAGCGCTCGAAGGTGCTCATCAGCTGGTACGCCGCGATGCCACCGTTGACGACGTACTTGCCGTGGTCGCCGGCGTCGTACCAGCCGCCCCGCACGTCCAGCCGGTAGTCGCACACGCCGGCCTGGCACGGCACGTCGGTGTCGCCCTGGTTCGGCGCGACGCCGAGGTGCCCGGCCTTGCGGCCGTACCCGGGCGCGATCGCGTCGGAGATCTCGATGCCGCTGCGCTGCACGTAGAACCAGGACAGGGCGTCGGCGCGCAGCTGCTCATACGAGCCGTTCGCGCCGATGTCGAAGGGCACGCTGGTCTCGCCGTCGGCGGTGAGCGTGAAGCCCTTTCCCTGGGTCTTGTACCGCGAGAAGTCCGCCGTCTGCACGTTCTGCCCGCTCGTGGCGTCGACCCCGCGCGGGGTCGTGGTGCCGCTCGCGACGACGGTGCCGGCGGCGTCACGCAGCTGCCAGGGCAGGGCCGCGGTCGCCTCGGTCACAACGGTGGCCTGCTTCGGGCCGTTCGCGAGGTACCCGACCTGGTTGACCCGCACCCGCGGACCGGTGTCCGGCACGTACACGGGCGGCGGGGCGCCGCCCTGCAGCGAGACGTCGTCGACGCAGAAGGTGTAGGCGGACGCGCTGCCGCCGACCTGGAACGCGACCTGCCCACCGCCGGTGTCGGCGGCCGCGGTGAACGTGTAGCTGAAGTTCTGGGGCTCCGGGGTCAGCTGCGGGGCCTCCGAAATCTCCTGGGTGTACGGCGGGTCGGCGAGCTGCACGTTGGCGCGCACGGTGACCGGGACCGAGGCGCTGGCCGAGAACGCGAGACGGTACGACTCGCCGGCCTGCAGGGTGATCGCGTTCTGCCCGATGATGGCGTCCCACGGGTTGGTGGTGCCCGCGGGGATGTTGGCACACAGTCGCCCGTCGATGACGGACGCCGGCGAGTTCCCGGTCCACCACCACGGGTCGGTGCCGTTGTCGAAGGTACCGTTGACGATCTGCTCCGCTGGGTCGGCGTGGGCCACCGATGCGCTCAGCGGGACGACCAACAATGCCGCCGCAATGGCGATGGGTAATTTGCGCTGCACAGACACCCCTTTGGCGGAAAGACGGTGGGAGCGTTCCCAAGGTGTCTCAGCGCGGCGGGACTGTCAAGACGTGAAGCGCTTCAACGCTTCACGGTGGGCAGGATGTACCAGATCCCGATGAAAGCTGCAGCGAACGCGGCACCCACGCCGACCGCCCAGGACATTCCCATGACGACCTGAAAGATCAGGAATATCGCGCCCACGATCGAGAACCACAGAAACCAGAGGCCCACACCGGCGAGATTGCTGCTCGACTCGACCAGTTCCCGCTTGCGGCCGCGCCGGAAGAGAATGCGATGGTGGCTCACCGGCGCGATGAGGCACAGCGCGGACAGACCGGTGCACACCAGTGTTGCGATATAGGTGATCTTCTGCCCCGGGGACACTGTCGCGAATCGGTCGTTGAACGGCAGCGTCAGCAGGAACGCGAAGAGGATCTGCACACCCGTCTGCGCGACCCGCAGTTCCTGGAGCAGTTCGTTCCAATTCCGGTCGAACCGCTCGTCGGGCGTCTCGCCGCGCCGGTCCGTGGGCTCCTCACGATCGGCCATGCGGGTCCAATTACCCACCGGACGAACCGGGCGAACCTGGCGGTTCGGCTCGTCCTGGTCCGGGCTCGGCCGGGCGCGGCCACGTCGGGGCTGTGCAACCTTGCACGCTCGGCATATCGTCGCGACGTGAGTGCCCCCTTCGATGAGCTGACCGCCGGTCGCCGCGCCTGGATCGCGCGCGCCGGTCTGGCCGAGCTCGCCAACACCATCGGCCTCCCCGGCCGGGCGGCGGTCGCCGGACGCCCCGACCTGCTCGCGCGGGTCGACCAGCACGCGGCCGCGATCCGCGACTCGCTCGGCGGGGCCCTGCTCGACCCGGTCGCCCTGGCCGGCTACTCGGCGGCGATCCGCGACGCGGCCCGCGACGCCGACGACCCCCTCGACGACTGGTCGCGCCCGACGTGGGCGATGCTGCGCCTGCTCGCGGTGTGCAGCCTGGTGCCGTAAGTTACACGACTTCCCGGGCCGCACACCGCTAGGGGCTGTATCGAAGTGGATGGCCGGGCTGCGGCGGACTCAGACGCCGCCGGGAACCGTAGCGGTCACACCCCGATACAACCCCCGGTATCGGGGCGCGCCCGGCGCGGCCCCAGCCGACGCCTGAGCCTCGCCTCGCTCCGACCCCCACTTCGACACAGCCCCTAGTTGCATCAGCGCAGGAAACGCTTGTCCGCGTGCAGGTTGTCGGCCAGGCGGATGGTGATGAACTCGTCGTTGTCCGGCTGGCCCGCGGTGCGGCCGCTGGAGAACGGGAAGTTGTTGTCGTTCACCACGCCCAGCGTGCGGTCGTCGAGGATCACGACGTCCTCGATGGTCTGGAACGGGAACGTGAACGTCTCGGCCGAGCTGAACAGGTGGCGCGGGTCGGCGATGTTCATGAGGTCGGCGACCAGCGTCTTGTCCATCTTGCCGTCGTGGTTGCGGTCGCGCTTGTCGGCCAGGTAGATCCGCTTGAGCTTGGCGGTGGCGCCCTGGCCCTGGTCGCGCTCGATGATCAGGAACCGGTCGTCGTCGACGGCGATCGCGTCGCCGATCGAGTTGCTGGGGTCCTCCAGCTGGTACGTGTACACCTTGCCGGTGTATTGCTGCTTGCCCAGGTCGAACTCGTTGAACCGCAGCGCGCCGGCCGGGTCGCCGGCCACCGTGCCCTCCAGCAGCGGGTAGAGCGTGCAGCCGTCGGGCGACTGCGCCATGCCCTCGAAGCCCTTGCTGCTGTTCAGGTTCGGGTTGCCCTCGGGGTTCTCCGGCGCGCGCACGCCCGGCAGCGAGATCGGGGCCTGCAGCAGGCGCCCGGCCCGGTCGAAGTGCAGCAGGTACGGGCCGAACTCGTCGCCGATCCAGTACGAGCCGTCCTTGACCCGCTGGATCGACTCGATGTCGAAGTCGGCGCCGGTGAGCACCCGGTCCTTGCGGGTCAGCGCGAACGGCACGAAGCTGTTCGGGTCGGTCAGGTTGATGCCGCCCAGCACGTCGACGGTCTTCTTGCCGTAGTCGGGCGCTAGGTGGTGGATGCGCAGCACGAAGTCGCCGCTGTTGGCCTTGTTGCCGTAGCCGTTGTCGGAGATGACGTCGAACGTGCCGTCGCCGTTCTTGACGATGCCGCTGAAGCCCTGGATCGGCTGGTCGTCGAAGGGCGGGGTGATGCCGTTGGACGGGGTGCCGCCCAGCAGCGCGCCGGAGGGGTCGCTCGCGGAGACGAACGTCGCCGCCGGCAGCTGGGCCCAGCCGGTGAGGGTCGCCCGGCCGTCGTGGCCCTCGTGGGCGCCGGCACTCGGCGCCGTGAGGGTGAGCGCCATAGCGCCGATGCCCACGCCGAGGCCGACGCGTCGAAGATTCTTCATCGCCCGCACGGTAGGCAGGCGCAGTGAACCGCTCCTAGACTTTCTGTGTCATCTGCCCGAGCAGCGTGTGTAGGCGGTTGACGACTCCCGGCCCATCGGTGATCTTGCCGCTGTCGACGTAGTACACGAACGACGCGCGCAGCACCAGGTCGCCGTCGGAGGTCTCGACGTACGCCTGGCCGTCATCGAAGAACGAGAACGTCCTGGCATCCACGTCCTTGGCCCCCTGCGCCGCGGTCTTGTCGTAGTCGACCTGCTCGGGCGCGGCCATGGCCGGGCGAAGGATGCTCAGGAAGATGTAGAACGCGCCGGACGAGCCGTCGACGGCGCACGCCTTGAGGCTCGCGGTGTCCCGGCGCTCCTTGCCGGCGGCGTTCTCGCCCAGCGCGGCCTTGTACTGCTCGTCGGTGGCGAGCGCGCA
The DNA here is from genome assembly GCF_049995355.1 of Dactylosporangium sp. McL0621. Classification (NCBI taxonomy): domain Bacteria; kingdom Bacillati; phylum Actinomycetota; class Actinomycetes; order Micromonosporales; family Micromonosporaceae; genus Dactylosporangium; species Dactylosporangium sp. McL0621. Next base: position 12,200,476 of record NZ_CP188259.1, read on the forward strand.
CACGTCGACGGCGTCGTAGGCGGCCGCGTTGGACTTCGCCTCGGGCGGCTTGGCCGCCTGTTCGTCGCCGCAGCCGGCGAGCACCAGGGCGGCGCTCGCCAGCAGCAGCACTCTACGAAGAGTGAGGGTCACTCATGCTTTCTACACGCTGTTCGCGCTCGGCTTCATATTCGGCTTCACACTCGGCCGAAGTCCTGCGTCCAGTACGGGGTGCCGTCCGTCTTGTAGGCCAGGCCGACGCCGACCGCCACGCTCGTGCAGTTGAGGATGTTGGCGCGGTGCCCCGGGCTGTTGATCCAGCCGGTGACCACGTCCTGCGCGGTGCGGTACCCCCACGCGATGTTCTCGGCCGAGGCGCCGGTGGTGTACCCGGCCGCGACCTCGCGCTGCACGAAGTTGCTGCCGTCGGAGGCCGTGTGATCGAAGAAGTCCTTGCCGACCATGTCGCTGCTGTGCTTGCGCGCGGCGGCGACGAGGCGGCTGTCGATGCGCAGCGCGCCACAGCCGTTGGCCTGCCGGTAGTTGTTGGTCAGCGTCACGACCTGGTTCTCGATCGCGGCGTACTGGGCACTGCCCGGCACCGTCGTGGCCGGCGTCTTCTTCGCGACGGGCTTCTTCTTCTTTTTCTTGGGCGTCCGGGAGATCTTGGCGGCCGCGTCGTTCGCGGCGACGGCACCCACCGCCTCGACGACGTGCGCGACACCGGCCGAGACGGGCGCGCCGGCCGCGAGGGCCTGTGGTCCGGTGGTCGTGACGAGCGCGAAGCCGAGGGGCGCCGCGATGAGCGCGGCGGCGATGGTGGTGGCGCGGCGGGCGAACCGGGTCACTGGACGTAGGCCTTCCGTTCGGGAACAGGTGAGGTCTGACGCAGTGGGTATCGGGTCCGTCACGGTGGGTGTTAGCCGGTCAACCGGCAAGCAACGCGCGGCAACCGACCGGCTACCCGTGCGGAGCAATCCCTAGTGGTCGGGGCGCACGATTTCGGTCAAAGGTTGGAGGGAAGAACGCCCGGGCATTCCTACCGTTGGAGATACACATCAACGAAGGAGCGAGGATGTCCAGTCTCGTCAGACCCCGTGACAACCGTTGGATCGCCGGCGTCTGCTCAGGCCTCGCCCGCCGCTTCGGCATTTCGCCCAACATCATGCGGCTGATCTTCGTCATCTCGTGCCTGCTGCCGGGCCCGCAGTTCGTGATCTACATCGTGCTGTGGGTGCTGATGCCGGACGAGTCCAAGGCCCGCAGTTACAACTGAGTCCGCCCTCCTCTCTCCACAGCGGACTCGGTGGCGGGGAACGGGGTGGCCCGGGGTGCGGCCCGGGCCACCGCCTCGCCTGGTGTTCGGCGCGATAAGTCGGGCGCTCCGCGCCACGACTTATCGGATTTATCGCCTGACGTGGTATAGGCCTGCTAGATCCGAATATGACGCAGTCTCGCGTTTGCCACCTGGCGTTCCCGGCGACCGGGGCGGTTCGTGCCCGTTCGTCCCGCGCGGCGCCGGGCGTGGCGCTTTCGCCCTCCGGGCGCTCACGGCGCTTGGGGCGGGTTCGGTGCGCCATTGGCGCCTGTCTTCCAGGCCAACTCGGTGTGCGGTTGCTCCGCTCTTCCAGGCCACTCGGTGAGCGGTTGCTCCGCTCTTCCAGGCCACTCGGTGAGCGGTTGCTCCGCTCTTCCAGGCCACTCGGTGAGCGGTTGCTCCGCTCTTCCAGGCCACTCGGTGAGCGGTTGCTCCGCTCTTCCAGGCCACTCGGTGAGCGGTTGCTCCGCTCTTCCAGGCCACTCGGTGAGCGGTTGCTCCGCTCGTCCAGGCCACTCGGTGAGCGGTTGCTGTGCGGAACGCTTTCAACGCCCACGCGGCCGGCCGGAAGATGCGGGCCGCCGGGCGTTCGGGAGCGGGCCGGGTAGTGCGGGGTGCGGGCCGGTTCGGGCGTTTCAGCCAGGTTCGCGACCGCCGAAGTCGGTGGCATGTCCAACGACACGAGCTACACCGCAGCCGGTACGGGCGCCTTCGGAGACTACGCCGAGGCCACCCGCCGCAGCGTCGCGCGATCGACGCTCAACGGCCTCATGACCTGGCTCGGCGAGACCGGGCTGGCCGCGGCGCGCGAGTCCGCGGGCCTGCAGGCCGTGATCGACCAGCACGCCGCCGCCGTGCGCGACGCCCTCGGTGATCCCGAGCGGGGCCCCGGCGCCGTACCGCTCGCGGGTTACGCCACCGGCGTGCGCGACGCCCTGATCGAGGCCCAGTGGCAGCTGCCCCCGACGGCCGACATCGACTGGTCGAGCGTGGAGTGGCCGGCCCTGCGCCTGATCGCGATCTGCTCCCTCGCCCGCGCGGGCGGCTACGTCTGACCCGCGGCGGACGCCGCCGTACGCCCGGGCAGGAGTAGAGCGCACACCGCCCCCAGCACGCAGATGACCGCGGTGGCGAGGAAGATCTCGCGGTACTCCGTGCGCAACGCCGCCTGCAACGCCCCCTTGTAGGCGTCCAGGAGCCGGCGCTGCTCGTCCGGGGACTTGCCGAAGACGAGCGGGAAGTTCAGGTGCGCGGTGAGCTCGTGGAAGCGATGCAGCCCCCAGGCGGTGAGCGCCGCGACCCCGATCAGCATGCCCATCATGCGCGCCACGACCACCGCCGACGACGCCACGCCGTGTTGGGCGGCCGGCGTCGCGCGCAGGATCGCGGACGACAGCGGGCCGATGACGAGCCCGAGCCCGAAGCCCGCGATCACGAGGTCGGTGTCGAGGCGGGGCAGGAAGCCCAGGTAGTGCCGGGACAGCACGTCGGCGGGCCAGCCGGCCACCAGAACGTACCCGGCCGCGGCCACCACCAGGCCCGCCACGGCGACCAGACGCTCACCGAGGCGCGCCACCAGCCACCCGCCCAGGACCGCACCGACCGGCAGGGCGACCAGGAACCGGGTGAGCACCAGCGTCCCCTGCACCCCGCCGCGCCCGAGCAGCGTCTGAGCCACCAGCTCCACGTCGACCAGCGTCACCATCAGCGCCGCGCCCGCGCAGAAGCTGGCCCCCAGCGCGCCGAAGAACGGCCGCCGCCGCGCCCCGCGCAGGTCGACCAGCCGCGTACGCGCCCGTGCCTCCCAGAGCACGAACAGCAGCGCCACGCCCCCGGCCCCGGCGAGCGCCCACCCACCCCACGGCGGCAGCACCGCGCGCTCGGGATCCGGGTTGTAGAGCGCCACCACCGCCGCACCGAGCGTCACGGCCAGCAACAACCCACCAACGACATCGGTTTTCCGCGGCGGTACCCCCTGAGCCCGCCCCGGCAGCGCCACCCACACGAGCACAATCGCAACCGCCGCGAGCGGAATGTTGAGCCAGAAGATCCCGCGCCACGAGCCGAAGAGCGCGGCGAGCCCGACCCCGTACAGCGGCCCGAGCACACTCCCGAGCTCCTGCGCGGCCCCGACGACCCCGAGCACGGCCGCCCGCCGCCGTTCGGCCCAGAGGTCCCCGGCCAGCGCGAGCGTAACCGGCAGCAGCGCCCCGCCGGCCAGCCCCTGCACCGCCCGCCCACTCGCGAGCAGCCAGACGGAGTCTCCGGACGCCGCGGTGAGCGCCGACCCGCCCGCGAACCAGACCAGGCACCCGACGAGCACCGCCCGCCGCCCGAGCCGATCCGAGAGGGACCCGAGCAACGGCATCCCAGCGATGTACCCGAGCAGGAACAACGTCACGACCGGCGTAACACGCTCGAGCCGATTTGTCGCAATGTGCAGCGCGTCGAGGATGTCGGTCAGCACCCCCACAACGACGTACGCGTCCAAAGCCGCCAGCAACACCGTGACCCCGCCGACCCCGATAGCCAGCCGCCGCCGAACCCGAACCCCGCCACTCCCAGCCGCCCCACCCACGCCGCCGCCAGCCCCGGCGCCCCCACCCACGCCACTCCCAGCCCTGGCGCCCCCGCCGCCGCCAGCCGCCCGGCCCGTGTCGCTCCCAGCCACCGCTCCCACGCCGCCACCCGCCCCGCCGGCGCCGCTCCCAGTCATCGCGCCCGCGTCGCCACCGGCCCGTGCGCCCGCGCCGGCCAGAGCCGCCCCCGCCACACCGCCACCCGTTCCCCCGCGCGCGCCGGTCCCAGCCGGTTCGCCACCCTCGTTCGCCACACCCACGCCGCCATCCGCCCCCGCGCCGCCAACAGCCGCCCCGCCCACGCCCAAAACGCCCGCTGAGCCCACCCCGCTCCCAGCAGGCGCCTCCATTCCATCCCCGGCAGCGGCACCCACATCCGCAACGCCCCCGCCGGCCGGCACCCCCGCGCCCCCGCGGGGAACCCCAGCCTCGCCACCGCCACCCGCGCTCACATCACTCCCCGCCGCCCTGACCAGCGCCAACACCGAAACCTACCGGCAATCCGGAAATGTCGGATATGTCGCGGCGCGAAGCGCCCGACATATCCGGCTCCACGCCCCGCGAAGCGGTCCACGTACCCGGGGCAAGAGCGACGGCGAGCGGCGTCACTTCGGCGGCGTGATCGTCACGGCGGCGTCGAACTCCGTGAAGGTGACCGTCACCGTGCCGCCCTTGGCGTCGCCCGTGCCCGGCAGGTCGAAGGTGGCCTTGAGCACGCGCTTGTTGTCCTTGGCGATCCACACCTTGCCCGGCACCGAGCCGGTCACGCCGGGGATGATCTTGGAGAGGTTCTCGGCCGGGAACTTGGCGCCCACACGGAACGTCGCCTGGCCGTCCACGCTCTCCGACGCCTCCGTCTTGCCGTCGGTCGCGGTGCTCAGGACCTTCGCGATGCCGCGCTCGGGGTCGAGGATCGCCGACGGGTCGTAGACCGACGCGGCCAGCGCGAGCGGGAGCTGCTGGTAGTCGCCGGTCGGGCCCTTGAGGTACATCGTCTGGCCCACGATCGTGAAGTTCAGGTCGGTCGTGGTGCCCATCTGCTCCACCTGCGCCGTGCCCTGGGCGTTGCCCTCCTTGGTGAGCACGCCCTCGGCGCGCTTGAGGGCCAGGCCCGCGATCGTGCCGTCGGCCGTGATGAGGAACTTGGCCGTCTTGATGCCGCCCATCGCCGTCGACGAGTCCTTGAGCAGGTTCTGGGCCGCCGGCAGGTCGGGGTCGGTCGCGGGCTGCGAGCTCGCCGTGCCGTCGGAGCAGCCGGAGAGCGCGACGACGGCGGCCGTCAGCGCGGCGATGCCGGCGACGAGCAGACCGCGGCGGGACTGGGTGCGAGACATACCGGCATGCTAGACCGACACGGGTAACAACCCGGTGTCTCAGGGGCGTCCCGCGAGCAGCTCCGCCACCGCACGTCCGGCCGCGGCCGTCGCGCCGAAGGTCGCGATGTGCACGTCACCCAGAGGCGCGGCCGGGACGCCCATCTCGACGACGATCGCATCGGGACGTACCGATAGCGCGCCTTTGAGGGAATCCGTCATCCACGGATAGCGGTGCGGGTCCCGCACGACCAGCACGAGCGGGCGCCCGATCGAGGCCGTAAGCGCGTCGGGCAGGCCGTCCGGGGACGACAGCCGCACGCCCGTCGCCGGCACCAGCTCGGCCAGCGGCGCGAGCAGGCCCCAGGGGGTCTCGGGGGCGATGGCGAGGTTGAGCTGGGGCTGGAACTCGATCACGTGCGGCGCGTCGGCGAGCGGGAACAGCGCGTCGGGGGCGGAGATGCGCAGCGCGCGCCGGGCCGCGGACAGGCCGAGGGCGGCCGCGCGCGGGTCCGGGGCGGTCTTCGGGGCCGCGACCGACCAGGCGGCCAGGCGGGCGACCCGCGCGGCGGCGTCGGCGAGGCGCTCCTCGGAGAGCTCGCCCGCGTGCACGGCGGCGACGATCGCGTCGCGCAGCATGATCGCGGTCTCCTCGTCGGCGTGCTCCCCGCCCACGCAGATGGCGTCGGCGCCGGCGGCGAGCGCGAGGACGGTGGCGTTGGCCAGGCCGTAGCGGTCGGAGATGGCGCGCATCTCGATGCCGTCGGTGACGATGAGGCCGTCGAAGCCGAGCTCGCCCCGGAGCAGGTCCGTCATGATCCGGCGGCTGAGCGTTGCCGGCATTTCGGGATCCAGCGACGGTACCCGCAGATGCGCGCTCATCACCGCCTGTACGCCCGCGGCGATGGCGGCCCGGAACGGGACCAGCTCGAGGGCGTCCAGCTCGGCGCGGCCGGCCTTGATCAGCGGTACGTCCAGGTGCGAGTCGACGCTGGTGTTGCCGTGCCCGGGGAAGTGCTTGGCGCAGGCGGCGACGCCGGCCTCCTGCAGCCCGTTGATCCAGGCCGCGGTGTGCCGGGCCACGCGGTCGGGCTCGGCGCCGAACGCGCGGGAGCCGATGACCGGGTTGTTCGGGTCGTTGTTGACGTCCGCGTCGGGCGCGTAGTCGAGGGTGATGCCGGCCGCGGCCAGGTCGCGCCCGATGTGGCAGGCGACGTCGCGGGTCAGCGCCGGGTCGTCGATCGCGCCGAGCGCGAGGTTGCCGGGCCAGGGGCTGCCGGTGTGCGCGTCGATCCGCGTGACGTCGCCGGCCTCCTCGTCGATGGCGACGATGACGTCCGGCTTCTCGGCGCGCAGGGCGGCGGTCAGCGCGGCGACCTGGTCGCGGTCGACCACGTTGCGGGCGAACAGCGCGACGCCGCCCAGCCCTTCGGCGAGGCGGCGACGGAGCCAGGGTGGTGGCTCTTTGCCCACGAATCCCGGCTGGAGCACGGCGTCGGCCATGCTCCCGAGTTCGACCCCCGTGCGTGCATCCATGCGTGACCCACCCTTCGCTTGGCGAAAATGGTCACATCACGGCTTGGTAATAGTCAAGAAACTTTCCAGTAGTTAACAGGGTCTTCCCAGTTCAGAACTACCCGTTCGGGCGGATCGTCCACACCACCGTCATGGTCGTTGTGACGGCGCCGTCGGCACGGTTGATCTCGACGTGCACGGGGAACTCGGGGCGCCCGCCGGCGGTCAGCTCCTCCACGACCTCGCGTACCGGCCGGCCGAGGGTCGCGGTGGCGCGCACGGGGCCGCGGGCCAGCTTCAGGTACGCGATCTCCGACCGCACCGCCAGCGGCGTCCCCAGGTGCATGTACGGCCCGAACGCGGCCATCCCCACGGCCCCGGACGCGGTCTCGCCGAGCGTGAACAGGGCCCCGGCGTGCGGCCCGGCCACGTGGTTGTGCAGGCGCTCCTCGTCGGGGAGCGTCGCCACGGCCCGGACGGCGTCACCCTCGGCCTCCAGATCGGTGATCTCGATGCCGAGGGTGCGCGCGAACGGTACGGCCGCGATGAGGTTCGCGGCGACCGCCTTCATGTCGAGAGTCATGCCGGAGATGTTACCGGTGAGTAGGTCGGGCGGGGCTCAGGAGAACAGCCGACCGATCGCCCGGACGATCTCGACGTAGAAGTTGCCCTCGATCTGACGGAAGATCTGGAACGGCTCGTCCGGCGAGCCGAAGAACGGCCGCAGCGTCCAGGCCAGCTGCGTGCCGACGAAGCCGAACAGCAGGATCCACACGTTGAGCAGGGTCATGCTGGCCGGCCGCTCCCCCGGCGCCAGCTGCTCGACCGGGTGCGGCATCGGCCGCGCGGGCACGTGGATCGGCACTGGGTACATGGGCCGGCCGTCGGGCCCGATCAGCGGCGGGGGGACCGGCGGGGACACGATGGTGGCGACGAGCCCGTTCGGCTGGACGGGCGGCGCGAAGGCCGGGACGGGCGCGGGGGCCGGGACCGCGGAGACCGGCGAGACGGCCTCGGACTCGGCCGGGACGGATCCGGCCGGGACGGGGTCGGACTCGGCGGCGGCGGCCGGGGCCGAGAGCGCGGCGAGGGCGGCGGCCGCCTCGCTCTCCTGGCGCTCCCGCTCCAGCCGCCGGGCCCGGGCCATGGCCGCGGTGTGCTCGTTGAGCGAGCGCATGCCGCTGGTCAGGAACCGCAGGCCGACGAAGGCGGTGAGAGTGAGGATGCCGACGTTCAGGACCTTGTAGAAGTCGTAGCTGAACGCGGTGATGAGGAAGAACAGGCTGATCGGCGCGAACGCCAGCGAGAGCACCGACGTCACGGTGATCGTGACCATGACGAGCGACAATGCCTGCTTCACCTGGAGCCTGGCCCCGAAGACCAGGTTGAACAGGTACAGCGTGGGAAGGCAGATCGCCAGCGTCATGAGGAACAGCAGCGGCAGCTTCACCGCCGAGAGCGCCGCCATCGCGACGCTGTGAGAGGCTCCGAGCACAGCTCCGTAGCAGGCCAGGGCTACTACGGAGCTGTACAGCATCTGCCTCGTCAGCTTGCCGAGCTCGCGCTCCTCACCGATCTGCCGCCAGATTCCCTCGCGGTCACGCAGGATGCGTTCGATGATGAGCAAGCCGGAACTGGATTCGCCATAGGCTGCCATCGGCGCAGGCTAAGCGACGCACATCACTCAGCGCCACCCCACGTCGATGCGTTGTCCCCTTTCGTCGAAAAAGTGCAGAGCTTCCATGCGCACAGCGACGGTCAAGGGATGACCATGCGTGACATTCGGGTACGGCGCCAGACGCACGGCCAGTTCGGCCGGGCGCCGGTGGTGCCGGCCCGGGTCGCTCAGCACGCTCTCGCGGTTCTGCTGGCGGCGCTGGGTGCCGCCGCGGCCGTTGACGCCGGCCCCGACGAGCTCGTCCTCGCCACCACGCCCGGTGAGCTTGGTGACGAACCGGCGCAGGCCGCCGCCGTTGATCGGGACGTCGGTCGGCGGCTTGCCGATCTCGTCGACGATCACGGCGGTCGCGCCGATGTCCAGGAACGCCAGCGACTCGTGACCGTGGTGCTCGAGGTACCGGATGCGGCCCCTCAGCACGTCACCCGTGGTCGAGTCCGGCACCGGGGTCAACGCCTCCGCCCGCACCCCGATGACGATGCGCTCGCCATGGAAGTGCGCGACCTGACGCGAGCGCAGGTCGTTCCACGGCAGGTGCAGCACCTGGTCGCCCATGTGCAGCGCGATGTGGCGGTCGAGGTGGACGTACACCTCGGCCTCGAGCAGGTTCATCCGCGGGCTGCCCAGGAAGGCGGCCACGTAGAGGGTGGCCGGGCGGCCGTACACCTGCGTCGGCGTGCCCACGTCCTGCAGGACGCCCTTGCGCAGGATCGCGACCCGGTCGGCCATGGTGAGCGCCTCGGCCTGGTCGTGCGTGACGTAGATCGTCGTGACGCCCAGCTCCCGCACCAGGCCCGAGATCTCGGCCCGTAGCTCGGCGCGCAGACCGCTGTCCAGGTTGGACAGCGGCTCATCCATGAGGAACAGCTTCGGCCGCCGCACTATGGCCCGCCCCATCGCAACGCGCTGGCGCTGACCACCGGAGAGCTGCCCGGGCTTGCGCGCGAGCACGTCGCCGATGCCCAGCGCGCTGGCCACCTCCGCGACCTGCTCGGCCCGCGGCTCGGGCTCGATACCGGACAGCCGCAGCGGGAACCCGATGTTCTCGCCCACGGTCATGTGCGGATAGAGAGCGAAGTCCTGGAAGACCATCGCGACCCCCCGCTCCCGCGGCGGCAGGTCGTTGGCCAGTTCCCCGTCCATGATGATCGCGCCGGAGGTGGGGTCCTCCAGCCCGGCCACCATGCGCAGCAGCGTCGACTTCCCGCAGCCGCTGGGACCGAGCAGCACCATGAACTCGCCCTGTCCCACATCCAGGTTCACTCGGTCGACGGCAACCGTGCCGTCGGCGAAAACCTTCATAACATCTTTGAGTGCGACGGTAGCCACCGTCACCTCCACCCCAGGTCAGCAATTCGCGGTTCGGCCAGTTACCCCGAGTCAAATACTGTGATGAGGCGCACGCAAGTTGGTCCATCGGGTAAATGACCAGTGTTCAACGCGTTACCGCGCAATTACAGTCGCGAAAGTTTCCTGGTGGCCCTCCGGGGTCACCCGGCGGGGAAGTTCACTGTGACCGATGTGTAGCCGAGGGCTCCCAGGAACTGCTGCAGCATCTTGCGCGTGTTGTCCTCGGCGCGTTTCTGCAGGCCGGCGTCCTTGGCGGCGTCACCGATCTTCTGCTCGGCGAGCTTGTAGACCTCCTGGAGACGGTTCGGGTCCGAACTGAACGCGTCGCCGATGCGGTTGAAGACGCCGCGCTCCTCTTGATACACGTAACTGTGGTCGTTGTCGATCCGGACCGGCCGCAGCTGCGGGGCGGGCAGCGTGATCTCGGCCGTGCGGCGGTCCTCGGACTCCTTGACCGCCCCCTGGCCGATGCTGGAGAAGTCGACGTACACCTCGACCGACCCCGCCGCCACGAACAGGATGCGCTCATTGAGCAGGAAGTCCGGGATGTACTTGCGGTCCTTCTGCACATCGACGATGACCTGGAAGTTGCCCTCGGCCGCGACGAACTGGTTGAGGTCCTGCACGGACTTGAGCAGCGCGGGGCCGGAGCGGTCGGTCTGCTCCTGGGCGAACGGGTTCTTCAGGCCGGGGAACAGCCCGATGGTCTTGGCGCCGAGCACGAGCGCGACGACCAGGCCGATGGCGGCCACGAGCCAGAACAGCCCGCGCATCGCGCCGCCGCCCTGCTTCAGGATCACCGGCTGGGGCGGCTCGGTGCTACGAGGCTCCCGGTCATCGCGCGGATCGAGGCGGTCGCCTATCTCCAGGCTTTTTCCAGGACCAGACGTGACCTCCGGGTACTCGGAGGTCTTCGACTCTTCGCTGTCGGCCATGCTGACTCCTGGATGGCGGAGGATCTACCTACCGACAACGGTAAGGGGCACGGTAAAGCCCCGCGAATCGATCTCAGCCGAACGCGGCGAGTCCCGTCAGGCGCTGGCCGATGACCAGCTGATGGATCTCCGAGGTTCCTTCGTACGTGAGCACCGTCTCCAGGTTGGCGGCGTGGCGCATGACCGGGTACTCCGCGCTGATCCCGTTGGCCCCGAGGATCGTGCGGCACTGCCGGGCGATGCCGATCGCCTCGCGCACGTTGTTGAGCTTGCCCACGCTGACCTGCTCGGGGCGCAGCTTCCCGGCGTCGGCCAGGCGGCCCAGGTGCAGCGCCAGCAGGTACCCCTTCTGCAGCTCCACCGCCGCGTCGGCGAGCTTGGCCTGGGTCAGCTGGAACCCGGCGATCGGCCGGCCGAACTGCTCCCGGGCGCCGGCGTAGTCCAGCGCGGTGTGGAGGCTGTCACGGGCCGCCCCCAGGGCGCCCCACACGATGCCGTAGCGCGCCTCGGTAAGGCACGACAGCGGCGCCTTCAGCCCGCGCGCCAGGGGCAGCTGGGCCGAGGCGGGCAGCCGGACCTCGTCGAGGAAGATCTGCCCGGTGCAGGAGGCCCGCAGCGAGAGCTTGTGGTGCACCTCGCGCGCGCTGAATCCGGGCGTCTGCGTCGGTACCGCAAAACCGCTCACCCCGTCGTCGGTGCGCGCCCACACCACCGCCACGTCCGCGACGGGAGCATTGGTGATCCACATCTTGCCGCCGCTGAGCACCCAGTCGTCGCCGTCGCGCCGGGCCCGGGTCGTCATCGAGGCCGGGTCGGAGCCGTGATCGGGCTCGGTGAGCCCGAAGCAGCCGATCGCGTCGCCGGTCGCCATCCGGGGCAGCCACTCGGCCTTCTGCTCCTCGGACCCGAACTTCCAGATCGCGAACATCGCCAGCGACCCCTGCACCGACACCAGGCTGCGCACGCCGGAGTCGCCGGCCTCGAGCTCCAGGCACGCCAGCCCGTAGGCCACGGCGCTCGCCCCGGCGCACCCGTAGCCCTCCAGGTGCATGCCGAGCAGCCCGACCCCGGCCAGCTCCTTGGCCAGCTCCCGGACGGGCACGACACCCCGCTCGTACCACTCGGCCACGTTGGGCCGGACGTGGTCGTCGACGACCCGGCGCACCAGCGCCCGGATCGCCAGCTCCTCCTCGGAGTGCAGTCCGTCGATGTCGAGCAGGTCGAGGGGGCGCGCCGGTGTCGTCACGCCCCCAAGAATATGCACAGCGCCTGCTTCATGACTGGGGCCGGAGCGAGGCGGAGCCCAGATTTCGGCTGCGTGCGGCCCGCGGAGGCCCGGCTACCGGTGTTGTAACCGGGCCTTCGCGGGCCGTGCGCAGGCGGAATCTGGGCCCACCGCAGCCCGGCCTCAGCCATGAAGCAGGCGCTATGCCTGCAAGACTCTGGCGTGGATCGAGGTTCGCTGCTGCAGGGCCGCACGCAGCGCCCGATGCAGCCCGTCCTCCAGGTAGAGCCCGCCGTCCCACAGCACGACGTGCGGGAACAGGTCGCCGTAGAACGTCGAGTCCTCCGCGAGCAGGTGGTCGAGCGCCAGCTCCCGCTTGGTGGTGATGAGCTGGTCGAGCCGCACCGGCCGCGGCGGGATCTCGGACCACTGTTTCAGCGTGAGCCCATGCTCCGGATACGGCCGACCCTCCCGGACCGCCTTGAAGATCATGAACGCGTCACCCCCCTGACCGTGCCAGGGTACCGACTGGGTGCGACAAGAACCGCCTCACGAGCCCGGCCGGTTACCCCAGTTGCCGCGGTGCGTGACGCTCGGTGACTCCCGCCGGCCCCGCTTGAGCGACGGCGACTTCTTGTCCTGCGCGCGGAAACCGATGGTCATGGCCCCGATCGGGGTGTACGCCTCCGGGACCCCGAACTCGGCCCGGAACTGCGGGATCCGGTCCGGGGTGATGCCGAAGAAGCACGCCCCCAGGCCCTCGTCGACCGCGCCGAGCAGCACGAGCAGGCTCGCCATCCCGGTGTCGATGTGCCAGTAGGGCACCGGCCACCGGGCCTCGTCGCGGTCGGTCCAGCCCTTGTCCGGCTGTGCGTAACGGTCGAGGTAGGCGTCGCGGTGGCTCAGCGGCACGACGATGACGGGCGCCTTGGTCATGCCCTCCATCCAGCCCGTCGGCGGCTGCTCCTCGGGCGTCGTGACGGTCCAGAACCGCTCGACGTCCCCGGGGGTGTCGAGCAGCAGGAACTCCCAGCCCTGGGAGAAGCCCGCCGACGGAGCGTGGGTGGCGTAGCCGAGCAGCCGCTCGACGGCCTCCGCCGGCACAGGACGGTCGGGGTCGTAGTTGCGCACCATCCGCCGCCGGCGGATCACCTCGGAAAGCTCCACGAAGTGCAGCCTAGATCGCGCGAATTCCCCACGTGCCGCGCCAGGTCGAACCGGGCTCGAGGATCACCACGTCGCGGCCGGAGCGGAAGGCGTCCGGCGGGCAGGTCATCGGCTCGATCGCCAGGGCCTTGCGCAGCCGGTCGGTCGGGAGCGTGTCGGAGGAGTACACCTGCCACCAGGTGAAGGCGGCGTCGGCCCAGACGGTCACCCCGCGGCCGTCGGGCGCGGTGATCTCCACCTCCGAGCCGCCGTCCGGGCCGGCGTCCACGTCGCCGAAGGCCGTGTCGAGCACGGTGGCGCCGAGCCGGCGGCCCTCCACGAAGTCGTACTCGGTGCCCGTCACCCTCGCCGCGCCGATGGGCAGCAGGCGCACGTCGACGAGGACGCGGCTGCGGGCCGGAACGCGCAGGGTCAGGTCGTCCACCGGCACGCCCGGCACGAGGACGTACGGGTGCGTGGCGAGCCCGAACGGGGCCGCGGTGCCGCCGTTGTTCGTCACCTCGTGCTCGGCGCGCAGGCCGTCCTCGCTCACCGACCAGGTGGTGCGCAGGCGCAGCGGCCACCGGTACCCGGGCTGGGGCACGATGTCGTGCTCGACGGTCACGCGGTCCTCGGCGACGTCCACGGCGGTCCAGCGCGTCCAGTTCACGAGCCCGTGGATGGCATTGTGCCGCTCCGGCTCGGTGAGCGGCAGCTGGTAGTGCTCACCCTCGAACGCGTACTGCCCGTCGCGGATCCGGTTCGGCCACGGGGCCAGCACCTGCCCGGCGCTGCCGACGGCGTGCTCGCGCTCCTCATAGCCGGAGACGACGTCGCGCCCATCCGAGGTGAAGGTGCGGACGCCACCGCCCACCTCCACGATGACGGCCTCCTGGCCGCCGGAGCGGATCGTCCACTGTGTACCCGAGGGCGCCTGCTGTAGCTGCGCGGCGGCGGCGGTTTCCATGGTCAGTGACAATATCGTCACCCCGTCGAGTCGGTGTAGCGGAGGAGCACCGGGAACGCCGCCGCGAGCAGCACCGCCACCACGGCGGCCGCGATGCCGCCGGCGACCCAGGAGAACGTCGAGCCCGCCACGTCGGCCACCGATCCGGCCCGAAGGTCACCCAGACGTGGACCTCCGGCGACCACGGCGAAGAAGACGCCCTGGAGCCGGCCGCGCATCTCGTCGGGCGCGCTGAGGAGCACGGTCTGGCGGTACACCCCGCTGATCATGTCCGCCGCCCCGGCCAATGCCATGAAAGCTACACACGCCCACAGCCATGGCACCGCCCCGGCCGCCGCGACCGCGAGCCCCCAGCCGACGACGGCGCCCACGAGCGCCACACCGCGGCGGTGCACCCGGTTGATCCAGCCCGACGTGAGCCCGGCCAGCACGGCGCCGATCGCGATCGAGGAGTACAGCCAGCCCAGCGAGGCCGCCCCGAAGCGCTCGTCGGCGACGACCGGGAACAGCGCCTTGGGCATGGCCAGCACCATCGCGGCGATGTCGATGGCGAACGTGAGCAGGATCAGGCGGTGCCCGGCCAGGAAGCGCAGCCCCACGCCGATGTCGCGCAGGCCGGCCGACTGTTTCTCGCCGGTGGGGGGCAGGGCGGGCAGGCGCAGCGTGGCCCACAGCACCACCGTGAACAGCACGGCGTCGACCGCGTAGGCGGCCGAGAAGTCGAGCGCGGCGATGATGATGCCGGCCCCGACCGGGCCGCCGATCGCGGCCACGTTCGACACGGTGAAGCCCAGCGTGTTGGCCGAGGCCACCTCCTCGGAGCCGACCAGCGACGGGATGATCGCCTGGCGCACCGGGCTGTTGACGCCGAACGCGGCCGACTGGGCGGCGATGAGCGCGAGCATCAGCCAGGCGTTGTTCAGGTGCAGCACGGCCTGGACCAGCAGCCCGAGCGTGGTCAGCCACATCAGGACCGAGCTGGTCAGCAGCACCTTGCGCCGGTCGTAGGCGTCGGCGATGGCGCCGCCCCAGATCGAGAAGACGATGAGCGGGACGAGGCCGACGAAGCTGGCCACGCCGACCCACAGCGAGGACTTCGTGATGGCGTAGACCTGCACGGGTACGGCGACGGCGGTGAACTGCACGCCGAAGAAGGACACCGCGTTGCCGACGAAGATGCGGCGGTACGCGCTGTGGCGCAGCGGCCGGATGTCGATCGCGTGCCGGCGCAGCCACCCCTTGCGCTCGGTCTGCTGATGCTCGGTCTGCTGATGTTCGTCCTCGACCGCGGTCACGGCGCGAGCCGCTCGACCCGGGTGACGCCGTCCGCGGTGACGTACCGCAGCCGGTCGTGCAGACGGCTCGCCCGACCCTGCCAGAACTCGACCTCGTCCGGGGCGACCCGGAACCCGCCCCAGTGCGGCGGCGCCTCGATCGGCCCGTCGCCGAAGCGGCGCTCGGCCGCCGCCAGCCAGCCCTCGATGTCGGCCCGGGAGCCGATCACCGTCGACTGGGGGCTCGCCCAGGCGCCGAGCTGGGCCCCGCGCGGGCGCACCGCGAAGTACTCCTCGGTCTCCTCCCGCGGGATCTTCGTGACCGTTCCGCCCACGATGACCTGGCGGTGGAGGTGGTACCAGGGGAAGACGAGCGTCGCCCGCGGGTTCCCCGCAAGATCGTGTCCCTTGCGCGAGTCGTAGTTCGTGAAGAACGTGAAACCGCGCTGGTCGTACCCCTTGAGCAGCACCGTGCGCGCGGACGGCCGGCCCTCCGCCGTGGCGGTGGCCAGCAGCATCGCGTTCGGCTCGGGAAGGCCGGCCTCGAGGGCATCGGCGAACCAGGTGGCGAATTGGTCGAACCACGAAGCGGCGAGCTTTTCCTCGGCCAGTTCGCCGGTGTACTCGGTGCGCATGCGGGACAAATCTTGCGGTGATGTGCTGGGTGTCACGCTCACATCCTTCCTCCGAGGATCGGATTTGCGTGAAGATGTGTCGTGCAGGACACATTTGAGCCAACGTTCAGTCGGCAGTCGCCACGCTCCTGGGCGAAGATGGCTGGAGGTTGACACCCCGATTTCATGCAGGAGTGCGTCATGTCCGATTTCAAGCCGGGACTCGAGGGCGTGATCGCCTTCGAATCGCAGATCGCTGAGCCCGACAAGGAAGGCGGCGCCCTGCGCTATCGCGGCGTCGACATCGAGGATCTCATCGGCCAGGTGTCCTTCGGCAACGTTTGGGCATTGCTGGTCGACGGGAAGTTCGGCCCCGGCCTGCCGCCCGCCGAGCCGTTCCCCGTGCCCGTCCACTCCGGCGACATCCGCGTCGACGTGCAGTCCGCGGTCGCCATGCTCGCCCCGTACTGGGGCCTGGGCCAGCTGCTGGACATCGAGACCCCGCAGGCCCGCGAGGACCTGGCCCGGGTCAGCGTCACCGCGCTCTCCTTCGTCGCCCAGGCGGCCCGCGGCCTCGGGCTGCCGGCCGTGCCGCAGAAGGAGATCGACAAGGCCGAGACCATCGTCGAGCGGTTCATGCGCCGCTGGCGGGGCGACCCCGACCCGCGGCACGTCAAGGCCGTCGACGCGTACTTCATCTCCGCCGCCGAGCACGGCATGAACGCCTCCACGTTCACCGCCCGCGTGGTCGCCTCCACCGGCGCCGACGCGGCCGCCTGCATCTCCTCGGGGATCGGTGCCCTGTCCGGCCCGCTGCACGGCGGCGCGCCGTCGCGGGTGCTCGGCATGATCGAGGCGGTCGAGCGCAGCGGTGACGCCGAGGGTTACGTCAAGAGCGTGCTCGACCGCGGCGAGCGCCTGATGGGCTTCGGGCACCGCGTGTACCGGGCCGAGGACCCCCGCGCCCGTGTGCTGCGCCGCACCGCCAAGGAGCTCAGCGCCCCCCGCTTCCAGGTCGCCGAGGCGCTGGAGAAGGCCGCGCTGGCCGAGCTGCACAGCCGTCGCCCCGACCGCGTGCTCGCCACCAACGTGGAGTTCTGGTCGGCCGTCGTCCTGGACTTCGCCGAGGTACCGGCGCACATGTTCACGTCGATGTTCACCTGCGCCCGCGTGGCCGGGTGGAGCGCGCACATCCTCGAGCAGAAGGACCTGGGCCGGCTGGTGCGGCCGTCGGCGACGTACGTCGGGCCGGCCCCGCGCAAGCCGCAGGACGTCGAGGGGTGGGACAAGGTCACCCACGGCGTCTGACCGTGTAGCGGTCCGGAGCGAAGCGGAGGGGCCGCTGCACCATGAACACAGCCATTGCGCGCCGCCGGAGCGAAGCGGAGGAGGCGCGTGTGACGAAGGTTAATTTTTCCGGGGGTGCGGCGCGGAAGGTGGCAGGATCCGCGAGGTACCCGCTCGCCCGCCGCACCCCGGAGTACTCACATGGCTGAAATCCGCATCCCCGACGAGATCAAGCCCAAGGACGGCCGCTTCGGCTCCGGCCCGAGCAAGGTGCGGCCCGAGGCCCTGCAGGCCCTCGCCGGCGTCGCCTCGACGTGGATGGGGACGAGCCACCGCCAGAAGCCGGTCCGCGACCAGGTCGCCCGGCTGCGCCGCGGCCTCGCCGAGCTGTTCAGCCTGCCCGAGGGCTACGAGGTGGTGCTCGGCAACGGCGGCAGCACCGCGTTCTGGGAGGTCGCGGTCTTCGGCCTGATCCGGGACCGGGCCCAGTTCGCCAGCTTCGGCGAGTTCGGCGCCAAGTTCGCCTCGGCGGCCAAGAAGGCCCCGTTCCTGGGCGAGCCGACCGTGGTCAAGGCCGACCCGGGCACCGGCGCGTTCCTGCGTGCCGAGGAGGGCGTCGACGCGTACTGCTCGCCCCACAACGAGACCTCGACGGGCGTCGCGGTGCCGGTGCAGCGGCTGAGCGGTACCGACGCCGGCTCTTTGCACCTGACCGACGGGACGTCGGGCGCAGGCGGGCTCGACGTCGACGTCAGCCAGACGGACGTGTACTACTTCGCGCCGCAGAAGGGCTTCGGCTCCGACGGCGGCCTGTGGATCGCCCTCATGTCGCCGGCCGCCATCGCGCGGGCCGCGGAGATCAAGGAGTCGGGCCGCTACATCCCCGACTTCCTCGACCTGCAGACCGCCATCGACAACTCGCGGCTCGAGCAGACCTACAACACCCCGGCCCTGGCCACCATCTTCATCGCCGCCGAGCAGGTCGACTGGATGCTGGCCGGCGGCGGGCTCTCCTTCGCCGCCAAGCGCAGCGAGGAGTCGGCGGCGCTGCTGTACGGCTGGGCCGAGCGCTCCAGCGTGGCGACCCCGTTCGTCGCCGACCCGGCGGTCCGCTCCAACGTGGTCGGCACGATCGACTTCGTTGACTCGATCGACGCGACGGCGATCTCCAAGGCGCTGCGCGCGAACGGGATCGTGGACACGGAGCCGTACCGCAAGCTGGGCCGCAACCAGCTGCGCGTCGCGATGTTCCCGGGCGTCGACCCGGCGGACGTGGAGGCGCTGACCGTGTGCATCGACCACGTGATCGAACGGCTCTGATCTGCTTTTTGTCGGCGCGGCGCACGTGGCGCCAGCTAGGGTTGCCGTACTGTGACCGGAAGGCGCCGGCCGATGGCGCCTGATGCGGGTGGGACGGAGGCACGCGATGCGGCCTGTGCGATTCGTCGCCCTCTCGGAGGACGGCCAGGCGTTCGTTCTTGCCGACGAGGTTGGGCGACTGCTGGCGCTGCCCATCGATGACCGTGTCCACGGTGCCCTGCGCGCCGACCACAGCCACCCGACCAGCACGCCCGAGACCGGCTCGTCGCAGCTCGCGCCGCGCGACATCCAGGCCCGCATCCGCTCCGGCGAGTCGGCCGAGGAGGTCGCGCGGGTCGCCGGCGTGCCCGTCGACCGGGTGCTGCGCTACGCGGGCCCGGTGCTGCAGGAGCGGGCCATGCTCGCCCAGCACGCCCGGCGGACGCGGCTGAAGACCTCGGAGCGGGGCTCGTCCCTGGCCGAGGTCGTCGACACGCGCCTCGGCCAGCACGGCATCGACACGGAGAAGATCTCCTGGGACGCGTACCGCCGCGAGGACGGCACGTGGCGCATCACCGCGACCTGGCCCAGCGGCAAGGCGACGGCCCAGGCCGTCTGGGAGCTGGACAAGGCCCGGCAGCTGGTCGCGCCGCACGACGACATGGCGCAGTACCTGTGCACCGAGCGCGGCCCCAACGCCCTCGGGGCGGAGCCGCCCGCGCCCGAGCGCGCGCTGCCCAGCCGCGGCGAGACCAGCCGCGGCGACCTCGGCCTGCGCACCGACTCGGTGCGCGGCGGCGGCCACGAGCCCATGCGCCCGTCCGCGCCGGAGCGCCGCCCCGGCGGCCGGACGCTGGGCAACGACCCGATCCGCGCCGGGCGCGACGCGCTGCTGGCCTCGCTGGACCGCCCGCTCGGCTCGCAGCCGGGCGACGAGGCGGCCCCGGTCGTCACGCCGCCGGCCAAGCACGAGAGCCGCGCCCGCGGGGCCGCCGCGCTGATCGGCCGCTCCCCGTTCGACGAGGACACCGACCAGGCCAAGGAGGTGCCGGCGGTACCCTCGCTGGCCGTTCTGCGCCCGCGGCGCAACACGACCTCGGCGGCGGGCGTGGTCGAGCAGCCCTCGGCGGCCAACGAGAAGCCGCGCAAGCGCCTGCCCAGCTGGGACGACGTGCTCTTCGGCGGCGCCCCGGCGGCCCGGGAGACTTCCTGAGTAGGTTGGTGTCCATGGAGTACACCAACCTCGGGCGCACCGGCCTGTCCGTCAGCCGGCTCTGCCTGGGCACCATGAACTTCGGGCCGAAGACCACCGAACCCGACAGCTTCGCGATCATGGACCGCGCGCTGGAGCACGGCATCAACTTCTTCGACACCGCGAACGTGTACGGCTGGAAGACCGGCGAGGGCATCACCGAGAACATCATCGGCAACTGGTTCGCCCAGGGCGGTGGCCGGCGCGAGAAGGTCGTGCTGGCCACCAAGGTCTACGGCAAGATGCAGGAGTGGCCCAACGGCCAGGGCCTCTCCGCGCGGCACATCGTCGCCGAGGCCAACGCGTCCCTGCGGCGCCTGCAGACCGACTACATCGACGTGTACCAGATGCACCACATCTCCCGCAGCACGCCCTGGGAGGAGATCTGGCAGGCGATGGAGCTCCTCGTCGCCCAGGGCAAGGTGTTGTACGTCGGGTCCTCCAACTTCGCCGGCTGGCACATCGCGGCCGCGCAGGAGTCGGCGAAGGCGCGCCACTTCCTGGGCCTCGTCGCCGAGCAGTGCATCTACAACCTCATGGCCCGCACGGTCGAGCTCGAGGTGCTGCCGGCCGCCCGCCAGTACGGCCTCGGCGTCATCCCGTGGTCCCCGCTGCACGGCGGCCTGCTGAGCGGCGCCCTGGCGAAGATCGCCGCGGGCGCGGCCGGCCGCAGCGGCGAGGGCCGCTCCGCCGAAGACCTGGAGAAGCACCGCGGCGCGATCGAGCAGTTCGAGAAGCTCGCGGCCGAGCTGGGCGCCGACCCGTCCAACCTGGCCCTGGCCTGGCTCCTGGCCCAGGACGGCGTGACGGCCCCGATCATCGGCCCGCGCACGCTCGAGCAGCTGGACAGCACGCTGGGCGCGCTGTCGCTGGAGCTGTCGCAGGCGACGCTGGACCGGCTGGACGAGATCTTCCCGCCCGTGGGCAAGGGCGGCCCCGGCCCGGAGGCCTGGGCCTGGTAGCTCGTTTGTCTTCGGCGTCGGTCCCAGCCGGGACCGGCGCCGTTTTCATTGCAGACCGACGGTCCTGATGACGTCATACTCGGGCTGGGGCCCAAGGCGACTGCGCATCAGTCGTACCTCGTCGAGCCGCCACTCGGGCGAGCGGTACGCGGCGAGATGCTCGAGATCCATCGCCAGCTCCTCGGCCCCGACCAGCTCCCCGGGCCGAGCGATCGTCACGTGCGGCTGCCAGTCCCGCCGGTCGAACGGCAGCCGGCGCCGGCGCAACGCCTTGCGCACCGCGTCCCCCAGCCGCCGCAGCGCGATCCCCCCGTCGTCGCTCTCGACCCCGGCGACGAGATGCTTGAACTGCTTGCGCCCGATCGTCTTCCCGCCCGCGATGCGCACGGTGGGCGCCTCGACCTCTCCGAGCTCGAGCAAAGCCTCCCCGGCGGCGTCCTCGTCCTCGACGTCCCCGATGAACGCGACCGTGAGATGCCACCGCTCGGGCGGCGCGAGCCGAACTGACTTCTCCCGCGGCCGCGCCACCGCCAGCCCGTCAACCATGCGCTTGAAGTGCTCCCGCACCTCGACCGGCGGGTAGACCGCCATGAACACCCTGCTCACGCTTTGCCTTGTCTCCCTGCTCACCTCGGTTGCGCGCTGGTGTTACGGAGCACCAGGCCGGCTCGCTGCAGCTCCCCCTCGACCCGGAGCCGCTCGAGCTCGAGATCGATCCCGGAGACCTCGTCGAGGTGCTCCTCGATGCCAAGCTGCGCACACGCCGTGTGCAACCCTTCGTCATACGCTTCCTGCACCGCAACGAACCACACCCGAGACCGCGTGGCCACACTCTCCCGAAGCCGATTGAGCCGCCGAAGATCCCCGGCAACCTGCTCGATCGGCGGCCCGACGGCCCGAGCCCCACGGGCACCGACAACCTGGTCAACACCACGCCCGACGCGGCCGATCACCCACCGCCGCCGCAACCACCCACCACCGCGCAACTCCCGACCGCGCGCCCCCCACCGATGCTCAGCGACACGCTCTTCACCCCGCCGCCGAGACCGCTCCTCGATCCGCCGCCGAACGCCTTGGGGCAACACCTTGAGGACCCGCTCCCACCCGCGAGCGAACACTTCATCGGCCGACATGAGCAGCACACAGACAAGACACGGAGCCACGGCGATCAGCCCAATGACCCCGGCCACCAGCAGGCCGTGCAACACGCCCACGATATGAGACTAAGCTCACAGGGGAACGATCGCCACCGATTTGCCGACCTTCGCCGCGCCAACCTGTCCGCGGTGGTCGCTCGTGGGCTTACTTGGACTGGGGGCTGCCCAACGACGCTCGGCCGATGGTGGCGGGAGCTTGCGCTCCCGCAATGGGTAAGCGTGGTCCCTGCTCGTTGTTGCGTGCGGTTATGCCTCTTGGCCGCTGGTTTCCGGCGGGTTCGTGCGGGTCGTCATTCGGTGGCCCCGGATTTGTGCGCTATATGAAGTGGGGCAGCGTAGTCCGGGGTGGGTTGGGATAATTGTTTTGTGGTCTGGCAGATATCTTTGTTTAGTCGGGCGCAAGTGGCTGCTATGCGGAATCGGACTCGGGCGCGAAATTGGTCGCCTTCTCGGGATGCGTTTCGGCGGGAGCATGCGGAGCGTCGCTACTGGGGGCTTCGGCGGCGGTATGCGGAGAAGCTGCGACGCGAATACGGCAGCGAGGCGGCGGGGTATGCGAGCTTCGCGCGACGGGCGGCGGAGGTGAGGGCGGCCTACGAGCAGCGTTCGATGGCTGCCCTTGCGCCAGCTGGGCCGGTGCCATCGACTGAGCGGACCGAAAGCCCGGTCCTGTTGATTCCGCCGGTTGAGCAGGCCGGATGCGGAACAATCAACCGAAGCCGCACCGACCAGCACATTTCATATTCCGCCGAAACGACCGAACAACGGCATCCATCGTCCATCACCCCGACGGATCCCCGACATCGAAGTCCTCGATCGCCCGACCCCGAAACGCTCCGCACGAAACGGCGATGCACGCATTCCTATGCGCCGACGGAGGCACGGTTGACGCGTCGCCCAGGCGCGGTGATCACGGTCTGCGAGCCACACAAGAAACAACCGACGACGCAGCATTTGAGGCCAATGCAACGGTTCCAACACTGCCCGCACCGCAGCGGCTTACGAGGGCGCTCGGCGTGAACCAACCGCGCGTTGCGGCATGCAACTTCAAGCTCGACCGCTTGCAGACGCCCTGGCTGACGAGGTGCCGCCGACCTCAAAGGTGCTCTTGACCTGTTGCCGGGCGCACTTGGGCCCGACCTTCCACCCCTGTACCAGCCAATGAGGCAGCGGAGACGGAGCAGCACCGCAATACGCCAGTCGCACGGCGAGCCCAGACCGCCCCACAGCGCTGCAGCACCGCCGCAATACACCAGCCACACATCGAGCCAGACCGGCCCACAGCACCGACGCACCGCGCCGCAATACGCCAGCCGCACGTCGAGCCGCACGCACCGCACCGCACCGCACCGCACCGCACCGCACCGCACCGCACCGCACCGCACCGCACCGGCAAGTCAAACCGTCGGCCCAGCTCCCCGTGCTGCACTGGCCAACCCGGGTGCGATGGCGGAAGACGGCGACCACGAGCACGCTCGGCGACGGGCACGGCTGCACAGCGCCGACAAGACCGCAGGCGCGAGGCACACCGGGGGACCCGAGACGCAGGCAGGCGTGAGACTCACCGCGGGATTCGGGGCACAGGCAGGAGCGACGCACACCGGGGCCCCGAGGAACAGGCAGGCACCAGGCACAGGCAGACGCGAAGCACACCGCAGCCGCGAGACACGCCGCAGGACCCGAGGGCACAGGCAGGCGCGAGGCACGCCGCGGCGCCCGAAGTGGACTCCGCGGCGGTGAGGCCGAGCAGGCGGCGCCCCCTCGCCGTCGCCTACCCAGGCCCCACTGCCGCGATTCCCAGGGGCCCGCCCGGGAGCGCCTACTGCGTGCCGGCCCGCAACAGAGATCGGAGTTCTGCTATGGCCTCCTCGTCACCATCCACCTCGATCGGGGAATGCGCATCGGTCGTTGGGGTCGATTCGCGTGCCCAAAGCCACCGCAACAAAGGGACCGGAGCGGCCGTTACCGTCGCCGCCGGCGGAGAAGTGAGTGGCGAACCGCTAGCCGTGGTCACCGCCACGTGGTCGTTTGCGGCCGTCACCAGCCAGGAGCGCGAGAGCGGCGGCGGCGCCAGCAGGCGGACCAGCACGGCGTGGCCCTTCGCGTGCTCCAGGGCCGGCTTGAACTCGTCCGGCGACTCGCGGGAGGCGTAGCCGACGAACAGCTCCAGGAGCTCGGCCACGCCGTCGGACGCCAGGTCGTCCGGGATCGGGGCCGCCTCGACGTCGTGGGCGAGCTCGGCGTCGAGGCGGTGGATGACGGTCTCGAGCGCCATGCGGCGAATCCAGAATTTCACGGTCTGATCGGGGTTGTGCCAGGTCTTGGCCCGGTCGGTGTCGTGGCGGCGGGAGAACTCGTGGGTCAGGGCGCCGTACCCGCGGTCCAGGAGCGCGATCGGGTGCTCGGTGAGCACCTCCGCCGGCGGCCACGGGTCGGGCCAGGAGCCGATGCGCATGACCTCGGCCTTGTGCAGGTACACCTGCCCGACGTGGCGCACCAGGTCGGCCACGGTCCAGGGCATGCAGGTGGGGACCTTGGCGGTCAGGCCGGCGCCCGCCACCTCGCGCAGGCGCATGTAGTCGGCGGCCAGGCACTGCAGCAGTCGCGATCGCTCCATGAATCTGACTCAACCACACAGGTACGACAAAAATCCCGTCAGCGCACCGCCGGACGCACCACCGGCACGCCCCCGGCCCGCTCGTGCACGTGCATGCGCGGGCGCGGGCGCCAGGCCACGTGGATGCGCCCCCGCACGCGGCGCAGCTGCAGCACGCCCAGGAGGACGGCCGCGAAGAGCGAGATCAGCCCGCCCGTCCACAGGCCCGAGCGCGGCCCGAACCGCTCCGCGCACCAGCCGATGATCAGCGAGCCCACCGGCGTGCTGCCGAGGAAGACGAGCACGTACAGCGCCATCACACGGCCGCGGAAGGCGGCCTCCACGCCGAGCTGAATGCGCTGGTTGGCGGCCTGGGCGAAGTAGATCATGAAGAAGCCGGTCGGCAGGAGCAGGACCACGGCGGTCACGAAGTTCGGCGCGAGGCCGACCAGCGACTCGAAGCCGGCGAACAGGATGGCCGCGGCGAGCACGCGGTACACCGACGGGCGGGCCCGGCGCCGCGAGCTGGACAGGGCGCCGGCCAGGGCGCCGACCGCGATCGCGGTGGTGAGCAGGCCGAAGTACTTCGCGTCGACGTGGAACTCGACGCGCGCGAGCACGGCCAGGGTCAGCTGGAAGTTGAAGCCGAAGAGGCTCACGAGGAAGACGAGCAGGATCGCGAGGCTGAGGTCGGGGCGCTGCCGGACGTACCGCAGCCCGTCGATCGTGCGCGCCTCGCTCGCGGCGAGGGCGTCGCGCTCGACACGGTACAACTCGGAAGGGCTCATGCGGGCCAGCGCCACCAGCGGGGCCGTGCACAACGCCGCGGTGAGCAGGAAGATCGGTCCGGTGCGGTCGTGCAGGCCCGCGATGATCAGGCCGGCCACGGCGGGGCCGACGATGCGGGCGGTGTTGAACGTCGCCGAGGACAGCGACAGCGCGTTGGGCAGGAGTTCCTTGCCGACCAGTTCGGAGACGAACGACTGCCGCACGGGCGTCTCGATCGCGCTGATCGCCCCGAAGAGCGCGGCGGTCACGAACACCCACCACAGGTTCACGATGCCGGAGACGACCAGGACTCCGAGGAGGGTGGCGACGACCGCCGAGCCGGCGTTGGCGAGCTGCAGGAGGCGGCGCTTGTCGAAGCGGTCGGCGAGCTGGCCGCCGTACAGGGTGAGCAGGAGCACCGGCGTGAACTGCAGCGCCGTGACGACGCCGAGGGCGGATGCGGAGTTGTCGGAGAGCTGCAGGACGAGCCAGTCCTGCGCCGTGAAGAGCATCCACGTGCCGAGGAGCTTGATGAGCTGGCCGATGGTGAACAACCGATAGTTGCGAACCCGCAACGAGCCGAACGTACTGCCGATCATGTGCTGCGACCGATCCTCCCCAGTATCTCGGCGGCCTTGGTCAGCACCTCGCGCTCCTCCGGGGTCAGAGCCATGAGGTGCTTGGCGAGCCACTCGTCGCGGGTGCGGCGGTGCTCGGCCACGACGGCGCGCCCCGACTCGCTGGCGGCGAGGATTACCTGCCGCCCGTCGGTCGGGTGCGGCGAGCGCTGGACGAGACCGCGTTCCTCCAGCTTCGCGACGATCTTGGTGAGGGTCGGCGGTTGTACCCGCTCGAGCTCGGCCAGCTCCCGCGGCGTCAACGCGCCCGCGAGCTCCAGGCTCGTCAGCGCCGACAGCTGCGTGATCGTCAGGTCGCCCATCGGGCGGGCCTGGCGCAAGCGGCGGTTGAGGCGGGTGATGCTGTCCCGGAGGGCCGCCGCGAGCTGGGCGGCGGCGAGGCGGGGCACGCGAACCATCACGTTAGTTAGCTTACCTAATGAGCATGGCTAACGACCTGTGGGTTGGGTCACGGGAGGCCTGCGGCGAGGAGATCCGGGCGGGTACCGTGAGCGGCGTGACCACCCCGCCCAAGCCGCTCGACCCGCCGATGGTGCCCTTCGCGATCGCGGGGATCGCGCTGTGGGTCGTCGCGGCGTTGATCATGCTGCCGTTCCGGGACGAGCTGGCCGCGCACGGGCACGGCAACTGGTTCGGCATCGCGGTCGCCGGCGCCCTGTGGGGCATTCCGGGCGGGCTCACGATGGTCGTGCACGACCGGAACCGGCGGCGGCGCCGCGAGGGAGCCCGGGCCGCGTCCGATTCGTTCAAGACGGACACCCCGGCCGCGCCCTAGCGTGGGCTACATGAGACTGAACGTATTCGGCCTGGTCGTGGCCGACATGCCGCGCTCGCTCGCCTTCTACCGCCGGCTCGGGCTCGACGTACCGGCCGCCGAGGACGCGAGCCCGCACGTGGAGCACGTCCTCGCCGGCGGGGTCAAGCTGACCTGGGACACCATCGAGACCATCCACTCGTTCGACCCCGAATGGCAGCCGCCGGTCGGGGGCAGCCGCATCGGGCTCGCGTTCGAGTGCGAGTCGCCGGCCGAGGTCGACAAGGTGTACGCCGAGCTGCTCACGGCCGGCTACGAGGGCCACAAGGAGCCGTGGGACGCGTTCTGGGGGATGCGGTACGCCGTCGTCCACGATCCCGACGGCAATGGCGTCGACCTGTACGCCGGCAAGAACTAAGGAACAAGCTCCTTCATCGGTACCCCCGCCAGCGCCTTGACGTCGCGCGCGAGGTGGGCCTGGTCGGCGTAACCGGCGCTCGCGGCCACCGCCGCCAGCCCCACCCCGCCCCGCGCCAGGTCGAGCGCGGCGCCGAGGCGCAGGACACGGGCGAGGTGCTTGAGGCCGTACCCGTACAACCGCAGCCCGCGCCGGTGCAACTGCCGCTCGCTGAGCCCGACCTCCGCCGCGATCCCGGCCACCGGCCGTCCGGCGCGCAGGGGAGCCAGCAGGCGCGGCGCCAGCGGGTCGGGCGCCCGGTCGACGGCGAGCAGGGCGGCCTCGAGCACGGCGACCGGATCGGGCGCCTCCTCGAGCCGTTCCGTCAGGCGGCGCACCTGGTCGGAAGGCCAAAGCGCATCCAGTGGTACCCGCTGATCGCGCACCTCGTCCGCCGAGATCCCCAGCAGCGCCGGGCCCTGGCCGGGCGCGAACCGCACCGCCGCCGTCCGCGCGCCGTCCGGGATCCAGGTCAGGTGCGCGATCGTGTCGGGGCCGGCGACGATCAGGCGGCCTTCGCTGTGGATCACGTCCATGCAGCCGTCGGGCAGGATGCGGGCCGGGCCGCCCGCCCCCGCGCGGTGGCGCCAGGCGACCGCGCCGCGCAGCCGCGACGCGCGTTCCGTGTAGCCGAAATCAGCCGTGCCCATAGGGTTCGGCCGGTTCGTCACCGTCGACGGAGCCCGGGGCGCGGCTGACCGCGACCGCCTCGACCTCGCTGTCGTCGAACACGGTCGGCAGCTCGTCGACCGCCTGGACCTGCTCCACGAGCACCTCGGAGTGCGCGCCGCAGCCATGGTCGGCCGAGACGACCTGGGCGTCGTCGGGCGCGTACTCGTTGCCGCACACCCCGAACGCCTGGCGCAGCGAGCCGGCGAGCTGCAGGTAGAAGCCGCACGAGCCGCAGCGGGCCGCGGACGGGGCGGCCACGGAGATCGGCGCGTTGGGGCCACGGTCGCCGTCGTACCAGCGCTGGGCCGCGTCGAGGCGCCCCTCGCGGGACATCACGCGGGGGCGGCCGAGGCCGAGCTCCCAGTTGAGCGACTCGTCGGCCGGGTCGTCGGACTGCACGTAGCCGGGCTGCAGGCGCGGGTCGTCGGACGGGGTCGGCAGCAGGTCGCCGACGCCGAGGTCGCCGGGCTGCAGGCGCTCCTGCCACGGCACCCACTCGGGCGCGCGCAGCGCCTCGGGGCCGGGCAGCACCGTCGTCTCGCAGATCGTGACCTGCTTGCTGCGCGAGATGCGCGTCACGGTGACGGCCCAGCGCCAGCCGCGGTACCCGGGCAGACCGCACTCGAAGAAGTGGGTGACCAGGCGTTCGCCTTCTGCGACAACGCCCAAATGGGCACCGATGTGGTCGGGATCGACAACGTCTAGGCCCTGCAGCGCGATCTCGACCGCGTCCGTCAGGACCTGGTCGGGCTTGGCGGCACGGCTTCCCCGCGTGGGCGCAGTCGAGGCAGTCACGGGTCCATTGTTCCTCATCGCCACGCCCGACGAGCACGGCGGCCCCGGCGCGCCCAAAACTGTCGTACCCGTCAGTCAAGATGGGTGGCATGTCGGTGATTCGAGGAGTGGCGCAGACCATGGTGACCACCGTGCGCGCGGCGCGGGTCGCGACGGTCGGCACCACGAGGGCGGGCCGTTATCTCGGCCGCAACCTGCTGCGCGTGCGCGAGCGCGGCGCGGGCGGCGAGTCCGGCATGCTCCGCCTGCTCGACCTGCACGCGGCCTCGTGTGCGGGCGACACGCTGGTCGCGCTGGGGCTCGCGGGCACGGTCTTCTTCTCGGTGCCGGCCGGCGAGGCCCGCGGCCGGGTGGCGCTCTACCTGCTCATCACCATGCTCCCGTTCGCACTGCTCGCCCCGGTCGTCGGCCCCGTGCTCGACCGGTTCCGGCACGGCCGCCGCTACGCGCTCGCGGTCACCATGCTCGGCCGGGCGTTCCTGGCCTTCCTGCTCTCCGAACACCTGACGAGCTGGCTGCTGTACCCGGCCGCGTTCGGCATGCTCGTGCTGTCCCGCGCCTACGGCGTGGCCCGCAGCGCCGCCGTGCCCCGGGTCCTGCCGCCCGGGCTCGGGCTGTCGGAGGCGGGCGCGCGCGCCTCCGTGTTCGGCACGTTCGCCGGCGCCATCGCGCTGCCGATCGGGCTGCTCGCGGGGCAGTTCGGGCCGCAGTGGCCGCTGCGCGTGTCGATCCTCGTCTTCGTGTACGGCATGGTGACCTCCCTGCGCCTGCCGCCCCGCGCCGACTCCGACCCGCCCGAGACCATGCCGCGGGTCCTGCGGCCGTCCGGGCGCGGGGTCAAGGTGCTCAGCGGGCGCGTGGTGATCGCGGCGCTGGTCGGCAGCGCGACGCTGCGGGCGCTCTACGGGTTCCTCACGCTGTATCTCGCGTTCGCCATCAAGGAGGGCACGCTCCCGGTCACGCTGCTGACCTGGCGGCTCTCCGAGCAGGTGGCGGTCGTCGTGGTGGCGGGCGCGCTGGGCGTGGGGTCGTTCCTCGCCACGGCCATCGGCACCCGGCTGCGCATCCACCGGCCCGCGCTGCTGCAGGCGATTGGCGTGGTGCTCACCGCGTTCATGGCCATCCTCGCCGCCGACCGCGACTCACTCGGCACGGTGGCGCTCCTGTGCCTGTTCACGGCGGTCGCCAGCGGCCTGGCCAAACTGGCCGTCGACGCCTCGATCCAGGAGCGGATCGACGAGAACGTGCGGGCCAGCGCGTTCGCGCACTCCGAGACGCTGCTCATGATCGCGTGGGTGGCCGGCGGGGCAGTCGGGCTCATCCCGTTCGGCGGGGCGTGGGGACTGTTCGTGGCCGCGTCGTTCGTGACGCTGGCGGCGGTGCGGGCGCTGTACTCGGCCGTGGTCCTGCGCAAGGAACGGCTGCGCGGAGCCCCGCCGGACGTGCCCGACGCCGAGGCCACCACGGTCGCGACCCCGGTCGCGCCCGCCGCCCCCGCCGCGCCGGCGCCCGAGGCCCGCACCGTCCCGCGCCCGGCGGCCGCCGCGGACGACGGCGAGCGGCGGCGGTTCGGGTTCGGCCGGCGGCGGGACAGCGCGGAGCCGACGGTCACCGCGCCGGCCCCGGCCGCGGCGGCCACGGAGACGAAGAAGATGCCCGCCGTCGACGTCGAGGACGGTTCGCCGCTCGCCCCGCCGGGGTACACGCTGTATCGGCCGTCGGGGACCGACCCGACGGCCCGGCTGGAGGACGACGAGCGATGAGGCCGTTACTGGGGTACTCGCGGACGCTGATCGTGACCGCGGTCGCGGCCGAGCGCGAGAGCGTGCTGGCCGGGCTGGGCCTGGGCGAGCAGGGGTCCGAGGCACTGGAGGAGGGCGCCCCGGTCGTCGTGGTGGCGGGCGGCGTCGGCCCGGCGGCGAGCGCGGCGGTGACGTCGCAGTACCTGACCACGGCCATGCACATGGGCCCCGCCTTCGATCTCGTGCTCTCGGCGGGCATCGCCGGCGGGTTCGCCGGACGGGTCGAGATCGGCGGGCTGGTCGTCGCCACCGAGTCGATCGCGGCGGACCTTGGGGCGGAGGCGCCCGACGGGTTCCTCAGCGTGGACGAGCTCGGATTCGGCTCGTCGCGGATAGACGCCGACCCGCAGCTGCTCCGGACCCTGCGGCTGGCGCTGCCCGAGGCCGTCGGCGGCCCCGTCCTGACCGTGTCGACCGTCACCGGGTCGGCCCGGTCCAAGGAGCTGGTACAGAAGCGGCATCCGGACGCCGTGGCCGAGGGGATGGAGGGGTTCGGCGTGGCGTCGGCGGCGCGGCTCTGGCCGGGCACGGCCTTCGGCGAGATCCGAACGGTGTCGAACGCGGTCGGCCCGCGCGACCGAGCGGCGTGGCGGATCCCCCAGGCGCTGGCCCTGCTGCGAGAGGTCTTCGGCGCACTAGCGGCGCGCTGAGGCGCACGCGCGGCGCCTGCGAAGGTCCGCACGGTGAGGCGCGTGCACGCACGGCACCGCGAGGGTCCGCACGGTGCGGCGCATGCAACGGCACCGCGAGCGGTCCGCACGGTGAGGCACATGCACGGCACCGCGAGGGGCCGCGCGGTGCGGGGCGCTCCCAGCACCGCTCGAGGGACGGACGGCGCGGCGGACTCCCCCGGCGCCGGCGCTGCTGTGAGAGGCGTCGGCACACTCACGACGCGGTGAGCACATGCACGGCGTGGCGCGAGGCACACGCGGCACCGGGACGGGCGCGCGGTGCGGGCGCTCGCGGCACCGCGAGGGGCACGGGCGGCATGGCGGACTCCACCGACGGCAGGGCTGCTCCGCGAGGTCTTCGACGCACTCCCGACGCGGTGAGCCCTTTGAGCGCCGCCGCGAGGGCAACAGGCGGCTTGGCGGACTCCCCGGCGGCGCTGCTCGGCGAGGTGCGCTCAGTGTCACACCGGCGGTTTTTCCGCTTGGGGTGCGCCGTTCCGCTGCGGGTCTAGATTCGGGTTTGTGACGCTTTCGCTCGCCTTTTCGCCGTGTCCGAACGACACGTTCGTCTTCCACGCGCTGACCCACGGGCTCGTGCCCGGTGCGCCCGACTTCGACGTGACCTTCGCCGACGTCGACGTCACCAACACGGCGGCGCTTTCCGGGCAGTTCGACCTGGTCAAGGTCAGTTACGCGGCGCTGCCGTGGCTGCTCGAAAAGTACACCCTCCTGCCCTGCGGCGGGGCCCTCGGCCGGGGCTGCGGGCCGCTCGTGCTGGTCAAGGACGCCGGGATCGCCTCGCTCGCGGGCAAGAGCGTCGCCGTCCCCGGCGATCGGACCACCGCCTACCTGCTCATGCGCCTCTGGTCGGCCGCCGAGCCGCCCGCGCACATCGAGGTCGTGCCGTTCGCCGAGATCATGCCCGCCGTCGCCGCCGGGCGGTTCGACGCCGGGCTCGTGATCCACGAGGCCCGGTTCACGTACCAGCGGTACGGCCTGCACGCGCTCGCCGATCTCGGGGAGTGGTGGGAGGACGACACCGGACTGCCGATCCCGCTCGGCGCGATCCTCGCGCACCGCGAGCGCGTCGATCCCGGGGAGGCGACCGCCTGGATCAAGGAGTCGGTGCGGCTGGCCTGGGAGAACCCGGGCGCCAGCCGGTCGTTCGTGCTCGAGCACGCGCAGGAGATGGAGCAGTCGGTCGTCGACCAGCACATCGGCCTGTACGTCAACGAGTTCACCGCGTCCCTCGGGCCCGACGGGCACGCCGCCGTGGACGCGCTGCTCAACCGGGCCGCGGCCGAGGGGCTCGTGCCCGCCACGCCGCTCGTCGGAGCCTGAAGCGATAAGCGGAAGAGGGGGCCGGTCGGCCCCCTCTTCGGCTCACACCTCGAGTTCCCGAGCCACCAGGTGGACGGCCTCGGCCACGGTGCGCGCGGCCTTGCGGTCCGGGTAGCGGCCGCGCTGCAGGTCCGGCTGGATCTTGGCCTCCAGGACCTTGATCATGTCCTCGATCAGGCCGTGCAGCTCCTCCGGCGGGCGGCGGCTGGCCACCGCCCGGGCCTCGGCGACCGACGGCGGCGCGTCGAGCAGCTTGACCTGCAGGGCCTGGCTGCCCTTGCGGCTCTCGGCCACCCCGAACTCGACCCGCTGACCGGTTTTCAGCTCATCCACGCCCGACGGCAGCGCCGCCTTGTG
The DNA here is from genome assembly GCF_049995355.1 of Dactylosporangium sp. McL0621. Taxonomy (NCBI): domain Bacteria; kingdom Bacillati; phylum Actinomycetota; class Actinomycetes; order Micromonosporales; family Micromonosporaceae; genus Dactylosporangium; species Dactylosporangium sp. McL0621. Next base: position 12,233,177 of record NZ_CP188259.1, read on the forward strand.
CACGAAGACGTCTCCGCCGTCGTCGCTGGTGAGGAAACCGAAACCCTTCTCCTGGTCGTACCACTTCACTCGACCCGTCGGCACGCTGCCCTACTCCCCAGTGTCGGACCCGTCCCGGGCGGCCGCGTCACCGACACCCGGGATTGCACAACAAGGCTAGTCACCCGAAACGGCCCGGCCAACCGAGATCATGCCTTCGAGAAATGCGGGAAACGGGCGCAGATCCGCGAACACGGCGGTCGCTCCGGCCGCGCGGAGCTCCTCCTCCGAGCACGGGCCCGAGGTCACCCCGACGGCCGGGATGCCGGCCAGCACGCCCGCCTGCATGTCGGCCACGTGGTCGCCGACGTAGAGGGCGGCGCCGATCTCCCGCAGCACCTCGGCCTTCTCGGCGTGGAAGACGTCGCCGTACACGTGGTCGACCTCGATTCCCAGGTACGCCAGGTGGAGCTCCGCCAGGCGGCCGAGCTTCGAGGTGATGACGACGACCCGGCCGTGCACCGCGCGGACCGCCGCCAGGGACTCCGCCGCGCCCGGCAGCGGTACCGAGGGCGCTATGGCGTGGTCCGGGTAGAGCGCCCGATAGATCCCGACCGCTTCCTCGACGCGCTCGGGCGGGAACCACTCGGCCATCTCCAGCCGCAGCGGCGGCCCGAGCCTGGTCACGGCGAGGTCGGCGTCGACCGGGACGCCGGTCTTCGCGGTGAGTGCCCGCCACGTGGCAGCGATACCGGGGCGGGTGTCGAGGAGCGTCATGTCAAGGTCAAAGCCAATGACAACCGGTTGTTGAGACACCCTTAAGGATGCCCAGGTCACAGTGGGTATGCCATCGAAATACGCGCTCGCGCATCTATTGACGGGTGAGATCCAGGCCACTACCGTCACCTTCACTTTTAGGAAAGTTTCCTAAGAGACCATCCAGGAGACGCGATGAAACGATCCGTCCGCAACGGCCTCATCGTCGCCGCCGCTCTGGCGGTGGCCGGGGCCGTAGTTCCCATCGTCACGACCACCGCCAACGCCGCCGGCAACCTGAGCGCGACGTTCACCGTCGACCAGGACTGGGGCTCCGGCTGGGGCGCCAGCTACAAGATCACCAACGGGACCTCGAGCACGATCAACGGGTGGACGCTCGAGTTCGACCTGCCCGCGGGCGGTCAGATCACCAGCTTCTGGGACGCCGACGTGACCCACGCGGGTCAGCACTACGTCGCCAAGAACAAGTCCTGGGCCCCCACGCTGGCCGCGGGCGCGACCTTCAGCTGGGGCATGAACGGGGCCGGCGCCAAGCCGCCGACCAACTGCACGATCAACGGCGTGAGCTGTAGCGGTGGCAGCCCGACCACGGCCCCGCCGACCACCACGAAGCCGCCGACGACCCCGCCGGTGACGACGTCGCCGACGACCAAGCCGCCGACGACTCCGCCGCCGACCACGACCACGCCCCCCGCCACGGGTGGCAAGAAGGTCGTCGCGTACTTCACCGACTGGGGCGTCTACGGCCGCAACTACCAGGTGAAGAACATCGAGACGAGCGGCTCGGCGGCCAAGCTCACCCACATCATGTACGCGTTCGGCAACACCACGAACGGCCAGTGCTCCATCGGTGACAGCTACGCCGACTACGACAAGGCCTACACCACGGCCGACTCCGTCGACGGCGTCGCCGACACCTGGGACCAGCCCCTGCGCGGCAACTTCAACCAGCTCAAGAAGCTCAAGGCGAAGCACCCGGGCCTGAAGGTCATCTGGTCCTTCGGCGGCTGGAGCTGGTCGGCCGGCTTCACGCAGGCCGCCGCGAACCCGACCGCGTTCGCGAACTCCTGCTACAACCTGGTCAACGACCCCCGCTGGGCCGGCGTGTTCGACGGGATCGACATCGACTGGGAGTACCCGAACGCCTGTGGCCTGCAGTGCGACTCCAGCGGCCCCAACGCGTTCAAGAGCGTGATCGCCGCGCTGCGCGCCAAGTTCGGCTCCAGCGCCCTGGTCACCGCGGCCATCACGGCCGACGGCTCCAACGGCGGCAAGATCGACCTGGCCGACTACGCCGGGGCGATCTCGAACCTCGACTTCATCGACCCGATGACGTACGACTACTTCGGCGCCTTCAGCGCGCAGGGCCCGACCGCCCCCCACTCGCCGCTGACCTGCTACTCGGGCATCCCGACGGCCGGTTTCTGCTCCGACGCGGCGATCCAGAAGCTCAAGTCCAAGGGCATCCCGGCCAGCAAGCTCCTGCTCGGCATCGGCTTCTACGGCCGCGGCTGGACGGGTGTGACGCAGGACGCCCCCGGCGGCAGCGCGACCGGCGCCGCCCCCGGCACCTACGAGGCCGGCATCGAGGACTACAAGGTCCTGAAGACCAGCTGCCCGGCCACCGGTACCGTCGGCGGCACCGCCTACGCCAAGTGCGGCAACAACTGGTGGAGCTACGACACCCCGGCCACGATCAACAGCAAGATGGCCTACGCCAAGCAGCAGAGCCTCGGCGGCGCGTTCGTCTGGGAGCTCTCGGGTGACACCAGCAACGGCGAGCTCATGACCGCCGTGAGCGGCGGCCTGAAGTAACACCGAGTCAGCAATCGAGGGCGGGCCCCCAGGGCCCGCCCTCTTTTGTCGTACCCGCCGGTTAGCGTATTAGGCGAGATGACGACGACTACGCTGGCCGACCACTTGCGCGCCCTGCCCGACGACGAGCTGACGGCGCTCATCCGGCTGCGCCCTGACCTGGTCATCCCGCCGCCGTCGGACTTCTCGGCGCTGGCGCACCGGGCGCAGTCGCGGGTGGCGGTGGCCCGCGCGCTCGACGCCCTGGACCAGTTCACGCTGGAGATCCTCGACGCGTTGCGGTACACCCGCGTCGGCCACGGCTCGTCGGCCGAGTCGGTGCTGGCGCTCACCGCGCAGTCCGGCGTGGAGGCGGCCCGCGTGCGCGCGGCGATCGACCGGCTGCGGGCCTGCGCGGTGGTCTTCGGCCCCGACCCGGCGCTGCGGATCGTGAACGCCGTCGACGAGGTCTGCTCGCCCTACCCGGCCGGGCTGGGCCGCCCCGCCGAGGAGCTCGACCCGGTGGCGGGTGCGCTGGTCGCCGACGCCGCCGGGCTGCGCCGCACGCTCCTGGCCGCCTCCCCCGCGGCCCGCGCCGTGCTCGACCGCCTCGCCGCCGGCCCGCCGGTCGGCACCGTCGCCGCGGCCGGCCTGCAGCCCGGCTCCGACTCGCCGGTGCGCTGGCTGGTCGACCGGCACCTGCTCGTCATCGTCGGCCGCGACGCGGTGGAGCTGCCGGTCGAGGTCGCGCTGCTGCTGCGCCGCGACGCCGGGCCGCTCGGGCCCCTGCACCCCGACCCGCCGCCGATGGAGACCCCGCAGCGCGAGCCCGCCCAGCTGGACCGGGCAGGGGCCGGGCAGGTGCTGGAGCTGGTCCGCAACGCCGAGACGCTGATCGAGGCGATGGGTCAGGAGCCGCCGTCGGTACTGCGCTCAGGCGGCCTCGGCATCCGCGAGCTGCGCCGTTTCGCCAAGAACGCCGGCGTGGACGAGCAGCAGGCCGCGCTGCTGGTGGAGATCGTCACCGCTGCGGGGCTGGTCGGCGAGGAGATCGTCGACAACAAGCGGGTGGAGAGCGTCTTCCTGCCCACGGTGGCGTACGACGCCTGGCGCGCCTTCGGCATCGCCGCTCGCTGGCACCGGCTCGCGGTGGCCTGGCTGACCATGACCCGCGCGCCCGCCCTCGTCGGCCAGCGCGACGACCGCGACCGCCCGCTCAACGCGCTCGCGCCCGAGCTGTCGCGCCCCGGCGCGCCGGCCCAGCGCCGCTCCGCGCTGCAGGTGCTCGCCGACCTGGCCCCGGGCCGCACCGCGACCCCGGCGGGAGTGGTGGAGACCCTCGCCTGGCGCACGCCGCGGCGGATCAACCGGGGCGCGTCGGCCGCGATCGAGGCGAGCCTGGCCGAGGCCGCGTTCGTCGGGCTGACCGGGTTCGGCGGCCTGACCGGCTACGGGCGCCTGCTGCTGGCCGAGCTCGCCGCGGAGTCCCCCGACCCGGAGGACCCGCTCGGCATCGGCTCGCCCGAGGGCTACGCGCTGTCCGGCTCGGCCGCGCTGCTGCACACGCTGCTGCCGGAGCCGGTCGACCACCTCCTGCTGCAGGCCGACCTGTCCGCGATCGTCCCGGGCCCGCCCGAGCCGACCCTCGCCGGGGAGCTGGAGCTGCTCGGGCAGCAGGAGTCCGCCAGCGTGTACCGCATCACCGCCGAGACTGTCCGCCGGAGCCTCGACGCCGGCTACTCCGCGGCCGACCTGCACGCGCTGCTGGCCCGGCGCTCGCGCACGCCGGTGCCGCAGACGCTGACGTACCTCATCGACGACGTCGCCCGCCGGCACGGCGGCATGCGCATCGGCTCGGCCAACTCCTACGTGCGCAGCGACGACGAGTCGCTGGTCGCCGAGGTGCTGGCCGACCGGCGCCTGCAGGCCCTCGGCCTGCGCCGCCTGGCCCCGACGGTGCTGGCCTGCCGCCACACGCCGGCCCGACTGCTGGAGGCGCTGCGCGAGGCCGGCTACCCGCCGGTGCAGGAGGACTCGACCGGCGCCGCGGTGCTGAGCCGGCCGAAGGCGCGCCGGGGGGCGCCGCGGCCGACCTGGGCCTCGCGCGGGGTGGAGGACCCGACCTCGGCGGTCCGGCTCTCCCCACCGCGGCTGGCCGGGGTCATCGAGCAGATCCGGCGCGGCGACGCGGCGGCCCGGGTCGCGCGGCGGGCGCCGGTGACCGTGCGGACCAACGGGGGCTCCGGGGCCTCGCACACCGAGGCGCTCGAGGTGCTCCAGCAGGCGCTGCGGGACAAGACGCGGGTCTGGGTGGGCTACGTCGACGCGCACGGGGCCACGGCGTCGCGGCTGGTCCGGCCGGTGTCGATGGGCTCGGGCTACCTGCGGGCGGAGGACGAGCGCACGGAGATGCTGCACACGTTCGCGCTGCACCGGATCACCGGCGCGGTGCCGGAGGCCGAGGCTTAGGCCCCGTCGTCGGCCCGGGCCGTGCCGATCACGGAGACGATCAGCAGCACCACCGCCAGGCTGCCGGCCGTCTCGCCGATGGCGTCGGTCAGCGGGCTGTCGAGCACCAGCCAGGAGACGAAGAACCAGCTCAGGGCCGCGATGACGACCACGGTGACGCCGAGCTTGGCCAGGGGTGAGAGGGTCTGCGGCCGCGCGTGGTCGAGTTCGCTCATTTCCGTTTCCCGTCGCTGCGGCGGATCGAGCCGATGACCGAAGCCACGAGCATGACGACGAGGATGGCACCGAGCGACTCGCTCACCGCGGTCTCCACGTCGGTGTGCGCGACCTGGTGCGAAAGCAGGAACCAGCCGACCGCCACCGCGAGGGCGGCGATTCCCCCGAACGTCAAGGTCACCCTCGGACGCATGTATAGATGGTAGGCCGGTCCGGCCCGCTCGGGATCCGGTGAAAGTCCGGATGTCGGGGCGGGGCGGAATCGGCGGGACGCGCTCGCCCCCGAACTGATCTCCCGAGCGCGTCCGGCCGAGACCGTCAAATCTTGGAACGCATCCCACGGGCTCCGCGGTTGCATGGGTATGGATCGTTCCCACTATCCGGGAAGTGTCACACCTCCATGCGACACTGGTCCGGTGCCTGAAGGTCCCCTGATCGTCCAGTCCGACAAGACGCTCCTGCTCGAAGTCGACCACCCCGATGCCCAGGCGTGCCGCATGGCGATCGCTCCGTTCGCCGAGCTTGAACGGTCGCCGGAGCACGTGCACACCTATCGCCTGACCCCGCTCGGGCTGTGGAACGCGCGCGCCGCGGGCCACGACGCCGAGGGCGTGGTCGACTCCCTGCTGCGCTACTCGCGCTATCCGGTGCCCCACGCGCTGCTGGTGGACATCGCCGAGACGATGGACCGCTACGGGCGGCTGCGGCTGCTCAACGACCCGGTCCACGGCCTGGTCCTGCACGCGTCCGACCGGGCGGTGCTGATCGAGGTGGCCAAGAGCAAGAAGCTGGCCGGGATGCTCGGCGCCCAGCTCGACCCCGACACCATGATCGTCCACGCGTCCGAGCGCGGGCGGCTCAAGCAGGCGCTGCTGAAGCTGGGCTGGCCGGCCGAGGATCTGGCCGGTTACGTCGACGGCGAGGCCCACAACATCGACCTGGCCGAGAACGGCTGGGTCCTGCGCTCCTATCAGCGCGAGGCGGTCGAGTCCTTCTGGGCCGGCGGCTCCGGCGTCGTGGTGCTGCCCTGCGGGGCCGGCAAGACCCTGGTCGGCGCGGCGGCGATGGCGGAGGCCAAGGCGACGACGCTCATCCTGGTCACCAACACGGTCGCGGGCCGGCAGTGGAAACGCGAGCTGATCGCGCGCACGAGCCTGACCGAGGAGGAGATCGGCGAATACTCCGGCGACCGCAAGGAGATCCGGCCGGTCACCATCGCGACCTACCAGGTGCTGACGACCCGCCGCGGCGGCACGTTCGCCCACCTCGACCTGTTCAACGCCCGCGACTGGGGCCTGGTCGTCTACGACGAGGTGCACCTGCTGCCAGCCCCGATCTTCCGGTTCACCGCCGACCTGCAGGCCCGGCGGCGGCTCGGGCTGACCGCGACCCTCGTGCGGGAGGACGGGCGCGAGGGCGACGTGTTCTCGCTGATCGGGCCGAAGCGCTACGACGCGCCGTGGAAGGACATCGAGTCGCAGGGCTGGATCGCGCCGGCCGAGTGCGTCGAGGTGCGGGTGACGCTCACCGACGAGGAGCGGATGGCGTATGCGGTGGCGGAGCCCGAGGAGCGGTATCGGGTAGCGGCCACGGCCAAGACGAAGCTGCCGGTGGTCCGGGCGCTGATCGACCGGCACAAGAACGACCAGGTGCTGGTCATCGGGGGGTACATCGACCAGCTGCACCAGCTCGGGGAGTTCCTGGCCGCGCCGATCATCCAGGGCTCGACCACCAACCGGGAGCGGGAGAAGCTGTTCGACGAGTTCCGGAGCGGGTCGCTGCGGACGCTCGTGATCTCCAAGGTCGGCAACTTCTCGATCGACCTGCCGGAGGCGGCCGTCGCCGTGCAGGTGTCCGGGACCTTCGGGTCCCGGCAGGAGGAGGCGCAGCGGCTCGGGCGGGTGCTCCGCCCCAAGGCCGACGGCCGGCAGGCGCACTTCTACACGGTGGTGGCCCGCGACACCATCGACACGGAGTATGCGGCGCACCGGCAGCGGTTCCTGGCGGAGCAGGGTTACGCCTACACGATCACCGATGCCGATGACGTCGTGGCGTAAGAGCGTTCAGGGGCCCTTGGCCACCACATCCAGGGCCTGGTCGATCAGCTGCAGGGCGGCCTTGCCGTCGCCGCCGTCGTTCGCCCAGGCCAGCAGGGCGTTGATCATGGCGCCCACGCAGGCCCCGACGAAGGCCTGACATCTGAAGTCGTCGGCCGGGCGGCCCAGCCGCTCGGCCAACGGCACGGCCAGGTAGCGGATCGAGTCCTGCAGGTTGTCCAGGGCGCGCATGCGCAGCGCGGGCACGCTCAGCTGGAGCTTCGCGCGCTGCAGGGCCTGGTCCATCTCGTCCTCGGTGATGGCCTGGAAGCCGTCCACGAACGCGCGGCGGATCACCTCGAGCGGGGGCTGGTCGGCCGGGGCCTGCCGGATCTTCTCCGCCATCAGCTCGTCGTAGCGGTCCTGGATCACCACGTCTTCCTTGGTCTTGAAGTACCGGAAGAACGTGCTCGGGGAGATCTCGGCGGCCTCGGCGATCTGCTCGATCGTGGTCGCGTCATAACCCTGCTGGACGAACAGGCGCACGGCGTGCTCCTGAATCGCCCAGCGGGTCTTCTGCTTCTTGCGTTCACGCAACCCTGGTGAGCTCATCCGACGATTCTTCCGTACCCCGGCGCGTTTGGGCATTGGGCAGGAACACCGCCACCAGGATCGAGCCCACGACGGCGATGGCCGCACAGACCAGCATGACCGCCGACATCGCGTCCACGAACGCCGTTCGGGCGGCCGCGGCCAGCGCCGGATCGCCCAGCCTGACGGCCGCGGCGATCGAGCGCTTCGCCGCCTCGGGGGCCTGGTCGAGGCGGTCGCGGTACACGGCGGTGGTCAGGCTGCCCAGCAGGGCCACGCCCAGGGCGCCGGCCACCTGGCGGAAGGTCATCGTGATCGCGGTGCCGGAGCCCGCCTCGTCGCGCGGCAGGGAGCCCAGGACCGCGTCCATGGCCGGCGTCAGGGCCAGCCCGATGCCGGCGCCGGCGATCGCCAGCCAGGTCGCGACCGACCCGTACCCGGAGCCGACCTCGGTCCGCGCGCCCAGGGCCAGTCCGACCCCGCCGATCAGCAGGCCGAGCGCCACCGGGAGCCTCGTCGCGGTCAGCCGGGCGATGCGCTCGCCCAGCGGGGCGCCCACGAACAGGCCGGCGATCAGCGGGAGCAGGCGCAGGCCCACGCCGAGCGCGTCGTTGCCGCGAACCGCCTGCAGGTACTGCGGCAGGATGAACAGCACGCCGAAGAGCGCGAACGACGCCAGCGTTCCGGCGGCGGTACCCCAGGCAAAGCGTGGCTTCCGGAAGAGCGTCAGGTCGATCATCGGGCTCGCGGCGCGGCGCTCCACCAGGACGAACGTCGCTAGGAGGGCCGCGCCCGCGACCAGGGCGCCCAGGACCTTCGGGGCCGTCCAGCCCTGGGTGGGCGCCTCGATCACGCCGTACACCACGAAAATCAGCCCCAGCGTGGACAATCCGGCACCGGGCAGGTCGACGCGCTTCGGCGTGGCCGAGCGCGACTCCGGAACCAGGAACAACACCGCCACCAGGGCGATGAGCGCGACCGGCACGTTGATCACGAAGATCGAGCCCCACCAGAAGTGCTCGAGCAGGTAGCCGCCCATGATCGGCCCGAGCGGCAGGCCGAGGCCCATGCCCATCGTGAGCAGGGAGATCGCCTTGCCGCGCTCCCGCTCGTCGAACAGGACCGGCAGCACGGCCATGGTCAGCGGGGTCAGAATCGCACCACCGACGCCCATCAGCGCCCGCGCCGCGATGACCTGCGCCGCGTCGGTGGCGAACACGGCGACGAGCGACGCGGCGGCGAAGAGCAGCAGCCCGATGGCCAGGAGCCGCTTGCGGCCGTACCGGTCGCCGAGTGCCCCCATTGGGAGCAGCAGCCCGGCAAAGACCAGGACGTACGCGTTGACGATCCACTGCAGGTCGTCGGAGCCGGCATCGAGCGCCGTCGCGAGCGTGGGCAGCGCGACGTTGAGGATCGTGGTGTCGAAGCCGACGGTGAGCACGCAGAGCACGATCGCGATGAGCGCCCACCACCGGCGGGGGCTCGAGGTAACAGCATCCATATTTTGACAGTAACTACCACTTGGATGTCTCTGTCAATTGCGGGCTACTTCACATTTACCGGGTGACCCCTCGGCGGTTCGCGCTTTTGCATGTCCGGCAACGCCCCGGCAGCCGTCAGGATCGATCCAGCCCGCAGCCGGCGCCTTCACTCAGCACTCCACGGTCTCGCGCCAAAACGCCGACATGCCGCGCGCCGCGCCCTCGCGCTCGCACCCCGCACCCCGCACGCCGCACGTTCGCGCTCACGCCCCGCACGCCGCCCGCGCCCCGCATGCCGCACATTCGCGCTCACGCCGCGCCCTCGGCCCCGCACGCCGCACGCTCACGCCGCGCCCTCGGCCCCGCACGCCGCACGCTCACGCCGCGCCCTCGGCCCCGCACGCCGCACGCTCACGCCGCGCCCTCGCGCCCCGCGCCCTCGCGCCCCGCACGTTCGCGCTCACGCCGCGCCCTCGCGCCTTCGCGCCCCGCGCCCTCGCGCCGCCCTCGCGCCCCGCACGTTCGCGCTCACGCCGCGCCCCCGCGCCCTCGCGCCGCCCTCGCGCCCCGCCCGCGCCCTCGCGCCCCGCACGTTCGCGTTCACGTCGCGCCCTGGCGGCTCACGCGCCTCGCCCCTCGCGCTCACATCCCGCACGCCGCACTCCACACCCGTGCGGAGCGGCCCGCCCCTCTCGGACAGCAACCAGCGCGCCGCAACCCGCGCCCAGCCATCGCGTGAACAGCGGCCAACCGGGCTTCGCGACCGGCACCCACCAGGCTCGCGACCCGCGCCCGGAAAAATGATGATAAGTCCGAAAAGTCGCGGCGCGAAGCGCCCGACTTTTCGCGAAACTCGGCGGCGCCGGATCAGGCGGTGAGTTCGGCGGACAACAATTCCGCGATCTGCGCGGTGTTCAGGGCCGCCCCCTTGCGCAGGTTGTCCCCCGTCACAAAGAAGTCCAGCGCACGCGGGTCGTCGACCGAGCGCCGGATGCGGCCGACCCACGAGGGATCGGTACCGACGGCGTCGATCGGCATCGGGAACTCGCCCGCGGCCGGGTCGTCGACCAGGATCACGCCCGGCGCGTGCCTCAGCACCTCGCGGGCGCCGTCGGCGTCGACCTCGGTGCCGAAGACCGCGTGCACGGCGACCGAGTGGCCGGTGACGACGGGGACGCGGACGCAGGTGGCCGAGACCTTGAGGTCGGGCAGTCCGAGGATCTTGCGGGACTCGTTGCGGAGCTTGAGTTCCTCCGAGGACCAGCCGGCCTCGCGGAGGGAGCCCGCCCACGGTACGACGTTGAGGGCCAGCGGCGCCGGGAACGGGCCGAGGTCGTCGCCGACGGCGCGGCGCACGTTGCCCGGGCGCGAGCCCAGCGTGCGGTCGCCGCCGACGCGTTCGAGCTGGTCGAGCAGGGTGTCGACGCCGTCCTGGCCGGCGCCGGAGACGGCCTGGTAGGAGGCGAGGACGAGCTCCTTGAGGCCGTACTCGCGGTGCAGCGGCGAGAGCGCCACGATCATCGTCAGCGTGGTGCAGTTCGCGTTGGCGATGATGCCCTTGGGGCGGTTGCGCACCTGCTCCGGGTTGATCTCGGGCACCACGAGCGGCACGTCGGGGTCCATGCGGAAGGCGGCGGAGTTGTCCACCGCGATGGCGCCGCGCGCGACCGCGATCGGGGCCCACTCGGCGGAGACCTCGTCGGGCACGTCGAACATGGCGACGTCGATCCCGTCGAAGACGTCGGGCGCCAGCTCGTGGACGAGCAGTTCCTCGCCCCGCACGGTGAGCTTGCGGCCCGCCGAGCGCTTGGACGCCACGAGGCGGATCTCGCCCCACACGTTCTTGCGGGACGAGAGCAGCTCGCACATCACGGAGCCGACGGCTCCGGTGGCTCCGACTACGGCCAGGCTCGGCAGATCGCCCATGATGGACGAACCTACCTTCCGGTCCCGCCGTACACCACGGCTTCCTCGTCTCCACCCAGCTCGAAAGCGTCGTGGATCGCCCGGACGGCGACATCGAGGTCGGTGTCGCGGCACACGACCGAGACCCGGATCTCCGAGGTGGAGATCATCTCGATGTTCACGCCGGCCTCGGCGAGGGCCGCGAACAGCGTGGCCGCCACGCCCGGGTTGGAGCGCATGCCGGCGCCGATGAGCGAGACCTTCCCGACGTGGTCGTCGAAGAGGATCGTCCGGTAGTCCACCGTGGACTTGATCCGCTCCAGGGCCGCCTTGGCGGCGGGGCCGTCGGTCTTCGGCAGCGTGAAGGAGATGTCGGTGCGGCCGGTGCTCTCGGTCGACACGTTCTGCACGATCATGTCGATGTTGGTCTCCGCGGCCGCGACCGTCTGGAAGATCCGCGCGGCGACACCGGGCTGGTCGGGCACGCCGACGATGGTGATCTTCGCCTCGCTGCGGTCGTGCGCGACGCCGGTGATGAGCGCTTGCTCCACGGAAAGGTCCTCCATCGATCCGGTGACCATGGTGCCGTTGGCGGTTGAGTACGAGGAGCGCACGTGGATCGGCAGCGAGAACCGCCGCGCGTACTCCACGCTGCGCAGGTGCAGCACCTTGGCGCCGCACGCGGCCAGCTCGAGCATCTCCTCGTAGGTGATCTGCTTGATGTGCCGGGCGTTCTTGGCCACCCGCGGGTCGGCCGTGAAGATGCCGTCGACGTCGGTGTAGATCTCGCAGACGTCGGACTGCAGCGCGGCGGCCAGCGCCACCGCGGTGGTGTCGGAGCCGCCCCGCCCGAGGGTGGTGATGTCCTTGGTGTCCTGCGCGACGCCCTGGAAGCCGGCCACGATCGCGATCGCGCCCTCGTCGAGCGCGCTGCGCAGGCGGCCCGGGGTCACGTCGATGATTCGGGCCCGGCCGTGCGTCGACGTCGTGATGACGCCGGCCTGGCTGCCGGTGTAGGAGCGGGCCTCGAACCCGAGGTTGTTGATCGCCATCGCGAGCAGCGACATGGAGATGCGCTCGCCCGCGGTCAGCAGCATGTCGAGCTCGCGGCCGGCCGGGACCGGGCTCACCTGCGACGCGAGGTCGAGCAGCTCGTCGGTCGTGTCGCCCATGGCGGAGACCACCACGACGACCTCGTGGCCGGCCTTGCGGGTGTCGACGATGCGCTCGGCGACACGCTTGATGCGCTCGGCGTTGGCGACGGAGGAACCGCCATACTTCTGCACGATCAGCGCCACGCCGCCGAGCTCCTTCCGGGTGAGTCCAACGCAGCCGAGCCTACCGGGGTTGCAAACCCCCCGGGAGTGGCGTTCCACGATCCGGCCCGCCCGCCGGGCGAGAATACGCGGGTGCGGGAGCGTCGGATCGGCCATTGTGCGATCACTGTGACCACGGGCACGGCGCTGGCCGTGCTCACCGGCCTGCTGCTGTCCGGGTGCGGCTCCTCCGGGAGCCCGTCGCCGGAGTCGCCGACCACTCCGGCCGGCATTCCGGTGCCGGCCCAGCCGGACCCGCGCGGGCTGCTCGCGGCGCGGGTGGCGGTGGCCAAGGACCGGCGGTACGTCGCCGCGTACACCCTCACCGTCCAGGGCCGGGCGCCCCGCTCGATCCTGGTGTCGATCGCCTCCGACCGGACCTGGCGGGTCGACATCCAGGGCGGCGCGCTCGGCGGCACCGCGGACGTGGCGATCGTGGGCCGGCCGGACGGGCAGTTCCAGTGCCCGATCAACCCGTCGGGCGGCGGCTGTGTCCGGGTCGCGGCGGCCGGCAAGAAGCTGCCCGCGGCGATCGATCCGCGGGTGCAGTACGTCTTCGTGAGCTGGCTCGACGTGCTGCTGGACCGCCAGATCCCCCTGTCGGTGGCCACGGCCGAGCCGCTGGCGGGCACCTCGGCGCCGTGCTTCGCGGTCGAGCCGGGCGTCACCGCGATCGCGCCCCCGATCGACCCGGGCACCTTCTGCTACAACGACAACGGCATCCTGACCGCGGCCAGGCTGCCGATCGGCCAGCTCATGCTGACCGGCGAGGTGGTGGCCGCGCCGGCGACGGTCTCGCTGCCCGGCCCGGTCGGGGCCGGCGCGCCGCTGGGCACCGCGTCCCCGCCCCCGGCCCCGCCGAGCGCCTCCGCGTCCTCTCACTGACCGGGACCGGGTTCGCCGACGGGGGCTCTGGGCGTAAGGTGGCTTTCGACATGTGGCAGACGCTTCTTCTTCGTCGCCGCGACGAGGCCCTACAGGCCGGCACCTCGTCGCGGGGATGATGCGCGCGTCCGCGCTCCTGCCGGTCTGACATCCCAGACCTTTCCCGCGCATCGAGCGCGACAACCCAGGAGCATGAAGAACATGTCTGAGATCGCCCGCCAGACCGCCAGCCGGATGCCCATCCACCGGTACAAGCCGTTCTCTGAACAGTTCACGATCCCGCTGACCGACCGGCAGTGGCCGGGCAAAGAGGTCACGGTCGCGCCCCGCTGGTGCGCGGTGGACCTGCGCGACGGCAATCAGGCCCTGATCGACCCGATGTCGGTCGAGCGCAAGCGGCGGATGTTCAACCTGCTGGTCCGGATGGGGTACAAGGAGATCGAGGTCGGGTTCCCGGCCGCCTCCCAGACCGACTTCGACTTCGTGCGCACCCTCATCGAGCAGGACCTGATCCCCGAGGACGTCACGATCCAGGTCCTGACCCAGTGCCGGGACAACCTGATCGAGCGCACCTTCCAGTCGCTGGTCGGCGCCCGCCGCGCGATCGTGCACTTCTACAACTCGACGTCGACCCTGCAGCGGCGCGTGGTGTTCGGGCTGGACAAGGCCGGGATCACCGACATCGCCACCTCGGGCGCGCGGCTGTGCCAGAAGTACGCCGAGGCGATCACCCCGGACACCGAGATCTTCTACGAGTACTCGCCCGAGTCGTACACCGGCACGGAGCTGGACTACGCGCTGGAGGTCTGCAGCGCGGTCATCGAGGTACTGCAGCCGACCCCGGACCGCCCGCTGATCGTCAACCTGCCGGCGACGGTGGAGATGGCGACACCCAACGTCTACGCCGACTCCATCGAGTGGATGTCGCGCAACCTGCCGCGCCGGGAGTCGGTCGTACTGTCGCTGCACCCGCACAATGACCGGGGTACCGCTGTCGCGGCCACGGAGCTGGGCCTGCTGGCCGGCGCCGACCGGGTCGAGGGGTGCCTGTTCGGCAACGGCGAGCGCACCGGCAACGTCGACCTGGTGACCCTCGGGCTGAACCTGTTCTCGCAGGGCATCGACCCGCAGGTGGACTTCTCCGACATCGACGAGATCAAGCGCACGGTCGAGTACTGCAACCAGCTGCCGGTGCACGAGCGCCACCCGTACGCGGGCGACCTAGTCTACACCGCGTTCTCGGGCTCGCACCAGGACGCGATCAAGAAGGGCTTCGACGCCCTCAACCGCGACGCGGTGGCGGCCGGGGTCGAAGTCGACCAGTTCACGTGGGGCGTGCCCTACCTGCCGGTCGACCCGAAGGACCTGGGCCGCTCCTACGAGGCCGTCATCCGGGTCAACTCGCAGTCGGGCAAGGGCGGCGTCGCGTACGTCATGAAGTCCGAGCACCACCTGGACCTCCCGCGCCGGCTGCAGATCGAGTTCTCGGGCGTCGTGCAGCGGCACACCGACGACGAGGGCGGCGAGGTCGGCCCGCAGCAGATGTGGGACATCTTCTCCGGCGAGTACTTCTCCGACCGGCGCTTCACGCTGAACTCGTACGAGGCCAACACCGCCGACGGCAAGGTCACGCTGGCCGCGGAGATCACCGTCGACGGCGAGGCCCGCAGCGTCCACGCGACCGGCAACGGCCCCATCGACGCATTTGTGCACGCGCTGGGCGACGTCGGCGTCGACGTGCGGGTGCTGGACTACGCCGAGCACGCGCTGACGTCGGGCGAGGGGGCCCAGGCCGCGGCGTACGTCGAGTGCTCGGTCGACGGCACGACGTACTGGGGCGTCGGCATCGACGCGAACATCGTCACGGCATCCCTGCGCGCGGTGCTGAGCGCGGCCAACCGCGGTTAGTCGGCAATCGGACCCGCCCGTGGTGATCGTCACGGGCGGGTCCTGCGCGCGTTGCGTGCATCGATGCCGCACAGTAAGGGCGTGCGCCCCTCCACCAACGGCAAAGCCGTTCTCATCGCTCTAGCGCTCGCAACGGTGCTCACCGGCGCCGGCAGCTGCGACGTCTCCTCCACCCCCGGCTCGGCCCAGGGCACCTCCGGCCCGACAGCGGGCTCCGGCGGTGGCGGCGGGGCCGCGTCGCTGAACGGGCTGACCGTCGCCGCGGCCGCCTCGATGTCCGGGTACAGCCGCGAGAAGTTCACGCACTGGATCAGCCAGGGGAACGGCTGCGACACGCGCGACGTCGTACTGAAGCGCGACGGCAAGAGCGTCAAGGCCACCGCCGACTGCAAGATCACCGCCGGCTCGTGGCACAGCCCGTACGACGACAAGAACCTCACGGACCCGCAGGACCTCGACATCGACCACATGGTGCCGCTCGCGGCCGCCTGGCGCTCGGGCGCCGCGAAGTGGACCGACGACCAGCGCAAGGACTTCGCCAACGACCTCACCCGGCCGCAGCTGTTCGCGGTCAGCCTTCAGTCCAACCGGTCCAAGGGTGACCAGGACCCGTCGACGTGGAAGCCGCCGAACCACGCATTCTGGTGCACGTACGCGACGGACTGGGTAACAGTGAAGGCGTACTACAAGCTGTCGGTCACCCAGGCCGAGAAGACCGCGCTCGCGGACATGCTGGCTACCTGCTGATGCGCTTTTGGAGGAACCGGATGACGGAGACGACCACGACTGCGGGTCCGGTTCCTCCCCCTGCGCCGTTGCGGACCGACATCACGGCCGGCCCCGGCGGCGTCATGACCGACGAGGTCGGGGTCGTGACCGGGGACCTGACCCTGGAGTCCGTGCTCGGCGCCGACGGGTCGTTCGTCGTGAAGGTTCAATACAAGGACGCCGAGGAGTGGTACTCGGTGACCGGCGCCCGGGGCACGCTGAAGGACCCGGCCGACCTGGCCGCCGTCCACGCGGTCGTCGCCGGAATCCTCAACCGTCCCGAGGGCTAGACCGCCCGGCGCCCCTCGAACGCCCGGCCGAGGGTGATCTCGTCCGCGTACTCCAGGTCGCCGCCGACGGGCAGGCCGCTGGCGAGCCGGGTCACGTTGAGGCCCATCGGCTTGACCAGCAGCGCGAGGTACGTCGCGGTGGCCTCGCCCTCGGTGTTGGGATCGGTCGCGAGGATCAGCTCCTTGCAGGTGCCCTCGGCCAGCCGGATCATCAGCTCCCGGATGTGCAGGTTGTCCGGCCCGACGCCCTCGAGCGGGTTGATCGCGCCGCCGAGCACGTGGTACCGCCCGCGGAACTCACCCGTGCGCTCGATCGCCACGACGTCCTTGGGCTCCTCGACGACGCAGAACACGTCATCGCTGCGGCGCGGGTCGCGGCAGATCCGGCAGAGCTCGGCCTCGGCCACGTTGAAGCAGCGCGTGCAGAAGCGCACGAGCTCCTTGACCCGCTGCAGCGCCTGGGCGAGCCGCTTGACGTCCACGGGGTCGGCCGCGAGCACGTGGAACGCGATGCGCTGCGCGCTCTTCGGACCGACCCCGGGCAGGCGCCCAAGCTCGTCGATCAGATCCTGGATGGCGCCTTCGTACACGCCGGTCGCCCTTAGAAGCCGGGCAGGCCGAGCCCGCCGCCCAGGCCCCCGAGGCCGGCGGTGAGCGGGCCCATCTTCTGCTCGGTCAGCTCCTTGGCGGCCTGAGCCGCGTTGTGCACCGCCGCGACGACGAGGTCCTCGAGCGTCTCGACGTCGTCCGGGTCGACCGCCTTGGGGTCGATCTTCACCGCGACGACCTCACCGGTCCCCTTGACCGTCGCCGTGACGAGCCCGCCGCCGGCCGTGCCGGTGAGCTCGGCCTCGGCCAGCTCCGCCTGGGCGGCGACCATCTGCTGCTGCATCTTCTGGGCCTGCTTCATCATCTGCTGCAGGTTGGGCTGTCCACCGGGCCGCACAGGGCGCTCCTTCATTGTTGTCAGCGTGACCGTCGATCCAGCTTAGGGCCTGTCCCGCCGCATCACCCCGGGACGGTACCGGCGCTCGCCGACCGAAGGATTGGTTCTTCCGAATTCGTTTGCGCGCATCCGTCCGCCTTCGCCACGCTGGTGGGGCGTTCAGCACGACACGGCCCACCCACGGTGACGACGGTCGCACGGCGAGTAGGAGTTTCGCAGGTTGCGATATGGCACCTGGTGGTCTGGCGATCTGTGACGCAGCCGACTCATACTGTTTGACGAGGCTAAGGGGGGAACCGATGCCGACCGTCTTCTATCAGAGTCACGACATCGTCATCACTGATGATGTCTTCGCGATCTGGAAACCCGAGCCCCAGGTGTACGACCTGGAGGCCCTCGAAGATCTGCGCATCGAGCACGGCGGCCGCTCCGGTCGCGCGGCGCTCGTTGCCGCGGGCGCCCTGGTCACGGTGGGGGCCGTGGCCGCGATGACGCTCACCGATGGCCCCGGTCAATTCGTGGTCGCCGCGGCGGTGCTGTCGGTGCCGCCGCTGACCGGCCGGGCGATCCGGATCTTCACCCCGGTCGTCTGGCTGCTGCGCGCCAGTTACGCCGGCGCCGGCGTCACGCTATTCGCATCGAACAACGCGATTACGGTTCTGCGCATACGGCGCAGCCTGATGCGCGCCTTCGCCGCCAACGCGGCGAGCATGGAGCGCCTCGACCGCACCGGTTACGCCGAGGCTTACCGGAGGCTGAACTCCCTGCTCTGAGGGGTCGACCTCCAGCACCTGCCCGCGGGACTCGTAGTCCCGCGGGCAACGCCCGTTGCCCGGTTTGCCGGAAATATGCATTCATGGGCCAACCTTGCATACTCGCGTGTCGTGTTGCGACGCGCTACGTATGCTGAGGGCTCACGTCCTAGGGTTTCAGGAGGTCGACCCGATGGCCGAGAACAGCAACGCTCTCGACTGGCGCAGGTCCCGATTCTGCGGCTCGAACACGTGCGTCGAGGTGGCATCCAACGCTGACGTGGTACTCATTCGCGACGGCAAGGATCGGGACTCCGCCCGTTTGAGATTCGACCGGTCAGCCTGGCGAACCTTCATCGCCGGCCTGCGGTCTGACGAAATCGCGGCGAACCGCTGACGGCTAGGCTCGGTCGAATTGGCCGATCTTGACCCCGGCCATGAATGCCCGCCACGGGCCGGACTCGAAGGAGAGCACAGCCTCGCCGGGGTTCTTGCCGTCCCGAACGTGCACATTGTTCGCGGCGGCGACCTCGACGCACGTCGTGTTGCTGCAGTAGGAGCTGCGGCGGAAGACGCGTGGCATGGCCGATTCGTGCATGGTTCACCTGGGTTTCTGACAGGGAGGCAGATCGCCTCCGGTCGGGTTCTTCGGCTTCAGGCCGAAGATCCTTCATCGGCCGGCCAGAGATCCGCGGCGGCGGGGGCCTTCGCGGCGGCAGCAATCCTCCGGGCCGATTCGACTTCCCCGATAGAGGCGTCCCACATCCGATCCCAGCCCTCGCGATGACGCGCGATGCGGACGGAATCGTCGACGATTTCGTCGATGGTATAGCTCTCTCGGTACAACACGGCGTGGCTGTTGTCTTCGCTCGACAGGTACAGCAAATCGAATTGGCCGAACGGCGGATAAGGGCTCGAGAGCGGGTGGATGCGCACGCTGATCCAGCCTTCGGCGATTGCCGAACTGACCGCGGACAGCGCCTCTCCAAGTGCCTCGGCCCCGCCGTACTGGCGCAGGAGTACCGACTCGTCGAACAACGCAAAAAGCTTGGGGCGCGGATCGCGATCGCGCAGCGCGTGGCGACGCGCGGTCCGGATCTCGGCGCGCGTGCGAATCTCGGCGTCGGTCAGATCACCCACGAAGCCGCTGTTCACGGCGAGGGCATAGGCCTCGGTCTGCAGCCATCCGGGGATGACCGCCGGCGCGAAGCTCAGCATCACCGTGGCCTCGGCCTCGTAGCTGATCATCTGACGCATGGCCGGCGTCAGCATGTCCTGATAGCGCCGGTCGTCCCACCACTGCTTCCGCTGCCGCTTGGATGCCTTGGCCGCCTGGATCAGATCTTCAACGATCTGGCGATCCCTGATGCCGAGGTGGGACAGCAGCGGGCGGAGGTCGTTCGCCGAGATGGTGACCTCGCCGGACTCGATCCGCATCACCTTCGAGAGGGACCACTCCATCGCCTCGGCGACCTGAGACTGGGTGTCTCCCTTGCGGGAGCGGGCATCCTTGATCGCCAGCCGAACCTTCCGGCGAGCGGCCGCGGGCGCGTCACCCGAACTCATCGTGTCCCTCGTTGGACGTATGTCTAGTTGCCATATCGCTGGTCGTAGTTCAGCCTACGCGCCGGGTCGTGGCGTGTGGGTAAGTCATGAAAAGATGCGAGTCGCCCATACCCCACGTTGTCGGGAAATATGTCACTCGCACGGGTGACCCTGTCAGGCCGTCGCCCAGTGTAGAACCTAACTGCGATACGGCACTCGGGGATATGGCAGTTTCGCCGGATCGTTACCTACCGGACAGTAGGGTCACGACCCGGCGAAAGTGGTCAACCCGACGTCGCGTAGCGAGCGCGCCACTCCAGGGCCCGGATCAGGGCCCGCCGCACCTGCCCGAAGGTCTGGCGGTCGGTGCTGTGGAAAAGTCTGACGTCATGGGGTCCGTACTGGGCGCGGATCTCCTGAGCCGGGCGGGACCGGCCCGAGCGAGGGTGCTGCAGCACGTACACGCCCTCGAGGAAGTCCAGGCGGTACTGCACTTGCGCCGGGCGCAGGATCACGAAGTGATCGCTGGTCACGACCAGGTCGGGGCTTTGGTAGAACATTCGCATATCCCTTTCCCCTCGGCCTTGCTCGAGGGGTCGGCCGTGCGGTGAGGATGGCATCGGACGTCGATGCCCGCCTCTCCGCGTAACCAAAGGTGGCGGCCGCAACCAGAACAGCGCCCGCTCGCCGCCGGGCGCTGGTGCGCTTCCGCCACTCACCCCCTCGTGGCTCTCCTTCGATGGTTGCATGGCCGCATCCCTACGCGCTAGCTCACAACCTGCCATATCGCAGATAGCCGAAAAGCCGGTTGCAAATTACGCACGGTGACACCCCGGGGGTCGGCGTCAGATCGGCAGCGGGTCGGAGCGGTACTCCAGGGCGCGGATCAGAGCCCTTCGGACGGCCCCGAACGTGGCGCGGTCGGTGGTGTAGAAGATGCGTACGTCGGTCGATCCGAAGCGCGCCCGGATCTCGTGCCCCGTACGGAAGCCGGCCCCCCGACCGTGCTTCACGATGTACGGCGCCTCCATCTCGTCGAGCGGAAACCGCTGGGCCTCGGGGTACATCACAACCACGTGCGTGCTGGTGATCAGGATGTCCGAGCTCCGATAGAACATCGCCGCCCCCTCCAACAGCGTGTCGGTATTCAGATGGTCCCATGCGTCGTCACCCCGGAACAGGCGTCAACCTGCCATATCGCAGATGGCGACGTGACGATTGCCTGACCGGTGGATGGCGTTCCGGGATTTCGGACCACGATCGGGCGAGCGGGAGGACCGGCGTGAGACGCGCACCACACCCTGCCGTGCGCCCCCCGGCGGCCCGGCGCCGGTGGCGCTCTTCGCACCCGCAAAGCCGAACGCCGGGCGCCCGCAGTGGGCAACCCGGCGTTTTGCCTGGTCGAACGGCGGAGGATACGAGATTCGAACTCGTGAGGGTTTTATCCCAACACGCTTTCCAAGCGTGCGCCCTAGGCCACTAGGCGAATCCTCCGTGCGCCAGGATACCCATCGCTTGCGAGGTTCGCGCACCGGGTATTGTGGTCCGTAAGCCACTCGTGCGGCGGCACCTCATGAACCTCCCCAGGGCCGGAAGGCAGCAAGGATAAGTGAGCTCTGTCGGGTGCACGGGTGGCCTCTTTGCATCCTGAGCCCGCCCGGTGACGCCCGCCGAAAAGTGTCGGTGGTCGGGAGTACGGTGGTCCCGGCTCTAGTCGAACGGAGGACCGCTGGTGGCGCTCGCGCTCTACCGCAAGTACCGGCCTCGCACGTTCGCCGAGATCATCGGCCAGGAACACGTCACCGAACCGCTGTCGCAGGCCCTGCGCTCGGGGCGGCTCAACCACGCGTACCTCTTCTCCGGCCCCCGCGGCTGCGGCAAGACCAGTAGCGCCCGCATCCTGGCCCGCTCGCTCAACTGCGAGCGCGGGCCGACCCCGGAGCCGTGCGGCGAGTGCCAGTCCTGCCGAGACCTGGCGCCCGACGGCTCCGGCTCGATCGACGTCATCGAGATCGACGCGGCCAGCCACGGCGGCGTCGACGACGCGCGCGACCTGCGCGAGCGGGCATTCTTCGCGCCGGTTTCGAGCCGCTTCAAGGTGTACGTCATCGACGAGGCCCACATGGTGTCCTCGGCCGGCTTCAACGCGCTCCTCAAGCTGGTCGAGGAGCCGCCCGACTACGTCAAGTTCGTCTTCGCCACCACCGAGCCCGAGAAGGTGCTCGGCACGATCAAGTCCCGGACGCACCACTATCCCTTCCGGCTGATCCCCCCGGGCGTCCTGCGGCCGTACATCGAGCAGATGACCGCCATGGAGGGCGTGAAGGTCGAGCCCGCCGTCTTCCCGTTGGTGGTGCGCGCCGGGGCCGGCTCGGCCCGGGACACCCTCTCGGTGCTCGACCAGCTCATCGCCGGCGCGGGCGAGGACGGCGTCACCTACAGCCGCGCGGTCGCCCTGCTCGGCGTCACCGACGTGGCCCTCATCGACGAGATGTGCGAGGCCCTCGCCGCCGACGACGGCCGCGGCGCCTACGGAGTCATCGACCGCGTGGTCGAGGCTGGCCACGACCCGCGCCGCTTCGCCTCCGACCTGCTCGAGCGCCTGCGCGACCTGATCGTCCTGCAGCAGGTGCCCGACGCCGTCGAGAAGGGCCTGCTCGACGCGCCGCACGACCAGCTCGAGCGGATGGGCGCCCAGGCCGCCCAGCTGGGCCAGGCGACCCTCTCGCGCTACGCGGACATCGTGCACAACGGCCTCACCGAGATGCGCGGCACCACGGCCCCGCGGCTGCTGCTCGAGCTCAT
Source organism: Dactylosporangium sp. McL0621 (assembly GCF_049995355.1). Classification (NCBI taxonomy): domain Bacteria; kingdom Bacillati; phylum Actinomycetota; class Actinomycetes; order Micromonosporales; family Micromonosporaceae; genus Dactylosporangium; species Dactylosporangium sp. McL0621. The sequence continues at coordinate 12,255,640 of NZ_CP188259.1, forward strand.
CACCGCCCGCATGCTCCTGCCGGGCGCCGACGATTCGAGCTCGGCGCTGTTGCAGCGCCTGGAGCGCATGGAGCGCCGCCTCCAGGCCGGCGGCGTGCCCGCGGCCGCCCCGGCCCCCGTTTCCGCCCCGGCCCCGGCTTCCGCTCCGCCCCCCGCGTCCGCCGCGCCACCCGTTTTCACCGCGCCATCCGCTGCTGCCGCGCCACCCGCTGCTGCCGCGCCACCCGCTGCTGCCGCGCCACCCGTTTCTGCCGCACCGGCCCACGTTTCTGCCGCGCCGGCCCGCGCTTCCGCGGCTCCGGGCCCCGTTTCCGCCGCTCCGGTCTCGCCGGCGGCGGGCGAGGGCGGCAACCGGGGCCTCGACTACATCAGGGATGCGCGTTCGAACGGCGCCACGCCCGCGCCGCCGGCCGCCGCGCCGCCGCCGGGCACCTGGTCCGAGCCCGCACCCGATCCCGATCCCTCGGCGCCGGCCGCCCCTGCACCTCAGCCCGAGGCCGCGCAGGCTCCCGCACCCCAGCCTCCCGAGCCGGTCGTGTCCGCCCCGCCGGCGAGCGGTGGAGGCGGCATGGACGCCGACGCCATCCGCCGCGTCTGGCCCGACCTGCTGGCCCTGGTGAACGACAAGAGCAAGAAGGCCGGCGCCATCGTGCGCGAGGCGACGGTCCAGAGCGTGGAGGGCACCACGCTGGTGCTCGGCTTCAAGTACTCCACGCACGCCGACATGCTCAACGCCTCCCCGGACGTGCTGCTCAAGGCGCTTCAGGAGCTCCTGGGAGGCCGCTGGCAGGTGCGCTGCGAAATCGGCGGCCAGCCCGGCGGCGGAGGCGGCGGCAACCGCCCGGCGCCCCCGAAGCCGACGCCCCAGCCCTCCGGCCCGTCGTCACCCGCGCCGCCTGCCGGTCCGGCACCGGCGGGCAACGGCCAGTCGTACTCCGCGCCGCAGCAGGCCCGCCCGTCGAGCGCCCCGCAGCCGGTGGCCGCGCCGCAAGCCGCCGCGCAAGAGGAAGAGTGGCCGGTGGCCGCGATCCCGGGCGGCGCGGCGAGCGCGTCCGCTGCGGAGGAGTGGCCGACGCCGGCGGCACTCGGAGGCGACTGGCCGGCCGCGGCAACACCCGGCGGCTCCGCTGGGGCACTTCCGGGCGGCTCGCCCGGGGCACTACCGGCCGGCTCGCCCGGGGCAACGTCCGGCGGCCCGGGCAGGGCAATGTCCGGCGGCCCAGGCGGGGCAATGTCCGGCGGCCCAGGCGGGGCAATGTCCGGCGGCCCAGGCGGGGCAATGTCGGGCGGCCCAGGCGTGGCACCGTTCGGTGGCCCGGGCGGGGCACAGCCGGGCGGCCCGGGCGGGGCACAGCCGGGCGGCCCGGGCGGGGCACAGTTCGGCGGCCCGGCCGCGGCCCCCATCGCCGCGCACCCATCCGCCCCCGATCCGTCGGCCGCCAACTCGCCCGCCGTCACCCACGCGGTCGCCGCCACTCACGGAGCCGCTGCGCCCGGCGCAACCGCCCAGTCCGCGGCCACCCTCTCCGCACAGCCCGCCGCCGGCACCGCCTCCGCGCGGTCCGCCCACGCCGGCACCGCTGCCTCGCATCCCGCCGCCGGCACCGTCCACGCCCATCGCGACCCGGCTGGCACCGCCTCCGCGCAGTCCGCCGCCCACACGGCCGCTCGGTCCGCGGCCGCCGCCTCCGGACAATTCGCCGCCCCACCGTCCGCCGGAGGGGCCACGGCATCTCCCGCGGGTGCCGCCCCGTCCAGTTCGTCCGCATTTGCCGGAAATAGCGCCCCGGCTCCGGCGACCAACGGCGGCCGGGCGCGCCAAGGTGGCTCGAGCGCGGTGGAGAAGGCCCGCGAGGCGGCCAGCCGCGCCGCGGCCTCCGCGGCCGGGGGAGGTCGTCGCAACGCCGGCCCCGCCGCGGCCCCGGGGCGCGCACCGGCCCGCGCCGGTGGCGAGTCGGCCTGGGAGGGTGTGGGCGCGGAAGAGCCGCCCTTCGACCCCGAGTACGACTCGCCCGTCGCCGACCCGCGGTTCCCCGGCCTCGACCCGGGTGACGAGCTGCTCGACGACGCGTCCGAGGTGCGGGAGACGAGCGAAGAGGCCGCGGTACGGCTGCTGATGGAGACGCTCGGCGCCGAGAAGATCAGCGAAATCAGCACCTGACCGCGGTCGTGAAAAGCGCCCGGCACCGCGGTTGAAACGCGGTGCTGGGGCCGATTCAGCGGTGCGGAAAGACTGTCAGGTGGCGGCGCGGTGGGGGTGCGGGGCGAGTACCGTTCGCGTTCGGGTCAGCGTCGCGAAAGGGTTGGCGAACTGCAGCACCAGCGTGCCGAACTCCGCTCCCGGCAGGCATTGGATGATGAGGAGCTGGTCGCCTCGGCGGGCGTCCCAGAACGTATTGCCGTGCGCGCCTGCCGTGATGATTCCCGGCAGGTGCAGGGCATTGCGGCGCGGCGGCAGGGGCGGGGCCTCGGAGCGGGGCGCAATGCGAATGGAGGAGACCGCGGCCAGCGAAAGTTCCACGCGGTCGCGCCTGGTCCAGAGGCGGTCCAGGCCCTGCGGTTCGATGACGAGGGCGCTGTCGGTCACGGTCAGCTGAAGATTGGTCGGGACCTTCATCAACGCTAGCAAACCCGCGGCCAGCACAATCGGGACCGCCGCGAGCACCAGTGCGGAGCTCATGAAAACCGAATGTACGCCCATCGACGTCCGCTGTCGGGGCTTTAGACAAACCGGCGTGGCGTAGGTCCGAACGGACGAATTCCATCGGGCGACGGAAGGCAGTTGGCATTGATGTACACGATTGACTGGATTGACGGCGCCGTGGTGTTGGTGGATCAGACGCGGTTGCCCGGGGAAGAGGTGTACCTGCGGCTGGAGACCGTTGACGGGCTCGTCGAGGCGATTCGGCGGCTGCGCGTGCGCGGGGCGCCGGCGCTCGGGGTCGCGGGGGCGCTCGGGGTGGCGCTCGCGGCGAAGCAGTTCGAGGCGGGGCGGGAGCGGGATCAGGCGGTACACCTGCTGCGCACTGCTCGGCCGACGGCGGTCAACCTGGCCCGCGGCGTGGAACGGGCGGTGGCGTTGCTGCCGTCGTTCGAGGCGGTGCTGACGGAGGCGCTGCGCGTCCGGGACGAGGAGATCGCCAACTCCCGGAGCATGGCCCAGCGCGGGGCGGACCTGGTCCAGAGTCTCTGCGGGGCGGCGCCGACGCTGCTGACGCACTGCAATACGGGCGGGCTCGCCACGGTCGTGGACGGTACGGCGCTCGCGGTCGTCTTCGAGCTGCACCGCCGCGGGGCGCTCGGCGGGGTGATCGCCAGCGAGACCCGGCCGCTGCTGCAGGGCGCGCGCCTGACCACGTGGGAGCTGCGCAAGGCGAACATCCCGCACCGGCTCGCGGTCGACTCGGCCGGGCCGTTCCTCATGGCGCGCGGCGAGGTCGGCGCGGTGATCCTGGGTGCCGACCGCATCTGCGCGAACGGCGACGTGGTGAACAAGATCGGTTCGTACGCGCACGCGCTCGGCGCCCGCGCGGCCGGCATCCCGTTCATCTGTGTGGCGCCGGAGTCCACGGTGGACCTCGCCACGGCGTCGGGGGCGGACGTGGAGATCGAGGACCGGGGCGCGGCCGAGGTCGCGGGGGCGACGGCGCCCGAGGGCACGGACGCGGTCAACCCGGCGTTCGACGTCACGCCGGCCGAGCTGGTGACCGCGGTGGTCACCGACAGAAGGACCTTCTCGGGCCGGGCGGACGCTTAACCACCGAGCAAGGTCACGCCGGGCGACGCCAACCACCGAACGAGAGCACGCCGGGCGCCGGGCCGACGCCAAGCCACCGAACGAAACCACGCCAGACGCCGGGCGGACGCCCAGCCACCGAACGAAATCACGCCGGGCGCCGGGCCGACGCCCAGCCACCGGGGTCACGCCGGGCGCACGGCCCGGACGGTCTTGCGATCGGCCGAGACCGACTCGATCCAGCCGCCGACGCGGCCCAGGCGCAGCAGGACGTCGGCGCGCGCGGGCAGGTCGGCGGACTCGCCCGGCTCCGGCGGCCAGGCGACCCGCGCGGTGTGGCCGGGAGTGAGCCAGGCGGTGAGCGCGCCGATCGGGTCGGCCCCGTCCAGCGCGGCCCGGGCCGCCGCGAGGTCGGCCAGCACGGCGTCGAGGGCCCGCCCGACCGCGGGCGCGTTGCCCCCGCACATCGCCGCGGTGAGGTCGGGGCGGGAGGCGGCCACGCGCGTACCGTCGCGGAACGACCCGGCCCCCAGCGTCCCGGCGAGCGGATCGTTGGAGATGAGCGCGGCGACCGCGGCCGCGACGAGGTGCGGCACGTGCGAGATCGCGGCCGTGGCGGCGTCGTGCTCGTCGGCGGTGGCCGGCACGACCCGGGCCCCGAGGCCGGTGACGAGGGCCGCGAGGTCGACCCAGTCGCGCAGGTGGGCGCCGTCCTCGGTCAGGCACAGTACCCAGGCGCAGTCCTGGAACAGCCGGGTGTCGGCGGCGGTGAAGCCCGACGTCTCGCGGCCGGCCATCGGGTGCCCGCCGATGAACGTGGCCAGCGCCTGCCCGCCGGTGCGCAGACGGTCGGCGGCCAGGTCGCGCACCGGGCCCTTGACCGAGGTGACGTCGGTGACGACGCCGACGTACCCGAGGGACGCCAGCTCGTCGAAGACCGACCCCACGGCCGGCAGCGGCACCGCGACCACGGCCAGCTCGGCGTCGCGCACGGCGTCGGCGATCGAGCCGGACACGTGCCAGCGCGCGTTCGCCGGCGCCTTGGCCGCGGCCGTGCGCGCGGTGGCGCGCGTCGCCGGATCCGCGTCGTACCCGCTCACCCGGTGCCCGTGCGCCGCGAGCGCCCGCAGGACCGACCCGCCGATCAGCCCGAGGCCGATCACCGCCACGTTCAACGTCGCAACCCGCACTGCGGAACTGTCGCACACCGCCCGATCACCCGTTCGGCTCGGGACGCCCGCCGAACGACTTATGTGGACCTATTCCTGACCGTTCGCGAGATTACGTCCAGTTACCGTGCTTCCATGCGACTTATCCCTTTTGTGGCGGCTGCCGTCGCGGCCGTCGCCGTCCCCTCCGGGGGCATCGCGAGCGCGGCCGGGGTCCAGCGGAGCCCGCTGCGCTCCCCGCAGTTCGACGGAACCGTCTACGCCGCCGCCTACCTGGGCGAAACCGTCTACGTGGGCGGCTCCTTCGGCAACGCGGTCGTGAACGGCCGCAGCATCCCGCGGGCCCGCCTGGCGGCGTTCAACGCGCGCACCGGGGCCCTGCTCGACTGGGCCCCGAGCGCGGACGCGACCGTACGCGCCCTGGCTACCGATGGTCACTCTGTGTATACGGCCGGTGACTTTTCGCGCATTGCGGACGCGAAGCGGGACTCGCTCGCCTGCTGGACTGGGCGCCACAGGCCAACGGCATCGTCGGGGTGCGCACGCTCACCGCCAGCGAGCCGCTGCGCCAGGTGGTGGCCGGCGGCGAGTTCACCATGGTCGCCGGGGCGAGCTGGAAACGGCTCGCGGTCTTCGGCTGACGCGCCGGGCTAAGCTGCAAATGTGGCAGTGAGCGAGTCGCAGTGGAAGGAGCCGGGCGGTCCCGCCGCGGCGACCGCCCAGCCCGGCCCCTGGCCGGGGGCCACCGGACGGCCGGTCGTCGGCCCGCCGCCGCGGCTGAGCGCCCAGACGCCGACCGCGCGGCCGCCGACCCCCGCCGCGGCCTACGGCGCCTGGCAGGGCGCGTTGCGGCCGCCGATGTTCAAGGTCAGCCAGGCCCGCCCGACCTACCGCGAGCCCCTGCCCGTCCGCGGCCAGTCGGTCGCCATCGGCGGCGCCGCGGGCGCGGCCTGGATGCTGCTGTTCGGGCTGCTCATGAACGGCTCGGCCCGCTCCTACGTGTGGGCGTCCCTCGTCGCCGGCTTCCTCGCGTGGGGCGCGGCCGCGATCCTGGCCCGCTTCGGCGACCGGGGGGCCGCGGTGGGCGTGGCGGCCGCGAGCGGCGTGGCGGTGGCGATCGCGGGCATCCTCGTCGCCTACCGCCTCGCCGGTGGCGACTGGCTCCTGTGGTGAGCCGCGTGCGAAATGCGCTGCGTGGTGAACGCCGCGACTGACTGTTGCGGTACCAGGGACCAAGCTTCGAAAATCGCGAAAACCCAATGCTTCTCTTGACGCCGATTGCGTCGAGGATCACCCTCAGCACCATGGCTTTGAGGCTGCAGCGGCTCGATCCCGAGCGGCGACGCCGGCGGCTCGCGCTGCTGGTCGAACTCGCGGATGCCAAGGCGCTCCGCGAGCGGCTCCATCCACGCCGATTGCGCGCCGACCGCCTGCGCGAGCTCATCGCCAACCGGCGCCGAATCGCCGGCTGAGCCCGCGAGCCGCGTCGGGCGAACCGCCGGCTGAGCCGCAAGCCGCGTCGGGCGAACCGCCGGCTGAGCCGCAAGCCGCGTCGGGCGAACCGCCGGCTGAGCCGCGTCCGACGAACCGGCGGCCGGGCCCCACGAACGGCCGGCGGAGCCCCTAACGCCGAGCCGCGCGCGGCGGACCGGCCGGAGGAGCCCGTTCGAGTTCACCCTCTCGGGCGTAAGGAGAAGACGACTCGCCGAGACGGACTCCGGGGCCCTTTGCCCGCAAGCCGCAAGCCACTCGAATAGTGTTCACGCGTACCGACGAGCACCGACCGGGGGGACCGTGTCGCACTTCGCTGCCGCTGTCACGCGCGGCGCTGAGGGCTGGGCCGCAGCCGAGCTGGACCTCAGCGGCGTCGCCGACATCGAAGAGATCACCGATCGCCTTCGTGACGCCGATCCCGAGGCGTCCGTCTCGCTGCTGTTCGTCGAGTCCGACGACGCGTACCTCGTGATCCTCCGCCTCGACGAGGGCGAGGATCTGCGGGTCTTCGGCTCGGATCAGCTGTTCGCCGAGGAGTCGCGGCTGGGCGCGATCCTCCTGGGCGACATCGAGGAGCAGCTGCCCGAGATCGCCGCCGCCGACGAGGATGAGGCCGAGGAGGACGAGGAGGAGGAACGGCCCGCCGCCGAGCCCGACATCGAGCCCGTCGGCGACCCGGAGCTGCTGGCCGACCTCGGCATGCCCGGCGGACGGCTCATGGAGCTGTGCACCCAGGAGGGCATGCTCCCGGCCGACATCACCGCCGAGATCGGCCAGGCCATCGGGGCCGGCGACGAGATCGAGGAACTCCGCGAGGCCTGATGCGGCACTGGGAGGGCGCGATGCGCCGGGCCCTCGAGGTCGCCGCGCAGGCCGGGGCCGACGTGCCGATCGGGGCCGTCCTGCTCGGGCCGGACGGCACCGAGCTCGGCGCCGCGCACAACGAGCGCGAGCTCACCGGCGACCCCACCGCGCACGCCGAGATGCTGGCCCTGCGCCGGTCCGCCGGTGCGACCGGCTGGCGGCTCGAGGACTGCACACTCGTCGTCACCGTCGAGCCGTGCACCATGTGCGCGGGCGCGATCGTGCTGGCCCGGGTCGGGCGGGTCGTGTTCGGGGCGTGGGAGCCCAAGACGGGCGCCGCCGGCTCGCTGTGGGACGTGCTGCGCGACCGGCGGCTCACCCACCGCCCCGAGGTGATCGGCGGCGTGCTCGAGGCCGAGTCCTCAGCGCTGCTGCGCGACTTCTTCCGTACGCACCGCCAGTAGCGGCTCCGCCGTGCGCCGGGCGTCCTCGGTCCACGGCGCCGGGCGCAGCGTGCCCGGGTCGAGCTTCACGTTGACCCGGCGGCCCTCGGCGTGGACTGTCGCGCCGTCGGCGGAGAGGATGCGGAAGCGGTACACCGCGCTGCTCTCCCCGAGGGTCTCGATCCAGAAGTGCACGCCGATGTCGCCGGTGCCGCGGACCGGGGTCCGGTAGGAGATCGAGTACTCGGCCACGGCGTGCATGGCATCGGGCGACGACGGCCGGCCGCCGGCGAACGAGACGCCGCGCTCGCCCCACCACTGCGAGAGCGCGCGCTCCAGAAAGACGGCGTACCGCGAGTTGTGCACGATCCCCATCGGGTCGAGGTCGTCGAAGTGAACGGTGAACGGTTCCACGTGGCCGGACATCATGCCTCCGGAAGAAGTTCGGGTCGGGGACTGAGACCGCGCAGCCGCACGAGGGCGGCGGTGCGCGCGTGTGCGTAGACCTTGCTCGCGGGCAGCAGGCGCGACTCGTAGACGGCCGCGGTCCCGTGCGCGTTCAGCTCGAACGACAGCTGCTGAGGGTCGGTGTCGGCGCGCAGCTCGCCCAGCTCGACGGCCTCGGTGACGAGCCGCTCCAGCAGCACGTGCCAGCGCTCCAGCGCCCCGGCCAGCCGCGCGTGCACGGGCCCGGGCCGGGCCACGAACTCGAACTGGGCGAGGCAGAAGAAGCACCCGCCGGGCAGCTCACCGGAGGCGATGTCGGCCAGCCGTTGCTCGTGCAGCGCCCAGAGCCGGCGCACGCCCCGCGGCTGGTACAGCGCCGGGCGCACGACCACCTCGGTGAAGCGGGCCTCGGCGTGGTCGGCCGCGGCGAGCTGCAGCTCCTCCTTGGTGCGCCAGTGCGCGAAGAGCCCGGACTTGCTGACCCCGAGGCGCTCGGCGAGCTGGTTGAACGAGAGCCCGTCGAGGCCGGACTCGGTGGCCAGCACGACCGCGGCGTCGAGGGCGGCGGTGCGGGACCGCTCGCCGCGCGCCAATCGGCCGTCAATCATGCTCAGACGGTACCAATAAAAAAGTGCGATCGGTCGGATTGTTTTATGTGGGCAGGGTCACCGTCACCCGCAGCCCGCCGCCGGCCCGCGGCTCGGCCTCGGCCGTCCCGCCGTGCGCGACCGCCACCGAGCGCACGATCGACAGCCCCAGCCCGGTGCCGCGGGCGGAGCCGGTCCGGGACCGCAGCCGGCGGAAGGGCTCGAAAAGACCCGGGATCTCGTACCCCGGGATGACGGCTCCGGTGTTCTCCACGACGAGCAGCGCGCAGTCCCCGGCCAGCGTGGTCGTGACCCAGACCGCGCCGTCCGGCACGTTGTACGCCAGCGCGTTGTCCACGAGGTTCTGCACGACCCGCTCCAGCAGCACCGGGTCGCCGGTGACCGGCGCCGGCCCGAGGTCGGCCACGACGTCCGCGTCCGCGACCACGTGCCGGGCCACCTCGGCGAGGTCGACCCGGTCGTGCACGGTCAGCTCCTGCTCGGAGGCGACGAGCGTGAGCAGCCCGTCGATGAGCCGCTCGTGCCGCGCGTTGACGGCCAGGAGCGTCTCCCCCAGCTGCACCAGCTCCGGCGGCGGGTCGGGCCGGCCGAGCGCCACCTCGATGAGCGTGCGGTTGATGGTCAGCGGCGTGCGCAGCTCGTGCGAGGCGTTGGCGGCGAACCGGCGCTGCCCGTCGAAGGCCTGGTCGAGCCGCTCCAGCATCGAGTCGAAGGTGTCCGCGAGCTCCTTGATCTCGTCCCGCGGCCCGTTCAGCGCGATCCGCTCGTGCAGGCTGCCGCCGGCCACCCGGCGGGCCGTCTCGGTGATCCGCCCGACCGGCCGCAACGCGCGCTCCGCGACCAGCCAGCCGAAGCCGACCCCGATCACGGTCACCAGGCCGAGCGCGATCGAGCCCTGGGTGATCAGGGCGTGCAGGGTGGACTGCTCGATCTGGTCCTGGCGCTCCTGCAGCTGCCGCACGGTGTCCAGGAACCGCTGCTGGTCGGCGCCGAGCAGGCTGAGGGCCTCCGGCGGCAGGTCGTCGAGCTTCACGGGCGACTTGCGCTGGTGGATGTTCTGCTCGACCAGCAGGTAGGTCACCCCGAGCAGCAGCGCTCCCCCGGCGAGGAACAGCGCGCCGAACAGCACGGTCAGGCGGACGCGGATGCGCAGGTGTCTCACGGGATCTGGTACCCCACTCCGGCGACGGTCTCGATGACGGGCGGATCGCCGAGCTTGCGGCGCAGCGTCATCACGGTCACCCGCAGCACGTTGGTGAAGGGGTCGATGTGCTCGTCCCAGGCCCGTTCCAGCAGCTGCTCGGCCGAGACGACCCCGCCCGCGGCCCGCAGCAGCTCCTCCAGCACCGCGAACTCCTTGCGGGTCAGCGCCACGTAGTGCCCGCCCCGGAACACCTCGCGCCGGTTCGGGTCCAGCCGCAGGTCGCCGCGCTCCAGCACCGGCGGGGCGGCCGCGCGGGCGCGCCGGCCCAGGGCCCGGACCCGGGCCACGAGCTCGGTGAACGCGAACGGCTTGCCCAGGTAGTCGTCGGCGCCGAGGGACAGCCCGGCGACCCGCTCGGCCACGGCCGAGGCCGCGGTGAGCATGAGGATCCGGGTGTCGGGCAGGCGCGCGCTGACCTGGCGGCAGACTTCGTCGCCGGCGACCGCGGGCAGGTCGCGGTCGAGGATCAGCACGTCGTACTCGTTGACGCCGAGCCGCTCCAGGGCGCCCGCGCCGTCGTAGGCCACGTCGACCGCGAACGACTCGCGGCGCAGCCCCTCGGCGACCGCGTCGGCCAGCAGCTGCTCGTCCTCGACCACCAGCACTCGCATGTCCCCATGGTGCCGTGCCGCCGCGTAAGCCGGGGATAAGCGCCGGTGCTGATGCCCGGCTTAGCGGCGCGCGCCTTGACTGGGCCGCATGAAGAAGCTGCTGGTCGTCCTCAGTTGCCTGCTGCTGTTCGGGTGCTCGTCGCCGTCCAAGGGCCCGTCCGTGGCCTCGGCCGGCAACGGCACCGCCACGCCCTCGGCCTCCGCCCCGGTGGACAAGGCCGAGGCCAACCGCCGGTTCGCGCAGTGCATGCGCGAGCACGGGGTCGACGTGCCGGACCCGGGGCCCGACGGGAACATCCAGTTCGACCCCAACGCCGCGCAGGATCGCAACCGGGCGGTCGCGGCGGCGTCGGCCTGCCAGCAGTACCTCCCCAACGGCGGCACCCTCGAGAACCTCTCCCCGGACCAGCTCGAGCAGGCGCGGGCCTTCGCCAAGTGCATGCGCGAGCACGGGGTCGACATGCCGGACCCGGACCCGAACACGGGCGTGTCGGCGATTCTCAACAGCGGGATCGACTTCAACTCGCCCACGTTCAAGGCCGCGGCCGACGCGTGCAAGGCGCTGGTGCAGCGGTGAAACGCTTGCTCTGGCTCCTTCCGGCGCTGGCCGGGATCGTCTTTATCGGATATGTCGAATTTCGTCCGGACTCGGGATCGGTCGCCGCTCCACCCGCGCCGCACACCACGACCATCACCAGGGGCACGCTGACGGCGACCGAAACCGTGGACGGCACGCTCGGCTTCGGCGACCCGGTCACGGTCAACGGCCGCCTGCCCGGCATCGTCACCGCACTGCCGGCCGAGGGTTCGACGATCCACCGCGGCGAGGCCATGTACCGCGCCGACGGCCGCCCCATCGTGCTGTTCTACGCCACCGCGCCCTTCTACCGCGCGCTGCAGCCGGGCGCCGAGGGCGAGGACGTGCGCGCCTTCGAGGCCAACCTCGCGGCGCTGGGGTACAAGGGCTTCACCGCCGACGACTCGTACACCGGCGCCACCGCCGACGCCGTGCGCGACTGGCAGGAGGACCTCGGGCTGCCCGAGACCGGCACCGTCGAGCTGGGCCGGATCGTCGTCGCGCCGGACGCCGTGCGCGTGGGCGAGGTCAAGGCGCACGCGGGCGACAACGCGGCCGGCCCGATCCTGCAGTGGACCGGCTCGACCCGCCTGGTCACCGTCCAGCTCGACGTCACCGAGCAGCGCCTCGCCGCCGTCGGGGCCGACGCCACCGTGAAGCTGCCGGACGACCGCGAGGTACCGGGGAAGATCTCCGCGATCGGAGCGGTGGCCACGGCATCGGTGCAGAACAACCAGACCAAGGTGACCGTCGACGTCACCGTGACCGTCGCCGACCAGACCCGGCTCGGCACCTATGACGCCGCGCCGGTGCGGGTGACGCTGGTGTCGCAGCAGCGCCAGGACGTGCTGATCGTGCCGGTCAACGCGCTGGTGGCACTGGCCGAGGGCGGCTACGGGCTGCAGCTCGTCTCCGGCGGTACAACCAGAACCATTGCCGTCAAGACCGGCCTCTTCGCCTCCGGGCGCGTCGAGGTCTCCGGCCCGGACCTCGCCCCGGGCCTGACGGTCGGGGTCGCGGGATGATCGCCCTGGAGAAGGTCCGGAAGGTGTACCCGGGCGGCGTGGTCGCCCTCGACGACGTCTCGCTCACGGTCGAGGCGGGCGCGCTGGTCGCGATCGTCGGCCCGTCGGGCTCGGGCAAGTCGACCCTCCTGCACCTGATCGGGGCGCTGGACGTGCCGACGAGCGGTACCGTGCGCATCGACGGCCGGGACGTCTCCGCGCTCTCCGACACCGGCCTGTCCCGGCTGCGCGCGACGACCATCGGGTTCGTCTTCCAGCAGTTCCACCTCGCGCCCGGGGTGCCGGCCCTGGACAATGTGGCGGACGGCCTGCTGTACGCGGGCGTGGGCCGCACCGAACGCCGGCGCCGGGCCGCGGCGGCGCTGGAGCGCGTCGGCCTCGGGCACCGGCTCGCGCACCGACCCCACCAGCTCTCGGGCGGCGAGCGGCAGCGGGTGGCGATCGCCCGGGCCGTGCTCGGCGACCCGCCGCTGCTGCTGGCCGACGAGCCGACGGGCAACCTCGACAGCGCCGCCGGGGCCGGAGTCATGGCGCTGCTGCGCTCGCTCCGGGAGGCCGGAACGACGGTCGTCGTCATCACGCACGACCGCGACATCGCCGCGTCGCTGCCGCGGCGGATCTCGCTGCTGGACGGGCGGCTGTCATGAAAACCGCGGACATCCTGCGCCTCGGCGGCATCGGACTGCGGACCCGGCCGCTGCGCGTCGTGCTCTCCGCGCTCGGCATCGCCATCGGCATCGCCGCGATGGTCGCGGTCGTGGGCATCTCCTCCTCCAGCCGAGCCGAGGTCGACCGCCGCCTGGCCGCGCTCGGCACCAACCTGCTCACCGCCGGCCCCGGCAAGTCCTTCTTCGGCGACGCCTCCCACCTGCCGGAGGACGCCGAGGCCATGGTCGCCCGCATCGGCCCGGTCACCACCGTGTCGGCGACCGGGCGGCTGCCCGCGGCGCACGTGTACCGCACCGACCGCATCCCGTCCGCGGAGTCCGGCGGCATCGCGGTGCTGGCGGCCCGCCCGACGCTGCCGGGCACGGTCGGCGCGACCGTCCACGCCGGCACCTGGCTGACGGCGCCGACGTACCCGACGGTCGTGCTGGGCGCGCGGGCGGCCACGATCCTGGGACTGACCGGCGACGGCCTGGGCCTGAACGTGTGGCTCGGCGACCATTGGTTCACGGTGGTGGGAATCCTGGATCCGGTACCGCTGGCGCCCGAACTGGACTCCGCGGCCCTCATCGGCTGGCCGGTCGCAACGTCGGTGCTCGACTTCGACGGGTACGCAACGACGATCTACAGCCGCACGCGCGACGACGCCGTGACCGCGGTGGCCGCGGTGCTGGCCGCGACCGCAAACCCGGAGGCGCCGAACGAGGTGCAGGTGTCCCGCCCCTCCGACGCACTCGCCGCGAAGGCCGCGACCGACCAGGCGTACACGGGCCTGCTCCTGGGCCTGGGAGCGGTGGCCCTGCTGGTCGGCGGCGTGGGCGTGGCGAACACGATGGTCATCTCGGTACTGGAGCGCCGCCCGGAGATCGGCTTGCGACGCGCCTTGGGGGCGACGCGTTCGCACGTGCGGCTGCAGTTCCTCGCGGAGTCGCTGCTGCTGGCCGGCTTGGGCGGCGCGGTCGGGGTGCTGCTGGGGCTGCTCGTGACGTCGTCGTATGCCGCTTGGCGCTCATGGCCGGTTGTACTGCCGTGGTGGTCACTGCTCGGCGCGTTCGGGGCGACACTGCTGATCGGCGTGGTGGCGGGCCTCTATCCGGCGATGCGGGCGGCTCGCTTGTCTCCGACGACGGCCTTGGCGGCGTAGAGGTCCGGCATCTCGGGCGCTGCCGCGTCGCGCGCGGCTGCGCCCGAGCCCCGTCGCGCGCGGCTGCGCCCGAGCCCCGTCGCGCGCGGCTGCACCCGAGCCCCGTCGCGCGCGGCTGCGCCCGAGCCCCGTCGCGCGCGGCTGCACCCGAGCCCCGTCGCGCGCGGCTGCGCCCGAGCCCCGTCGCGCGCGGCTGCACCTGGGCTCCGTCGCGCGCCACGCACCGCTGCGCCCCGGCCCCGACGGGCCGCGCGGGGTCGCACTTCGGCCCCTCACGCCGCGCGCCTCTGTGCCCGAGCCCTGGTCGCGCCGTGCGCTGGGCCCGCACATGCGGACCCGTCGCCGCGTCGCGCGTCTCATGCCCGACATTCCGGCAACCTCGGGCCCGATATGTCGGGCGCTGGCGCGCCGCGACATATCGGATTTATACCTTATTTCCGGTCCTACTTGATGATCGTCTTGAGCGCGATCTCAACCATCTGCGAGAACGTCTGCTCCCGCTCCTGCGCCGTCGTACGCTCGCCCGTCTTGATGTGGTCCGACACCGTGAGCAGCGTGAGCGCGCGAGCATTGAACCGAGCGGCGATGGTGTACAGCGCCGCCGACTCCATCTCCACGGCGAGCACCCCGTAGTCGGCGAGACGGTCGTAGAGGTCGGGTCGGTCGGTGTAGAACGCGTCCGCGGCGAGGATCGGCCCGACCCGCATCTGAACCCCTTGCTCGGCCGCAACGTCAACGGCCGTGCGCAGCAGCCCGAAGTCGGCCACGGGCGCGTAGTCGATGAGCCCGTCGAACCGCGCACGGTTCATATTGGAGTCGGTACTGGACCCGATGGCGGCAACGACATCCCGCAGCTTGAGCTCCTCGCGGATGGCCCCGCAACTGCCGACGCGGATGAGCGCCTTGACCCCGTAGTCGTTGATCAGCTCGTGCGCGTAGATGCTCGCGGACGGCATGCCCATGCCCGACCCCTGCACGGAGACCGCGACGCCCTCGAACGTCCCGGTGTACCCGAGCATGTTGCGGACGGTGGAGTAGCAACGGGCATCCTTGAGGTACGTCTCGGCGATCCACTTCGCCCGGAGGGGGTCTCCCGGCATAAGGACCCGCTCAGCAATCTGACCCGGCTCAGCGCCGATGTGCGTGCTCATAGGTTGATCCTGCCAAACGATGAGCCCCCGCGCGGACGCCCGGGTGGAGTCAGGTAACCTCTTCGACGGTGGCGTGTCCGAGTGGCCTAAGGAGCACGCCTCGAAAGCGTGTGAGGGTGCAAGCCCTCCCGGGGTTCGAATCCCCGCGCCACCGCCAGCAGGACCAGCCAAAACGCCCGGCACCTCTAGCAGGAGGCGACCGGGCGTTCGGCTTTCCAGTCCCCCGAGCCCACGCTGGATGCTGGCTCAGAAGAAGCTCAGATGAGGCAGGAGCTTCCCGGCCGCCTCGATGATCGATCGGGACTCGTCGTGCGCCTCGGCAGCCTCGGTCGGGGTGGTGCCGATCTCTTGCGCCGACGGGTACTCAAGCTCGTTGCGCCTTCGTCGTAGCGCGCCGAAGCGACGGAAGTGGTCCTGGAACTGGGCGCGTACCGCCTGTTCGATTGCATAGTGGCCGCCCTTGCTGGTCGGCCGCAGGCCCTGCTGCGCTAGCAGTGCGGTACATGCGAACCGGGCCGCATCGTAGGCCAACGTGTAACTGCTGTCCGGATCCTTGTCGGCCAGGACGACAGCCGAAAGCAGGGTCCGGTGGGCCTTGTCGAGCAGCGGCTCGCCGTTTGCGTCTGCACCTTGGATTTTCTGCAGGTCGCCGAGCTGTAGTAGCTCTCGGATCTTGTCGGCTCCCTGCGCCCACTGAGGCATTGTGGTCCTTCCGCTCGGCGACGCCCCCGTGGGCTAGTTGGCGGCGTCACGGTCGATGACTGTTACCAGCGGTGACGCCCTGATCTGCTGGATCAGGGCGTCTGAAGCATCCTGCCACTGCTGCGGCGATCGCACCGTTGGGTTGACCGGCAGGCCTAGACGATCCTGGGCCGCGTCTGCCGCCTCGTACACCGCGGCTCGCGCGGAGGTGCCGATCACCAGTACGTCCACGTCGTTGGGCAGTGCACCCGGCTCACCCTCGTGCCGTGCCGCCCAGGAGCCGTAGATGTAGACGCGTCGTACGCCGTGCACGTCCGCGAACGCCTCGCCGACTACGGTCTGCGGACCGAACGTCAGCAACAGCAGCTGGCTCAGGGCCTTTGCGACGGGATGGTCGGTCGCCGCCCTCAGCAGTCGCGTCCGGCCGACCCGGCGGTCATGGATCAAGCCGGCGGTCACCAGCCGCTGCGCCTCGCGGTGGAAGGTGGAGAGCGGAACGCCCAGGCGACCGGCCAGCTCGGTGGCCTGGTATTCCTCCCGTGGGTGCAAGTAGAGCCAGGTCAGCAGCTCGGCCTGGTGCTGCGAGCGGAAGAGGGGCAGCAGGCTCGGGGCTTCACTGCGCATTAATGGAATATATATCCCAGTTAAGTGAAGTGTCGTTGGAACTCAGCGGACGGCGGCTCGGACGCTTGGGCGTAGCAGGGTTGCGGCCAAGGTCAGCAGTACCAGGCCCTGGATCGACTGCTCGATGCGGAACCACAGCGGGAACGGGCTGTCCGGCAGCAGGGCCAGCGCGGCGATCCCCAGGGAGCCCGCGATCGACACCCACAGGAGCCGCCGGTACGCGCCTCGGTGGCCGGTGCGCAGCTGGGATGCCCAGCGCAGGGCCAGCAGGGACAGGAGCAGGATGCCCGCCGCCCGGATCCAGACCACGCCGTTCACGGCGGCCGGGTCCGTCGCGGACAGGATTGCGGTCGCGGCCAGGAGGGCGGCGGAGAGGGCGGTGAACAGCTGCAGCAGGCGGAGCGGCGTCGAAGTCATGCCTAAAAGCTAGGAAGAACGGCGGTCGCGCAGTATCCGTCTGGGCCCCGGTGTGGGTGGGGCCAGGCCCACTCCAAGTAGCGTGGGGCCTATGCCGTCAGCGCGTGATCCGATTGCCGATCTGCGGCGCATCGCGTTTCTGCTCGAGCGCGCCCATGAGAAGACCTATCGCGTGCGCGCGTTTCGTGGCGCCGCGACCAAGCTGCTCAAGCTGCCCGAAGGGGAGCTCGCCGCTCGGGCGGCGGCGGGCACGCTCACCGAGATCGCGGGCATCGGCGATGTCACGGCCCGGTGTGTCGTCGAGTCGCTCAACGGGGAGGAGCCGGTCTACCTGCGCCGGCTGGAGGCTACGGCCGGGCAGGACCTCGACGACGAGACGGCGGGGCTGCTGCGGGCGCTGCGCGGGGACTGCCATGCGCACTCCGACTGGAGCGACGGCGGGTCGCCGATCGACGAGATGGCCATGGCCGCGGCGCAGCTCGGGCACGAGTACCTCGTGCTCACCGACCACTCGCCCCGGCTCACCGTGGCACGGGGGCTGTCGGCCGAGCGGCTCGCCGAGCAGCTGGACGTGGTCGCCGACGTCAACGCCGGGTTCGGCAATCTCGGTATGTCGTTCCGGCTGCTCACCGGGATCGAGGTCGACATCCTGGCGGACGGCTCGCTCGACCAGACCGACGAGCTGCTCGACCGGCTCGACGTCGTGGTCGCATCCGTGCACAGCAGCCTCAAGGACGAGCCCGAGGTCATGACGCGGCGGATGGTCAACGCGCTCGCGAATCCGCGCATGGACATCCTCGGGCACTGCACCGGGCGGCTCATCACCGGCGGGCGGGGTACGCGGGCCGAGAGCCGGTTCGACGCCGAGAAGGTGTTCGCGGCGGCGGTCGAGCACGACAAGGCGATCGAGATCAACTCGCGGCCCGAGCGGCTCGACCCGCCCAAGCGGCTGCTCCGGCTAGCGCTGGAGGCCGGCTGCCGGTTCACCATCGACACCGACGCGCACGCCCCCGGGCAGCTCGACTGGCTCGCCAACGGGTGCGCCCGCGCCGTCGCCTGCGGCGTGCCCGCGGACCGGATCCTCAACACGCTGCCCGTCGATGAGCTGCTTGCGTGGACGGCGTCGCACAAGTAGGCCCTGGGAGATCCCGACGCCGCACAGCACGATCAGACCGCCCACCGGCTGGTGCCAGGTCAGGTGCTCGCCCAGGAACACCGTTCCGGCGATGGCGGCCACGAACGGCGGGAAGTACGTCACCATCGAACCCGTCGTCACGCCCGCCGTCTGCACGACGTAGTAGTTGAGGCCGAAGGCGATGCCGGTGCCGAACACGCCCAGCGCGAACACGCCCAGCCACACCCGCGGCGTCAGCGAGAGCGGCGAGGGCGGGAGCCCGGCGATGAGCGGGGCCGCGATGACCAGGTGCAGCGTCGACATGATGAGCTGCCCGGTCGAGAGCTGGAACGGCGAGATGTCGAAGTGCTGCATCAGCCAGCGCGTGTAGTTGAACGCGATCCCGTAGCAGACGACCGCCGCCAGCAGCATGAGCTGGCCGGACAGTGAGCTGCCGCCGACTCCTTCCCATACGCCGAGCACTACGAGTACACCTAGAAAGCCAGTCAGGAGGCCGCCGATCTGGCGCCGGCTCGGGCGCTGGGACCGGACCGCGACCAGGGTCACCAGCAGGGTGGTGAGGGGCGCGGTGCCGTTCCAGATGCCCGCGAGCACCGATGGCACGCGCTGCTCGGCGTAGCCGAAGAGTGTGAACGGTACCGTCGCCGCGAACAGCGAAAAGAGGAACAAATGGCCCCACAGCCGGGCCCCGCGGGGCAGCGGCAGCCGGCGGACCGCCAGGAACAGCAGCAGGGCCAGCGCGCCCAGGGCGATGCGGTAGAGCGCGATGTAGACCGGCGGGAGTCCCGTGAGCGCGTCCTTGATGAACATGAAGCTCGTGCCCCAGATCAGGGCGACGGCGGCAAAGGCGGGCAGCCAGCGCTTGCTGTCAGGGGCGGGACTCGTCATGGCCCTTACTCTGCCCTAAAGCCGAAAGACTGTCGCCCGGCCCCAGCCACGGGTTGCGAATTGGCCTGTAGGGTCGGCCCGTGGGTTCTATCGATGACATCGCCAACCGATATGTCGAGCAGTGGGCGCCCCTGGACCCGATCGGGGCGACCTTCGTCGGCGTGGCCGGCCACGACCACGAGTTGACCGACCTCTCCCCGGACGGCTTCGCCGCGCTCGCCGACCTCGACCGCGCCGCCCTCATCGCGCTCGGGGCCGAGACGCCGGCGAGCGAGACCGAGCGGGTCGCGAAGGAGGCCATGCAGGAGCGCCTCGGGCTGGCCCTGGAGCGCTACGAGGCCGGCGACCTGACCAGCGACGTCAACGTGATCTCCAGCCCGCTGCACGGGGTGCGGAGCTCGTTCGACCTCATGCCGACCAGCGGTGAGGAGGCCGTCGCCAACATTCTCGCCCGGCTGGGTGGGGTACCGAAGGCGCTGGCCCAGTGGCGTCAGACCCTCATGCACGAGGCCCAGCGCGGCAACATCGCCCCGGCCAAGCAGATCGTCGAGGTCGCCAAGCAGTGCGAGGTCTGGGCCGACCTCGAGGGCGACAACTTCTACCCCGACCTGGCCGCCCGCATCGGCGCCGAGAACCCGGCCCTGGCCGGCGAGCTCGCGGCCCGGGCCGAGGCCGCGCGGGCCGCCACCGTGGAGACGGGCGAGTTCCTGCGCCGCGAGCTCGCCCCGCTCGGCCGGCCCAAGGAGGCCGCTGGGCGGGAGCGGTACCAGCTCGCCTCCCGCTACTTCCTCGGCGCGACGGTCGACCTCGACGAGGCGTACGCCTGGGGCTTCGACGAGCTCGCACGCCTCGAGTCGGAGATGCGCACCGTCGCCGACAAGATCGTGCCGGGCGGCTCGGTCGACGAGGCGGTCGCGGCCCTCGACTCCGACCCGATCCGGGTGATCCGGGGCAAGGAGGCGTTCCGCGACTGGATGCAGCAGCTCGCCGACGCCACCGTGGAGCAGCTCAACGGCCACCACTTCGACATCCCGGAGCAGGTCCGCGCGATCGAGTGCATGCTCGCCCCGACCTCGGACGGCGGCATCTACTACACCGGCCCGAGCGAGGACTTCACGCGCCCGGGCCGCATGTGGTGGGCCGTGCCGCAGGGCGTGGACAGCTTCTCGACCTGGCGCGAGGTCACGACGGTCTACCACGAGGGCGTACCAGGCCATCACCTGCAGATCGCCCAGACGTACGTGCGCGCCGAGCTGCTCAACCGCTGGCGCCGGGTGCTCGCGTGGTCGTCCGGCCACGGCGAGGGCTGGGCGCTCTACGCCGAGCGGCTCATGGACGAGCTCGGGTACCTCGCCGACCCCGGCGACAAGCTCGGCATGCTCGACGGCCAGGCGTTCCGCGCGACCCGCGTGATCGTCGACATCGGCATGCACCTCGAGCTGCCGATCCCGCGCGACAACCCGTTCGGCTTCGCGCCGGGCGAGCGCTGGACGCCGGAGCTCGGCTGGGAGTTCCTGCGCGCGCACTGCCGCGTGGAGGAGAAGAGCCTGCGGTTCGAGCTCAACCGGTACCTCGGCTGGCCCGGGCAGGCCCCCTCCTACAAGCTCGGCGAGCGCGCCTGGCTGACCGCCCGGGCCGACGCCCAGGCCCGCAAGGGCTCGGACTTCGACCTGCGGGCGTTCCACCGCGACGCGCTCAACCTGGGCTCGCTCGGCCTGGACCCGCTCAGCGCGGCCCTGGCCCGGATCTAGGGGCTGTACCCGAGCAGCGTCGCGTCCTACAGGCTCGGCGGTGGTGCGTTGACCGATGTCGGAGCAGGGGGAATGACGCCGTAGACCTTGATCGACGCGTTCCACTGAATCAAGGGCCAGGCCGATGTTCCCCAATTGACCATCGACTGGAAATGCGCCGGCTCCCAGACAAGTGCGCCAAGGCCGCGATTGTCGGGCAAGTCGTTCACCATCTGGAAGACCCGAAGCAGTGCGTCCGCCTGGCCCTGCACGGAAACGGGGTACGGCGAGTTGGGGATGGGGTCCGTGAAAGCGGACGGGTGCGCGGTCTCCGCGATATCAATCTTGTAGCCGGGGTGTTGCGCGGCAAGTGTCTGGAGTTCCGACTCGAAGACGTCCGGTGTACCGTGCCACTCCGAGTAGTACGAGAAGCCCATGACGTCGATGTTCTGGCCCTTGGCCTTGAGGCGGCGCAGGAACTGGTTCCAGAACTCCTGGGTCCTCTCGAACTGGCCGTTGTCGATGATGACGTGGGTCTCGATGCCGATGTGCACGTGGTTGGCGGCGGCGACCTCGTGGACGGCCCGGATGCCGGCCGCCTGCAGGGTGGTGAACCTGTCCCACGAGGCCTCGTAGGCGGCTCGTTTCGCGGGGTCGGTGGACTTCCAGTCATCCCAGTCGATGCCGCCGCCAGGCTTGGAGACGAACGTGGGGTCGTGGTTGAAGTAGCAGTCGTAGCACCAGTCGGCCGGGTCGGTGAACCATGGCTCGGCGCGCTCTGATCCCCATAGGAATCCCTTGATCAGCTCGTTGCCGACGGCGACCTTGTCAGGAACGGTGCCTTGCGCCACGAGCCGCTCGATGTAGTCGCGCGTGTAGTCGTGGACCGCCGTCACGAGCTGGTCGAACGGCAGCGACGCCCATTCCGCCGGCTTGGCTTGCTTGCTCGGGTCGGCCCAGGAGTCCGAGTAGTGCAGGTCGATACCCAGGCCCAGGCCCAGGTTCTTCACCTGCTTGGCAACGTCCAGCGTGCGATCGGGCCCCTGGTAGGCCGGGTTGAGGTAGTTGCCCGTCTTCTCGTCGCGCGGAGTGTTGAACACGCGCAGGCGCACGTAGCGCATGCCGGCGTTGCGCGCGGACGTGAGCACATCCGTCGCGGTGGCCGGGTCGTCGACGTAGTAGGTCAGATGGTCCTGGTTGTCGTCCTGGTCGGCGTAGGAGATGTCCGCGCCGGCGACGAGGTCCGGACGAAGATAGTTGTAGACCTTGAACTCGGAGACGCCGATCTCCGCGCCCGCGGACGCACCTGTAATTTTCACTCTCAAGAAGCGAATCCCGGGGCGGGTGAACTGGTCTTCACCGGGGCCCGCCGTCGTGTTGTGCGAGTGGTCCGCGATCGTCGTCCACGCACCGCCGTTGGCCGAAGCCTCCACGACGTACCGGTACGTTGCCTTCGGGCTCGGGAACACCACGCGGACCTTGCGCAGGTTGTCGTAAGCGCCGCCCAGATCGAGACGGAGCCACTGGTTGCTTTGCCCGGTGGCCTTCCATGCCGTTGTCTCGTCCGAGTCAGCGGCGAGGGACGCAGTCTTCCGCCCCGTACTGGCCGTGTACGTCACCCACGGCTTTCCAGCGATGTTGCTCTCAACCGGCTGAATCTGCACCGTGTCGCTTGCGGAGGCCGACTGCGCCGAGGCCGGGGTGGTGGCCGTCGCGCCGACGGCGGCGGCGGCGACCGTGGCGCAGGCGGCTACGATCCAGCGTCTTGGCTGACCACTCATTGTTGGCCCCTTGCGTTCGGGGAAACTCGGGAACATGGGGGAATGCGCGGGAACTAGTGGGAACGCGGCGGAACTCGGGCCATCATGCACGATGAATCGGGCCCTCCACCAGAGGCAGAACCGTGCATTTATGGCCGTCGAGGATAATCACCAGCAGCGTACTGGGAGCTTATGGGCGTTCATGTTGACTGTTTCCAACTATTGATAGCGCGCGTTGGCTATTGCGAGTTCGTGAGCGCTTGCGCCGACTATCGCGAGCGGTGGCAGTGAGTGCCGCGGCGACGGGACGGCCCGGCGGCCCGAGATGACAAATCAGGCATATTCCGGGGATTTGCGGGGTAGCCAGCATGTCGAGTAGCGCCTGCGTTGGGAGGCATTGCGATGTCCGTACAGCTCAACCACACGATCGTCGCGGCCCGCGACAAGGAGGCATCCGCCGAGTTCCTGGCCACGATGTTGGGGGTGCCGGTACGCCCTCGCCTCGGCCCGTTCATCCCGGTCGAGGTGAGCAACGGCGTCACGTTGGACTTCATGGACACCGGCGGCGAGCCCGTCACCGCTCAGCACTACGCGTTTCTGGTCTCGGAGGACGAGTTCGACGCCATTTTCGGCCGGATCCGGGAGGCGGGGGTCGCCTTCTACGCCGATCCGCACCACGACCAGCCGAAGCAGATCAACCACCGCGACGACGGCCGTGGGGTGTACTTCGACGACCCGAACGGGCACAACCTGGAGATCCTCACTCGCCCGTACGGCAGTGGGCGGCGATAAGTGACGATCAGCCAGCGGGGCGGACGCGCTTCACGCGTCCGCCCCGCAGCCGCACCGGGCCTACGAAGACTTGCGTACCACGGCGGTCTCCCGCGACCGCGCGACCCCGGGAATGGTGTTGGTGCGGGTCGCCGTCACCTCCACGGACAGGCGGTGGCCGATGTCGGCGGCCTGGACGGTGTACCGCTGTCCGGTCGCGCCGGCGATCGGCGCGCCGTCGCGCAGCCACTGGTAGGTGAACGTGAGGTCGCACTGCTTCCACGCACCCGCCGTGGCGGTGAGGACGTGGCCGACCTTGGGTGCCCCGAGCACCTCCGGGGGTAGCCAGGCGGCCGGTGCCGGCGCCAGGGCCGGCGCCTGCAGTACACCCTCCTCGCTCGTGTTGCCGGCGCGGTCGGTCGCCCGGAAGCGGACCACGTGCGCCGCGGCGTCGACCACCACGGGCAGCGAGTAGCTCTGCCACGATCCGCCGTCCAGCTGGTACTCCGTCCGGGCCACCCCGGAGTCGGCGTCGGCGCCGGTGATGGTCACGGTCCGGTACGTCGCCGGCGCCGACAGGGTCGCGGCGACGGTCGGCGCGACCGGGTCGACCTTGGCCGTCAGCGTCCACGGGTCGCTCCACAGCAGATTGACGCCCTGCGCGCGGTAGTCGACGCGGTGCGTGCCGGCCGGCAGCGGGACCGGGTCGCGATACGGGAACCAGCCGCCGCCGTCGATCTGGTACTCCACCAGCCGCACCGCCGGGCCGGCGCTGAGGGTCAGGGCCGCGCCGGCGCCGTACCAGCCCTCGATGCCGGCCCGCGCAACGGTGGCCTCCGGCTGCCCGCCCTCGTAGTGCAGCGGGGTCACGCTGGTCAGCGTCGGGACCACCGGCCGGATCGTGCCGTCGGCGTTGTAGTACAGCCGGTCGATCGTGGTCTCCCGGTGCGTGCCGTCGCCACCCGGGATCGCGAAGCGGTGGTAGGCGATGTACCAGTCGTCGGTTCCGGGGACCTGGACCACCGAGTGGTGCCCGGTGCCGAGGATGCCCTGGCTTGCGTCCTTGGCGAGGATTTCACCCTTGCCGGTGAACGGCCCCAGCGGGCCGGTGCCGATGCCGTACCCGACCCGGTAGTTCTCGCTGCGGGTGTCGTCGATGGACCAGGACAGGTAGTAGGTGCCGTTGCGCTTGTGCATGAACAGGCCCTCGCGGAAGCCGGTGAGGCCGGTCAGCTGCACCCGCTTGGTCACGTCGTAGGAGATCATGTCCGCGTTGAGCGGCACGACGTAGGCGTTGCCATTGCCCCAGTACAGGTAGCTCTGCCCGTCGTCGTCGGTGAACACGGCCGGGTCGATCTGCTGCGCCCCGTTGTAGTCGGCCTTGTTCACCAGTGGGCGGCCCAGCGCGTCGGCGAACGGCCCGAGCGGCGAGTCGGACACAGCCACCCCGATGCTCTGCGCGGCACAGAAGTACAGGTAGAACTTCCCGCCCTGCTCGATCGCGGCGGGCGCCCACGCGTTGCTGTCCGCCCACGCGACGTCCGGGCCGAGGTCGAGGATCGTGCCGTGCTCGGTCCAGTCGACCAGGTTCGGGCTCGACCACACCTTGAACGACGAGCCGCTCCAGCCGGGGAAGCCGTCCGTGGTGGCGTAGATGTAGTAGGTGTCGCCGAACCGGACAATGTTCGGGTCGGCGTTGAACCCGGGCAGCACCGGTGAGCGCATCTCCACGGCCCGTACGGTCCACTGCCGGGTCGCGCCGGCCGCGCTGGTGACGGTGATCGTGACTGGTGACGAGTAGTCCCGCGGGCCGGCCGGCGCGACCGTCGAGGCGGGCGCGACGACGTACACCGGGTCGAGGCCGCGCAGGTCGGTGCCCGGCGTGACCGGCAGGGTGATGGTGCTCGTCGCCGCGTCGATCACCGCCGGGACCTTCAGGCTGCCCAGCTGCACTCCGGTGACGCGTGTGGCGTTCGAGCCGAGGCCGGCGACCTCGGCGTCGGTGAGCGCCCGGCCGTAGATGGAGAAGTCACGGACCCGGCCCTTGAGGTACTTGTCGGCCGCGTAGAGGGAACGGCCGATGTAGTTGGCCGTGGTCCGGCCGTTGCCGATGTCGCCGGGCCGGTTGACCAGCCCGGTCTGCTCGGCGACCCGGACCCCGTCGAGATAGATCCGGGCGGTGCCGCCGGAGTCCAGGGTGTACGTCAGGGTCTTCCACACCCCGCGCGGCACGGCGCTCGAGCTGCCGGCGGTCTCCTCGCCGGTCCAGTTCTTCAGGCTGATCGACGTCCGGTAGTTGTCACCGGTGGTGAACAGGTAGCCGTTGCCCGCACCGCCGGCGTCGGTATTGCCCATACCCCAGATGAAGTACGGCGTTGCCTGGTCGGCGGCGATGTTCACGTCCAGCGAGACGGTGATCTCGTTCAGCCCGGACATCAGGTTGTCGGGCAGCCGGACGTGGCCGTTTGCGCCGCCGAGAGCGAGAGCGCCGTCGCTCCAGCCGGCGTCGCCGACGAGGGTGCCGTGGTAGCCGTTGCCGGAGTCGTCGGTGACCGTGGTACCCGTCGTCTGGTTGAGCGGGTAGTGCGCGACCAGGCCCTGGTCGGTTCGGCGCACCGGCGGCGGCGCGTCGATGAGGGCGTCGAGCTCCCGCTGGGTGACGGGGATGACCGTGCCGTGGCGGGGGCTGGCCGGCAGGCTGTACGACGCCGGGACGCGCCAGTTCGGGTTGGCCAGGTCGTCGGTTCCGAGTGGGATGTAGCCGCGGCCGCCGTACTCGTCGACGAACAGGTAGTACGCCGAGCCGGAGGTGTCGCCCGGGTTCGCTTTGAACACCGTCGGCCCCTCGACGGCGGAGGTGCCCGCGTCGCGGCCGATGCACGAGTCCACCATCGACCAGGACGGCTTGCCCGGCAGGTCGACCGCGGTCAGCGAGGATGATTTCTCCTGGATGATGTCGGAGCAGCCGGTGCCGCCGCCGCCCTCGTCCTTGGTGAAGCGGTGGTAGGTGTCGCCGGCCTTGATGACCGTCGAGTCGATCCGCGACGCGCCCGGGTCCTGCCAGATGGCCGGCTCGGTGAACGTCACGAAGTCGCGGGTGGTCGCGGCCAGCATCCGGTTGTACGTGTCGCCGGTGTGGTTCGGGTCGTTCTCGGCATACAGCTTCGAGGCCCAGAACACCAGGTACTCGCCGCGGGCCTCGTCCCAGTAGGCCTCGGGCGCCCAGGTGTTGCCGGCGATCGGCGGCGAGACGAGCACGTGCCGCTGCGCGGACCAGTTGACCAGGTCGGTGGACTCCCAGACCTCAAGGTACCGGCTGCCCTTGCGCTGGGCGACGTCCCAGTCGCCGTTGCGCGCGATGGACAGGTCGGTGGCGATCAGGAAGAACCGGTCGCCCTCCGGGGACCGGATGAGGAACGGGTCGCGCAGCCCCAGGGTGCCGTACGACGACTCCAGCTTCGGCTGTCCGCCGTTGGTCTCGGTCCAGCGCAGGGCGTTGTTGCCGCGGCTGGCCGCGAAGTAGATCTTCTCGCCGGCGATCGAGTTGCCGGTGAAGTAGCTGAAGGCGTACCCGGCGTACGGGGCGGGCGCGGGCAGTTCGCGCACGGTGAGCTCGATGGCCCGTTCGGCGGTGGCGGTACCAAGGGTGACGGTGGCGGTCACCGTCACCCGCGCGTCGCCGTCGCCGTGGGCCGGCCGGTGCACGGCGCCGTCCGGCGCGACGATCGCCGGCCGGTCGGAGCGCCAGGTCACGGCGGCGCCGTCGAGCCCGGTGGCGGGCATGGTGAGGTTGCCCCGTACGTCGTCGGCGTGCACCACCGACAGCGCGGCCGCCGCCGCGTCGGTCCGGCTCTGGTCCGACTCCTGCGGCAGCACGGTGGCGGTGAACGCCTTGGTCTGGCTGCTCGAGCCGCGGGTGAGCGTCGCGGTCAGGGTCACCTGGGCCGGCCCGGCCGGCGCAGCCGGGCGGGCCACCGCGCCGGTCGGGCTGATCGTGGCGGGGTCGCTGGAGGCCCAGGCGATCGTCGAGCCGTACGCGCCGGCGCTCGGCAGGGTCAGGTTGCCGGTCACCTTCGACAGGTCGCCGAGGTCGAGGGCGTCGGCGTCGGCGGCGACCCGCCGGCCGTCCGGCAGCGCGATCGCGGACACCTCCGCGGCGCTGAGCGCCCGGTTGTACACCCGGAAGTTCAGCGCCCTGCCCTTGAGGTACCGGTCGCCGGCGTAGTTGGACCTGCCGAGGTTGTTGTTGACCGTCGTGCCGTTGCCCACGGCGCTGGGCAGAACGGTGACGGCGGTGTTCTGGGCGACCTGCACGCCGTCCTCGTAGAGGGTGCCGGTGGTGCCGGTCTGCGTGTAGGTGACCGACTTCCACACGCCCCGAGCCAGGTTCGCGCCCTTGCCGGTCACCTTCTCCCCGGCCCAGTTGGTCGTGGTGATGCCGGCGCGGAACGCGTCGCCGCTGGCGAACAGGTAGCCGGTGCCGGACGACGAGGTCGCGGAGTTGCCGAGGCCCCAGATGAAGTACGGCGTCTGCTGCACCGGGTCGACGTAGACGTCGACCGAGACGGTGATGGCCGACAGCCCGGCCATGAGGTTGTCCGGCAGTTTCACGGAGTCGTCGACGCCGTCGAGCGCGAGCCCGTTCGCGCCGGTCCACGTGCCGCCGCCGGCCAGCGTGCCGTTGTTGCCGTTGCCGGAGCCGTCGGTCACGGTGGTACCGGAGGTCTGGGTCAGGTCGTACCGCACCAGCAGGCCGCTGGTGACGTCCACGTCGGCGGCCGCCGCCGGCCCGGCCGGCATGAGTCCGCCGACCAGTCCGATCAGCACGCCGACGGACACCAGGAAAGGAAACGCTCGTCGCATGGCGGATTCCTCAAGGGATGCGAATGTTAGCGCTAACAGAGCCCGTATTGTTTGCGCCGTATGCGCGTCCGTCAAGAGGTGCTGTGCTCGCTCACATGTACGCCTGGCAGCGGCCGTCCTCACGCACCCGAAGTCGCTCCAAGTCACCGGGCAGGTGCTCAGCGCTTCACGCCGGGCAAAATCGACAGTGGTGTAACGGTACGCGGCGGTTGAACGCCCTTTGGACGAGTAAGAAACTCACGATGCAGTAGGAGCTGGGCATGCGGCACATTCGAACCCTGATCGCTGCGATCGTCGTCGCTCCACTGGCCTGGGTGCTGCTGGCACTCGGACAAGAACGGTCGGCCGACGCATTCACCGGCGCGAGTCACGGCAGCGCCCTGCGCCCTGACGATTTCCTGCGGCCCTTGCTGCTGCTGGCCGCGGCCGGACTGCTGCTGGGCGTTCTCGGCACGCTACGGTTCTCCCCACTCGGGGCGACGGTGATCGGCGTCGTGTACGCATCGAGCTACACGATGCTGCTTGTCGCACCATCACGAGTGGTGGACCTGTTCAGCGACGATGTGTGGGTGGCAGGTCGCCACCTCGATCTGGCCGCGCCGATACGAACAGGTACCACCATGGTGGTGGGCGTGCTGCTGCTCATCGGCGCAATCAGCGGGCAGCGCTGGCGAAGCTGGCCACGACCCGCCGGCTCGGCGCCCGAGAAGGCGCCGGCAGAGGACCGTCCGGTGGGCATCGACGGGCTCGGCTTGGCAGACCCGTACCGGGACGCCGAACCAGAGCCGGCCGCCCGCTACCGCACGGCCCCCGCGCCCCACGCGAACGTGCCCGAGCCCTACGCCAACGCCCCAGAACCGTACGAGAACGACACATGGCCTGACGCTCCGAACGACCCGACCCCGCACCGACTGAGCTCGGCAACCCAAGCCCCGTATTGGCGATAACGACACGCGGGCGGCTCGCCGCGAACATCGCCCCCGGCGAACGCACCGGAACCTTCCGCGTCGGCGGTGACGCCCTGCTGACCGACGCCGAAGGCAACAGCCGCATCAGTACCGAGGACTACGCCGTCGCGTTCATCGACGAGATCGAGACGGCCGGGCACCCCAAGACCCGGATCAGCGTCGCCTACTGACCGATGGCTTGGCGCCACGTCGAGGGGCCGTCAATAACACGCCCCGCTCGGCGCGGCACTTCTTTCAAGACTCGTAGTGCAGCTCGGGGTACCACCCGCCCCGCCCCGCGGGCGTCAGGTCGAGCAGGTGCCACACCGGGCTGTGCAGGTCCACGCCGCGCTCACGGATGTCGGCCGACATCCACGGATGGCAAGTGTAGAAATGCCTTACCGTCCCGTCGGCCTGCCGCGTGAAGACCGAGATGGTCGAGTCCTGGGCCCCCGCTTCGTCCTCACTGGCCAGGTCGTACTTGAACGTGCCGTCGCCCGCGCTGAGCAGCCGGAGCCGATCCCAACCTCGAGCCCGGGCATGGAACCGCAGCGTCGGTACGTCGGCGGCGGCCACGACAACGAAGTCGGCGTTCTGGGACAAATGGTCGACAACGGAGTTGAACCCGTCGATCCACATCGTGCACATCGGGCACGGCGAGTGCTGGGCCTTGCCGTACATGAAGTGATAGACGATCAAGGGCCGATCGGGCCCGATGAACAGCTCGCTCAGCCTGACCTGACGGACCGGCTCGTCCCCCGCGGCCAGATCGGCCGGGCCTTCCTCGAAAACATAATCTTCGACCGCCGTCCCCGCCGGCAGCCCACGGCGCAACTCGGCCACCCGCTCGCGCTGGCGCATCAGGTCGATCTCGGCCTGCCGCAGCTCCTCGCGAGCGGCGCGGTACTCCGTCGACTCGTTCGCCAACCGGGTCATTTCCACAGTCATACTCCACCTCCACGGCGGTCAGGGCGGACGCGCTCGGTTACCCCGGCCGCACCGCGCCAAACTCGTCCTACGGGGTGTGAGTGGCGGCGCACCAGCTACGCGACAGCGTCCACGATCTGTCCGGCGAGGGTCTGCCACTGGGCGTAGGCGTCCGGGAACGCCGATACCTGCACGGTCTGTGCCGCCACCGTGACGGACATCTGTTCCCAGCCTTGGACCTGCACCAGCGCCGCGTAGAAGCGGCGTGCCGCCTCGGCCGGATTCATGAGCTGAGCGACGGTGCCCCAGTTCGGCCGCTGCTGGAACAGGCCGACCGAGTCGTGGTCGCTTCCGACTCCCTCATTGGGGAGTTTGAGCGACTCCGGAACGTTGGAGTTCGCGAGGTTGTGCAGATGGCTTTCCTGCAGCGCGGTGGCGATCGCGACGACGAACGCGCGCTCCGGCAGATCCAACCGCTGCCCGGCCTGGATGATCGTGACGGCGTTGTCCATCTCGGCCTGGGCCAGCCCGCCGATGGGCGTGTGGACGGTCGGCGATGGCGAGGCCTTGGTCGGTGCGGCGGAAGCCGCGCCCGGCGCCGGCGACTGAGTCGGTTGTGCGCCGGCCGGAGCCGCCGGTTGCTGGCTGGACTGGTCGCCCGTGCGCGCTCCGCCACGCGATGCCCGGTTCTCGGCAAACGCCGCGCGCCCGCCGTCGCCCCGCTGCACGGCGTCGACCTGGACCACGGTGGCCGGCCGGTTGCCCGGCGACACGGATACGAACAACGCACCGATCGCCGAGAACGCGACGACGACCGCGGCCGATCGGAGGCCGATCCTCTTGCGGGCCGCCGAATGGCGGCCGCGGCGCTGGTGTTGGCGGTGACGGGGGGCAGGACCGTGTGGATAGCGATATTTCACGAACAACCTCGACAGACGGATCCGGTCGGCACGGAGCGAGGGCATGAGCCACATGAGCCATCGACCGTCCACAGGGGACGGTTAGCAGGCGCGCCTGAACGGTTGCCGGACCGTACCGTGTGATTGCTGTGAGGGCCGCTCTCCGGGGCCGGAGGCCGAGGTGTCGCGACATGCGAGGGTCTGCACGCGATGCTCCTTCCGATGCCGCCTACCGAGTTAGCTGACGGATTCGGGCGGGAGGATCGCCCTACCTCGCGGCGCTTGGCCGCTCGGATTCACCCCAGTTTTGCTTGGTTCCCCGGCTCGTGCGAGCACGACTCGGCGGGCCCGCCGCCGTCGTCACCTCGAACGGAGACGGCCAGGCGCGGCGGACCCTAAGACCATAACGGCTGCATAACCGCAGGTGAAGACCCAAATGGAACTGCCAAGGTGCGCGCGGCGGCCCGGCCTTCGGCCGCTTGCCGCGAACGCGTCGGCCGGTGGCAGTGAGGTCGTATTCGTGATTCTGACTATGAGAAGAGCCCGGCCACCGAAGCGGCCGGGCTCTCTCGCAAGGGTGTCAGTTCGCGTACGCGATGTTCATGTCCGGCGCCGTCAGCACGTTGGACTGCACGAAGACCAGCTCGATCGTGCACGCCGTGTAGAAGCCCGGCAGCGGGATCGGCGGTGGCGGGAACGACGGCGTGAAGGTCAGCGGCAACAAGCCCAGCACGTTCGCCGAAAAGCTCGTTGTGTAGAACTTTACGTCGCCCTCCACCGTCAGTTTGCTGCTCTTGGTGATGAGCAACCTCGGGCCGCCCGGGGTGTCCAGCTCGAACGGGGTCGAGACCGAGTTTTTCATGGTGAAGGCCAGCACCTTCACCGTCGTGCCGTCCTTGCGCGGCAGGTCGGCCACGCCGTCGTAGGTCAGGCCGTCCATCGTCATCACGTCCGCCTTCAGGATCGAGGGCTTGGCGGCGACGAAGGGCTGGCCCGCGGCGACCTGGGCCTTCTTGTTGTTCGGCGACGGCGACGCGCTCGTCAGGCCGCACGCCGGGGTCGACGACGGCTTGGCCGTGCTCGGCTTGGTGTCAGGCGTGGTCGTCGCCGGCGGGGGGGCCGGTGCGCTGGTGGTGGGTACGGCCGAGGCCTCCGCGGTTGCCCCTTCGTTCTTGTCGTCGCCGCCGGTGAAGAGGTCGCCGAGCCAGCCGAGCAGGCCCTTCTTCTCCTCGGTGGGGGTCGGCGTCGGCGTGGGGGCCGGCGCCGCTGACTCGGTCTTGGCCGGGGCGCCCGTGGTGGCGGGAGCGCTGCCCGCGGGCTTGGCCGCCGACGAAGTCGGGCACGCGGCCGGGGCGGCGAACGCGGAGCCGCCCCGGTTGGCCGCGCCCACCAGGGCGGCGGTCAGGGCGATGGCCATCAGGAGCGGGCCCAGGTAACGCCGCTTGGGCAGATCACCTGGGCCGGACGATGGGGGGAGCTGCTCATCGGCGCTGCCCGCACCGCTCCCCTCGTGCCGGTCGTGCAGGGGGCTCACGTTCGTCGTCGGGATCTCGTCGCGCAGCACCCCGGACGGCGGCCGGTCGTAACCGTCGGACGGCGGCGGCCAGGCCGCGGGAGCCGGGACCTCGCGCGTGTCGTCGGCGAAGGAGTCACCGGACCGCAGCCAGGCCGCGGGAGCCGGAACTTCGCGCGTGTCGTCGGCGAAGGAGTCACCGGACCGCGACCAGGCCGCGGGAGCCGGCACCTCGCGAGTCTCGTCGCCCAGCATGTCGTCGAGCGGCGCGTCCTCGTAGTACATCGGGGCGTCCGAAGCCGGAGCCGACGAGTCCGAAGACGAATCGTCGTCAGACGGAGCCGGCGCCGGTGCCGGGGACCACGCGACCGCCAGGCCGCCGCCCACGAGACCCAGCACCGTCCCGAGGAAGAAGCCGCCGAGGTTGAGGCCGATCAGCGAGTACAGCGCCGTGACCGTGCCGAGAATCCCGTAGAAGAGCCGCTGCTGCGGGCTGAACCAGGTCAGCCCCCCGCACAGCAGCATGATCAGCGGGATCACGTACGACAGGAAGCCGGTCGGCCCGAAGTGGACCTCCAGCGCAAGCTTGAGATTGCCGCTGACGAAGAGCTCCAGCCCCGACAGCAGCAAGAACAGCCCGCCCCAGAACGGTCGCTGGGCACGCCAGCCGGCCGAAGCGTGCGAGGGGGTCACTGGGTCCTCCAAGAACTGCGGCAACAAACAGGGAGCCCGCGGGTGTCACCCGCGGGCCCTGGTGGAACGGTCAGAAGCACTCTTCGGCGTTGGCGCCCGTCGAGATGCCGAGGTCGAGGCCGGTGAGCTTGAACGTGCCGGCGGTGGTCGACCAGGCAACCTGCTTGAGGTTGGTGATGACGACACCGTCGGCCTGCTGGGCGAAGCCGCCCTGGAGGCCCTTGGCGTTCGCGCCGCCCTTGGTGAGGTCGGAGGCGTCGATGCCGATCTGGATGTTGTCGAACGTGGCGTCACCCTTGAGCGACGTCAGGTCGATCAGCAGGTCGGTGGCCTCGGCCGGGTTCTTCGCGTCCTTGCCGGCGTGGATGACCATCGTCACCGGCAGGCCGGGCACCTTCACCGACTGGCAGAGGTTGTAGAGCTTGGCGTGAGCGATGCCGGACACGGCGACCGGGTGGTTCTTCGGGTCGGCCGGGTTCTGCGGGTTGCCGCCCTTCTCCGTGGCCATGCCGCCGTACTGCACGAAGCCGGTGCCCTCGAGCTTGTCGGCGGAGACCTTGAACTGACTGCCGGACACATTGAACGACGCGGCGATCGCGCCGGTCGCCTGGCCGAAGACGATGGCGCCGGCGATGAAGCTGGCCGGCACGACGACGGTAGCGAAACGCTTCCATCGCGTGCGGCCCTTCACCGCGCTGCCCTGAGCTACGGACACGTAGGGCTCCTCTTGTCGCGGGGTGCTGTGGTGCGGCGCTCCTGCGGGTGCGGGCGCGCGCGTCGCGCCGTCCGGGACCGGTCTCTGGCGGCTGCCGGGCGGGTTCTTGGAGCCGGGTGTTCCAAGAGGGTCCAGAGTCCGGGTCGGGGCGTGCGGACGATGTTGCCGGGTCACCCGCGCGGGTACAAGGCCGGTCGTTACCGGCGGGTAACCCCGAATCACGCAAATTTCGACGCTCCGTAGTCGGTTACGGGAGCGTTTCCGGGTGGCTACGGGTCCCCAACGCCATCAAATCGGGCAGACGTTCACTGTGATCGCTACCACACGTGACGGATCTTGGTAACTATCACGGTTTCATAACGACAAACCCGCGAGGTTCTTTTTTCAGAAGGCGCATCGAAATTTGAGCATTGCCAGCCCGGGTCATCGATGGTTAGTTAGCTCCCATAACTAAACGGACACAGGGTCGGCGCCCCACGTCCACGAGTGCGCAAGCGCGATCGGCGCGCGTCTTGCCTGGCTGAACCCCACAGCTCAGGAAGGACACCCGCACATGGCACCATCCTCGCGCCGGTGGCGGCGGCTGCTCACCGCGGCCTCGCTAGCCCTCGGCGGCTCCGTCGTGGCCGCCGTGGCCGATGCCCCGGCCGCCACCGCCATCCCCATCCCGGCCGGCGACTATCAGCAGGTCCAGCTGGCCCTCGGCAGCGCCGAGCTCGGCGAGCCGATGTCCCTGGCGGTGCTGCCCGACCGGTCGGTGATCCACACCGCCCGCGACGGCACGGTCCGCGTCACCGACGCCGCGGGCAACACCAAGGTCGCCGCCAAGCTCGCCGTGTACACCCACGACGAGGAGGGGCTCCAGGGCGTGGCCGCGGACCCGGGCTTCGCCTCGAACCGCTGGGTCTGGCTGTACTACTCCCCGACCCTGTCGACGCCCGCCGGCGACGCGCCCGCCACCGGTACCGCCGCCGATTTCAACGCCTGGAAGGGCCATCTGAACCTCTCCCGGTTCACGCTGAAGGCCGACAACACGCTGGACCTCACGAGCGAGAAGGTCGTGCTCACCGTCGACAACGACCGCGGCCTGTGCTGCCACGTCGGCGGGGACATCGACTTCGACGCGCAGGGCAACCTGTACCTGACCACCGGCGACGACACCAACCCGTTCGAGTCCGCCTCCTACGCGCCCATCGACGAGCGGACCAACCGCAACCCGCAGTACGACGCGCAGCGCTCCGCCGCCAACTCCAACGACCTGCGCGGCAAGCTGCTGCGCATCCACCCCAACGCCGACGGGACCTACGCCGTCCCGGCCGGCAACATGTTCGCGCCGGGCACCGCCAAGACCCGGCCGGAGATCTACGCGATGGGCTTCCGCAACCCGTTCCGGATGAGCGTGGACAGGCCGACGGGGGTGGTCTACCTCGGCGACTACGGGCCCGACGCCGGCACGACCGACCCGAACCGGGGGCCCGGCGGGCAGGTCGAGTTCGACCGGGTCACCGGGCCGGGCTTCTACGGCTGGCCGTACTGCACCGGCACGAACACCACCGCGGAGACCTACAACGAGTGGGACTTCGCGGCCAACGTGACCGGCCCGAAGTACAACTGCGGCGCCGGGCCGGCGAACAACTCCTTCCGCAACACCGGCCTGGCCACCCTGCCCGCGGCCAGGCCCAGCTGGATCCGCTACGGCGGCGACGCCGGCACGCCGCCCGAGTTCGGCACGAGCGGGTCGGAGTCGCCGATGGGCGGCCCCGTGTACCGCTACAACGCCGGCCTCGCCTCGCCGGTCAAGTTCCCGCAGAGCCTCGACGGGATGTTCTTCGCCGGGGAGTACGGCCGCCGCTGGATCAAGCCCGTGAAGGTCAACGCGGACGGCTCGCCCGGCGAGATCTCCACCTTCCCGTGGACGGGCACGCAGGTGATGGACATGGCGTTCGGCCCGGACGGCGCGCTCTACGTGCTCGACTACGGGACCGGGGCGAACAACCAGGCGCTGTACCGCATCGAGTACGTCGGCGGCGCCAACCGGGCCCCGGTCGCGAAGATCGGGGTCGACAAGACGTCGGGGCCGAGCCCGCTCACGGTGGCCTTCTCCTCGGCCGGCTCGTCCGACCCCGAGGGCGGCGCGCTCACGTACGCGTGGGACTTCGACGGCAACGGCACGACCGACTCCACGGCGGCGAACCCGACCTTCACGTACACCTCGAACGGCACCAAGACGCCGACGCTCACGGTGCGCGACCCGCAGGGGCTGACCGGCACCGCAAGCACCGTCGTCACGGTGGGCAACACCGCCCCGACGGTACGGCTGAACCTTCCCGGCAACGGGCAGCTGTTCGGCTTCGGTGACACCGTGCCGTTCTCGATCACGGTGACCGACCCCGAGGACGGCGCGGTCGACTGCTCGAAGGTCACCGTGACGTACCTCCTCGGCCACGACAGCCACTCCCACCAGATCACCTCGAAGACCGGCTGCACCGGCTCGATCGCGGTACCGGTGGACGGCGAGCACGACGCCGCGGCCAACATCTTCGGGGTCTTCGACGCCTCCTACACCGACAAGGGTGGCCTGACCGGGCACGGCGTCTCGACGCTGCAGCCGCGCCACCGCCAGGGCGAGCACTTCGGGGCCCAGTCGGGCGGCGTGCAGGTCGCGACCCACGGCACGGCCGAGGGCGGGGCGACGGTCGGCTTCATCGACAACGGTGACTGGGTCTCCTTCTCGCCGTACCTGCTCACCGGCGTCAACCAGTTCACCGCCCGCGTGTCGTCGGCCGGCGCCGGCGGCACGATCGAGGTCCGGGCCGGCTCCCCGACCGGGACGCTGCTCGGCTCGGCCGCGGTCGCCCCGACCGGCGGCTGGGAAACGTTCGCCGACGTCACCGCGGCGATCTCGGGCGCGCCGGCGACGGCGACGACGCTGTACCTGGTGTTCAAGGGCGGCGCGGGCAACCTGTTCGACCTCGACGCGTTCACGTTCGCCGGCTCGGGGACGAGCCTGCGCGCGGGCGCGAACAACCAGTACGTGACCGCGCTCGACGCCACCACGCCGCTCATCGCCAACTCGGCGTCGATCGGCCCCGCCCAGCAGTTCGACGTCGTCGACCTCGGCGGCGGCAAGGTGGCCCTGAAGGCGAAGTCCAACGGGCAGTTCGTGTGCGCGGAGAACAGCGGCGGCCAGCCGCTGGTCGCCAACCGGGCGAGCGCGGGTAGCTGGGAGACGTACACCCTGGTCCGCAACGCCGACGGCACCGCGAGCCTCCTGGCCCAGGCCAACGGCAAGTACGTCACCGCGGAGAACAGCGGCACCCAGCCGCTGATCGCCAACCGGACGGCCATCGGCCCGTGGGAGAAATTCACACTCGTCCAGTAGTACGTGCAACTGTACGTTGACACTTCTCGTTGGAATATGAGTGGATGTGTTGGTCCGTGGGGGTCTATGAGGCCCTCACGGACCGGCTACGGCCGCCACCGTTGCCTCGAGGAGTGTTCGCATGAAGCTCTCCAGACGGGTCGCGCTCGCGCTCGCCCCGCTGACATGCCGGCCATGCCGACCGGCAAGAACCCGGACACGGCGGCGCGCACCCAGTGGGAGGCCGAGTTCCACCGCATCATCGACCAGCACCGCAGCTCGCCCGCGCTGGTGATGTGGGTCGACGAGAACGAGGGCTGGGGGCAGTACGACCAGGCCCGTATCGCCGACGACGCCAAGGCCTACGACCCGTCGCGGCTGGTCGACAACACGAGCGGCATCAACTGCTGCGGCGCGGTCGACGGCGGCAACGGCGACGTACTCGACCTCCACATCTACGTCGGCCCGGGCGCGACCCGCCCGTCCGGCACCCGCGCCGCCGTGCTCGGCGAGTTCGGCGGTCTCGGGCTGCGGGTCGCGGGCCACGAATGGTCGCCCGGCAACGGCTTCTCCTACGAGGACCAGGCGAGCGCGGCCCGGCTCAACGACCGGCTCAACGGGCTCTACGAGCAGATCCGCACCGGCGGGATGCCGCAGGGGCTCTCCGCTAGCGGGCCGGTAGCAACGGCCGGCTCCCACGGTTTCGTGGGAGCCGGCCACTCTTCTGCACCTTGATGCCACCCGCTCCGAACGAAGGCCGGGCCGGATCGCGCCGATCTGCGGCGTAGGTCACGTACCCCCGTTAGGAGCATGGATGCGCCTTCTCACCTCGGCCCTCGGCCCTCGGCCTCGCGCTGGCGGCGGGCGGCTCGCTGTTCGCCGCGCCGCCCGCGCTGGCCGACACGACCGCCCTGCCGCACGCGGTCGGCGGCTTCGCGGCCCCCACGACCCGCGTCAACGCGAGTGTTCCGGCCTTCCGCGCGCAGGATGCGCTCCCGGACAGCGCCACACTGATCACCAACCTGCCCCCGGTCGGTGACCAGGGCCAGATCTCCTCGTGCGTCGCGTGGACGATCGCCCACACGATCATGGGGTACTACACGAACCGCAGCGGCGGCACCGGCGCGCCGTTCGCCCCGCTGTACCTCTACATGCGCTCGGTCGCCAAGGGCGGCGCGCCGGGCATGGGCCTGTACCCCGACAAGGCCCTCCAGGAGGCGACCGCGAGCGGCGTCAACACCCAGGACGACTACGTGCAGGGCGTCTACGGCTACCAGACCGCCCCGACCGCGGCCGAGATCGCCAACGCCGCGAACTACAAGCTCTCCGGCTGGAACGCGCTGTGGGTCGGCGACAAGCAGGGCGACAAGGCCAGGACCGCGATCAGGACGGCCATCGCCGCGGGCTCCCCGGTCGCGATCGGCATCCCGGTCTTCAAGGACTTCATGTACCTCAAGGGCAACACGATCTACAACACGGTGACCGGGTCCAGCCTCGGCGGGCACATGATCACCGCGTACGCGTACGACGCCGACGGCGTGTGGATCCGCAACCAGTGGGGCACCGGCTGGGGCGCGAGCGGTGACGCGCACCTGTCCTGGTCGTTCGTCACCACCGACGTGCAGGCAGGTCACCACGCCGGGTGGCACCAGCGCCGCCTCGGCCGCCGCGACCTTCACCTACAAGGTCTGACCTTTCCCACCGGCCCCGTCCCCCTTTTTCGGGGGACGGGGCCTTTTCCGTGCATCCCCCGAAAGGGGCATCGGCGTCATACCAGTGGCGGCTAGCCTGTGCCCAACTTCGATGACCCGGGGGTTGCCCGAGTGCGACGGATCATGCCTGTACTGGCGGTGCTCGGCCTGCTGGCCGGGTGCACCGCGACCGGGGCCGCTCAGCAGCCGCCGCCCGGGCTGGCCGACCGCGGCACCGCGGTGACCACGGCCAAGCCGACCCGCCAGGACCTCACCAACAAGGTGAGCCTGAGCGGCAAGGTCCAGCTGGGCCCGACCTTCGGCCTCATCGCGCCGATCGACGGCGAGGTGCGCTACCTCGACGTCAAGGCGCCGACGGGCACGCCGACGAAGCCGACCAAGGTCGCCAACATCTGGGCCGGCGGCAAGGCGACAGCGGTCGAGGTCCCGGCCGGCGCCGTGTTCGCCGGGCGGCTCGTCGACGACCGCTCCAAGGTCACCGCCGGGATGCCGATCGTCTCGGCGCGCCAGGCCGGATACGGGATCGTCGCCGACATCGACGGCTCGCAGGCGTACCAGGTCTCGGACTCCCTGCAGTCGGTCACCGCGCAGATCAAGAGCGGCCCCGGCCCGTTCGCCTGCGCCGTGCTCGGCACGCTCGCCGCGCTGCCGGGCGGGACGATCCCCGAGCCCAAGGCGCCGGCGGCCAACCCGACCGGGAGCGCGGCGCCGGTCGCGCAGCCGACCCAGGGCCAGCCGCAGCAGCCCTCGGAGGCGACCGGGATGCGGCTGGTCTGCATCGGCCCGGCCGAGGTGAAGCTCATCAACGGCGCGACCGCCACGGTGGAGATCATCACCGCGAAGGCGGCCGGGGTGCTGGTGCTGCCGGTGGAGGCGGTCGCCGGGTCCCAGGGCAAGGGCAAGGTCGAGGTGGTCAAGGCCGACCAGACGCGCGAGATCCGCGAGGTGACGCTCGGGCTCACGGACGGCAAGGTCATCGAGATCAAGACCGGCCTGACCGAGGAAGAGACCGTCGCCGTGCCGGGGCCGAGCATCCCCGACGCGAAGGGCGGCGCCGGCCAGGGGGCCGGGAAGTGATCATCGAGCTCGCGGGCATCACGAAGACGCTCAAGGGGCAGTCGCAGCCGCGCACCATCCTCGCCGGCGTCGACCTGACCGTGGACGAGGGCGAGTCGGTGGCGATCCTGGGCCGCTCGGGCTCGGGCAAGAGCACGCTGCTGAGCCTCATCGGGCTCTTCGACCGGCCGGACTCGGGGACGTACCACATGGGCGGCCGGAACCTGGCGCGCATCTCCGAACGCAAGGCGGCCGCCCTGCGCAGCGCCGAGTTCGGCTTCGTGTTCCAGCGCTTCTTCCTGCTCAAGCACCTCACCGCCGCGCAGAACGTGGCCATGGCGCTCGTGAACGGCCAGGGCTGGCTGCCGCGGCGCAAGCGGCGCGCCCGCACCATGGAGGCCCTCGACCTGGTCGGCGTCGCGCACCTCGCGCGCAGCCGGCCGGCGAAGCTCTCCGGCGGCGAGCAGCAGCGCGTGGCTATCGCGCGGGCCCTGGTACGGCAGCCGCGGTTGCTCCT
Source organism: Dactylosporangium sp. McL0621 (assembly GCF_049995355.1). NCBI lineage: Bacteria > Bacillati > Actinomycetota > Actinomycetes > Micromonosporales > Micromonosporaceae > Dactylosporangium > Dactylosporangium sp. McL0621. The sequence continues at coordinate 12,295,949 of NZ_CP188259.1, forward strand.
GGCCGACGAGCCGACCGGCGCGCTGGACACCGAGACCGGCAACCTCGTGATCGAGGTGATGCGCGCGGCCACCGACCGCGGCTGCGGGCTCATCCTGGTCACGCACGACCAGGGGCACGCGGCCAAGATGCAGCGGGTCCTGCGCCTGACCGACGGCGTCCTGCAGGACGCCGCGTGATGCGGCTCTCGGGGCGGTTCCGGTCCGCGCTCATCATCGGCTTCCAGGGCATCCGGGCCCGCAAGACGCGCACGTTCCTGTCGATGATCTCGCTGTTCCTCGGCGTGCTCGCCGTCGTCACCGTGCAGGCGGGCGCCGAGACCGTCCGCACCCTCCAGCTCGCCGACGTGGAGCTGCAGCAGGGCCGCGACGGGACCCGGGTCATGTACATCCCGCCGATCGCCGAGGCCGGCAAGGTCACGAAGGAGACCATCCAGGGCCGTCCCGGGGTCGCGGCGAACTACGGCCTGCAGGCCATCATCGGCGAGCCGAAGGTCAGCCCGATCAACCCGGGCGCGGTGCCGTTCGAACACCTCGACGAGAGGGGCGACGGCACCGTGTACGGCCCCGACACCAAGTTCGAGATGCAGTGCGACGACGCGGGCAACTGCCGCGCCGTGCCCGTGAACGCGTCCGCCCCGGCCCCGAAGGGCGCCGCGATCGAGGTACAGCTGGTCGCCCTGATCAACGACGTGCGCCAGTTCCGCCCCTTCCGCCCGGTCTCGGGCACCTTCCTCGACTTCGCGGGCGAGCCGTCCTACTCCCCGCGCCTCGTGATCAACAAGGCGGCCGCGGTCGGCTTCGCCAAGTACACGATCCCCGCCGAGATGCGCCTCGACGGCGCCGTGGCCAACCCGACCCCGCGCATCATCGGCGTGATCGACGACGGCAGCTCCCAGCCGACCGCGTACGCCCGGGCCGACGAGATCGACAACTGGCTCCTCCCGCCGGACGCCGCCGAACCCCCCGCCGACGCCGAACCCGCCGCCGGCCCGGCGTTCCGCAAAATGATTTCGGGCGGACCGCCGCTGGAGGTGAGCTTCGCCCCGGGCAACGGCGAGCTGGAGGCGCTGCTGATCCGCAAACTGATCGCCGCGGGCGTGCCGCGCGAGGCCCTCAACGTCGACGTGCGCAACGCCCGCAAGGACTTCGAGCAGCAGCTGGCCATCCTGAACGCAATCTTCCTGGGCATGGCCGGCCTGGTCCTGCTCATCGGCGTGGCCGGCATCCTCAACGTGGGCCTGGCGACGGTGGGCGAGCGGGTGGAGGAGTTCGCCCTGCGCCGCGCCGTGGGCACACCACGCGTGCTCCTGGCGGGAATCGTCCTGGCCGAAACCTTGCTGACGGGCCTCCTGACCGCGGGCGCGGCGATCGCCACCGCCGCGGCGGGCGTCAGCGTGGCCACGCGCGTCCTGGGCGACCGAATACCCCAGCTCCAGGACGTCTCCTTCCCGTGGCAGGCCGGCGTGGCGGGCGTGATCGCGGGCCTGGTGGCGGGCATCCTGGGCGGCGCGATCCCGGCCTTGCGAGCGGCAAAGATCCCGATCGCCACGGTGATGCGCGCGTAGGCCCCGGTCCCGGCCGGCCCGGCGCACACGCACCACCTTGACTGGGCCGGCCCCCGCCCAGGGCGCTGCGCACACCCATCTCTGCCGGGTGACGACACCGGTAGCCAAGCACACGCGCCGCCCTGACCGAGCCGACGTCAGCCTTGGCGTCGGCTCGATGCTGCGCCGGGCCGATCCGCCCAAGGCACCGCGCGCCCCCCAGCACCGGCGGTCCGCCCGGCCTCCGACGTCGCGAATTTCTCGACTCCTAACGCAGCCCCCACTCGTACGCGATGACGACCAGCTGAGCCCGGTCATGCGCCCCCAGCTTGGTCATGGCCCGGTTCACGTGGGTCTTGGCGGTATGCGGGCTGACCACGAGATGCGCCGCGATCTCCTCGTTGGACATCCCGGTCGCGACCAGCCCGACCACCTCCCGCTCCCGCTCGGTGAGCAGCCGCACGAGCCGCCCGTCCCCGCGCGGCACCACGCTGGGCACGGGCTCGGCCAGGAACCGCGCGATGAGGCTGCGGGTCGCGGCGGGCGAGAGCAGCGAGTCGCCCCGGTGCACGGTACGGATCGCGGCGAGCAGCTCCTCCGGCTCCGCCCCCTTCCCGAGAAACCCACTGGCCCCGGCCCGCAGAGCCTCGAACACGTACTCGTCGACCTCGAACGTCGTCAGAATCAGCACCCGCACCCCGGCGAGGTCGGGATCGGCGGTGATGAGCCGCGTGGCCGCGAGCCCGTCGAGATCGGGCATCCGGATGTCCATGAGCACGACATCGGCCCGCAGGTCCCGCACCAGCTCGACCGCCCGCCGCCCGGTGGCCGCCTCCCCCACCACGACCACGTCCGCGGCCGCCTCGACGAACACCTTGAACCCACTGCGAATGAGCGCCTGATCATCGGCGAGCACGACCCGGATCACGTCACCCAAGCCCCACCTCCGAACCCGGCGACAAGCCCGAGTCCCGCACCCCCGGCGGCGCGACCGAGCGCGGCAGTAAGACCTCGACGCGATACCCGCCGTCGGGTCGCGGCCCGGCCGCAAGGGAGCCGCCCAGGGCCGCCACCCGCTCCCGCATCCCCAGGAGCCCGAGCCCCGGCACCGCGGCCCCCTCGGTGGACGGCGGAGGGGCGGGCGGCGGCGCGGGCCCGTTGTCGATCCGGATGCGCAGGGCGGCCGGCTCGTACCGCAGGTCCACCACGACCGCCGCCCCCGGCGCGTGCTTGCAGGCGTTGGTCAGGGCCTCCTGGATCACCCGGTACGCCGTCAGGTCGACCGGCACCGGCACCGAGCCCACATCGTCGTCGCCGGCCACGCTCGTGGTCGTGGTCACCGGCTGCCCGGCCGCCATGTGCGTGGCCAGCAGCTCGGGCAGCCCCGCCAGGCCCGGTAACGGGTCCACCGGCAGCGCCGGCTCGCCCGGCCGCCGGAGCAGGCCGATCGTGTCGCGCAGCTCCTCCAGTGCCGTCCGGCCCGCGCGACGGACGTGGGTCAGAGCCTCCCGGGCGCGGGCCGGCTGGGAGTCGAGGAGGTGCGTCGCGACGCCGGCCTGGACGGTGATGAGGGCGAGCTGGTGCCCGACGGCGTCGTGCAGGTCGCGGGCGATGCGCAGGCGCTCCTCGGTCACGCGGCGCAGCGCCTCGGCCTCGTGCTCCTGCTCGGCGCGCCGGGCGCGGGCCTCCACCTCGGCGAGATACTCCCGGCGGCTGCGCGCCCCGTCGCCCGCCGCGACCGCGAGCCCGCCGAGCGCGGCCAGGGCGAGGTTCTCCACGCCGAGCCAGGACGCCGGCTTGACGAGGATGTGCAGGCCCGCGAACGCGAGGACCGCCAGCACGCCGATGGCGAGCGCTCGGCGGCGGGACTCGGACTCGGACTCGGCGACCGTGTAGAGCGCGATCAGCGGTGCCGCCAGAATCATCGTGCCGTTGGTGGTGCTGTGGTTCAGCACGAGGTACACCTCGGCGCCCACGGAACTGGTGAGGAACGCGGCGAACGGGTGGCGCCGGCGCAGGGCCAGCGCCCCGCAGGCCACGACGACGGCGGCCAGGGTCGCGGGCTCGAGCGGCCGGCCGGTCGGCGAGCCGTGCGTGGTGACCAGCACCACGACCCCCACCACCAGTCCTATGCCCAGATCGATGCCCATGACCAAGACGTTAGACCGGGGGTACGACAAAAACGTCCCACGGCCGCGGTATCCCGAATGCCGCCGCTGGGGGACGACCGGCGGCCCGCGGCGGCCGAGAGTGACGGCATGACAGAGGTACAGATACGGGAGCTCAGCAAACGGTACGGCCGAAAAATGGTCGTCGACACGCTCACCTTCGACGTTCCGGCGGGCGCGGTCACCGGCTTCCTGGGGCCGAACGGGGCCGGCAAAACGACTACACTGCGCATGCTGGTGGGGCTGGCCCGCCCGAGCGCCGGCGCGGCACTCATCGACGGCCGCCCGTATGCGCAGCTGTCCGCGCCCCGGTGCACGGTCGGCGCGCTGCTCGAGGCGAGCGGCTTCCACCCGGGCCGCCGCGGCCGCGACCACCTGCGGATCCTCGCCGACTCGGCGGGCCTGCCGGCGGCGCGGGTCGATGCGGTGCTCGACGAGGTCGGGCTCACCGACGCCGCCGGGAGCCGCGTGCGCACCTACTCCCTCGGCATGCGCCAGCGCCTCGGCCTGGCCGGCGCGCTGCTCGGCGACCCGGGCCTGCTGGTGCTCGACGAGCCGGCCAACGGGCTCGACCCGGCCGGCATGGCGTGGCTGCGGGCGCTGCTGCGGCGGCGCGCGGCGGAGGGCCGCACGGTGCTCGTCTCCAGCCACGTGCTGGCCGAGATCGCACAGACCGCGGACCGCATCGTCATCGTCCACGATGGACGGTTGCGGCACTGCGGCCCGGTGGCGCCCGATCTCGAGCGCACGTTCCTCGCCGTGACGGGGGCCGGCCATGAGGGCTGAAATGCGAAAGCTCGTGACGGTACGGCCACCGTGGTTCCTGCTCGCCGCCGCCGTCGCGATCGTGGCCGTCGGCGCCGGGAGCCGGATCGTCAAGCACCCCGAGGACGCCTCCGGCGCCGCGGCCCACGCGGGGCTCGCCGCGCTGTTCCCGCTCGTGCTCGGCATCATGGCGCTCGCCGGCGAGTACCGTCACCGGACCGTGGCGGACACCTACCTCTCCACGCCGGACCGCGCGCGGGTGCTGCTGCAGAAGTTCACGGTGTACACCATCGTCGGCGCCGGGTTCGGCATTGTCGCCGCCGGCACCGCCGCGGTCATCGTGCTCGCCGGGGCCGACGGCGGCCTTCCGTACGCGACCCTCGCCGGCGCCGTCGCCTGGAACACGCTGTTCGCGGCGATCGGGGTCGGGCTCGGCGCGCTGGTACGCAGCCAGGTCGCGGCGATCGCGGGCGCGCTGGCCTGGCTGGCCCTCGTCGAGGGGGTCGCGGCCGAGCTGCTCGGCGACGACGCGGCCCGGTGGCTGCCGTTCCGCGCGGCGACAGCTTTGGGCGGCATGCCGGGCGCGGCGCTGAGTCAGGGCACTGCGGCGGCTGTACTCGGAGCGTATGCGCTCGCGTTCATCGGCGCGGCCTTCGCGATGCGGCGCCGCGACCTTCCCTAACGCCGTTGATCGTCTTCCCGGGCGTCGTAACGCTCCTGGGCGACGGTGATCTGCGGCATCTCGCCCTCGACGAGCTCGATCAGCTCGTCGAGTTTGGCGGCGATCCTCGCCCCGATGTCGGTCAGGCTGTACTCGACCCGGGGCGGGATCGCACTGCGCACCTCCCGCACCACCAGGCCGTCACGCTCCAGCGCGTGCAGGGTCTGCGACAGCATCTTCTCGCTCACCCCGTCGACGCGCCGGCGCAGCTCGTTGAAGCGGTGCGTGCCCTCCCGGAGCGCGGCGAGCGTCAGGATGCCCCAGCGGCCGGCGACGGTGTCCATGACGGGTCGCGACGTGCAGTTGCGCGCGAACACGTCGAACACCAGCGGGTCGAGGGACATCTCACTACGATAACCGAGAAGGTTGCACTTTCGAAAAGTTAGTGCCTACGATCTGGTAATGACGATCACCGTAACCGGCGCGACCGGTCACCTGGGGCAGCTGATCCTGAACGAACTGAAGGGGTACGACGTACGCGCGGTCGCCCGGCGGCCCGAGGCGATCGACGGCGTGGAGGCGCGCCTCGGCGACTACGACCGCCCGGAGACCCTGGCGAACGCGTTCGCGGGCACCGACGTGCTCGTGTTCGTCTCCGCCAGCGAGGCCGGCAAGCGCGCGCCGCAGCACCGCGCCGTCGTCGATGCGGCCGTCGAGGCCAAGGTCGGCCGCATCGTGTACACGAGCATCACGCACGCCGACACCAGCGCCAGCCCGCTCGCGCCCGAGCACCTGGTGACGGAGGGCTACCTCAAGGAATCCGGCATCCCGTACACGTTCCTGCGCAACAACTGGTACTTCGAGAACTACACCGGCAACCTGGCCACCACCGTCGAGCACGGCGTCGTGCTCGGCGCCGCGGGCAACGGCCGCATCGCCGCCGCGACCCGCGCGGACTACGCCGCGGCGGCCGCGGTCGTCGCGACCACGGACGGTCACGAGAACAAGATCTACGAGCTCGGCGGCGACCAGGCCTTCACGATGGCCGAGTACGCCGCGGCGGTCGCGCAGCGTTTCGGCAAGCCGGTCGCCTACCAGGACCTGCCCGTCGCGGAGTACGCCAAGGCGCTGGAGGGCTTCGGCGTGCCGAGCGCCTTCGCCAACGTCCTCGCGCAGTCCGACGCGGCCATCGCCGCCGGCGCGCTCGACGTGGTGACCGGTGACCTCAGCCGGCTCATCGGCCGCCCCACGACCACGCTGGCCGAGGTGCTGCAGAAGTCGTAGGGAACGACACGGGCCCCTGGTGCGTGTACCACTCGTGACAGCGACTGACCGAACTACCGCGGCGCATCGATCAGGTCGGCGACGCGCAGCAGCGGCCCGAACCGGGCGGGGATCCCGTCCGGTTCGGTCAGCCGCCCGTTCTCCACGACCATGAGCTCGTCGCCGGACAGGCTCCACTCCGGCAGCCACCCGGCGAGCTGCTCGGCGACCAGGTCCTGGCCGAACACGCTCCGCGCCAGCTCGGGCCGCTCCGCCGAGATCCGGAACGCGCTGTCGAACGGCTCGTACCCCAGCGCCGTCGCCCGATCCCCGAACAGCGACCGCCCGAACCGGGACACCGCCCCGCGCCGGTGCACCGCGATCGCCGGCCAGGACCCGCGCACCCGCACCACCCAGATGACGAAGTGGTGCGTCTGGCTGCTGGTCGACGTCGTCCCGTCGGGCCCGGAGGTGGTGCTCGTCGTCGTGTACGAGTACTCGGCCACCGACACCGGCCGCCCGCCGATCACGCCGCTCAACGCGAGCGCCACGCCGCGCTGGTTGCGCCCGGGCAGCCGCCGCCACCACTCCGTCGGCGGCGTCGGCACGTACTGCCATCGATTGCGCACCGCCCAGACCTCGAGCATCTCGCGCCGCTGCCGCTCCCGCTTCCGCGAGTGGACGGCCAGGCCGATGACCAGCGCGAACACCAGCGCTATACACACGAGCCCCGACACGATCACGGACGCATCCATGCCCCCACGCTAAGCACCCGCGCAAGGTCCGGGCCCCGGCGGCTCGTTCCCCGCCGGGGCCCGGGCGCCGCTCCGGTACGGCCCAGGCCCTGTCCTGCCGATCATGCCGGCCCGCGCCGGGCCCAGACCCTCGCCCAAGGCGCCGCGTGCACCCCGCGAAGGCCGGGTTACAACACCGGTAGCCAGTCCTCCGCGGGGCACACGCAGGCGAAATCTGGACCTCGTCCCGGCTCGACATGACCGGCAGGACAGGACCTAGACCGGTGCGGCGAGCAGAGCAGCCAGGGCCTCGGCCGTGGCGGGGTGTTCGGCCAGCAGCGCCAGCGATTCGCCGCCGCTTGCCTGAGCGGTCGACCAGGTCGCCGCCAGGCCAAGGGCCAGGGCCAGCGCGTCGGTCGTGACCGGGTGGGCCGCGAGGAACGCGCCGACCGGGCCGGTCGACGGGGCCGTCGCCGCCGCCGCGGGGGCCGGCTTCCGCGCGGCGCGCCACGGCGGCACGAACGTGTCGAGCGCCGCGAGGGTCGCCGGGAACGTGCGCCCCGCCTCGCGGATGAGGATCGGCACGAGCTCGCCCGCCTGGTCGCGCAGCGTGGTGATGAGCGTCGGCAGCCACGGCAGCAGCACGGGGTCGGGCAGCTTGGCGAACGCGTTCGACATGAACTCGACCACGAACGGGGTCAGCTTCGGCGCCGGGTCCAGCGCCTGGATGAACCCGCTGAGGTACTGCGGCACCGACGGCACGACCAGCGGGTTGGCCAGCAGCTCGGCCCCGCGCGCCCGCAGGTCGTTCAGCGGCAGCAGCCCCAGCTGGTGGTGGGCCGACCACAGCAGCGCCACCTTCGCCGGGCTCTCCGGGTGCGACTGGCGCACGGCGAGCTCCAGCTGCGCCCGGTCGCAGCCCAGCGACAGCGCCAGGCTCTCCATCGTGAACAGGAACCCGAGCATCGCCGCGACCTGCCGCACCCCCGTCTCGTCGTCGACGAACGCGGTCGGCAGCAGCGTGCAGTAGTGCGCGTAACCCGCGGTCACGAACGACTCCGCCCACGCCGGCAGCGTCGGCTCGGTGGCGCGGTAGTGCGCCAGCAGCCGCCGGATCCGCTTGAGCACCTCCGGTGCGTCGTCGACCGTGCGCTCGGCCGCGAGCAGCTCGACCGCACGGGCGCCGAGCTCGTCGGTGAAGCGGCGGCTGCCCAGGAACAGGATCGAGTCCTCGACGGCCCGCAGCGCGACCGCCGCCGTGGCGTCATGGGCCCACACCGACCGGCGCAGCCGCTGCTCCACCACCTGCTCGACGGTCACGCCCTCGTAGCCGAGCTCGATGATGTACCGCTGGTGCTTGCCGATCGCGAGGTCCCAGCTCTCCTGGATCGACTTCTCGCCCAGCCGCCGCGAGCCCATGATCGGGCGGACCGCGCCGTCCGGCAGGAGGTACCGCAGCATCCACAGCAGATGCGAGGCCGGCCCGAGCTCGGGCCGCCCGGCCAGGTCGAGCAGCGCCCGCTGGACCGTGGCGCGGGTCAGGTCGAGCCCGATCGGGGCCAGCCGGTTGTAGACGTCCTGGGCCAGCGGCGGCAGCGCCTCGTACCCGACCTGCCCCACCCGGTCGCCGCCGAGCAGGATCTCGCACAACCGCCGCACGTCGCGCCGCCCCGGCGTCGAGTCCTTCTCGATGCACGTGACCGCGGCGTCCTGGAAGTCGTACGGCGTCGGCCGCGCCCGGTTGCGCATGCCCGCCAGCAGGATCGAGGTCTCGAACACCGCGATCGCGTCGGCGGTGCTGGCCAGGTAGCCGTTGCGCCGCGCGAGCCGGACGATGTCGACGCACCAGCCGAGCAGCTCCTCCTCGTCGAGCGAGTCGAGCGCCGGCGGGCTGGCGAGGAACCCGCTGAGCTGGTCCGCCACCGGCTCGCCGGCCGCCGCCGGGCCGCCGGCTTCCTGAGGGGCGGCCTTGCGCTTGCGGCTGCCCTTCTGGCCCTCGAGCTGAAACGGCGTGAGCCGGGCCCGGGTGACCGCCTTCTGCCAGGTGGCCGCGGCGATCGAGACGGAGCCGGAGGCGAGGCCGAACTGCGCCTCGATCGCCGAGTGGCTCGACGGGATCAGCCCGTACAGCCACTTCGTCGCGGTGCGCGGGCTGATGTCGAAGTCGGGCACCCCCTCGGCGGTGCCGAACTCCTCGACCCGGCTGGCCGCGTGGAAGGCGCCGCACACGTAGAGGCAGTCGGCCTTGTCGACGCCGGTGCGCGCGAGGTGCTCGCGCATCCGGGTCCACATGTACCGCTCCCGGTCCTCGTCGACCTTGACCCGCCGCGTGTCGGACGGGGCGAGCCGCCGGAACAGGCTGCCGATGAGCACCATGACCTGCCGGTAGGTGGCGTAGTCGGCGCCGGCCAGCGGCTGCTCGACGTACTGGTCCCACCACTCCGACCAGTGCCGCACCTTGCCGTGGTGCAGCAGGTGCTGCTCCAGCTCGGCGAAGCGCGGCCGCAGGTCGCCGATCTCGATGCCGATCGCGTCGCCGTGCAGGTCGGTGTCCTCGGCCTCCTCGGCGCCCTCGGCCGGCGGGGTGTCGTGCTCCTCGCGCGGCTGCCACTGGAAGACGTGGTCGGTGGAGCGGTCGACGAGCACGAGCTCGACGCCGGGGGTCTCCAGCGCATAGGCGATCGCCTGGTACTCCGCCGACGCCTCGGTGATCGGCGCGACGATGCTCAGCGGCCCCCAGTCCTGCGGGAACCCGTCCAGCTGCGACGCGAACGCCTGCAGCGCCACCGGCAGCCGGCAGTTGCGCAGCTCCGTCAGCAGCGGCCCGAGGTCCTCGCACAGCTCCAGGTAGATGACCTTCGGCCGCTTCTCCCGCAGCCGCCGGACCATCGCCAGGCCCGACGCCGGGGAGTGGTGGCAGACCGGGAAGATCTCCAGCTCCTCACGCAGCGCCCGGTCGACGTCGTCGACGATGCCGGCGAGGATCTCCGGCACGGCGCCCGGCCCCGCGGCGAAGGCGGTGGCCGCCTCCACCATCTGGGTCCGCAGGGCGTTGAACGGCTCGCTCATGACAGGGTGGCGATCGCCTGACGGCCGCCCTCGAGGAACGCGGGCCACTCCCCGCCGTCCTCCTTGCTGCGCGGCTCGACGACCCCGTGCCAGTACTTGTTCAGGATCGCCAGGTCCTCGGGGCTGCGCCGGGCCAGCGACCCCACCAGCGACCCGGCGAGCGTCTCGGCCCGCAGGCTGCGGTCGCCGAAGAACGTGCTGTGCAGGATCGCGTCCTCCAGCACGCCGATCTGCTCGGCGGTCGACAGCGCCGACTCGAGCTTCTCGTCGTCGCTGGTCGCCGACGCGGCCGCGGTGCGCAGGTCGGCGAAGCTCTGCAGCAGGATGTCGAGCAGGTTCGGCGGCACGTCGAGCTCGATCTGGTGGCGGCGCAGCAGCTCGCTGGTGCGGAAGCGGACGATCTCCGCCTCGCTCTTCTTGTTGGTCACCACCGGGATCCGCACGAAGTTGAACCGCCGCTTCAGCGCCGAGGACAGGTCGTTGACGCCCCGGTCGCGGCTGTTGGCGGTGGCGATGATCGAGAAGCCCGGCTGGGCGAAGACGATGTTGTCCTCGTCGAGCTCGGGGATCGAGACGTACTTCTCCGACAGGATCGAGATCAGCGCGTCCTGCACGTCGCTGGTCGAGCGGGTCAGCTCCTCGAACCGGCCGATGACCCCGTTCTCCATCGCGGTCATGATCGGCGACGGGATCATCGAGGCGCGCGACTGGCCCTTCGCGATGACCATCGAGACGTTCCAGGAGTACTTGATGTGGTCCTCGGTCGTGCCCGCCGTGCCCTGCACCACGAGCGTCGAGTTGCGCGAGATGGCCGCCGCGAGCAGTTCGGCGAGCCAGCTCTTGCCGGTGCCCGGGTCGCCGATGAGCAGCAGGCCGCGGTCGGAGGCCAGGGTCACGATGCTGCGCTCGACGAAGCTGCGGTCGCCGAACCACTTCTGCGAGATCTCGCGGTCGAGGCCGTCGGCGCGCTCGGAGCCCAGGACGAACAGGCGGACCATCCGCGGGCTGAGCCGCCACGAGAAGGGCTTGGGGCCGTCGTCGACCGACTCGAGCCAGTCGAGCTCCTCGGCGTACTTGACCTCGGCGGGGGCACGAAGCATTTCAGTCATGAGGGGGTCTCCTATGCCAGGAAGCTCTTGAGTTCGAAGACAAGCTTTTTGATGTGCCCGGAGAGCACCGGCGCGCCCATGTCCTTGAAGCGCTGCCGGAACCACGGGTTGACGCTCTGCTGCCCGCCGCTGCTCACGGAGCCGACGGGGATGAACTTGACGCCGGAGCGGTGCATCGCCTGCATCGAGTCGAACAGCACCTGCTGCTGCGACTCGTAGAAGTCCGAGATCCAGACGACCACGGTGTTGCGCGGGTCCGACACCTTCGGCTGGGCCAGCGCCATCGCGACCGTGCCGTCGGTGCCGCCGCCGAGCCGCGTGCGCAGCAGCACCTCGAACGGATCGGCCACCCACGGGGTCAGGTCCAGCGCCCGGGTGTCGTACGCGACCAGGTGCACGTCGACCTTCGGCAGCCCCGCGAAGATCGAGGCCAGGATCGTGCAGTTGACCATCGCGTTGACCATCGAGCCGGACTGGTCGACGACCACGATGAGCCGCGCCGGCGTGGTGCGCCTGGCGGTCTGCTTGTAGAAGAGCTTGTCGACGTAGAGCCGCTCGTCCTCGGGGCTCCAGTTCGTCAGGTTCTTCCAGATGGTGCGCTCGATGTCGAGGTTGCGGTACACCCGCTTGGGCGGCACCGACCGGTCGATCTCGCCGACGCTGGTCTGCTGCACCTGGGTGCGCAGGATCGCGGCCACCTCGTCGACGAACCGGCGGATCAGCGCCTTGGCGTTGGCCAGCGCGACCCCCGACAGGTTGTTCTTGTCCCGCAGCAGCTGCTCGATGAGCGACATGCTCGGGGTCAGCTGCTTGGCCAGCGCCGGGTTGGCCAGCACCTCCCGCAGGTGCATCCGCTTGACCAGGTCGCCCTCGATGCCGCCGAGCACGCCCGCGAGCCCGCCGGCGTTGGGCCGGCCGCGCAGCTCGCCCGGGTCGAGGCCCAGCGCCTTCTCGAACCACCCGGCGTCGGCCTGCCAGTTGGCGAGCTGGGTGGCACTGACGTTGCCGTGCCCGGTGTTGAAGACGTTGATGAGCAGCTTGGACACCAGCGCGGCCCGCCGCACCTCGGCGCCGTCGCCGTCCTCGCCGTCGCCGGGGGCCATCAGCCCCTCGAACTCGCCGGCCAGCTCCGGGTGGCGCTGCACGAGGTTGTCGACCGTGACGCCGGGGTCGAGCAGCGCGGGCGGGAGGCCGATGTCGTCGACGATCGCGACGCTGGCGGACTCCAGGGACAGCTGCTCGTCGGCCTCGAAGAGCCGGCCGAGCATGCGCCAGTAGAGGACCTGGCGCCGGTTCTCGTCCGCGGTCATCATTTGCGCAGCAACCTTCCGGCCCGCTCGCGCAGCACCTCGACCGCCTCGCCGGCCGATTTGGCCAGCTTCGCGTCGGCCGGGCCGAGCGCCCAGTCGGCGGTGTGCACGCCGGTCTGCTTCTTCTTGACCGTGACCTGCACCCCGAGCGGCTGCACCGTCCACGCGCCGTCGTCCCAGCGCAGCAGCCCGATGCACGCGTTCGCGGCGGACACGATCTCCGGGATCAGCGGCCCGCAGGCCGGCAGCCGGGTCGTGTCGAGCGCGACGGTCGAGAGGTCGTCGACGAACACGGGCTCGGCGATGCGGGCCGGGTGCCGCTCCAGCGGCGGCGTGGCCGGGGCGAGCGCGGCGCCGAGGTGCACGCGGGCGGTGGTGAAGGGGTCGGCCGGGTCGCCGGGCTTGGCCTGCGCGTCGCGCCAGATCAGGTCGCCGCCGGCCAGCAGGGGCATGTCGGTCAGGTCGAGCGCGCGGCGCTCGGCGAGCGCGGTCAGCAGCATGGGGTGCCCGGCCAGCAGGCGCCAGATCGCGGGGCCGACGATCGTGTCGACCTTCGCCGCGGAGACGCTCGCCCGCACGAGCCGGGTGGGTGCGCCCGCGGCCTCCAGCACGCCGTGGACCTGCACCTGCACCGCGGTCGGGTGCTCGTGGACGTCGACGCCGAGGACGAAGAGCCGGCCGGTGACCGTCTCGGCCTGCGCGGCCCGCTGCGCCCGGCCGCCGTCGTGCGCCAGCAGCAGCGCGCGGCTCCACAGGTCGGCCCAGCGCCGCACGGGCACCGGGTCCATCGTCGCGATCGGGCTCCCGGCCCGCAGCTCCGCGGCGAGCCCGTCGAGCAGCACCGCGAGGCGGCGCAGCTCCGGGTCGCCGAACGCGGCCTCGATCACCTGGCCGGCCGCGGCGACGAGGTCGTGGTCGACGCCCCGCCAGCCGGTGATCGCGAGCTCGCGCAGCCACGACCGGGCGCCGCCGAGCAGGTGGGTGGCGGCCGCGGCCGGGCCGGGTTCGCCGCGCCAGTCGGCCCGCGGCCGCCCCAGCGCCGCGTCGGCCCGGGCGAGCAGGGCGTCGTGCACCGAGCCGAAGAGCGCGATCCGGGCCGCGGCCAGGGCGAAGAGGTGGTCGTCGGCGACCGAGCCGGCCGCGACCTTGTCGACGGCCTCGGCGACCGCCTCGCGCAGCGGGCTGCCGGCGAACGCCCCGGCCAGGCCGGCCAGCGCCGCGGTCCGGTCGTCGTCGATGCGGGCGAAGCCGTGCAGCAGGCCCTCGTCGACCGCGCCGGCGGTCTCGAGCGCCGCGTCGATCTCGGGGTCCGGGCCGGTGCCGGCTCCGGCGAACAGCGTGGACAGCATCAGCGCTCCCCGGCCGGCGCGACGGACGGGAACCAGTGCAGCTCCGGGATGGGCTCGTCGCTGCCGGGAAGCTCCAGATAGGCCAGGTGCCGCAGGAACCCGCTGAACACGGTCGCGGCCGGCGACGGCTCGTGGTGGGCCTTGAGCCCCCGCACCAGGTGGGTGCTCTCGTCGACCTCGATGCGCAGGTAGCGCGCGACGCGCTCGCGCCCGTACTGCAGCTCGGCCTCGTCGAGCAGCGCGACCAGGTGCTTGCACGGATTGGCGCCGCGCAGGCCGCCACACGGCCGGTTGTTGTTGGTGCTGCAGCTCAGCCCGTGGGAGCCGGCGCCGATCGAGGAGACATAGACCCGTTCGATGTCAGATCCGCTCGACACCACGCCCTGCAGGCGGCCGTCGGTGAGTTCGACGAACGGCACCTTGGCCAGCCTGCGGGGCTGTACGGGCGGTATGACGACCGCCGTCGAGCGCGTTTCGACGCTCAAGATTATCGACCTCCAGCATCCGGTGCTCCGTGACGCCAGAAGTTGTATCGCATGGGTACGACAAAAACGCGTCAGCCCAGCTCGACGGCGCTCCGCAGCCCGTTCGCGACGTCGTCCGTGTGGTACGGCCATTCGCTTGGCTCGATGTTCTGGACGAACGTCGCGTACACGACGGCGCCGAGCAGCGCGGCCACGGGCCGGAGCAGCCGCACCGCGCGGACCGGATCGCTGCCGGGCGCGACCTGCCGCCACTGCGCGGCCCAGCGCTCGATGAGCGGCTCGGCGTCCTCCGGCTCGAGGCCCTCGCACAGCCTGATCACGTCGAACGCGGGATGACCCAGGAAGGCGTCCCCCCAGTCGAGAACGGCAGGCGGTACCGTCGCCGAAAAACGCACATTGCCCGGGTGGAAGTCACCGTGCACGAGCGTCTCGGGCACCCCGCACGCGTCCACCGCGGCGAGCCGGGCGGGCAGGCCGACCACCAGGGCGTCGAGGCCGAAGACCTCCCCGAGCCACGGCTCCGCCGTCGCCACGATCTGCTCGAGCAGCAGCCCGCCGCGACGGTCCCGCACATCCCGCTCGGCCAGCGCGTCCACGTCCTCCAGCGCCCGCCGTTGCAGCCCGTGCAGCAGGTCCGCCATGGCGAGACGCGCCGAGGCGGGTGCGAAGAAGCCGTCCTCGCCCGGCAGGTGCCCGAGCAGTTGCCGGCCGGTCCCGTCCGCGGCGATCAGCGGCGGTGCGGACCCGGGCGCGACCGCGCCGAGCCACGCGAGGACCTCGTGCTCCGCACGCAGAAACGGCGGCAGGTGCTTGAGCCAAACCGTCCCGCGGGCCGTGTCCAGCCGCCACAAACCCGAGAGATTCCAGGTTTTCCGCTGCCGGATTCGCTCGGGTGTACCGTAACCCGCCCCCGCCAATACATCCCGCGCCCAGGCGAGCGACTCAGCCGGCCCGCCCACTTCGGCGTAGGGCGCCCGGCGCGGATGCGGCCTCAGCTCGAACGACGTCGGTTCGAGCGCCGGACGGCCGCGTTCCAGCTGCGCGAGGTACGTCACGATGCCCCCGGGCGGGTGCGACCGATCGGCGTGCAGCAGCCGCAGCACGCTCACCCCGGCCCCGAACCGCTCGTCGGCTCCGTCGACGATCTCCTCGACCTCGGGCCACCACGGCAGCCCCACCTCGAAGGGCGGCAGCGCGCCCAGCACACCGCCGTCCCCGTCGACGAGGACGAGGACGACGGTGCGCGCGGGAAGGTTCACGGCCGTCAGAGGGAACGCGCCAGGCGGTCGGCCAGCAGGCGGGTGAAGCGGGACGGGTCGGCCAGTTCGCCGCCCTCGGCCAGCAGCGCCATGCCGTAGAGCAGCTCCGCGGTCTCACCCAGCGCCGGCGCCTCCGCATCCGCCGCGAACGCCTCGCGGAGCCCGGAAACGAGCGCGTGGTCGGGATTGAGCTCCAGAATGCGCTTGGTGTGCGGCATTTCCTGACCCATCGCGCGGTACATCTTCTCCAGCGTCGGTGTGATGTCGTGCTCGTCGCCGACAATGCACGCCGCCGACGTCGTCAGGCGCGTGGAAAGGCGCACGTCCTTGACGTCCGCCTCGAGCTTTTCGCCGAGCCATTTCAGCAGTGGCGCGAATCCCTCGGTGCGCTCCGCGGGGATCTCCTCGCTGCCGAGGTCGACCTGGCCCTTGGCCACGGACTGCAACTGCTTGCCGTCGTACTGCGTGACCTGCTCGACCCACACCTCGTCGACCGGGTCGGCGAGGATGAGCACCTCGTAACCCTTGGCGAGGAACGCCTCGAGGTGCGGCGAGTTCTCGACCATCGCCCGGCTCTCGCCGGTCATGTAGTAGATGTCGCTCTGGCCCTCCTTCATCCGCTCGACGTAGTCGCGCAGGGAGGTGGGCTCCTCGGCCGAATGCGTCGAGGGCAGGCGGATCAGATCGAGCAGGGTGTCGCGGTTCTCGGCGTCGTCGAGCAGGCCCTCCTTGAGCGCGCGGCCGAACTCGTTCCAGAACGTGGCGTACCGTTCCGCGGGCAGTTCCTTGAGCGTGGAGAGAACCTTCTTCACCAGACGGCGCCGGACGACCTGGATCTGGCGGTCCTGCTGCAGGATCTCGCGGGAGATGTTGAGCGAGAGGTCGTGCGCGTCGACGACGCCCTTCACGAAGCGGAGGTACCGCGGGGTGAGCGCCTCGCAGTCGTCCATGATGAACACGCGTTTGACGTACAACTGCACGCCGCGATGCCCGTCGCGCATGAAGAGATCGAAGGGGGCGCGGGCCGGGATGAAGAGCAGGGCCTCGTATTCGAAGGTGCCCTCGCCCTTCATGTGAATGGTCTCGAGCGGGTCGGTCCAGTCGTGGCTGACGTGCTTGTAGAACTCGTTGTACTCCTCGGCGGCGACCTCGCTGCGCGGGCGGGCCCAGAGCGCCTTCATCGAGTTCAGCGGCGCGTCGGACTCGGCGCCGGCGAGCCGGATCGGCCAGGCGATGAAGTCGGAGTACTTCTTGACGATCTCGCGGACTTTCCATTCCGCGGTGTAGTCGAAGAGCTGGTCCTCACTGTCCTCCGCCTTGAGGTGCAGCGTGACCGTGGTGCCCTGGGGCGCGTCCTCGAGCGACTCGATCTCATACGTTCCCTCGCCCGCCGACTCCCAGCGGGTGCCCTGGCTCTCGCCGGCCTTGCGGGTCACGAGCGTCACCTTGTCGGCGACCATGAACGTCGAGTAGAAACCGACGCCGAACTGCCCGATGAGCTCGGCCCGCTGCTGTTGTTCGGGTGACTCCCGAAGCTTCTTGAGCAGTTCCGCGGTGCCGGACTTGGCGATGGTACCGATGAGTGAGACGACGTCTTCGTGGGACATGCCGATGCCGTTGTCCCGTACGGTCAGCGTGCGCTGATCCTTGTCGATCTCGAGCTGGACGTGCAGGTCGCTGGTGTCGACCTCCAGCTCCTTGTTCATCAGGGATTCCAGGCGCAGTTTGTCCAGCGCGTCCGAGGCGTTCGAGATCAGCTCGCGCAGGAAGATGTCCTTGTTCGAGTAGATCGAATGGACCATCAACTGCAGCAGCTGTCGCGTCTCGGCCTGGAACTCCAGCGTTTCGCTCACTTCGGCTCCTTCTCGAAGGCTGTGGCCGCCGAAAACAATACTCAACCCAAGGCCCGTCGCGGGCGGGCACGTCGTCACCTCACCGCGTCGAACCCCGCCAGCAGGGCGTCGACCGCGAAGGTGAACCGCGCCGCGTCGTCGAGCCCGGCGCCGCTCTCGACGGCCTCGACCAGCAGCGGATGGCGGCCGGCGTCCACCGGCAGCGGGCCGTCCGGGCCGATGGCGACCTCGGCCGCGGTGTGCCCGAGCACGAACACGGTCAGCGCGTTCAGCGCGTCCAGCGCGTCGCCGATCGTGAAGCCCGCCTCGGTCAGCGTGCGCAGGCCGGCCTCGGCGGCGTCCAGCGCCGCCGGCGTGACCGCGGGGCGGTTCACCGCGGGCAGGACGCCGGGGTGGCGCAGCAGCGCGGCTCGCAGGCCGTGGGCGTAGCCGCGCAGGTGTGCCTGCCAGTCGCCGCCCGGGCCGGCCGGGTGGACGGCGGTGAAGAGGCGCTCGACCATGCCGTCGATCAGGGCGTCCTTGTTGGGGACGTAGTGGTACAGGGTCATCGCCTCGACGCCCAGCTCCGCGCCCAGCGCGCGCATGGTGAGCCCGTTGAGGCCCACCCGGTCGACGAGCGCCAGGGCGGAGTCCAGCACCTGTTCGCGGGTCAGGCCCGCGCGTTCGCCGCGCTGACGCTTCGCTGCCACGGCCGGCTCTCCTCGGGGTTGCGGATTCTTACGTCGTAAGTCTACACTCGGCCGCAGCAAACTTACGACGTAAGAAAGGAATCGAGCGCGATGAACGCGAACAAGCAGGTGGTGGCGGACTTCTTCCAGGCCGTGAGCGAGCGGCGGATCGCCGACTGGGGGAAGTACATGGCGGACGACGTCGTCGACCACAACAAGGTCATCTTCGGCGAGGAGGACGCGCCCGGGGCGGCGTTCGAGGGGTTCCGGCAGCAGCTCGACGCGTTCGGCGAGGGCGGGATGTATCCGCAGCAGCTCATCGCCGAGGGCGACACGGTGGTCGCCCGGCTGATCGTGCGCGGGACACACACCGGATTTCACCCGCGGATGCCGGAGCCCACGGGCCGTTCGTGCGAGGTGGAGCAGATCTGGGTCATGACCCTGCACGAAGGCAAGATCGCCGAGATCCGGGCGGTCAGCGACCGGCTGGGCATGTTTCTACAGCTGGGGTGGGACTGGCCCACCGTGGGCTGAGGCCTCAGCGGCCCTGGTGGCCGGCGACCGTGCCGATGACGATGCTCAGGGCGATGAACGCCAGCAGGCCGAAGACCGCCTGCCAGGCCCGCCGGTGCCCGAAGTTGATCGTCCAGCCCAGGCCGAGCCGCTTGGGCACGAGCAGGTTCGGGTCATCCGGGTTGGCGTAGATGAAGCCGTACCAGCCACGCTCGTCGTCGCGGCGACCCGGGCGGGTCCGGGCGCTGATGGGTGCGCCCCGGCGGTTGATCGGGATGACGACGACGGCCAGCGCACAGATCGCGACGACCAACGCGACCGCGAGCAGCTGAGCGAGCACCGGATGGGTCATCTTTCGAGCATCCCACTCGACGACAAGATGGTCGAGCGCTGCGCCGAACCGCGAACAGTTACGACACAGGAGGAGAGAGGGCCGAGCGTTGCGTCAGCAGGTAGTCACGCTCCGCGGTGTTGCCGGTCAGCTCGGCCGCCGTCTCGTACGCGGCCCGGGCCTCGGACAGGCGCCCGGCCCGGCGCAGCAGGTCCGCGCGCACGGCGTGGAACACGTGGTAGCCGGGCAGCGGGAGGCCCTCGACCAGCCGCAGGCCGGCGTCCGGGCCGTCCGTCTCGGCCACCGCGACGGCGCGGTTGAGCTCGACGACCGGCGACGGCGCGACCATCATGAGCTGGTCGTAGAGCCGCACGATCTGGCCCCAGTCTGTCGCCCCGGCGCTCGGGGCGTCGGTGTGCACGGCGTTGATGGCCGCCTGGATCTGGTACGGGCCGGGCCGGCCCCGGCGCAGGCACTCCCGCACCAGGCGGTGCCCCTCGGCGATCGCGTCGCGGTCCCATCGCGAGCGGTCCTGGCGCGGCAGCGGCACCAGGCCGCCGGACTCGTCGACCCGGGCCGGGCGGCGGGCCGCCGCCAGGATCATAAGCGCCAGCAGGCCGGCGACCTCCGGCTCGTCCGGCATCAGGCGGCGCAGCATCCGCCCGAGCCGGATCGCCTCGGCGCACAGGTCGTCGCGGACAAGGCCGCCGGAGCTGGCCGCGTAGCCCTCGTTGAAGATCAGGTACACCACCGCGAGGACCGCGGCCAGCCGGTCGGGCAGATCGGCGGCACGCGGCACCCGGTAGGGGATGCCGGCGTCACGGATCTTGGTCTTGGCGCGCACGATGCGCTGGGCCAGCGTCGGCTCCGGCACCAGCAGCGCCCGGGCGATCTCGGGCGTGGTGAGGCCGCCGAGCAGCCGCAGCGTGAGCGCCACCTGCGCGTGCCGGGCCAGCGCCGGATGGCAGCAGGTGAAGATGAGCTGGAGGCGGTCGTCGGTCTCGTCCGGGGGCACGTTGTAGATCAAGTCGGCCTCGGCATGCTTCTCGGCGCGCCGAGCCTCGCGCCGCAGCCGGTCGATTGCGTGGTTGCGCGCGGTCGTGATGATCCACCCGGCCGGGCTGGGCGGCGCGCCGCCGTCCGGCCAGCGCTGCAGCGCCGCCGCGAAAGCCTCCTGCACCGCCTCTTCGGCGAGGTCGATGTTGCCGAAGGTTTTGACCAGCACGGACACGGCACGGCCGTACTCCTCCCGGAAGACCCGCTCGACCGTCCCGCTCACCATCGGAAGGGCCGCACCTCCACGGGGAGAGTGGTGGCCTCGGCGGCGCGGCGGCCCCAGTCGAGGGCCGCGTCGAGGTCCTCGCACTGCACGATCGTGAAGCCGCCGAGGTGCTCCTTGCCCTCCACATACGGGCCGTCGGTGACGAGCACGTCGTCGCCCTTGGGCCGCAGCGTCGTGGCGGTGCCCGGCGGGTGCAGGCCGCCACTGAACACCCAGGCTCCGGCCTCCTTGAGGCTGCGGTCGAGCTCGGCGACCTGCGCCATGATCTTCTCCATCTCGGCGGGCGGCGGCGGCTCGCCGACGCTCGGCTCGATGACGCTCAGCAGGTACAGCCTCATGGTTTCCTCCAGACGGAACGAAGCGACTCGTACCAGCTGTACGAACACGGCCGGCCCGGATTCGACATCAGTGGGCGCTGGATTTCGCCCAGAGGTTGATGCCCGACTCGGTAGCGTGCTCGTCGATCGCGGCGAGCTCCTCGGCGGAGAAGTCCAGGCGGGCCAGCGCCGCGACGTTGTCCTCGAGCTGGGCGACGCTGCTCACCCCGATCAGCGTCGAGGTGACCCGGGGGTCGCGCAGCGTCCAGGCGAGCGCCATCTGGGCCAGGCTCTGCCCGCGGGCCGCCGCGATGTCCCGCAGGGCGCGGATCTTGCCGAGGTTCTCCTCGGTGAGCCACTCCGGCGACAGCGAGCTGTTCTCGCTCGCCCGCGACCCCTCCGGCACACCGTCGAGGTAGCGGTCGGTGAGCATGCCCTGGGCCAGCGGCGAGAAGGTGATGCAGCCCATCCCCTCACGCTCGAGCACGTCGAGCAGGCCGTCCTCGATCCAGCGGTTGAGCATCGAGTACGAGGGCTGGTGGATGAGCGCCGGGGTGCCGAGCCCACGCAGGATCTCCGCGGCCTCGGCCGTCTTGGCCGGCGAGTAGGAGGAGACGCCGACGTAGAGCGCCTTGCCCGCCCGCACCGCGGCGTCGAGCGCGCCCATGGTCTCTTCCAGCGGCGTCTCGGGGTCGAAGCGGTGGGAGTAGAAGATGTCGACGTACTCCAGGCCCATCCGCTTGAGGCTCTGGTCGAGGCTCGCGGTCAGGTACTTGCGGGAGCCCCACTCACCGTACGGGCCCGGCCACATGTCGTAGCCGGCCTTGGAGGAGATGACGAGCTCGTCGCGGTACGGGCGGAGGTCGGTGGCCAGGATCCGCCCGAAGTTCTCCTCGGCCGAGCCGTAGGGCGGCCCGTAGTTGTTGGCCAGGTCGAAGTGGGTGATGCCCAGGTCGAAGGCGCGCCGGGCCAGCGCCCGGTGCCCGTCGAGCGGCCGGTCGTGGCCGAAGTTGTGCCACAGCCCGAGGGAGACGGCCGGCAGCTTCAGGCCGCTGCGGCCGGTCCGGCGGAACTGCATCTGCTCATAGCGCGAACCGTCTGCGGTGTATGCCACGACCTTCACAGTAGGACGGGATCAGCCGATCGTCCGGACGACGTTGCCTTCCGGGTCGCGGATCTCCGAGCGCACGATCTCGACGACGAGCGGCTCCGCGCCGGGGGCCGCGCGCACGCCGGCGAGGGGCACCAGCACCTGGAGCAGGCCGTCGAGGGCCTCGTCGGTGAGCACGACCTGGAGCTGGTCCTCGGCACCCGGTGCGGTACCGACGAAGAAACTGCCCGCGGAGAACTCGGCGCTGCTCTCGGGCCCGTCCAGGCGCAGCGTGCGGCCGAATGGCAGGCGGCCGAGCAGCGTCTCGGCGACCCGCGGGGCCACGTGCGCGCCCATCACCAGGCGGACCAGGTCGCCGTCGGGGCGCCACCCGAACTCGGCGAGGGCGAGGGTGGCGGTGGAGGAGCCGTCGAGCCGGCGGCCCTCGTCGACCGTCTCGGCCACGTTCACGTCGTCGGTGACGGAGGCCCGGCCGAGGTCGGTGACCAGCAGCGGGATGTGCCGGACGAGCAGCTCGAGGAATTCGCGCACGCTCCAGGCCTGGGTCGCGTCGTACTCGTCGGCGGTGATCCCGACGACCTGGAGGAACTGCACGGCGCCGTTGGGCGTGTCGATCGCGCCCAGCTCCGGGTCCTCGGTGAACACGACGGCCCGGATGAGCGTCACGTGGTCCAGCGCGATGGGGCCGTTGAGGTCCATGTGATGGTTGGGCTCGAACCAGTTGCCGGTCTGGAAGACGTACCGGGCGAGGTTCTGCAGGAAGTTCGCGGCCCAGATCGGCGGCTCGACCTCGTCCGGGTCGCGGCGGATCCGGAAGGTGAACTCGAAGCCCCAGCCGGACTCGTCGGGGTTGTCGGACTGCTTGCCGTAGAGCTCGCTCATGCCGTAGGTGACGGCGTGCCAATGCGGCACCGGATCCAGCCGGGGGTAGAAGCTGATGCCGTCGAGCGGATCCGGGCCGCCGAGTGCCCATTTGAGGAGCGTGCCGAGGTGGCGGGGCTCGACGCCGGGGTAGAGCCGCTCCAGCGCCGCGTCGATGGCGTCCCAGCCGGGCGTTTCGGAGGTCATGCGGTGATTAAACCCGTTCGATGGCCTTCCGGCATGCCCCGAGAAAATCCTTCACCGGTGCCGCGCGGGGACGATCAGCATCGCGGGGAGGTCGAACCGACCGAACGCAGCGGAGGCGACGGCGTGAGCGGTACGCAGCGACGCGGGGTGCCCGGGAGCCGGAAACACAGCGCGGGGCACACTCCGGCGCCGACGCCTGCGGCGAAACACATGTCCGTGGCCGGCACGCTCGTCGCGGGCACGCTCGCGGCCTCCGCGCCGGACCGCTGGGCGAGGCTCGCGCCGGCTTGGGAGCTGGCGGAGGCCCCGGAGCTCGCCGGGGCGGCGGGCACGAGCTGTATGCCGCATCGCGGACTGCCCGCGGGCGGTCCGCGATGCGGACTGCCCGCGGCCGGGAAGCACAGGGCGGGGCGCACGCCGGCGCGGGAGCTTGCGGAGGTGACGGCGTGAGCTGGTTCGCGGACAGGCCCGTTGCCGTGAAGATCTTCATGATCAGCGGCCTGTTCACCGTGGCGGCGATCGTCGCCGGGTTCGTCGGGGTGAGCAGCCTCGGCGCCGTGTACGCGCATGGTGAGGTGATCGAGCGCGACAACCTGCGCCCGTCGCTGCAGCTGGCCGACCTGCGCGCGCAGGCGCTCAGTGCCCGCATCGCGATCCGCGACGTGGCCCTGTCGCCGAACAAGGCGGCGGCCGAGCAGAAGCTGTCGGCGGCGGACGCGGGCGTGGACACCGACGTCGCCGCCTACGCCGCCCACACCGCCGACTCCGACGGGGTCCACGAGTTCGAGTCCGACTGGACCGAGTACAAGCAGATCCGCAACGGCGAGCAGCTGCCGGCCGCGCGGACCGGTGACCTGGCGACGTTCGAGCAGATCGCCACGGACAAGGCCAACCCGGTGATGAACAAGGCGATGGCGGCGCTGGACGAGGCGGCGGCGGCCGAGTCGACCCAGGCCAAGGACCTCGTCGCGCTCGCCCGCTCCGACTACCACCGGGCCCGCTTCCTGTTGATCGCCGTGCTGGCCGCGGGCGTACTGCTCGGCGGCGCGGTGGCGGCCTACACCGTCCGCCGGATCGTCGGGCCGCTGCGGCGGGTCGGCTCGGTGCTCACGGCGATGGCCGAGGGCGACCTGACCCGCGTGGCGGGCTCGGACAGCCGCGATGAGATCGGGCGCATGTCGGCGGCACTGGACTCGGCCACGGCCCGCACCCGGGAGACGGTCCGCGCGGTCGCCGACACCGCGACCGGGGTCGCCGGCGCGGCCGGGCGGCTCGCCACGACCAACGAGGAGATCGCCCGCACCGCGGAGTCGGCGTCGACCCGCTCCGACTCGGTGGCGGCCGCGGCGACGCATGTGGCGGGCAACGTACACAGCGTGGTGGCCGGGGCCGAGGAGATGTCCGCGTCGATCCGCGAGATCGCGCAGTCGGCGTCGCAGGCGGCCGGGGTGGGCCGCGGCCGCGGTGCAGGCCGCCGAGGCCGCGTCCGGGACGGTGGCCAAACTCGACAGTTCGTCGTCCGAGATCGGCAACGTGCTCAAGCTCATCACCTCGATCGCGGAGCAGACGAACCTGCTCGCGCTGAACGCGGCAATCGAGGCGGCGCGCGCCGGGGAGGCGGGCAAGGGCTTCGCGGTCGTCGCCAACGAGGTCAAGGATCTCGCCCAGGAGACGGCGAAGGCGACCGAGGACATCGCCGGGCGCGTGGGGGCGATCCAGAGCGACGCCCGGGCCGCGGCCGCCTCGATCGGGGAGATCAGCACGGTCATCGGGGAGATCAGCCAGCACCAGACGACGATCGCGGCGGCGGTGGAGGAGCAGACGGCGACCACGAGCGAGATCAGCCGCAACGTGACCCAGGCGGCGGCGGGGACGGACGAGATCGCGTCGACCATCACGGGGGTGACCGACGCGTCGCGGACGACGAGCTCGGGCGTGGGCGAGTCGCGCACGGCCTCGGCGGAGCTGGCAACCATGGCGGACCGCTTGCAGCAGCTCGTGGGCCGATTCCGCTACTGACGACCCCGCGGGCGCTCGCGGGACCGCTCGCTGCTGATAGCCCGCGCACGCTCGCGGACGGCTCACTGCCGACGGCCCACGCGCGCTCGCCGGACGGCTCGCCGCCGACGGCCCGCATCACCCACCGCTGCTCGCGGGACGGCCCAATGCCGACGGCCCACGCGCGCGCCGGACGGCTCGCTGCTGACGGCCCGCGCATCACCCGCCGCTGCTCGCGGGGAACGGCTCCGCTACCCGTGGCCCATGCACCGCCCACCGCCGATCGTGGGACGGTTCCGCTAGCCGCGGCCCGCGCACCGACTGCCGCGCTCGCGGGGCGTTGCCGCTGCTGACAGCCCGCGCACCACCTGCCGCCGATCATGGGACGGCTCCGCTACCCCGCGGCCCACGCATTGGCCGCCGCCGAGTTTCGCTGCTCACGGTGCACGCACTACCCACCGTCGCGGACTGCTCGCCGTTGGGGCGGCCGAGTGCTCTGCGCGTTGGGGCTCTCAGATGCCCAAGCGCGCGGCTACCGTTGCGGCGGCCGGGTGGCCCAGGCGCTCGTAGATTGCGTGGGCTCGTCGCCACAGGCCTATTGCCGGGGCGCCGTCCAAGGCGTCGCCGAGGCGGGTTGCGGTGTCCGCCTCGTCCAGGCGGTCGCCCAGCTCCGTGTAGCGGTCCAGGGCGGCGCGCAGGCGTTCCAGGGAGCGTTCGCGTTCGCCCAGGGCGGCGTGTACGCGGCCGAGATGGGCCAGGGCCGCGGCCACCTCGTGCGGGTCGTCCAGCTCGCGGTGCAGGGCCAGGGCCGCCTCGCCGTGGGCCACCGCCTCCGCGGCTCGGCCCGCCTGGGCGTAGTGCCACGCGGCGGCGGCGTGGGCCGTTGCCTGGCCGTGGTGGTCGCCGGCTCGGCGGAAGAGGGCGAGGGCCAGCTCGTCGTGGACGATCGCCTCCGCGAAGCGGGCCATCGACTCCAGGAGCGCGGCCAGGTCCTGGCGGCAGTGGGCGGCCGCGGCCGGGTCGCCCTGGGCGTGGAAGCAGTCGGCGGCCTCGCGCAGGCGGCGCAGGGCGGCCTCGTGCTGGCCGGTTCGGAGGTACGCCGCGGACTGGGCGCGCTGGGCCCGGGCCAGCAGTGCCGGGGCGCCCAGGTGTTCGGCCGCGCGGATGGCGATCTCCTGGGCGGCGATGCGGTCGTCCCAGCGGCCCGTGGCGTCCAGGTGGCCGTCTACGGCGTCGGCGATGCGCCAGGCGTCGCGGTACCGGCGGCGGCGCATGGCCAGGCCCAGCACGGCGAACGAGGAGCCGTGTCCGACGATCCGGTCCTCGAGGGCCTCGCGCTCGGCGTCGGGGGTGCGGGCGGCCGCGTGCTCGCGCAGCAGTGCGTGCATCGCGTAGCGGCCGGGCCGGACCTCGGTGATCAGTTGCGTGCGCGCGAGCTCGGTCAAAGAGTCCACGGTGGACTTTCCGTCCAGGATCACGGCCGCGTCGATGGTGGAGAGGTCCTGGGCCGGGTGGGCGCCGAAGCCGCGGAAGAGGTGCTGGGCGGCGGGGGTCAGCAGGTCGTACGACCAGGAGAACGCCGTCGCCTCGCCCAGCGCGTCCGCCACCGTGGACAGGCGCAGGTCCGGATGCAGGGCCACGCGCGCGGACACGACCGCCAGCGCCATGGGCGAGCGGCCGCACGCGGTGATGATGTGGTC
The DNA here is from genome assembly GCF_049995355.1 of Dactylosporangium sp. McL0621. Taxonomy (NCBI): domain Bacteria; kingdom Bacillati; phylum Actinomycetota; class Actinomycetes; order Micromonosporales; family Micromonosporaceae; genus Dactylosporangium; species Dactylosporangium sp. McL0621. The sequence continues at coordinate 12,322,507 of NZ_CP188259.1, forward strand.
CACGGCTTCGGGCTCGGCCGCGACCCGCTCGGCGCCCATTCGAGCCGCCAGCATGGCCCGGGCCTCGGTGCGGTCGATCGGGCCCAGCACAACAGCGGCCAAACCATCAGCAGGGACGAGGCGATCCGGCGCCACGAAGGCCGAACCGTCAGCGGGGACGGCGCGATCCGGCGCCACAAAAGCCGAACCGTCCGCCGAGACCGAGCCGTGCACGGGGACCGCACGATCCGGCACGATCGAGGCGAGCACGTTCCCCGACAGCGCCACGAGCGCCGGGTCGGGCGCGGCCGCCGCCGGGTCGAGCGCGGCCGCCGCCGGGTCGAGCGCGGCCGCCGCCGGGTCGAGCGCGGCCGCCGCCGGGTCGAGCGCGGCCGCCGCCGGGTCGAGCGCGGCCGCCGCCGGGTCGAGCGCGGCCGCCGCCGGGTCGAGCGCGGCCGCCGCCGGGTCGAGCGCGGCCGCCGCCGGGTCGAGCGCGGCCGCCGCCGGGTCGAGCGCGGCCGCCGCCGGGTCGAGCGCGGCCGCCGCCGGGTCGAGCGCGGCCGCCGCCGGGTCGAGCGCGGCCGCCGCCGGGTCGAGCGCGGCCGCCGCCGGGTCGAGCGCGGCCGCCGCATCGTCGGCGAGTGGCCGCAGATCTCCGCGGCCCGTTATCAGCGCGACGCTGTCCCCCGCCGCCGGCAGCAGCGGTCGCACCTGGGCGGCGTCCGCGGCGTCGTCCAGGACCAGGAGCACGCCGCGGCGGGCGGTCAAGGTGCGGAACAGGCCGGTGCGGGCGGCCACGCCGAGCGGAAGGTCCGCCGGTGCCACGCCCAGCGCGTCCAGCAGGATGCGCAGCGCCTCGGCCGCGGACAGCGGCGTGCCCGAGCCGCGCAGGTCGAGGAAGACGGCGCCGCCGGGGAAGCGGTCGGCGATTCGGTGTCCATAGTGGACGGCCAGTGCGGTCTTGCCCACGCCCGCGGGACCGCCGATGAAGACGGCCCGGGCGCCGGGCAGGAGGGTGTCCAGGCGGGCGACGGCGCCGGCCCGGCCGGCGAAACCGGGTGGGGCCGGTGGGAGGCGGCGCGGGCGCGCCACGAACGGGAGCTGGGCACGGTGGTCCGAGAGGCTCTCGATGCGCGTGCGCGCGGAGGCGAAGGCGAAGCACTCGGCCGGCGAGGCGCCCAGCAGGCGGAGCAGCGCGTCGAGGCGCTCGGCCGGCGGCAGCGTGTGGCCGTCGAAGTACGCGCCGATGGCGGCGTGCGGCCAGCCCGTGCGCGCGGCGAGCTCGCCGAAGGTCAACGGGGACGAGCGGACCCGCCGCGCCTGCCGTCGCCGCAGGTCGCGCAGGAGTCCGGAGAGCTCGTCCAGGGTGGAGACACCCGATGGATCTACCACGCCCGGAAGCCTGCCACAGCGGTACAACTTCGGCTTGACAAAACGGCGATGCCCCGCCCTGCGATGACGCAGAGCGGGGCATCGACCAACGCAGCGTCAGGCGCAGAGCGCCTCGAGGTCCTTGCCGGCGGCGTCGATGTCGGTCGTCAGCTTGTCCATGTCGTTCAGCGTGTTGATCTTCGCCAGGTAGTCCGGCGAGCCGAACAGCTTGATGCCGTCCGCGCCCTTGTCCAGCGCGGCCTGCAGCTTCGGGTCCGCGGCCTCGGCCTTGAGGGCGCGCAGCTGCTCCGCGAGCGCGTCGGCGAGCTGCTTGGCCTTGGCCGCCGCGGCGGTCTCGGCCTGCTTGTTCTTGGACTGCTTGGCCGCGATCATGATGCCGATCTGCTCACCGATGGGCTTCACGTTGTCCTCGGTGATGATCTTCTCGGCCTTACCGCAGACCGCCTTGGTGTTCGCCTTGACGTCGACCGTGGGAGTCGGCGAGGCGGACGTGGCCGCGGGGGTCGCGCCGGTGGAGGACGAGGCCGACGTGTTGTTGTCGGTGCTGTCGCCGCAGGCCGCGGCGGTGCCGACGAGTGCGGCGAGGATTGCCACGGTCAAAAGCCGTCGCATTGTGGGGATCTCCTCAATGTGTGGGAAGCGTCACGCTCAGGCGTCACTTTGCGGGGCATTCCGGGCTCCCGGCAGCGAGCGGACGCCGGATCGTAGCAGTCAAATGCGTCGCTGCACTGTCTTACATCCGCTCCGGCGCGTCGATGCCGAGCAGGTCAAGGCCGGTCCGGAGGGTACGGGCGGTCAGCGCGCACAGCGCCAGACGGCTCGCGCGCACCGGTTCGGGCGCCGGCAGTACCGGGCACTGCTCGAAGAACGCGCTGAAGCGCACCGCCACCGCGTGCAGGTGCGCGGTGAGGCGGTGGAACTCGAGCGTCTCCCCCGCCCGGGCCACGACGCCGGGGAACTCGAGCAGTTCCATCGCCAGCGCATGTTCCGCCGGATGGGTGACGGCGAACGGGCCCTCCACGCCGCCCACGTCACCCTTGCGGAAGATCGAGCACACCCGGACGTGCGCGTACTGCAGGTATGGCGCCGTGTCGCCCGTCGCCGCCAGCATGCGGTCGTAGTCGAACGTGTAGTCCTTGATGCGGTCGCTGGACAGATCCGCGTACTTCAGCGCGCCGATGCCGATCGCGGGATCGTCGGCCCGGGCAACGGCCCCGTCGAGCAGCTCTGTGAGCTTGATCGCACCGCCGGCCCGACTGCGCAGCATCTTACCGTCGGTGCCGAGGACCGAACCGAACGCGATGTGCGAGGCGTGCACCGGAGGGGCCAGCCAGCCCGCGGCGCGCGCGACGGCGAAGACCATCTCGAGGTGCCGGCGCTGCGGGGCGCCGACGACGTACAGCAGCCGGGTCGCCTTGAGCTCGTCGATGCGGTACCGCAGCGCCGCCAGATCGGTCGCGGCGTACCCGTAGCCGCCGTCCCGCTTGCGCACGATGAGCGGGGTCGTGGAGCCGTCCGGGAACGCGCACAGCGCCCCGTCACTCTCGCGCAGCAGGCCCAGCGCGGAAAGGTCGTCGACGACGCCGTCGAGCGCGGCGTTGTAGCTGCTCTCCCCGGCGAAGTCGGCCGCCTGCAGGCGTACGCCGAGGCGGTCGTAGACGCTCATGAGGTACCGCTGCGAAGAGTCAATCATCGAGTGCCACAGCGCGATCGTGTCGGGGTCGCCGGCCTGCAGCCGCACGACCCGCCGGCGCGAGCGCTCCTGGAAGTCGGGGTCCGTCTCGAACTTGCGCCGCGCGGCGGCGTAGAAGGAGCTGAGGTCGAACGTCGCGCCGTCGACGTGGTGCTCGACGAGCATGCCGAAGTTGGTACCCCAGTCGCCGAGGTGGTTCTGGCGGATGACGGTGTGGCCGAGGTACTCCAGGACCCGCACCACCGCGTCGCCGATGACGGTCGAGCGTAGGTGCCCGACGTGCATCTCCTTGGCGGCGTTCGGCCCCGAGTAGTCCACGACGACCACCTCGGGCTCCACTGTGGACACCCCGAGCCGCGGGTCGGCCGCGGCCGCGGCGAGCCAACCGTCCAGCGCGGCGTCGGCGAGCGTGAGGTTGACGAAGCCGGGGCCGACCACGCGCACGTCGGAGCACAGGTCGCCCAGGTCGGCGGCCTCGGCCACGGCCGCCGCGACCGCCCGCGCGTCGGGCCGGCCGAGGGCCCCGTCGGCCTGGAAATCGGCGTGGCGGGACCGGCGCAGCACGGGGTCGACGGTCGATCCGGTCACGGTCTCGAACGCGGCCGCGAGCCTGTCCCGCAGCACCTTGCCGATGTCAGCCATGCCTTCAAAGGCTAGCGACGCTCCGATTGCCGCGCCCCTGAATAACGCCGGCGCCGGCGGGCGCCCAGAGGAAGACCATCGCGGCGACCTCGGCGACCAGGGAGAGCGCCTGGAGCGCGACGATGGGCGCGGCGTACCCGGGCATCTGCGCGATCACGCCGGGCAGCGTGACGTGCGCGATGATCTGGATGGCGAGCACGACGGTGAGGATGCGGCGCGCCTTGGGCCGGCCGCTGCGCAGCTTGTACGCCCGCAGGGGCAGCAGCACGGCGAGCACGAGGTGCGGCACGACCGCCCCGACGCCGGCGGACCCGAGCGCCACGAGCGTCACCCCGATCGCGACCACGTGCAACGCGGCGATGGCGAGGACGGCGGCGAGGGTGCGGTTCACGTTCTTCTCGGTCATGCCGATGAAGTTATGGGCGGGAAGGATTCGGTACTTCTGCCCGCCGTCACCACCGGACCGTGACCGATGTCATGGCACCGCCTGTTAGGTTCGGCGCGTGACGTTCCACGCGAACACCGAGACCTTCGCCGGGCGGCCCGTGGTCGCGGTGGCGCAGGGCGAGCCACTCCCCGACGTCGATGGGCCGGCCGCCTGGCGGTTCGAGTTCTGGGAAGAGGACTCCGACGACAGCGAAGGCCCGAACCCGGCCTTCAACGCGGCCTTCGACGAGCTGCTCGACGGGGTCGACACGGCGGCGGTACACGCGCTGGTGCTCGGCCCGTGGGGGTACGCCGCGTTCGCCGACGCGCCGATCGTCAAGCTCTGCGAGGTCGCGCACCGGCTGCCGAACCTCGAGGCGCTGTTCCTCGGCGACATCACCGGCGACGAGTGCGAGGTCTCCTGGATCCGCCAGGGAGACCTGAACCCGCTGCTGGAGGCGTACCCGAAGCTGCGCGTCCTGCGCGTGCGCGGTTCCGAGAACCTCAAGCTGGCCCCGCTGCACCACCCGCGCCTGGAGGAGCTCGCGTTCGAGTCCGGCGGCCTGCCCGCCGAGGTCGTCACCGCGGTGCTCGACAGCGACCTGCCCAAGCTCGAGCACCTGGAGCTCTGGCTCGGCGTGCGCAACTACGGCGGCGACGTCACCGTGCGGCACCTGGAGCCGCTGCTGGCCGGGGGCCGGTTCCCGGCGCTGCGCCGCCTGGGGCTGCGCAACGCCGAGATCGCCGACCGGATCGCGGCCGCGGTGGCCGGTGCCCCGCTCGTCGGCCGGCTCGAGGAGCTGGACCTCTCCATGGGCGTGCTGGACGACGAGGGGGCCGAGGCGCTGCTGGCCGGGCAGCCGCTCACGCACCTGCGCCGGCTCAGCCTGCGCCGCAACTACCTGTCCGCGGAGTTCGCGGCGCGGGTCGTGGCGGAGCTGCCGGGCGTGGACGTCGACGTGGCCGACCAGCAGACGGAGGAGCGCTGGGGGCGGTACACGGCGGTGTCCGAGTAGGCCGCTCAGCCCCAGTTCTGGGGCGCCTGGGTACGGGTCGCGGCGTTGATCCGGTTGAAGAAGTTGGTCGTCGCGATCCACAGCACGATCGCGCCCAGCTCCTCGTCCTTGAAGTGCTCCGCGGCCGCGTTCCAGATCTTGTCCGGTACCGCATCCCCCTTGTCGGCGAGGCGGGTGGCGGCCTCGGCCAGCTCCAGGGCGGCGCGCTCGGCCTCGGTGAAGTACGGCGTCTCGCGCCAGGCCGCGACCGAGAAGAGGCGCTCGTCGGTCTCACCCGCCTTGCGCATGGCGCGCGCCCCCGAGTCCACGCACGGGCTGCAGCCGTTGATCTGGCTGGCCCGCAGGTGTACGAGCTCCAGCGTGCTCTGCGGCACGCCGGCCGAGTGGGCCGCCTTGTAGAGCAGGTTGATGGCCTTGGCCACGTCCGGGTTCACGGCGGAAGTGTCGATTCGAGCCGGCATCGTCGTCTCCTGTCACATCGGAACGGTTTGGTTCGTCGCTGGTATGACGCCCCACCGACGGGGCATGTGACATATGTGGCGTAGGCCACAAAAGGGGTGCACATGACGAGCGACGATGCGCTGGCGCGGCGGTTCGAGGACCTGCGGCCGCGGCTGCGGGCGGTCGCGCACCGCATGCTCGGCTCGGCCGGCGAGGCCGACGACGCGGTGCAGGAGGCCTGGCTGCGGCTCAACCGCACGGACCCGGGCGAGCTCGACAACCTCGGGGCCTGGCTGACCACGGTGGTCGGGCGGATCTGCCTCGACATGCTGCGGGCCCGCGCCAACCGGCGGGAGGACCCGTTGCCGGTCGCCGAGCCGCCGGCCGCCGGGGTGGACCCCGAGCAGGAGGCGATGCTGGCCGACTCGGTCGGGCTGGCGCTGCTCGTGGTGCTGGAGACGCTGAGCCCGACCGAGCGGCTGGCGTTCGTACTGCACGACATGTTCGCGGTCTCGTTCGACGACATCGCGGTCGTGGTCGGCCGCAGCCCGGCGGCCGCCCGCCAGCTGGCCAGCCGCGCCCGGCGCCGCGTGCAGACCGGCGGCGGCACGGCGAGCGAGGGCGACGTGCAGCGGCGCCGCGAGATCGTGGGCGCGTTCCTCAAGGCATCCCGCGACGGCGACCTCGGCGGCCTCCTGACGCTGCTCGACCCCGACGTCGTCATGCGCGCCGACGAGACCGCGGCCCGGATGGGCGGCCACGGCGAGACCCGCGGCGCCGAGGTCGTCGCGGCCTTCTTCAACGGCCGCGCGACGGGCGCGCGCCTGGCCGACTTCTCCGGCCTGCCGGGCGCACTGGTCGCCCCGCCCGGCCGCCCACGGGTCGCGCTGCTGTTCACCGTGGTGGGTGGCCGCATCACCGCCATCGAGGCCGTGGCCGAGCCCGAAGACCTCGGCGAGCTGGAGATGACGCTGCTCTAGACTCGCCCGGATGGAGGACGTCAACGAAATCTTCGCCGACTTCGCCGCCTTGTTCACGGGCCACCTCGACGACCCCTCGGGCGACGACATCGTGCACCCGGACCGCCTCGACCGTAAGGCGCTGGACGGCTCGCTGGACAGTCTGACGGTCGTCGACACCTACCTGGAGTACCTCCACGAGCACCGCCCCGAACGCATGGGCCAGGACTGGTCGCGCACCGTGCTGCGCGCGGGCGCCTACGTCGGCGAGGCCATCCGCATGGCGGCCGAACGCACCTACGACTGGATCGACTACGACGTTTTCACCGCGGAGTACCCCGACATCCGGCGCCTGCTCGGCGACCGCGGCCTGCCCGTGGCGTCGGTGCTGTCCACCGGCGACGGCGGGTTCACGCTGCCGCTGAACAAGGTGATCAAGTACATCGCGAACGGCTCCGAGGACAGCGTGTGGTTCTACGCCGTGGCCGAGTGCCAGTCCTCGGCGTCTAAGGCTTGACGCCCCACGCGGAGATCATGGGCGAGGTCGCACGTCGAGCACGCCCGCGTCGAGGTTGGCGAGGTGCTCGTCGATCTCCGCCGTGGTGGCCAGATCCGCGTCCACGAGCCGGCCGCGGATCTGCTCCACCGTGGCGCGCTCGAGCCGGGCGCACGCGGGGCCGGTGACCGGGAAGTACGCGTCCGCGGCGACCCCGGTCAGGCCGGCCTCACGCAGGAGCCGGGGCAGGGTCCGCCCGTACGCGAGGTCGACCGCGCGACCGGCCATCAGGGTGCGGAAGTCGCGCTTGAGCTTGTTGGCCAGCCGTTGCGGCGGCCCGGACTCGTCCAGGCACGCCAGCGGCTGCAGCGCCGGGTCGGCCTCCTCGACGAGCAGCCGGCCGCCGGGGCGCAGGGCCGCGACCATTGCCGCGAGGGCCTGGGCGCGGTTGGGCACGTGCACGAGGAGAAGCCGCGCGTGTACCAGATCGAAGTCCTCGCCCGGCGGGGGCTCGGCGCCCACATCGTGCCGCCGCACCTCGTAGCCCGCCCCGGCCGGCAGCCAGGCGACGTCGAGGTCGGTGGCGAGCACGTGCCCGCCGGGCCCGACGCGCGTGGCGAGCCCGGCCGGGACCGTCGGCCCGCCCGCGCCGACCTCCCAGCACCGCATCCCGGGCCCGATCCCGAGCGCGTCGATGTGCCGAAAGGTCGACGGGTCGAAGAGCTCGGCGAGCGCCCCGAAGCGGGCGCCGGCCTCGGGTTGGGCGTTGTCGAGAAGGTACCGGGCCATGCCGCCACGGTATCGCCGATGCGACGGTCCGGTCAGTTCTGCTGCTGCGTGGGCCGGACCAGCATCTCGTTGACGGCGACGTGCCGGGGCCGGGTCACGATGTAGGCGATGGTGTCGGCGATGTCGGGCGCCTGGAGCCGCTCGACGCCCTCGAACCGCTGCTTGATCGCCTCGCGGACCTCCGGCCGGTTGTGCCCGGCCAGCTCCGTGGCGACGGCGCCGGGCTCGACGAGCGAGATGCGCACGTACCGCCCGGTGACCTCCTGGCGCAGCGCCTCGCTGAACGCCCCGACCGCGTGCTTGGTGGCGTTGTAGACGCCGCTGCCGTTGCGCGCGACACGCCCCGCGACGGAGCTGACGTTGACCATGTCGGCGACGCGGCGCGGCTCCTCCCCGGCCGCGCGCAGCAGGTGCGGCAGGGCGGCGTGGGCGCAGTACAGCAGCCCCATGACGTTGATCGAGACCATCCGCTCCCACTCGTCCACCGGCGCGTCGACCACGGGCCCGAGCAGCATCACCCCGGCGTTGTTCACGAGCGTGTCGAGCCGCCCGAACTCCTCCACGGTGCGGCGCACGGCCGCCTCGGCCTGCTCCCGCTCGGTGATGTCGGCCTCGATGACGAACGCCCGCCCGCCGTCGCCGTCGATCCGCTTGGCGAGCTCGGCGAGCCGGTCCCCGCGCCGGGCCGCGAGCGCGACGGCGGCCCCGCGTTCGGCCAGCGCGAGCGCGGCGGCCTCGCCGATCCCGCTGGAGGCCCCGGTGACGAGCGCAACTGTTCCGTCCAAAGTTCCCATACCGCGAAGCTACCCATTCGGGCCGGCATCAGGCCGGCCGATGTCCGGCCCCGGACGCCGAAGGGCGCCCGGGGCCGGCGGTCTCGCTCAGTTCACGACGGAGCCCCCGAGGAACAGGGCCGCGGCCGCCGCGACCTGGGCGGCGCACAAGAGCGTGGCGAGGCCGAGGACCGGCACCGCCGAGTCCTCGGCGCCGAGCAGCGCCGGACCGATGACGGCCGAGCCGGCCACCCCGCACAGAGCGAGGACCGGCGAGACGATCCAGACGGCGAGAGGTCGTTGCATGGGCCGACCGTATGGCCGGCGGCGAGCATCGCGGCCGGTGTTGCCGCGGCCGCGGTAACCATAGGCTGTGGGCCGTGGGCGGAGCGCTCACGATGTGCACGCCCCCGGGATGTCGATACAGCGATGGGAGAGCCGGTGTCCGGCCACGAGCAGGAACTGTCAGCTTTGGAGCGGATCGACACGACGGTGGCGCACCCGGCCCGTCGGTACAACTACTGGCTCGGCGGCAAGGACAACTTCGAGGCCGACCGGCGTTCTGCCGAACAGATCGAGGCCGCGACGCCCACGATCCGGGTCGCGACGGCCGAGAACCGGCGCTTCCTGCAACGGGCCGTGCGGTACCTGACCGAGCAGGGCATCCGGCAGTTCCTCGACATCGGCACCGGCATCCCCACCGCGGACAACACGCACGAGGTCGCGCAGGCCGTCGCGCCGGACGCCCGGATCGTCTACGTCGACAACGACCCGATCGTCCTCACCCACGCCCGGGCGCTGCTGACCAGCACCCCCGAGGGGCGCACCGCCTACATCGACGCCGACCTGCGCGAACCGGGCCGGATCCTCGCCGACCCCGACCTGCGCGACACCCTGGACCTGACCCAACCGGTCGCCCTGATGCTTGTCGCGATCCTGCACTTCATCCGCGATGACGAGGACCCCAAAGGCATCATCACCACGCTCGCCAACGCGCTGCCGCCCGGCAGCTACCTGGTCGCCTCCCACGTCACCTACGAGTACATGCCCCCGGAGCAGCTCGCGCAGATGGAAGCGGCCAACCGCGACGGACGGTTCCGGGCCCGCAGTGCCGAGCAGCTCGCCGCGCTCCTCGACGGCATGGAACTCGTCGCGCCGGGCATCGTCTCGGTCGCCCAGTGGCGCGCGGACGGCGAGCCGGAGCCCCGCCCGTCCGCCGAGGACGTCTTCTGCAACGCGGCGGTCGCCCGCATCGGATGACAGCCGCAAACCGTCGTCGGGACCGGCGCTAAGCGAATGTGGCCGTGGGGCGGTGCGATTCTGCCCGAACGGTCCGCGAAAACAACCGACAGAATGCGGCGTTCCGTTTCCTGGGCGAACCGAGCGGGCCCCACCAGGCATTTCGACCTGCGATTTCCCGGCCGTGGGAAATTCTTGTGCAATCGGTCGACATTGGTCGGATTTCACGCTGTTTTAGCAGTTCAGCAGGGATGTGGCCGGTCCTGTCCGGCATTCTTGCGGCGACATCCAGGTGGTGGACGGCCACCTGGAGATAAGTATCGATGGCCGTTCATATCGCTGTTATAACCTGCCGCCGTGATTGCCCAGAAGCATGGCGCCAACCGCTGGTTGCGCATTCCGATCGTGCTTGTTCTGGCGGCCGCCGCATTGGTCGGCACCGCGGGTTCGGCGGCGGCCTCGGCCGCGCCGTGCTCCTCACCGCGCTACTACAACGGCGTGCGGCTCAGCATCACCGGTCCGGACGACCGCCGGACGATCGACCTGGCCAAGACGCCGGAGTTCGACGTCGAGGGCATCGTCGGCGGCGAGCGGAGCCGCTCCGTCGTCGCGATCGACCTCTACGGCGACGGCCAGCTCATCGGCAGCGTGGACCCCGACCGGCGCGAGCGGCACCGGTGGTGGAAGGGCGACTGGTGGCGGCGCGACGCCGACTGGGGCATCACGACGTCGGCCGCGCCCGGCGTGCACACCCTCCTGGCCTGCGCGCGCACCGCCGGCGGCACGGTCGCGGCGGCGTCGGTGCGCATCACCGTGAAGGCGCCCGCGCCCACCGCCACCGTTGTCGACCCGGACGTGCTCGTCGCCGATCAGACGCTGCTGGGCCGGATCACCGATGTCACCGCGGACGGGTTCAGCACCACCAGGCCCGACTCGCGGCTGGACGCCGGCACGATCCTCGTCGCCGGCTTGGGCCCGAAGACGCCGGACGGCCTGGCCCGGCGCATCGTGTCCGTGTCCGGCAACCGGTACAAGACCGCGCCGGCCACGCTCACCGACATGTACCTGCAGGCTTCGATCAAGCTGCCGACGCCCGTGGTACCGGCCGCCGCGAAGACGGCCCCGCCGGGCGCGGTCACGGCCAACGCCGCCGCGGCGCCCAAGGCCCTCGCGTCCGCCGGCGGCGGCTTCGCCTCGATCGGCGGGGGCGGCTGCCTGGGCGCCGCGGCGACGGTCGCGGGCGTGCCGTTCGCCGCCGCGGTCGGATGCGCGCTGGAGTACCACATGCGGGGCGGTGGCCGCGGCGACATCACCGACAAGATCGAAGTCGAAGGCTCCATCGGCGCCGACGCGAGCCTCTCGGCGACCGGCCTGCTGTACCCGATCGTCGACATCGACATCCGCACCGTCTGGAAGTTCGGCATCCTGCCGGTGCCCATTCCCGTGCGCGCCAACGTCGGGATGACCGGCTCGCTCACGGTGAACGGGTCGGCCAAGCTGTCCGGCGAGGGCACCATCAAGTACACCAAGGAGAACGTCGCCGGCGGCCCGTGGAAGATCGGGCGGTATCCGCTGCCCGGACCGCTCCCGCTGTACCTGGCCCCGGTCGTCTCGCTCGACACCGAGTTCGAGGCCGAGACCTCCCTCGACGCCGAGTTCAATGGCCAGGGCCGCATCACCGCGACCGTCTCCGGGCAGTACGACGCGAACGGCTGGCACAACACCAGCTCCACCGGCGGCGGCGGCAGCGCGACCCCGCTGGGCGAGGTGGGCAAGGGCTCGGCGAGCGTCTCGGCGTCGGTCGTGCCCCGCGTGGCGCTGCTCATCGACGGCGCCTTCGGCCCCGAGGCCTCGCTCGGCCTGGGCGTGCGCTACGAGGTCAAGTACCCGTGCCGGGGCTCGGCGAAGGTGAGCCTGATCGCGAACCCGAGCCTGCGTGGCGCCGCGGCGGTCGAGGCGCTCGACGACTTCCTCGAGAAGCTCGATCTCGGTTTGGCCGAGCCGTTCGCCTACGACGTGTACAGCGCCCAGCGGGCGCCCGGCTGCAGCGACGTCGTCATCGACACCACCGGCCTGCCGGACGGCACCGTCGGCCTGGCGTACAACCTCACCGCGGCCGCGCACGACGGCCATCCCGCCTACGTGTGGGCCGCCAAGGGCCTGCCCGACGGCCTGGCCATCTCGCCCGAGGGCGTCATCTCCGGCACGCCGACCAAGGCCGGCAAGTACAAGGTGAGCCTCGGCGTCGCCGACGCGGACGGCGCGACAGGCATCCTCGACCTGGACCTGGTCGTCGCGGACCCGCTGCCGCCGCTGCCGGCCCCACCCCCGCCGCCGGGCGCCCAGCCGACCTGCAACGGCACGTGCGCCAGCTCGTACGGCGACCCGCACCTGGTGACGCCGGACCTTGCCTACTACGACTTCCAGCAGGTGGGTGAGTTCGTGGCGCTGCGCTCCGACACCGACGACATGCAGGTGCAGGTGCGCCAGCGGCCGTGGTTCCAGTCCTCGCGCACCGTGGCGGAGAACTCCGCCGTCGCGATGACGGTCGCCGGCCACCGCGTCGGCATCTACCGGACCTCCGGCGAACCGCAGATCCTCGTCGACGGCGCGGCGATCGCCCCGGCCGCGCTGCCCTACGCACTGCCGGGCGGCGGTTCGATCTCGTCCGTGCAGGGCGCCCTGGTCGTGCAGTGGCCGGACGGCTCGTTCGTGAGCGTCTTCGCGGCGGGCTACTTCCGCATCTCCGTCGGCCTCGCCACGGCCCGCCACGGGCACGTGCACGGGCTGTTCGGCAACGCTGACGGCGTCGCGGCCAACGACCTGGCGACCCGGGACGGCACGGCGATCGCCTACCCGGCCAAGCCCGCCGACCTGTACGGCCCGTTCGCGAACAGCTGGCGCGTGGCCCAGGCGGAGTCGCTCTTCGACTACGCCTCCGGCACCGACACCAACACGTTCACCGACCGCGCGTTCCCGTACGCGGTGCTCGGCACCGGCAGCCTGCCGGCGGCGACCCGCGACCAGGCGGCGGCGGTGTGTACCGCGGCCGGCGCATCGACGCAGCCGTTCCTGGACGCGTGCATCCTCGACGCGGCCCTGACCGGCGACGCGAACGCCGTCGCCGACGCGGCGGGCGCCCAGGCGTTCGTCACCGGCGGCGCACCGGTCCAGGTCAGCGCCGACTACACGGGCACGTTGCACAACACGACGTACAACATCAACTCGACCTGGCAGCTGACCGGCGTCACCGCGTCGGCCGACGGGACGATCTCCGGCCAGGCGGTCATCGCGCCGCCGCTGTACGGCAGCGGCCCCTTCACCGGCAAGGTGACCGGCACGACGGTCACGCTGCGGATCAGCACCGACCCCGGCTCGTACGTCGACTTCACCGGCACCGTCGCGGCCGACGGCACGATGAGCGGCTCCTACCGCACCAGCGGTCTGCAGCTGGGCACCTGGACACTCACGCCGAAGAAGAGCTAGCCGAGTCCACAGGGGACGGAAACGACGAGGGGCCTGAACCGCATTTCTGCAGTTCAGGCCCCTCACTATCAAGCGCGCCCGAAGGGACTCGAACCCCTAACCTTCTGATCCGTAGTCAGATGCTCTATCCGTTGAGCTACGGGCGCTCGGTGCTTGCCTAGTGTACACACCAGGTTTTGCGCGGAGGCTCCGGGATTCGAACCCGGGATGGGCTTTAAGACCCAAACCGCATTAGCAGTGCGGCGCCATAGACCGAACTAGGCGAAGCCTCCAGCAATCCCCGTCACCGGGGACCGCCGTACGAGGATACAGGCCGCCCGACTTGCCGGGCAAAGCGGGTACGCCATTAGGCGCCGCGAGCGCAGAACGGGTGCTCAGGGCGGTTCGCCATTACGCTCGTGCAGATGGGAGAGGACGCAACGCCGCCGCCGCGTCGGAAGAGCGAAGACCCGGATACGGTACCGCGGAAGATCCGGGTCCTCGGCGACACGGCGCTCCGGTTCGAGCCGCCTCCGGCGGACACGCCCGACGAGGACACGCCGAAGGCTCCGCCACGGCCGCACACCCCGGCCGCGACGACGCCGTTCGCTCCGGCGGTCCCGACCGTGGCCTCGACCCCTTTGCCGGCGACCCCTCCACGCCCGCCTGCGCCGGAGCCGGCCCCCGAACCCCCGGCGCAGAAGGCCGCTCCGGCCAAGGTCACGCCACCCAAGGTCACGCCGCCCAAGGTCACATCGCCCAAGGCCGCTCCGCCCAAGGCCGCTCCGCAGGCCACACCGGCGAAGGCCGCTCCGCCCAAGGCCACACCTGCGAAGGTCGCGTCGGCCAAGGCCACACCGGCGAAGAAGGCCCCAGCGAAGAAGGCCGCCCCGGCCCCGGTCGAGGTCGCGCAGACGGCCCCCGCCAAGAAGGCGACCCCGGCCAAGAAGGCGACCCCCGCGAAGAAGGCCGCGAAAAAGGCGACCAAGGCAGCGACCCCAGAACCCGCCAAGAAGACCGCCGCCAAAAAAGCCGCAGTGACAAAGGCCACTCCCCCGGCGGCCCTCAAAGAGCCCCAACCCCCGGTGATCGTCGAGTCGCCCTCCGTGGAGCCGGCCCCGACCACTTCAGTTGGTGAACAAACTCACGATTCCCCCACCCTGATCCCGGCCTACCTCCCCGAAACTCTGGCCCTCGCCGCCGTCGACCACCTCGGCGCGGGCGCCCGCCAGCGCGTCGCCTGGTACCGGTTCACCTACCCCGACGCGAACGGCGACGCCCTGTCACGGGCCATCACGCACGAGTTCGTCCGCCGCGCCCGCCGTCAGGGCTTCGCCGCCGGCCTGGTCGGCCCGGCCGGCCTGGTGGTCGAGGCGGCCGGCGTCGCCTGGCTGCAGGCCAAGCTGGTGCTCCACCTCGCCGCCGCCTACGGGCACGACCCCGAGGACCGCCGCCGTGCCGCCGAGCTCCTGGTGCTGCAGCGGGTCCACGGCACCGTCGAGACCGCCGAGGAAGCGGTGCGGGCGGCCGAGCGGCGGGACCCCGGGCGCGCCACCGCCCCGCTGGCCCGGATGGTCGGCGCCGGCCTGCTGCGTGCGGCCGCGGCCCGGCTCGTGCGGCGGTTCGTCCCGGGCGCGGGCATGGTCGTGGGCTCCGTCACGGCGGCGCGCAGCACGGAACGTCTGGCGGCGCGTGCGGTGCGGTACTACCGCGGGTTCAAACCCTGAGAACACCCTGAACCCGGGCTGGCGCGCCCGGGGTAGAACTGGGGTGTACGGGAGCGAGGAGTGCCGTCGTGGACAGCAACCGGAAACGAACCGGCAACGTCTTGGTCACTGTGGAAGCCAATACGGCGCCGGGCAGGGGACGCCAACGTGAACTGGGCTTATGTATAGTCTCGCCCTGTGTCGCTCCCCTCTGGCGCTATCGAATCTGACGCCGCCGACGTGAACGATATTGACATCGATGCATTCCCCAGTGACCCGGAACCGGTGAACGGGAAGGCCGCCGTGGTCGCCGTCGGAGCCATCGACGAGGCCGTTCCGGAGGCTTCCACCGGGATCGAGCCGGAGGAAGCCCCGGCCGCCACCCCCAAATGGCGGTCGTGGATCCGTCCGTGGATGCAGCCCTGGCTGCGCTCGCTGAAGGTGGCCTCGGGCGTGTGGCTCGCGGCCGGCATCGCCTACGTCTTCGTCACGTTCTACGCCTGGCGGTTCCTGCCCACCCGGATCCCGGGGATCAGCGACCTGCTGGGCACCTGGTACCAGTACGACACGATCTTCTACGTCCGCATCGCCGAGGACGGCTACAAGTTCTACGACTACGCGCCGGCGTTCTATCCGCTGTACCCGGGGATGATCAAGGCGCTCAATCCGATCTTCCCGGGCGGCGCCTTCCCGGCGGCGATGGCGATCAGCATCTTCTTCGCCCTCGTCACGCTGGTGATGCTGCATCGGCTGGTCGACGAGGAGTTCGGCGCCGAGGTCGCGAGCCGCACGACGCTCTACCTCGCCGCCTTCCCGATGGGCTTCTTCCTGTTCGCGGCCTACAACGAGTCGCTCTACATCGCGCTGGTGCTCATCGCCCTCTACGCCGCGCGCAAGGGCCACTTCTGGGTCGCCAACATCGCCGCCGCGCTCGCGGGCGGGACACGGCTGTTCGGCCTACTCCTGGCCGCGCCGATCGCCTGGGAGTACATGCGCCATCGCGGCTGGAGCGTGCGCAAGATCCGCTGGGACGCGCTCGGCTTCCTGCTGATCCCGACCGGCCTCATCGCGTTCTCGGCGTTCCTTTACCGGGTGACCGGCGACTGGCTGGCGTTCAGCCACGCGCAGAGCGGCTGGCACCGCAAGTACGGCTGGCCCGGCGAGCCGATCTGGAAGACGATCAAGCTGCTCAACGACAAGCCGTACCTGCAGGACTGGCGCCTGCTCGGGCTGTTCAACCTCGTCTCGGTGCTCGGCGCGATCGCGCTGCTGCTGTTCGCCCTGCGCCGCAAGAGCCGCTTCGGCTTCCGTCCGGACCAGAACTACCTGCTGGTGTACGCGGCCGTGCCGATCCTGCTGTTCATCTGCACCGAGGCCGGCTGGCCCAACTACCTGATCTCCGCCCCGCGCATCGCGATGGAATGGTTCCCGGCCTTCGTCATCCTGGCCATGCTCGGCCGGAGCCGCACCGTCGAGCGCATATACCTGTTCCTGGCGCTCATGGCCCAGGGCCTGTTCCTGGCGCAGATCCTGCTGAAGATCCAGTTCGTCGCCTGACCCTCAGGGAATCGTCGGAGGCTGCGGGCCGATCGCCTCGGTGGTCCAGGCCCGCGCCGCCGAGCCGTCCCCGAACTCGATCATCCCGAGGTACCGCTTGTCGGGCGCCAGCCCCTGCCAGTTCACGTCGAAGTGCAGGGTGTCGCCGGGCGCGACCGGCCGCGTCTTCGGCGTCACGGTCAGGTTGCCCGTCAGCGGGGCGCCGACCACGAACAGGTGCGCCTTGACCAGCTGCTCGTTCAGCCGCGGCGGCAGCGCGAA
This sequence comes from Dactylosporangium sp. McL0621, assembly GCF_049995355.1. Lineage (NCBI taxonomy): Bacteria > Bacillati > Actinomycetota > Actinomycetes > Micromonosporales > Micromonosporaceae > Dactylosporangium > Dactylosporangium sp. McL0621. The sequence goes on from NZ_CP188259.1 coordinate 12,339,341, forward strand.
CTGCACGACGTACACCTGGAACACCCCGGAACCCCCGGTCAGCGGCACCTCCTCGTCGGAGGTCGTGCCGTCGCTGCGGCCGACGAGCTCGCCGTTCTGGTAGACGTAGAGGTCGAGGTCGGTACCGGGCGCGACGTCGGCGTCGTAGGTCGCCAGCCGCGCGAGCTTCGTGGCCGGCGGCAGCGTGAACTCGAAGCTGAACACGGCCGGCGAGATGCCCGGGACGGTGGGCAGGAACGCGGCGGTGCTGCCCACGAGGTTCTGGGCGTGCTCGGTCGACGCCGCGAGGCCGTACGGGTGGGCGGTGACCGTGCCGCCGAACCCGGACAGCAGGTCGATGGCCGCGTGGCCGGCGGCGCCGGTGCCGGTGATCTCGCCCGGGCCGGTCAGCGCGACCGGGCGCACCGCGATGGGGCTGCGCACCGCGTGCCCGCGCAGGTCCGTCCAGGTCAGGGCCCCGAACGCGTACTCGCGGTAGGCCGCGTCGGTCCGCTGGACGGTGACCGTGAACTTCGCGGTGCCGCCCGCGGGCAGGGTCATGGTCGACGGGGTCACCGCGACCGTGGTGCCGGGCGGGGGCGTCACCTCGGCGATGTCGACCCCGGGCGCGGTGAGGCCGAGTAGTTGATGACGTCGGCGCCGTCGGCGACCGCGTCGTCGATGGCGGCCAGCAGGTCGACCGTCCCGCCCGCGCCCTCGCCGTCGGCCTGGCGCCAGAGCGCCTTGTAGACCGCGACGCGAGCGGCCGGGGCCGTGCCCGAGACGTTGCCGACGGGCTTGCCGTTGATGGTGGCCGGCACGCCGTGGTCCCCGGCGGCCGTGGTGGCGGTGTGGGTACCGTGGCCGTCGTAGTCCCGGGGCGAGCGGAACTCCCCGGTCCAGTCGCCGAAGCCGCTGTTGTCGTAGTAGCGCGCCCCGATCACCTTGTTGTTGCAGGTGACCTGCTGCTGCGTGGTCCCGGTGCCCGCGACGCACGCGCCCTTCCACTTGCCGCCGACGACCGCCTGGTCGGGGCGGGGCTCGGGCAGCGCGGCGAGACTGGGGTTCTCGGGCCAGAACCCGGTGTCGATGTCGGCGATGATCATGCCCTCGCCCGCGTGCTCCGGGTCGCCGAACTCCCGCGCCCACACGCCGGCCGGCCCGTCCAGGCCCAGGAACGCCGGCGTGCTGATCGTCTCCACGGTGCGCCGCTCGTTCTTCCAGATCCGCCGCACGCCGGGGTCGCGCCGGACCCGCTCGCGCTGCTGGGGCGTCAGGGCGGCGGCGAAGCCGTTGAAGACGGTCTCGTAGTCCACCACGGGGCTGCCGATCCCGGCCCGCCGCAGGACCGACTCCGGTTCGCGCGCACGGCGGCGCGAGCGCTCTCGGTGCGCAGCGCCGGGTCCCCGGCCAGCTGCACGATGTAGAGCGTCGTGTCGGATTTTGCCGAAGCCGGCGACGGTACGGCGAACGCGGTGGTCAGCACCAGGGTGATGACGAGAAGGATTCGGCCCACGACGCCAGACTAATTGTCTGGATTTGCCCTAACTCAGGAAACCGAGATGATCCTTGAGCAGCGCGTACCCGACGAACGACACGATGTCGAGGATCGAGTGGGCCACGATCAGCGGCATGACCCGCTGCGTCCGGCGGAAGAAGTACCCGAACACGAGCCCCATCACGAGGTTGCCGACGAACCCGCCGAAGCCCTGGTAGAGGTGGTACGAGCCGCGGATCACGGCGCTGGTGAGGATCGCCGTCCACCAGCCCAGCCGCAGGTCGCGCAGGCGCGTCAGGAGGTACGCGATCATCACGATCTCCTCGAGCACCCCGTTCTCGACGGCCGAGAGGATCAGGACCGGCACCGACCACCAGTGGGTCCCGAGGGCCTCGGGCACGATCTGGGCGCTGATGCCGAGCGCCCGGGCGGCCCAGACCAGCCCCAGCCCGGGCAGCCCGATCAGCGCGGCCAGCCCGGCCCCGGTCAACAGGTCGAAGCCGGGCCGCTTGACGTCCAGGCCGACCTCGAGCGGGTCATGGGCCCGGCGCAGCAGGTGTACCGCGAGAAAGGCGGGCACGACGCCGAGCAGGATCCCGGCGAGCTGGTAGAGCAGGTCGAGCCACGGCCGATCGGCCACGACGGTCGGGTTCAGCGTCGCGGTCTGCTCGGACAGCGGCTTGACGTACGTCAGCCGGTTGATGATGTTGAGAATCGCGTAGATGGCCGAGCTGCCCAGCGAGACGCCGAGCACCAGGAGGATCTCGGCCCGGATCCCCCGCTTTTCGATCACGGCGCCACTGTACTGAAGAACTCTCGAAGCCCCGTCCGAGCACGGGCTGGCGTTCACCGCACCTTGACCGCCCGCCGCGCTCAGACGTCACCGAAGGCGTCGTACTTGATCTACTCACCCGCGTTCAGACGTCGCCAAATGCGTCGTACTTGATCCACTCACCCGCGTTCAGACGTCGCCGAATGCGTCGTACTTGATCCGGATTGACGGAACCTGCATCTCGGCCAGGGTTCGCAGGGTCGACCGCACCATCGTGGGCGAGCCGGAGACGAAGAAGTCGTGGTTCCGCCACGGGCCGTAGCGGGCGACGATGTCCGATACGTTCCCGTGCTCGCCCGGGAAGTCCGGGTCGTCGCTGGTCGCCGACACCACCGACAGCCACGGGTAGCGGGCCGCCAGCCGGTTGAGGCAGGCCAGGTCGTAGAGGTCGTCGCGGTCCTTGGCGCCGAAGAACACGTGCACCCAGCGGGTCCGGTTGGCGCGGGTCATCTCCTCGATGAGCGCCTTGATCGGCGCCAGCCCGGTGCCGCCGGCGACGCAGACGATGTCCCGGGTCGAGCGTCGGTCCAGCGTCATCTGGCCCATCGGGGCGCCCAGGCGGACCATGTCGCCGGGCCGCACCCGCCGGACCAGCGCCGAGGAGACCCAGCCGGCCCCCACCGCGCGGACGTGCAGGTCGAGCGAGCCGTCCTTGCGGGGCGCGTTCGCGATCGAGTACACCCGCCACAGCCGCGGCTGGTACTTCGTCTCGACGCTGACGTACTGCCCGGCCCGGTACTCCAGCGGCTGCATCGGCCGGCAGGTCAGCACGGCGATGTCCCGGCTGCGGCGCTCGTGGTAGAGCACCTCGGCGTGCCAGTAGGGCGGATTGGTCGAGTCGGCCTCGGCCCCCGCGATCATGACCTCCGCGATCCTCGCGTAGGCGTCGCGCCAGGCCTGGTCGAACTCGATCGTCCACTGGTCGCCGCCGTACGTGCGCAGGGCCTCGAACAGCGCGTCCCCGACGACCTCGTAGTGCTCTGGTTGCACGTGAAACTTGCGGTGGTCCCGTCCGAGCGACTGAAGGTACTCGTCGAAGTTCTCCGGGTTGTCGACCGTCTGCACGGCGGTGACGATCGCGCCCAGCAGCCGGGAGCGCTGGACATCCATCTGGACCGGAAACAGGTCCCGCAGCTGCGGGTTGTTGAGGAACGTGCGCGCGTAGAAGTAGCTGGCGAGCTTGTCCTGCTGCTCCTCGACGAGTGTCCAGCTCTCCTTCAGTAATCGCGACAGATTGCTCATCGGTGCCCTTCGCGGTCAAACGTCGGTGCCCTGGTGTGAATCAGGGTCACTACCTGCGAAGACCACGCATCGCACTGAGTGTGCGACGACGGGTGTGCGGCGCCCATATTCCCCGCGACGCGCCGGTCCTTGGCACTGGACAGGCTCGGCCACATCAGCCGAACGGCGGTGTCGCACCGACTGTCCGGCTGGTTGCGCCGGCCGGTGCAACGGTGAGTCGGAGGCGCACGCAATCCCGGAGGTGTCCGTTGCCCACCCTGTCCGACCGCGAGGTCCTGACCGAACTCGACGAACGCATGCAGAGCTTCGTCCGCCGCCAGGAGATGTTGTTCGTCGCCACCGGCGAGCCGGACGACGGGCACGACTGCACGTTCGTCACCGGCGGCCCCGGCTTCGTTCGCGTACTGGGCGCGAATCGCCTCGCGTGGCCCGAGTTCGACGACCTGTGCCTTTCCACCCCGGTCTCCGACATTCAGCACGATCCGCGCATCGGCCTGTTGTTCGTCGACTTCGCCCGCGGCGCGATCGGGCTACACGTCAGCGGCCAGGCGAAGGTCCTGGACGACGACGCCATGCGCCGGGCCTACCGCCGGCTGAACCTCGACCCCTCGCTCGACCTGGTCGCCGATCGTCGTCCGGCCCGCTGGATCACCGTTTACGTAGAGGAAGCGTTCCTCTCGGCGGCCGGCGAACTCGACTGAGCTTTCCCCGCTCTAAACGTTACCTAAGCCCTTAAGAATCGTACGCATTCATTCACGTTCAACGAGGCCTATAGGGGTTCACACCCGGCTCACCGCCACTCACACTGGGTGGATGGCGCTGAGCCGGGCCGTCGCATTTCCGCACCTGCACCCGTACGATTCTTCACTCCGCGGTCCCGCCAGCCCGCGGCATTTCGCGCACTTGGCTCGCGTCCATTCACGTGGCGATTGCACCAACCGCCCCTTGAAGGAGCAGCGATGACCAGCGACGTGGCAGACGACCGCAAGACCGCGCCGGCCCCCGCGCCCCGCCGGCTCAACCGGACCCGCCGGCCGAGCGAGGTGATGGCGGCGCTCGGCATCGTGCAGCTGGGCGACCCCATGCTGACCGCGGGGACCCGCCCGTTCAACCTGCCCTCGGAGCGCGACGAGGCGCTGCGCATCCTCGACCGCCTGACCGCCGTGGCCGACGCGGTGATGCGGGTGCACGACTTCAGCACCGGCGCGATGGGCCTGGCCGCGCCCCAGATCGGCGAGCCGCGCTCGATCGCGATCTTCCGCGCCCACGGCGCGCCCCAGCTGGCCCTGATCAACCCGCAGGTGATCGAGGTCGGCCCGGCCGCCCGCACCGAGTGGGAGGAGACGACCGAGGGCTGCCTGAGCTTCTTCGACTTCCGCTGCTCGCTGCGCCGCCCGCGCACCGCCGTGGTCAGCTACCGCACGCCGGCGGGCGACGAGCAGATCGCCACCTTCGACCAGGGCCGCCTGGCCCGCGACGTCCTGCACGAGGTCGACCACCTCAGCGGCATCCTGTGCGTGGACCACGTGGACCCGGGCGCCCCGGCCGTCTCGATGGCCTGACAACGGCCGTACTGCACGGCGGCGCCGCCCTTGTTCACACGGCTTGCACGGCCATTCACACAGCTTGCACGGCCATTCACACGGCTTGCACGGCCATTCACACGGCTTGCACGGCCATTCACACGGCTTGCACGGCCATTCACACGGCTTGCACGGCCATTCACACGGCTTGCACGGCCATTCACACGGCTTGCACGGCCATTCACACGGCTTGCACGGCCATTCACACGGCTTGCACGGCGATCGCCGGGTGGGGCACCACGCTCAGCAGCGACGGGCCGGTCAGCGCCGCCCGGTCGCCGAGGGCGGCGCGCAGCTCGGCGACGCCGACGTGCCGCAGCGACGGCGCCCACGTGTGGGCGAGATCGGAGCGCATCATCGGGGCGACGTTGAGCACGGCGCAGCCGGCCACGTGGGCACTGGCCACGCCGACGGCCGAGTCCTCCACGGCGACGCAGTCCGCGGCGGCGACGCCGAGGGCGTCCATCGCGGCGAGGTACGGCGCCGGGTCGGGCTTGGGCCGGTGCCCGTCGTCGCCGCACACGACCGTGTCGAACGCGCCCGGGCCGGCCTCGCGCAGCACGTACCGGACGAGCTCGCGATAGGTCGAGGTGACAAGCGCCACCCGCAGGCCCGCGGCGCGTGCCGTGGCCAGCAGCGCCCGGGCGCCGGGCAGCCAGTGCACGCCGCGCGCGTACGCCTCGTGCACCCGGCGCTGCACGAACGCCACGTCGCCGGGCACGTCGAGGCCGCGCCAGCCGTAGTACCGGTGGATACGGTGCATCGCCACCGTCGCGTCGAGCCCGCTCAGGCTGCGCAGCAGCTCATCGGTGGCCTCGGCGCGGCGGGAGCGCACCAGGGCCGTGTTGGCCGCGGCCCAGATGGGCTCGCTGTCGATGAGCGTGCCGTCGAGGTCGAATAAGACCGCTTCCGCCACGCGCGTCATCGTAGCGACGGCTCCGGCGCGGTCTCACGCGGTGTACACCTTTTTCACGCCCACGGTGTACGGAAGGTAGTCGCACCCTGCGCGCACGGTGTCACCCGGAACGCGCGCTCCCGCGGCGTCAGGCCGAGAGCCGGTGGGCCGACGGGGGCACGAACGGCGGGTCCGGCCAGTCGTCGGTGTCCTCCACGGCGCCCTCGGGCCGGCTGCCCCGGAAGCGCCACTCGAGCCGGTAGTAGTCGTGCAGCGTGGCCGCCTCCGTGTGCCAGGAGAAGACCGCGCGCCCGTCCTCGGAGAGCTCCTGCGTGATCGGCGTGCGCAGCGGCACCTCCTCGGCCGACAGCGACGTCTGCACGCCCCAGACCACCGGGCGCATGCGCGCCGGGAACTCGACCTCGACCGTGAGGTGGCGGGTGGGCAGGCGGATGGCCCGCTCGAACCAGTTGCCCCACTTGTCGATGCTGATGTGCCACGAGTACGCGATCGTCGTGCGCTGCCCGGGGTACAACGGGAAACGCCCTTGCGCGTTCTCGAAGAGCAGCCACAGCTCCTTGAGGGTGTCGCGGTCGGTCTTGGCCCGCCACTCCATGGGCTCGCCGGCGCACGAGGCGACAAGCGAGAGCTCCTCGAGGGAGAGCGGGTGGTCGTGGTGGTGGCGGTTGGAGCGGGCGGGGTCCTCCGGGTAGCGGTCGACCGCGATCCGGACGAGGTACCGGGTGATCGGCTCCGTGCCGGCGTTGTACAGCGCGCGGCGGACCGTGCAGCGGTACTTCCCGTCGACGTACGACAGCCGTGCCGTCTCACGCTCGACCACGAGCCCCGTGCCCGGTGGCAGCCACTGGTCCGGCACCGGCGGGTCGCGGCCGGGCACGCCCACGCGGCTGCGCGCGGTCGCCCGCAGCTCGTCGTACTCCTTGTACCGCTGCCAGACCGACCCGCCGCTCTGCAGGATCGCCTCGGCGCGCCGGGCGAAGTCCTCGGTCGGGCGGTGCCGGGCGGCCTCCACGTGGCTGACGTACGACGCGTCGAAGCCCATGGCCGCGGCCAGCTGCTTCTTCGACATGCCACGCTCGACGCGCCACCGCGCGAACTCTGCGACGAACGCCTCCGCCGCCCGCTGCACGGGAGATGGGTCGCTCGTAGTCATGTCCGGTCCAGCCCTACAGGGAGACGGCCCCTGTCCGGTTAGTGTCCACGAGTCCGGCTGTTGACCAGGTCCGCCGGACAGATTCCTGACAAAATGGTTGACAACACCGCCGGATCGGTCTTGATCAACCCGTTTCGGTCACCACGCGCCATCCTTCTCGTGACACAACGTTACGACATGCCGGCCGCCCTAAGCCGACAAGGTTAACCTGGTTAGCCTTACCTAATAGCTGTATCGTGGGCGCTTGGTAGGCACTTCTGGGGGTACGCAACGGTGGTGAGCAGCATCAGCACGCATGGTACGAGCGCCGCGCCGCGGTGCCCGCTCATCGTGCCCGCCACCGGAAACGGCGACCGAACGTGACCGCGCTCATCAGCCGCGAGGGTGTCGAGCCCCTCCGGCCGGTCGTCGCCACGCTGGCCGCGCTGCGGAATCGGCACGGTGAAGATTCACTCCAGGGGCTGGTGCCCGATCTCGTCGGCACCGGCGGCCCCGGGTGGCGCTCCGCGGCCGACCTCGACGTGAGCGAGCTGCTCGACACCGCCGCCCGGCGCTGGAGCGCGCAGCCGCACGCGGCCGCCGCGCTCGCGTGGAAGTGCTACTCGTACTGGTGCGCGCTGCCTGCGGTGCTCGGCTTCGCCGCCTCGCGCCGCGTCCCGCTGATGACGCCGGACCACGTGCTCGTGCGGTACCGCGAACCCCGGCCCTTTCTCACGCTCGCCCTGCGCTCCCCGGTGACGGCGGTGCTGGCCACCGACCCGATCGTGGCCACCGACGCGCCCGGGCTGCTCATCGTCGAGGACGAGGACGAGCTGCTCGGGGTGCTGCGCCGCTCGCTGGTCGACGCGCACCTCGACCCGCTGCTGGAGGAGTTCCGCAAGCGGGCCCGCCTCGGGAGGCGGACGCTTTGGGGCTCGGTCGCCTCGGGCGTGGCCTACGGCCTGTCCCGCGCCGCCGACTCCCTGCCGGGCCCGACGATGGACATCGCGGCCCGGCTGCTGACCGCCTTGGACGCCGACGACCTGGTGGAGCTCACCCCGCGCGAGGGCGGCGGGCTGAACATCCAGCGCCGCACGTGCTGCCTGGCCTTCACGCTGCCCACGCCCAAGGTCTGCACGACCTGTTGCATCAGATAAGCGGGGTTTCGCGGACGGCACCCCCTGGGTAGACCACGTAGGTTGAAACCCATCAGCGAGTCGATCTCCGCCACCCATGCCGGGCGCATCCGCCCGGGCGACCACCTGTGCTTACCGTTCGCCAGCGACGCCGAGCAGCGGGAGGTCGTCTCCGCGTTCATCGCGGACGGGCTGCGGCGGGGTGAGCGCGTGCTGTACTTCTCCGACCGCACGAACTCCGGCGCGCTGGACGCCTGGCTCGGCCCTCGCGGTGTCGACGGCGCACTCGCGATCGCCCGGGGCCAGCTCGAGGTCCGCGCGGCCGACGGGAGCGACGCCGGCTTCGACCCGGCCGAGGTGCTCTCCGGCATCCGGCTCGCGGTGCGCGAGGCGCGCGCGGCCGGCTTCCAGGGCCTGCGGCTCACCGGCGAGATGAGCTGGACGCGGCGCGGGGTGCCGGGAACCACCAAGCTGCACGAGTACGAGGCGGGGGTCTCCTCGACCGTCGTGGACTCCGCGGATCTGGCCGCGGTGTGCCAGTACGACGAACGGCTCTTCGAGCGGGCCGACCTCGCCGGCCTCGTGTCCGTGCACCACGGTGTGGTCTGCATCGACCCGCTGCACGACGACCGCCGGCTGCGGATCGTGCCGACCTACTCCCCGCGCGGGCTGCGCGTCGCCGGCGTCGTCGACGACTCCACCGCCGCCCCGCTCGCCGACGCGCTGGCGCAGGCGGCGGACTGGCCCACCGGGGAGCCGCTGCTCGTCCTCGACCTCGCCGAGCTCACCTTCATCGACGTGGCCGGCATCCGCGCGCTGGTGCGCTTCGCCGAGTCGGTCGCGCCCGAGCGCCGGGTGCAGGTGCGCCACATGCCCGCCTCGATGCGCAAGGTTCTGCACATCGCGCGCTGGTCGCTGCCGGAAGTGGACGAGTCGCCGTGAGCCTCATCCACCAGGCCCTCGTGTTCGACTCGGCCACGGCCTTCCTCGCGGCGGCCGTGCCGTTCGTGACCGAGGGCGTGCACCGCGGCGACTCGGTGCTGGCCGTCACCTCCGACGAGAACGAGACGCTGCTGCGCGAGGAGCTCGGCGCCGACGCCGGCCGGGTGACCTTCCTGCCCGCCTCGGGCTGGTTCGACTCTCCCGGCCGCACGCTCGACGCCCACCACCGGCGCATCGACGCGCTGCCGAACCCGACCGGGCTCCTGCGGGTGCTCGGCGAGCCGGTCTGGGCCGGGCGGGACTCGCTGGAGACGTCGGAGTGGGGGCGGTACGAGTCGGTCATGAACGTCGCCCTGGCCGACGCGCGGGCTTGGCTGATGTGCGGGTACGACACCCGGTCCCTGCCGGCCGCGATCGTCGACGACGCCCGGCGTACCCATCCCGCGCTCGCGGTCGGGCCGCAGAGCGAGGTCAGCTCCGCCTACGCCGACCCGGCCTCCTACTACGCGGAACAGAACCAGTCCCTGATGGAGCGCCCGGCCCACGACGTCGAACTGCTGCCGGAATTCACCGACATGGCGGCGGTACGGCAGTTCGTCGCCGATCACGCGGTGAGCCTCGGCGTGCCGGCCGAACGCCTCGACGACTTCACCCTCGCCGTGAACGAGGTCGCCACGAACGCCATCCGCCACGGCGCCGGCCGGGGCGAGGTGCGGCTGTGGGCGACCGAGCGCCGGGTCATCTGCGAGGTCGTCGACCAGGGTTCCGCCACTGACAACTTCCTCGGTTTCCTGCGCGCCGATCCCCAGGCCGGCCAGGGCCACGGGCTGTGGATCGCGCGCCAGATCTGCGACCTGCTCGAGATGCGCACCAACGGGCCGGGCACCACGGTCCGGCTGCACATGCGGCGCGAGTAGACGGGTGGCGGCACCTATCTCGGTAATGCATTTACCTTGGCCCCGGCCCGGGCGCGGACACCATCAGCGGAGTTGGCCGGTTCGGGCGGGCGTACGACGGACCCCGTGGGATGGACACGCATCCCTACTCAGCCCGGCGTGATTGAGTTACTCACCTACTACCGGGGGAATCCGGACGGTCGCCGTGTCCGGACTGTTTGTGGTCTAACGATTCTGTTGCCGTCCCCGCACACTCTGTGTCGTGAGTATTCAAGAAAGCGGCATCGGACACGTCACCCGGCACCGGGCCGCCGGCCCGGCGACCCGGATGCTGCGCAAGGTGCGCTGGCTCCGGGTGACGCACCCGCGGCGCCCGGCGCCGTCGAGCCTCGAGCTCGCCGCCGCCTGCCGCGCCGCCACACCCAACACCAAATAGCCACGGGGATACGCACATGATGCGACGCCACACGAAGGTTCTGCGCCGTTCGGACGAGGACGAGTACGTTCCGCGGCACGCCGTGGATCTGCGCAACACGCGCAACGACCTCGACCTGCGCGACCACGACGACGCCGAGCCGGACACCTCCGGGGACACCGACTCCGGCGAGGATGCCTGAACGACGACGGAGGGGCGGCACCCGGCCGCCCCTCCGTCTACATGTACAGGTCTTACCGCTTCTACCGGGCCTAGTCGTCCAGCCAGTCCAGCGAGCGCCGGTTGCCGCCGCGCCCCTGGGAGCGGGCGTCGTCGTAGTCGCCGCCGCCGCCGTTCGGGCCGTAGCCGCCGCGCTGGTCGTACTCGCCACCGCCCGGACCACCGGGACCGCCGCCCGGGCCGTAGCCGTTACCGGCCCGCGGGGGCTCGGGGACGCGCTCGTAGCCGTCGCGCTCGTAGCCCGCGGCCGGCTCGTACCCGCCGCGGTCGGCGGCTCCGCCGCCGGGACCGTAGCCACCGCGGCCCGCGTACGGCTGGTCGTAGTCGCCGCCACCACCGTTGCCGGGGCCGGGGCCGGGGCCGTAGCCACCGCGATCGCCACCGGGGGCGTACCCGCCACCGGCCGAGGGGCCGTCGTACTGGCCGCCGCCGCCCTGGCCGTAGCCGCCGCGGTCGTCGTAACCCTGGCCGTAGCCGCCGCGATCGGCGCCGCCGCCGGCCGGGCTGTACCCGCCGCCGGCTGAGGGACCGTCGTACTGGCCACCGGCCGGGGGTCCGTCGTACTGGCCGCCGCCGGCGCTGTAGCCACCGCGGTCGTCGTAACCCTGGCCGTAGCCGCCGCGATCGGCGCCGCCGCCGGCCGGGCTGTACCCGCCGCCCGCCGACGGACCGTCGTAGCCGCCGCCGGCCGGCGGACCGTCGTAACCGCCGCGGTCGCCGCCGGCCGGGGGGCCGTCGTAGCCGCCGCGGTCACCGCCGCCGAAGCCGCCGAGGGTCGTGGGCGGGCCTTCGTAGCCGCCGAGGGTCGTGGGCGGGCCTTCGTAGCCGCCGCGGCCTTGCTGACCGCCGCCACCGTAGCCGCCGCCGGCCGAGGGGCCGTCGTAGCCGTTGGCGCCGTAGGCACCCTGGCCGCCCTGGCCGCCGCCGTAGTTGTTGCCGCCGGTCGCCGGGTTGTGGTTGTAGCCGTTGTTGCCGTTGCCGCCGCCACCGTAGCCGTTGCCGCCGGTGCCGGGCTCGTAGCGCTGGGTCGCGTCCGGGTAGCCGCCGCCGGCCTGGCCGCCGCCGTTGTAGTCCGGCGCGTAGGGGTCGACCGCCGGGCCGGGGGCCGGGCGACCCTGCGGGCCGTAGCCGTTGGCGCCGCCGCCGTTGTACCCGCCGCTGGCGAAGCCCGCGCGGTCGTCGTAGCCGCCGGCCGACGGGTAGCCGCCGGGGCCGGGCGGGGGCGCGCCGTACGGGTCCGGCGGGACGTCGTCGAAGACCCCGCGGCCGGGCCGCACGATCGCGGTCGCGTCGTTGTTGCCGCCGCGGTTGACCATCGTCGGGGCCGGGCCCATCGCGCCGACCATTGTCGGGTCGGGGCCCGCGCCGCCGCCGGCGTAACCGGGGCGCACGCCGCCGGGCCCGCCGCGGCGCGGCGCCGGCTCGTCCTCGTTCTCGTCGTCGTCATCGCCGCGGCGGCGCAGGAGCAGCACGATCGCCACGATGCCGAAGCCGACAAGCAGTACCCCGAGCGCGATCAGGATCCAGGAGACCCCGCCGCCGCTGTCGTTGGAGGCGTTGTTGGTCGCCGTGTTCTGCGGCACGACGCCGCCGGCCGACTGGCCCTCGACGATGGCCCCGTCGTTCGCGCTGGGCAGCGGCGCCGCCGAGGCGGTGTCGGCCAGCACGACGAGCCCGACCTTGACGCCGGTCGTCGCCTTGCCGGCCGTGCCGGTGACCTGCTTGGCGTTGGAGTTCTCGTAGCCGGTCGCGCCGGCCGTGATCGTCATCGTCCCCGGCGCGATGGGGTTGGCCTCGCTGCCGGTGAACTTGAAGGAGCCGCTGGAGCCCGACGACTGCTGGCGCTCCTTGCCGCTGCCGTCCGCGAGCACCACGGTGGCGCCGCTGACGCCCTTGCCGGTCTGCGAGTCGGTGATCGTCCCGGAGACCTCGGTGACCGTGGTCGGCGCCGCCTGGGTCGTCGGCGCGGCGGCCTGAGCCTTGAGGCTGGCGTTGAACGGCTTGGTGTCGGAGCCGCCGTCGGTGATGATCACCTGGCCGGGCGTGCCGGTCTTGGTCTGGCCGGCGGGGATCGAGCTCTGCGCCGGCGGGGCGATGCCGACCGGCAGGTTCTTGGTGGAGTTCGGCGCGAGCGGCCCGTCGATCGTGCAGTCGAGGTGCGTGCCGCTGCCACTGCAGCCGCCGGGCTTGCTGGAGATGCTCAGACCGAGGTCGCTGGGGATGTCGATGGTGAGCTTGACCGCCGTCAGCTGGGGCGAGTCACCGGTGTTCTTCACCTGGACATTGACGGTCTGCGGTCCACCGCCTACCGTCAGTGACGCGTCGAGATTACCGCCGATGACTACGGTGGCATCGGCAAACGCCGGCGCCGCCGTGCTGACCAGAGCGCCCGTGGCCAGAACAGCCACCGTCCCTGCCCTGAACAGCAGGGTTCGTCGGTGCGCAGTCACGTCCACACCCCTCCGGATCTTGACTTTCACCCGAGCGTCGCTGCCGAGCATGTCTGTCCATGGTCCAACATGCGAGCGAGGCTCGCCTTGCATGGTGCGCCGCAGCAAACTATGCCCTGTCCGACGGGGTCGGCGAAACCCGCTGCGTCTTGCGAGCAGTGCCGGAGCAGTCGTATCGTCCCGCTATGTCCAGTGCGCACCGATATTCCGACACGGTGCAAAGCGTCCTTGATGCCCTGAACGCCGGGGTCGATCCGGACCGGACCGCGGTGCGCGATGCGGTCCGGCAACTCCTCGCCGAGCTGCGGTCACGCGCGCCCGGACGTTCGGTGGAGGTGCGGGTTCCTCCGTACGGCGCGATTCAGTGCATCGAGGGGCCAAGACATACGAGAGGTACGCCACCCAACGTCGTGGAGACCGACCCGGTCACGTGGATCGAGATCGCCACGGGCCGGAAATCATGGCATGAAGCCGTCACGGCCGGGAAGATTCGCGCCAGCGGGGTTCGCGCGGATTTATCCGGCTATCTACCCTTGTAACCCTCGCAAACCGTCGGGCACACTGGTCACCAACGGCCTTCGATACGTCGCTCTGCGTCATGCCCGAAACCTCGCGTACACTGTTCCCCGCGACGGCGACCCAGCTAGTGGCGTCGAAACAGCCCCCGGCGGATGGCCGGCGTCAACCGAGAAGCCATCCCCCCGACACCCCACGCACGGTCTTCACTTCAGCCACCCCAAGGCAACTGCGACGACAGGAGCGGCTAGTGCCCCGAGGCGATGGCCGGTTGAGCCACGAGCTCGACCCCCAACGTCCAGGTCCTCAGGACAAGTGCGGTGTGTTCGGCGTCTGGGCGCCGGGCGAAGAGGTCGCGAAGATGACCTACTACGGGCTGTATGCGCTACAGCACCGTGGTCAGGAAGCGGCCGGCATCGCGGTGTCCGACGGATCCGGTGTCGTGGTCTACAAGGATCTGGGCCTGGTGTCCCAGGTCTTCGACGAGCCGACCCTGGCGAGCCTGCGCGGCCACATCGCGATCGGCCACGCGCGGTACTCGACGACCGGCGGCTCCACCTGGGAGAACGCGCAGCCGACGCTGCGCTCCACCCGCGCCGGCGACGACCGGGCGGGCACCACGATCGCGCTGGCCCACAACGGCAACCTGGTCAACACCGCCGAGCTGGCCCGCCGGGTGGCGGAGCTGCCCGACGTCGAGCCCGACGCGATCAACTCCACGAACGACACCGCCCTGGTGACGGCGCTGCTGGCCGCGCGGCCCGACCTGTCCGTCGAGGCGGCCGCGCTGGAGGTGCTGCCGACCCTGCGCGGCGCGTTCAGCTTCGTCTTCATGGACGAGGACACCCTCTACGCGGCGCGCGACGTCAACGGCGTGCGCCCGCTGGTGCTCGGCCGCCTCGAGCGCGGCTGGGTCGTGGCCAGCGAGACCGCGGCCCTGGACATCTGCGGCGCCAGCGTGGTCCGCGAGATCGAGCCCGGCGAGCTCATCGCGATCGACGAGCACGGCCTGCGCTCCAGCCGCTTCGGCACGCCCGATCCGAAGGGGTGCCTGTTCGAGTACGTCTACCTCGCCCGCCCGGACACCACGATCTCCGGGCGCAACGTGCACGCGGCCCGCGTCGCCATCGGGCGCACGCTGGCCAAGGAGCACCCGGTCGACGCGGAACTGGTCATCCCGGTCCCCGAGTCCGGCACGCCGGCCGCCATCGGCTACGCCACCGAGTCCGGCATCCCGTTCGGCCACGGCCTGATCAAGAACGCGTACGTCGGGCGCACCTTCATCCAGCCGTCCCAGACGATCCGCCAGCTGGGCATCCGGCTCAAGCTCAACCCCCTGCGCGACAACGTGCGGGGCAAGCGCCTCATCGTCGTCGACGACTCGATCGTGCGGGGCAACACCCAGCGGGCGATCGTGCGCATGCTGCGCGAGGCCGGGGCCATCGAGGTACACGTGCGGATCTCCTCGCCGCCGGTCAAATGGCCCTGCTTCTACGGCATCGACTTCGCCACCCGGGCGGAGCTGCTGGCCAACGGCCTCGACACCGAGGGCATCCGCCGCTCCATCGGCGCGGACTCCCTCGGCTACGTGTCGCTGCCGGGCCTGATCGCCGCCACTGAGCAGCCGGCCACCCGGCTCTGCAGCGCCTGCTTCGACGGGCAGTACCCGATCGACCTGCCGGCCGACAATGTGATCGGCAAGCACGTGCTGGAAGGCTTGAAAAACGCGGCCCGCGCTGCGGGGGCCGCGCCGACCGCGACTGACGGCGCGCCGAGCGTGACCGCCAGTGTCGGTGGTTCGGGCGCACTGCTGCACCCGTGACCGCCCACCCGAGACATACCGCGGTGCCTGCGCCGCAGAGGCAACCAAAGGGGAGAAAGTGACGCACGTGGACGAGCGCGCCGACAAGACCGGCAAGGCCGGTCAGGGCAGCACCCCCGAGCGGCAGCTGTGGACCGCCGGCAACGGCCGGGGTCGCCGTAAGACCGTGACGTACGCGGACGCGGGTGTGTCGATCCACGCCGGCGAGCAGGCCGTCGAGCTGCTGCGCACCAAGGTGCACCGCACGCACCGGCCCGAGGTCATGGGTGACATCGGCGGGTTCGCCGGGCTGTTCCGGCTGGACCTGAAGAAGTACAAGAGCCCGATCCTCGCCTCCTCGACCGACGGCGTCGGCACGAAGCTGGCGATCGCCCAGGCCATGGGCATCCACGACACGGTCGGGATCGACCTCGTCGCGATGGTCGTGGACGACCTCGTCGCGTGCGGGGCCGAGCCGCTGTTCCTGCTCGACTACATCGCCTGTGGCGAGGTCGTGCCGGACCGGGTGGCCGAGATCGGCGCCGGCATCGCCGACGGGTGCCGTTACGCCGGCTGCGCGTTGCTGGGCGGCGAGACCGCCGAGCACCCGGGCGTGATGCGCCCCGACGAGTACGACATCTCCGGCACCGGCGTCGGCGTCGTGGAGGAGGACGCGATCCTCGGCCGCGACCGGGTCGAGGTCGGCGACGCCGTCATCGCCCTGCGCTCGACGGGCCTGCACTCCAACGGCTACTCGCTGGTCCGCCACGTGCTCCTGGGCGCCGGCCGGATGCGCCTGGACAGCATCATCGACGAGTTCGGCCGCCAGCGCACCCTCGGCGAGGAGCTGCTCACCCCGACCCGGATCTACGCGAAGGACTGCCTCGACCTGATCAAGGAGAGCGACATCCACGCGTACGCCCACGTCACCGGCGGTGGCGTACCGGGCAACCTGGTCCGGGTCCTGCCCGAGCACGTCGACGCGGTCGTGGACCGCTCGACCTGGCGCCCGCAGCCGATCTTCGAGCTCGTGCGCACGAAGGGCCGCATCGAGGACACCGAGATGGAGAGCACCTTCAACATGGGCATCGGCATGATGACCGTCGTCGCCGCCGAGGACGCCGACCGCACCCTGGCCTTCCTGGCCGGCCGCGGCCTGGACGCCTGGCAGGTCGGCGAGGTCATCGAGGGCACCGGCACGGTGCAGATGGTCGGCTCGCACACCCGCGGCTGACCGGATCTTCACTACGGGGGTGGTGTAACGGCACTGCCCCCGTACGCGTTTCTCTAGAACGGGCGTGTCGGAATACGCGAACTCTCGCGTATCCGATCAACTGGGCTTACCGCGGCGCAGCGAGGGACCTAGGCTGAGGCGACACGTCCCTACGCCCAAAAGGAGGACGGGGCGGTGTCGTGGAGCGGCATGCAAGGCATCTCGCCGGTCCCTGGGTACGTCGTGATGCAGCCGACCACCCTGTGCAATCTCGACTGCACGTACTGCTACCTACCGTTCCGGTCCAGTAACCAGCGGATGAGCCCCGCCGTCGCCGAGGCGGTCGCCGCCTCCGTGAACCCGTGGGCGGCCGCCGACGAGCGCTTCTCGGTCGTCTGGCACGCCGGCGAGCCCCTGGCCGCCGGCCGGGCCGCGCTGGCCGGGCTCATGGCCCCGTTCGCGGGGGTGGAGCACCACGTGCAGACCAACGCCACGCTCATCGACGACGCCTGGTGTGAGTTCTTCGCCGAGCACGGCGTCCGGGTGAGCGTGAGCGTCGACGGGCCTGAGGCGCACAACGGGCAGCGGGTGAACCGGGCGGGCTCGGAGGCGTACCGGACGATCCTGCACGGCATCGAAGCGCTGCAGCGCCACGGCGTGCCGTTCTCGGCGCTCTGCGTGGTCAGCGATCCCCGGCCCGGCCTCGCCGCCGAGATCTACGACTACTTCCTGGCGCTGGGCTGCGAGGTGCTGGGCATCAACATCGAGGAGCAGGAGGGCGTCAACGCGCGGACGAACGCGTTCGCCGACGACGCCGTACGCGCCTTCTGGGCCGAGCTCGTCGCCGCGTGGCGCCGCGATCCCCGCATCCACGTCCGCGAGATCGAGTGGACGCTGCGGTACGCCGGGGCGGTGCTGGCCGGCCGCGCCGACGGCATCCTGCCGAGCGCCCTGGACCCGATCCCGACAATCGCCGCCGACGGCCGCGTGTTCCTGCTCTCGCCGGAGCTGGCCGGCTTCACCGACCCGCACTACGGCGACTTCTCCTCGGGCAACGTGCTGCAGACGCCGCTGTCGGCCGTTCTGGCCGGCGCGGCAACGTCCGCCCCGTGGATCGGCGAATACTTGAGCGGCGTGGAGTCCTGCCGCCGGAGCTGCCCGTACTTCGGCTTCTGCGGCGGCGCCCACGCGGCCAACCGCTACTTCGAGCACGGCCGATTCGACGGCACCGAGACGAACCACTGCCGCAACAGCAAGATTCGCCTTCTGGAGGGAGTGCTGGACCATGCCGGAGCAAGCTGACCCGGTCACCGAGCGCGTTCACCGGGCCGCCGACGGCCTGAGGGTGCTGCTGGAGGAGGCCGCGGCCGCACGGACGGCGAGATCAGAGGTGCCGGGCGACGACGCCACGAGTGCCGTGTGTGCCTGGAACCACTTCGAGAACATCCCGACCTTCTACAACTGGAACAACCGTCCCAGGTAGCTCGAGCTCGGTAAGGACCGGCACTCGAGGACTCTCGAGGCGGTGCGCCACTGCACCGCCCTCAAGAGGTGGCTACGTCGAGACACCCGCAGGGCGTGCCGTCGAGAGAACGGCCGCCGTGCGGGTGCTGTGGACACGGCTCGGGCACGTGGTTGTCCACGTGCCCGTGAGCCGAGTTGACGCCCGGTCTGGGTCGATCCGCGAAGCTACTCGAGCCAGACTGAGCGCACGATGGTCAACGCCCCCCTGAGCGCCAATCACTGTCGCTGGAGGGGTCGTCTTCGTCGTCGTCCTCGTCGTCAGCCTCTTCGTCGACTCCGTCATACTCGGCGTAGTCGTCGCGTGACTTAGGGCTGCCGGCCGCGAGCTCGCGTTGCAACGCTTCGAGGTCGGTGTTAGGTGAGTGATATTTCAACTCCCTGGCCACCCTAGTCTGCTTGGCCTTCGCACGGCCGCGCCCCATGGCTCGACCCCCTCGCACAGAATTACGGGGCAGCCATTACCGGCAGGCCCCGACAACGTCAGGCATCTCTCGTGGCTCTTACGGTACATGTCGCGGGCACCTTTCGGCATCTCGCCCCTACCGACCATTTCGGTGGCGTTGCTTACCCGACCGGACCGGTCTGGTTGCCGACGGGTAAGCACCACGTGGTCGACGGGTCGTCACGTTCGCCGTGAGCCGCCGCGCATGGTTACACCAAGATGGTACGGAGCCTTCCGACCTCGGCCATCCGCCGTTCGGCGAGCCGATCGGCGGCCACCGCGGGGGGTACACCCTCGGCGGAGGCCACCTCCAGGATCTGCTTCGTGGTGTCGTAGATCCGTCCGGCCCGCTCCTTCGCCCGGGCGAAGTTGAACCCCTCGATCTCGTCGGCCACCTGGATGACCCCGCCCGAGTTGACGACGTAGTCGGGCGCGTAGAGCACGTCGCGCTCGGCGAGGAGCTTCTCGACGCCGGGGTGGGCCAGCTGGTTGTTGGCCGCGCCGGCGACGATCTTGGCGCGCAGGACCGGGACGGTGTCGTCGTTGAGCGCGCCGCCGAGGGCGCAGGGGGCGTACACGTCGATCGGCGCGGCGATCAGTTCGTCGCTGCTGTCGACGAGGTCGACCTGGGGGTACGTCGCGCTCGCCCAGTCCAGCGCCCGCACGGACACGTCGGTGGCGACCACCGAGGCGCCGTCGTCGAGCAGGTGCTTGGTCAGGTGCTTACCGACCTTGCCCAGGCCCGCGATGCCGACCCGGCGCCCGGCGAGCGTGGGCGTGCCCCAGCGGTGCTCCGCGGCGGCCCGCATGCCCTGGAAAACGCCGTACGCGGTGAGCACGGAGGAGTCGCCGGCGCCGCCGTGGGACTCGGAGCGCCCGGTGACGTAGCGGGTCTCCTTGGCCACGACGTCCATGTCCCGCACGTACGTGCCCACGTCGCACGCGGTGTAGTACCGCCCGCCGAGGGACTGCACGAAGCGTCCGTACGCCCGCAGCAGCGGCTCGCTCTTGTCCTTGTCCGGGTCGCCCCAGATGACGGCCTTGCCGCCGCCGAGGTCGAGGCCGGCGAGCGCGTTCTTGTACGCCATGCCGCGCGAGAGCTCCAGCACGTCGTGCAGGGCCTCGTCCTCGGACGCGTACGGATAGAAGCGAGTGCCGCCGAGCGCCGGACCGAGCGCGGTGGAGTAGACGGCGATGATGGCCCGCAGGCCGGACTCGCGGTCGTGACAGAACACGACCTGCTCGTGGTTGGTGGCGAAGACGCCCATGGATGCTCCCGAGGCAATCGCGGCCCGTCCTCGTGAGACGGGGCCGTTCACGACAGTGCGGTGACTTGACCCTAACGCCGACACGTGGCCGTCGGTTCCAGGGCGCCTTCGCGTCGTTCGGCCGTTTCGTGCGACGATCGGGCCGTGCCGTCGCTCTTCGCGTCATACCTGCGGGTGTACGAGCCGCTGGCTGCCTTCGACCGCGACCACCAGCTGTACTGGCGTCGCTACGTCAAGGAGGGCCGTGCCGTCGCGCTCTCGGACGGCCCCGGCCGTCAGCGCACCGCGGTCCTGGAGGCGCTGGGCGCCGGATGGACCCGCCTGCCGGCCCTGCCGGAGGAGGCCTACGTCCTGGAGGCCGACGACACGCTGCTCGTCTGCCCCTGGAACCTGCGCATCCGCGTCGCCGAGGCGGCCCTGACCGCGCGCGACGGCGTTCCCAGCGTTATCGCCGACGCGTTCGTGCCTCCGGTGCTGGCCGGCCTCGCCCAGACCATCGTCGACGACTGGCGCAGCGGCGACAACGTGCTGGAGCGCGGGCTCCCCCGGGTCCACGAGCAGGTGGCGACCTGGGGTGTACCGCTGCGCTGGTTCGTCTTCGTGGACCTGGAGGAGCGCGAGCTGTCGATGCGTCCCGGCCGCCGCGTCCTGCGCTACCGCACCGAGATCTCGAAGGCCCGCCGCCGGGCCCACCGCGCCTACGCGGTGCTGCGCCGGGCGATGGGCGACGCCCCGATCACGGTGGCGGTGGAGGAGACGGCGCGCTGGCTGGAGGAGTTCCACTCGCGCTCGATCGTGGAGCTGGACTACGGCGGCCTGGTGACGCTGATGTCGGACGAGGCCCTGGCCTCGGACGACTCGCCGGGCCTCGTGTCGGCGGGCCTGTCGAACGTGGCCCGCGGCGACGCGGACGCGGCCACCGAGGTCTACGAGAAGCTGGTCGAGCGGTGGCGCTCGGTGCAGCTGCTGGAGCGCTGCAACTGACTCGAGCCGGCGCCCTCACGCCGGACCCTCGACCATGCCCCCGCGACGAACGCGTTCGCCACGAACGCGGGTCCGCCGGGCGTTCAGGCGTGACTTCGACGAAGCTAAATGTCCGGTTCGTCACCCACCCGATCGAGTGTCACCCTTCGCAACCGAATCGCTCCCCGTCAGTGTCCGTTATGCCAAATAAGCGGGTGTTTGGCAGCTACCCATCACCCCGGAGAGTGAGCTAGATTCGTGGTGGATCGCTCACCCTCCGTCAAAATGAGTCCGAATTTATCCGATTTTGCGGTGTCAAAATCGGAAAATTCACTTATTCATCATCCGTCCATACAGGGACCTTCAGCCGTTCGGCCCATGTCGGACATCGGGGACTACCCGGACCATAGGAAACGCGTCGACCGGCGGGACCCCGGCCGGCGTTCCTGGGTACCTGTGGAGGAGTGACCGATGCCATCTCGCACGCATGAGCCTGAGCCGTTGCTAACGCCGGCTGAGGTCGCGTCGATGTTCCGCGTCGACCCGAAGACCGTCACCCGTTGGGCGAAGGCGGGCAAGCTGAGCGCGATCCGGACGCTTGGTGGCCACCGTCGCTACCGCGAGTCTGAGGTACGAGCCCTGCTCCAGGGCCAAATTCCCACGCAGCGCACGGGCGACTGACGCCGACAGTACATCGCGTCCTCCTCCCGCGCCAAAACGACACGGCTTATTACCGCAGCGCGCTCGGATCGTCACCCCCCGGTGATCCGAGCGCGCTGTTCTTTCAGCGTGATCCGTCTTCAGGGTGTCAGCGTGATTCGGATGCCCACCGTGGCGTCGGCGCCCCGGCGGCGGAGGCTGACCCACACGAAGAGGCGCCCGCGGAGGCCGTACTTGCGCTTGATGAGCTCGCGCACGGCGACGCCGCCCTCGGGACCCAGGAGCGTGGCGTGGGCGGGGACCGCCTCGCCGGTCGCCTTGCCGCGGACCGTGCACGGCCCGACGGTGATGGTGCCGTCGCGGCGGATGCGTTTGACCTTGCCGGAGTCGCCCACGGTCCACACCATGAGCGCTTCGCCGTCCCGCGCCGCCCACACGGGTGTCGGGACTGGGGTACCGTCCCGGCGAAACGTCGTCACCAGGAGATACTGTTCCTCGCCCAGCTGCTCCACCGTGGCGGATGTGTTCGTCATACGGCTCAAGGTACGAGCCTCCTCTCGTCCGCGGGAGGGTCACACGCCCGAGTGACGGGCAGCTAGTCTGTTGGTCCAGCCAAAACGGCCCCCGGAGTTCGCAATGAAGCTGTCGATCCTGATGCCGGTCTACAACGAGGAAGTCCGCGTGGCCGACGCCGTGAAACAGGCGCTCGACGTGAACTACCCGACCGAGATCGAGCTCGTCATCGTCGACGACGGCAGTCGTGACCGGACGGCCGAGATCCTGCACGGGCTGAACGACGAGCGGCTCCGCGTGGTCGTCCACCCGCGCAACCGGGGCAAGGGCGCCGCGATCAAGACGGCCGTCGAGAACGCCACCGGCGACTACATGGTCATCCTGGACGCGGATCTCGAGTACGACCCGCAGGACATCCCGAAGCTGCTCGAGCCGGTGCTCGACGGCCGGGCGACGGTCGTCTACGGCAACCGGACCTTCGGCTCGCACAGCTCCTTCTCGTTCTGGTACGTGATGGGCAACAAGGCCGTCACCACCGCCGCGAACATGCTGTACAACTGCTACCTCGGCGATCTGGAGACGTGCTTCAAGCTGATGCCCGTCTCGCTGTACCGCTCCCTGCAGGTGCGTTCGGCCGGCTTCGGCATGGAGGCCGAGGTGACCGGGAAGCTGCTGCGCAACCGGCACCGGCCCTACGAGGTGCCGATCAGCTACCGCGCCCGCACCCGCGAAGAGGGCAAGAAGATCACCTGGAAGGACGGCGTCGAGGCGCTGTGGATCCTGTCCCGCGAACGCATGCGCAAGCCGTCCAGCAGCATCGGGACCTCCTGAGCATCGGGGAGCTCTCCGCACGCAGCGGCGTGGCCCCGTCCGCGCTGCGGTTCTACGAGAAGCTGGGCTTGATCCACGCCACGCGTACCGGCGGCAACCAGCGCCGGTACGAGCGCTCGCAGCTGCGCCGGGTCGCCTTCATCCGCATCTCGGCACAGGTGGGCGTACCGCTGGAAACGATCAAAGAGGCGCTCGCCTCACTGCCGGCGAACCGCACCCCGACGAAGGC
This sequence comes from Dactylosporangium sp. McL0621, assembly GCF_049995355.1. Taxonomy (NCBI): domain Bacteria; kingdom Bacillati; phylum Actinomycetota; class Actinomycetes; order Micromonosporales; family Micromonosporaceae; genus Dactylosporangium; species Dactylosporangium sp. McL0621. The sequence continues at coordinate 12,362,562 of NZ_CP188259.1, forward strand.
GGACTGGGCCCGGCTCTCCTCCGGGTGGCGCACCCACCTCGACGAGCAGATCGAACTGCTCGAACGGCTGCGGGACACGCTCACCGGCTGCATCGGCTGCGGCTGCCTCTCGCTCAAGAGCTGCACGCTGGTGAACACCGACGACCGCCTCGCGAAGAAGGGCCCGGGCCCGGTGGTCCTCACCCAACCGTGAGCACCAGCTTGCCGAAGTGCTCGTTCGACTCGAGCACGCGGTGCGCCTCGGCGGCCTCGACGATCGGGAAGCGCCGGTCGATCACCGGGCGGATCATGCCCTCGTCGAGCAGCGGCCAGATCTCCTCGCGCACCCCGCGCACGATCGCGGCCTTCTCGGCGGCCGGCCGCGCCCGCAGCGTGGTACCGGCCACGAGCGCCCGCTTGGCGAGCAGCTGCCCGAGATCGAGCTCGCCGCGGCGGCCACCCTGCAGCCCGATGACGACGAGCCGCCCTCCGGTCTTCAGTACGTCGACGTTCTGCTTCAGGTACGAGCCGCCCATGATGTCGAGCACGACGTCGGCCCGCACCTCCTTGGCGAAGTCGGCCGTCTTGTAGTCGATCACGCGGTCCGCCCCGAGCTCGAGCAGCCGCTCCCGCTTGGCCGCGCGGGCGGTTGCCACAACCTCGGCCCCAAGAGCCTTGCCCAGCTGTACCGCGAACGTCCCGATCCCGCTCCCGCCCCCGTGCACGAGCACCGTCTCGCCGGGCTTGAGCCGCGCCAGGTCCACCACGTTGGAGAAGACCGTGGCCGCCGCCTCGGGCAACCCGGCCGCGTCGACCAGGTCGACGCCCTTGGGCACCGGCAGCACCTGACCCGCGGCCACCGCGACGAGCTGCGCGTAACCACCCCCGCCGAGCAGCGCACACACTTCCTGCCCGGCGTGCCACCCGTGCACCCCTTCGCCGACGGCGCGGACGCGTCCGGAGACTTCGAGCCCCGGGTACGGCGGCGCATCCTTGGGCGGCGGATAGTTCCCTTGGCGCTGCAGCGCGTCGGCGCGGTTGACGCCGGCGGCCGCCACCTCGATCAGCACCTCACCGGCGGCGGGGGCCGGATCGGGCACCTCGGTCCAGCGCAGCACCTCGGGCCCGCCGGGGCGTTCAATCGTGATCGCATGCACGGCTCCATCATTGCCGTTCCCACCAAGGCCGCCACCGCTGGGCGTCGCCCCACTGGTTCTGCCCGTCGCCCCACTGGTTCTGTCTCCGGTCCTGGTGCCACCGAAGCCGGCCACCACTCTGGTCCTCGCCGCCCTGGTTTTGGCCGCCCAGGTTTTGGCCGCCCTGGTCCTGGTCGCCTCGGTCCTGGCCGTCTTGGTTTTGGTCGGCCAGCGCTTCGGGCTCCTCGGTGGGGTTCGGCTCGGGCTCGTCCGTCACCACCGCCGCTGTCGTCCTGTCCGCCAGCGGGTGCGTGGTGCTCTCGACCCGCACGACGGCCTTCTTCTCGACGCTGACCGAAGCATCCGGCGGCGGCGCCACGCTGGGCGTGACCCCGAGGTCGGGGATAGGAACGGGGGCGGCGGGCACGGTACCCATGCCGAGCGGCCCATTGGCGTTGACTCCTGGCCCGCCACCGGGCGTCGCAACCGGCATCGCGAACCCACCGTCATCGGACCTGGGCGGCCCGACACCACTGCCCACGTCGTACCCGGCCGAGCCCACAATGACCCCGAGCGCCGCGACACCAACCCCACCGACAACGAGCACGGCGAGCGAGGGCCTGACGATTCGCCGATGCCGGGTGACGTACCCGACCCGCGGATCGTTGAAGAAGAGATGCACGCTCCCATTCCCCCCGTCACTACTGCCCTGGCTTGAGTCTGCGCAGGTCACAGCCACTTGGGCGGGAGTTGCGACACAGTGTTCGGCGGTTCACCGCCCCGCGTTCGCCCGAACGACCTCCCCCACGTGGGTGACGCCCCATGGGCGGGCGGGGATCTGGCACACTTAGCGTCGTTCCGCTGGAGGGCTCGCCTAGTGGCCGATGGCGCCGGTCTTGAAAACCGGTGAGGCGTTCCGCGTCTCCGTGGGTTCGAATCCCACGCCCTCCGCTCCCCGCAAGCAACGGTGTCCGCTGAGCAGCGCGGACGCTGCCCAGCGGACATCGTTGACGGCATCGATCGAGTCCCATTGATTCTCACTCGATCTGGCTTCAGACCACTGGTTGTGGATGAGCCGTGGATGGGAAGCCGGCCGCGGAGCCACGCGGCCGGCCCGCCTCGTCCTACCGCTTCAACGCCGCTTCGACCGCCAGCGCACACGGCCCATCCCTGGCGCGAAGCCTGTGCAGGTTGGTCCAGCACACCAGAGACCGAAATATCTGCCCCTGCTCCGTGACGGGGTACTACTGCCGTGCGGTTGGATCACCCGGAGCGCCTCTGAGCGAGTCCATCAAACCCACTACAATCCGACTAGAACTCATTAGCGGCGTGAACGCATCTCTTACGTCGGTGTAGGCATCGAGCATTGCGAAGAGCTGCGCTTCATCCCAGATCACCAATTCCTTAAGGTTGCCGTCCGAAAGGTCGGCGATCATTTGGTTTAGCTGGTACATGCCCGCGCTTCCGAAAGCGGCTTGCACTGAGATATTGGTCGCCAGGACGAGATAGTCTACTGGCCTGCTATCCACCCTCCGTCTCGAACTGAGAATTCCCGACTGGATCTCGCGTCGAATTCTGTCGCGCATCCAGGCAGCCGCGGCGGGAGTGTTAGCGCCCGAGGTTTTAAACATAGCCTGCATGACCACATAGCCTTCCCAGGGCGCTTCAGCGCTGGGGAAGTCGGCCAACCGTCCGTCGAATGACGCGTCCCGCCCGCCGTCGGGTCCGTAACCACCATGGATCCTTGTCCGCGGACCGAATCTTTTCGCAGTAAGGGCCTGGCAAAGCATCTCGAAGGTCATCGGCTCAAGACTGTTCAGGTCGTAGTGTCGAATGATTTCTGCGACTTCACGCTCGCTTAGCTCACTACCGAAGCCTGCTGATACCTGCTGGCGTTTCCACTCCAACAACTCTGCAACCGGGTAGACGGAGGCGTGGTCGTCAACAGGCTTATGGTGAATCCCGCACAACAGAAGCAGATTCTCTTCCTGGTCTACTAGTTCCATTGGATACGCAGGGTCATAGCGAGGACCACCCGGCGATTCAGAGCGGCGAATATGGGCGATCTGCGCACTGACGGAAAGTATTCCGCGATCTTCAAATATCAAAGGGTTCCGGCATCCTTGATACGCGCATCGCGTCGCACGGCCGTAAAGCAGCTTGATAGTCTTGTCAGAGTAGTTGCGCTTCACGCAGTCTCACCCGCTGACTGTTCACCGTCCGGACCCAGGGTGCTAGGCATCCGAGGGCGTGTTTTTCGTGATTCCATCGATCCAATCCACGACCAACTGCCCAACGAACGCTCGTGCATCACCTAGTGACATGGTTCGCCTGGGTGGCAAGCCGGGGAGACGCGCATGTCGCGCCGTATCGCCGCTTACATCAGGTCGATTCGCGGATGCGGTGAAAGCCTTCAGCTCCAACTCGGTTGCAGAGCAAACCTCCGCTATCTGGAGAGGGCGGAGGTTATCTCGGATAATCTCATAAACTTTGTATAATTCTATCCATGAAGGGCAAATCCGACGTTTCCGAGAATCGTCAAGACTTCCGCAACGTCTGCGTTCGCTGTAGGGGCGAAGTACCTAACTCCTGGAGTTTGCCGTGTTTGCACCACGCCGCCAACAAAGGCGGTGATGGCTAGGGCTTGTTCCCGCACCTCGGCGGTATCGGCGAGCACGAGCTGCTGGACGTTATTGCGGTCGTTGCCGTACCGGCCGACCAACCGTACCGGCCGGAAGTCGTCTCTCATTGCCCGTGCCAGGCCGTTGAGCTGTACGAGCAGAGCTGAAGCGGCTTCGTGAAGCTCTGTGGGCTTTGCGAACAAGTCGTCTAGATGTTCGGAAGCCAGGTAGTAAGGATGACTCTCATCATCGTCCTTGCCAACGTGTGGCTCCCCATGCGGGAATTCCCATACGAGCGCATCAAGATCGAAGAAGTGACCAGTCAGCCGGGCAAGTACGGTCATCGTCGGATCGTATCGGCGGACGGCGACACCAAACCGCCGCAGCGCTCGGTAGTGGACGGAAGAAGCCGTGTTACGTCGCCGAGCAGCTACGCCGGCGCATCGAGACGGCGTTGCAGCAGCAAGACGAGGGCGAACCGCCGACCTCCGCGACCTGGGTGCCCGGAAACGCCGGCGTTGAGCCACAGCGACACGGCAGCATGCGACGCGCTCGCCGCCGCAGGATGCGAACGCATCTTCACCGACCGGGCCAGCAGCAAGCTCGCGCGGCGACCACAGCTCGACGCAGCCTTGATTACATGCGGCCAGGCGACCAGCTCGTCATCACCCGACTCGACCGGCTCGGCCGGTCCGTCAAAAAGGCTCGGCCGGTCCGTCAAAAACTTGTGCGAGCTCGCCGACGACCTCAAGACCCGCCAGGTCGGCCTGCAGATCCTCTCGCAGGGCATCGACACCACGACCCCCGGCGGGAAGCTGTTCTTCCACATCCTCGCCGGCATCGCCGAGTTCGAACGGGACTGCTCTCGGAGCGCGCACTCGACGGCCTGGAGTCGTCTCGTCCCGCGGACGCAAGGGCGGCCGGCGTCCCGTCATGACGCCCGACAAACTCACCGCGGCACGGCAGACGTACGACTCCAGGCAGCACACCGTCGAGGCCATCGCGAAGGTTGTCGGGGTCAGCCGCGCCACTCTCTACCGGCACCTGGAGCCGGACAACGCCCACTAAATTTGGCCGCATGTTGGCCACGGACCGCACGGAACCGGCGACGACTGGCAGAGACGGACCGGGAGGTTAAGGCGCTCTGACCTGCTAGAACAGGATGGACCGGAGCAGCAGGAGATCAGCCGAGACATCAGCGGTCGGTCTTGAAAACCGGTGAGGCGTTCCGCGTCTCCGTATCTCACGCCTCCGCTCCACGCCGGCGAAAACGTCCGCTGACAATCGCGGACAGTGGCCAGCGGACGTCGTCGTAGATCGCGACCCCGTCTCACCGGATCTGCCGCACTCCACGGGTGCGGAGCTCAGCGGCGGAAGGCCCATAGCTTGCTCAGCTGGTAGTTGATCAGCGGTGCCGTCACGATCAGCAGCGCCTGCGCCGGCAGGACCGGCACGTGGGCCAGCTCCACCAGCAGCGGCAGCCCCGCATACGTGAAGACCAAGGCCCACAAGCAAATCACGTAAAACTTCAGGAAGCCCCGCACCACCGGCCCGGTCGAACGGAAGACCCAACGCCGCTGCAGCGGATAAGTGGCAAGGGCGCATCCGAAGTTCGCCAGTACCGGGATCGCCAGGTAGTGCAGGTGCGTCCTCGTAGAAAGGTAGATCGCCGTGGAGAGCGCGTAGTAGACCGCGGAAGACACTGCCCCCACCGCCACGTAGCGGACGCGGCGGTCGGACAGGACTCGTTCTACCGTTGTCGTCACTTCGGGCAGGCGACCGACGGGCGTGGGAGCCGGCGGATCGGGCGGTACGACTCCACCGCGCGAACAACGAGGTCGATGTCGTCGTCGTCCATGCCCGCGTAGAGGGGCAGGCGCAGCAGGCGGTCCGCCACGTCCTCCGTCACGGGGCAGCCGTCCGTGCGGCCGTACTTCTGGCCGGCCGGGGCCAGGTGCAGCGGCTGGTAGTGGAAGGTGCCCAGGACGCCCTGTTCGAGCAGGTGGCTCAGCATCGCCGAGCGGGTCTCGAGGTCGGGGAGCAGCAGGTAGTACAGGTGGGCGGGGTGGGTGCGGTCCGACGGTACCGTCGGCTGGTTCACGCCGTGCTCGACGGCCCACGTGGCCAGGCGGTTGTGGTAGCTGTTCCACACGTGCATGCGGCGGCGCTGGATCTCGGTGAAGTTCTCCAGCTGGGCGGTCAGGAACGCGGCCAGGAGGTCCGACGGGAGGTACGAGCTGCCCAGGTCCATCCAGCGGTACTTGTCCACCATGCCCCGGAAGAACTGGCCCCGGTTGGTGCCCTTCTCGCGGATGATCTCGGCGCGGTCGTAGAAGCGGTCGTCGTTCAGGATCAGGGCGCCGCCCTCGCCGCAGTGGATGTTTTTGGTCTCGTGGAAGCTCTGGGTCGCCAGCTCGCCGATCGAGCCGAGGTTGCGGCCGCGGTACGTACCGCCCAGGCCGTGGGCGTTGTCCTCGATCACGACGAGGTCGTGGCGGCGGGCCAGGGCCGTGATGGCGTCCATCTCCACGGCCACGCCGGCGTAGTGCACGACCACGATCGCGCGCGTGCGCTCGGTGATGGCCGCCTCGACCAGGCGCTCGTCGATGTTCAGGGTGTCGGCGCGGCAGTCGACGAAGACCGGGCGGGCGCCGCGCAGGGCGTACGCGTTCGCGGTGGAGCAGAACGTGAACGACGGCAGGATGACCTCGTCGCCGGAGCCGAGGTCGAGCAGCAGCGCCCTCGACGAGCATCCGGCGCTCCGAGTACGCCGTCATGGAGAAATGCAGGTTGCTGCACCGCCCCTCGAACATCAGGCAGTGGGCGTTGGTCGCCACCAGATCCGCGGGGCTGGAGTGGTCCCGCAGCCAACGACCCGCTTGCAAAGTGCCTTCGCTGATGTACCGCGGGCCGCGCACCACATCCCGAAAGCCGCCCTGGCGCGACTCCGAGGCGACGAGCGCGAAGTGCTGCAGAATCCCAGCAGCAACCCCAATATTATGAAATGTCCGAAATGTCCGTCACGGAGTGGCGGACATTTCGGGACGCCGTATACGAGTCCGAGCACCAGAGCCAGCGCCGCGTAGGGAAGGAGCAGCACGGCCGGAGAAGGGTCGCGGGGGATGTCGTGGCGGCCGAAGTACTGGACGGCCTGGATCACGATCACGCCCGCCAGCGCCGACACCAGCAGTGTCCGCCACCGCGCCAGGCCCGCCACCGCGACTATGCACAGGTACGGCCGCGCCGACTCCAGGAAATAGCGCTCGCTGTCGCCGTCCTGCCCCAGCAGCATGGTCGCCGCCGCGCCCGCGATGCCGAGGCCCGCCATCACGATCAGCGCCGCGTTCCAGGAACGCACCCGCAGGGCGCCGGCCCACATCGCCGCCCAGCACAGGACGGTCAGGAACGCCAGGAGCAGCAGCTTCCACGGGACCCGGCCGGCGCTGAAGGCCGTCGTCACCCCGATGCCTCCGGTCGCCACGTCGGTCAGCGGCGCGAACCGCGTGCCCTGGCTGCTCGAGCCGAACAGCACCACCTGGGCGGCCACGATCGCGGCGACGGTGCCGCCGAGCGCGAGGAGGGGTGCCGAGCGGGAAGACCAGCACCAGGAGCGGGGCCCCCACGAGCCGGGCCAGGACATAGCAGAAGACCTCGCCGATGTACCCCACGACGAGCCCCGACGCCACATCGGCCACGAACCAGCCGGGGCCGCCGCGCAGCAGCCGCCACCAGAGCGTCCCCGGCAGCGTGACGCCGAGCGCGAGGCACAGCCCGAACGCCGCGGTGCTCAGGGGCGGCACACGGTAGAACCACAGCACCGCCACCGTCGTGGCGAGCAGCAGGGCGGGGCCCCCGAACCGGCTCCCGAGCGCACCCTCGGGCGCCGCGATCACGGGCTCAGCGGGCGCCCTCGTCAGCGTCTGCACAGTCGGGCTCAACGATCGTCCCGGTCAGGTGCGGCTTTCCTGTCATCCGATCGTGTACCGCGATGTGCCCGCCGGACGCCGCGAACTCCACGGTCGCGGGCAGCAGGATCGGCAGCTTGAACGCGACCGTGACGGTGTACGCGTCCGGCAGGCGGCCCTCCAGCGCGGCCAGGCAACGGGCCTTGGTCCACATGCCGTGCGCGATGGTGGACCGGAAGCCGAACGCGCGGGCGAGCAGGCGGCTGGTGTGGATCGGGTTGCGGTCGCCGGACGCGGCCGCGTAGTCGGTCCCGGTGCGCCGCGGCACCTTCCACACGGCGGTGGCCTCCGGCCTCTCCGTGGTGGGCGACCTATCCGATTTCGAGCCGTCTTTTCGCAGGTACGTCGATCGCCCGTGCCACACCGGCTCGGCGCCGGCCGTGGCCGTCGCGACCACGTCCAGCTGCGTGCCGCGCGCGTGGGGGCGGAGGGCCTCAGCGCGTACCGACAAGGAAAAAGTGTCCGAAGACGTCAGGGGCCGGAGGACCTCGATCGAGTTTGCGACGTGCACCAGGCCCAGCAGGGGGAACGGGAAGTCCGCGGCCGTCATGAGCGACAGCGCCAGCGGGAACGCGAGCACGTGCGGATAGGTCGCCGGCAGCTCGTCGCGCAGCCGGAAACCGCAGACGCGGTTGTACTCCGCGAGGTGCGCGAGGTCCGCGCGGACCCCGTCGAGGCGCAGCTCCCGCTCCGGCAGCGTATTGCCGCTCGGGCGGCGCAGGGCGGCGGCGCGGTACAGCGGGCCGAGCCGCGGCGGGGCGGACAGGACGGTGGTCTCCATCAGGCCCCCAGGAGGCTCTGCCCGCACACCCGCACGACGTTGCCGTTGAGCCCGCCCGACGCCGGGTGGGCCAGCCAGGCGATGGTCTCGGCCACGTCGACCGGCAGTCCGCCCTGCGCCAGGCTGTTGAGGCGCCGGCCGCCCTCGCGCACGAACATCGGCATGGCCGCGGTCATCTTCGTCTCGATGAAGCCGGGCGCCACCGCGTTGATGGTGAGCCCGCGCTCGGCGACCGCGCCCGCGCTGGCCTGCACCAGGCCGATCACGCCCGCCTTGGAGGTGGCGTAGTTGGTCTGGCCGCGGTTGCCGGCGATGCCCGAGACCGAGGAGACCGAGACGATCCGGCCGTTGCCGCCGAGCAGGTTCTCGGCCAGCAGGACGTCGTTGATGCGCTCCTGGCTGGCGAGGTTCACGTCGATCACCGACGCCCACTGCCCCTCGTCCATGCGCCCGAGGGTCTTGTCCCGGGTGATCCCGGCGTTGTGCACGAAGATGTCGGCGTGCACGTGCCGGGTGGCGATGAAGTCGGCGAGCCGGCGCGGCGCGTCCGGGGCGGTCAGGTCGAGCTGGAGCGCGGTGCCCTTGAGCTCGTTGGCGACGTTCGACAGGTCCTCGCCGGCGGCCGGCACGTCGAGGCAGACGACGTGCGCGCCCTCGCGGGTGAGCACCTGGGCGATCGCCGCCCCGATGCCGCGGGCGGCGCCGGTGACGATCGCCGTCCGGCCGACCAGCGGCTCGTCCCAGTCGTCGGGCGCGGTGACGGCGGCCGGGCCGATGCGGATGACCTGGCCGGAGACGTACGCCGACCGCCCCGACAGCAGGAAGCGCAGGGTGGACTCGGTGGCCTCCTCCGCGCCCGGGGCCACGTAGACCAGCTGGGCCGTCGAGCCGCGGCCGATCTCCTTGCCGGCCGAGCGCACGAAGCCCTCGAGGGCTCGCTGGGCGGTGGCCTCCCGGGCGCTCGGGCACAGCTCCGGCGGGCTGCCCAGCACGATCACCCGGCCGGAGGAGCGCAGCGAGCGGATCACCGGGTGGAAGAAGTCGTAGAGCGCGCGCAGCCCGGAGCTGTCCGCGATGCCCGTGGCGTCGAAGATCAGCGCGGCGGTGCGCTCGTCGGCGCCGCCGGCCGCGGTGGGCAGCTTGTCCAGGATGTGGCGGGTGGGCTCGGCCAGCCGCCCCTCGCCGCCGAGGGTGAACGGCCCGACGAACTCCGCGCCCGGCCGACGCCGGCGCAGGCTCGGCGGGTCCGGTAGGCCGAGGCGTCTGACCAGGAACCTCCCGGCGCCCGAGTGGGCGAAGGATGCGTAGCGATCGGTCATTGCGGTGCCTCCCCAGTTACAACTCCGCACGCTAACCTACTCACGAGTAGGGTAACGCCAGGATGCCCTGCCCCGTCGCGAAGGAGACTCCGATGGCCCCCTCGAGAACCCCCTCGGAAACCCCCGTCCGGGTCGCGGTCGTCGGCGGCAACCGCATTCCCTTCGCGCGCTCGGGCAGCGCCTACGCCACTGCATCAAACCAGGACATGCTGACCGCCGCCATAGACGGCCTCGTGGCCCGCTACGGGCTGGCCGGCGAGCGGCTCGGCGAGGTCGCCGCCGGTGCGGTGCTCAAACACAGCCGCGATTTCAACCTGACGCGGGAATCCGTGCTCGGATCGAGGCTCGACCCGCGCACCCCGGCGTACGACGTGCAGCAGGCCTGCGGCACCGGGCTCGAGGCCGCGATCCTGGTCGCCAACAAGATCGCCCTCGGGCAGATCGAGGCGGGCATCGCCGGCGGCGTCGACACCACCTCCGACGCGCCGCTCGGCGTGAACGAGGACGCGCGGCGGATCATGATGGAGCTCAACCGGTCGCGCTCGCTGGGCGCCCGGCTGCGCGCGGTGAGCAAGTTCCGGCCCGGGCAGCTCCGGCCCGACATCCCGCGCAACTCCGAGCCGCGCACCGGGCTGTCGATGGGCGAGCACGCCGCGCTGACCGCGGCCGAGTTCGGCATCGGCCGCGAGGAGCAGGACGAACTGGCGCTGGAGTCGCACCGGCGGCTGGCCGCCGCCTACGAGCGCGGGTTCTTCGACGATCTCGTCACGCCGTACCTCGGCCTCGCCCGCGACCAGAACCTGCGCCCGGACACGTCCCTGGAGAAGCTGGCCAAGCTCAAGCCGGTCTACGGCCGCGGCCCGGAGGCGACCATGACGGCCGGCAACTCCACCCCGCTCACCGACGGCGCCGCGGTGGTGCTACTGGCCTCCGAGGCCTGGGCGAAGGCGCGCAAACTGCCGATCCTGGCGTACTTCGAGACCGCCGAGACGGCCGCCGTCGACTTCGTGCACGGCGGGGACGGGCTGCTCATGGCCCCGGCGTTCGCGGTGCCCCGGCTGCTGGCCCGGGGCGGGCTCACCCTTCGCGACTTCGACTACTACGAGATCCACGAGGCCTTCGCGTCGCAGGTGCTGGCCACTCTCAAGGCCTGGGAGGACCCGACGTTCTGCAAGGAGCGCCTCGGCCTCGACGAGCCCCTGGGCGCGATCGACCGGGCCCGGCTCAACGTGAACGGTTCATCGCTGGCGGCCGGGCACCCGTTCGCCGCGACCGGCGGGCGGATCGTGGCGACCCTCGCGAAGCTGCTTTCGGAAAACGGCGGCGGGCGGGGTCTCATCTCGATCTGCGCCGCCGGCGGCCAGGGAGTGACGGCAATCTTGTCGCGCTGAATGGGCGCCGGACCAATATCGTGTTCGCATGACCGTCCAGCCAACGATGCTGCGCCCGGCCACACCCCGACCCGCCTGGCAGGTGGTCGTCGGCCTCGTACTGGTGCTCCCCGCGCTGGTACTGCTGATCACCTCCTATGTCGAGCCCGTCTTCTGGACCTTCAAGAGCTCCTTCAACAAGTTCAGCGGCGTGCGCGCGCTCAGCGGCGGCGGTGCGGACGAATCCGTCGGGTTCGACAACTACCGGCACGCGTTCGAGAAGGGGCTGGGCGGCGCGATCGGCTACACGCTGCTGCTCGCCCTCCTGCCGCTGCTCGCCGTGGTCGTGGTCGCCCCGGCCGTGGCCTGGGCCGCCGAGACCACCGGCCGGTCCGGCCGCTGGGTCGCCCGCGGGCTGCTGACGTTCCCGCTGGTCGCCTTCGCGCCCTTCGGCCTCGCCGTCGCGCACTTCACCGACGGGCACTCCCAGCTCTCCGCCTTCTGGCTCGGCACCTTCGGCTTCGTCACGGCCACGGCCACGCTGATCTACCTGGCCGCGTTCCGCAGCGGCCGCAGCCCCTGGCCCGGGGTGATCCTCGGCGGGATGCTCGCCGTGCTGGCCGTGGTCGGAATCGTCCTGCAGGAGTTCGCGTTCGCGCTCGTCTTCCAGAACGTGGCCCCGGACGAGCGCTCGGCCACGCCGATGCTGCAGATGACGCAGAACGGCTTCGTGTCCTTCAACTTCGGCCTCGCCAGCGCCGTCTCGTCCGTCGTGCTCGTCCCGCTGCTGCTGCTCGGGGCCGCGGCGACCGTCCTGATCATCGTGACCAATCTGCGCTTCCAGGTCACCTCCGTCGTCCGCGAGACGCGCACCTGGGGCTGGGGCCCGCTCGCCGGCCTGCTGCTGATCGTGCTCCTGGTCACCGTGATCGGGATCTGGCCCTGGCTCAGCCGCATCACCGACGACACCGACCGGATCCCGGGGACGTTCGTCAACACGTGGATACCGCCCCTGCTCGCCGCGCTCATCGGGGTCACCGTGGCCGGCCTGGCCGCGTTCGGCATCAGCGGCCTGCGCCCGCTCGGCAGGTACAGCGAGCTGCTCCTGCTGCCCTTCGGCCTGTTCCTGTTCGTCGGCAACGCGCCGCTCGTGCTGCGCGAGTACGCCGCCGGGGCGACCGCGGGCCGGCTCAACACGTTCCTCGCCCTGGTCCCGCCGTCGCGGGTGACCATCCCGGCGCTCATCCTGCTGGCGATGCTGTTCCGCGGCCAGGCCCTGCGCCGGGAGGTGCTGCACCAGGAGGGGCGGCCGGCCTCGTGGTGGTCGGTGATCTGGCCCGGGCTGCCGCTGCTCGGGCTCGCCTACCTGGCCACCTGGTTCGTGCAGGCCCAGGACACGGTGTGGCCGTACGTCAACGGCACCAACACCAACCCGACCGGGCTCTACGCGGTCTTCAACACGATGCAGCAGTACGGCTACCGGGGCTCCGGCGACCTTCCGTACGCCCGGCTCCTGCCGTTGCCGATGCTGCTGCTGTTCCTGGTGCTCGGGGTGGTGGCCCAGCTGCTGTACGCCGATCGTGTCGCGCTGCACTACGGCCTCCCCGAGCGCGATCACCCACCCCGCACCTAGGCACAATGGGCGGCGTGAAGAAAGCGCGGATTCCCGATGTGCTCGCCGCCCGTTACGCCTCGCCCGAGCTCGTCGAGGTCTGGTCGCCGGAGGAGAAGGTCCGGCTCGAGCGCCGGCTCTGGCTCGCCGTGCTCAAGGGCCAGCGGGACCTCGGCGTGGCGGTACCGGACGGCGTCGTCGAGGACTACGAGAAGGTCCTCGACGACGTCGACCTGGTCTCGATCGCCGAACGGGAGCGCGTCACCCGCCACGACGTGAAGGCCCGCATCGAGGAGTTCTCCGAGCTGGCCGGGCACGAGCACATCCACAAGGGGATGACCTCGCGCGACCTCACCGAGAACGTCGAGCAGCTGCAGATCCGGACCTCCCTCGAGCTGGTCCGGGACCGGATGGTCGCGGCGCTGGCCCGGCTCGCGGCGCGGGCGAAGCAGTACGACGAGCTCGTCATGGTCGGCCGCTCGCACAACGTGCCCGCGCAGGCCACGACGCTCGGCAAGCGCTTCGCCTCGGCGGCGGAGGAGCTGCTGATCGCGTACCGCCGCCTCGACGAGCTGATCGAGCGCTACCCCCTTCGGGGGATCAAGGGCCCGGTCGGCACCGCGGCCGACCAGCTCGACCTCTTCGGCGGCGACACGGGCAAGGTCGCCGAGCTCGAGCGCAAGGTGGCCGAGCACCTGGGCTTCCGCAACGTACTCACGAGCGTCGGCCAGGTGTACCCGCGCTCGCTGGACCTCGACGTGGTGTCGGCGCTCGCCCAGGCCGTCGCCGGCCCGTCGAGCCTCGCCACGACGATCCGCCTCATGGCCGGCTACGAGCTGGTCACCGAGGGGTTCAAGGCCGGCCAGGTGGGCTCGTCGGCGATGCCGCACAAGATGAACACGCGCTCCTGCGAGCGGGTCAACGGTCTCGCGGTGATCGTGCGCGGCTACCTGTCGATGGTCGGCGAGCTGGCCGGCGACCAGTGGAACGAGGGCGACGTGTCGTGCTCGGTCGTGCGGAGGGTGGCCCTGCCGGACGCGTTCTTCGCGGTCGACGGGCTGTTTGCGGCGTTTCTGACGGTACTGGACGAGTTCGGGGCATATCCGGCGGTCGTGGCGCGGGAGCTGGACCGGTACCTGCCGTTCCTGGCCACCACGCGGGTCCTCGTCGCCGCCGTCGGGCGGGGCGTCGGCCGTGAGGATGCTCACGAAGCGATCAAGGAGCACGCCGTCGCCGTGGCGCTCGCCATGCGCGAAAAGGGCATCCAGGGCAACGACCTCCTTACCCGGCTCGCCGGCGACGAGCGGCTGCGCCTGTCCGGCGACGACGTCGAGGCCCTCGTGGCCGACCCGGCGACCTTCGTCGGCGCGGCATCCGCGCAGGTCGCAGCCATCGTGGAACAGGTCGCGGCGGTCGTCGCGGCCCACCCTTCCGCCGGTGTCTACGTGCCGCCTCCCATCCTCTGAGCGTCGATCTTGGGGGCCGTCGACGCCCGGTAAGATGCGTGCCGGGCGATGTTTTTCCACGCTTCACCGAGCCGGTCGACTGAACCGTGACACGGCCGGTGATCTGCGGCGGAGCCTCGCCCGGTAGGCTCGTGTCGCTCGCCCTCGAGCGCCCGACTCAACGTCAGGAGTGCCCCGTGGCCCGCGTCGTGGTGGACGTCATGCTCAAACCGGAGATCCTGGACCCGCAGGGCCAGGCCGTCGCGAACGCGCTGCCGCGCGTCGGCGTGGACGATGTCACGTCCGTGCGGATCGGCAAGCGCATCGAGATCGAGTTCGCCGGCGCGGCCGACCTCGACCGCGCGCGCGAGATCGCCGACAAGCTGCTCGCCAACCCGGTGATCGAGGACTTCACCCTCCGCGTCGAGGAGCTGGAGCCGGTGGAGGTCGAGCAGCAGTGACCGCCCGCATTGGTGTCGTCACGTTCCCCGGTTCGCTCGACGACCGCGATGCCGCCCGGGCCGTGCACCTCGCCGGTGCGGCGGCCATCCCGCTGTGGCACGCCGACGCCGACCTCTACGGGGTCGACGCGGTCATCCTGCCGGGTGGCTTCTCCTACGGCGACTACCTGCGCGCCGGCGCCATCGCCCGGTTCTCCGCGGTCATGGACTCGATCGTGAAGGCCGCCGGCGAAGGGCTGCCCGTGCTCGGCATCTGCAACGGCTTCCAGGTGCTCTGCGAGGCCCACCTGCTGCCCGGCGCCCTCACGCGCAACCAGCACCTGCACTTCCGCAACCGCGACCAGGGCCTGCGCATCGAGAACAACACCACCGCCTGGACGGTCGGCTTCCAGCCGCACCAGGAGGTCGTGATCCCGGTCAAGAACGGCGAGGGCTGCTACATGGCCGACGCCCGGACGCTTGACGAGCTCGAGGCCGAGGGGCGGGTCGTCGCGCGGTACATCCGCGGAAACCCCAACGGTTCGCTGCACGACATCGCGGCGATCAGCAACGCAGCCGGCAACGTCGTCGGGATCATGCCCCACCCGGAGCACGCCGTCGAGGTGCTGACCGGCCCGTCCATCGACGGGCTGGGCATCTTCACGTCCGTGCTCGCTCACCTGGGAGCCCGTGTATGACCGCGGAAGTTTTTGACACCGTCGATCACGCCACCAAGACTCCGGACGACGAGCAGCCCTACGAGGACCTGGGGCTGCGCGAGGACGAGTACCAGCGCATCCGCTCGATCCTCAGCCGCCGCCCGACCACGTCGGAGCTGGCGATGTACTCGATCATGTGGAGCGAGCACTGCTCGTACAAGAGCAGCAAGGTCCACCTGCGCCAGTTCAGCGAGAAGGCCCCCAAGTCCGACCTCATGCTCGCGGGCATCGGCGAGAACGCGGGCGTGATCCGCATCTCCGACGAGATCGCGGTCACCTTCAAGGTCGAGTCGCACAACCACCCGAGCTTCGTCGAGCCGTACCAGGGCGCCGCCACCGGCGTCGGCGGCATCGTCCGGGACATCCTGGCCATGGGCGCCCGCCCGGTCGCCGTCATGGACCCGCTGCGCTTCGGCGCCGCCGACCACGAGGACACCAAGCGCGTCCTGCCCGGGGTCGTCGCCGGCGTCGGCGGCTACGGCAACTGCCTCGGCCTGCCCAACATCGGCGGCGAGGTCGTCTTCGACCCCTGCTACCAGGGCAACCCGCTGGTCAACGCGCTCTGCGTGGGCGTGCTGCCGGTCAACCGCCTGCAGAACAAGGAGGCGCACGGCCCCGGCAACATCGTCGTGCTCCTGGGCGCCAAGACCGGCCGCGACGGCATCGGCGGCGTCTCGGTCCTGGCCAGCGCGACCTTCAACAGCGACGGCCCGGCCCGGCGCCCCTCGGTGCAGGTCGGCGACCCGTTCATCGAGAAACTGCTGATCGAGAGCTGCCTGGAGCTGTACGAGCGGGACCTGATCGTCGGCGTGCAGGACCTCGGCGGCGCCGGGCTCACCTGTGCCCTCACCGAGACCAGCGCGGCCGCCGGCACCGGCATGGACGTCGAGCTGGACAAGGTGCCGCTGCGCGAGGCCTCCATGGACCCGCAGGAGGTGCTGGCCAGCGAGTCGCAGGAGCGCATGCTGCTCATCGTCGACCCGGCCAAGCTCGAGGAGGTGCTGCGGGTCGCCGAGCGCTGGGGCGTCATCGCCACCGCGATCGGCACCGTCACCGACACCGGCCGGCTCGTCATCACCTGGCGCGGCGAGACGGTGGTCGACGTGCCGCCGGGCTCGCTGGTCGACGACGGCCCGGTGTACGCCCGCCCGATGCGCGAGCCCGCCGACCTCATCCTGCTGCAGGCCGACCGCGCCGAGACCCTGCCGCGCCCGCGCACCGGGGTCGAGCTGCGCGAGACCCTCCTGCGCCTGGCCGCCAGCCCCAACCTGTGCGACAAGAGCTGGGTGACCGAGCAGTACGACCGGTACGTCCAGGGCAACACGATCCTCGCCCAGCCGGAGAACGCCGGCGTCGTACGCATCGACGAGCAGACCGGCCTCGGCGTCGCCCTGTCGGTGGACGGCAACGCGCGGTTCGCCCGCCTCGACCCGTACAACGGGGCCAAGCTGGCGCTCGCCGAGGCCTACCGCAACGTGGCCGCCGCAGGCGCGACCCCGCTCGCCGTGACCAACTGCCTCAACTTCGGCTCGCCGGAGGACCCGCAGGTCATGTGGCAGTTCGCCGAGGCCGTCCGCGGCCTGGCCGACGGCTGCGCGGAGCTGGGCATCCCGGTCACCGGCGGCAACGTGTCCTTCTACAACTCCACCGGTACGCAGGCCATCCACCCGACCCCGGTCGTGGGCGTCCTGGGCATCCTGGGCAACGTCGGCAGCCGCGTCCCCATGGGCTTCGGCGGCGACAGCGACCTGATCATGCTGCTGGGCGAGACCACCGAGGAGCTCTCGGGCTCCGAGTGGGCCTGGGTGACTCACGAGCACCTGGGCGGCCTGCCCCCGCGCGTGAACCTCACCCGCGAGCGCATCCTCGCCTCGGTGCTGACCGAGGCCGGCGAGCGCGGCCACCTGTCGAGCTCGCACGACCTCTCCGACGGCGGCCTGGCCCAGGCCCTGGTCGAGGCGACGCTGCGCTACGACTGCGGCGCGAACATCACCCTGCCGGAGGGCCTCAACCCGTTCGTCGCGCTCTTCTCGGAGTCGACGGCCCGGGCCCTGGTCTCGGTGCCGCGCGGCCACGAGAAGGCCTTCACCGCCATGTGCGCCCAGCACGGCCTCCCGGCGACCGTGATCGGCTCGGTCGACGGCCGCAGCCGCGCGCTCGACGTGCGCGGGCAGTTCACGATCGCCCTCGACGAGCTGCGCTCCGCCTGGATGGGCACGCTGCCGGCGCTGTTCGGCGAGGTGTCGACGGAGGCGCCGGCGTACCGCACCCCGAGCGAGCCGGAGCCTTCGCTCTACGACTCCGCGCCCGCTTCCAGTGAGGCTCCCGCGGCCGACGAGTCGTCCTTCTTCGAGAAGGTCGACGCGCCGGAGGTACCGCACGCCCCGCTCGACGACGAGTCGTGACCCCGGAGGGCGTCTATAGCCAGCCCGGCTCGGGCGCCCGGTTCGACTGGGGCCCGGCCGGCGCGGCCGAGCTGGCGCGCGTCTGCTCGGTCCTGGTCGTGGTCGACGTGCTGTCCTTCTCGACCGCCGTGGACGTAGCCGTCGGCCGGGGCATCCGCGTGCACCCGTTCCCGTGGAGCGACCAGGCCCAGGCCTACGCGACGCGCCTGGGCGCCGCGGTGGCCGTGGGCCGCCGCCAGGCGAGCCCGGAGCAGCCCTGGAGCCTGTCGCCGGCCGCCCTGCTGACCGCCCCGCTAGTCGACCAGCTGGTCCTGCCGTCCCCGAACGGCGCGACGATCTGCTCGGCGGCCGCCTCGACGGGCGTACCGGTGGTCGCGGCCTGCCTGCGCAACGCCCCGGCCGTGGCCCGCTGGCTGCGGGCGCACGGCCACGGCACGCCGACGAGCCCGGTGGGGGTCATAGCGGCGGGCGAACTGTGGCCGGACGGCACGCTGCGCCCGTGCGTGGAGGACCTCCTGGGCGCGGCCGCGGTGCTGGACGGCCTGTCAATGCTGGGCGCCCCGCTGTCGGTGGAGGCCGCGGTCTCTTTGGCGGCGCTGGCCGCGGTGAAGAACGTGGCCGCGGCGGTACGGCGGTGCGTGAGCGGCCAGGAACTGATCCAGCGCGGTTTCGCCGAGGACGTGAGACTGGCGTCCCAATCGGGCGCGTCGCACACGGTGCCGATCATGACCAACGGCGAGTCCTTCGCCCCTGCGTGATCAACGGTCCGCATCAGGGCTCGCCCGCGCCGCGCCGAGACGCCACTGCACGCCGGTGAAGCGCCTTCGCTCAGCACTTTCGTTGGGCCGACCTTGGCCAACCGGTCCGAAGAATTGTCGATTCGAACCTGTGCATATGCAGGCGGTCGCAAAAGTTTCTTCGTCCCGTGTTGAACGAAAGGATCCAGGCATGTCAAGCCAGCGTCGACGGCGCGCGCCGCTCGTCGAATCGCCGATCTCCGATGAATTGGCGGACATTTCCCCCCGATCGGCCAGCTCCCGCTTGCCGCTCAGGTGGGCGTTCGTGCTGATGGTGGGGTGCGTCGCCGCGGCCCTCGTGTTGTTCTCCCCGATAGCGGCGGCAGCCCTCGGCGCCGGCATCGCCGCCGCGGTGGCTACGGATCAGATGCTTGCCTAGACCGCGCCGCTCCGTGGAGAGGATCGTTCGGCCGGGTCGTCCGCTGCGCCGGAGACAGTGTCCAGCGATCCTCTCCCGTGTAGCGACAATTGCGTGATCATGGCGTGCAGCGAGGCATCGTTGTCGCTGCGGTGGGCGTTCCAGCGATCGTCGCGGGTCTCTGGATCTTTGGGTGGGACCAAACGGATAAATACATCAGCGTGGTCACGCCGACCGTTGGTTTCGTCGGTGTGGGTCAGTGAGGTAGTCAAGGTCGAGATGCCCTAGGGCGACGGCGCTAGCCGACGTCGCAGTAGATCGCTATCTCGGTGCGCTGCGGATCCGTCGTCGGCGGCATGTGTGCGGCCGTCACGGTGTCGCCCGCGTGGGTTCCCGCACAGTACTCCCCCGAGTAAGCCACCCCCTCCCCGCCGATCACCGCGCCCGCCCCGTTGCGATAAACCAGCGCCGCCCCCGCCGGCGACAGCCCCTCGCACGCCACCGGGCCCATGTTCGCCGGCAGCAGGAAATCCGGCGCCCCCGGCCCGTCCGGCTCCGGCCGCACGTCAAAGCGGCGGAAGAGCGGATTCCACGGCTCCGGACGCACCCAGTGCGTAGTCCCGAAGGCCAGAGAGAACCCCGCGACCGACGCCGCCCGATCCGGTGCCACCTCGATCACCGCGCCCACCGGTAGTCGCGACCCCGGCAGCACCATCGGCAGCGTCCGCTCCGGCAGCGCCACCACAACTCCGCCCGAGGAGTCCAGCAGGCGCAGGCTCACCGTCGTGCGGTAGGCCGCCCACTCCGGCGATCGATCAACCACGAGCGCGCCCGCGCTGAACGACCATCCTCCGACGCGGCTGAACCCCTGCTCGGCCACCGCCAGCCCGTCCTGGACCGGCACCGCCGCCCCCACCGCGCGCGGACCGACCCCCGAACACCCGGCCGGCACCGGATGCGCCCACCAGCGGTACGCCCCGGTCAGCAGCAGGGCCGCCAAGAGCAGAGCCGGAATCAAAAGCGTGAACCGCCCCCGTGTCACGAGACTCAGGCTCCCGCGGGCCTGGGGGGCGGCTCAAGAGGCAATCCAAGCCTGTGGATAACCGGCCGTTCGGACGAGTCGAAGATCCGCCGAACGTACTGTCACCCGCCCAAGCAGAGGCGCGCGTCTATCACGACGTATTGCCCGGCCGGCGTACGTGATGCGAAACCCCAACCCCACAGAATCGGAGTCTCACCATGTCCGCGACCCGCCGGGCCCTTTTCCTGCTCACCGCCTCCGCCGCACTCTTCACCGCCGCCTGCGACCCCCACCGGCCCGACCCGACGCCGAGCGCCGGCGTTCCGAACGGCAGCGCGCCGAGCGGCAGCCTGCCGAGCGGCAGCATGCCGGAGACGTCCACCGCGTCCTCAGCAGGGTCCAAGGCCCCGGCCGACGGGATCGAAGGGCTCTACTACAGCCGGCGCGACGAGCTGTACCGCCTCGAGAAGTCCGGCCCCAAGCGGATTCCGGGCGTCCACGCGTACACGGCGAACGTCTCCCCCGACGACACGAAGATCGCCTTCATCGACGGGGACGGCGTGGTCGTCGCCGACCGCGACGGGCAGCACCGGGAGACCGTGCTCGCCGGCACGCCGACGGTCGGCTGGGAGCCCGTCTGGTCGGCCGACTCGCGGCGGCTGCTGGTGGCCAAGAGCCCCGGCGGGCAGGAGGTGACGCTCGGCGTGGTCACCGTCGCGACGAAGGCCTTCGTACCGCTGGCGCACCAGCCCGGCGCCGGCATCCACCCGATGTGGTCGGGCGACGGCAGGAAGATCGTCTACGCCACGGGCACCTGCGAGATCGGGGTCATGGACGCCGACGGGAGCAACGTTAAGGTCATCCCCAACGTCGGGGACCGGCACAACTGCGACCCGTGCAGCGTCAACCGTGACGCCGGGCTCGTCGCGGTCTCCCAGCGCGTCGGGGACGAGCCGTGGGGCGACATCGGGCGCGACAGTGGCGCCAATGCGATCGTCGACACCCGGACCGGGCAGAACGTCAGCACCAACGTGGCCGGCGACGTCAACGCGATCGTGTTCCGGCCCGGCGGCGACATCCTGCTCCGCGCGCCCGGCAAGCTGACGCTGCTCAACCCCGACCGCACCGTGAAGGCGCAGTTCACCGAGGCCGCCGGCGTGCGGGACGACCGGCTGATCGCCGCGGTCGGGCGCTGAGGGAAAGACCGATGACGATGGCACCGGTACACTCTCGGGTCGCGTGCCCATCGTCGTCGACAGGATCAGGCATGGTTTCCCGCGAGGACGAGTATGCGGCGTTCGTCCGCGCGCGGAGCCATGCCCTGCTCCGGGCCGCCTATCTGCTCACGGGCGACCAGCACCTGGGCGAGGACCTCGTGCAGGAGGCCCTCGCCCGCACGCATCGGGCCTGGGACCGCCTGCACGAGACCGGCAATGCCGAGGCCTACGCGCGCCGGGTGATGTACCACCTCCAGGTCAGCTTCTGGCGGCGGCGCCGGGTGGCGGAGAACCTGCCCGGCGACCTGCCCGACCGGCGCGACGGCAACCGCGAGGACACCGGCGCGATCGTGCTGCGCATGACGGTGGAGCAGGCCCTGCGCTCGCTCAGCCCGAGGCTGCGGGCGGTCGTCGTCCTGCGGTACTTCGAGGACCACACCGAGGCCGAGGCGGCCGACGTGCTCGGGGTCTCGGTCAGCACCATCAAGACCCAGACGGCGCGGGCCCTGGAGCATCTGCGCCGGCTGGTGCCGGAGCTGCGGGAGTTCCGCACCGCGGAGGGGACCGGGCGATGAACGACGACGAACTGCTGCGCGACAGCCTCGCGCGCATCGGCGACCGGGCCGAGCCGGCGGACCTCCTCGAGCGCTCGCTCGCCCAGTCGCGGCGGATCGGGCGCAACCGGGCGATCACGGCGTCGGCGGCCGGGGTGCTCGCGCTGACCCTCGCCGGCGGCGTGGCCTGGCAGCTGAACCGGCCCGGGGAACCGGGGGCCGGCCCCGGTCGCCGGCCCGCCCTCGGCGGTGGCCACGACCGCCGCCGCCACCGGTTCGGCGCCGAGCCGGGAACCCAGCGTGGATCCCAGTCGCGAGGCCAGCAAGGCGGCGCCGCAGGAGCTGACGGGCACCCTCTACTTCAGCGGCGGCGACGACCTGTACCGCCTGAACAAGTCGACCCCGAAGAAGATCGCGGGGGTCCACGCGTACACCGCAAACGTCTCCCCGGACGACACCCGGATCGCCTTCATCGAGGGCACCGACGTGGTGGTCGCGGACCGCGACGGGCAGCACCGCCAGACCGTGCTGACCGGCACGCCGGACATCGGATGGGAGCCGGCCTGGTCCGGCGACTCGCAGCGCCTCCTGGTCGCCAAGGTGACGGCCGACAGCACGACGATCGGCGTTGTCACCGTCGCGACGAAGGCCTTCGCACCGCTGGCCCGCCAGTCCGGCGAGGGCATCCACCCGCTGTGGTCGGGCGACGGCAAGAAGATCGCCTACGGCACGGGCGACTGCCGCCTCGGCATCATGAACGCCGACGGGAGCGGCGCCAAGGTCATCCCCAACGTCGGGGACCGGCACAACTGCGACCCGTACAGCGTCAACCGCGACGGCACCCTCGTCGCGGTCGACCAGCGCGTCGGCGACGAGCCGTGGGGCGACATCGGGCGGGACAGCTCCGCCAACGCCGTTGTCGACACCCGCACCGGCCAGAACGTGAGCCTGCCGGTGACCGGCACCATCAGCGCGATCGTGTTCCTGCCCACCGGCGAGATCCTCGTGCGCACCGCGGGCAGGCTGACCCTGCTCGACGCCGACCGCACGGTCAGGACGCAGATCACCGAGCCCGCGGCGGTTAAGAGTTACCGGCTGATCTCGTACGTTCCAACGGAACATTAACGCCCTCACAACATCGACCGGGAACGATCGCGCCAGAGCGCGAGCGGACATTCCCGTGCGTGATGCAGAGGAGCATTCCGTTGAGAACACGAATCAGCCAGGTGGTGACCGGCCTGATCTGCCTCGCCCTGGCCGGCGCCGCATTGCCGGCCGTGCCCGCGGCGGCATACACCGAGACGAAGACGACCGCGACGAAGACCGCGCCCTACATGGTTTTCCAGCGGAACAACAAGGCGCCGCAGCGCGGCACGCTGACGGCCTACGTGAGCGTCGGCAGCACCCGGTACCGGGTCTCGATGCGCGCCGGCACGGGCAGCGGCGTCGTCAGCGAATGCGTCCGCAACAAGGGACAGATCCCGGTGGGCTTCTACGACCCGCGTGACGAGGACAGCAACAGCACCCTCGTGTACATCAGCAACAAGACCTGGGGAAACAGCGTCATCCGGGGCGCGGTCTGGAGCCTCGGCAACAAGGTCTGTCACCCCAAGGCGGGCGAGAAACGGATCACCCGCACGGACCTGTTCATCCACTCGGAGGGCACGAGCGGCTGGACCGAGAACAACTACAAGTCCAACGGTTGCATCAAGGTGAACCAGACGGACCGCGCGCAGCTGAAGAAGCGGTGGAGCGCCGCGTACCGCCGGGACACCGGCATGTTGATGGTCTACTGACGAGCCGACGAGGAGAATCCGGTGCTTCCGAGGAAGAACAAGCGAGTCTGGTCGACGGCTCTCGTGACCGCCTTCGCGATCGGTATCGGTGGCTGGCTGGTCAGCACCGCCGAGAGCGGCTCGGCCGCGGCGGCAAACACCAGTGTGTCGATCGATCCGGCCATCCGCGATCGGGCCCTGGCGCAGGAGCAGCAGGTCGCCGACTGCATGCACGCGCTCGGGCTGACGTACGTCGTGGCGGTGCCCAACGACGTCTACCTGGATCAGGCTTACACCGACGCGGTGGCGGCCGGCAAGCAGGGCGCGGAGCTGCACGACCTCCTGGCGCAGGTGGCGGCCGGCCTTCCGGCCGACCCGAACGAGACCGTCGTCACCGCCCTGCCGGCCGACCAGCAGGCGACCTGGACCTTCGCCCTGGTCGGCAACGACGCGGACCCGGGGTGCGCGGACCGGGCCAACACGATGAGCGCGTCGGACGCCGGCGCCCTGGACATCGCCACGACCGCGGCCGAGCGGGTCAAGGCCGCCGCGGCCGCCGACCCGACGGTGCGGGCCGCCCTGACGACGTACATCTCCTGCATGTCCGGCCGGGGCTACACGGTCGGCGACACGGAGCAGATCTTCAACCTGGTCGAGACCCAGGCCGAGGCGATCGAGCCGCCGGACAGCGCGTGGCCCGATCCACTGCCGGCGACCGCCACCGAGCTGCAGAAGGCCGCGTACGCGGCGCAGGTCAACCGGCTCGAGGCGAAGGTGCAGCAGGCGGCCGACATCGTCTCCGCCGGGAACGCGGCCCACGATGCCTGTGTCGCGCCCTACCGGCAGGCGTTCGACGCGGCCTACGACCGGCTGGCGCCGTAGCGATGCGAAAACTTCTGGGTACCCTGGCCGCGCTCACGCTGATCGGCGGAGTCGGCGCGGCCCACCTGCCACCGTCCGGGGCGACCGGGCCGGCGGTCGAGCCGCCCGCGACGATCGCCGACCCGCCGGACTGGTACCACGACGCCGGAGAGCAACGGCCCGGTCAGTACCCGTCCCCGTCGCCGAGCTCGCCGGGCCGGCCGACCCGCTGAGCGTCAGCCTTCGCTCTTGAGAAAGTGTTCGCGGACGACGTACGTCGGGCGCCCCATGCCGTGGGCGTGGACGCGCCCGAGGTACTCCCCCAGCACCCCGATCCCGATCATCTGCGCGGACGAGAAGATCGTGACCAGCGAGGCGAGCGTCGTGAACCCGGCGACCTTGGTGTCCCCGGTGAAGTACAGCCACACCAGGCGCAGCGTGAGCAGCACCCCGCAGACGCCGATGAGGAAGCCGAGGTACGTGACGAGCCGCAGCGGCTTCGACGAGTACCCGAGGATCATGTTTACCGCGTGCTTCATCAGCGACCGGAACGTGAAGCCGGAGCGGCCCTCGGTGCGCTGGTCCATGCGCACCACCACGGAGCCGACCCGGGTGGTGGTCCACGACAGCACGATGTCCACGGACACGTGCGGCCCGCTGACCTGGTCGAAGCCGGCCCCAGGAAGGTGCGGAAGATGCGCAGAGCGCCGAGCACATCCGCGTTCGGGATGCCCATGCTGCGGCCCATCACGAGGCTCTTGGCGCCCCACGAGGTCAGGTTGCGCAGCAGGCCGTGCTCCTCGGCCTCCGACACCGCGTAGACCACGTCGAGGTCGTCGGTGAGGGCGGCGGCGAGCTTCGGCAGCTCCTCCGGCGGGTGCTGCAGGTCGTCGTCCATGGTGATGATCCGCTCGCAGGACGCGGCCCGGATGCCGGCGATGAGCGCGTTGTGCTGGCCGTAGTTGCGGGCCATCCGGATCGCCTGCACGTGCGGCTGCTCGGCGGCCAGGTCGCGGGCGGCGTCCCAGGTGACGTCGGTGCTGTCGACCACCAGGATTATCTCGTGCACCGGGTCGATCGCCGGCAGCACCGCGTTCAGCCGCGCGACCAGCCGCGGCAGGATGCTCGCCGAGCGGTAGCAGGGGACGACAACGGAGACTGACACGCGAGCTCCAAGGCTAGGCGGCGATCGTGATGATGCGGGTGAACTCGTGCAGCAGGTCGAGGCCGTCCCAGACCCCGGCGAAGGTCAGCGCCTGCCCGAACGGCACGATCCGGTCCAGGCCGCGCCCGGCGACGAGGGTGACGAAGTCGTCGAGTTCGGCGCGGGTGAAGCCGAACTGCGCGAGCGTCTGGTCCTTGCGGCGGATGGCGGGGGCGAGCTCGGCGAGCGAGCCCACGGTGACGTGGCAGACGGTGCCGGCGGCACCGAGCAGCTCGTGGTGTGGACGGAAAAGTCGCGTACAACCTGAGTGCCCGCGGGACCCGTCTCAGGGAAGACGATTTCCGGGGAGGGACGCGAATGGACGATTACGTCGAGTACGTCACGGCGCGGCTGCCGGCGCTGCACCGACTCGCCTACGTGCTCAGCGGCGACGTGCACCGCGCCGACGACCTGGTGCAGCAGACGATCACGACGCTCTACGTGAAGTGGTCGCGGGTCCGGCGCGCGGAGCACCTCGACCGGTACGTCCGCAGCATGCTCGTCAACACGTTCATCGACGAGCGCCGGCTGGCCTGGTCGCGGGTGCGGCTGTTCGCCGAGCCGCCCGAGCGGGTCGCGCCCGAGGCCGACCGCGCCGAACACACGGCGGTGCGCCAGGCGCTCGCCCGCGTGCCCCGCCGCCAGCAGGCGGTGCTGGTCCTGCGGTTCTTCTACGACCTGCCCGTGGCCGAGGTGGCCGAGATCCTCGGCGTGTCCGCCGGCACGGTGAAGAGCCAGACCTCACACGGCCTGACGGCCCTGCGCCGCCTGCTCGGCGAGCAGACGGTCGCCGCCCTGACCAAGGAGCGCTGAGATGGTGGACCTGAACGAACACAACGCCGGCGACCTGCTCCGGGCGGGCCTCTCCCCCGAACCGCCGCGCCCGCCCCGCGTCGACATCGCCGCCGCCGTGCGCGCGGGCCGCCGCCGGCGCTCGGCCCGCCGCGCCGCGGTCGTCGGCGGGATCGCCGTCGCCGTCGCGGTGGTGGTCGCGGTGCCGGCCGCGCTGGCCCTGAACCGCAACGAGGGCGCACCGGCCGGCCCCGATCCCACGGCGCCCGCCACCATCCGCCCGGTCGACCCGAACACGGGCACGCCGGGGCCGCAGCCAAGCCGTTCGCTCGGCGGCCTGCCCTTCGTGTCGCCGCCGACGAGCTGCACCGTGCACGAGCTGCCGGCCCCGGCCGGCGGCAGGTCGAACCTGGTGACCGCGGGCTCGCCCGACGGACAGGTGCACTTCGGGCAGCTGTACCTGACCGGCGGCGACAAGCGGGTGGTGCGCTGGCGCGCCGGGCAGCCCGCGACGGTGACGGTCGAGGGCGACGAGCCGATGGTCCGGTCCGCGAACAACTACCACGACGCGGTCGGCAACTCCCTCGTCGACGGAAGGTGGGTCCCGTGGCTGCTGCGCGACGACGACACGGTCACCCGGCTGCCGGGCGACGGTGACCTGTACGCCGTCGCGATCAGCGACACCGGCGCCGTGGCCGGAAGCCGCGGCTCCGACGGCCCGGGCGGCCACCCGATCGTGTGGCGCGACACCGCGGCCGCGCCCGTGGAGCTGGCCCTGCCGGCGGGCGCGACGGGCGGCCAGGTGCGGGCGATCGACGAGCAGGGCGCCGTGTTCGGCTCGGTCACGATGGGCGCGCAGGAGCTGCCGTACTACTGGGAGGCGAACGGCACCGGGAAGCAGCTGCCGCTGCCGCCGGGGACGCCGACCGCGCCGAACAGCGGCGGCCGGCCCGGCCCGAGCACCGTCGTCTACAGCGCCCGGGGCGGCTGGGCGACGGGCGTGGCCGGGCTGTACTCGAGCAGCCCGAAGCCGGTCCGCTGGAGCGTCCGGGGCGACTTCGTGGTGGTGCTGAGCGGCGTCGACGCGCCGGCCGGGCCGGTCAACGGGATGGGCTTCGTGGTCGGCGGGACCGCCGGGGGCCGGGCCGTCCTGGTGGCCGACGACCAGCGTCTCGTCCTACCGGCGATCCTCGACCCGACCAAGGACCGGCCCAACCTGGCGAGGACGATCAGCGACGACGGCCGCACCATCGCCGGCCAGGCCTGGAAGACCGGCGACACCTTCCAGGCCGTGGTCTGGAACTGTCACTAGGAGAAGTCGGGTGTGCGGCCCGGTGCCAGGCGGTCCTCGGGGTCGAGGGCCAGCTTGAGCCGGGCCGCCGCCCCCGGCATCGGGTCGGGGCCGTAACTCTCCACCAGCTCCCGCAGGTCGAGCGGGGCCCGCAACAGGGTGCAGCCGCCGCCCCCGCGGGCCAGGAGCACGGCGCGGGCGACGGTCAGCATGCCGTCCAGCCGCTCGGGCGCGATGTTGTCGCGCAGCGCCACGTGCGCGACGCCCAGGCCCATCGAGCCGCGCACGGGCACCGGCTGGCCGGCCGCGTCCCGGAGCGCGTACACGACGGCGAACAGCTCGCTCGGGCGCCCCCAGATCTTGAGGGCCACGTCGTCGAGGGCGAACGGGTAGCGCCCCCACCACGGCGGCGGGAGGGACTCCACCGTGGCCCCGCCGCCCAGCAGCTTCGCGGCGGACTCGGCCCGGTGCGCGACGAACGCCTCCTCGCCCTCGAACAGCGCGGCGAGCTCGGCCGGGCGGGCGCCGGCGCCGCCGGGCAGGTCGGCCTCGATCGCGGCCGGCTCGAGCGGCGAGGCGACCAGGGCCTCGGTGAGCTGCTGGACCTCCCGCGGGGTCGACACCGGGCGCACGACCCAGGCCCGCGCGGCCGGGATCGGCTCCAGCCGCACGGTCGCCTCGGTGATGATGCCGAGGGTGCCGTAGGAGCCGCAGACGTACCGCGCGAGGTCCTGGCCGCCGGCCGCGTGTTCGACGCTGCCCTCGTCCAGCGCGACCCGCACGCCGGTGACGAGGTCGCGCGGCGCGCCGAAGCGGTGCCGCAGCGGCCCGGACTCGTTGGTGGCCAGCACGCCGCCGAGGGTCGCGGCCGGGGAGCCGACGTCGAGCGGCAGGCGGCGCTGCTCCCGCAGCAGGATCGCGCGCAGCGCCCGCAGTGGAGTGCCGGCCGCGACGGTCGCGGCGCGCCGGCCCGGCTCGTAGCCCAGCACGCCGGTGAGCCGGCCCACGTCGAGCAGCACGTCGGCGTGGCTGGGCGGGACGCCCCAGTCGAGCTTCGTCCCCGCGCCGGTCGCGACAACGGAGAGCCCCTCGGTCGCCGTGAAACGCAGCACCTCCGCCACCGCGGCGGCGTCGCCGGGCTCGGCCACCCAGCCGACCGGCACGCCGTCGACGTTGTCGGCCGGCCCCGCCTCCCACGCGTGGTCCGGCCCGCACGCCTCGGCCAACGCCTCGATCACCGTCACCGCAAACTCCCGCTTCCCTGGTGTCACCCGCCGTGGACGTGGGGAAGATCGGTCGCTGGGATTCGCGGTTGCCCGGGTAAGGAAGACATGATCCAGGCATTCCCAATGACACGTTCGAGTACATCCGGGCGCCGGAGCGATGCACATGGCGCATCAACCGACACCGAACATACGTTCGAAAGCCTATGGGGTCGTCACGAGAGCCGCAAGACCTGCTTGAGGAAGGCCGCCCGGTCGGTGGCGGCCGCGGCGAATCCGGCCAGGTCATGGCCGGTGTCGTAATCCTTGCGCTGCTTGGCCCCGGCGACCGCAGCGGCGAGCTCGGCCCGCTCGGCCTCGGGCACGACGGCGTCCTTGGTGCCGAACTGCAGCAGCACGGAGCGCTTGCCGCCGACGGCGACGTAGGGGGCGGCGTCGAAGCGGGCCAGGGAGTCGAGGTACGCGTGCCAGTTCGCCGGGACCTTCTGCTTCACCATCCAGCGGGAGAAGCGGCTGGTCCCGCTGGCGAGCACGGCGCCGGTGATGCGCGACTCGAGCCCGAGCAGTACCGCGCCGAGGGCGGCGCCGGAGTGGTGCCCGGCGTAGCCGACCCGGGAGCCGTCGCAGTCGCTGCGCCGGATGAGCAGGTCGAAGGCGCGGCGCTGGGCGACCACGGCGGCGGCGAACGCCGTGGCGTCGGCGCTCGGGTCGCCGGTCGGCTTGACCGGCAGGCTGGTGATCATGACCAGCGCCTTCATACGGGCGATGGCGGTCGCCTCGGCGAGCAGCTTGTCCCGGTCGCCGTCGGGGCCGGTGCCGAAGACGACGGCCGGCATCCGCAGGGTGTCGCCCGGAATGTCGGCGCTCACCACGTACGCCGGGATCGCGTCGTTGCCGCGGGTGTCGGAGTACGTGATGTCCTCGAGGATGACCCCGTCGCCGGTGCGCCGGTCGGTCAGCTGGGCGTTGAGCGTCGAGCCCTTGTCATAGTTGTAGAGCTTCTTGAGCTCCGCGATGGGCACGGGCGCCGGGACGTACCCCGAGGGGTCGAACGTCGACGCGGCCTGGGGCTCGGCACTCGGCGAGCCGGAACCGCCCGCCGGGGAACCGCTCCCCGCCCGTGGTGTCGTCGACGACCCCTCGGAGCACGCTTGAGCCAGCATTACTGCCAGCCCGGTCACCCCGATGTGCAACACCCCACGACGCCGCACCGGCATCCCTCCGTGGTCTCGCCCGAACTACGCGACCATGACGGTACCGGCGTCGCTCTCTCCTAGTGGACAGACCACCGAACGACGCGCCTGGTTGCGTCCTGAACCGGGTAACCTTTGGCTGTGTGACGACCGAGCAGCCACCCGCCGCGAAGCGGGTCCCGCACGAGCGGGTCCATCACGGCGATACCGTGACCGACGAGTACTTCTGGCTCCAGAACCGGGATGATCCGGACACGGTCGCCTACCTCGAGGCCGAAAACGCGTTCACCGCCGCGGCGACCGCGCACCTCGAGCCGCTGCGCGAGACGCTGTTCAACGAGATCAAGTCGCGCACCAAGGAGACCGACCTCTCGGTGCCCACCCGCAAGGGCGGCCACTGGTACTACACCCGCACCGAGGAGGGCAAGCAGTACGGCATCCACTGCCGTGTCCCCGCCGCCGAGGGCCGCGACGCGCCGCCCGAGATCGGCGACGGCACCCCGCTGCCCGGCGAGGAGGTGCTGCTCGACGGCAACGCGCTGGCGGGCGACTCGGAGTACTTCGCCCTCGGCACGTTCGACCTCAGCGTGGACGGCCACCTGCTGGCGTACAGCACCGACTTCTCCGGCGACGAGCGCTTCACGCTGCGGATCAAGGACCTGCGCACGGGCGAGGACCGGCCCGACGTCATCGAGAACGCGTTCTACGGCTCGGCGTGGTCCGCCGACGGCTCGACGCTGTTCTACATCACCGTCGACGACGCCTGGCGGCCCAACCGCGTCTGGCGCCACGCCATGGGCACGGCCGCCGGCGACGACGCGGTCGTGTTCGAGGAGCCCGACGAGCGCTTCTGGGTCGGCATCGAGCTGACCCGCTCGGAGCGCTTCCTGCTCATCGACGTCAACAGCAAGGTCACCAGCGAGGTGCTGGTGATCCCGGCCGACGCGCCGCTGACCCCGCCGCGCTCGATCGCCCCGCGCCGGCAGGGCGTGGAGTACTCGGTCGAGCACCACGGCCACCGGTTCCTGATCCTGCACAACGACGGGGCCGAGGACTTCGCGCTCGCGTACACCTCGGTGGACAACCCGGGCGACTGGACGACGCTGATCGAGCACGAGCCGGGCACCCGGCTGCTGCAGGTCGACGCGTTCTTCGGGCACCTGGTGGTCTCGCTGCGCCGCGACGGGCTGACCGGCGTCCGGGTGGTGCCTCTGCTCGGGGCCGCGCCCTACGACATCGCCTTCCCCGAGCCGCTGTACTCGGTCGGGCCGGAGGCCAACCTGGAGTACGACACCACCTCGTTCCGCCTGCACTACGTGTCGATGGTGACCCCGGACTCGGTGTTCGACTGCAACCTCGACAGCGGCACGCTGACCCTGCGCAAGCAGAAGCCGGTGCTCGGCGACTTCGACGCGTCCCGCTACGAGCAGCACCGCGAGTGGGCCATCGCCGACGACGGCACCCGCGTCCCGATCTCGATCGTGGCCCGCAAGGGCACCCCGCGCAACGGATCGGCCCCGGCGACGCTGTACGGCTACGGCTCCTACGAGTCCTCCATGGACCCGTGGTTCTCGATCCCGCGCCTGTCGCTGCTGGACCGCGGGGTGGTCTTCGCCATCGCGCACATCCGCGGCGGCGGCGAGATGGGCCGGCGCTGGTACGACGAGGGCAAGCTGCTGGCCAAGAAGAACACGTTCACCGACTTCATCGCCTGCGCCGAGCACCTGGTCAAGGCCGGCTGGACGGCGCCGGACCGGCTCGTGGCCCGCGGCGGCTCGGCCGGCGGCCTGCTCATGGGCGCGGTGGCCAACCTGGCCCCCGGGGCGTTCGGGGCGATCGTGGCCCAGGTGCCGTTCGTCGACGCGCTCAACACGATCCTCGACCCGTCGCTGCCGCTGACCGTGACGGAGTGGGAGGAGTGGGGCAACCCGCTGCAGGATCCGGAGGTGTACGCGTACATGAAGTCGTACACCCCGTACGAGAACCTCCAGCCGGTCCCGTACCCGGCGATCCTGGCGGTCACGAGCCTCCACGACACCCGGGTGCTCTTCCACGAGCCGGCCAAGTGGGTCGCCCGCCTGCGGGTGGCGTCGCCGTCGACACATGTGCTGCTCAAGACCGAGATGGGCGCCGGGCACGGCGGGCCGAGCGGGCGCTACGACGCCTGGCGCGAGGAGGCCTTCATCGCCGCCTGGCTGCTCGACAAGGTGGGGCGCGCCTGAGTTGTCCACAGGCTGTGGGTAACGCCTGTGTGGATCCGCACAGTCACGCGCCGCGCGGAAACCTCGTTACCGGGAGTTTTCCACAGGCGGACGGCGGGTTGTCCACAGGCAGTTCTCCACAGCCTGTGGACAACGCTCAGGCGAAGAGGCGTGCGGCCAGCTCAGGGGCGATGTTGCCGCCGCTGATCACGGCAACTGTCCGGCCGGCCGGGAGCTCGTCGCGGCGGTGCAGTACCGCGGCCGTGGCCACCGCGCCGCTGGGCTCGACGATCAGCCGGGCCTTGCGCGCGAGCGTGCGGACCGTGTCGAGGATCTCCTCCTCGCTGACGGTCACGATCGCGTCGAGGTAGGTCGACAGGTGGGCCAGCGTCAGCTCCGACAGGGGCGTGCGCAGCCCGTCGGCCACGGTGGCGAGCATCCGCTCGACCGGCCAGACCCGGACCATGCCCGCGGCCAGGCTCTCGGCGGCGTCGGCCGCCACCGCGGGCTCCACGCCGATGACCGCCACGTGCGGGGCGAGCGACTTGACCGCGGTCGCGACCCCGGAGGAGAGCCCGCCGCCGCCGACCGGCACCACGACCACGTCGACGTTGGACAGGTCCTCGAAGATCTCCAGGCCGATGGTGCCCTGGCCGGCGATGATGTCGGGGTGGTCGTACGGCGGGATCAGGGTCAGCCCGCGCTCCTCGACCAGGCGGAGGGCCTCGGTCTCGCGCTGGGCCTGCGGCACCAGGATGACCTCGGCGCCGTAGCCGCGGGTCGCGTCGATCTTCAGGGGCGTGGAGACGTCGGGCATGACGACCGTGACCGGCACGCCCAGGGCCCGCCCCGCGTAGGCGAGGGCCTGGCCGTGGTTGCCGGAGGAGTGCGTGACCACGCCGGCGCGCCGGCGCTCGAGGTCCAGACGGTGCAGCGCGTTGGTGGCGCCGCGAAGCTTGAACGCGCCGATGGGCTGCAGGCTCTCGGGTTTGAGCCACAGCTCCTCGGCCCAGGGGCTGGGCAGCAGCGGGGTGCGCACCACGAGCCCGGACACCCGCGCGGCCGCGTCGCGGATGTCGTCCAGGTGAACGAGGTTTTGCTGGAGGGCGGTCACGGCGCCAATCCTGACATCACCCGGCCCGGATCACCCTCGTCCCTTGTCCCGAATGAGAGATCCATAACGCCTATCCGCTGCTGTAATAGCGGGCGGCGCCGGGGTGCAGCGGGATGGGCTCGGTCTGCGGCGCGGCGCCCTTGTCGAAGTTGCCCCCCTCGGGGTGCACGCGGCTGAGCTCCTGCTGGTACTCGAACAGCACCTTGGCCAGGTCGTGCGCGAGCTGCTCGGGCATGTCGGGCGAGACGACGATGAAGTTGCCGACCGCGATCGTGTCGATGTCGGCCGCGGTGTTGTACGCCGACTTGGGGATCTTGGCGCCGAGGTAGACCGCCCCGTACTTGGCCGTCAGCGGCTGCAGCAGGCTGTTGAGCGGCAGGATCGCGAACGCGTTGGGCTGGCTGCTGAGCAGGTCGGCGATGCCCGGCGTGGGCAGGCCGCCGGTGAAGAACAGCGCGTCGGTGGTGCCGTTCTGCATGCCCTTGGTGGTCTCCGGCAGCGACAGGCGCTGGCGTACCACGTCGGCGTCGGGGTTGAGCCCGCCGGCGGACAGGATGCGCCCGGCCAGGACGTCGGCGCCCGAGCCGAGCGAGCCGGTCGACACCCGCTTGCCGCGCAGGTCGGAGAACTTCGTGATGCCGGCGGCCTTGCGCACCACCAGGTGCGTGTAGCTCTTGTAGATCCGCGCCAGCGCCACGACCTTCTGCGGCTTGCCGTCGAAGGCGCCCTTGCCGGCGTAGGCGTCGGCGGCGGTGTCGGCCAGGGTCAGCGCGATGTCCATGTCGCCGGTGGCGACCCGCTGGATGTTCTCGCCGGACGCGCCGGTCGCCTCCGCGCGGGCCTCGTAGCCGGGCACGTGCTTGGTGATCAGGTCGGCGTAGCCGCCGCCGAGCGAGTAGAACACCCCGGTCGTGTTGCCGGTGGCGATGAAGAGGCGCCCGCCGTGCCACAACCCGGCGCCGGGGCGCTGGGACGAGTTCGCGCAGCCGGCGACCGCGAGCACCGCCACCAGCACCAGCGCCAGATTCCGGATCTTCAAGCCGACCTTCTCAGCGGTCTCAGCGGAACAGGGCATCGCGGGGCAGCGGGTCCAGCGCGTCGGCGACGCGGTGGACGAGCATGGCGGTCTCGTAGCCGACCTGGCCCAGGTCGCAGCCCGGCGCCGCCAGGACGCCCAGCAGCGCCCGGTCGCCGACGGACATCACGATCATGACGCCGCCGTCCATGTCGACGATTGTCTGCCGCACGTGGCCGGCCTGCATGACCCGGGCCGCGCCGAACACCAGGCTGGCCAGGCCGCTGATCACGGCGGCGAGGTGGTCGGCCTGGTCGATCGGCAGGTCGGCCGAAGCGGCCAGGCGCAGCCCGTCACCGGACACGGTGATGGCGTGCGCCACGTCGGGCACCTGGCGCGCGAAGCTCACCATCAGCCAGTCGAGCTGTCCGGCGCCTTGGGGTTGCTGAGACATCATGAGTCCTTCGTTCCTGGGGCGGTGCTGTTCGTGCGACGTGCTGCGGCCGAGACGCCCTCGGCGAACGCGGACAGCCGGGAGCGGACCTGCTCCGGGTCGACCGCCGCGGCGCTGCGGCTCTCGGCACGTGGTTCGGTGGTTTCCGGGAGCAGCTGGGCCCCCGGACGACGGCGCGGAAGATTGTCCTGATCCTGCTCCGACATCGAGCCACCTCCGGCACTGGACGGGCTCCCCGGACGTGGCGGCCAAGTGCCGGGGGATCCCCAGGTGGTTTGCGCGCTGTACTGCGGCGGCCGGACCGGCGGGATCGCCGGCGGCGGGGTGGCGGCCACCTGGGCCACGCCGCGCGGCGGGGTGTGTCCGCCCGGCTGGACCCGCGGGGGCGCCGGCGGCGGGGTGTCGGACCCGCCGGCGCCGGAGTTGCCACTGAGATACGGGCGGAACCAGGGCGCCACCCCGCCCGCCGGGGCGACCGACTGCAGGCCGGGGCCGGCGGCGGCCGGCTGGGCCGCGCGCTCCGGGCGGCGCTGCTGCGGGATCTGCGCGGCCTCGGCGGCCCGGGCCACGACGGGCTCGGACCGGCCGATCGGGGCGCCGACGGTCGAGGGGACCTGCACCGGCCGGGCGGCCGGCGGCTGGACGGCCGGGATCGTCTCGGTCGGCGCGCCGCGGCCCGCGGGCAGGGCCGAGACCTGGTCCAGCAGGCGGTGCGGCACCTCGACGTAGGCGACCGTGCCGCCGCCGTTGCCTGTCGCGTAGAGCTGGACGCGGATGCCGTGGCGGGCCGCGAGGTGGGAGACCACGTGCAGGCCCATGGTGCCGGCGGCGGCACTGCTCAGCACGCTCGGCACGGCCAGCCGGGAGTTGATCTCGGCGAGGCGGGCCGGGATGATGCCGATGCCCTGGTCGTGGACGCGGATCATGGCGCCGTTGCCGGTGGCCCGCGCGTCGACGATGACCGGCTCGGTCGGCGGCGAGAACGCGGTGGCGTTCTCCAGCAGCTCGGCCAGCAGGTGCACGAGGTCACCGACGACCGGGCCGGCGATGGCCAGGTCGGCGGGCTGGAACTCGACCCGGACGAAGTCCTCGATCTCCGATGCGGCGGCGGTGACGACCGCACCCAGCCCGACGGCCTTGGTCTGCGGCCGGCCGGGCTCGCCGCCGGAGAGGACCAGCAGGTTCTCCCCGTTGCGGCGCAGGCGGGCGGCGAGGTGGTCCAGGGCGAAGAGCCGGGCCAGCACGTCGGGGTCGGTCTCGTCGCGCTCGAACTCGTCGAGCAGCCGCAGCTGGCGGGTGATGAGGGTACGGATGCGCCGGGCCAGCACCTCGGCCATGCGGGCGACGTCGACGCGCAGCTCGGCCTGCTCACCGGCGAGGCGCAGGGCGGTGCGGTGCACGGTGCCGAACGCCTCGGCCACCTGGCCGACCTCGTCGTTGACGGCGGCGATGCCGCGGGTGACCTCGGCCGCGGTCTGGCCGCCCTCCATGACCGACGGGGCCGCGGAGACCGAGCCGGCGGAGACCGAGTTGATCGCGTCGGGCAGGTCGCGGCGGGCCACCTGCAGGGCCGCGCCGCGCAGCAGGTTGAGCCGGCGGGCGGTGCGCACGGCCAGGATGATGGCGATGGCCAGGGCGGCGAGGGCGAACAGGACGGTGAGCAGACCGGTGGCCCAGGCCCGGCGGGAGGCGTTGGTGGCGACCTGCTCGGCGCGCGCGTCGAGGTCGTCGGCGATCTCGACGCTGACGATGCTGACCCGGCGGATCACGCCGCTCTGCGCCACGAACCAGGCGTCGGCGTCGACCTTGAGCCCGGCCGCGTCCCGCTCGGCGTCGCGCACCTTGGCGCTCATGCTGTCGGCGGTGTCCACGTCGGTGCCGCGGACCTCGGTGGTGAACAGCTGCAGCTCCGCGGCGGTGGCGACCCGCCGGAACTCGGCCTCGCGCTGCCCCCGCGCGCCCTCGACCAGGGCCAGGTTGCCCAGGTCGCCGGGCTGGAGGTTGCCTCGGCTGAAGACGGTGCGCAGCAGGTCGCGCTCGACCGCCGAGTAGTGCTCGACGAAGGCGCTGGCGGCGAGGGCGCGGGCCGCGTTGGACAGCTCGATGTCCTCGATCTGGCCGGGGACGGCGTCGGCGACGGCCAGCAGCGCGTCGGCCAGGCCGCCGTAGACGACGTCGGTGACCAGGACGATCGTGGCGGTGCCGTTGTCGATCGCGGCCCGGGTGAAGCCCAGCTGGCCGTAGTTCTCGCCGGCCACGCGCACCCGGTTGGACAGGGCGGGCACGGCGTCGACGGCCTTGGCGGCGTCGGCGAAGAAGCGTGAAGCGGCCTGGTCGGTGCGGGCGCGCTGGGCGGTGACCAGGGCGGCGCCGCTCTGGCCGCCGCGCTGGCGCAGCGCCGCAGTCTCGGCGAGCTCACGCTCGATCTCGTGGACGAAGAGCACCGCGCTGGTGGCGGTGATGCTCAGGGTCCGGGCGTGGCCGGCGTCGCGGGCCGAGTTGATGGCGTTGGTGACCTGGATGCCGCCCAGGACGATGAGGCCGACCATCGCCACGACGATCGGCGCGAGCAGCTGGGCGCGGACGGACTGCAGCAGGCCCGCGCGAGGGCCTCCGCCACGGCGGTGCCCGGCCACCGAGGTGTCGGTGCCCGCGGCCCGGCGCGTCGGGCCGCCGGAGCTGACACCGTGACGCGGCACCGGGGCGCGGGAGGGGGCGCTAGCTGCCACCGCCTGGCCTCCTAAAAGTAGCGGCTCCACAACGGAGCGTGCCGAAGAGAGCGCTCCAACACATTGGCGTCGGAGTCGGATCCACTACGGAACACGATCAGGCACGCTACTGGAAGAGGTCGGATCCCTAAAGAGTCCTTAGCCGAACGGCCTAGTCGTTCTGACTATGCGTGACGACGGCGTCGCACAACGAACCAGGTGACGGCTCCGGCGAGCCCCAGAGCGACCCCGAGAGCGATCCAGGTGGCCGATCGCCCCGATGACACTTCCACGGACGCCGGGCTCGGCGAGACCTCGCCGGCGCTCGGCGCGGGACTCGCGGCGGGCGCGCCGCCGGACGCCCCCGGGGTCGGCGACAGCGGCCGTCCGGAGGGCACGGCAGGGGTCGCGACCGGCGGAAGTGTGGCCGGCCCGGTCGGTCCGGCGGTGAGGTCCGGCAGGGTCGCGGAGGGCCCGACGGGCTCGAGGATGGCGGGCGGCCCGGGCAGGGGCGGCCCCGGCGGCGGCGTCGGCCCGAGGGCCGCGCCGCCGATCAGCACCGCGGCCACGAGCGACTTCACGCCCGTCCCAACGGCACCGGCGGGACGGGGTTGAGCCTTTTACGAGGATTAAGCGCGCCTTTACGCGATCAACGGCGCCGGTCGTTACCGCGGACGCGGACCGGGACCGCCTCGTCCTCGCGCAGGTTCTGCATGAACTTGTGGAGCAGCGCGGCGGACAGCACCACGCAGACGCCCAGCACCGTCGCGGCGGTGAGGGCGGCGCGCGAGGTCGCCACCCAGCCGGCGTCGGCGAGCAGGACGAGCAGCCACATAGCGGCCGTCGCCTTCAGGACGCGGTTGCGGTATCGACTCATGCAGAGGTGGTTACCCCACCGCGCTCATCTCATTCCTGTACGAACACCGCCACCGTCCGTGCCGGCACCGTGAACGCTCCGTGGGCGCTGTCGAATGTGGACTGCCGGGTCACCGGGTCCGCCGAGGCGGCCTGGACCGGGTGCAGCGAGACATGCGCCCCGCGGTACGCCGGCACCGTCTGGGTCGTGGCCACCGCGCCGGCGTTGAACACGACCACCAGCGACCGCCAGTGGCCGTCCAGCCCGCGCGCGTCGAGCACCATGGTGATCACGCCCGGGGTGGCCTGCGGCCCCGACAGCGGGAAGCTCAGCCGCTGCTGCACCTGCGCCGCCGTGCCGAGGGAGAACACCGGCGAGCCGGCCCGGATGCGCTGCAGCTCCTGGAAGCGCGCCGAGGCCAGGTCGACCGCGGCGCAGCCCGGCACGAGCGCCGGGTTCGCCAGCAGCGGCTGCGCGTACTGCCACTTGTCCTGGTTGTCCGCGGCGGGCGGGAGCCCGGCCCCGAAACCGTTGCCGTCGGCGCAGTCCCAGCGGATCTGGTTGAACCAGTCGCCGGAGTTGAACGAGTTGCGGTCGAGGGACTTCGAGCGCAGCCGGTCGGAGCCGGCCGTGACGAACCCCGTGCCCTGCCCGAGGATCGTCGTGGCCAGCGCCAGCACCTGCAGCCGGGCCCGCTGCTCGGCGGTCGTGCCGGCGGGCAGCTTGTACGCCATCGCGTCGTAGAGGATCTCGTTGTCGTGCGCGTCGACGTACGTCACCGCCTCGCTCGGCGAGCGCGTGTACCCGGCCGGCGAGCCGTTGTAGTCGACCTGCGCGCCGGTGACGTGGTGCCCGGCCGAGTCGGTGAACTCGTACGCGGCCAGGTTCCCGGTGAGCCCCACCTGGATGAGGTCCTGGTAGTGCAGCAGCCGGGCCTTCTGCTCCTCGGCGCTGCCGTTGACCGGGTCCCCGTTGGGGTCGGTGTACAGGCCGGTGGCGAAGCCCTGGATGTGCGGGTTGCCGTCGAACGGGCCGCCGCCGCGCACCGCGTCGCGGAGCCGGTCGTTGAACGTCCCCACGCCGGTGCCGGCCATGTTGGCCTGCGTGGCCTGCACGAACCGGGCGTCGCCGGCGACCTCGCCGAAGTTCCAGCCCTCGCCGTACAGCAGGATCTTCTTCCCGTCGACCCCGTCCCTGGCCACCGTGAGCTGGTCGAGCGCGGCCCGGACGGCGAGGATGTTCGCCTTCGGGTGGTGGCCCATCAGGTCGAAGCGGAAGCCGTCGACCTTGTACTGCTTGGCCCACTGCACGATCGAGTCGACCACGAGCTTGCCCATCATCGCGTTCTCCGGCGCGGTGTTGGCGCAGCAGGTGGAGTTGGCGACGGTGCCGTCGTCGAGCAGCCGCTGGTAGTAGCCGGGCACGATCTGGTCGAGCACCGAGTACTGGTCGGTGCCGGCCGCGGTGGTGTGGTTGTACACGACGTCCATGACCACGCGCAGGCCCGCGTTGTTCAGCCCCGCGACCATCTGGCGGAACTGGGTGATCCGCGGGGTGCCCTGCGGGTCGGTCGCGTACGAGCCCTCGGGCGCGTTGTAGTGGAACGGGTCGTAGCCCCAGTTGTAGCCGTCCCGGTCGGCCACCTGCGCGACGCACGCCTGCTGCTGCGCGGAGTCCGGCGGCAGCGCGGCGAGGTCGCACGGCGGCTGGGCCTGGTCGGCGCGCACCTCGGGGATGGTGGCGATGTCGAAGACCGGCAGCAGGTGCACGTACGACGTGCCGGCCTGGGCCAGCTGCCGCAGGTGCTGCATGCCGGCCGACTGCGGCTGGGCGAAGGCGAGGTAGGTGCCGCGCTGCGCGGCCGGCACGGTCTCGTCGGCCATGGAGAAGTCGCGCACCGACAGCTCGGTGATCTGCGGGCGCGCCGGGGCCGGCGGCTTGCGCAGGTCGCCCCAGCCGGACGGGCGCAGCGCCGAGTCCGACAGGTCGGTGAGCTGGCTGTGGGTGCCGTTGGCGGCCAGGGACACCGAGTACGGGTCGGTGACGCTCGCCGTGGTGACCGCGCGCACGGCCGGCTGGTACGCCGTGACCCGGAACTTGTAGTAAAGGTTCTTCCAGCTCTTGTCGCCGCTCACCGACCACACGCCGGTGCGCTCGTCGCGGCGCATGGCCACGATCTGCGGCGGCT
Organism: Dactylosporangium sp. McL0621; assembly: GCF_049995355.1. Taxonomy (NCBI): domain Bacteria; kingdom Bacillati; phylum Actinomycetota; class Actinomycetes; order Micromonosporales; family Micromonosporaceae; genus Dactylosporangium; species Dactylosporangium sp. McL0621. Next base: position 12,403,176 of record NZ_CP188259.1, read on the forward strand.
GCTTGACATCGCGGTACAGCTCCAGCGCCACGGTCTGGGCGGTCGGCGCCCAGACGCTCACGCCCGGCCGCCCGCCGTCGAACGCCGGGCCCAGCCGCGCGCTCACCGCGGCGCCGTAGAGGTCGTCGAGGGCGCCGGCCAGCTGCACCCCGGTCGCCTCGGTGACCTGCCCGGACGCGTCGCGCTCGACCGCCACGACCTGCCCGCGCAGGGCCGCGGTGAACGCGTCGCGGTCCCCGTCGACGTGGAAGGTCTGGTATGCCCACAGGTGCGGGAACTTCGCCCGCTGGGTCTCGGTGAGGTTGCCCGGCACCGCGGTCATTCCGAGCTTCGTGGCGTTGCCCACGACCTGCCCGTCGACGACGGTGAGCCCGCCGGCCGGCGCGGACCACAGCTCGTAGCCGTGCCCGTCGGTCGGGCCGGCCCGCCACGCGACAGTGTTCCGGTCGATCCAGACCGCCTTGGACTTGGTCACGTCGGTGTCGGGCGTGCCCTGGGCCGGGATCGGCAGCAGGTACTTCTCCTGCCCCGACAGGATCCACACCTCGTGCCCGACGGTGACGAGGTCCAGCGCCTGGTCGGCGGGCAGGTCCTTGGTGTCGCCCTTGTGCACGATGTAGTTGAGCAGCGGGGCGTTATCGGCCAGCGGCACGGTGAACGTCACCCCGAAGGCGTCGGTGCCCGACGGCGGCAGCGGGCTGCCCCAGTCGGTGCCGGTCGCCGCGCCCGTCCACACGTGCAGGCCCCAGCCGTCGTAATCGCCGGCCGGGCGGCGGTAGTGCAGCACCGCGGTGTGCTCGGCCGCGGCCCGGGTCGGGTGCACGGCCGACTCACCGGAGCGCACCCACGCCTCGCCCTGGGCGCTGGGCAGCACCGACTGGTCCGCGCCCGGATCCTTGGTGTCGCCGTTGTGCACGATGAAGTTGACCGGCTTGGACGGGTCGGCGACGGGCACGTGCCAGTAGGCGCCGAACGAGTCCACCCCGTCCGGCGGGCGCGGGCTCGGCCAGTCGGTCGCGGTGCCGGGGGCGAGGCCGTCGCCCCACAGGTGCAGGCCCCAGCCGGCGTAGTTGCCGTCCGGGCGCCCGTAGTGGATCGAAACGCTGCCGGTGGCGGCCGCCTCGGAGGTGTAGATGGTCGCATCTCCCTGCTTGAGCCAGATCTCCGGATGTTTCGTCGGGTCGAGCGATCGGTCGGCCTCGACGTCCTTGACGCCGTTGTGGTCGACGACCAGGAAGCCCATGTTCGTGGCGCCCGGCTTCAGCTTGACCCATGCGAAGCGTCCGTACGAGTCCTCCCCGGCGAATGGCGCGCCCGCCGGCCAGCTCATCGGGTCCTGGATGTCGCCCCAGGCGTACAGGCTCCAGTCGTCGTAGCCGCCCGCCGGCCGCTGGTAGTGCACGACGGCGTAGTCGGCCGACGCGGCGCTCGGCGGCGTGCCGACCTTCGTGGTGATCCGGGCTTCGGCGGTACGTCCTGAGCCGTCGCGAACCACGGCCTTGTACTCGAGCTTCGTGCCGGCCGCGAGCCCGTCGAGGTCGTGGTAGGCCGCGTACGGGCCGGCCTGGTCGGTGCCGAGCAGCTTCCAGGCGCCGTCGCCGGCCCGCGCCGCGAACGTGACGGTGGACAGCGGGTCGCCGTTGACGCTCGCCCTGACCTGCGCGACGCCCGCCGGGGCGGGGTCCACGGCCAGGGTGATCTGCGGCTTGGCGGTCGCCTTCGCGATCTGGCCCCGCGCCTTGAACACCAACGTGGTCAGCGCCGGGATGCTCAGCTGGAGCCCGCCGTTGCCCGCGGTCGCGGCGATGGCGCCGGTGCTCGGGTAGAGCTGGTCGAAGGTGGTGCTCGCCATCGACGTCGGGATCGTGACCGTCTTCGTGCCGGTGCCGTTGTTGCTGGCCACCACGTACTCGACCCGCTGGTCCGGGTCGATGCGGGAGAAGGCGAAGACGTTCTGGTCGGCGTAGCGCGTCACCTGCACGCCCTGGCGCAGGCCCGGGTTGTGCTCGCGCAGGTCGGCCAGGCTCGCGATGGTCCGGTAGATCGGGTGGTTCGTGTCGTAGTGCGCGACCGCGTGGGTGGTGTCGGTGCCGAGCAGGTCGTCGTCGAGGTAGTCCGCGGTCTTCGTGGCGAACATGTCCTGCCGCGCGTCCTTGTCCCCGCCGGCCCCGGTGAAGCCCTGCTCGTCGCCGGAGTACACGACCGGCTGGCCGCGGGTGAGGAACATGAGCTCGTGGCCGAGCTCGTCGCGGCGCAGGTGCGTGGCCGGGTCGGTGCCGCCGGTGGCGACGAAGTACCCGATGCGGCCCATGTCGTGGTTGCCGAGGAAGGTCGGCAGGTACTGCGCGCTCGTGCCGGCCGAGGTGTACATGTCGTCCTGGGCGTACATGTCGGCGAGCTCCTGGCCCGAGCCGCCCTTGGCCACGAAGTCGGCCGCGGCCTGCTGGAACGGGAAGTCCAGGGTCGCCGGGAGCCGGCCCTTGCGCACGTACCGCGAGTCGAACGCCGGGTTCGCGTCGTACACCTCGCCGAACATGAAGAAGTCCGGCTTGCCGGCCTTCTCGGCCGCGGACTCGACGCCCTGCACGAACTGCGGCCAGAACGGCAGGTCGACGTGCTTGGTGGTGTCGATGCGGTACCCGTCGATGCCGCTGTCGCGGACCCAGTCCGAGTAGATCTTCGTCATGCCCTTGACGACCTCGGGCCGCTCGGTCCACAGGTCGTCGAGGCCGAAGAAGTCGCCGTACTCCGCGTTCTCCCCGCTGAACGTCGAGTCGCCGCGGTTGTGGTACATCGTCGGGTCGTTGAGCCAGGCCGGCTGCTTGACCGTCTTGTCGCTCTCGCTCGGGAAGACCGGCGTGTAGGGGAACGACTGCGCGTTGACCGGCGGGAACCCGTGCGTGCCGTCGGCGTAGTTGCTGTCGTCGAACTTGTTGCCGTTGGCGTCCTTGTACGGGTAGTCGGTCTTGTTGCGGTACGTGTACTGGTTCTGCGCGTAGCGGATGACGTCGGCGGTGTGGTTGGTGATGACGTCGAGGTAGATCTTGATCCCGCGCTGGTGCGCCTTGCGCGTGAGGACCTTGAGGTCCTCCTTGGTGCCGAAGTGCGGGTCGATCTGGGTGAAGTCGGTGATCCAGTAGCCGTGGTACCCGGCCGAGACGTCGGCCCCGCTGCCCTGCACCGGGCGGTTCTTGAACACCGGCGCGAGCCAGATCGCAGTGGTGCCCAGGCCCTGGATGTAGTCGAGCTTGTCGATGACGCCCTTGAGGTCGCCGCCGTGGTAGAAGCCCTTGTCGGTGGGGTCGTAGCCGGTGCTGAGCCGGTCGCCGCCCAGTCCGCCCGTGTTGTTGCCCGGGTCGCCGTCGGCGAAGCGGTCGGCGAGCACGAAGTAGAACTGCTCGGCCCGCTTGGCCTTGCCCTTGTCCTGCTGGCCGGCTTCGCCGGCGAGGAGGCTCGCGATCGAGGGCTCTCCGGCCCACTCGGGCACGCCCTCCGCGGAGTAGCTCGTCGGGCGCTGCGCGACGTCCGGGGTGCGCGGGTTGTCCCCGGGGACCGCGGCCAGCACGGCGAGGGTCGTGAGGATGCCTAACGTCAGGTGCTTGGCGGACGGCATGGCGGGCCTACCTCTCTGGCGAGGTGGGCACCGTATCGACCGATGGAGATCCTTACAAGCCTTGACAAGCAGGCATTTCAGCTTTTCAGGCTCGCGTTTATCGCGTCGCTGATCTGCTTCAGCTGCTCGACCTGCTGCGGGGTGAGCGGGTCGAACAGGTGGGTCCGGACCGTCTCGACGTGCCCGGGCGCCGCGGCCTCGAGCGCGGCGAAGCCCTCCTCGGTGAGGTCGGCGAACTGCCCGCGCTTGTCGTCGTCGCAGTCGCGGCGCTTGACCCAGCCCCGGGCCTCGAGCTTGGTGACGGCGTGCGAGAGACGGCTGCGCGACGAGCGCGTCTTGATCGCCAGCTCGCTCATGCGCAGCGAGCGACCCTGGGACTCCGACAGCACGACCAGGATCTCGTAGTAGGCGTGCGGCATGCCGGCGTCGTGCTGGAGCTCGCGGTCGAGCCGGTCGATCAGCAGCGTGGTCGAGCTGTAGAAGGCGCGCCAGGCGGCCTGCTCTTCCTCGTCGAGCCAGCGGGTCATGACATTCATTTTTGCATGTTCAGAAAACGGTTTCGCTCCTGTTGCTACCTTGCGACACAAGGTACTGTGCCAGACATGGAAGTACCCGGCTCGCTGTCGACGGCGCTGCGCCGCGGCACCCTGGAGTTCTGCGTGCTGGCCCTCATGGAGCAGGAGGAGCAGTACGGCGTGGAGCTCGTCCGCCGCCTGGGCGCGGAGCGGACCCTGACCACCAGCGAGGGCACGCTGTACCCGATGCTCGCCCGCCTGCGCCGCGCCGGCTGGGTCGAGACGACCTGGCGCGAGTCCCCCAGCGGACCGCCCCGGCGCTACTACGCCCTCACCCAGCACGGCCGGGCGGCGCTGCGGCACTTCCGCGAGGAGTGGGCGGCGTTCCGCACCACAGTTGACCGAATTGTCGGAACGAGGGCGGCATGAACACCTACGATGACCTGGTCAACGACTACCTTCACGCCGTCGAGCAGGCCTTGGCCGGCGTCCCCGCGAACCGGCGCGCCGAGCTGCTCGCCGACCTCTCCGAGCACATCTCGGCCAAGCGCGCCGAGATCGCGCCGGGCGAGGAGACCGAGGTCGAGGTGCGCTCGATCCTCGAGCTGCTGGGCGACCCCGACGAGGTGGCCGCGGAGGCCCGGCTCGACGATCCGCACTCCGCGCCGATACTCATCGAGCCGAAGAAGAAGTCGGCCGCGCTGATCTGGGTCATCATCACGATCGCCGCGGTGGCTTCGCTGTGCGTCGTCGTCGGCGTGCTGGGCGCCGCGTTCCTGGCGTTCCGAGGTGGGGACGGCACCAGCGGTGGCGGACCAGCGCCGCTGCCGGAGGCCTCGGTGATCGCCCCGACCCCCTCGTCGTCGTAGGGGGCCGGGGCGCACCCCGATCTAGCGGACGGTGCCGGCCGAGCCGGTGCCCCGCCGGACGGGTTCGGCGCAGGCCAGGAGCTTGCCGTGGGGCAGGAACTCGATGGCGGTGGCCGCGCCGATCTCGGCCATCGGCGTGAACGTGTGGCCGAGCCCGGCGAGCGCGGTGCCCTCGGGCGAGGCGATGAACGCCGGCTCCGCGGTGACGCTCACGCTGTTGCGCTGCGAGGCGCGCGGGGCCGCGACCGCCTGCGGCAGGCTCATGCCGAGGTCGAGGCGGTTGACCAGGATCTGCAGCACGGTGGTGATGATCGTCGAGCCGCCCGGCGAGCCGACCGCGAGGAACGGCTTGCCGTGCTGGAGCACGATCGTCGGGGCCATGGAGCTGCGCGGCCGCTTGCCTGGGCCGGGCAGGTTCGGGTCGTCCGCGGTGCCCTGGGTGTTCGTGAAGTTGAAGTCGGTCAGCTCGTTGTTGAGCAGGAAGCCGCGGCCCGGCACGACGATCCCGTTGCCGCCGATCTGCTCGATGGTCAGGGTGTACTCCACGACGTTGCCCCACTTGTCGGCCACCGTGAGGTTGGTCGTCGACTGGCCCTTGTCCGGGCTCGCCCCGCCCGGCGCGGTGGCGCAGTGACGGTCGTACCGCCCGTCGGGGTTGCCCGGCGGCACCGGCTTGGCGAGCGCCTTCGCCGGATCGATCTGGCAGGCCCGCTCGCCCGCGAAGCCGTCGGTCAGCAGCGCGTCGAGCAGCGGCCGGGGCGTGTAGTCGCCGACGTACCGGTTGCGGTCGGCGAAGGCCAGGGCGCTCGCCTCGAGGTACCGGTGCAGCGCCTGGGTCTTCTCGAGCTTCGACAGGTTGGAGCGCTCGAGGATGTTCAGCGCCTCGCCGACGGTGGAGCCGCCGGAGGACGGCGTCGCCATGCCGTAGACGTCGTAGCCGCGGTACGAGATCCGGGTCGGCGCCGGGTTGCGCACGTCGTAGGCGCGCAGGTCGTCGATCGTCATGCCGCCGGGGCGGATCGGGTACTGCCAGGCCTGGCCCGGGTTCGCGGCCACCGGCGGGTGCTGCACGGTCGAGACGATGTCCCGGCCGACGTCGCCGCTGTAGAAGACGCCGGTGCCGCGGCGGGCGACGAGGTCGTAGGTCGCGGCCAGGTCGGGGTTGCGCAGCGTGCTGCCGACGGCGGGCGGGGCGCCGCCGGGCAGGAACAGCTGGGCCGTCGGCCCGAACTGCGCGAACGCGGCGGCGTTGTCCTTGACCTGCTGGTTGAAGGTCGCGTCGACGGTGAAGCCGTCGCGGGCGACCTGGGCGGCGGGGCGCAGCGCGGCCGCGAGCGGGCGGGAGCCCCAGCGCCGGGCCGCCTCCTGCCAGGTCGCGAGGGATCCCGGTACACCCGCGGACAGCCCGCTGACGCGTGCCTCCTGGAAGGCGAGGGGCTGGCCGGTGGCCGGGTCGACGAAGGCCGTCGCGCCCATCGACTGCGGCGCGGCCTCCCGGCCGTCGAGGGTGGAGACGCGGCCGGTGCGGGCGTCGTAGTACACGAAGAACCCACCCCCGCCGATGCCGGAGGAGAAGGGCTCGGTCACGCCCAGCGTGGCCGCGACCGCGAGCGCGGCGTCGACCGCGTTGCCGCCGTCGCGCAGGACCTTGAGGCCGGCCGCGGTGGCGGTGGGGTCGACGGACGCGACCGCGCCGCCGTACCCCGTCGCGGTGGGCCCGTTCGTGCTCGCGGCGGCCGCGGGGGCCGCGGGGGCGAGCAGGACCGGGACGAGTAGCAGGGGGATGAGCCTTCGCACGGGTACCTCCCAGAGAGATCGACGGCGATCGCTCATCCCTGCCTACCCGCCGACGCCCTCCGGCACAACCCGGAAGGTGCGGCGGTAGGCGCTGGGGGCGACCCCGATCGTGTTCTGCAGGTGCTGGCGCAGCCCGGCGGCCGTGCCCAGGCCGGAGCGGCGCGCGACCACCTCGACCGGCAGGTTGGTGCTCTCCAGCAGGGCGCGGGCGTGGTCGACGCGCCGCTGCAGCAGCCAGCGCGCGGGGCTCACCCCGGTCTCCTCGCGGAACCGGCGGGTGAACGTGCGCACGCTCATGTTGGCGTGCGCGGCCAGGTCCTGCAGGGACAGCGGCGCATCCAGCCGCTCGGCCGCCCACGAACGGGTGGCGGCCAGCGTGGCGTCGGCGGGACGCGGCAGGGGGCGCTCGATGTACTGCGCCTGCCCGCCGTCGCGCCACGGCGGCACCACGCTGCGCCGGGCCGCGCGGTTGGCGACCTCGCTGCCGAAGTCGGTGCGCACCACGTGCAGGCACAGGTCGATGCCGGCCCCGACCCCGGCGCTGGTCAGCACGTCGCCGTCATCTACGAAGAGTACGTCGGCGTCGAGCTTGACCTGCGGGAAGAACTCCCGGAACCGCTCCGCCCACCACCAGTGCGTCGTCGCCGGGCGCTCGTCCAGCAGCCCGGCCGCGGCCAGCACGAACGCGCCGGTGCAGATCGACATGACCCGCTTGCCGGCCTCGTGGGCGCTCCGCAGCGCCCGGGCGACGGCGGGGTCCAGGGTGCCGCGCTCGACCGGGTCGCCGCGGTGAATCCCGGCCACGACCACGGTTTCGGCGCGCTCCAGGATCTCCAGCCCGTGCTCCGGCAGGACCTTGTAGCCGGCCGAGGTCTCGACCGGAAGCCCTCCGGGGCTGCAGACGGCGATCTGGTACTTCCGGTGCCCGGTCTCGTCCCGGGCGGTGCCGAAGATCTGCGTCGGCGTACCCAGGTCGAAGGACACCACGCCGTCGAGCGCGATCACGGCCACGAGGTGCTGCTCGGTCATGGCTCAATTCTTGCGTACGTTGGCTTTCGGGCCACTCGTTCTCCGGTACCGAATCCGCTGCAATAGTCTCGTGAAGAGATTGCACCCGGCCTGGCTCGTCGCCGCCGTCGCGTTCGTCGCCCTCGTCGGCGCCGCGGGCTTCCGCGCGACCCCGGGCGTGCTCATCCATCCGCTGCACGACGAGTTCGGCTGGTCGCTGGGCACCATCTCGCTGGCCGTGTCGATCAACCTGCTGCTGTTCGGCCTGACCGCCCCGTTCGCCGCCGCGCTGATGGAGCGCTTCGGCGTCCGCCGGGTCGTCGCGTACGCGCTGCTGCTCGTCTCGGCCGGCAGCGGCCTGACGGTGTTCATGAAGCACAGCTGGGAGCTCATCGCCCTGTGGGGCGTGCTCGTCGGCCTCGGCACCGGCTCCATGGCGCTGGCCTTCGTGGCCACCGTCACCGGGCGCTGGTTCGTGAAGCGCCGCGGCCTGGTCACCGGCGTGCTCACCGCCGGCGGCGCGGCCGGCCAGCTCGTCTTCCTGCCCCTGCTGGCCCTGCTCACCGACGCGCACGGCTGGCGCGCGGCCGCGCTGACGGTGGCGGGCGCGGCCCTCGCCGTGGTGCCGCTGGTCCTGTGGCGCCTGCGGGACCACCCGGCGGAGCTGGGCGTGGCCGCGTACGGCGCGACCGACGTCTCCGTGGACGCGCCGGTCGGCAGCGGCGGCGCGGCCCGCCGGGCCCTCGGGGCCCTGCGCACGGCGTCCCGCTCGCCCGCGTTCTGGCTGCTGGCGGGCGGCTTCGCGATCTGCGGGGCGACCACGAACGGTCTGATCGGCACCCACTTCATCCCGGCCGCGCACGACCACGGGATGACCGAGCCGACGGCCGCCTCGCTGCTCGCGCTCGTCGGGCTCTTCGATATCGCGGGCACGATCGCCTCGGGCTGGCTGACCGACCGCATGGACAGCCGCATCCTGCTCGGCTGGTACTACGCCCTGCGCGGGCTGTCGCTGCTCGTGCTGCCGGCGCTGTTCGCGGCGACGGTCCGGCCCAGCATGCTCGTGTTCATCCTGTTCTACGGCCTGGACTGGGTGGCGACGGTACCGCCGACAGTCGCGCTGTGCCGCGAGTACTTCGGCGCGAGCGGCCCCGTCGTCTTCGGCTGGGTCTTCGCGTCCCACCAGTTCGGCGCGGCGATCGCGGCGACTTCGACGGGCCTGCTGCGCGACCGGCTCGGCAACTACGACATGGCCTGGTACATCGCGGGCGGCCTGTCCATCACGGCCGCGGCGCTGTCCCTGCTGCTGTTCAAGGCCCGCCAGTCCAAGGCCCCGGCCCCGACGCCCGCGGTCGCCGCGGTGGCCTAAGCCTTTTGCTGAAGCGGCCGGGCTCTCTCCGGGCCCGGCCGCTTCGACTACCTACCTGTTAGCGCCGCCGGCGCCTGGTGCGGGCCGCGAACAGCAGGCTCCCGCCGCCGAAAACGGTCGCCAGGCCCAGCTGCAGCATCGCCGCGATCGGCGTGCCCGTCACCGCGAGCGCGCTGCCGGCCGCCTGCACGGTGATCGCCATCTTCAGGCTGTGCGGCAGCCCGTTCGGCCCGACCCCCGCGGCCACGAGCTGGTGCGCCCCGACCACGAGGTCCGGCGGCACCCGCACCGGCTTGCTGAAGTTGCCCTGCCCGTCGGTGACGACGGTGCCGAGCTCGATGGGCGTGGAGTACACGACGATGGTGGCCGTCGAGTACGCCATGAAGCCTGTCCCGATCACCACGATGTCCTGCCCCGGCTCCGCCCTCGTGATCAGCCCCTGGTCGGTGGTGAGCGTCAGGTCGGTGTCGGGCGGCGTGGCCGGGATCACCGGTGCGGTCGGCGTGGCCTCGCTGGACGGCCCCGCCGCGGCGGAGTCCCCGAGCGGGTGGTTGGTGACGACCGTGATCGTGTACGTCGCCTGACCACTACTGCCGACATGCCCGCCGGCGCCAGTCAGCCCACTACCGCCGACCCGCCCGATCACGCCGCCCTGACCGGCCGCATCGCTCCCGCCGGCCCGGTCACTCCGCCCGACCCGACCAGCCTTGGCCACCGAGCCAGTCTTACCGTCCCGACCGACGCTACTTTCCCGGCCAGCCTTACTTTCCCGGCCAGCCTTACTTTCCCGGCCAGCCTTACCGTCCCGGCCAGCCTTACCGTCCCGAGAAGCCTTACCGTCCCGGCCAGTCTTGCCGCGCCGATCGGCCTTACCGTCCCGATCGACCTTGGCCGCCCGATCGACGTGACCGGCCATTCCCGCGCCGGCGTTCCACCCCGGCCCGGCCTGGGCCGCGAAGCCCGCCTGTGGCACGGCCAACGCCCCGCACCTGGCGAGCACCGCCACCGCGGCCCAGCGCGTCGACCGTGCCCCCTTCTCCCGCAAGATCACTGTTTCCCGCCGTCCATAGCTCCCGCGCCGCCTCCAGCACGAGTCGCCCCTCCGACGGGAAATTTACGGCAAATATCCGATTTAATCCGAGACGAGCCGATAATCCAGGTCCGGCGAAATCGTCAGCGTGTCCATCTGCGCCCGCTGCAGCCGCCCCGAGTAGTCCCAGTTCATCGACTGCCAGCGCGTGAACTGGTCGAGCACCCAGACCCCGGACTGCCGGCTCCCGTTGCCCGACCGCCCGTTGCCCCCGAACGGCAGGTGCGCCTCCGCCCCCGACGTCGAGTTGTTGATGCTGACCATCCCGGCCCGCGTGCCCCGCCGGAACGTGAACGCCTTGCGCGGATCGGTGGTGTAGATCGCGGCCGACAACCCGTAGCCGGGCGCGTCCGCGAGCTCGATCGCCTCCTCCAGCGCCGAGTACCGCACCACGCCCACCAGCGGCCCGAACGTCTCCTGCTGGAACACCTTGTCCTCGGGCCGCACCCCGTGCACGAGCACCGGGTGGTAGAACAGCCCGGCCGCCGGGTCGCCGACGAACCCGGCCCGCGGGTTGTCCGCCGTGATCCGCCCGACCCCCGACGAGCCCGACACGCGGTGGTGGTCCTCGATCCACTCGAGATAGCCCTCGTACCGCTCCGCGAACCGCTCGCTCATCAGCGGCCCGTAGAGCACCGAGGCGTCGGCGGGGTCCCCGACGACCGCCCCCTGCACCGCGTCCTCGAGCCGCCGCGTGAACTCGTCCAGCACGCTGTCATGCACGATCAGCGTCCCCAGCGAGGTGCAGCGCTGCCCCGCGGTGCCGAAGCCGGCGAAGAGGGCCCCGTGCACCGCCAGGTCGAGGTCGGCGTCCTCGGTGATGACCATCGGGTTCTTCCCGCCGAGCTCCAGGCAGGCGCTCTGCAGGTGCCGCCCGGCGAGCTCGCCGATGCGTGCCCCGACCTCGGACGAGCCCGTGAACCCGACCTTGTCGATGAGCTGCTCACGGAGCCCGGACTCGAGCCCGGCGTAGGTCGTCGGCCCGTCGCAGTACACCACCTCGAAAACGCCCTCGGGCACCCCCGCGCGGCGGATCAGCTCGGCGAACGCCTCGGCGCACCCCGCCGCGTACTCCGCCGGCTTCCACACCACCGCGTTGCCGCACAGGAGGGCCGGCACGAGATACCAGCTCGGGACCGCCACCGGGAAGTTGCCCGCGGTCACGATCGCCGCGACCCCCACCGGCACCCGGAACGTGAACAGCTGCTTGTCGGGCATCTCGCTCGGCACGGTCTGCCCGTAGAGCCGCCGCCCCTCGCCGAGGAAGAAGTCGCAGGTGTCGACGATCTCCTGGACCTCGCCGCGGGCCTCGCCCAGCGTCTTGCCGACCTCGCGGGTGACGAGCGCGGCGAGCGCCTCGAAGTTGGCCTCCACCAGGCGGCCGAGGTTGGCCACGACCCGCCCGCGCACCGGCGCCGGCACGTCGGCCCAGGCCTTCTGCGCGCGGCGGGCGGAGCGGCAGGCGGCGACGAAGGTGTCGGCGTCGGCGAGCGCGACCTCGGCCACGACGTCGTCCAGCCGGGAGGGGTTGAGAGAGGGGATGCGGTGCTCGGTGGCGGTGACCGGTCGGCCCCCGACGGTCGAGACGATGAGGCGGTTCATGGGTCTCATCTTGGACCCGGGGTCTGACACTTTTGGAACGGTCATCCGGATCGTCGCTCTGTGTGTCGTATCGCTAACTCGGCGTCTCCGCCGGGTCGAACGCCAGCCGGCCGCCGAACTGGTCCCGGAGCCGCTCGTCGTAGTAGTCCGCGGTGTCGGCGACCCAGTCGCAGGCGTTGCTGAGCTCGATCGGGTCCAGCGTGGACGCGAGCATCTCGACCGCCGCGAACACGCTCTCGTCGCGCCAGAACAGCCGGATGAAGTTGAGCCGCCCGTTGAGCTCGTTGAGCTCGGCCAGCAGCTCGGGCGAGCACGCCAGCTGCCGCAGCAGGGGCGAGAACACGCGCACGAACGGCGGCTCGCTGGCGATCAGGCGCAGATACACGACCGCGGTCCCGCTGCGGATCGCGATCGGCCGGTCGACGAGGTCTGCGGGCACGTCCTGGCCGCCGAGGTACTCGGTGACGAGCCCGTGCACCCTCGCCCGTAAGGCCCCGTCTATCGACACACGTCCACGATACAAGTGACGCGCACGCCCGCCGTCAGCCGCTCTTGCCGGGCCGCCCGGGCGGCAGGAACCCGCGCCGGCGGGCCTCCTTCACCCACCGGTGCGCGGTGCTCACGGGCACCCCGTGCCGGTCGGCCAGATCGCACGCGGGGCGGGCCGAGGCCGCGGCGAACTCGAGGTACACGTCGGCGACCTGCCGATAGAACAAGTCGGGCCGCCCCCGCAGCCGTCCGGGCCCGGCCGGAGCCGCGCGCACGACGGCCAGCGCCGGCTCGACCATCTCCCAGCCGATGTCCTCGGCCACCGGCGGCGCGACGGGTCGGGCCCGAAGGCTGAGCACCGGAGTTGTACCTCCGGCCGCTTCCCCGGCCGCCAGCTGCGCGTTGGCCGCCGCCTCGATGCGCCCGACCGGGATGGCGCGCAGCAGTTCGGCGCTCGGCGTCCCGTCGATGCGCAGCCCGGTCAGCACGAGCCGGCCACCCGCACCCACAGCGACGCGCACCAGCACCGCCCCGGCCAGCGGGGGCTCGTCCTGGCGCCATTCGTACCAGCCATCGGCGACTGGAAAGAGGCGGCCCCGCACGCCCGCAAGGCTAATCCACAATTCCGCAAATCAACAATTGCGCTCACCTAGACGTCTAGATACGCTTATCCGGACCCACCAGCCACAAGGTGTTCGGACCGGGGGGCGGTCGCATGCCGGTGGCTCGTCCGCGTCGAAGTCGGGGGAACGGGGCGACGCGGACGGTGGCCGCCGAGCGGAGCGTGTACAGGCGCGATCCGCTCGGCGGCGTCGGCGCACAAAGCCGCGGTCGCGGGGTCTCGCCGGGCCCCGCGACCGCTTTTGCGCATCCGGCGCCACGCCTGAACGAAGCGCCCCCGCCGGTCCGGAGATCGGCGGGGGCGCTCTGGTTCAGGCGATTATCACCACGGCTGCGGAGCCGGGGGTGCCACGACCGGCGGGCGGTCGTCGCAGGTGATGGTGTTCGGCAGCTCCCACGGCGCCAGCCACGGGCCCGTGGTCCCACCGCCGTCGTTGCCGCCCAGGTCGGTCAGGGAGAACTCCGAGCCGGCCGGGGTGAAGTGGAACGAGCCGCAGTTGTTCACGCCGACCGCGCCCACGTTGCGGGCGTCGACGTTCTCGAAGGTCGCCGAGCCGGCCACGCGGGCCGAGACGACCGACGTGCCGGTACCGTCCACCTTGATGTCCTTGAAGTGGACGTTCGTGATCGAGTACTGGTCCTTCACGGGGAAGTCGACGACCAGCATGATCGCGTTGTACGTGTTGTCGAGGAAGTTGTCGCCCACGACCTGGATGTTCGCGTCCATGTTGCGCTCGAGCGCGTACAGCCAGATCGCGCCCAGGCCGATGTTCCAGTTGAGCTCGTAGGTCCCGGCCCGGACCGTGGTGTTGTTCGTGACGTTGATCGTGCCGGCGAACGGCTGGGCGCCGAAGCGGGTGCCCAGGTGCAGCGCGCTGCCCTCGCGGATCGGGTCCGCGACCAGGTTGCCGGAGACCGTGATGTCCTGGCCGCCGTAGATCGCGATGCCGTTGGCCAGCGTCGGGGTCTGCACGGTGTTGTGGTCGAACGTGTTGTTCGCGTCCGCGGTCGTCTCCGACCACATCGCCAGCGCGTCGTCGCCCGTGTTGCGGAAGAAGCTGTTCGACACGGACGAGTTCGTGACGCCGGTGTGGAAGTTCAGGCCGTCGGCGATCTGGTCGACGACCGTGGTGTTGGTGACCTTGGTGTTGTTCATCGGGCCGTCGAACCACAGGCCCACCTTCGTGTGCTGGATGTACAGCCCGTCGATGGTGGAGTCCGACATCGCCCCGCCGATGCCGTTCACCTGATCGGTGTCGATGCGCTCGCGCACGTCACCGACGATCGAGAAGCCCGACAGGTGCACGTTACGACTGCCGCCGTCCTGCGCGTACTTGCCGTAGAAGCCGACCCCGGTGTGGATCGACTTGTCGGGCGCGGGCTCGCTGAGCGCGACCTCGTGCCCCTTGATGATGGTGTACCAGGAGCCCGCGCCCTCGACCGTGACGTTGTCCACGACGATGTGCCGGTTCACCTGGTACGTGCCCGGCGGCACGTACACCTTCAGGTGCGTCCACTTGGCGAACGCGATAGCCATGTCGAACGCGTCCGCGGAGTCGCGCTTGCCGGTCGGGTCCGCGCCGAAGAACAGCACGTTCGACGCGATCAGGTCGATCTTCGGGGCGGCGACCAGCTGCGAGTCGAGCAGGTCGATCGCGGTCCAGGCGGCGTTGCTGCCGGCCGGCACCGCGAGCCGGACCTTGTCGCCCGCCTTGTACGTCTTGCCCAGCAGCAGCCGCTGCTCGTCGTAGAAGTGGAACGGCCGGAACGGCTTGCTGATCTGCGGCGCCGGCGACGTGGCGGCCGGCACGCAGCCGCACTCGGTGATCCACCAGTCGGCGTGCAGCAGGTCCGCGTTGGGGTCGTTGGTGAACGGATACTGGTTGTACAGCCAGGAGTACTGCGAGGTCAGCGAGATCGTCTGCTTGGACTTGCCGTTCACCGTCACGTCCAGCGGCGCGGTGATGCCGCCGCCATTCGGGGCGTCCGGGATGCTGTAGCGGACGTTGATGGCGTTCGCCGCGCTCGGCAGCGTGAACTCGACGTACTGCCCGGGCGTGAGCTTGACCGCCGACCGGCCGGAGGCCTCCGCCGGCAGCGTGTACGCCGCGCGATCCGGTCCGATGACCACCCCGTTGGTCTTGGCGTTCTCCGCCTCCTGCTCGGCGAAGCCGACGTTGGCGCCCCGGCCCGCGACCAGCGCGGGGTCCAGGCCCGCCCGCGTCACGGCCGGCGCCGCCGAAGCGGCGTAGGCGGTGGTGCCACCGGCGACGATGAGCCCGAGGCCGACGGCGGCCGCGGTCGCCGCCGCGGACCACCGCGGTGGTGCTCCTGTGGTGCTCCGTGACATCGATTGACTCGTTTCTCTCGGGTAGGCGGTCGCACCCAGATGCATCGAGATGGCGGGACGTCGAGCGGGGTGAAGGGGTGTACACCTCGGACGCTCGAGGCGGGGTGGGAGCGGACGCCGTGGAGTGAGGTGACATTAGGGCGGCCGCACGCCCTTGCACAAGGCCTTGCGACATAATTGCGTAACACTGCCGCCTTCTTGCACGGCACGATGTCCCAAATGGACGGACTAGGCAACTTCCGCAACGACGGAAGCCGCCGCAACCCCGGCGCACGCGGCGCTCAGACGGGTTTGCGCCAAGGCACTCAGACCGATTGCGGCGCGATGCTCAGATCCGATTGCGCGCGGCCCTCCAGATCCGATTGCGCGCGGCCCTCCAGATCCGATTGCGCGCGGCCCTCCAGATCCGATTGCGCGCGGCCCTCCAGATCCGATTGCGCGCGGCCCTCCAGATCCGATTGCGCGCCGCGCTCAGATCCGATTGCGCGCCGCGCTCAAGCCGCTTCCGCCGCGGCGACCACGGCCGCGCAGACGGCGGCCAGATCGAGGTCGCCCGTGACGTACGGCGGCATCGTGTAAACCAGATCGCGGAACGGCCGCAGCCAGACCCCGTGCCCGACCGCGGCGGCCGTGGCCGCGGCCATGTCCACGTCGTGGTCGAGCTGCACGACGCCGATCGCGCCGAGCACGCGCACGTCGCGCACCCCCGGCAGCTTCCACGCCGGCTCGAGGCCCGCACGCAGCCCGGACTCGATGCGGCGCACGTTGCCGGCCCAGTCGCCGGCGAGCAGCAGGTCGATCGAGGCGTTCGCGACGGCCGAGGCGAGCGGGTTGCCCATGAACGTCGGCCCGTGGGCGAGCACGGGGGTCTCGCCGCGGCTGATGCCGGCGGCGACGCGCGGCACGCAGAGGGTGGCCCCCATCGAGAGGTACCCGCCGGTCATCGCCTTGCCCACGCACATCACGTCGGGCGCGACCCCGGCGTGGTCGGCCGCGAACAGCTCGCCGGTGCGACCGAAGCCGGTGGCGATCTCGTCGAACACGAGCAGCACGTCGTGCTCGTCGGCGAGCTCGCGCAGTGCGGTGAGGTACCGCGGGCTGTGAAAACGCATCCCGCCCGCCCCCTGCACGACGGGTTCGACGATGATGCCGGCGATCTCGTCGCGGCGCTCACGCAGTGTCTCGGCGATCCTCGCCACATAGCCCGGGTCGTACTCGACCGGCGGCATCGGCACGAAGACCTGCTCGGGCAGCACACCGCGCCACAGGCTGTGCATGCCGCCGTCGGGGTCGGTGACCGACATGGGGTGGAACGTGTCGCCGTGGTAGCCGCCGCGCCAGGTGAGCATCCGGCGCTTCCCGGTGCGGCCCAGCGAGCGGTGGTACTGCAGGCACATCTTCACCGCGACCTCGACGGCCACCGAGCCGGAGTCGCACAGGAACACGTGCCGCAGCGGGCCGGGCGTGATGTCGACGAGCGTCTTGGCCAGGCGGATCGCGGGCTCGTGGGTGAGGCCGCCGAACATGACGTGGCTCATGCGCCCGAGCTGGTCGGTCACGGCGGCGTCGAGGGCCGGGTGCCGGTACCCGTGAATCGCCGCCCACCACGAGGACATCCCGTCGACGAGCTCCCGGCCGTCGGCCAGGGTCAGCCGCACGCCCGATGCCGACGAGACCACCAGCGGCGGCTGCGTAGCCGGCATCGGAGCGTACGGGTGCCAGACATGCTCGCGATCGAGCGCGGTCAGCTCATCCTCGGTGGGCATGCCCCCGAGATTAGTCAGCCCTGCGGTTGGGTGATGTTGACCATCCACTGGATGCCGAACTGGTCGACGCAGGAGCCGAACTCGTCGCCCCACATCTGCTTCTCCAGCGGCATGGAGACCTTGCCGCTGGAGGACAGCTTCTCCCAGTACCCGCGCAGCTCCGTGGCATCGTCGCCACTCAGGCTGACCGTGATGTGGTCACCGGGGGTGAGCGTCATGTTCGGCGGCGTGTCGGACGCCATGATCGTGTACCCGGCCGGGCTTTCCAGCTGCGCGTGCATGATCTGATCGGCGATCGCCGTGTCGTCGGAGCCGTACTCGCCGAACGTGTTCATGCGCAGCTCGCCGCCGAACACGCTCTGGTAGAACTCCATCGCCTGTCGGGCGTTGCCCCGGAAATTGATGTACGGGTTGAGCCTCGAAGCCACAGCAAACTCCTTTGGTCGTGTGACGGGCGCGATTAACCGCAGCCTAGTTCGCCGTGCGGGCGCGGGACCCCGATGCGGAAAAGGTTCACGCCAAGGCCGACACCGATGGCCGGGAGCCGTTCAAGCCTGGGCGGCGAGCGCGTCCCCGAGGGCCGTACGCCGGTACAGCACCGACCGCCCCGCCCGCGCCGAACGCACCAGCCCGCACCGCCGCAGCACCGCGAGATGATCACCGACCGCGCCGGCGGCCAGCCCGAGCCGCCCCGCGAGCTGCGTGGTGCTGGCCGGTTCCTCCAGAGCCAGCAGCAGCCGGGCCCGCGACCGCCCGACGAGCTCCCCGAGCGCCCCACCGCTGACCGGCGCCCCCTCCCAGAGCGCCGCGACCCCGCGGGCCGGATAGACGAGCGCCCGCCGCCACGGCGGATCGGTGTAGATCCCGATCCCGGGCCAGACCAGCGCGGACGGCACCAGCAGCAGCCCCGCCCCATCGGAGGCGACCGTCCGCACGCCCGCCCCGCCGATTTCCTCCCGCGCGACCGAACCGGCGATCCCTGCGACCGAACCGGCGATCCCTGCGACCGAACCGGCGGTCCCCGCCGCCGCAACGGAGGCCACCGTCGGCGCAACGGGCGGCTCCGCCGGAACCGTGATCTCCACGGCCCCGTCGTGCCAGCGCACGCGTCGATGCAGGCCCGCGAACGCCGCCGCCCAGCCGCCCTCGCCCAGCCGCCCCGCGCGGTACACCACGTCGCTCTCGCAGATCGCGCGCAGCTGCGGCCAGTCCGCCGCCAGCAGCGTCAGCCACGCCTCCTCCAGCGCCGCGGCCAGCCGGGGCACCACGTCGTCGGCGCGGAGCACGGCCAGCGCCGCCGGGCCTATCCGCGGCCCCGCGGACAGCGCCCGCGCGATCTCCCGGCGCGCCACCGGCAACGGCGTCGCCCGTACGGCCGCGAGGTCGTCCTGCCACGTCTGCTGCATCCCGGCCGGCGGCGAACCGACGAAGTCGGCCCCGTACCGCGCGGTGTGCAGCGCCACCACCGCGTCGAGGTCGGTCCCGGCCCGCAGCCGCTCGTAGGCGGGCCGCAGCCGCGCGAACGGCCCTAGCGGCGCCAGCCCGCTCAGCCGCCGCAGCAGCGCGCCGAGCTCGAACAGCGGCGACACCGCGAACCGGGTGTGCAGCAGGTCATCGGCGGCGACCTCGAGCCGGAGCATCCCCCGACCTTACGTCCAGGGACGAATGATTCTCGCGCAAGCGCGGCGCGCGATGAGGCTGAGGGGCATGACCACGTACACGGCGGTGCTGCGCGATCGCACGTTCCGCGTGCTGTTCGGCACCCGGACGCTGAGCATCCTGGCCGACACCCTGCGCATCGTCGCGCTCTCGCTGCTCGTCTACGCCGCCACCGACTCGCCGGCCCTGGCCGCCCTCGCATACGGCATCGGCTTCCTGCCCCAGCTGCTCGGGGCCAGTGTGCTGGGTGCCCTCGCCGACCGCATCCGGCCGCGGCCGCTGATCGTGCTCGGCTACCTCGCCGAGGCCGCCGTCGCCGCGCTGCTCGCCGCCTTCGCGCTACCGGTCTGGGCCGCCCTGGCCCTGGTCGCCGCCGGGGCGCTGCTCACCCCGGTGTTCATGGGCGCCCAGAACGCGCTCATCGCCGAGACCCTCACCGGCGACGCGTACGTGCTGGGCCGCTCCCTCGCCAACGTCGCCTCCTCGCTGGCCCAGCTCGTCGGCATGGCGGGCGCCGGCGTAGCGGTCGCGGTCCTGGGCGGCCGCGACGCGATGCTGCTGGCCGCGCTCGGCCACGTCATCGCCGCGGCCTGGACCCGGCTGTCGCTGGCCGACCGACCCGCCGCCCACGTCGCGGGCCGGGCCGCAGCCGAGGCCAACGCTGACACCGACGACCGACCCGCCACCCGACCCGCCGCCCAGGCCGGCGCCCGAGCCGCCTCCGGGCCGAAGGGCCTCGCCGCGGCCAGCTGGCGCGGGAACGCGGCCCTGCTGCGCGACCGGACCGTCCGCCGCCTGCTACTGGTCCAATGGCTCCCGCCCGCGTTCATCACCGGCGCCGAGGCGCTCATGGTCCCGTACGCGGCCGGTCGTGGCTTCCCCGTCGGCGTCGCCGGCTGGCTGCTCGCCGCGATCCCGGTCGGCATGGTCGGCGGCAACCTGGTCGTCGGCCGGCTGCTCGCACCCGCGCGGCGCGAGCGGCTCGTTCCGGCCCTCATCGCGCTGATGGGCCTGCCGTGCCTGGTCTTCGCCCTCCCCGCGACCCGGGCGGGGCAGCCGGCGTGGCCGGTGCTCGCCGCCGCGCTCGTGCTCGTCGGGGTCGGCTTCGCGTTCGGCCTCGGCGTGCAGGCCGCGTTCCGCGACGCGCTGCCCGCCGACGGCCGTGGCCAGGCGTTCGG
This sequence comes from Dactylosporangium sp. McL0621, assembly GCF_049995355.1. Lineage (NCBI taxonomy): Bacteria > Bacillati > Actinomycetota > Actinomycetes > Micromonosporales > Micromonosporaceae > Dactylosporangium > Dactylosporangium sp. McL0621. The sequence goes on from NZ_CP188259.1 coordinate 12,423,102, forward strand.
GCTGCTCAGCACCGGCCTGATGACCGCGCAGGGCCTGCTACCGGCGCTGGCCGGCCTGCTCGCCGAGGCGCTGCGGCCCGGCCTGGTCGTCGGCGTGCTGGGCGCGGCCACCCTGCTCACCGCGGCGGGTGCGGCCCCAGGGCTTGTACGTCGACAGGACCGTCGCGAACAGCAGCAGCGTGCTGGACACGGCGGGCGCGATGACGAGGTTGAGGCGCTACTGGGCCGGTAGCGCGGCGCCCAGGTCGGAGGCGTCGGCGAGGTTCGGGTACAGCGCGAGGACGACCAGTCCCAGCATCACCGTCACGATGCCGAGCTTCACCGCGACCCACCACCACTTGACCAGCCCCCAGGGCGTGCCGAGGGCGTTGACCACGCCGACCAGCCACACCAGGAACGTCAGCGGAACGAAGAGCACGATGCCGATGAGCCCCTGCGCCGGGTACACCACCGCCCGGTCGGCGGCCCCGCTCAGCCCGGCGATGCCGAGCGTGAGCAGCACCAGGTCGGTGCCGAGCCACCCGACCGCGGTGGCCACGTGCAGCGTCAGGATCGCCTTGCGCCATCTCGGTGTGAATCGCACCCCAACAGCCTGGCAAATCCGCGGCCTCCGGTCGTGGCCCGACGGGCGTAACCGCGCCTACGCCCGCTGTCGTACGCCACTCATCGCGGATTGGCCGTTCTCCGTAGCCGACCGGCGGGGCATCGTGGGCCTCATGATCTCTGTCGGTGCGGCGGCGGGCGTCGCGCTCGTGGCGCTCGGGATGGTTCTCACGCCGGGCCCGAACATGATGTACCTCGTCTCGCGCAGCATCTCCCAGGGCCGCCGCGCCGGCCTGACCTCGCTCGGCGGCGTCGCCGTGGGCTTCCTCGTCTACCTGGCCCTCGCCGCGACCGGGCTCTCCGTGGTCTTCTCCGCCGTGCCCGCCCTGTACACGACGGTCAAGCTCGCCGGCGCCGGCTACCTGGCCTACCTCGCCTGGCAGGCGGTCCGCCCGGGCGGGACGTCGGTGTTCGCCCCGGTCGAGCTGCCGCCGGACTCGAACCGCCGGCTGTTCACGATGGGCCTGATGACCAACCTGCTCAACCCGAAGGCGGCGATCATGTACGCCTCGCTGATCCCCCAGTTCGTCGACGTCCACGCGGGTCATCTCGTGGCCCAGGCGTTCCTGCTCGGCGGCGTGCAGATCGTCGTCAGCCTCCTGGTCAACACCGGGATCGTGGGCGCGGCCGGCTCCATCGCGGCGTTCCTGGCCCGGCGCCCGGCCTGGCTGCGCGCCCAGCGGTACGTCACCGGCACCCTCCTCGGCCTGATCGCCGTGAAACTGGCGACCGACAAGGCCCGCCCGATGGCGGTCTGACGCCGTCGAGGTGACGGGCGCGCGGGCCCCGGCCGGTGGTGGTGTAGAGATGAGGCTGTGACGGTCGAGGAGGAGCTGCGCACGCTCGCCCCGCAGGTGCTGGGCATCCTGATCCGGCGGTACGGCCAGTTCGACGCCTGCGAGGACGCCGTTCAGGAGGCCCTGCTCGCGGCCGCCCTGCAGTGGCCCGCCGAGGGCACCCCGGCCAACCCGCGCGGCTGGCTGATCACCGTCGCCGTGCGCCGCCTCACCGACCAGTTCCGCTCCGACGACGCCCGCCGCCGGCGGGAGCAGGCCGTCGCCGCCCTCGAGCCGGAGCCGTCCGACGCGGTGCCCGACCGCGACGACACGCTCACCCTGCTCTTCCTGTGCTGCCACCCGGCCCTGTCGCAGGCGTCGCAGCTCGCGCTGACCCTGCGCGCGGTCGGCGGCCTCACCACCGCCGAGATCGCCAGCGCCTTCTTCGTCCCCGAGGCCACCATGGCCCAGCGCATCAGCCGCGCCAAGGCGAAGATCAAGTCGGCCGGCGCCCGGTTCGCCCCGCCGCCGCCCGAGGAGCGCGAGGCCCGCCTGGAGGTCGTCCTCCACGTGCTGTACCTGATCTTCAACGAGGGCTACACCGCGAGCTCCGGGGCCGACCTGCACCGCGGCGACCTCACCGCGGAGGCCATCCGCCTGACCCGCGACGTGCACCGGCTGCTCCCGGCCGACGGCGAGGTCGCCGGCCTGCTGGCCCTGATGCTGCTCACCGATGCCCGCCGCCCGGCCCGCACACGACCCGACGGCACCCTGGTCCCGCTGGCCGAGCAGGACCGCTCGCTCTGGCTGCGCCCGATGATCGACGAGGGCACCGACCTGATCACGCGCACACTGCCGCAGGGCTCGCCCGGCCCCTACCAACTGCAGGCCGCGATCGCCGCCGTCCACGACGAGGCCGCCGACACCGCGGCGACCGACTGGCCGCAGATCCTGGTCCTCTACCAACTGCTGGCCCGCGTCGCCCCGAACCCGATGGTCACGCTGAGCCACGCCGTCGCGCTGGCCATGGTGAAGGGCCCACGGGCCGGGCTGGACCTGCTGGCGACCCTCGACGCCGACGACCGGATGGCTTCCAGCCACCGCCTGGCCGCCGTGCGCGCGCACCTGCTGGAGATGGCCGGTGCTCCCGGCGAGGCGCGCGAGTGGTACGCCCTCGCCGCCAAGCGCACCACAAGTCTTCCCGAGCAGCGGTACCTCGAGCAGAAGGCCGCCGCCATCCCCTCTTGACTTGTGAAGCAACGTGTTTCGGGGATGAGGCTAGCCGCGGGGTATGACAGTTTCGGCCGAGCTGAGAACCCCCGGGGTGCGGACGAACCGCACCCCGGCGGCAACGCGTCAGCGACCGCGGCCCAGGTTGATCACACCACGGATGACCTGGACGACGCCCCAGACGATGGGGCCCCAGGCGACGACGTACACGGGGATGTCCGCCGCGTAGGTGCACACCGTGATGCCGATGCCGGCCGCGATCCAGATGAGACCGAAGACGATCTCCCGCTGCCCCTTCGAGGCCAGCGCGCTCTTGGCCTCGGTCGACTGCTGCACCTGCATGTAGTGCGGCTGCTGAGGCTGCCCATAAGGCTGCTGAGGCGGCCCGTAGGCCGGCGGCTGCTGCCCGTAGGCCGGCGGCTGCTGCCCGTAGGCCGGCGGCTGCTGCCCATAAGCCGGCGGCTGCCCGTAACCCGGCTGCTCCCCGTAAGCCGGCGGCCCACTCTGGGGAGAGGGAGACGGCGGCGCGGAGTTCGGCGGCTGCCCATAAGCCGGCGGCGCCGAATAAGGCTGCTGCTGCGGCGGCTGCCCATAGGCGGGCGGCGCGGAGTTCGGCGGCTGCCCATAGGCCGGCGGCGCCGAGTAAGGCTGCTGAGGCTGCCCATAAGGCTGCTGCGGATCCGAGGGCGGATATCCAGGTTGCATGGTGGTCCTGTCAGGTGATCGGTCGGCCGTGGCGGTTCAGCGCCGCCATGAGGTGGTCGAGGAACTCGTCCCGCCCGTTGACGATCTGGATCGGGATCATGATGGGCTCGCTCCCCTGGACCAGCAGGTTGTAGTGGCTCAGCTTGCCGGCCGCATCGCCGCGCTTGCCGAGCACCGACTGCAGTCCGGTGGTCTCAGGCCAGCTGAACGCCCGGACCTTCCCGTTGTGTCGGTAGACGAAGCCCTCGCTGTAGACAAAATAGGCGCGATTGCCCACAACCAGCGTCCGGATGGCGGTGCCGATCGCGAACACCATGCCGAAACAGAAGAAAAGGCCGATGAACCGGACGACCGAGTACATCGCGTCGAAAACGCTCATCTTGCTGCCGATCGCGCTGACGCCGATCAGCAGGCCGAGGCAGGCCAAGGCGATCACCAGCCACAGCAGGAACCGGTTGCGCATGTTGGCCAGCTGCCGCTCGCTCACCAGCGGGCCGAGCCCGCGAGCCTGAGCGGCCTGTGAAACCTCCATCGGGACCTCGCCGACAGGCAAGGCACTACCCCCGTTGGTCACCGCGTCCTCCCCGTGTGCGTCGGTAACCGGCCCCTCCACCGGGGCCTAGCGCACGATAACAGTCGATGGGGAGCAGTGAAAAGCGATGGGCTCGGCGCCGTCGAGGCCTTCCTTGCACTCGACGGCGCCGAGGATCAAGCGTCCAAGATGGACGGTACAAAAATCAGTACGTTGTGCGGTGCCGGGAACCCCGGCTCCCGCGGAAGATGCGGAACGCGGCGAAGGCGCCGATGGCCACGGCCACCCCGGCGATCGCCCAGACGGCGTCCGGTTGCAGGGCGAAGGCGGGCGTGGCGTTGCTCTTCTTGGCCGGGGCCGCGCCGCTGACCGGCTCGGGCAGCGCGCCGAAGTTGACGTTGCCGATGCTCTCCAGCAGCGTCATGTGCTTCATCACGACGTTGACCGCGGTCTGGGCGAAGGTCCGCACGAGCTCGTTGCGGGTGCCGGAGCGGATCTGCGAGACGAGCGCGAAGACCTTGCCGTGCGCGGCCCGCAGCCGGTTGGAGAAGACGTCGTCGAACTGCTCGCCGCTCGTGGCGGCGTTCATCTCGTTGAGCCACCCCTGCTGCTCGTCGCTCGGTTTGTCCGGCAGCGGTACCCCGAGCTGCGCCGACACCTGCCGGACCTGCTGGTCGAGGCCCTTGTGGTCGGTGGCGAGCTGCTTGCCGACCTCCTTGACCTTCTCATCGGCGGCCCGGGACTGCGCCATGGTGCCGGCCGGGCCCTCCCAGAGCCCGGCCTGGCGCACCTTGGTCAGGAACTCCCGGTCGACCGGGCCCAGCGGGCCGAAGCTGGTCATGGTGTACCCCGAGGGCAGGGCCCCGGCCGGTTGCGTTCCGGCCGCGGCGACCTGCACCGGGTTCTGGGCGGCCGGCGAGGCCGGGCCGTACGCGGCGGCCGGAGCGGTCTGCTGAGCGTTCGCCGAGCCCGCCTGACCGCCGGTCAGCGCGGCGCGCCAGGACGGCACGCCCAGAATGACGCCCACGGCCGCGGCGATCAGGACCCACCAGGGCCAGGTGCGGCGGCGCGGCCACGGCCGGGAACCGGCGCCGTCGGGCTCGACGGAGTACATCAGTAGCCGCCGGACCCGCCGTTACCGGTGGCGGTCGGCTCGGCCGAGGCGGCCGGCGGCTGCACCGCGGTCGGCGCGGGCGTGGGCAGGCAGGTCAGGTTCTTCTTGCCGTCGGGCGCGACGACGAACCAGACACCGCCGACGTTCTGGCCCTTCCAGGCGCCCGGCTTCGGGTCGCCGATGTAGCGGTAGACCGGCCAACCGGCGAGCGTGATCTGGCGGGATCCGTCGGCGCGGGTGACGGTACCGACGACCGCGGTGTCGACACCGGTGAGGTCCGGGTTGCCGTCGGTCAGCGCCGGCGGCCACACCTGCGCGCACTTGTCGACGCAGTTGGACTTCGGCGGCTTGGCGGTGTCCTTGTCGAATCGGTACAGGACGAACCCGTCCTGGTCGGTGACGACCTTGCCCATCTTCGGAATCGACGCCGCCTTGAGCGCGGTGGTCAGCGGGGCCGCGGGCGCGGTGCTGACCGGCGCGAGGCTCTCCCCGGCCACATCATTGAGGGCCGGCGCCTGCGCCTGGGCCGCCGCATCGTAGGCGTTGTCGGCGCCCGCGCCCTGCGGCGCGCACGCGGTCAGGGCGGCCAGCGCGGCCGCCGCCGCGGCACATCCCGCCACGGTGGCGGTGAGCCTGGTTGCTGCCACTGGATCCTCCTCGGTTGGCGTGTCTCGTGTTCCGCCAAGTGGTACGGGCGGCCGAGGGGCGCGAGACTGAAGGTTCCACAGTGGACAAGTTCACAAAGATTGCCGGGCGTGTATTCGAACTATCGGGCGCCGCGCTCCGTACCACCCTTGCGAGCGTCCAGCGCCGCACGCAGGGAGCGCAGTGCGTAGTACACCCGGGACTTCGCCGTGCCCAGCGGCAGGCCGAGCAGCTCGGCCACCTCGTTGACGGTGCGATCGCGCAGATAGGTCTCCACCAGGATCTCGCGGTGGGCCCGGCTCAGGCTGCGCAGGGCGTCCATGACCACCATGTTGGCCAGCACGCGCTCGGTCTCGTCGGACTGCGCGAGGTCGGCCAGCCACAGCTCGTCGAGGTCCTGGCCGAAGCTCTCGCCGGCCCGGGCGCTCGCGCTGCGGTGCTCGTCGATGGCGATGCGCCGCGCGACCGTGAACAGCCACGGGCGCAGCGAGCCGACCGCGCTGTGGTCGAACCGGTCCGCGTTGCGCCAGGCCCGCAGCAAAGTCTCCTGCACGATGTCCTCCGCCCGCTGCCGGTCGCCGCCGGTGAGCCGCGCGACGAAGCGCAGCAGGGCGTCGGCGTGCTCCCGGTACAGGGCGACGAGCAGCTCGTCGTCCGCGTCGCGGGGGCCGGAGGTGTGCCGCGCGGTGCGGCGTCCATATGCCTCGATCATCACGTCACCGTTTCGGGGCAGCCATGCGGAGCGCGAGTGCCGGGCACATCGCCACCGCTTGCGCGGCAACGGGTTCGAGCCGCACCGGCACGGGTGCGTCCATGAAGGCCGGATAGCCGTTGCCATCCAGCCGGATGAGGTCGGGGGCCACGTCGGCGCACAGTCCGTGGCCGTCGCAGCGGGACCAGTCGACGTGCAGCCGCCGCGTGCCGCCCTCGTCACGGGCGGTGGGCACCGGCAGCACCCCGGCGACCGGGCGTCCGCAGTCGCCGGACCGGGCGTGGCGGGCGAGATCGTCCGCGAAGACTTCCAGGGCGGAGGTGGCGAATCCGGCGGTACCGTCGGGATGGCTGCAGGCGCCACGCCCCTTGACCGCCGCCGCGGCCTGCCGCACGACGGCCGCGTCGCCGGACCCCGTCGCCAGGCCGTCCACGGCCCGGGCCAGGTCGGGCAGGCCCAGCCGGCACGGGCCGCACTGGCCCGCCGACTCGGCCGCGAGGTACCGCACCACCCGCGCCACCTCGCCCACCGGGCACGTGTCCGGCCCGAGCGGCAGGATGATCCCGGCGCCGAGCGCCCCGCCGACCGCCTGGAGCCCGCGGCGCGAGACCTGGGCCCGCGCCGCGCCCGCCATGTCGATCCAGCGGCCATGGAAGCCGCCGGTGAGCACGGCCGGCCCGGCCGGGACGCCGCACAGGTCGAGCACCTCCTCGAGCGGTGTACCCGTCGGGCACTCGACCACGGCCGGGTGCCGGGCGCTGCCGGTGACGCTGAGCAGTACCGTGCCCGGCTCTTTGTTCTCCCCGTCGCCGACCTCGCAGTAGCGCCGGGGCCCGATCCGGGCCGCGATCGCCAGCTGCGCGAACGTCTCGGCGTTGGACAGCAGCGTCGGCTGCCCGGCCACGCCGGCCTCGGCCGCCCGGCGCTTGATGCCCGGCGGGATGTGCGGGAAGCCGTTGATGCCCTGCACCAGGGCGCCGCCCTCGCCGGAGATGAACCGGTGCGGGACCCGCACCACGCGGGACGGCACCGGCATGTCGCGCTCGGCCAGGGCGTTGAGCAGCGAGCGCTCCCCCACGCCGTCGTCGGCCACGCACAGCACGATCTCCACCGCGCGCAGCGCCCACGCGACGAGCGCGGCCCCGTCGAGGATGAGGTGCGGCGCGCGGGTCAGCAGCACCTTGTCCTTCCACGCCGCCGGCTCGCCCTCGGTCGCGTTGACGACGACGTACGGGGCGAGCATGCGCCGCTCGACGACGTCGACGACGGCCTTGACCTTCTTGTAGAACGGGAAGCCGGCGCCGCCACGGCCGGTGAGCCGGATGTCCTCGGCGAGCTCGAGCAGGCCACGCATCGCCAGCGGGCCGATCGGGCCGTGCACCTGCTGGTGCGCGCGCAGGTCCAGCCGCTCGGCCCGGTCGAGCCCGGCGGTGAGCCGGGCCGGGCCGATCGTCAGGACCGTCGGCACCTGCGGCGCCGCGGTCGCGGTAGCACCACGACTGCGTGAGCTCATCGGGCCTCGCCCCGAATGCGGTTCCAGAACGCGACGTCGTCGTCATCGTCGTCGCGGTAGCGCCGGCCGCGGCTGACGTTCTTCTGAGCCTGCTCGCGCTCCTGGCGGCGCAGCTCGCGCCGGGTGTCGAGGTTGACCAGCGTGGGCGTGTCGTCGTCGGCGTAGCGGTCCTGCTCCGCCTCGGCGGCGGCGGTCGCCGCGGCGGCCGAGCGGCGCGCGGCGAACCGGTCCCGCAGCGACATCCCCGCGGTGTCGTCCACTTTGGACGGCTCGGGGTAGGCGGCGTAGGGGTCGTAGTCGTCCTGGATCGCAGCGGCGACCCCGCGGTAGGTCTGGACCGGCTCCTCGATCGGCTCGTACACCGGCTCGTAGGGGGCCTCGACGAGGTGCTCGGGCTCGTAAGGAGGATCGTCCGAGAAGCGCGGCCCCTCGGCAAAACGCGGGACATCGGCAGAGAAACGCGGGGCATCGGCAGAGAAACGCGGGGGATCGTCGGAGAAACGCGGGGGATCGTCGGAGAAGCGCGGGGGATCGTCGGAGAAGCGCGGCGGGCCGTCCGAGAAGCGAGGGCTCTCGACGAAGCGAGGGGCAGCGGCAGGGACAGGGGCCTCGACGAAACTGTCCACATAGGACGGGATCGCGGTCACCGGCGTCACGTCGGCAACGGCCTCGCGCCGGTAGTCGGCGCGCAGATCCGCCGGCCGCTCCTCCGCCGCCCACTGCTGGTCGGCCGGCGGCGCGTCCCAGCGGAACCGGTTCGCCGAGCGCGACGTGCGAGGCGCGCGCCGCTCGTACCCGACCGGCTCCGGCCGCCCCACGGGCGCGATGAGGGTCGTGGTGCGGTCGGCGGCGAGCTGCTGCCGGCGCCGGTTGCGCTCGACGGACAGCCGCAGCCCGAGCGCCACGAAGGTGAGGAAGCCCAGCAGCAGGTAGCTGGCGGTCACCCAGACCGCCGGCGGGCGGCCGGCGTTGAGGCCGTGCCACAGGGCGACGGGCCAGCAGAGGTACGCCGTCGCGTGCAGCGGCCGCCACATCCACGGCTTGCCGGTCTGCGCGAAGCGGGCGCGGACGATGCCGGTCCACATCACCAGGATCATCAGGTACGCCGCGACCGACCCGGCGCCGATGGTGAACGGCGCCATGGTGAACGGCACCAGCGCGCCGACCACGCTGACCCGCGCGGCCATCACCTCGGTGGCGATGTGCAGGCCGAGCATGGCCACCGCGACGATGCCGAGCGTGCGGTGCACCGACTGGACCCAGACGCGGTGCCGGGCCACGAGCATGATGCGGTCGGTCGCGACGAGCCCCACGATGACCGACAGCGTCAGCGAGACCAGGGTGAAGACGCCGCAGTAGAAGACCAGGAATCCGAAGAGCTGGGTCATCGTCTCGCGCCCGCCGCCGGTCGCCACGCCGAGCAGCAGCAGCCCGGCAAGGGCCACGAGCCCGACGTTGACCGCGGACGGCGGACCGCCCCGTGTGGATCGACCGCGTGGTGCCTGTCCCCCGCCGGAGCCCGACGGGTGCGGCTGAGCCATTGCAGTTCCTCTATCCTGTCGAGCTGGTTTCCGGCGGTTTCCACCGGCCGGCGAAACCAACCTAGGCAGGGCCTTAGGAACGGGTCAATTTAAGTTTCATCGAGCGGTTCCACGCCTGCGGAACATGATCCACAGACCTCATTTCAAAGTCTGTTAATCCTCTTTATTGATCGCTGAACATCGAAGGGCACCACTGGGGAGCGCTCCCACGCAGCGCGCCGGGGGCAATTGTCCGGTTTGTCGGGCATCGGTCGCGCCTGGCGCAACCCTCAAGAACCAATGTCATCGATCCACTTCGAACGGTAACGGCCCGCCGTTCGTGAACCACTGCTTAAGTGCCCGTTAGGGCTTCTTTCGGAAACCCTTGAGCCGATCGATGATCACGTCGTTCGGGCCCACATAACCAGCACGAGAAGGCACTCCGGGAGTTCGTACACATGTTCGTCCACAGCCTGTGGATAGAACGTGTGTGCGACGGAGGTCAGCCGACGCGGTACACGGCGCAGGCGCCGGAGCGGAACGTCAGCGTCGCGTAGCGTGACAGGTCGGGCGACGGGGGCATGATGTCGTCCTCGGTGAACAGCCACCGCACGTGGTAGCGATCGCGCAGCACGCCGATCGTCTCGGGGGACGGGCGGGCGAAGGCGGCGTCGTTGTCGGCCAGGACCCGGGGGTTCCAGTAGGCGGTGTGCTCCTGCGGTACACCCTGGATCGCCTCCTGGTCGTGGGCCTCGGCGGTGTAGGCCCAGGACTCGACCAGGACCCGGCGCTCGCTGTAGGCGGCGATGCCGAAGTGCCGGCGGTCGCAGGCCGAGTGGCCGCGCCGGCCCTCGTAGGCGCAGTGCATGTTGGTGGCCACGAGGTCGTTCGGGGACGAATGATCGCGGAGCCAGCGGCCGGCCTCCAGGGTCCCCTCGGTGACGATCGGCCACAGGTCGGCGCGCTCGCTCCAGCCGTTGGCGCGCCCGTCCTGGGCCGCGTAGACGATCTGGCGCACGGCGGTGGGGGCCGTACAGCCGAGCAGGAACACGGCGACGACGGCGTACGCCTTGGCCGACCGGCGGGCGAGGAGCAGGCCGGCCAGCGCGACCGCGGCGATGACGGCCCAGGGCCAGACGAGGGCGGCGGTGACGGCGGCGGCGTGGCGCGTGGGGCCGATGGCCGGGACCTGGGCGCCGTCGAGAAAACGTACGACGTAGATCAAGAGCGCGCCGGCCCCGAGCCAATAAATTACGCGGCGGGGGCGGGGCAGGGACAGGAGGCCCCAGGTGGCCAAGGCCGCAAGGTACGGGCGGGCGCCCTGCAGGAAGAAGCCCTCGGCCTGGCCGCCCGAGTGGCCGAACAGGACCAGGATCGAGAAGCCGGCCAGGCCCAGGCCCAGCAGCAGTACCGCGTCCGGGTGCAGCAGGCGGCGGCGCAGGCCCAGGGCGGCGCCCCAGATCGCCAGCCAGGCGAGGACCGTCAGGGCCAGGAGCACGATCAGGCGGTACACCCGCGGATCCTCGGTGTAATGCGTGCTCACGCCGGCCGGGTTGCGGCGCAGGGCGTCGAGCGGGCCCGGCCCCAGGCCCTGGCTCTCGCCGCCGAAGAGCACGAGCTGCGCGAAGACCAGCCAGCCGAGCACGACGCCCAGCGCGGCCGCGGCGATCCCGTGCACGCGGCGGCGCACGAGGCCGTGCACGGCGAGCACGAGCAGCAGGCCGCAGAAGAGCGTGGGCAGGAAGCTGGCCTTGGCCCCCATCACCGCGGCGGGCAGCAGCAGGAAGGCGAGCCGGCGCCGGCGGTCGCCGCCGTGCTCCCGCAGCAGGTCCAGCAGGACCAGCATCAGCGGTACGAACAGCAGGGCCCCGAACGTCTGGGTCGGGCTGGTCCACAGGGTGAGCCGGATGTTGGAGCCGTCGTCCGTCGCGTTGAAGCCGTAGTCGCGGTAGAACAGGTCCTGCACCCAGCCGTACGGGTCCGGGGAGAGCGCGAAGAACAGCAGGACCAGCGCGATCGCGGCGAGGGTCCACGAGTGCGCGACCGGGGCACGGCCGGCGGGGCCGCTGCCGTGCCAGTACCGCCGCAGCCGTTCGAACCCGGCGAACGCCCCGAGAACCGTCGCCGGCACCAGGAGCGCGGCGAGCGGGACGCCGAGGGCGTGGGCGGGGGATGTAGGCGAGCACCTCGACGCCGTAGCCGACGGCCGTGCCGACCGCGAGGTCCTCGCCGAGGCCGCGGGAGCCGCGGTGGATGAGCCGCCACAGCAGCATTCCGGGCAGGGCGACGGCGAGCCCGACGTACGCGGAGAACGCGAGAAAGGCCGGGAGCGCGACGCCGTACGCGTGCAGGACCGACCCGGTCGCGACGAAGACCAGCCCGGCCGGCCACCACCCCGACCCCCACCGGACCCGGACGGGCCGCCCGCGGTCCGTGCCGGACGTGTCCCGTTCCGCGAGCAGGGTCACGCCCCGCTTCCTACCGGGCTTCGGGCGGCCTCATCCGGGAAACGGGTGCGGATTCACCCCCTGGCGATGCGGATCAGGACGGCCTTGAACGCGGCGTACGCCTCCCCGCCGACCTCCACGGCGTGCCGCGCCTCGATACCGGCGAGGATGACCCGCGACTTGTGCGCCTGGTCCAGGCCCAGGTCGGTGGGGACGACGAGCTTGGCCCGGCGGTCCTGGGGGTCGGGGCGGCGCTCGACGTATCCGAGCTCCTCCAGCTCGTCCACCAGCGTGCCGATGACCTGCTTGTGCTGGCCCGACCGGGCCGCCAGGTCGGTGGCCCGGCTGCCCTCGGGGTCGAGGTAGGCCAGCACGGCGCCGTGGCGGGGCCGCAGCCGCGGGTGCCCCTGCTCGGCCAGGCGTCCGAACAGCTCCTTCTGCAGCGAGAAGAGGACCTGCGCGGAGAGGACGCCGAGGTCGGTGGGTTCGATAGTTCCCGACTATAAAGCCGGCTGCAGTTGCACGCCGTCCAGCATCGCCGCCGGGCCGCCGCCGAAGGCGGTGAGCCGCCGCTGGGCGAAGGCCGGCAGGCGCGGCAGCAGGCGCATCGCCTGGGCCATCGCCCAGATCTGCAGGTTGCTGCGCGGGACGAGCGTCGCGAGCACCGACGGGCCGATGCGGCGGCTGGCCTCGACCGTGGCCGCCATGGCGGCCTCGTACGCCGGGAAGGCCACGGTGTGGTCCCCGCCCGCCGCGGCGAGCTCGGTGGCCAGCACGTAGCCGCCGACCAGCGCGAGGCTGCTCCCGCCGCCGACCGCCGGCCCGGGGCCGTAGCCCGCGTCCCCGACGAGCGTCACGCGCCCGCGCGACCACGAGCCGAGCCGGATCTGGCTGATCTCGTCGAAGTAGAAGTCGGGGGCCTCGTCGAGGTGCGACAGCAGCCGCGGTACCTCCCACCCGAGCCCGTCCGCGAGCGTGCGCAGCAGCCGGCGCTGGTCCGCGAGGTCCCGGTGGTCGTACTCGAGCTCGGGGCTGCGGATCAGGAATCCGGCCCGCGCCCGGGCGGGGTCGTTGGTCGGGTAGATCGCGATCGCCCGGTCGACGGTGTTGTACGTCAGGACGGTCTGCGTTTCCAGGAACGCGGGGACGGTGTAGACGGCGAGATACGCGCCGAGGAAGTGCCGGTAGCCCCGTTCGTCGCCGAACACCAGCCGCCGCACGCCCGAGTGCAGCCCGTCGGCCCCGACGATCAGGTCGAAGTGCTCCCGGGAGCCGTCCGAGAACGTCACCGCGGTGTCCTCGATGCCGGTGACGGTCCGGTCGAAGCGGTACTCCACCTGCTCCTTCGTCGCGTTGTGCAGGATCTGCGCCAGGTCCCCGCGCATGATCTCGATCTGCCGGTCGGTGATGCCGGCGAGCAGCTCGGCGGCGCGGATGGTGACGTCCGGCTTGCCCGGGCGCACCAGCGCCATGAGGTCCGTGCGGGTGCGGTGCGCCCGGACAACGTCGCCGAGCCCCATCCGGTCGATCACCTCGACCGCGGGCCCGAGCAGGTCCACCGGGTGCCCGCCGGTGCCGGTGCGCAGCGATGCCGTGCGCTCCACGACGGTGACCTCGAAGCCGGCCCGGTGCAGCCAGTAGGCGAGGACGGGTCCGGCGATGCTGGCCCCGCTGATGAGTACGCGCATGTCCACCCTCCCGAGTCATTTACTTACCTACCGGACGGTAAATGCTTACCGCCCGGTAAGTCAACTAGGCTGGAGGGGTGCCGAGACCGAGAACGAGCGAGACCGCCGAGCGCATCCGGGCCGCCGCCCTGGAGCTGATCCTTGAGAAGGGGGTCCAGCAGGCGAGCCTGCGCGAGATCGCGGAGCGCGTCGGCATCACGAAACCGGCGCTGTACTACCACTTCGCCTCGCGTGAGGACCTGCTCCGCGGCCTGGTCCAGCCCTTGATCGACGACGTCGAGGAGCTCCTGGCCCGCTACGAGGCGGCGGGTTCGGCCGAGGTCGAGGAGCTGCTCGGCGACTACTTCGACGTGACGTACCGCCACCGCGCCATCACCAGCATGGTGATGACCGACCCGAGTGTCCTTGCTCACCTGAACCTGGCGATGGCGGTCGACGGCTGGCGGCGCCGCATGGCGGTCCTGCTCTACGGAACCGCCCCGACCCTGGTGCAGCAGACCCGCGCCCTGGTCGCGATCGGCGGCCTGGGCGACTGCACGGTCATGGAGACGGACGCGCCGCCGGCCGAGCTACGAGCCGCAACGCTGGAGGCCGCCCGGGCTGCGCTCGGCCTGTAGCGAGCCCGCCTCCGGCATGGCGCTGCTCGCCTCCGCCGAGGGCGCGGCGACGGGGAGTCCGGTGGGGCCGGCCGAGCCGGTCGCGGTGGCCCGGCTCGGCTTCGGCGCGGCCGGTGAGGCGGTGGCGGCCTGCGCCCCGGGCTTCTGCACCGTGCCGACGCTGAGCGTGACGCCGTTGAGGGTGGTACGCCGTCCGGCCGTGTCGGTGACCCGCACGGTGAACGGCCCGTTCCCGGCCCCGCTCTCGGCGATCCAGTAGTTGTAGTCCGTGCGGGCGAGCGCCTTGAAGGAGCCGCCCGACTGAATCTCGGCGCCGGCGAGCGGGTTGCCGGTGTTGTCGAAGCGCAGGGCGAGCCAGTACCGCGACGAGCCCTCCTTGACCCGGACCGTCATCGCCCCGGGCACGGCGGGATTGGCGACCTGGCTGTAGGAGACCTTGATGATCCCGTCGTCGATCGCCCCGATCCGGGCGAACGCCTGCCGGCTGAGGTCGATGTGCCCCGCGGCACACTCCGGGCACCGATCCGTGATCTTCACGCGGACGCTGCCCTTGGGCCCCTTGACGTCGAGGTACCCCCCGCAGGCGGCCCCGGCCTGGTACTCGGCGTTGCCGAGCGCCACGACGAGCGGCTCGGCCACCTTGTCGAACGAGCAGTTCCCGCCGCCGTCGGCCGCGTAGTACGTGGCCTGCCCGGCGGTGCTGCCGACGGTGGCCGCGCAGGCCGCCCCGGACGCCTGTGCCACGAGCGCCACGGTGGCGACCCCGGCCACGACTATCCCGGCGCCGGCCCCGACGAGGGCCCGGCGGCTGCGCCACCAGGGCGCCGCGCGATGCCCACGGGGCGCGTCAGCTTCCACCACGGCCGCAGCCTACCGACCGGGCCGGGCCGGAGCCGCCGACCAAAGCGAAGCTTAAGCTCAGCCCCACCAGAAGACGGCGGCGATGATCGTGTACAGGGCGACCAACGTGGCGCCCTCCAGCCAGGTGGACTCGCCGTCGAAGACGATGAAGGCCACGGCGATCACCGTGATCGCGACCGCCATGATGAGCATCGGGGCGAAGACCAGGGTCAGGGTCGTCGCGGTCAGCAGGCTCAGCAGCACCAGCGCCGGGGCCAGGACCAGGGCGATCTGCAGCGGACTGTTGATGATCACGCTCAGGGCGTAGTCCGACTGGTTCTTGTACGCCAGCTTGATGCCGATCACGTTCTCGATCGCGTTGCCGGCGATGGCCACGATCACCAGGCCCGCGAACGCCTGCGAGATGCCCATGGCGTCGATCGCGGGCTCCAGGGCGTACACGAACCAGTCCGAGACCAGGGCCGCGCACCCGCTGGCCACCGCGAGCAGGGCCACGGCCAGCCAGATCGGCCAGCGCGGCGCCTCCATGTGCACGTCCGCGCCCGCGGCCGCGCTGCGCTTGAGGCTCGCCGGGAGGGACAGCGCGAAGACGAGCAGCAGGATGACGGCCACGAAGATGGACAGGGCCTTCTCGTGGGGCTCGGCCGGCGTGTGCACGTAGGAGGCGAGGCTCGGCAGCACCAGGGCGCCCGTGGCCAGCACCATCAGGACCATCGTGGTCCGGGCGCGCTCCGAGTTGAACTTCTGGGTGCCGTGCTTGAGGCCGCCGGCGACGAAGGACAGGCCCAGGACGAGCAGGATGTTGGACAGGATCGAGCCGATGATGGCCGACTGGACCACCGCGACCAGGCCCGCCTTCAGGGCGAAGAAGCCGATGAACAGCTCCGGCAGGTTGCCCAGCGCGCCCTGCAGCACGCCCGTCGCGCCCGGGCCGAAGCGGTCGCCGAGCTGCTCGACGCTACGGCCGACCAGCGAGGCGAGAGCGGCCACGGCGGCGCCCGCCACGATGAAGGCCACCACAGAGGGCACGTTCGCGAACCGTGTCACCGCCGCGGCACCGACGGCCACGGCGCAAAGGCCGAAGATGGTGTAGTCGGAGCGTTCGAACACTCGAACGGGAGCGGCTTCCACAGTCACGACGTCGAATATCGCATTCGATCACAAGTCTGTCGCGGCGACGGCCCTGTACAGTTCCCGCAATTTTGCGGCCCGGGCCGGGCGCCCCGCGCCGACCCAGGCGATCCGGCCCGCCAGGTGGGCCGCGAAGTCGGGGTGGCCGTCGCGGTTGGCGGCCTCGAGACCGTCCCGGGCGGCGCTGTGCAGGACGGCCCGCAGCCGGTCGTACTCCGCCCGCGCCACGGCCGGCGAGTCGTTCACCACGAGCCCGGCGAGGCGCTGCCGGTCGCCGCGGCCGCGCACCCGCGTCTTGGCCGGGTTGACGCGGAAGCCCTCGTCGGCGACCACCGCCGTCACCGCCTCGATCAACGGCGACGGCCGGAACGAACCGGAGAAGGCGAGGTCGTCGGCGTAGCGGGTGTACCGGGCCCCGAAGGCCGCCGCCAGGCCGGTCAGCCGCCGGTCGAGCCGGAACGTGCAGAGGTTGGCCAGCGCCGGCGAGGTCGGTGCGCCCTGGGGCAGGTGCGGGGCGCGCAGCACGGCGCTCCGGGCGACGTCGAAGGGCGTGCTCGTGGTGCACAGCGCGGCCAGCGTGTGCGCGACCGGCTCCGGGTAGCCGATCGTGCGGAACAGGCCGTACACCCGCCGCACCGGGATGCTCGGGAAGAACGCGGCGAGATCGAGCCGGACGACCAGGGCCCGGCCGGCGTGCGGCGCGGCGAACGTGTGGACCGAGCGGCCCGGCACGAAGCCGTGCGCCGCCGGGTGCACCGGCACGCGGCCGAGCAGCTCGTCCAGCAGCCGCCGCTGCAGGCCGCGAAGGGCCGGCTTGGGCGCCTCGATCAGACGACTGCCGATCCAGGTGTACCGGTAGTGCCGGAGCCGCTCCGCGGAGCTCTTGCGGTTGATCTCCCGCCGGTCCGCGAACCAGTCGAGCCGGTCGCCGTCCAGCTCCAGCCACTCGGCCAGGGCGGCGAGGTCGTCGAGCGGCGGCGTGTCCCACCGCATGCGCACGACCCGCGTCGGCACCGCCCGGCGCACCACGATCCGCGCCGGCACCCGCGGGGGCAGCTGGGCCGCGAGGAAACCGGCGAGCTCGCGCGGGCGGTCGGCGGGCCTTTCGCGGTACCCCCGCAGCACCGCCGTGACCAGAGGGCCCATCCAGCGCGGGCGGCGCCCGACGACCTCGGACCCGGCCTCGAGCAGAACCGGCCGCGACCAGTCGGCCGCGGCCAGGAAGGCGTGCGCGAGGGCATGGGCAGCGCGCCCCGACGTCACCCGGTCGTGCCTGCCCCGGCTCGCGCGCAGCGCGGTAGTGGGCCGGCGGTGTGCTGCGGTGCTCAATTTCGCGTCCCCGGGGTTGCCCCGGAGCGATCACGGCGAGCCGCGATCAGCTCGGGACGCGCTGCCACGGGCAATACCCTACGGCAGCTTCGACTGGTACTCCTGCAGCGCCCGCCGCGCGAAGACCTGCTGGAACGTGGCCACCCGCTCGGAGCGGCCGCGGCCGACGAAGCTCACGAACCAGTGCAGCACCGCGGTGACCCGGTTCTTGAAGCCGACCAGGTAGAGCAGGTGCACCACCAGCCAGAGCAGCCAGCCGAGCAGCCCGGCGAAGTGGAACCGGCCGACGCTGGCCACCGCCGAGAAGCGCGAGATGGTGGCGAGGCTGCCCTTGTCGAAGTACTTGAACGGCTGCCCGGTCGGCTCGCCCGCGAGGTGCTTCTTGATCTGCCCCGCGGCGTGCCGGCCGCTCTGGATGGCCACCTGCGCCACCCCGGGCAGCTGGTCCAGCGACATCATGTCGCCGACCGCGTAGATCTCCGGGTGGCCGGGCACGGTCGTGTCGGGGTTGACTTTGAGCCGCCCGGCCCGGTCGGTCTCCGCCCCGGTCGCCTCGGCCAGCTGCAGCGACAGCGCGGGCGCGGCCACCCCGGCAGCCCAGATCTTCGTCGCCGACTCGATGCGTCGCCGCCCGTTGGCCGTCTCGACCTCGATGCCGGTCTCGTCGACGTCGACCACCTTGGTGCTCAGCTCCACCTCGACGCCGAGCTTGTGCAGCTGGCGCAGCGCCTGCGTGGAGAGGTGGTCGCCGAACGTGGACAGCACCGTCGGCAGCGCGTCGACGAGGATGATGCGCGCCTGCCGCGGGTCGATGTTGTGGTACTGCCCGGGCAGGTGCCGGTGCGCGAGCTCGGCGATCTGCCCGGCCATCTCCACCCCGGTCGGCCCGGCCCCGACGACGACGAACGTGAGCAGCCGCTCGATC
Source organism: Dactylosporangium sp. McL0621 (assembly GCF_049995355.1). NCBI lineage: Bacteria > Bacillati > Actinomycetota > Actinomycetes > Micromonosporales > Micromonosporaceae > Dactylosporangium > Dactylosporangium sp. McL0621. The sequence goes on from NZ_CP188259.1 coordinate 12,441,450, forward strand.
GCGGCCGGGTCGCTCTCGATCTCGGCGAGCTCGAACGCGCCGAAGATCCGCCCGCGCAGCTCCAGGGCGTCGTCGACGCTCTTCATGCCGGGGGCGAACTCGGCGAACTCGTTCTTGCCGAAGTAGGACTGCGAGGCCCCGGCCGCCACGATGAGCGAGTCGTACTCGACGCTGTAGGCCACCCCGGGCGCGACCACGTCGACGCGCTTGGCCACCGGGTCGACGTGGGTCGCGGTGCCCAGCAGCGTCTTGACGTTGTGCTGCCGCTTGAGGACCTCACGGATGGGCGGCGCGATCTCGCCCTCCGACAGGATGCCGGTGGCCACCTGGTACAGCAGCGGCTGGAACAGGTGATGCGCCGTGCCGTTGATCAGGGTGACGTCGGCCGGGGCGCCCTTCAGCGCCTTGGTCGCGAAGAGTCCCCCGAACCCGGCGCCGATGACGACCACCCGGTGCCGCTGCTGCGAACGCTCGTCCATGTGCATCTCCCGATGTGGGGCATTGGACCCTGCGGATCAAGTACACCACCGTTTGGGGCCGGTGACGGTGTGTCCTGTACTACCTCACTGTGGCAAGAGTCCGCGCACGTAGGCGGCCTGGCCGGCGTGCTGCACGTCGTCGTCGAGAATGCTCACCAGCCGCACCGCGAGCGACACCGGCGGGTCCCAGCGCTCGTCGACGATCTTGTCGAGCTCGTCCTCGGTGAGGCGCCCGATGAAGGCGCGGGTGCGGGCGTACACCGCGTCGAAATACTCCAGCAGCGCCTCCGTCGACTCCGGGCGCACCCCCTCGACCTGGTCGGGCGTGTGCCCGTAACCGGTGTCGTGGGCCTGCGGCTTGAGCCCGAACCGCGCCGCGTAGCCGCCGGTCACCCAGAGCTGCTCGGCCCCGTCGACCAGGTCGGTGATGTGGTCGTCCTGCACCCGGGTGAGGTGCCAGACCAGCCAGCCGATCGAGTTCGCCCCGGGCCCGGGGGCCCAGTGCAGCTGGTCGGCGCTCAGCCCCTCGACGGCCCCGCGCACCAGGTCGGGCAGCCGCCCGTAGCCCTCGGCCAGCAGTTCGTTCACGCGCATGGCTCAGTACCCCTCTCCAACACTCGGTCAACCCGGATCCTTACCCATCGGAGCCGGGGAGATGCCTCCAGCCCGCCGGCCCGAAAAGACGGCGGGCCGCCCCACCCGGGGCGGCCCGCCTTTTCTACCTTGTTGTCAAAGCGCCTTTTGCTACAGGAACGCCAAGGCCGGAACGAACTTGTTCGCGTCGATGGTGCCCCAGCCCGAGCTCAGGTCGTAGCCGGGCTTCGCCGGGAAGCCGGTCACGCCCTCGAAGCTGTTGTCGCCCGAGGTCACGTCGACCAGGCCGGTCGGCAGGTGCGTGCGGGTGCTGCCCGCGCCGAGCAGGTACAGGGCCGCGTTGATGTCACCGAGGCGGCGACCCGCCTGCTGGTCGGCGAGGGCCACGATGCCCGAGAAGATCGGGGTGGCCTCGCTGGTGCCGCCGAAGATGTGCCACGGCGAGTCGGCGCCGACGAAGGAGTAGTACACCCACGCCCCACCGTCGACCGCGGAGCTCATCGAGATGTCAGGCGTGCCGCGGTGGTTGCCCACGACGTTCTTCACGCCGGCCTGGAACAGCGGGCGCGGGAAGACGTGCGAGAGCCCGCCGCCGCCGGCGCCGTAGCCGTCGTTCCACACGACGTCGGCGGTGACACGCTTGCCGCTGTTGTCGAGGTTGAGCTGCGTGCCGCCGATCGACGTCACCAGCGGGTCCGACGACGGCCAGGAGTTGACCGGGTACGTGTAGAGGTCCTCCCCGTTCTCCTGGTAGTCGGTGGCCCCCGCGTCGCCCGAGGCGGCGAGCACCGTCACGCCGTGCACCGCCGCGTCGGCGTACGCGTACCGCAGCTTCTGGATGCTGGAGAAGTCGCCCTTGTCGAAGCCGGGGAACGTGTTCTCGGTCGCGCCGAAGCTCTGCGAGATCACGTCGCCGACGCCCTTGTCGATGAGCGCCTTCTCGGCGTTCATCATCTCGGGCAGGCCGGTGACGCCTTCGGTCTCGGCGACCGGGGTCTCCACGAGCACGATCTTGGCGTCGGGCGCGATCGCGTGCGCGTACTCGACGTCGAGCGTCGTCTCCTGGGCCCAGCCGACGTGGTCGGGGTTGGTCGGGTCGAACGCCGGAACGTTGCCGGCCTTGACCACCTGGACGTTGATGTTCGGCAGGCCGAACTGCGCGTCGAAGACCTCGAGGTCGTGCTGGATCGTCGGCGAGCCGAAGGAGTCGACGATGACGATCGTGCGGCCCTTGCCCGTGACGCCGCGGGCGTACAGCGGGTTCAGGTTGTACGCCGTGCGGTACTGCAGCGGCGAGTAGCAGTGGATGCCGATCTGCGCGACGCAGTCGGACGTGGACAGCGGTGCGGTCCGGGAGACCTTTTCCACATGCCCGGTGATCGCCGGACGGAGCTTGAACGCGGGCGTCGCGGCCGAGGCCGCCGCCGGCGCGGCCACCGCCGCGAAGCCGGCCACCGTGGTGGTGACGACCGTCGCTACGGCGGCCCGGGACACGATCGAGATGAGCTTCATCGACACCTCTCGGGCGAGGAACTGGGACCAGCCCATCCGAACCGCTGGGACGCCGCCGTGCCATCCGTCGGAACCCTTTCTGTCACCCTTTCTTGATATTGAGGCCCTTCCAAATGGGACATCTTCCCGGAATAATCCGGCCACCATCACGTGACGATGTCTACTCGACCGCTGTGAGCTGCCAGAAGACCTCGACCCAGGGCGTGGGCTCGTTCGGGCCGTACACCTCCCACCGCACGCCGGTGGTGCGCTCGCCGCGCTCGGCGCACCACCCGGTCACGGCCGCATGGGCGGCGCCGAGGTCCGCGTAGGAGCCGCGGTGCACGGTGGTGGCCGCGCGCCCGGCCGGCAGCGCGGAGGGCACGACCCGGCCGGTGAGCGCGCACGGCACGCCGAGCTCGACGCCGATCTCCACCCGCGGGCTGTCGTCGAGGTACAGCATGATGTTGCGGCATCCCCGCTCCACCCCGCCCGCCCGCAGGCAGGCCCACACCTCGCCGCTCAGCTCGCGCCACAGGGCCGGGAACTGCGCCCAGGTGGTCTGCGCGGGGACCACTACGGTCGGGCGGCGCTGCGCGTCCACGATCCTGACGTCGTACATCGCGCTAGACCGGTACGCCGTCTTCGGCGGACACCACGTCGGCGATGGTGGCGAAGAACGCCGCGATGCCGGGGCGGTTCGCGCCCTTGACGCGGGAGGCCTCCCGGTCCTCGGCCGAGGCCCAGTCGACGATGTCGAGCCATTCGTCGCCGGGCAGGCGCACGAGGCGCGCGCCGAGGAAGCCCGCGCGGTCGGCCCGGAAGTCGGCCACCATGCCGGGCCGCGCGGCCAGGAACGCGTCGGTCTGCTCGGGCGCCACCCGCAGGCGGGTGAGTTCCACAATTGCGGTCATGCGTCAAGCATGATGTAACGCGCCGGGCGCGGCGGATCACCGCGCCGGTCCTCTTCCACCTGCAGTGGCACGACGAGATCTTCCCCCGGGACGGCCGGCTGGCCCTCTTCGACCTCCTGGCATCGCCGGACAAGCTGATCGCCTACGCCGGCCGGCACGCCGGAACCAAACCGGCCGCGATCGCCCTCTGGTGCGGCTTTCGTCGTGCGGCACCGGGCTACCGCCCTGTCGGCGGGCACCGGCCCGCGCGCCGGCGAGAGCGGCGCCGGCGCCCGGACGAGCTGAACGTACGTCCCGCCGCCGCCCGGCCGGGCTTGTCCCTCACGTGGCGTCATACCGCATAGTCGGTCGCGTGGAAGAACACCTGACCGTGGGACGGGTGGCCGAGCTGGCCGGCGTGACGGTCCGCACGCTGCACCACTATGACGAGATCGGTCTCGCGCAGCCGTCCTCGCGGACCGCGGCCGGGTACCGGGCCTACACGTCGGGCGATGTGGAACGGCTGCGGGAGGTGCTCGCCTACCGGCGGCTGGGCTTCGGGCTGCGCGAGATCGCGCATCTGGTCGACGACCCGGCCACCGACGCGGTCGCGCACCTGCGCCGGCTGCGCGGGCTGCTGCTGGACCAGCGCGACCGCGCGGCCGCCATGGTGACGGCCATCGACAGGGAACTGGAGGCCCGGGCCATGGGAATCAGGACGACACCGGAGGAACAACTGCAGATGTTCGGCGCGCAGCTGTACGACGCCATCGGGTCCGCCTACCCGGCGACGCGGCGCACCGAGCCGCGGATCGCCGCGCGTATCTGGGATGCGCTCGGTGACGCCCGGACGGTGCTGAACGTCGGGGCCGGCACCGGCTCCTACGAGCCCTCCGATCGCGACGTCACGGCCGTGGAACCGTCGGCGGTCATGCGAGCGCAGCGCCCCGCGGACGCGGCGCCTTGCGTGGCCGCCGCCGCGGAGTGCCTGCCGTTCGAGGACCGGTCCTTCGACGTCGCGATGGCGGTCAGCACCGTTCATCACTGGCCGGACCCGATCGCCGGGCTGCGTGAGATGCGGCGGGTCGCCCGCCGGGTGGTGGTGCTCACGTACGACGCCGACGACGCCGGCTGGCGGCAACGATTCTGGCTGACCCGCGACTACCTGCCGGAGTTCGCGGACCTCTTCGCCGGCCGGCCCGCACTGGCCGACCTGACCCGTGCGATCGAGGGCCGCACGGAGCCGGTGCTCGTACCGTGGGACTGCGCGGACGGCTTCTTCGAGGCCTACTGGCGCCGGCCCGAGGCGTACCTGGACGAGCATGTGCGCCGAGCCGTGTCGGTATGGACGAGAGTCGGGCCGCGGACCGAACGGCGGGTGGTCGGCGAGCTCGGCGACGACCTCGCCTCGGGCCGATGGGCCGAGCGCAACGGCGACCTCGCCGACCTCGATGCCGCCGAGCTCGGCCTCCGCCTCCTCGTAGCCTGATTGCGTACGCAAGAAGGGGCGCGACCGGTAGCGGTCGCGCCCCTCTCGTTCGGTACGGGTCGAACTAGCGGCCGATCGGGTAGAGCGGCTCACGCGCGACGCTGTTGTCCGCGCGCAGGGACTGCACCGAAGCCGTCGCGGCGGCCGCGGTCGGGTCCGGCTGCGGCAGGGCGTCGCAGTTCTTGTCGGGGCGGTCGCCCGACTTGCGCTGCGGCAGCTTGCCGGTGGACAGGTACTCCGCGATCGTGTCGTCGATGCACGCGTTGCCGTTGAGCGAGTTGGCGTGCGTGGTCTGACCGACCTCGGCGAGCAGGGCGCTGTGCGGGAAGAGCCGGCGCGCCTCGAGGCTGCCCTCGAACGGGGTGGCCGCGTCGAGGGTGGTGCCGACGAACAGGACGCTCTTGACCTTCGAGCCGTCGACCTTGACCGGCTTGTGGGCCTTGGCCGGCCAGTAGAGGCACGGCGCGTTGTACCAGGCGTTGTCCCACGTCATGTACGGCGCCTTGAGGAACGTCAGCCAGTTGTCGCGCTGCCACTGGTTCCAGCTCTGGGGCCACTGGACGTCGCTGCACTGGACCGCGTTGTAGACCGCGAAGCCGTTGTCGTCGCCGGGGCCGACGTAGTTGTTGTAGGCGTCGACGATGATCTCGGTGTTGTGGTCGTTGGCCCAGCCCGAGAAGGCGTCGGCCAGCTCCGTCCATGTCGACTGGTAGTAGCCGGCGTAGAGGAAGATGTCCGTCCACTCGTCGGAGCCGACGACGCCGCCGGCGGGGGCGGTGCGCAGCTTGTTCTGCTCGGCGTACCAGCGCAGCTCGACCTGCTTGGCGGTCGTGCCCAGGTGGTACACGCTGTCGTACTTGGCCAGCCAGCCGAACCAGATCTTCTCGTTGCGCTCGAAGGCCACGTCCTGGTCCAGGTTGGCCTGGTACCAGACCTTGCGCACGTCGACGTTGCCGTCGAGGACCATGCGCCGGACCTTGTCCGGGTACAGGGTGCCGTAGACCTGGCCGAGGTACGTGCCGTACGAGAAGCCGTAGTAGTTGATCTGCTTCGCGCCGAGCGCCTTGCGGATCGACTCCATGTCGTTGACCGAGTCGACCGTCGTGATGTGGTTGAGCAGGTCACCGCCGGACTTGCCACAGGCCTCGGCGTAACCCTTCGACCGGTTCAGCCAGGTGCTCTCGATGCTCTTGTTCCAGGGGATGTACTCCGGACGCGGACCGTTGAAGTAGTCGTCGTCGCAGTGCAGCGCCGGAACGCTCGAGCCCACCCCGCGCGGGTCGAAGCCGATCCAGTCGTACGCGTCGCCGGCGCCGTTGGGCACGTACTCGCCCAGCACCGACAGCGTCAGCCCGGACCCGCCGGGGCCGCCCGGGTTGACCAGCATGACGCCCTGGTAGTCCTTGTCGGCGACCTTGTGCTTGATCCGCGAGACCGCGATCTGGATCTTCTTGCCGTTGGGCTTGCCGTAGTCCAGGGGCACGTCGAGCAGGCCGCACTCGGCCCCGCGGGACTGCAGCCCCTTGCTCGCACACTGGCCCCAGGGGATCGAGGCCGCGTAGCCGTCGGCGCCCGGCGCGCCGGGCGCGGCCAGGGCGCTCGAGGCCGGCGCGACGGCCGCGAGCGTGGCCGCGGCGGTGAAGAGGACCAGCCCCTTCACGGTTCTGTTCGTCAAGACAACCCTCCCAATCTGCCCAAATCTGTGCAGTGGCCAGCTGATTCGGGTCAAACAATGTCACGCCGATGCTTTCGGGCGGGCCCGCCGCGCGGAAGCCGTAGGACCCTTTCCCTCACCCGCGTAAAACCGATGTCGGGCAACATCCGCGGTCCGGTACAACGGGAAGATGCTGCGCAAGTACCCCCGGACGCCCCACCTGCAGGGATCGCGGCTGCAGCCGGGGGACCACGACCTCGCCCAGGTGCCGTTCGCCGAGCTGGCCGGCCGGCCGCTGGTGGTGGAGGAGAAGCTCGACGGGGCCAACGCCGCGATCAGCTTCGATGCCGACGGCACGCTGCGGCTGCAGTCGCGCGGTCACTATCTGTCGGGCGGGCCGCGCGAGAAGCAGTTCGCCCCGTTCAAGGCGTGGGCGGCCGGACGGCAATACCAGCTGTGGCCCGTGCTGCGCGAACGTTTCATCTTGTACGGCGAGTGGCTGTACGCCAAGCACACCGTCTTCTACGACGCGTTGCCGCATCATTTCTGCGAGTTCGACGTCTACGACCGTCAATCCGAAACATTTCTCTCCACGCCCTGCCGCCGGGAGCTGCTCGCCGGGCTCGGCATCGCCTCCGTGCCGGTGCTGGGCGAGGGCGAGTACGCCGACCTCGCCACGCTGACCAAGCTCGCCGGCCCGTCGACGTGCCGGACGCCCGGCTGGCGGGGCGCGCTGCGCGAGGCGGCGCTGGCCGGGGGCGCCGACCCCGACCAGGTCGTGCGCGAGACCGACATGTCCGAGGAGATGGAGGGGCTGTACCTCAAGCTCGAGGACGCGGGCACGGTACTGGGCCGCTACAAATGGGTGCGGCCGAGCTTCCACACCGCGATCCTCGACTCGGGCAGCCACTGGCAGGACCGCCCGATCGTGGCCAACCGGGTCCGCGCGTGAACCCGGTCGCGGAGGCGCTGGACGGCCTCGCCGCGTGGCGGGCGCGGCCGCCGGAGGAGCGCGAACGGGTGCGGGCGGCGGCGCTCCTGCTCGACGCGGGCGAGCTCGGGGCGCGGCGCATCCTGTGGGCGCGCGGCGTGCCGATCGCCTGGCGGGAGCATGTCGCCGCGTTGGTACGCCACCAGCGGCTCCCCTTCGGCGCGCTCGAGCGCCCCGATCTCGACCGCGTCGCCTTCCGGGTCAGCCTGCTCGCCCGCAACGACGACCTGGCGCTGCTGGCGGCCGCGGCGTCCGGCGGCGACGCCGAGCGGCTCGCGGAAGTCGCGCTCTTCATGCAGTACACCCGGGAAATCGGCTGTTTCGACCGGCCCCGCGCATTCCCCTCGGACCATGCCCGGTTCGAATATTTCCGGACCCCGGGCCGCGATCCGGGCTATGCCGCCTTCGACGGCACGCGGTTCACGGTGACCGTGATGTCGGGTCTGCCCGGCGCGGGCAAGGACCACTGGATCGCGGCCAACCGGCCCGGCGTGCCCGTGATCAGCCTCGACGACCTGCGCGACGAGCTCGGCGTGCGCCCGACCGGCGACCAGGGCCCGGTGATCGCCGCCGCCTACGCGCGCGCCCGCGAGCATCTGCGCGCGGGCACGGCGTACGTCTGGAACGCCACGAACCTCACCCGCGCCCTGCGCTCGCGGAGCATCGGGCTGGCCGCCGACTACGGCGCGCGGGTCGAGGTCGTCAGCGTCGAGGCGCCGCCCGACGTGGTGCACCGGCGCAACCGCGCGCGGGCCCGGACGGTGCCGCCCGCGGTGATCGACCGGATGGCCGGGCGCTGGGAGCCGCCCGACCCGACCGAGGCGCACGCGGTGCGCTGGATCAGCAACGTCTAGCGCGCGGTGATGCGCTGCCGCTGCATCGCCAGGGCCTGCAGGGCCGACGAGCGGATCAGCAGGAGCGGGTTGAGCGGCTCGTTGGCGGCGATCGCGCGGGCGTACGGGCGGTTGTTCGTCGACCAGCCGTCGTGGATGTCGTACTCGACCGAAAGCTCCCGGTTGCTCGACATCTGGTAGTCCAGCAGTACGCCGGGGCCGAGCGAGCGGGTGGCGATCTCGCCGGCCGTGTGCGGGATCGGCGAGAAGAAGAACGCGACCTTGGGCACCGGCTGGAACAGGTCGACGTCGATCAGGTCGAAGACCCCCATCGGCTGGTACATCCCGTGCGAGTCGTGGAGGCACAGCCCGGCGCCGAGCTCGGTGCGGCCGGTGTTGTCGATCTCCATGTGGCCGGCCGGGCCGCCGGGCGTCACGATGCCGGCGCCGTCGTTGCCCGCGACGGTCAGCACGCTGCCCAGCGGGGCCGGGTAGTTGTGCGTGGCGACGACCTTGGTGCTCGGGGCGTGGGCCGTCTGGCGGGTGGTGTACATCGAGTACGTCTCCCGCCACGTGATCTCGAGGTGCCGCTCGAGATAGTGGGCGGAGAGCCAGATCGTCGGAGCACCGCTCGCCGAGGTGGCGATCGCGTGGAGGCCGAAGAGCGCGAAGTGGTGGTCGCGCAGCTGGTCGACCGTGGCGTCGTTCATGTCGATCTTGAGTTTGTGCTGCTCCACTGCAGGCCTCCTGGGTTTGCGGGCTCTGGAGACAGTGTGGGGCGGACAGGTTGCATGATCGGGGCAATCAGTGAAAATCGCTCACGATCGCCTCGGCGGCCTGGCGCAGCTCGCGCTGGTCGGGCAGCCAGGCGCCGGCGATGTCCGGATGCAGACTCGCGCGGGCGACCTCGAGGAGCCGTTGGCTCACCTCGTCCACGGACTCGCCGTGGTAGTCGTCCTTGACGACCTCGGCGGCGCGCTGCAGCGCCGAGGTCAGCTGGGCCTCGAGCGGCTCCTGGAGCCGCTGGACGGCGGGGTCGGCGCCGTCCGGGTCAATGGTGACGTGCAGTTCCTGCATGGCCGTGGTAATGCCCGACGGCCGCGCCTTTTATTCAGGCTTTTCAGGCGGCCATCGGACGGATGACCGCGCCCGGGCGGCGCATCGAGCGAATGGCCCGCAGCGTCTTGGAGCCCTCGACCGGGTAGGTCGCGCGGATCTGGGCCAGCGCCCACGCCATGCGGGCGACGGCGGTCTCCGGGTGGTCGCCGAACTCGCTCGCGACCCGGGCCGCGCAGCCCTGCACGCCCATGCGCCGCAGGGTCGCCGCGACCGCGGTGCGGATCTCGCCGCGCGCCGGGGCCTGCGAGCCCTGCAGATCCGAGGCGAACAGCGCCTCGGCCCGAACGGCCTCGAAAGTGGTAGCCATCTCGCACCTCCTGTGCGCCTCGTACCTTCATGTTTCCTCGATGACATTCACGTTAGAAGTGCCCCGCCGGTTCGGGCTCACGGTTTCATGCCACCGTCGTCTGTTGGTCACGTTGAGTTGATCGGCTAGCAGGGTGCACCGGTGGCAGGGCTGTGGCAGGGTGGGGCGGTGTCCCTGACCTCGAGCTCTCCGAGCAGCGCGCCTCTGCCGCTGCACCGGGCGGCGCGCATCGAGGACGCCTTCCACGCCGTGCTGGAGCGGCGGCTGCGCCGGCGGGGCTGGAGCGTCGCGGTCACCGCCTACACCGGCTACGGCTCCGCCGCGACCGAGACCAGGCCCGGCTGGGTCCGGGTGCTCGGCCGGGTGCTGCTGGCCCGCATCGACCCGAAGCCCGGCAAGCGCCTCAAGAAGCTGCGCGGCTGGCGCTCGTTCACCGCGGTGTCGGTCAGCAACGCGCTCGTGCGGATCCAGGCCGGCGGGCAGACCTGCGAGGTGCGCTGCGACCGCGGCGGGTTCGTGGACTTCGTGGTCGAGGCCGACCTGGCCCCCGGCTGGGCCACGGTGACGCTGCAGTGCGAGGACAGCGACCCCGTCGAGGCGCCGGTCCGGATCATCGACCCGGCCGCCACCCGCCTCGGCATCGTCTCCGACGTGGACGACACGGTAATGGTCACGACGCTGCCGCGGCCGCTGCTGGCGGCGTGGAACACCTTCGTGCTGGATGAGCACGCCCGGGCATCGGTACCAGGGATGGCGGTGCTGTACGAGCGGCTGGTCAACGCCAACCCGGGCGCGCCCGTCTTCTACCTGTCCACCGGCGCCTGGAACGTGGCGGCGACCCTCACGCGGTTCCTGTCGCGGCACCTGTACCCGGCCGGCCCGCTGCTGCTCACCGACTGGGGGCCACAGGCGGACCGGTTCTTCCGCAGCGGCCAGGCGCACAAGCGGGCCTCGCTGTCCCGGCTCGCCCAGGAGTTCCCGGACATCCGCTGGCTGCTCGTCGGCGACGACGGCCAGCACGACCCGGAGATCTACGCCGAGTTCGCCGCGGAGCACCCGGACAGCATCGCGGCGGTCGCGATCCGGCACCTCTCGCCCACGCAGGCGGTGCTGGCCGGCGCGGTCCCGGGCGTGGCCGGCAACCCGCGGCGGTTCCCGCCCGACGACTGGCGCTGGCTCGGCGCCCCGGACGGTGCCGGCCTGTGGCGCCTGCTGCGCGACACGGAACTCCTGTAGCTCCTCCAGGGGCTAGCCCTTGCGGCTCGCGCTCGAGCTCATCGGGGCGCCGACCTTCTCGATCAGCTCGTGCAGGACCTGCTCGGACCGGTCGTGCGGGACCTGGCAGGTGCCGGCGGCGAGGTGGCCGCCGCCGCCGTACTGCAGCATGACCGAGCCGATGTCCGTCGGCGAGCTGCGGTCGAGGATCGACCTGCCGACCGCGAACACCGTGTTGAGCTTCTGCTTTCCCCAGATCACCCGGGCCGCCGACGGGGCCTCCGCGTCGATGACGTGGTTGCTCGCCAGCCCGCCGGTGCGCAGCGTCTCCGAGTGGTGGTGGTCGAAGACCAGGTGGGCGCCGGGGGCGTACGGCAGGTTGGTGAGGATGTCCGTCGGGCCCACGTCGACCGCACCGTCCTGCACGTCCTTGGGGTGCACGAACGTGATGTCGCCGATGAGGTCCAGGTGGCGCAGCAGGACCGCGCAGACCAGTCGGTCGAAGTCGCTGCGGGTCACGAGACGGTACTTCACTGCAATCCCCTTGCCACGGAAAACGGCCGGTCGACGGTTGCCCCATCGGCCGGCCGCTCGCGTCTTTGAGGATTACAGGATCGAGAGGTGCACGTGGTTCGTGTGGTCGCTGGAGGGATCGCCGGCGACGCCGCTGTAATGGTGCCAGCCGACGGCGGGCGTCCAGATCTCCTTGAACCAGATCACGTACATCACGCCGAGCGCATTCGCGTTCTTGACGAAGTACGCGGCCAGCGTGCTGCCGTAGACGAAGTCGTCACCGGAGGCCACGCCGCCGAATCCCGATTTCGTCTGTACCGAGAAGTCGCAGGCCCGGCCCTTGGGGTGCTCGTACGGCCCGCTCGGGCGGAAGCACGCCACGAACCGCTTGAAGTTGTCCTTCTGCGCCTCCTGCATCGCGTGCAGCATGCGCGGGGTGATGCAGCCCGTCGTCGTGGGGTCCTTGACGCTGCACGACTCCTTCGGCAGCGCGCCGGTGGACGTGCGGGGCACCGGGTCGGCGGTCGGCAGGTTGGCGGTGACGAAGCCCTTGCTCGGGCCGCCGGCCAGCTTCAGGGCGTTCTCCGCGTCCTTCTTCTTCTGCTCCATCGTCTGGACCTGCTGCTGCTGCGCGGCGACCTCGTCCTCGAGCGCCTTCTTCTGCGCGGCCTGGCTGTCCTTGAGCTGCTTGAGCTGGTGCAGCAGGTTGTCGTTGTGGTGGGCGATCTGGTTGATGGTGCCGGCCCGTTCGGCGAAGCCGTCCGGACTGCCGGAGTCCATCAGCGCGGCGAACGTGGTGAGCGGGCCGGTGCGGTAGGCCGCGACGGCGATCGAGGCCACCTGGTCCTGCACCGTCGCGAGCTGGGCCTCGGTCGCCTGCAGCTGCGCGGTGAGCTCGCCCTGGCGCTTGACCGAGGCGTCGAACTTCTCTTTCGCCTCGGACCAGGCCCGGGTGCTGTCCTCGAGTACGGAGCCCAGGGTGGGGTTCGCGCTGGAGCCCTCGTCGCCGGTGTCGCCGCCGGGCTCGGCCGCGGCGGGCGTGGCGGCGAGCCCCCCGAGCACGAATGCCGCCAGCAGCGCGACCATCAGGCGCCGGTAGGGATGTCGCAATGACATCTTGTTCGTTGTTCCTTCCGTCGGCCGCCGACCGAGTTAGCTGACGGGTTCGGGACGGAACGACCCCTACCACCCTTCGGGAGAAGGGCGGATTCACCCCAACGTTACGGTGGGTCCCCGGCTCGCCACAGTGCGGCGATTAGGCGGCAGCCTCGCCCGGCACCGGGGGCGGTGCCCTCGTGGACGTGACCGTGGGTCACTGTACCCAGGGCGCCGAATTCGCGCACCGGACGGTTTGTCCTCTTCCAGTTGAAGACACGCCGCAGTGACGTAGATCACCGCCGGGCCGCATGTCTCAAGACAACCGTAAATATTCTTCATAAAAAGATGACGTTCGCTCCTTCACGCCCCTCCGCCTGGTCGGATGGGCAGGTCAGACGACCTGGGTAAGGAGTGATCAACGGTGTCGAGAGTGCGCCTGTGGGCGATGCTGGCCGCGGTGACCGTCGTGGGCGGGGTGGTCGCGGTCTTCAACATGCTCCCCGCGTCGGCCGCGTCCTGCAGCCCCGCCTGGCAGGCCTCGGCGGTCTACACCGGGGGCGCGACGGTCTCCCGCAACGGCCACAACTTCCTCGCCAAGTGGTGGACGCAGAACGAGGCGCCCCCCGGTACGACCGGCGTCTGGCAGGACCAGGGCTCGTGCGGCGGCTCGACCCCGCAGCCCCCGACCCAGACCGGCACCGCGGGCGGCTGCAGCTTCCCGGCGTGGGTGCAGGGCCGCAACTACGCGACCGGGGACATCGTGAAGTTCACGGACGGTAACTTCTACGTCGCCGAACATGACAACCCGGGCTACAGCCCGGTGATCAGCACCTGGTACTGGGACCCGTACGCGTGCACCGGCACTGGTGGTGGAACTGGTGGCGGGACGACTCCTCCCCCCTCGAACGGCTCCTTCGTCGTGAGCGAGGCCCAGTTCAACCAGATGTTCCCGGGCCGGAACTCCTTCTACACGTACTCGGGCCTGGTGGCGGCGCTGTCGGCGTACCCCGGCTTCGCGAAGACCGGCTCGGACGACGTGCGCAAGCAGGAGGCGGCCGCGTTCCTGGCGAACGTGAACCACGAGACGGGCGGCCTGGTGTACGTGGTGGAGCAGAACACCGCGAACTACCCGCACTACTGCGACACGAGCCAGTCCTACGGCTGCCCGGCCGGCCAGTCGGCGTACTACGGCCGCGGCCCGATCCAGCTGTCGTGGAACTTCAACTACAAGGCCGCGGGCGACGCGCTGGGCATCGACCTGCTGCACAACCCGAACCTCGTGCAGACCGATTCGGCCGTGGCCTGGAAGACCGCCCTCTGGTACTGGAACACTCAGAGCGGCCCGGGCACCATGACCCCGCACAACGCCATCGTCAACGGCGCCGGCTTCGGCGAGACGATCCGGAGCATCAACGGCAGCCTGGAGTGCGGGGGCCGCAACCCGGCCCAGGTGCAGAGCCGCGTGTCGGCGTACCAGCGCTTCGTGTCGATCCTGGGCACGGGCGTGGGGGCCGGCTCCCTGTCCTGCTGATTCATTGCTTCCTTCCGAACCTGGCGGCGGCCCTCCCTGGGGTGTGGGGGGCCGCCGCCAGGTCTTTCAGCCCTCCTTCATTTGAGGACCGAAGTTGTCCGCAGTGGTCGTCAGTCTGGAGCCATGACAGCGATCACCGAGTTCCGTATCGACATTCCCCAGGCCGACCTCGACGATCTGCGCGGGCGTCTCACCCGCACGCGGTGGGGCGGGCAACTGCCGGGCCCGGCGTGGGAGCGCGGCGTGCCGGTCGGCTATCTGAAGGACCTGGCCGAGCACTGGGCCACCAAGTACGACTGGCGCGCGCACGAGGCCGAGCTCAACGCCCACCCGCAGTACGTCACCGAGATCGACGGGCAGCGGCTGCACTTCGTACACGCGAAATCCGCCGAACCCGGCGCGCTGCCGCTGCTGCTGACGCACGGATGGCCGGGCTCCATCGTCGAGTTCCTCGACGTCATCGGCCCGCTGACCGATCCCCGGGCCCACGGCGGCGATCCGACCGATGCGTTCGACGTGGTGATCCCGTCGCTGCCCGGATTCGGGTTCTCCGGGCCGCTGTCCGGGCCGGGCTGGGACAGCAGGCGGATCGCGACCGCGTTCGCCGAGCTGATGCGCCGTCTCGGCTACGAGCGGTACGGCGCGCAGGGTGGCGACTTCGGCGCGTTCGTGGCCCCGGACCTCGGCCGGGTCGATCCGCAGCACGTGGTCGGCGTACACGTCAACGCCGCCACGGTCGGCTTCATCCCGTTCGGGGAGATCAGCGAGGACGAGCAGGCCGCGCTCACCGAGGCGGAACGGGCGCGCCTGACGCGGATGAAGGCGTTCCTGAGCGAGGGCAACGGATACTTCCAGATCCAGGCCACCCGTCCGCAGACCCTCGCCCACGCGCTGCTCGACTCGCCGGCCGGGCAGTTGGCCTGGATCGTCGAAAAGTTCAAGGAATGGACCCACGGCGACCTGCCCGAGCAGTCGGTCGACCGGGACCGGATGCTCACCAACGTCATGCTGTACTGGCTGACCGGCACCGCCGGCTCCGCCGCGAACCTCTACTACGAAAGCATGCACACCCGTAACTGGCCCACGCGCAGCGAAATCCCCACCGGCGTCGCCGTGTTCGCCGAAGACATCGCCATTCGGCAGTACGCCGAGCGTGGCAACGCCATCGTGCACTGGTCGGAGTTCGACCGGGGCGGGCACTTCGCCGCCATGGAGGCACCCGACCTGCTCGTGCCGGACGTGCGCACCTTCTTCCGCCGCTTCCGCTGACCCGAAGGTACGTGCGGACGCGCCCCACGGCCGTCCGCACGCACCTGCTCCGGGCGGTCAGGTGCGGCGCTCCGGCTCCTGCTCCTCCACGACCGCCGGCACGCGGGACGGCAGCGTGATGACCTGGGCCAGGACCGCGAGCGCCGGGAACGCCAGCGCGAGGACCGTGTTACCGGCGATCAGCGCGGCCGACGGATGCGTCCAGTCCTGAGCGCTGCCCGATGCGCCGCCGGCGCCGTAGAGCGCCAGCACCACGCAGGCGACGTACGCGTAGGCGGTGGACGTCACGAGCGTCCCCCACCGTCGCCGGAGCCGGGGCGAGGCGCCCACCAGGAGAACGGCGGCGAGCATCACCCACCGGTAGCCCGCCGCGACCGCCACCAGCCACCCCGGCACACTCGACGTCCGGCGAAGATCGTCGAGGTACTCGATAGCCGTCGCGCCGACGTGGTAGCTGACGATGAGCGCGATGACGTACGTGGTCACGACGTAGAACCGGGTCATCCGGCCCGAGGTCGTGTCCCCGGCGTCGATGAGCCAGCAGATGCCCGCGAAGATGCCCAGCGCGCCGAGCCCGAGCAGGCCGCTCGCGTACAGCGTCTCGGTCCAGGCCCGCCCGCACACCCGCTCGCCGGCGATGACCCCGAAGAGGAACGCGTCGAACGCGAGGACGAGAAACGAGCTGCCGAACGTCACCAGCGCGTTCGTGCGCCGCACCTGATCGCCGGCCCCGGACAGCAGGACCACGATGCCGGCGAACACCAGCCCGGCCAGCACCCCGGCAAACGCCGAGTGCACCGGCGCGGAGACGATCGGGCTCCACTCCAGCTCGGCACATTCCCCGTCCATGCCAGCAGTGTGACGCCCGTCAGCAAACCGCGACGCTCCGTCACGACCGACCGGTGGAGGTCGACCGTAAGCTGCAGAAACACGGCCGGCCGGAAAGTCGTTGCGGCCAGCAGCGGACCGCCCGGTACCCTGTAGGGCGCGGGCTGCTAGCTCAATGGCAGAGCAGTGGACTTTTAATCCATTGGTTCAGGGTTCGAGTCCCTGGCGGCCCACGTTTGGCCAGCTCAGCAGTTTCTCCACAGAGGTCGGCCGTGGCCCGGGTGGTTCATCCGCTACGGGCGGCTATTTGGCTTCCTTGGTCCCGTGCCCGCCGGATGTCACCGTAGGCGCTCGAGTTCAGCCCGAGTAGCGCATGTGTCGGGGTGGACGGGACCCAAGACGCGCTCCCGATCACGGTGCACGTCAACGAGGTCGGCGATGCCCTGCTCCAGCTGCCCAGCGCGGTGCCGCCAGCAGCCGAGCTCGTGATGAGTGAGCAGAGTGTCCGGGTCGTCGGGACCGAGCACCCGCCGACGGTCGGCCAGGACTGCCTCCAGCTGGGTGACTGCGGCTGCCGGTCCTTCGGCATGCCCGGTCCAGTAGGCCAGAGCGTGTCGAGTGGTAAGCGTCGCCGGATTGTCCTCGCCCATAACGCGTTGGCGATCTGCCAGCACCTCGCGCAACTCGGCTACCGCGGCGATTGGGTCGCCGGCCCTACCACGCCAGTAGGCGAGACTGTGCCGCGTCGATAGCGTCTCGGGGTGCTCCGCACCCAGGCTGCGCGTCCGATCGTGCAGTACGGTCGTGAAGCCTTCGACAGCGCCCTCGAAGTCGCCGGAGCAGCCGCGCCAGTACGCAATCTCGTGTCGAGTGTTCACCGTTTTGGGATGCTCGGGACCGAGGATACGTGTGCGGTCGGCGAGTAACTCGATGTTGTCGGCAAGGGCGCCTGCAACATCACCATTCCGGCCCCGCCAGTATGCAAGGCTGCTACGAGTTTGGAGCGTTTCTTCATGTTCGTCGCCGATCACCCGGATGCGGTTGGGCAAGACGGCGCTCAAGCTCCGGACCGCCCGAGCGGTGTCACCGGATCGGCCGTACCAGTAACCGAGTTCGTGTTGCGTAGACAAAATGTCAGCTTCCCTGTCCGGCCCCAGCACCCGCTGCTGGTCAACGAGTAACGACGTCAAGGCGGAAATGGCGCCCGTGATGTCGCCGGTGTCACCGAGCCAGTACGCCGCCCAATAGCGCGCGTACAACGTGTCACGATGATCGGTGCCGATTCTGGCGGACGCCATGGCCACCAGATCGTCGAAGTAAGAGGCTGCGGCGGAGACCTGTCCAGTGAAACCGAGGCTGCTTCCCGCCTTGAACAAGACCTCACCGCGGTTGTCTTGGCCCTTCCATAGAGTGTCGCCGGCGAGTTGTCGCAGCGAGGCGACGCTAGCCCGCAGGATCTGGACTTCGGCGTCTCGCTCAGTCTCCGGCCACACACTCAACAACGCTTGGGTCAGCGCGATAACTGCCGCATCGACGGCTTCCGGTGGAGTTGCCTCGCGTGTGGCCCGCTGCACCAGCGCGTGAACCCGGGCGACGCCGGCGGGCTCGTCCACGGTGGCGAGGCTCAGCCGGCGAAGGTTGTGCAGGGCGTCGAAGACGTCCTCGGCGTCGAAATCCACGCCGGTCTGCCGTGAGACGTGGAGCGTGACGACCCGAGCTGCCAGAACGTTGAGAGGAACTCCGTTCGGGTCTAGAAGTGCCATCAACTCGAGCACCGCTTTTGCCAGCCCGATCGGCCGGAGTTCGTTCGCGAGTTCAATCGATAGTTGCCACGCGGCTGCCACCGCGTGCTGGTGGCCGTCAGGCAGCGCGTCTGGCGTCAGATCCGCGAGCGAGCGCCGTCTAGCCAGACGTGCCCGGTACCGTGCGCACGTCAGCCCACGATCGGCGATGTATGCGGCCGCCTGGGCCAGAGCAAGCGGGAGGTGGCCCAGGTCGGCGGCGAGAGCAGCGGCTTCGGCGCTGCTCTCGCCCTCGCCGAACTGCTCACAGAGGTACCGGACGGCCTCCGCGTCGTCGAAGGCGCCGACGTCCACAACGTTGTGCCCGGCGAGCATTGCATGATCGCGACGACGGGAAGTGACGATGGTACGGCCACTCTCGGCCACCGGCGGCCAGAGGCCAGCGAGATCGGCCGGGTCCGTGACATCGTCGAGGACGACTATCCAGCGGCGACGGTGGGGCTGCCCCAACCAGGCTACGAAATTTGCGGCAGCCAGGTCCGGATCGATCTCGCCCACCTCGACCGTATGCGCGGCTCGCGCATACGTCGTGATGATCCCGTCTCGAGATGCTGCCGGAACCCATACCAGCAGATCGACAGCATTTTCGTTCTTCAATCGGTTAACCAGAGCCGCGGCGATCTGGGTCTTGCCGACGCCGCCCATGCCCACGATGACGGTGGCAGCCTGACCGACCGTTGCCGTGGCTAGTTGATCGTCGACGGCTCGGGGTTGCCGACCTGTCACCATGGTCGGCGCGACACCGACGCAAAGCGCTGGTTTCCTGTCGGCGGCAGGGCTCGGCGGACGGTCGGCCGGATGCCCGCGACGGTGCTTGTGCCGGTCATCCCACGCCTCCTGGCGGCGCTCGAGCCACCACCGGCTGCCGCGTGGTGCGTACGAAGCTGTTCGCCGGGCAGCTCGTGCCTCAAGGTAATCAGCGAGGAACCGCACCACTGCTTCGTCGCTCGGAATCGAGACGCCGCGAAACCAGTCACTCAGTGACGTTTCCGCAAATGCCAAACGTGGTTCTTGGCGGGCTCCCTGCCGCACCAGTTCGGCCAATGTGGGGCTTCCCGCTGCCTCATGTAGTTGGCGGAGCCCTGCGGCGAATGTGCCGGCAGGACCGGACGATGCGGCCACGAAATCACCGCCCCCTCGGCGGTCCGGGGCGTATCCGGACCACGGAATACGAATCTCGGATGTCGGACTGGGGTTTTCCGGAGGTTACCTACGCCAGCCATCGCCGGGGAATCGGCCGGACTTGCACAAAGGACCACACCAACGGCCTACTCAGTCCAGGAGATGTCAGATGTTGACCTTCACCGTCCCGATCGAGAGCCGAACCAGACATCGGGATCAGTCTATGCCAACGCTCTACTGCTACGCCGACGATACTGAAATGCCGGGCTAATCAGACCCGCCGGCGCGCCAGACGGTGGTCGCCGGGGTGGTGGGCTGGCCACGACGGGCCAAGCGCTCCTCCAGGGCCTGCTGCCCCCGCCGGGTACCGTGGACCAGCATCACGGTGTCAGGTGTGATGTCGCGGATCACCTCGACCAGTTCGTCCTCCGAGGCGTGCGCGCCCAGCTGGCAGTCCAGGACCCGAGCCCGCAGCGGCACCGGGTCGTGGGCACCGTAGCCCGTTGGCAGGTCGGCTTTCGCGGCTCCGGAGAGCGCCGCCTCGCGAAGGTTTGCGCCGGCGGACGCGCGGGACTGGTAGCCGACCAGCATGAGGGCCGACGCCGGATCCGGCAGGACCGCGCGTGCCCAACGGACCGCGGGGCCGCCGTCCAGCATGCCCGACGTGGCGATGACGACGCCGGTGCGGTGCTGGCGGATGTACTGGTCGGACTTGCCGCGCGGTACGGGGAGTACCGAGCGGCCGAAGATGCGCAGCGGCGAGCCCGATGGACCCAGGTGCTGCTCGTACACCTCCGTCACGTCGCGGGCCAGACCATCGACCAGGACGTCGACGCCCGGCATCTCGGTGGCGAAGAGCATGGCCAGCTCCTGGGCGCGCCCGAAAGCAAACGCGGGCACCAGCAGGCGGCCACCGGCGGCCACCACGCCGGTGGTGGCCTCGATGATCTCCTCGACGGCGACGGACCTCGGGCGGCGGCGACCCTGGCCGGCGTAGGTCGACTCGAGCAGCAGCAGGTCGGCTCGCTTGGCGCCGGCGGGCAGCTCGATGCCGCCGACGGTGTACTGGGCGGTCTTCGACACGTCACCGGAGACGACCACGCGGCGCCGACCGGCGTGGACGACCACGCCGGAGGCGCCGAGGATGTGGCCGGCGGGGAAGAGCTCGACCGTCAGGTCGCCGATCGTGCGCGTGGTGCCGGGCTCCACCGCCGTCAGGGCCTCCAGGGCGGCGGTGACATCAGACGGGTCGAAGTGCCTCTCGGCCGGGTCGCCGTCGGTGTCGCGGGCCTGGAGGCGCAGCGCGTCGGCCCACATCACGCCGAGCAGGTCGATGGTGGCGCTGGTGGCGTAGACGGGGGTGTGGGGTTGGCGGCGCAGGACGGTCGGCACCCAGCCGGCGTGGTCGTTGTGCGCATGCGTGACGACGACGGCGTCGAGCCGGCGGCGTAGCGCGCGGTCGATGCGCGGTGGCGCGCACTCCTCGGCGGTCCGGCCGCCAGGGCGTAGGCCTGCGTCTACCAGGATGCGGGTGTCGCCGGCGGTGACGAGGACGCAGGAGCCGCCGATCTCGGCGCCGCCGCCGAGCATCTCGACCCGCAGGGTGCGCTCGAGGCCGATGAGCATCTCGGGTGGCCTCGGTCGGGCCAGACGCTCCAGCAGTGCGGGTAGCCAGGCGGTGGCGTCGGGGACCCCGGCCTGCCGGGCGGCGGTCGCCAGGGCCTCGGGCGAGAGTACGCCGGTGCGCGGCTGCGGCTCGCCGGCCTGGATGCCGCGGGTGTCGTCGGTGCCGCGGGCCGGCGCGACCAGGCGCAGCAGGCGGTCGGCGAGCAGCGGCGCCTTGTCCGCTTCGGCGCGGGAGCGCTCCAGCTGCGCGCGGCCGGCGACGAGCTGGCCGTGCAGGGCGGTGACCTCGTCGGTGAGCTCGGCCAGGCGCTGCCGGGCCTCGGTGAGCTCGGCCTCGGCGGTCGCGAGCCGGCCGCGGGCCCGGTCCCGCTCCTGCCGCAGCTGCGCGACCTTGCGCTCCTCCCGGCCCCGCCGAACCTGCTCGCGCTCCACCCCGCGGCGCTCGGCGTCGTGGGCGTCGAGCCGCTCGCGCAGCCAGGCGACGCCGGCGTGTGCCTGCTCGGGATCGGGGGCCAGCATCAGCCGGGCGATCGGGGCCGACGCGAGCGCCGCGCCATCGTCTCGGCCGGCGATGGCGGTCGCCGTGACCGAGCGCAGCGTCCGTCCGCCGGCCAGCAGATCGAGCATCAGGTCGATGCCGGCGCGGGTGGCCAGTACCCGCTCCGCCGGGCCGAGCGCGGGACGGCGCCGGCGGACGAGGTCGGCCACGGTGGTGAGTACAGCGCCGATCGCCGGGTCGGCCCGCGGGTCGGTCGGCGGGCCGGCCTCGTCACCCATCGACCGCTCCGGCGCGGCGCATCGCGTCCAGATGCACCGGGTCGGGCTGGATGCCGTTGCCGTCGATGTCGAACAGGCCGAGCACGCACAGCGCGTCGAAGAGCGCCTCCGGGCCGGCGAAGCCGACGAGCGCGTCGGTGGGCAGTTGCTCGCCGAGCATCTCGATCAGCGCAACCTGGTCCTGGATCCCGACGGGGCCGATCGCGGTGGCGGCGGCAAGGGCCGCGACGAGCGCGCCGACGACCGGGTTCTGCCGGTCCTCGAGGCCGACGTCCGCCAGCAGGCCGGCCGAGCCCCGCTCCGCCCACCACGCGTCGAACCAGGCGAGCAGCTGCTCCGCGGTGAGGTTCCCGTCGGAACGGGACTTCTCGGTGATCCGGGCAAGCAGCGACGGCCACCCGCCGGTCTTGAGGTCCAGGCTGCGCTGCCCTGCGGTGTCGTGGAACGGCAGATTCTCCTCCTCGCACCACAGCCGCAGGCCGTCGCGGCCGAGCCGGCTCAGGGCCATGCGGTGCTCGATGCCGATCCAGGCCGGCGCGCCGGCCGCCGACGCGAGGATGACCACGCGGGCGGCCGGGTCGAGTTCGCGGTAGAGGTCGGCCAGCTCCTGCGGGGCGGAGGCGGTCGCGTCGACGACGACCAGCGAGCGCGGGTGCATGCTCACCTGATGGCGTACCTGATCCAGGCCACCCTTCGAGACCCGACGGACCTCGTCGACGGAGAGCATCCCGCGCAGCGCGTCCAGGGCCCGTGCGACGAAGTGGATGCCGTGCGCCTTTGTGCCCACGATGATCAGCGGGACGCTCATCTTGGCGATCCGGTCGACCTGCAGCTCGGTCAGCGGCGAGCGCCAGTGCAGGTCGTTGCCGATGTCGCGGCGGAAGTGCAGCCGGCGCGAGACGCTTGGCACCTCGAGCTGCTCGGGCGCCGAGAAGAGCTTCTGGAGCACGCTCTCGTGGTCGCCGAGCAGGCGCAGCACGGTCGGCGTCCGGATCCGGTAGCGGTTGCCGTCGCGGGCCAGCACTCCCAGGTCGACGCACTCGTCGACGAGGCTCACCACCTGGTCGCTGGGGCTGTCCCGGAAGCCCTCGGGCCAGTACATGCGGCACCGCTGGGCGATCTCCTCGACGGAGAGGCCGGACGGGCCGGACTCCTCCTCGTAGGCGGCCAGCGCCAGCACCAGCGCGATGACCCGGTAGCGGTGGTCGAGGTCGAGCGTCAGGTTGTACTTCTGCACCAGCTGTCCGCGCAGGCCGGCGTTGTGGATGACCGCCGTGACGTCGTCGTCGGTGATCACGCCGGGCGGCTCGCCCTCGCCGACCACCCGGCTGAACGCCTGCGTCACCAGGGCCTGGCCGAGGATCTGCAGCAGCGCCGGGATGTTGTTCGTGTACGCCATGATGTGCGCCGGCGCGGTCTGCGGGTTGGCGAAGCGCAGGCCCAGCGTCTCCAGCGGCTGGATGATCATGTCGTAGGCCTGCTGCGGCCCGAGCGGTCCGATCAGGATCGGCTGCCCGAAGTGGGAGAGCGGTTGGTTCGGTACCGCACTGAACCGCGCCGTGCGATGGAGCCCGGCCAGCACGATCTTCACCCGCCCGGCGCTGCCCGGGTCCTGCATGATCCGCCGGAACCAGTCGATCTCGACGAACTGCTGCCGGGCGTCGGCCTCGAGGAACGCGTCGGCCTCGTCGAGCAACACCAGCAGCGTCCGGGTCGAGTCCCGGCGCAGCCAGGCACGGATGCCGTCGTACACCCCGCGAGCCATGTCCTGCTGCGCCGGCGTGTCCGGCAGAACGCCGTGCTCGGCGAGCTTGTGCCAGAGCTCCGGCCACAGCTTGGCCGCCTGCCCGTCGCTGCCGATCGAGAAGATGCTGAGGTAGGCCGCCACGCTGCTGCGGTTGCGCCGGACGAACTCCCGCTGCGCCGCCCGTAGCAGGGCAGACTTGCCGAGCTGCCGGCCGCCGTAAACGATCGAGGAGCCGTCCATGGCCTGGACCTCGCGCAGCTCACGGCTGCGGCCGAAGAACATCTCCTCGGCGGCGTCGCCGGCCTTGTCCTGGTACGGGTTGGCGGCGCTGAACGGCACCGTGATGTCGGCGAACGGGCCGCGCAGAGCCTCTGGCTGCAGTACCAGATAGGCGAGCACCGCCGCGTCGATGAGCAGCACCGACGGCCGGGGACGGCCGCGGGTCGCCTCCATGAGGGAGCGCCGCTCCGCAGCCCGCAGCGGTGCGCCGAGCCACACTACGAGGACCGTGTGCTCCTCGCTCTGATCCCGCAGCGACTCGATGAGGCGGGTGACCGACTGCGCCGAGTGGACGATGAGCACCCGCAGCGTCGAGCCGTCCGGGCTCATCCGCGAGCCGAGCGCCGGGTTGGCCGCTCGCCCGGCCGTGCTGACGTCGTCGAGGACCCACCAGCGGCGCTCCTTGGTTTCCACGGAGTCCGGCGTGGCGCTCTTGAAGTCGATGCCGGCCTGGCTGAGCACCTCGGCGAGGGCGCGCTGGGTGTCCAGGCCATGCGCACGCAGCCGACGGGCCGAGAGCCCCTGCCACGACTCCACCGACCGGGCCCCGGCGCGGCGGCGGCGCTCGTCGACGCCCTTCACCGACAGCTCCGTCGCCTGGTGCAGCGCGTCCAAGGCGGCGTCGACCGTGTCGGTCTTGAGCCCCTCGAGCAGCGAGCCCATGAGGTCGGGCCAGGTGGCGAAGAGCTCAGGCACTGCCGGGAAGAAGCGGCTGAGGTGGCGGGCGGAGCGGTCCGGCGAGGGCAGGTCCCGGCCGGCGCGGATCTGCTCCAGGTACTCCTCGGCGCCCGCGATCTCGCCCTGCCGGGCCATCGCCTTGAGCCGCTCCTGGTGCGCGGCGACCTTCTGGTGGTCGAACGCCTCACGGTCGATGTCGGCAAGCGTGCGGTCGATGACGGCGGCCCGGGTCTCGATCAGCACGTTGTCCAGCAGGGCGATCTCGTCCTCGATGCGCCGGTAGTCGCGCCGTCCGTGGGTCTCGAGCCTCTCCACGTCCAGCGCGTAGAACGACCACTGCCGCTCGTCGAGCACGCCGGCCATGCGCATCTGCTCGACCTTTAGCTTGATTCCCTCGATCGCCGGGCGGATCCGGGCGCCGCACTCCGCGTCGTCGGCCGCCCAGCGCACCGCTAGCTCCTCCGCCAGCTGCGCGTCGACCGCCCGCGCCTCGTCGATGAGTCGCTGGGTGATGTCGTGGTCGCCCAGGTTGGCCCGGTGGGTGTAGAGCTGGTCGAGCTCCGCCCGGGGCAGCCCGGCGACCGCGACGATCTCGTCGAGCAGCGCCGCGGTGAGCCCGGACTCGGGACGTAGCCGGTTCGGGTCGAGGAAGAGGCTGGTGGCGGCGAGTTCGCCGCTGACGACGAAGGCGGCCGACAGCTCGGCGCCGGGCGGCTCCGGTGCGGCCTGGCCGGTGCAGCGATCGTAGATGCGCTCGATCAGCTCGCCCACCGCCCCCAAAGCGGCGACCACCTCCTGGCGTCCCCGGGCGAGCTCCTCGCCGCGCAGAGCGGCGATGTCGCGCCGGACGTCCTCCCGGGAGGCCAGCACCGCCCGGCGGATCCGGTCGACGCGTTCGGCCGACGGGTCCGCATGCTGCTCCCGCAACTGCCGGATCCGCTCGACGGTGGCGACCCACTCCGAGGCGACGCGCAGCGCCTCGCGGTACTGCGCTCGCAGCTTCTGCCGCGCGCCCGCCTCGATCCTCGACTGCCGCCGGCCCCGCTGCCGGGCGTACTGGTTGTCGATCTGCCGGTCCTCCTGGCCCTGCGCGTGCAGGATCTGCTCGCGCACGTCGGCCAGGCAAGCCGCGTCGTTGCGGGTGACGATCCGCAACAGAGTGCCGAGCAGACCCCGCTCGCCCATCCAGGCCATGTACACCCCGGTCGCCGGCGCGTATTTGATGCTCCGCGACCGCGCGATGTCGATCAAATGGGCGGCCTGCTCGGCGTAGCGCCGGGCGTGGTTCTCCAGGTCGAGGGCGGCCGCAACGGTCGCGCCCGGCTCCTGGGCAACGACGATGCCGCTGCGGGTCGCCTCGGAGAGCGCCCGGCCGAGCGCGGCCAGGCCGGCGTGATCCTCGATGGCGGGTTGAAGGTCGTCGAGGACGATCGCGAGCTGCGGCACGTGCGCGACCGCCGCCGCGGTCGCTGCGGCTCCCCAGCCCAACAGCTGCCCGGCCCGGTCGTCGGCGAGCCGGGTCCGCGACAGGCGCTCCGCGCTCGCGGTCAGGGCGGCGGCGAGCGACCCGGCCGAACCGCGCATGCTCGTCGCGTAGGCCATGGCCTGGCGCGCTGCGACAACCGCGGACGGCTGCCCGGCCGCCTCGGCGATACAGGCCGCCAGCCCGAACCGCCGGTCCTCGATCAGCGCGGCCTGGAGGCCGACAACGGTCACCGGGTCGGCGTCGCGACCGGCGTGCGGAGCGTCGGTGCCGACCGGCCCCCGAACGGGTGCGGGGGCGGGCTCCGCCTCCGGACGCGGCACCGGCGGCGAAGCGTCCGCACGGGGTTGTGATTGCCGCGGCGGTACTGCCGCCACCGGCGCCGGCGGTTGGCTGACTGCGAGCAGCCGGTCCATGTTCCCGCCGAGCAACTCGTCCAGCTCGGCGTCGAGCGCATCGGCCGACCCCTCGGCCGCGGGCACCGGCTCCGCCTCGGCGACGGCCGGATGCCGGCTCTCGGCCGCGGGCGGCGACGCCTCCACCAGCTCCGGCCCGCGTTCGCCCGGCTCGGTGGCGCGGGCGGGCAGGACCAGCGACCCCGGCCGGATCAGCTCCTTGAAAGCCAGCGTCCGCAGCGGCTCCGGCAGCGCCTCGTCGAGGCGCAGCCGGTCGGCGTGATCGCGGGCGTCGTCGGGCGAGCCCTCGGCGGCCACCAGGAACTCGTAGAAGGAGCGCAGATCGCGTAGGTCCGCGGCGTCGTTCGGGGCCGTCTCGGCGCGGGCCGCCATCACCCGCAGTTGCTCCAACGGCTCGTCGGAGCCCGCCGGGCCGGTGAGGGCGGCCAGCCGTCGCAGCCAACCATGGCTTTGCGCCCACTCGACCGCGCTCGCGGCGGCTCGGATCGCATCGAGCTCGGATGCCACTTCCTGGCCGACGCGCCGGGCGAACCGGCCGGCCGCCCCGCGCACCTCGGGTCCGAGCGCGGCGAGGGTCGCCAGGTCCTCGCCGGCCGGTAGCCGACCGGCCTCAAGCGAGGCGCCAACCCGCTCGGCCGCGCGCCGACCGAGGTCCCACCGCGCCTCTACCCGTCGCAGCTCGGCCGCTCCATCGAAGGCCGCTCCATCGAAGGCCGCTCCATCGAAGGCCGCTCCATCGAAGGCCGCTCCATCGATGGCCGCGGCATCGAGGCCCGGGGAGTCGAAGGCTGCGGGCGCAGGCTCCGCCAGGGCGCCGTCGTCCACGCCTCCGCGGGCCGGGTCGACGACGTCGGCGATGTCGACGGCGTACCGCTCGGGCAGCGCCGGGTGCCGCTCGCGCAGCGCCTGGTAGACCACCGCGAGGTCGGGGTCCTGCTTGGCGAGGAAGCCGAGCGCGGCCGCCGCGGCGGAGCTGCGGTAGGCGATGGCGACCGCGCATCCGACGGAGCGCAGGCTCGCCGGGACCTGCTGGATGCCCCGGAACGTCTGCTCGTCGAAGGCGTAGGCGACCTTGGCGTCGGGCTCCTCGACGAGCACCCGCCAGTCGTCGGCCCCGATTGCGAGCCGCCGGAACACCTCGACGACCGGAAACAGCAGCGCCCGCAGTGCGTGCGAGGAGGCGGTGGCCTTGTCGTGGCGCAGCCGGACCAGCAGTTGCCCTGCCATGCCGGCGTTGACCCGGCCCGAGAGGTTGAGGTTGATGACGTGCAGCACGACCCGGGACACCTCCGGGCCGATCCGCTTGAGCAGCATCAGCACGTCGTCGTTGGACACGTGCTCGAGCAGCCGCTGGGCGATGGCGTGCGGGTCGACGACCGCCAGGACGTCGCCGGCGCTCGGCCAGCCCTCGGGCGTGGGCGCCTGCTGCTCGTCGTCGAACTGGATCCGTGTCACGCCGCGCCGCCCGCCCACCTGCAACCTCCGGAGTTGGTCGAACTCCGGTTCTACCGCACCACACCCGGCGCATGGAGCGCCCGCGCGGCCGACTACAGGCAACGATCGGCTTCACCGCAACGCCGACCGGCCCGCGGTTTCCGGGCACCGAGCGAGTACGGCTTGCCCCGGCCCTGCGGTACGGGCCGAGTGCCGAGGAGCCGGGATCACAAAGTCAGCCGTATAGCCGTTGACAACGCGGGACGTGGCGGAGACAGTCGTGATCTCCACTGTCCGGTGGGGTTCACGGGGGAACGAGTGGCGATGATGATGCCTGCCCGGACGGCGATCACGGCCGTGCTTGTCGGGGCTCTTCTCGGGTTGTCCGGCTGCGGTCTGCGCGTCGCCGGCACCGACGGCGACCTGGTCGACGACTGGAAGCCGATGGCGGCGGCGAAGTTCGATCTGCCGACGGTCGGGATGTGCCTGGACAGCCCGTCGAAGGCGCCGTTCGATCCGGCCTTCGTGCGGTCCACGCCGATCGAGTGCGAGCGCGGGCACACGCTGGAGGTCGTGCTCGTCGGCACGATCGAGGGCAAGGCCGCGCAGGCGCCCGAGCCGCCCGCTCCGGGGAGCGAGGGGTACCAGGCCGCGTATGCGGCGTGTGGCCAGGCGGCCGGCGGCTATGTCGGCGGTGACTGGTACACCGGAATGCTCGGTATCAGTGTGCAGATGCCGACGCGGGCTCCGTGGGGCGGCGGCCTGCGCTCCTACGTCTGCTCGGTCTACGCGTTGAGCAGCGCTTACGGCGTGATGTCCTTCACCTCCGGGTCGCTCAAGGGTGCGCTGGCCGGGGACGCGCCCAAAGCGCTGCGTTGCCTGGACGTCGTCGGCAACAAGGCGGCCAACGGCTGGTGGGACGCGATCTCGGCGCTGACCCCGATCGACTGCGCGCAGCCGCACGAGGCCGAGTTCGTCGGCGCGGTCCAGATCGGCACCGGGGCCGGCGGCGCGCTGCCCGCCAAGGACGTGCTGAAGAAGTGGACGACCGACATCTGCTGGCCCGTGGTGGCCACGTTCATGGGGCTCAGCCGCGCCCAGTTCGACAACCGCGAAGACATCGGGCTCACCTGGGAAGGCATGAGCAAGTACCAGTGGGATGCCGGCGAGCGCCACCAGCGCTGCTTCGTTCTGTTCAGCCCCGGCAAGAAGGTCCACGCCTCGATCAAGGGACTGGGCACGAAACCCCTGCCGGTCTGACCAATCGTAATCGTCTACTGTGGACTGTCCAGTGCGGACTTCACGGACCATAGGATGCCGCGCTGTGAACTTCTACGCCACCGTCTTCCTGCCGCCGACGCCCCCGGCCGACGTCGCGGCCGCCCTCGCCGCGGCGCTCGCGCCGTACGACCGCGACGACTACACCCACGGCCCGTACGACCCGTCGGCCACCTGGGACCGCTGGGAGCCGGCCCGTGACTCCGTCGCATTCCCGCTGCTGCCACGCGGCCTCGACCGCCTGCGGCCCGGCCGGCGACGGGTCGCCTTCGCGGCGCCCAAGGCCGCGATCGACTTCGCGGCGGTGCGGGACAGCTCGGTGCGGCGCGCGGCCGGCGAGTTCGACGCGTGGGCCGAGCTGACCGCCGCCCATCCCGGCACCCGGCCCTTGTCGGACTTCGACGACCAGGGCCCCTGGCTGGCCCAGCCGGCGATCCAGGCGGTCGCCATCGCCGCGGCGACCCAGCGCCACCGCTACTTCACGTTCCAGTTCCTGCTCGCCGACCCGGTCGCCACCCTCGCCGGCAGCCGTGACGCCTACCTGGCCCGCGCCGCCGCCCAGGCCATGTCCACCTACGTGTACATCACGCTAACCGGCGACTGGCTCAGCGAGGAGACCGGCGACCGCGGCGCCGACGAGCACGCTCTGGCGCTGAGCTCGTACGTCGACTCGGTCGCTCCCGAGACGATCCTGGCCCGGGTGCGCTGTCATTCCTGACGCCGCGAGCTGGGAATGTCAAAGATACTTGACTTCGCGACCGGTACCGCCGTACGGTCGTCATGTACAAGATGTTTGACATTGGAGGGGCTCATGGCCGCCGTTTCGCCGTTGTCCGATGACGAGCCGGTCCGGATGACGGTCAACGAGCGCACCGTCTGGGCCTCGCTCGCCACCGTCGTCGTGTCGTCCGGCGCCTACGGCGCGCTGATGGTGCCACGGCTCCTGCACCAGCCGGTCGCGGAGATCTCGTGGGTGGTTCCGATGCTGTGGACCCTGGGCCTGTCCATCGTCGGCTCGATCGTGCTCAGCATCGTGTTCACCATCGTCGCCGAGGCCACCCGGGGCGGCGGATCGGTGCCGGCCTGCGGCGGGACGGTGACCTCCGACGTGCGGGATCAGGAGATCGGCCGGCGCGGCTGGCGGGCCTCGATGATCGTGATCAGCGTGGGGTTCGGCGGCGCTCTCGTGCTGGCGATGCTCGACGCCCACAGCTTCTGGATCGGCAACCTGCTGTTCGTGTTCGGCACGATCGGCGCGGTGGTGGAGGCGATCACAAAGCTCCGGCTGTACCAGCGGGGCTTCTGATGAGCCCGAAGCCCACCCGGGTCACCAACCAGATCCGCACGCTGCGCTCGCAGGCCGACGGCATGACGCAGGCCGACCTGGCCAACCGCCTCGGCGTGACCCGCCAGACGGTGATCGCGATCGAGCAGGGGCGTTACTCGCCCTCGCTGGAGCTGGCGTTCCAGATCGCCCGGATCTTCGACCGGCCGCTCGACGCGGTTTTCCAGTACGACGCGCCGCCCGGCTGACGCGGCGGTGCGACCACCACCCGTTCACCGGAGGCAGTCGCATGACCGACGTCAAGCACACGGCCCGGATCACCGGCCTGGCCTATCTGGGCCTCGCCGTCTCCGGCATTCTCGGATTCCTCGTCGTCCGTAGCCAGCTCTACGTGCCGGGCGATGCCACGCGTACGGCGGCGAACCTGGTCGCGCACGAAGGGCTCGCCCGGTTCGGTATCGTCGCCGACGCCGTGACGGTGCTCACCCAGGCCGTCACCGCCGTCTGGTTCTGGCGGCTGTTCCGCCCGGTCCACCCGGTCGCCGCTGGCTCGATCGCCGCGTTCGGACTGGTGAACTCCGTGACGATCCTGGTCGGCACCATGTTCTCGGCCACCGCGCTCGACGTGGCCGTGCGCGCCGCGCCGGCGTCGGCGGACCAGGCGCTGCTGCTCTACGACCTCAACGCCGCCGGGACCAGCCTCGGCGGGCTGTTCTTCGGCCTCTGGCTGGTGCCGATGGGCTGGCTCGCGGGCCGCTCCGGTTACATGCCCCGGCCGCTCGGCTGGCTGCTCGTCGGCGGCGGAGTCGGCTACGTCCTGAGCGTCGTGGTCTCCTTCCTCGCCCCGGACAGCTCCGGCCTCGCCTACGCCCTCACCGTGCCGGCCACCGTCGGCGAGCTGTGGATGGTCGGCCACCTGCTCGTGACGGGCGTGACGGTGAGGGCGGGCCTGAAGACGGCAACCGGCTGAGTCACCACCGACCGGTCACGCGGCGTCGATGGCCGCGGTGATCTTGCGGATCATGTCGGTGACGGCGGGGGTGGGCCGGGTGTTGTGGGTGGCCGACTCCAGGGCGGTGAGGACGGTGCCGCGGAAGTTGGCGGCCTCGTCCGGCGCCTGGGTGCGCAGCAGCGCCGACGCCTCGGTCAGCGCGGGCAGGACCCGGTCGGCGATGTCGGCGACGGAGCGGCCGTTGAGGTCCTTGTGGCTGGGGTATTTGGCCAGGATGTGGCCGACGAGGCCGGTGGAGGTGCCCAGGGCGATGCTGCCGTTGCTGGCGACCTTGTGCGGCGAACCACCGGCGGCGGCCGCGGCGGACAGGAGGGTGACGGCGCCGTAGGCGGCGAGGCGGATGGTGTTCTGGTCCTGGGTGGTGAGGGTGGTCGACATGGTGGGCGCTCCTTCGTGGCGGTTGTTGTGTGCCACCACCATGCGGGCCGCCGCTGACACCGAACGGTCAGCGCCCTGACGCGGCCGCTGACACGGGGACGGGCACGAGATTGGCCTCGTGCCCGTGCCCGGGTTACTGCTGCACGATGAACTCGACCCGCCGGTTGACGCCGTTCGCCGCCGCGTCGCTGCCCTGGACCTTCGGGCGGCTCTCGCCGAAGCCCTTCGAGGTCAGGCGGTCAGCGGCGATGCCCAGCGAGACCAGGGTGTCCAGGACGGTGCGCGCGCGGTTCTCGCTCAGCGTCTGGTTGTGCTCGACGGTGCCGGTCAGGTCCGTGTGGCCCTCGATGCTGACCTTGATGTTCGGGTTCGCCCGCAGGATCGAGGCCGCGTTCTCGACCACTGCCCGGCCCTGCGGGGTCAGCGTGGCGCTGTCGTTCTCGAACTCGACCGTCGGCAGCGCGACCAGCTGGGTCTGTACCTGCTCCGGCGCGGCCGCCTGGCCCACCACGAGCTCGTTGCGGACCGACTTGGCCGCCGCCTTCGCCGCCGTCTCGGCCTTGTCCTTGGTCTCCGCCGAGGCCACGGTGCCGGTCAGCGTGACCACGTGGTCGGTCAGGTCGACCACGGCGGCCTTGGCGTCCTTGCCCAGCGCGACCGCCACCGCACCCAGCCCGGCCAGGTCGGTGTCGTCGGCGACCCGCGTGGCGTCGACGGTCATCTCGTCCTGCACGTTCTCGGCCCCGAAGACCGGCTTGACCGCGTCGGCGATCTTCGCCCGGTCGCCCTCGGCCGGCACGGTGCCGGTGAGCGTCACCTTGCCGTTGTCGACCAGCAGCTTGACCGAGATCGCCGACCGCTGGACCTCCGGCGTCGTCACCTTCGGCGGGGCCTGTACGTCGACCACGCGCACGCCGTCGATCCCGAGCGTGACCTCGCGCGCCTTGTCCTTCTCGTCGGCCGAGCCGACCTTCACGGTGCCGTCCCGCCCGACAAACCGCACGTCGGCGTCGATGCCCGCCTTGGCGAGCGCGACCTTCGTGCGGTCGGTCAGACTGTCCTCCACCGCATGCCTATGCGGTACCTCGAACGTGACGACCAGCGCCGCGAGCCCCACGACGGCGACGCCGATCGGGATGAGCGGATTGCGCTTGCGGACCTCCCAGCCGGTCGACAACGTCGTACGGGTGGTGCCCGCCATCAGGCCCGCCCGGTGTCACGGCCGGCGACCAGGCGGCGCGTGAGGTCGGCGAAGCCCTCCTCGTCCCCGTCGGCGAGGTGCTGCGCCTGGCGGGACCACGTGACGATGCTGGGCGCGAAGCGCAGCCCGGCCGCCTCGATCGCGGCCCGCAGCGTGTCTACGTCGGTCTCGGCCAGCTGACGGTACGTCTTGATGCCCGCCCCGATCAGCGCCGCCGACATCTTCGGGCCGATGCCCTCGATCCGGCGCAGATTGTCGGGCTCGACGTCCTCGACCGCCGCCGCCTGTGCGGGCACGACGACAACCTCGGACGCGGGTTCGTCCACAACCTCGGCAACCGGCTCGACCTCGGGCTCAGGCTCGGCCACCGGCTCCTCGACCGCGGGCTCTTCCACGACCTCGGCAACCGGCTCGGGCTCGGGCTCGGGCTCGACCTCAGCCACCGCCGGCTCCTCAGCCACCGCCGGCTCCTCAACCACCGGCTCCTCAACCACCGGCTCCTCAACCACCGGCTCCTCAACCACCGGCTCCTCAACCACCGGCTCCTCAACCACCGGCTCCTCAACCACCGGCTCGTCCACCACGGACTCGTCCACGACCGGCTCATCCACGACCGGCGAGACCATCACGGACTCGTCCACGACCGGCTCATCCACGACCGGCGAGACCACCGCAGGCGAGACCACGGCCGGCGAGGCGGAGACTTCCCGGCCCGCGGTCAAACGGTCGGTCAGCTCCTTGAAGCCGGCCTCGTCCCCGTCGGCCAGCAGCCGCGCCTGCCGCGACCAGGTCGCAAGACTCGGCGCGAACCGAAGATTGGCCCGCTCGAGCGCGAGCTCCACAGTGGACCGGTCGGCGTCGGCCAGCGCCGCGTACGTCGTGATGCCGGCCGCCCGCAGCGCCGCCGCGATCTTCGGCCCGATGCCCTCGATGCGCTCGAGCTTGTCGTGCGGCTGCGGCTCCTCGCTGACCACGACCGGCGCCGGCTCGGCCGTGAACGCGGACTCGACATCGGCCACGAGATCGGCATCGACGGGGTCGCGCTCTTCTGCCACGACCGGCGAAGGAGAATCCTCGACAACCGGCGAAGGCGAATCCTCGACAACCGGCGAAGGCGGAGCGACATCAACCGGCGAAGGCACCTCGACCGGCGAAGCAAGGGGTTCAGGATCGGCGACCGCGGCCGACGAAGTCGATTCGGCGAGCGCAACCGGCGCGTCGGTGGTGGACTCGGTGGTGGATTCGGACGACCGGACCCGGCGCAGGCGCAGGCCCCACCAGAGGTACCCGACCAGCAGACCGAGCAGGAACGCGAGCAGGATCAACAAAAGTGACTGGTTGGTGTACCAGACCACGACAGGCCTCCGGGGCAGGCGTGAAAGGGAAGCGTGAAAGAGGGGGTTCGCGGGCAGCCTTGCACAACTGGAAGTCCGGCAACAGGGCCCCGCCCACGCCCTGTACCGGGTCGTTATCACCGGTCAAAGGCCTGTTGATCGACGTTTTCGCAGATCGTGGGCGTTCACGGGGGCTCTGCCGGTGGCGGGTCACCCAGAGGGCCGAGCGAAAATCGAAACGGACGGGTGCTGAACCTCACCACAACTGGAGGCGACGGAGCAATGGGGAAGACGACTCGGGTGCTTGCCTGGGCCGCGGTGGCGGCCGCCGCCGGCGGCGTCGCATGGGCTCTGCGTGACCTCCCGGCGCAGCTGGGGGCGGTCCCGGCGGGGGCGCGGGCCGAGCGCATGCGGCGCTCACCGCAGTACGGCGGCGACGGCCGGTTCGTGAACTCGGTGCCGGCCGACATCCTGCCGCCGCACGCGATGCGGGACGCCTTCGTCGAGCTGCTCACGGGCAAACAGCGGCGCAAGCCGCTCGGCGTGATCCCGGTGACACGGCCCGCGCTCGACGGCCGGCTGGAGCCGGACGAGCTGCACGTGACCTGGCTGGGCCACTCGACCGCGCTGGTCGAGATCGAGGGCGTACGGGTGCTGTTCGACCCGGTGTGGAGCGATCGCTGCTCGCCCACGGGGTTCGCGGGCCCGCGGCGGCTGCACCCCGTGCCGCTGCCGCTGGACGAGCTGCCGCGCATCGACGCCGTGGTCATCTCGCACGACCACTACGACCACCTCGACCTCGACTCGATCCGGGCGCTCCAACGCACCCAGCAGGCGCCGTTCCTGGTACCCCTCGGCGTCGGGGCGCACCTCGAGCGCTGGGGCGTGCCCACGGACCGGCTGATCGAGCTGGACTGGGACGAGCAGGCCGAGATCCGCGGGATCACGCTGACCGCGACGGCGGCCCGGCATTTCTCCGGCCGCCGGTTCACCCGCGACGGCACGCTGTGGGCGTCGTGGGTGGTGAAGGGGGCGCGCCGGAGCCTGTTCTACACGGGCGACTCCGGCTATTTCGAGGGGTACAAGCAGATCGGAGAGCAGCACGGCCCGTTCGACGCGTCGCTGATCCAGGTGGGGGCGTACAACGACGCCTGGCCGGACATCCACATGAAGCCCGAGGACGGCGCGAGCGCGCACCTCGACGTGCGGGCACGGGTGCTCATCCCGCTGCACTGGTGCACGTTCAACCTCGCCCTGCACGCGTGGTCGGAGCCGGTCGAGCGGCTGGTCGAGGAGGCCCGCGCGCGCGACATCGAGCTCGTTGTGCCGCGCCCGGGTGACCGGGTGAACATCGACGCGTTACCGGCACTTGAACCGTGGTGGCGCGCTATTGCGTGACGTTTAAATCCGCAGCTCAGAGCACGTGTTGCGGCCCACATGCCAGGAGCCGGCAAAAGCCTGGCAGCGTGGGCCGCCTCGGCGTACTGTATCGATACAGAAGGAACTGGATCGATACAGCCGGAAGGGAGGATCCAGGCCATGCCCGCCACCCTGCAGACCATCGCCGACGAGCTGGGCGTGTCGCGGAGCACCGTGTCGAACGCGTACAGCCGCCCGGATCAGCTCTCCCCCGACCTGCGGTCCCGGATCCTCGCAGCGGCCGAGCGGCTGGGCTACTCGGGCCCCAACCCGACGGCCCGGTCGCTGCGCCGCGGCAAGGTCAACGCGATCGGCGTGCTGCTCACCGACAACCTGTCGATGGCGTTCACCGACCCCTATGCGGTGGCCTACCTGCGCGGACTGGCGGAGGCGGCCTCGGCGCGGGAGACCTCGCTGCTGCTGCTCAACCTGCCCCAGGACGAAGAGGCCGGACGGCGGATCGTGAGCAACGCCGCGGTCGACGCCTTCTGCCTCTACTGCGTGCCCGACTGGCACGGCGCGCTCGAGCTGATCCGCGCCCGGGGCGTGCCGATCGTCATCGGCGAGGACCCGAACGCGTTCGGCCCCGACGCCGGCTACGTGGGCATCGACGAGCGCGCGGCCGCGCACCGGCTGGGCGAGCACATCGCCCGGCTCGGGCACCGGGACATCGCGGTCGTCGCGCACTGGATCGTCGACGGCGGCGTGACCGGGCCGGTCGACGCCGACCCCGACGCGCTGCGGTACTACGTGACCGGCCAGCGGGTGCGCGGGTTCCGCGACGCGCTCGCCGAGGCCGGCGTCGAGTGGGACCGGGTGCTGCTCATCAACGCGGCGGACAACAGCCGCGACGAGGGCTCGGCCGCCGCGGCGCACGCGCTGGACCGGCTCGACCGGGCCACGGCGATCCTGACCACCTCCGACGTCCTCGCGCTCGGCGTCCTCGACGCGCTGCGCGTGCGGGGCCTGCGCCCCGGCCGGGACGTGTCGGTCACCGGCTTCGACGACATCGGCGAGGCCGAGCCGGCCGGCCTCACCACCATCCGCCAGCCCAGCGTCGAGCGCGGGCGGCTCGCGGGCGAGCTCCTGCTCGACCCGCCCGAGGACCCGGCGCGGCGTCGCCTGACGCTGCCCGTATCGCTGGTGGTCAGGGCGACCACCGGCCCGAACCCCACCAAGGAGCAGTCATGACCCCGATCGCCATGATCGTCTCGCTCGAGGCCGTCCGGCTGGAGATGCACTCCGCGCTGCCGAACGCCCCGGTCGTCGACGACCGCCGTCCCGAGTCGGCCACGATGAAGAAGGTGCGCGGCTTCGCCGCTCGCCGGCTGCGCGCCGTCGCCGACCGAGTCGAGCCCACGCCGGCCCTCACCTACGGGTAACACCCCGCCAAGGGACGGCGTATGCGAAGCCGGGTAACACCCGGCGGCAGGCGTATGTGAAACAGCGAGGGGAGGCCGGCCACCGCCGACCTCCCCTCGCTGTTGTCTTCCCTCGGGTACAACCGGATCTAACGAACCTCGACCGCGTCCGCGGTCTCGATGCGTGCGGTGTTGGCCCGGGCGCCGAGGCCGATCGCCTCGTAGTCCTGCCGGTTGAGGCCGCGCAGGATGAGCGCCCAGACGATGCCGATGACCGCGGCGATGCCGTAGGTGGCCGGGAACGCCCACACCGCCGCGTTCTTCGCGTCCGGCGGGATGCCCAGCAGGAGCCCGAAGTTGTCGAACACCTGCCACATCACGTAGCCGAGCGCGATCGTGGCCAGGATCGGCGCGACGAGCCGCGACCAGGCGCTCTCGCCACGGCTGTCCCGCGCGAAGTAGAAGATCACCGATAGGGACGTCGCCGCGACGAGCAGCAGCACGCCGACGCCGCCCGCGGTGCCCAGCCAGAAGAACAGGTTCACCAGCGGGTCCCAGCCGGTCACCGCGAACAGCACGATGGTGGCGGCCGCGATGATCGTCTGGAACAGCGAGCCGGCCATCGGGGCGCCCGAGCGGGCCCGGGTGCGCCCGAAGAACGACGGGAGCACTCGCTCGCGGCCCAGCGCGAACGCGTACCGGGCGGTCGTGTTGTGGTAGCTCAGCGCCGCCGCCGCGATGCTCGTGATGAGCAGGGTCCGGCCGAGGTCGCTGGCCCAGTTGCCGCTCGCCGCGACCAGGGCCGGGAAGAACGGGCCACCCTGGTCGAGGGTCTGCTGGGCCTGCCCGACGGTCGCGTCGACGCCCATGCTCGCCGACGCCGCCCAGCTGGTGAGCGAGTACGACAGCAGCATGACGGCGAGGCCGAGGAACGTCGCCAGGGCCACGGTGCGGTTCTTGCTGCGCGCCTCCTCGGCGAAGACCGGGGCGGCCTCGAAGCCGACGAACGCCGTGGTCGCGACCGCGAAGGCCGGGCCGGCGCTGTCCTGCAGCGCGCCCCAGCTCCACGGTTCGAAGCTCAGCGAGCCGCCGGCCGGGTGGCTGAAGAAGATCACGTCGAAGATCGTGACCACGATCAGCTCGGCGCCGAGCAGGATCATGAGGACCTTGCTGTTGACGTCGACCCGCAGCAGGCCCAGGACCGCGATGAACAGCCACAGCACCAGGGCGAGGACCCACCAGTCGATGGTGACGTCCGCCTTCTCGGCGAGCAGCTGCGACAGGAAGGCCCCGAACGCGCCGTACAGGCCGACCTGCAGCAGGTTGTAGGCGACCAGGGCCACCATGGCCCCGCCGACGCCCAGCGGCCGGCCCAGGCCCTGCGCGATGTACGAGTAGAAGGCACCGGCGTTCGTGATGTGCCGCGACATGGCCACGTAGCCGAAGCTGAACAGCGCCAGGATCACCGCGATGATCAGGAAGGCCAGCGGGAACCCGGTCGTGCCGACCACGCCCCAGCCGGTCGAGACGAGCGCGCCGACGACCATCAGCGGCGCTGCCGCGGTCAGGGCGAACATGATGACGGAAGGCACGCCCAGCCGGTCGCGGGCCAGTGCTTGGGATACCACGCTCGGTCGCGCAGGCGACGTTGCGGACATCGGTCCTCCAGGGTTTCTTTGAGGGGGGAAGGGGGAGAGGGAAGTCCGAGCCGCGCCGTCACCCGCGTTGCGACAGCACCGCGTCGCCGACCGCCGACTCGACCTGCAGGATCAGGTCGCGCAGCGGTGGCGGCAGGGCGCCGATCGCGTGTTGAAGTCTTCTGCCGCCCGAGGGGTCGCGGTCCCAGAGGATGTGCCCGGTCAGCCCGGTCGCCTCCGCGATGCCGGCGAGGGTCGTGTCCGCGACCCGCATGGGCTCGAATCCGGTGAGCAGGCGGCGCAGTCGCACCACCCGCCCCGCCGGCAGGTTGATGTCCGTGGGCAGCCACCGGGTCGAGGACCGCAGCAGGCGCCGCACCTGGGTCTGCTCCACCATGCCGTTGCGGGCCAGCCGCGTGCCGACCTCGTCGACCGCCGTGCGCCCGAGGAACTGCAGCCAGGTGCGCACCTCGCGGTGCTGCACCTCGGCGACCATCGTGGCCAGGTTGGTGTGCGCCAGGGGGTCGGAGGGCGGCTCTCCGCTGAGCACCCGCAGCCGCGGACCCTCGACGGTGATCCGCTGCTCCAGTACCAGTTCGCCGAGCAGGGCCCCGGCCAGCCCGAGCTCCACCGCGCGCGCGGACAGCCGGGATCGGCCATCCCGGTCGTCGTGCGCAATGAGAAAGAAGTCATCGGCCAGCAGCATTCGACCGCGTACCCGTCACCAATCGTCGCCCCGCCCAGGGCCCCCATTACCCCAGATCTGACAGTTAGGGCCCGAAAGACACGTGCGACCCGATCGGAAAGCATGCCTTGCGCATTGACGGACCGCAACCATCGGCGCGCAAAATCGGATAATCGCCGCCGACCATTACCGAATTGACGGATGTTGCAGCGTTGGTTTTTCACGCACGGTGATGTCCGGAATTTCCGGAGTTCACCGCCGCCGATTACGCACCGGAATATCCGGCCCATTGGCGGCACGCTCCTGAACGGCGGACGGTCCACTCACCGTCCGCCGAACGTGTGCGCTGCGTAATGCCGGGCCCGCTACGGTGCGTGTTCGTTGTGCCGCTGTACTGTCTCGGCCGCCTCGTCGACCGCCTCGAGCAGGTCGTCCAGCGCGTAGCCACCGTCGTGGCGGATGCCGTTGACGAAGAACGTGGGGGTGCCGGCGACGCCGCTGCGCACGCCGCCGACCAGGTCACGGCGGACGCGGTCGAGGTACAGGTGCGCGCCGACCTCGTCGCCGACCTCGGCCGAGGGCAGGCCGAGGCGCTCGACGCCGACCATGAGCCGGCGCGGGTTGATGCCGGCCTGGTTGGCGAAGAGCCAGTCGCGCATCGGCCAGAACGCGCCCCGCACCCCGGCGGCCTCGGCCACCTCGGCGGCGAGGTCGGCGTAGGGGTGCACGTTGGTCAGCGGGAAGTGGCGGAAGGTGTACCGCACCGTCTCCCGCCGCAGCCGCAGCAGGTCATGGAGGATCACGTGGGCCATGGCGCAGTACGGGCACTGGAAGTCGCCGTACTCGACCAGGGACACGGGGGCGCTCGCCGGGCCGAACGTGTGGTCGTCGGGGCCCACCGGGATCGTCAGCCGGGGGGTCGTGACCTGGAAGGGCGTGGTGGTCATGCCTCAACGGTCAGCCGGAGTCGCCCCGGGAACGTCACCCCACGGGCGCGACGCTGGACACGAGCAGCGGGCTGCCGGTGCAGATGGTCTCGCGGTTCGGGTTCGGCACGCCCGTGACCTTCACCTGCTGGCCGTCGCGCAGGCCGTCCGCGGCGGGCCCGATGAGCACCCAGTTCAGCTGCGCGGTGATCAGCTCGATGCAGGTACCAGTGACGCGAACCCGGCCCTCGGTCACGACCTGCTGGAATTCGTCGACCGGCGGCTCGACCTTCGTCGTCTTCGGCACGCCCGGCGGAATGCTGATCGTCGGTTCCCGGGAAACAGAGACGGCCGGTGCGGCGGATTGTGCGGGTTCATCCGTCTTCGGTGCGGTGGCGCATCCGGCCAGCAGCAGAACGGCCAGGAGGAGGCCCAGCGGAGCTTTCATACTCCTTGGACCTCCTCCCGGTTCGATCGGTTCCGGTCAGCCGGTGACGAGTACCGCCATCGACGTGCCGTTCTCCAGCAGCGCGAAGATCTTCACGCCGTTGTTGGGAACCTTCACGCCGTAGTAGGTGCTGGTCGCCGGGTCCTCCCGGTAGTAGCTCTTGCTGTCGTCGAACAGCGGGTTGCCCCACTGGCCGCCGAGCTGGCTCGGCGCGCTCGTCGCGCCCGAGTGCAGGGTGAACGAGTCCGTCCGCGCGAACGAGAACGGCGCGTCGAAGCCCTGGATGCGCGGCCGCCAGGGAGTCCCGTCGGCCTTGAGCGCCAGGTCGGGGTGCGAGTCGATCGGCAGGATCAGGCCCTCACCGTGGTGCTGGCTGGTGTTGTTGTCGCGGTACGAGGTGTCCCAGTACGTGACCAGCAGGCCGGTCTCGTACGGGAAGTGCTCGACCCACTGCGGCTTGTCCGCGAACCCGAAGTTGTACGGGCCGGTCTTCATGTACTTGTCGTACGACTCGTAGGTGCGGTGCGACGCGATGTAGAAGTTGTCGTACTCCGTCGTCAGCGACGCGCCGACCGCCGTGAAGCCGACCGCGGTCCAGCCGTTGAGCCCGTTCTCCGCGCCGTCGGCGAACACCGTGGTGGCGCCGTTGGTGATGCGGATGTCATCGGCGAAGAAGCCCTTGCCGCCGGCCGCCGGGTCGGTGACGTAGCGGAAGCGCAGGCCGACCGTCTTGCCCGCGTAGGCGGAGAGGTCGAACGTCGCCGGCACCCAGCCGTTGCTGGTGCCGTCGATGCCGTCGCCCTCGGCCGCGTTCGTGATCGAGCCCGGGATCTCCTTGAAGCCGGAGCCGTCGTCGACCTCGACGTACGCGTAGTCACACGGGTCCGGCCCACAGTCCTCGATGTCCCAGTTGGCCTGGAACGTCAGCGTGGTGGTGCCGGCCGCCGGGACCGAGACGTTGCGGGTCAGCGAGTTGTCGAGCAGGTTGCCCGAGCCGCTCCACCACGACTTGGTGCCCTCCGGCGGTGTCGCCAGCGGCGTCGTGACCTTCTTCTTGGGCAGGTTGACGACCACCGCCTGCGGCTTCTTGCTGTTGTACTCGTGCGGGCCGAGGTCGACCAGCTTCGTCTTGCCGGCGTTGACCGTGGTGTAGTCCAGCCAGCCCAGCTGCAGCTTGTCCCAGGCGCCGAGGTCGGCGGCGCGGGTCGCGATCCCGTTGTCGCTCGGGAGGCTGACCCGGCTCTGCGCCATGATCGTCCACCAGTTCACCGGGTTCTCGGCGTTGCCGCCGGCGCCCGAGGTGTCGTAATGGTCCGGCAGGCCCAGGTCGTGGCCGTACTCGTGCGCGAACACGCTCAGGCCGCCGTTCTCGGGCTGCATCGTGTAGTCGCTCACCCACAGGCCGGTGTTGCCGACCTGGGTGCCGCCGCGCATGTTGTACGCCGGGCCGGTGCTGTCGCCCGGGAACGCCGTCGAGCGGTGGCTCCAGATCGCGTCCTCGCCCTGGATCAGGTCACCGTCGGCCTGGTCGCCGCCGGCGTGGACGATCTGGAAGTGGTCGATGTACCCGTCCGGCTCGTTGAAGTCGCCGTCGTGGTCGTAGTCGTTACGGTCCCACTGGTCGTAGGAGGCCAGCGTCGCCTTGATGTCCGCGTCGGACTTGCCCTGCGCGTGCTGCGCGTCGACCCAGGCCTGGATGCCGTCCTGGATCAGGTAGTAGCTGTTGCTGCACACGTTGCCGGTGCACGGGAAGCCGTTGCTGCGGCCGTACCGCGCCTCGTTGTAGGGCACCTTCACCCAGTCCGAGACCATGCCGTCGACGCTGTAGCGGCCGGAGGACTGCTTCTCGTAGTAGGTCTTGAGCGACTCGACCCCGTTGCCGGAGGCGAAGTACATGTTCTCGAAGTACTGCCGGCTGAAGTCCGGCTTCCAGATCGTCGAGTTGTCCCGGGTGCGATCCGGCTGCGGAATCGCGTTGTGCAGCGGGCCGTCGAACTTGGCCGGGCCGGCGATGGCCGGGTTGGTGTCCTGGTCCGGGTACGACGGGTGGCGGGTGTTGCCGAACTCGGCCAGCACCACGAAGATCTTGTCCGTCTTCTCACGGCCCAGTTCGACGTACTTGTCGACGTGGCCCTTGCTCCGGTCGGTCTTGCCGATGTTCACGACCGTGCTCGCGCCACGCTTCTCCGGCTGGGCCTGACCCGTGAGCACCTGCGAGAGGGCGACCTCACGAGCAGCGCGCTGCTTCTGCTCGTCGGCCGTGATCAGCTCGTCGGAGGGCGACGCCGCGTCGACGGACGGCGCCTGGGCCGGCACGGCATGGGCCGCACCCCCGCCGACGAACACCCCCATCCCCGACGCGAGCGTGAGACTGAGCAGTCCCACGGTCAACTTACGCACAGGTACCTCCCTGGTGGGGCTTCCGCACCGAGGCCCTGCGTCGATGCCTCGATGCACCTGTCGCGGAAGACTAGGGGCTGTTCTCGCCTCCTGAAGATCAACATCGGGGTTTACGCATGTTTGCGAGGGTCAAAACAAGGGTCGTCCATTTATTGAGCGCGGTCTCTGAGTGCATCGAGATCATGGACGATCACGTGGAGTCGCCCCGTCTGGATCAGGCCCTCTTCACGCAGCGTGCGCAGGGCCTTGGTGACCGCCTCGCGCGACGAGCCGGTCCAGCCGGCCAGCTCGTCCTGCGACAGCGGCAGGCTGATGCGCAGCCC
The DNA here is from genome assembly GCF_049995355.1 of Dactylosporangium sp. McL0621. Classification (NCBI taxonomy): domain Bacteria; kingdom Bacillati; phylum Actinomycetota; class Actinomycetes; order Micromonosporales; family Micromonosporaceae; genus Dactylosporangium; species Dactylosporangium sp. McL0621. The sequence goes on from NZ_CP188259.1 coordinate 12,484,805, forward strand.
CTCCGGCGACGGCTCGCCGAAGCGCTCGGCCAGCTCGACCAGCCGGGCCGCGACCCGGCCGGTGGTGTCGTAGGCGCCGAACTCGATGCGCTTGCGGTCGGCGTCGCGCAGGCGGCGGGTCACCTCGCGCATGAGCAGGAACGAGACGCGGGCGTGGCCCAGCAGGTACCGCTCGAAGTCCGGCGACGGCACCGAGAGCGCGGTCACCGGCTCCAGCGCCGTCACGGTCGCCGACATCAGGCCGCCGTCGATCGCCGACAGCTCCCCGAGCAGCGCCCCCGGCCCGCGCACCGCGAGCACCACCTCGGTGCCCGACGCCGTGTCGGAGGAGACCTTGACCCGCCCGGACCGCAGGATGATCACCGCCTCCGAGCGGCTCGCCTCGCGGAAGATCACCGAGCCGCGCCGCCACTGCTTGCGGTGCCCGGCGGCCTCCAGCGCGGCCTGCTCGTCGGCGTGCAGAAGTTCGAAGAACTCGGTCACGCCAAAGTCTCCACCACATAGGCGCGGACTGTCTGTCGGCGACCTTTCACTTCCAGCTCCCCCAACGGCGTCGCGGTGGCCCGTTCGGCGATCGCGTCGTACGTGACCCCGCCGATCACCACCTGCCCGGGCTCGGCGATCGTCTGCAGCCGCGCGGCCACGTTCACCGCGTCGCCCATCGCGTTGAACCCGCGCAGCAGCTCGCTGCCGATGTTGCCGACCAGCGCCGGCCCGGTGTTCGCCCCGACGCGGAACCGCGGCCAGTCCGGGTGCCCCTCGGCGATCCCGCGCACGGCCTCCTGCATCTGCAGCGCCGCCCGCACCGCCCGGGCCTCGTGGTCCTCCTGCCGCGCGGGCGCGTTGAACAGCGCCAGCAGCGCGTCGCCGACGAACTGCACGATGGTGCCGCCGTTGTCGAGAATGCAGGGCACCGCGACGCCGTGGTACCGGTTGAGCATCTCCACGATGTCGCCCGGCTCGACCGCCTCGGAGAACGTGGTGAACCCGCGCAGGTCCGCGAACAGCGCGGTGACGTCGACCAGCCGCCCGCCCAGCGCCGCCTGGTCCGGGTCGGCCAGCAGCGCCGCGGCGACGTCCGGGGACATGTACTGGCGGAACAGGGTCGACAGCTCGCCGTACAACCGCGCGTTCTCCAGCCCGATGGACAGCTGGTGCGCGAGCGTCTGGCGCAGCTCGGCGCGGGTGCTGGCCGGAATCGTGACGGCGCCCGCCTTGATGTTCTTGACCGTCAGCGGCAACGCATCGGGCCGCTCCTCGATCTCTCCGTCGGAGACAAGGGCGATTTCGACGGTACCGAATGAGCCGCGGACGGCCTCGACCGCGCCCCGCAGGAACTCCTCCTCGCCGGCCCCGACCCGCGCCTGCTCGCCCACGGCGACCAGCGCGCCGAGCCGCTCCGAGAGCTGCCGCTCGGCCACCAGCGCGGCGGCCGCCCGGTCCAGGACCTCCGCCTGCTTCTCGGTGAGCCCGAAGCGCTCGGCCATCCGCGCCGCCAGCCGCTCGGGCGCCGCCCCCTGCTCGGACTCCTGCAGCGCGGCCACCAGCTCCTCGAGCGCGGCCTCGTACTGCTGCCGGATCCGCCGGTTCGTGGCGGCCATCGCGATGCCGTCGAAGAGCCCCGCGGCACTGCCTTCGCGGCGGTACTGCACATACGCGCTGTAGGCCACGAACAGGAACGCGGCCGTCAGGATCAAGTGCCACTCCCACCACGACAGCCGCCACTTGTCGGCCAGCGTGACGGCCACCATGGCCTCGGCCAGCAGCGCGAACGCGGTCACGACAGAGATCAGCACGGCGCCCGGGCTGCGACGGTACAACAGGAAGAAACGCACCGCGGCCGCCACGTAGAGCGCCACCGCGGCCCAGGACACCCAGACCAGCGGCCCCTCGACGTCGCGGATCTGGTCCTGCCGCGACAGCGGCGGCAGGTCCGACAGCGACCACAGGATCCACACGAACAGCACGAGCCCGAGCGCGATCCGCAGCCCGAGCTGCCAGCCGGTGATCCCGCTCGGCAGCTTCAGCGACGACAGCACCGCGAGCACCGACCCGACGATCAGCCCGACCGCCATCGACTGGTCGAAGCCGGCGTTGGGGTGCCCGATCAGCACGCCGGGCGTGGCGAGCGCGTGCGCGAACAGAAACCCGGCCGCGGCGAGGAACACCAGCGACACGAGGAACAGCCGCCCGTCGGAGCGCCGCCGCGCCGCGACACCCATCGCCACGCCCACGATCACGTTGACGCCCGCCACGATCATGACGAGCCAGAAGTGCGTCTGATGGTGCTGCCAGATGACGTCGGTACCGGGCCGGCTCAGCAGGAGCCAGAGCCCGGCGAGCGGCAGCGCGAGATGCGCGGCCCAGACGATGACGCGTGGCATCTCGCCCCTCCCTAGGTCCGTCGATCGATCCGCATAAGGGTCCCACCTCTCCCGCGGATCCGAGCCGTCTCGTTCTGGACATCTCGCTCTGCGTCTTTCGACGCAGACACGGCGGCGCAACCTCGGTCTCATAAGCCATGAAGCACCGACACGGTGCTCAACCTGTGGGAGTTACCGATGAAACTCAAGGCACCGCTCATCACCCTGGGCGCCGGCCTGGTCGTGGCCGGCGTGCTGTACGGCATGAATGTGAGCGTCACCAACGAGGCGGCCCGCAACAAGGCCGCGACCGCGGCGGCGCCCGCCGCGTCCCCGTCCCAGGCCCAGGCCCCGGCCCCCACCTCCGCCCAGCCCTCGACGCCGCCGCCCGGCGACGGCACGGGCAACGCGGCCCAGCAGGGCACGATCACCTACGCGGGCGCGGTGGACGGCGGCGCCGCCTCCCTGGGCGTGGTCGTCAAGAACGGCAAGGCCATCGCGTACGTCTGCGACGGCCGCGCCGCCGAGTCCTGGATGGACGGCGACATGGCCAACGGCGAAGCCCAGCTCAACAGCGCGAAGGCAACGGGCAACCTGACCGCGACGTACACCGCCGCCCAGATGAAGGGCACCGTGAAGGCCGGCACGAAGACGTGGACCTTCACCATCAAGGCGGTAGCGCCCCCGTCGGGCCTCTACCGCTCCCAGGCGAGCCTGCGCAAGAAGCTGGACGCGAGCTGGATCGTCCTGCCGGACGGCAAGCAGGTGGGCGTGGAAACCCGCAACGGCGTCCTGCAGCCGGCCCCGCCCTTCGACGTGAACAACAAGACCGCCGTGGTCGACGGCACCGCGGTGACGATCGAACCCACCAGCCCCGCGACCGGATACTGAGCGAGGAGCCCGCGAGATGACCGCCCCGCTCAACAACGCCGACGAGCCACTGAAGCGCGTGGAGTTCCCCCCGATCCCGGACCCGTCCCCCCTACCACCGTCGGACGCCAAGCCGTTCGAGGTACCCCAGGCCTACACGGTCGACCCGTTGTACTCCGAGCCCGCCCAGCCCTCATTCCCAGCCGCACCCGCCTACTCCGCCCCGACTCCCCCTCCCACCTACTCCCCATCCGCCCCCTCTGCTGAGCCTTCTGGGGCCCCGACCTCTGGAGCCTCGACCTCTGGAGCCTCGACCTCTGGGGTCCCGACCTCTGGGGTCCCAGCTTCCGCAGTCCCGTTCTCGAGGGTGCCGGCCTCCGGTGTCCCAGGTTCCCCGTTCCCGGTCTCCACGGTTCCGTCCTCCGGGGCTCCGTCCTCCGGGGCTCCGTCCTCCGGGGCTCCGTCCTCCGGTGTCCCAGGTTCGGCGCTCCCGGTCTCCACCGTTCCGTCCTTCGCCACCCCCAACTCAGCCATCCCCGGTTCCGCGGCCCCGGCCTTCGCGGCCCCGGCCTTCGCGGCCCCAGCGTTGGCCACCCCCGCGGCCCCGGCCACCGCTCCAGCCGCAACCCCGACCAGCCCGAAGACCACCGCAACCCTGATCGTCCCGTTTCTGGTGGCCTGCCTGGTCGCCGCCGGCCTGGGCGTCTACGGCAAGCTCCACGAGCCGACGGGCATCGCCGTGAACGTCGCCGGCTTCTCCAGCCCGGCAACGGTCAAGGTGTGGCTGGCCACAGTCGCCTTCGTCCTGGCCCTGGTGCAGCTCTTCACCGCCCTCGTCATGTACGGCAAGATCCCGATCCTCAACAACGCCCAGTGGCTCGGCCCCGTGCACCGCTGGTCCGGCCGCCTGGCCTTCATCGCCTCCATTCCCGTGGCCCTGCACTGCCTCTACGCGCTCGGCTTCGACGACTACAACACCCGCGTCCTCCTGCACTCCCTGTTGGGCTGCTTCTTCTACGGCGTCTTCACGGCCAAGATGCTGATCCTCGCCAAGAAGGGCGTCCCCAACTGGGCGCTGCCGCTGTTCGGCGGCCTCGTCTTCACCGCGCTGGCCGGCCTGTTCGTCACCTCCGCCCTGTGGTTCTTCACCACGTTCGGCGTCAAGCTCTGAAAGGGGCGCGAAGAACCATGGGCACTCCTACCCGACGCACCCTGCTGGCCGGCGCCGGCGCCGTCGGCCTCGCGACGGCACTCTCCGGCTGCGCCGCGTACGGCCCCGACAGCGCCCCCGCCGACGACGACGCCAACGACGACGACGGCAGCAGCAGCGGGGCGAACCAGACCGCCCCGAGCGGCGCGAGCCTCGCCAGCACGAGCGACATCCCGGTCGGCGGCGGCAAGGTCCTCGCCGACCAGAAGATCGTCGTCACACAGCCCACGGCCGGGACCTTCCGCTGCTTCACCGCCGTCTGCACCCACGCCGGCTGCATCGTCGGTGACGTGTCGGAGGGCACCATCAACTGCCCCTGCCACGGCAGCCGCTTCAAGGTCGCCGACGGCACCGTAGCCGCCGGCCCCGCCAAAAAGGCGCTCGCCGCGATCGCCATCAAGGTCACCGGCGACGCCATCTCCAAGGCCTGACTCCCACAGGGTCGAGTGCCCGCCGACTGTCCACACCGGACGGACGGCGGGCACTCGACTGCCGCCGTTCCGCCCGCTCATGACGGCATCCGAATCGCACGCTCCCGCAGCATCCGCCGGGTGGGAAGCACCCCCGCGAGCAGCGCGAGCAGGAGACAGAGCCCAACCACCCCGCCGACGACCGACCACGGCACTACCAGCTCGACCGCCGCCCCCACCTGCTGGCTGAGCCCGGCCCGGATGCTCACGAGCGCCCCGAACGCGACCACCCCGCCGAGCACCGCCCCGATGAGCACCACCAGCGCCGACTCCGCCGCGACGTACCCGGCCACCTGCCTGCGCGTCGCCCCCGCCAGCCGCATCACCCGCAGGTCGGCCCCGCGCCCCTGGGCCGCCATCAGCAGCGTGTTCGCGACCGCGATCGCCCCGTACCCGGCCGACACCCCGATCAGCATCAGCGTGAACAGCCATACGAGCCGATCCTCGGAGCTGTCCGCCTCGGCGGCCCACGTGGCCACGTCGGTCACCCGCGCCCCGGTACCCGCCGGCGCACCCGGCACCGCATCCCCGCCGTCCGGCAGGTAGATGGCCGAGGTCAACGCCGACGGATCATGGCGCCGGACGGTCTCCCGCGACAGCAACAGATCCGCTCGTACCGAACGATCGGCCACCACCGCCACGACCCGCAACGACACCCGCTCGCCGTCCGCGAACACCACCGGATACGCGTCCCCAACCCCGCTATGCACCGACTCGGTGACCACCGCCGTGTCCCCGGAACCGAGGTCTCCGAGCGAGCCCGCGACGACACGCGCCCCGCGATCGGCCCGGGCGAACGCGGCCGTGTCGACCCCGAGCACGCTCCACGCCCGCAGGCCCGGCCCGCTCCCGTCCTCGGCCGCGAACACGGTGCTCGGCAGCATCGCGGCCCCCGGTACGGCGGCCACGGCGGCATCCGACAGCCCCGGTGTGCGGTCCGGCACCAGCACGTGCCCCGCGTCGACGCCGGCGGCCCGCCCCGCGGCGTACGCCGCCGTCGACGTCCGCACCATCCCCGCGACGAGTACCGCGAACGCGACGGTCAGCAGCACCGGCGCCGCCGTAGACGCCGTCCGCCGCGCCGCGGTCGTCGCCCCCTCGCGCACGAGCAGCCCGATCGCCCCGCCTCCGCGCCGGAACGGCAGTCGCCACAGCCGCACGATCGGTCGCACCGCCGCCGGCGCCAACGCCACCATCCCGGTGATCAGGGCCATGGCGCTGTACAACGCGAGCGTCGCCCCGTCCTGCGCATCGTCCGCGGTCGCCGTGCCGATGGCCAGGACCGTGCCCAGCGCCAGCAGCAACCCGCCCACCACCCAGCGCGTCCGCCCCATCGACCGCTGCTCGACGGCCGCCTCGCGCAAGGCCTCCAGCGGCCGAACCCGGGCCGCGCGCCGAGCCGCCGACCACGCCCCGAGCAGCGCGACCATCGGCCCCAGCGCGAGCGCGACCAGGAACGGCAGCGGCCCGTACCGCACCTCGTACGTCGCCGGCTCGAACCCGCCTCCGACCAGCATCCGCGCCACGATCGGTGCCGCCGCCGCCCCGACGACCATGCCGAGGACGGCTCCGACGACGCCGACGAGCAGCGCCTCGCCGTACACCATCCGCCGCACCTGCCGCGGCGTCGCCCCGATCGCCCGCAGCAGCCCGAGCTCCCGCCTTCGCTGGGCGACGGTGAACGCGAACGTCGATGCGACCACGAACACCGTGACGAACCCGGCGAGCGTCGCCACCCCGGTGAGCGCCTGCATGCCGATCCACCGGGCCCGCGCGTCGTCTCGCGGCTCCAACGCGCCCCGCTCGTCGCCGGACAGCACCCTCCCGTCGGCCCCGACAATTCCGCACGCGGCCGCCGCTACCGCGCTCGGTTCCGCATCCGCCCCGAGCACCAGCCCGATCGCGCGCACCCCCGGCGCCAGCTCCGCGGCCACCTCGTCCGCCACCAGATAGCCGGGCGCATCGACCAGTCCGGTCACGGTGTACCGCACCGGCCCCGTCGCGGTCAGCAGCGTCACCGGGTCCCCCGGCCGGAACCCGAGCGCCCGGTCGACGACGACCTCGCCCGATCCTCGAGGCTCCGCCCCGGCGACGAGCGACAGGCCACCCAACCGCGCCGAGGACCAGCCGTGCCCCTCGTACGTGTCCTGCCGCTGCCCCGCAACCGCGGGCGGCCGCCCGTCCACGAGCGCCTGGACGTAGAAACTCCGGTCGGCGACGGCGGTCTCGACGCCGGGTAGCGCGGCGAGCTCTCGGCGGAGCTCCTCCGTCCTGGCCGCGGACCACGGAACCGTCGGCGGAAACGCCTCGGCCGGGCTGCGGCTCCCGGAGGCCTGCACGACCACGGCCGCCGCGGCGAGCCGGTCCGGCACGATCGGACGGCCCGCGAGGAGCAGCAGCAGGGCCAGCACGACCAGCGCGATCCCGACCACCACGGCGACGAGCGCGCCGGCCATCCGGCGGATCTTCAGCACGACCCCTCCAGGTGGATGACGCTCGCCGCCACCGGCCTTTCGACGTGGGTGGCGGTCGCCGCCGCCGGCCCTTCGAGGTGCGTGCCGCTCGCCGCCACCGGCCCTTCGAGGTGCGTGCCGCTCGCCGCCACCGGCCCTTCGAGGTGCGTGCCGCTCACCTCCATCGGCCCGTCGAGGTGGGTGATGCTCGCCGCCATCAGCTCCTCGAGGTGCGCGGTGCGGGCCGCGATCGCCTCGGCGGTGAGCGGGCCACGGATGTCGTCGACGATCCCGCCGTCGGCGAGGAACACAATCCGGTCGGCGCGGGCGGCGGCGACCGGGTCATGGGTCACCATCACCACCGTCTGGGCGTGTTCGTCGACGAGCGCCCGCAGCAGGTCGAGAATGTGGCGCGACGTCACGCTGTCCAGCGCGCCAGTTGGCTCGTCGGCGAACACGACCGCCGGGCGGCTGATCAGGGCCCGGGCGACCGCCACCCGCTGCTGCTCGCCGCCGGAGAGCTCGCTCGGGCGGTGCCGGAGCCGGTCGGCCAGCCCGACCGCGGCGAGCGCGGCCACCACATCCGCCGCGGGTGGGCGGCGACCGGCGAGGCGCATCGGCAGGGAGACGTTCTGCTCGGCGGTGAGAGCGGAGACCAGGTTGAACGCCTGGAACACGAACCCGATCCGATCGCGTCGCAACCGCGTGAGGTCGTCCTCGCTCAGGTTGTCGAGCACGACCCCGTCGACGGTGACCGAGCCGCCGACCGGGCGATCGAGGCCGGCCGCGCAGTGCAGCAACGTCGACTTCCCGGAGCCGGAGGGTCCCATCACCGCCGTGAACGTGCCGCGCTCGAACGCCACCGAGACGTGGTCGAGCGCAACGAGTTGCCGTGCGCCGTCGCCATAAGCGGCCCGGACGCCCTCCAGAACAACGGTCTGCGTCGTCATGGCCGAAACCTTGCCGTCTCGGGGCCGGGTCGCGCATCGGACCGTGATTGACACTTTTCGTTCCGACCACTGTGGTACGCCGAGCCGCGATCGGCCCCTCTCTCATACCTGGGTATGACGGCTCGCAGGCCGACGCGCAAAACCCCGCCGACCGCTACCGTCGAGCCCATGGAACTGCCACCGGTGCTGACCCGGCGGTTCACCCCAAAGGGTCTGTACGCTCTCGACGCGCTCGTCGCGATACTCGTCACCGTGCTCTGCAGCACGGCGGCGCTCGCGGCGCCGATGCACGGACCGCAGGAGCCGACCTGGGTGTCGATACTCGTCGCCGTGGTGTTCGGTTTGACCGTCGCCCTCCGGCGGCGCTGGCCCTATCCGACGGCCTTTGCCGTAACCATCACATCGGCGGTCAGCCTGGCCACCCAGGTCGTCCCCGACTTTGCGGGGATCGGCCCGGGGTTCGCACTGGCTCTGGTTTTCTACACGTTCGGCAGTCGCGCGCGGGACTGGAAAGGCCTGGGCACGAGCATCGCCTGTGGCGCCCTGGTCAGCGCGGGCATGATCGGTCCGATCGTCGCCTCCGGCGGATCGCCCTCCGGCGACAGCCCCGGGAGAGCCTTCGCCGCGCTCTTCGGGTTCATCGCCATCGCGCCCGCCCAGACATTCGGCTTCGCGTTGGGTGAGCGCCGCGCGCAGGCCGCCGAGCGCAGCCGGCAGATGCTCCAGCGGGCCGCGGTCGAGGAGCGGCTCCGGGTGGCCCGCGAGCTGCACGACGTCATCGCACACACGATGACGCTCATCGTGGTGAAGGCCGCGATCGGCAACCACGTCGCCGAGGCGAGCCCGGCCGAGGCGCGCGACGCGCTCCAGGTGATCGAAGCGACGGGCCGGACAGCGATGCTCGAGGTGCGCCGGGTGCTGGACATGCTGCGCGAGGACACGCCGTACGCACCGACCCGAGGCCTCCGCGACCTGCCCGCCCTCGTCGAGCTGGCCTCCGTGGGCGGCGTCCAGGTGCGGCTCGACGTCGACCGGCCCGAGGAGGCGGTGGCGGCGGGGATGCCGGAGTCGGTGGAGCTGGCCGTGTACCGGATCGTGCAGGAGGCCATCACGAACGTCGTCAAGCACGCGTCGCCGGCCCGGTGCCACGTGAGCGTGGTGGTGGGGGCCGACCAGGTGTGCATCGAGGTGGACGACGACGGGAAGCGCCCGGCGCGGACCGGCAGCGTCGGGCATGGGCTGATCGGGATGCGCGAGCGGGTCGCGCTGCACGGGGGGACGTTCAGCGCCGGGCCGCGGACCGAGGGCGGGTTCTCGGTGCGAGCGCTCTTACCGGCGGCGGGGGGCGTGACATGAACCAGGGCTGGCCGGAGACGAGCAGCGGGGACGGGCTGTGATTCAAGTGCTGATTGCGGACGACCGGGCGCTGCTGCGCGGGCCCGAGACGAGCAGCGGGGACGGGCTGTGATTCGAGTGCTGATTGCGGACGACCGGGCGCTGCTGCGCGGGCCCGAGACCAGCGGCGGGGACGGGCTGTGATTCGAGTGCTGACTCCGGAGAATCGAGCGCTGCTCCGGGGCGGAAACGAGCGAACGGAGTGGACCGTCATTCGAGTGCTGATTGCGGACGACCGGGCGCTGCTGCGCGGGCCCGAGACCAGCGGCGGGGATGGGGCTGTGATTCGGGTGCTGATGCCGGGCAATCGAGCGCTGCTGCGCGAGCCGGAGACGAGCGGCGGGAGTGAGCTGTGATTCGAGTGCTGATTGCGGACGATCAGGCGCTGCTCCGCGGGAGTTTTCGGGCGCTCATCGACCTCAGTGGGGACTGCAGCACGGTTGGGGAGGCCGGGACCGGGGACGAGGCGGTGCGGCTGGCGGGTGAGCACCGGCCGGACGTCGTGCTCATGGACGTGCGGATGCCGGGGATGAACGGGATCGAGGCGACGCAGCTGATTTGCCGGGATCCGGAGCTCGACGGCGTGCGCGTGCTGATGTTGACGACCTTTGATCTCGACGAGTACGTGTACGGGGCGCTGCGGGCGGGGGCCAGTGGGTTTCTCGTCAAGGACACGCCGCCGGTCGAGCTGCTCAATGGGGTTCGGGTCGTGGCCGGCGGGGAGGCGCTGCTGTCGCCGTCGGTTACGCGGCGGCTCATCTCGGAGTTTGCGCGGCGGCCGCAGCCGGAGAAGCCGATACCGCGGCGGCTCGACGGGGTGACCGAGCGGGAGCGGGAGGTGCTCGAGCTCGTCGGGCGCGGGCTCTCCAACACCGAGATTGCCACGCACCTCAGGTTGAGTCTGGCCACGGTGAAGACACACGTGGGGCGGATACTCGCCAAGCTCGAGGTGCGGGATCGGGCGCAGTTGGTGATCGTGGCGTACGAGACGGGGTTGGTGACCGCGAGCGTCTGACCAGCCAAGCCGCGCCCGGTGGGGAGTAGTGCCCCGAGGAAGAGCGGGGGCGTGGTGCACGAGCGGGCGGGGAGGCCATGCCCGCCCTGCGGCGACGAAGCCACCCCACCGCCGTCGGGCGAGAAGATCAGACTGTTGCGGGGGTCAGCGGTCCTCGTGGGGCAGCGGGCGGAGAGGTCACACCCGCCCAGCGGCGACGAGGCCACCCGATCCGCCGACGGGCGAGACGACTAGACGGTGGCGGGGCCGTGGTCCTCGCGAAGGAAGCGGGATGGTCGCGCGGAAAGTCGCGTCCCCGCAGGAGGCCGTGGCCAGACACACCTGGCCGCCTCGTCAATGGTCCTCGCGAAGCGGCGGGATGGTCATACATGCGGAAAGGCGCCCGTGGCCAGCCACACCTGGCCGTCTCGTCAGTGGTGCTCGCGAAGCAGCGGGATGGTCACGCGGAAAGTGGCGCCCTCGCCTGGGGCTGTGGTCAGGGACACCTGGCCGCCGTGGGCGGTTACCAGGGCCGCGACGATTGACAGGCCCAGGCCTGAGCCGCCCAGGGCTCGCGTCCGGCTCGGGTCCGTTCGGTAGAAGCGTTCGAAGACCCGGGCCGCGTCCTCGGCGGTCATGCCTGGGCCGTTGTCCGCCACCTCCAGGATTGCCTGGTCCGCCTCGGTGCCCACGAAGACGGTGATCTCGGTGCCGGGCGGGGTGTGGTTCAGCGCGTTCGACAGCAGGTTCTGCAAGACCTGGCGCAGGCGGGCCTCGTCGCCCAGGACGATCGGGGGCTCCGTGTCGGCCTCGGCGTCGGTGCTGTTCGGGGTGCGCAGGCGCAGGCGGTGGTGGTCGCCGGCAGTTACGCGGGCGTCGATGAGCGCGTCGGTGGCCAAGGAGAGCAGGTCGACCGGACGCTTCTCCAAGGGGCGCTGCTGGTCCATGCGGGCCAGCAGGAGCAGGTCGTCGACCAGCAGGCCCATACGCGTCGCGTGGTGTTCGATCCGGCGGATGTTCTCGTCCTGGTGGCCGGACTGGCGGTACAGCTCGGCGAAGCCCCGGATCGACGTCAGCGGCGTTCGCAGCTCGTGGGACGCGTCGGCGACGAAGCGGCGCATGCGGCCCTCCGAGGCCAGCGCCGACTGCTCGGAGGCGACGGCGGCCTCCTCCGAGGCGCGGCGCTCCTCGAAGGCGGTCTCGATCTGGCCCAGCATGGTGTTGAGGGCCCGGGCTAGGCCGCCGACCTCGGTGCGCGGGTCGGACTCGGGCACGCGCCGGCTCAGGTCGCCGGCGGCGATGGCCTCGGCGGTCTCCTCGACCTCGACGAGGGGGCGGAGGCTGGAGCGCACCAGGAGGTACGCCACCACGGCCAGAACCAGCAGGACGAACCCGCCGATCGTCGCGCTCATCACCACCTGGCGGCTGACCGTGCTGTCGATCTCGTCGAAGCTGATCGCGATCATCACGGGGTGCGGCGGGTCCGTGGGCGGTGACGCGATGAGCACGCGCCAGGCGTGGCCCGTGCCGTCCCGGGAGTCGACGGTCGAGTAGACGCCGATGACGTTGGGCGCGAGGGGCGTGGTGTCGATACCGTCCCAGGTCTTCGGCGTCACCGGCTGGACCTGGTCGCTGGTGCTCGGCGTGAACACGGAGTCCATGAAGGAGCCGTCGGGCTTGCCGCAGGCCACGAAGTAGCCGCTGCGCAGCACGGGTGCGCCGGGACCGCGGCCGTGGCCGTTCCCGTTCCCGTTGTCCGGGAGGGGAGGGTTGCAGTTGCGCAAGGCGTCGTTGAAGCTCTGCAGGAGCTGGTCGTCGACGCGGTTGATGAGGTAGTCGCGCGTGCTGATCACGCCGGCTATGCCGGTCGTCGCTAGGGCCGCCGCGAGCAGGACGAGCATGAGAACGACTAGCTTGACGCGGAGCGGCCACGACTTCATGTGCGTGGCAACCGCAGCGAGTAGCCGACGCCGCGCAGGGTCTGCAGCAGCCGGGGCTCGGTGGTGTCGATCTTCTTGCGCAGGTAGGAGACGTAGGACTCGACGACGCCGGCGTCGCCGCCGAAGTCGTACTGCCACACGTGGTCGAGGATCTGAGCCTTGGACAGCACGCGACCGGAGTTCGTCATGAAGTACCGCAGCAGCTTGAACTCCGTCGGTGACAGCTGCACCTCCTGGCCCGCCTTGAAGACCTCGTGGGTGTCCTCGTCGAGCTCGATGTCGGCGAAGCTCAGCCGCGACGTCTGCGCGGACGCGCCGCCCGCGGGGTCGGCGACCCGGCGCAGGACGGCCTGGATGCGGGCCAGGATCTCGGAGAGGCTGAACGGCTTGGTGACGTAGTCGTCGCCGCCCAGGGTCAGGCCCTTGATCTTGTCCTCGGTGGCGTCGCGGGCGGTCAGGAACAGCACTGGCACACGGGCGCCCTCGCCGCGGAGCTTGCGGAGCACCTCGAAGCCGTCGAGCTCGGGCATCATGACGTCGAGCAGGATCATGTCCGGCCGGAAGCGCCGCGCCTCCTCCATCGCCTGGCGGCCGCTGGTGGCGCTGGCGACGTCGTAGCCGTGGTACTTGAGGCTCGCGGAGAGCAGTTCGACGATGTCGGGCTCGTCGTCGACCACAAGCAGCCGCGTCATGATTCGCTCCAGATTGCGTCAGAGTTTCCCTTGTCCTGTTCAGACTGCCGCCGGTACCTGACCTCCCGATGCGGTTTCCCTGATAACCAGCTGTGAACCGCCTGCGACGGCCGCGAGCAGCACGGGGAACTCCAGGTAGGCGTGGTACGAGGCGAACGCGCCGTACAACGCCCGCCCGGTCGCGTAGTCGATCGCGAAGGGGATGGCGAGCAGCGCGGCCAGCCCGAGGCCGAGCAGCCACGCGCGCCGGCCGAGCAGGAACCGGGGCGCCTCGGGGGCGTACCGCGGCAGGAAGTAGACCCAAACGAAGTAGTGCATGGTCTGCAGGAACGCGAACACCACCAGGAACCGGGTGCCGACGAGATCGGAGGAGCCGGGCGGGGCGATCAGGAACCGCCGGAAATCGACGCCGTCCGGCAGGGCGAAGTCGATCGCGCCCAGCAGCACCAGCGCGGGCACGACCAGCACCCACGCGACCTGCGTCCACCGGAACAGCGCCGGCCGCCGCAGCCGCCCCGCCCACTCCCACAGAAAGAAGAGTGGAACGGCGTTGTGGAGATGAGCCAAGACCACGAAGTGGTACCCCGGGAAGCTCAGCGACAGCGCCGCCCCGACGAGCAGAACGAACCCCGCACCGAACAGGCGCCGGCCCCGCAGCGCGTGGATGCAGGCGGCGGCCAGCACCGCGTACCCGACGAGGATCTCGGCGTAGCGGGCCGGGTCGCCGACCACGAGCGCGGCGAGGCGGCACAGCACGATCGCGGTGACCAGCCCGAGCAGCACCGCCAGGAAGCGGCCGGTCAGCAGCGAGGAGAAGCGCCCGGCGACGTACCGCAGCTCGAGCACGTTGTGCAGCGCCCCGAACGCGATGAGCCCGCCGACGGTCACGATGAGCGGCGAGCGCACCGCGATCCCGAGCGCGGCGAGGGTGGCCAGCACGAAGAACAGGCTTATCTTCATCGCGTGCTCCGGGCCCTGCTGCTGACCCTCGCCGTCGAGGTGCCGCTGTACACCGCGGCCCTCGTGGCCCTGAAGCTCGCAAAACCGGCGAAAGCGGCGACGCTGGGCGTCCTCGTGAACCTGCTGACCCACCCGGCCCTGTGGCTCTTCCTCAGCCACCACCCCGACCGGCTCTGGCCGGCCGAGGCGACCGCCACGGCGATCGAGGCGTTCGTCCTGATAAAAGCGATAAAAACTGACAAACTCCTACTGCTGCTCGTCGCCGTCGGCGCGAACGCCGCCTCGCTGCTCATCGGCCTGACCGCCGCCTGACGAGCCAGATGATCAGCACCGCCAGGGCCGCCACGAAGACCAGGCAGGCCAGGCCGATGACGACCACGGCCGACGTGGGCGAGACAGACGGCTGCGGCGCCACATCGGCCAGCACGATTTCCATGCCGAGCAGTCTGCGGCGCCGCAGCGCGAAAGAACATCTACTCCCGGACGTGATCCGCGGGCGGAATGTCCGAGGTCTCCGGCGGCTCGGCCGGCCGCAGCCACTGCCACAGCAGGAACAGCAGCCCCAGCGCGAGCATCCCGAGCCCGATCCACAGGTTGATGCGCACGCCCGCGGCCTTGTCGATCTCGGCCTGCGAGTCGAAGATCCCGAGGGTCGTCACGATCACGCCGTACACCGTGAACAGGCCCCCGATGACCCGCCGGACGTCGAACAGGCGAGCCGCGCGAGCGGTGTCGACCTTCTGCTCGTCACTCATGACAACTCCCCAGTCCTACAGGAACGGCAGGTAGAAGACGAAGGCCAGGACCAGGGCGCCCGAGCCGAGCAGGACCGGCGAGCGGTACCAGGCGGTGTCGCCGGCGATCGCGTCGGCCCGCAGGTCGTGGCTGCCCACGCCGTAGACCAGGCCCTGAAGCTCGGACTCCTCCTTCGCCCGGGTCAGCGGCGTGACGATGATGGCGACGATGGCCACCACCACGAAAGCGATGCCGGCGCCCCAGAACGACTCGTCGAGGTCGGAGCCGAACGTGAACCAGCCGAACCACTTGTATCCGGCGTAGGTGATGAAGGCGGCGAGCGTGCCGAGCAGCAGGCTCCAGAAGCCGGCCCAGGCCGACATCCGCTTCCAGAACATGCCGATGATGAACGCGCCGAACAGCGGGGCGTTGAACAGCGAGAACAGCGCCTGGATGTAGTCCATGATGTTGCTGTAGCCGGACGCGATGAAGGCGGTACCGATGCCGATCACCACGCCCACGACGGTGATGATCCGGCCGACCCGCAGGTAGTAGCCGTCCGGCTTGTCCTTGGCGACGTACTCCTGCCAGAGGTCGTACGTGAACACGGTGTTGAAGCCGGACACGTTGGCCGCCATGCCCGCCATGAACGAGGCGAGCAGGCCGGTCACGGCGATGCCGAGCACGCCGTTGGGCAGGAACTCGCGCATCAGCAGCGGGACCGCGCTGTTGTACTGCAGGTCGCCGGTGTCCGCCCCCAGGCCCTTGACGGTGACCAGCGCGACGAGGCCGGGGATGACCGTGACGAACGGGATCAGCAGCTTGGGGTACGCCGCGATGATCGGTGTGCGCCGGGCCGCGCTCATGTTGCGGGCCGACAGACCGCGCTGGACCTCGGCGAAGTTGGTCGTCCAGTAGCCGAAGGAGAGCACGAAGCCGAGGCCGAAGACGATGCCCCACCAGGGCGCGCCGAGCGGGTTGTCGCTGCCGCCGGTGCCGGCCCAGGTGTGCAGGCCGGCGTCGCCGAGCTTGGTGCTGTTGCGTACCGCGTTGAAGAGCCCGTCGATGCCGCCGAGCTTGACGAGGCCGACGATGGCGATGGGCAGCAGGCCCGCGATGATCACGAAGAACTGCAGCACCTCGTTGTAGATGGCACTGGAGAGACCGCCCAGGGTGATGTACACGAGGACGATGGCGGCGCCCACGATGATCGCGATCCACAGCGGCCAGCCGAGCAGCGCCTGCATGATCAGTGCGAGCGCGTAGAGGTTGACGCCCGCGATCAGCACCTGGGCCAGCGCGAACGACAGGGCGTTGAGCATGTGCGCGGGGCGGTTGAAGCGCCGCCGCATGAACTCGGGGACGCTGCGCACCTTCGAGCCGTAGTAGAAAGGCATCATCACGATGCCCAGGAACACCATGGCCGGCACGGCGCCGATCCAGTAGTAGTGCAGCGTCATGAGGCCGTACTTGGCCCCGTTGGCGGCCATGCCCAGGATCTCCAGGGCCCCGAGGTTGGCGGAGATGAACGCGAGGCCGGTCACCCAGGCCGGCAGCGAACGGCCGGACAGGAAGAAATCCACGCTGTTGCGGATCGAGCGGCGGGCCGCGAGACCCACCCCGAGGACGGTGATGAAGTAGAGCGCCAGCAGGACGTAGTCCATCGCGTCCATCTGCAGGCGCAGCCCATCGGCGAATGTCTGCACCCGTTCCTCCCCTTGTGCCGGTACGAGTGGAGCGTCGAGGCTCCTACCCAGACAAGGGCGAGGATCAAACCATCAGGGTCGACTTAAGTGGTTTGACAGTATTGTCACCAAATCGGCGGCTGCATAGGGTTTGTCCAGGAAGGCGTCGCACCCGGCCTCGATCGCCGCGGCCCGCTCGTGCGGCAGGACGCTCGCGGTCAGCGCGATGACGGTCGGGCGCCCGGCCGCGTCCTGCAGCTCCGAGGCCAGCGCGAGCCCGTTGCCGTCGGGCAGGTTGACGTCCAGCAGTACCAGGTCGATACCCGCCTCGGTCAGGCGCTGCTCCACGACCGCGCGGGTGGTGTCGTCGCGGTCGACCACGAGTACCGACGCCGGATCCTGGGTCAGGGCGGGCGCCACGTGCCGGGCGAGCTGGGCCAGCAGGGCGTCGTGCGACACGGGCTTGACGAAGAAGTCGGCCGCGCCCAGGGCCAGCCCGGCGCGCCGGTCGTCGACGATCGTGGCGAAGAAGACCGGGATCGCGGCCAGCGTCTCGTCGCGCTTGAGGTGCCGGATCACGTCCCAGCCGTCGAGGCCGGGCATGATCACGTCGAGCAGGATCGCGTCCGGGCGCCAGGCGCCGGCCTCGGCCAGCCCCGCCTCGCCGGTGGAGGCGGTGCGCACCTCGTAGCCGGCGCCGGTGAGGTACGCCTCGAGCAGCTCGGCCGCCTGCGCGTCGTCGTCGATGACCAGCACGCGGCCGCGGCCGGGGGCGGGGACATGGCCCACGGGCTCGACGTCCGGCGTCTCGGCCGCGGGCAGCCGCACCGTGAACCGGCTGCCCTCCCCCGGCGCCGACTCGAGCGAGATGTCCCCACCGTGCGCCTCGACGAGCCGGCGGGTCAGCGCGAGGCCGAGCCCGGTGCCGGCCTTGCGCTGGTCGGCCGGCCCGAGCTGCTGGAACTCCTCGAAGACCCGCTCCTGGTCGGCGGCGGCGATGCCGATGCCGCTGTCGGCGACGGTGATCGCCACCGTGCCGGCCGCCGGAGCGACGATGACGGCGATCTGGCCGCCGTCGGGCGTGAACTTGATCGCGTTGGAGAGCAGGTTGTCGAGGATCTGCCGCAGCCGCAGCGGGTCTGCGCGCACGGCGGCCGTCGGCGGGACCTCGAGGTACACCTGCAGCCCCTTGCGGTCGGTGAGCGGCCGCAGGGTGGTGACGACGTCGCTCACGGCCGTGGCGAGCGCGATCGGCTCGGCGTTGAGCTCCGTGCGGCCCGCCTCGACCTTGGCCAGGTCGAGGATGTCGTTGATCAGGCCCAGCAGGTGCCGGCCGCTGTTGTGCACGTGGTCGACCCACTCGGCCGGGACGCTGCGCCGGTCGCCGTCGGGCTGCTCGGCGCGCATGAGGTCGCTGAAGCCCGATGATCGCGTTGAGCGGCGTGCGCAGCTCGTGGCTCATGCCAGCCAGGAAGTCGCTCTTGGCCTGGCTGGCGTGGGTGAGCGCGCCGACCGACTCGGCCAGCGCGGCCGTGAGCTCGCGCTGCTCGGCCAGCACCGTGCTGCGCTCGGCGAGCACCTTGGCCTGCGCGCCGAGCACGCCGGTGAGGCGCAGGTCGTCGGAGCTGAACAGCGCGCGGTACCGGTCCAGCAGCAGCACCGTGCCCACCTCCGGCAGTCGCAGCACGGAGGCCAGCCGGGCGCCGGTAGCCAGCGCGAGCGGGTGGTCCGTCGGCAGGCGGACCGGCTGGCGCGCGGCGAGGAGCGCCTGCACGTCGAAGTCGAGGCGCTCGTGCGGCAGGCGTGTGCCGGAGCGGCAGACCGAGGCGATGCGCTCGAGGTCGTGGCCCAGGAGCAGGACGGCATCGGTACCGGTGGTGTCGTGCACGACGTGCACGTAGCGCCGCCACACCTGCCCGTCTCCACGTCGGCCGGCAGGCGCTGCAGGTCCCCGCTCGCCTCGTACCACACCGTCGCCGACATGATCCGGCGCAGGAACGCGGGCGGGACGAAGGCCAGCAGGTACAGCAGCGCCGCGGCGAGCCCGACGGCCCGCCCGGCCGGCTGCCACCACACCCGCTCGCCCGGGTAGCGGCTGGCCGCGGTGAAGATCATCAGCATCATCACGGGGTACAGGTAGGTGGCCCCGGCGGCGAGGCGCAGCCGTGCCCGTCCGGCGCCGGAGCGGCGCCGGCTCACGCGCAGCAGGATGGTGGCGGCGATCGCCTCGGTGACCGTGAAGGTGGCGGTGACCAGCCCGAGGTACGGCAGGCTCAGCGGCCGGGGCTCGTTCGTCACCACGGCGATGCTGCCCAGCATGAGCACGAGCAGCGTCCCGCTCAGCCAGCGCGGCACCCGGCCGAGGCGGGCGGCGAGCCGTAGCGTGAGGTACGGCTGGAGCAGCAGCAACGCGGTCGTCACGGCGCTCACGGCGACCGGCAGAGGCCGGTGCGACAGGTCGCGGAACACGGCGTTGGCGCACACCGCCAGCGTCGGCAGGAAGATGAGGGCGACGTCGCGCTGCAACGGGTCCCGGCCGCGCACGAAGCCCACGGCCGCCCGCAGGAAGACGGCCGCGACCAGCGCGGCTGTGACAAGAGTTACCATACGACTACGCCCCGTTACCTTCGCGAACGGGACTCACTTTAGTCAGCCGACGGAGGGCGGGGGGCCGGATGAGCGATGATGCCCTGCGCGCCACCGTCGCCGCGACCACCCACGACCTGTCCACGCCCTCGGCGCGGTGCTGAACTACACGACCTTCCTCGCCGAGGACCTGGCGCGCACGGGGTCGGCACCGGAGTACCTGCCGCACCTGCAGAGCGCGGCCGAGCGGGCGCTGGGACTAGTGACGCGACTCGCTGCGGCTCTTGCAAGCGACGCAGAGGGTGACTGAGGGGAACGCCGCCAGCCGGGCCACCGGGATCTCGCCGGCGCAGGTCTCGCAGGTGCCGTAGTGACCGGCGTCGAGGCGCTCGAGCGCCCGGTCGACCTGGTCCAGACGGGTCCGGATCGACAGGGCCAGCGCGGCCTCCTGCTCCCGGTTGAATGCCTTGGTGCCCAGGTCCGCCACGTCGTCGCCGGCATCCACGACGCCCGCGAGCGTCATCTCCGCCACGGTCACGGCGTACTCCGCCTCCAGCTCCTCCCGCCGGCCGAGCAGGGCCGTGCGGATGTCCTGGGTACGGGTCTCAGGGTAAACGAGCGTCATCGGGCCCCCCGGTGTCGCGGCGATGGATTGGCTTCCGGGGTGCCCGCCCGAGTGGTGGCCCAAACCTGACTGTTTTTTTGCGACCCCCGCAGGGCACCATGAATACGTGGAGGGGGATTCGATCCAGGTCGACGTGCTCGCGGGTCAGGCCCGTGGGGCGCGTCGCGTGATCACCCAGGCGCTCGAGGCCTGGGGCCTGCCCCATCTCACCCGCGGCGCGGTAATGGTCGGCCACGAACTCGTCGCCAACGCCCTGCGCCACGGCATGCCGCCGGCGGTCCTGCGGCTGCTGCGCCGGGGCGACGGGCTCATCATCGAGGTCGGCGACGGCAGCGACCAGGTGCCCCGCATCGCCGAGATCGACAACCTCACCAGCATGTCGGGCCGGGGCATGCAGATCGTCGACACCCTCGCCTGCGCCTGGGGCGTGCGGCCCCACCAGGGCGGCAAGACCGTCTGGGCGGAGATCGCGGCCTGACTCAGTTGGCGACCGGCTCGTTCGTGATCGGCAGGATCTGGTCGAGCCCGGTGATCTCCAGCGTCACCCGCACGTCCTCGTTCGGGTGGGCCACCACCAGCTTCGCGCCCGCGCTCTTCGCCCGCCGCCAGCAGCCGACGAGCGTGCCGAGGCCGCTCGAGTCGATGAAGGAAAGATGCGTGAGGTCGACCACGACCTCCCCGGCGCCGGCGTCGAGCTCCCCCACGACGGCCGTGAGCAGGCTGGGGGCGGTGTCGAGGTCGAGTTCCCCCGTCAGCATCATGTGCGCACGGCCGTCCCGCCGGTGCGTCTCCAACTCCCAGATCGCCTCGTCGTCGTCAACCACCTGGCGTTCCCTTCCGATTCACTGGTCAACAGTCTGGGGTACCCAATCGGTGGAGTTCAAACGCACAGCGCGGTTGCCCTCGATCGGCCCCCGCGGAACACTCGTCCCCAGCAACACCCTCCGGCCCGCCCCGCCCGCCGCTCAGGCCCGCCTGCTGCGCACCGGCCGCCCCGAACTGCTGCACGTCGCGCTGGACGACACGGCCGCCGAGGGCCTGAGCGCCCTGGTCCCCGACGAGGGCATGCGCGGGCAGGTGTCCGCGCTGCGCCCGGCCGACGTGCTCGGCGTGCCGCTGACCGCCCGCGGCACCACGTTCGGCACCCTGACCCTCGCCCGGCGCGCGGGGATCGGCGTCGACGCCGACGACGTCGAGCTCGCCGAGGAGCTGGCCATCCGCATCGCGCTGGCCGTCAACGCCGCTGGCCGACGACGCGCTGGATCACGCGCTGCACTCGCTCTCGGCGGCGCTGCTGACGGACGACTCGCGCCTGGTGCGCGAGGCGAACGACTGGCTGACGGAGCTGCACTCCGCGCGCGGCGGCCTGGCGGACACGGTGGCGGCACGGTGAGCGAACCCCTGCCGGAGGCGTCGCGCCACCTGTCGGCGCTGCCCTGACCGCGTCATCCCGCCATTTCTACGACAGCGCCATTCTGAACGCCGTGGTCAGCGCCTCATCGAGGTGGTCCAGCAGATCCTGCGGATCCGCATAGATCCCCGCCGCCCCGTGGTCGAGCAGTTCCGCCGCGCACAATCCCCCGGACGTCAGCCCGATGCACGGAATCGAGAGATTGCCGGCCGCACGCACGTCCCACACCGAGTCGCCCACGAACACCGTCTCGTCCGCCGACAGCCCCGAGCGCTCCAGCGCCACCTCCACGATGTCCGGCGCCGGCTTGCTCTGCTCGGCGTCGTCGGAGGTCGTCACGGCGGTCAGGGATGCGTCGGCGTCGAGGCAGCGCAGCAGCGCGTCGAGCTCCGGGCGGGAAGCGGATGTCGCCAGTACCACCTTCAAGCCCCTGTTCGCACAGGTGTCCAGCAACCGCCGGGCCCCGGGCAGCGGGCGCAGGGCCGGCCAGTGGGGCGCATAGAGGCTGGAGTGCGCGGCCCGCATCGCGTCGTCGTCCGACGGGTCGTGGCCGGGCCCGAGGAGCTCGTCGAGGATCTTGTCGGAGCCCATGCCGATCGCGCGGTGGATGCGCGCCATGGGCACGTCGTGGTCGTGCTGGCGCAGCGCCTGCCACCAGGCGGCGACGTGCAGGTACACGCTGTCGACAAGGGTGCCGTCCACATCAAAGAGAACGCCCGTCACGGGTTTGGTCATGTGCGGGTGATACCCACCCGGGCCGGGGTATCACTGGATCCATGACCGAGCAAGAACGACCGGTCGCCGTCGCCGAGCCCTTTCCCGGCTTCGACGTGGACGACCTCGGCGATTTCGCCTCCGAGCACTGCAGCGTCACGCTCGCCGGGGAGATGGCCGGCGGCCCCGAACACGCCCGTGAGGCGGAGAGCCCGCGCGGCCTCGCGGGCATGGATGAATAAACACGCCTGAATGGGGCAACCCCTCGGAGCATGGACTCGGTCCGTGAGACCCCTGGGGTGATAATCCGGCTTGTCCGCGCCGGCTTCCAGCGCCTGACCAGGCGCAACGGGAGCCGGCGCCCTCGTGCGCCCGGCCCCGCCGACCTCCTCGAGCCGGCCGCGCCCGCCTCGTACATCGCCGCGCCGATCCCGGGCCCGATCCCCGGGCTCCTCGGCCTGCCCGGCGTCGTCGTGCGCCGCTCCTCGGACGAACGACGGCAATAAATGTCAAATGCGGTCGGCCCGGCCAATTCGGACCGACCCTCGTCGTTGCCCTACCGGCATTTCACGATTCGATGTCACAGCGTGAACCCCTCTTTTCCGTGCGTACGAAAGCTGGCATGTTGAGGCATCACCTCCACCAGCGAGAGGGGGCACGATGGGCCGACGGAGATGGGTGCACGCCGCAGTGGCGAGCGCACTCCTTCCGCCTCTGTTCGTTATCGCCTCGGCGAGTCCGAGCGAAGCGGCACCAATCCCGGCAGGCAGCCTGAAGGCCGTCGAAAACCTCAAACCGGCCAAGCAGTCCGAGATGGCCAAGGCACCGACGAGCCGCATGGCCAAGACCGACCCGTCCCTGCTCAACCGCTCCGACACCGCCAAGGTGGCGATCGCGGTCAAGCTCGACTACGACTCGACCGCGACCTATTCCGGTGATATCGCCGGATATGCGGCGACGAGCCCATCCGTAACGGGGAAGGCGCTGTCCGGCAGCGCCGACGAAAAGCGGTACGAGAACCGGATCGCCGGAATCGAGGACAAGTTCCTCGCCGACCTGAAGAAGCAGGTGCCCGACGCCAAGGTCGGGCAGCGGCTCCGGACGGTCTACGGCGGCATCGCGCTCTCCGTGCCGGCCGACAAGGTCGGGGCCATCCTCGCCATCGACAACGTCGTGGCGGTCCAGGCCGACTCGGCCCGGCAGCCGCAGACGGACTCCTCACCGCAGTTCATCGGCGCGGACCAGGTTTACCCGCAGCTCGGCGGGGCGCCCAACGCCGGCAAGGGCGTGATCTTCGGCTCGCTGGACAGTGGCGTCTGGCCGGAGCACCCGTCCTTCGCCGACAACGGCAACCTCGGCGCACCGCCCGCCAAGGCCGACGGTACGGCCCGCGCGTGCGACTTCGGCGACAACCCGCTGACCCCGGCGAGCGACCCGTTCGCGTGCAACAAGAAGCTCATCGGGGGCAAGGGCTTCCTGGACACCTACAACGCGCTGCAGCCGATGGAGGTGTACGGGTACACCGCCCGGGACTCCGACGGTCACGGCACGCACACCGCGTCGACCGCCGCCGGTGACCCGGTTGCGTCGGCGAAGATCTTCGACATCGAGCGCGGGCCGGTCAACGGCATCGCGCCCGGCGCGTGGGTCTCGGTGTACAAGGTCTGCGGGGCCACCGGCTGCTACAGCACGGACTCCGCCGCCGCCGTCGCCCAGGCGATCAAGGACGGCGTGAACGTCATCAACTTCTCGATCTCGGGTGGCGCGAGCCCGTACACCGACGTCGTGGAGCTGGCGTTCTTCGACGCGTACAAGGCCGGCGTCTTCGTCGCGGCCTCGGCCGGCAACAGCGGCCCGGGGGCGAGCACGTCCGACCACCTGTCGCCGTGGGTGACCACGGTGGCCGCGTCCACCCAGAAGCGCGCGTTCCAGTCCACGCTCACGCTGCGGTCCTCGGACGGCACGGGGGCGTCGCTGATCGGCACCTCGATCACGCCCGGTATCTCCACCGCACTGCCGGTCGTGCTGGCCTCGGCGGCTCCGTACAGCGACCCGCTCTGCATCAAGACGCCACCCGCCGGTCTGTTCACCGGCAAGATCGTGGCGTGCCAGCGCGGGCCCAACCGGGTCCTCAAGGGCTTCACGGTCAAGCAGGCCGGCGCGGCCGGCATGATCCTCTACAACAGCCCGGCGGCCGAGACGCTGAGCGACAGCCACTGGCTGCCGGCGGTGCACCTGGGCGACGGGGCGCCGTTCCTGGCGTACATGGGGGCTCACCCGAACGTCACGGCGAGCTTCACGCAGGGCGAGAAGGGCACACAGGCCGGTGACGTGATGGCGAGCTTCTCGTCCCGCGGCCCGGGCGGCAACTTCATCAAGCCCGACATCACCGCCCCCGGCACCCAGATCCTGGCCGGCAACACGCCGACCCCGGACGACATCGCCGTCGGCCCGCCCGGACAGTACTTCCAGGCGATCGCCGGCACCTCGATGTCCTCCCCCCACATCGCCGGCTCCGCGATCCTGGAGAAGGCGCTGCACCCGGGCTTCACCCCGGGTCAGATCAAGTCGTCGCTGATGACCACGGCGACGACCAAGGTGGTCAAGGAGGACGGGGTCACCCCCGCCGACCCGTTCGACCTCGGTTCGGGCCGCGTCCAGGTCAACCTGGCCGCGAACCCCGGCCTGACGTTCGACGAGACGGCCGATCGGATGTTCGCCCTCGGCAACGACCCGGTCAACGCGGTGCAGATCAACCTGCCGTCGGTGAACGCGCCCGTCATGCCGGGCAAGCTCACCGCCGTTCGAACGGCGAAGAACGTCACGAACAAGACGCTGCTGTACCGCGTCGAGACGACTTCCCCGAAGGGCTCCTCGATCACGGCGACGCCGGCGGTGTTCTCCGTCGCGCCGGGCAAGAGCCAGCAGATCAGCATCACGATCAAGTCCAGCGCGGCGCAGGGCCAGTACTTCGGTGAGGTCCGGCTCGTGCCGGTCACCGGCGGGGTACCGACGCTGCATCTGCCGGTGGCGTTCGTGCCCAAGCAGGGCGACGTGACGGTCACCCAGACCTGCACGCCGGCCGCGATCGGTCTGCTGCAGACCAGCAAGTGCACGGTCACGGCCACCAACAACACCTTCAACGACACCACGTCGGACTTCACCACCACGACGTCGCTGAACCTCCCGATCGCGGGGGCCAGCGGCGCCAAGGTCGTGAACCCGTTCAAGGCGGAGAAGAAGGGCGCGCCCATAGCCGGGGCCGTTCCCGGTACCCCGTCGCTGACGCCCGGCACCATCGCCGGGTATCTGCCCCTGGATCTGTTCGGGATCACCCCGACGCCGGTCACCGACGAAAGCCTGCTCTCGTTCAACGTGCCCGACTACGTGTACAACGGCGTCACGTACAACTCGTTCACCATCTCGTCGAACGGGTACATGTATCCGGGCAGCGATGACAGCAACGAGAACAGCGTCTTCGACCCGCCCCCGATCCCGGACCCGTCGAAGCCCAACAACGTGCTGGCCCCGTTCTGGACCGACCTGAACGGCACCGGCGCGGACGGCATCTACGTGGGCAACCTGACCGACGGGGTCGACTCGTGGCTCGTGGTCGAGTGGCGGGTGAACGACTTCGGCACGGCGACGACCCGGCGGTTCCAGACCTGGATCGGCATCAACGGCGTGCAGGACATCGTGTTCGCCTACGACCCGGCGACGGTCGGGGCTCTGCCGAACGGGCAGAACCTGGCGGTCGGCGCCGAGAACGTCAACGGCACGGGCGGCCAGGGCCTGTACAACACCCTGCCGACCGAGGACCTGCGCATCGTCAGCACCGAACCGGTGCCCGGGGCGTCGACGTCCTACACCGTGACCGTGTTCGGCCTCATACCCGGCAGCGGGGAGGTCACCACGTCCGTCAGCACGCCCGCGGTACCGGGCACGACGATCGTGAAGAGCACCGTGACGGTGAGCCCGAAGCTCAACCGCATCGGCACCTGATCCACCCTGCACACAGGCGGCCGGCCCCTCCTCCGGGGCCGGCCGCTTCCATTTCCTCACAATGCCTTGCGCCGAGGGATGCCCCGCCCGAGGATCGAGGTCATGCGGACCTTTGCGAGCGCGGGCGAACTACTGGCCTCGGTGGGCGAGCACCTCGGCTACAGCGAATGGCAGGACGTCACGCAGGAGCGCGTGAACCTCTTCGCCGACGCGACGGGCGACCACCAGTGGATCCACGTGGACCCGGAGCGGGCCAAGGAGGGCCCGTTCGGCACCACGATCGCCCACGGGTACCTGACCCTGTCCCTGCTGCCGATCCTGGTCGGCCAGGTGTACCGCGTCGACGGCGTCCGCATGGGCATCAACTACGGCCTGGACATGGTCCGCTTCCCGTCCCCGCTGCCGACGGGCTCGAAGATCCGCGCGGGCGTGGAAATCCTGGCGGCCGACGACAAGGGCGACGGCTGGACCCAGCTGAAGTGCCGGGTGACCATCGAGCGCGAGGGCCACGAGAAGCCCGTCTGCGTGGCGGACGCCCTGACCCGCCTGCTCATCTGACTTCGGCCACACAGCGCGCGGGAGCGTGACGCACCCGCGCGCTGAGCGCAAGGGCGTCAGGCGGGAAGATTCACCAGGTCGGCCAGCAGCGCACGGTGGCGCGTCGCCGAGCCCAGAGCCGTCGCGTTGGCCCGGGCGCGTTTGAGGTACCAATGCGCCGGATGCTCCCAGGTGAACCCGATCCCCCCGTGCAACTGCACGCACTCCTCGGCCGCCTTCACGGCCACCGGGGAGCAGAAGGCCTGCGCCAGGGACGCGGCGACCGGTAGGTCCGGGTCGTCGTTCGCCAGGCAGTCGGCCGCGTAGCGCGCCACCGCGCGGGCCTGGGTCACCGCGACCCACAGGTCGGCCAGCCGGTGCTTGATCGCCTGGTACGAGCCGATCTGCCGGGCGAACTGGCGGCGCGTCTTGGCGTACTCGACAGTCGTCTCCAGGCACCACTCGGCGATCCCCAGCTGCTCGGACGCCAGCAGGGCCGCGCCCGCCAGCATTGCCCGGGAAACGAGCGGGGCCGCGTCCGCCGAGACCAGCCGCGCCGCGGTGCCGTCGAACGCGAGGTCCGTCACCGGCCGGGTCAGGTCCAGGGACACCACCGGCGTCCGCGTGACGTCCGAGGCCTCGGCCGCGAACAGGCCCGCCGCCGTCGGCACCAGGAGGACGTCCGCGGTCAGGGCGTCGGCCACGGTGGTGACCGAGCCGGAAAGGGTGGCGCCGCCCTCGACGGTCCACTGCGCGGCGCCGGACAGCGGAATTGCCAGCGCGGCCGTCCGGGTGCCGGCGGCCAGTTCCGGAAGCAGCGGATCGTCCGCCGGCAGGGCCGCCGTCGCGAGGACCGCGCTGCCCAGGAACGGTACCGGTGCCGCGAAACGCCCCAGTTCCTCCATGACCACCGCGGTTTCCCGCCACGTGGCTCCCGCGCCGCCCGCGGACTCCGGGATCGGCAGGCCCGCGCAGCCCATGTCGGCCGCCAGCGCGCGCCACAGTTTCATGTCGGCCGCGCCCTCGAAGAGCGAAAGGTCGACGCGGTCCGACAGGAGCGAGCGCACCGATGCGCGCAGCTCCTCCTCGACCTCGGAGTACAGCAGGTCGCTCACTTCGGCAGGTCCTTCCACGCGACGTTCTTGTCGGCCCGCTGCTCCTGCGGCAGGCCCAGTACCCGCTCGGCCACGATGTTGCGCAGGATCTCCGAGGTGCCGCCCTCGATCGAGTTTCCCTTCGCGCGCAGGTACCGGTACCCCGCCGACCGCCCCGCGAAGTCCACCTGCGTCGGGCGCCGCATCGTCCAGTCGTCGTGGCGCAGGCCCTCCTCGCCGAGCAGGTCCAGCTCCAGGGCCGAGATCTCCTGGTTGAGCCGCGCGAAGAGCAGTTTCGACGCCGAGCCCTCCGGCCCGGGCTGGCCGGCCGCGAGCTGCTGGCGCAACCGCACCCCCGTGAGCCGGGCCGCCTCCGCTTCCACCCACAGCCGCAGCAGCGCGTCGTGCAGGCCGGGTGAGCGCACCTCGGGACGCGTCCGCCACAGCTCGGTCACGATGCCGATCGTGCCGCCCTCGCGCGGGATCGCCTGCCCGCCGATCGAGACGCGCTCGTTCATGAGCGTCGTCTGCGCCACGGCCCAGCCCTCGCCGACCGCGCCGAGGCGGTCGGTGTCGGGGATCCGGGCGCCGGTGATGAAGACCTCGTTGAACTCCGCCTCGCCGGTGATCTGGCGCAGGGGGCGCACCTCCACCCCCGGCCCGGTCATGTCGAGCACGAAGTAGGTCATGCCCTGGTGCTTGGGCACGGCCGGGTCGGTGCGGGCGATGAGGATCGCCCAGCGGGCCTCGTGCGCCATGGAGGTCCAGACCTTCTGCCCGTCCACGACCCAGTCGTCGCCGTCGCGGACCGCACGCGTACCGAGCCCGGCGAGGTCGGAGCCGGCGCCGGGCTCGCTGAACAGCTGGCACCACACCTCCTCGCCGGTCCACAGCGGGCGCAGCCAGCGCCGGCGCTGCTCGTCCGTGCCGTGGCGCAGGATGGTCGGGGCGGCCATGCCGAGCCCGATGCCGATGCGCCGCGGATTGTTGTCGGGCGCGCCGGCCTCGGCGAACACCTGGTCCACCGCGGGCTGCTCGGCCCGCGGGAGTCCGAGGCCGCCGAGGCCGGGCGGGTACTGCACCCAAGCCAGCCCCGCGTCGAACCGCGCCCGCTGGAAGTCCAACGGGTCCATACGGACAGGATCATGACCGGCCAGAAACTCCCGGGCGAGGTCCGCTGTACTCAAAGGAGGTACCCCTCTAGTTCAGTGGCCCGCCGGCCACGTAGATCACCTGACCGGACACGAACCCGGCACCGTCGCTGACGAGGAACGAGATGGTGTGCGCGATGTCGTCGGGCCGCCCGACGCGCCGCACCGGGATCTGCTCCGCGGCCCCCTTCTGGAAGGTCTCGAAGTCGATCTTCATGCGCGCGGCGGTGGCCGCGGTCATGTCGGTGGCGATGAACCCGGGCGCGACCGCGTTCGCGGTCACGCCGAACGGGCCGAGCTCGATCGCCAGGGTCTTGGTGAAGCCCTGCAGGCCGGCCTTGGCCGCGGAGTAGTTCACCTGGCCGCGGTTGCCCAGCGCCGAGGACGAGGACAGGTTGACGATCCGGCCGAACTTCGCCGCGGTCATGTGCGCCTGGGCGGCCCGGCTCATGAGGAACGCCCCGCGCAGGTGCACGCCGATGACCGTGTCCCAGTCGCCGTCGGTCATCTTGAACAGCAGGTTGTCGCGGATGACGCCGGCGTTGTTCACCAGCACCACGGGCGGGCCGAGCTCGGCCGCGGTCCGCTCGACGGCCGCGGCGACCTGCTCGGCGTCGGCGACGTCGGCGCCCACGGCGAGCGCCCGCCCGCCGGCCGTGGTGATCTGCTCGACGGTGTCCTTGCACGCGTCCGCGTCGAGGTCGAGCACGGCGACGGCGTGGCCGTCGGCGGCGAGGCGGATGGCGGTGGCGGCTCCGATGCCGCGGGCCGCGCCGGTCACGATGGCGACGCGGTTCAGGTCAGTAATGGTCACGACACCGATCCTCCCGCGTGAGACAGGGTCTCGAAAAGTATGCACTAAGAGTGCATATTCCTCAAACGAGAGTTTCCCGCCGGGAACCGTTCAGGTGCGGAAAGGTTGCGCCGATGGTCAGGGCGTCACACGGATGAGACAGCACAAACGGGGGGCAAGGATGAACGGCAAGACGATCACGAAGGCGCTCACGATCGCGGGACTCACCGGCGTGGCCGCGCTGCTGACCGGTACCGCCGCCCATGCCTCCACCGCCACCCACGGCCAGACCGTCACCTACGTGCGCGGCGGGGTCATCTACCGCAGCAGCGGCGCCGACGAGGTGCGTCTCACCGAGGACACGGTCAACGCCCGCCCGCGGTTCTCCCCGGACGGCACGAAGCTGGCGTACCTGCACGACGGCACGGTCTGGGTGATGGACGCCGACGGCGGGAACAAGCACCAGGTCAGCGACCGCAAGGCCGGCGGGCCCGCCTGGTCCCCCGACGGCCGGACGATCGCGTTCGCCGCGCTGTCGTGCACGGGCGGCCCGGGCGTCTTCCGGGGCGGCCCGAACGACACCGTCGAGCCCCTGTTCCCGGCGAGCTGCCGCGACCAGGGGGTCCCGGCGGCCACCGAGTCGGCCCCGGCGCCGGCGGCGGCCGACCTGGTCGGCCGCCTGCGCACGGACGACGCCGTGGCCTGGTCGCCCGACGGCACCCGGATCGCCTTCCGCGGCGGCGAGTGCGAGAGCATCGCCGACAACTGCCTCAGCATCGGCAGCGTGGCCACCGGCCGTGAGCGCGCGATCGACGTGTACGGCGGCGGCAACGGCACCAGCGGCTTCGGCGTGGTCCCGGCCTGGCGCACGGACGGCCAGAAGGTCGCCTGGACGAGGTACGACGCCGACGGTACCGCCGTGGCCGTTACCGAGGCCGACGTGGACGGCTCGAACCGCCACATGGTGGGCAAGGCCGACGACCGCGAGATGGTCTACGAGGGCACCCGCACGGGCATGCTGACCGCCGCGTACAACGGCCACTCCTGGATCACCGCCGTCGACCTCGCCACGGGCCGGCGCACCCCGCTCCACCAGGGCTCGCAGCCGACCGTTGCCGCCTAGTACGACCGAGAACGCCGCGAGCACCGCGAGCGGCTGCGACACGCTCCTGGATCTCTTCCAGTCCGGCCCGGCGGACGCGGCCCGGTTCGAGGCCGGCACCAGCGGCCCGTTCCTCGCCGAGAGCCTGGCCCCGGAAACCGACATAAACTCCATGGCCGGCACATGTGCCCGCTTCACGGACGCCGATGACGAAGGCGACACCACGAACGTGAGCGTCGCGCCGGAGCAGGGCTTCCCGGACCTGGGAGCCGACCAGCACGTCTTCAAGATGACGGCATCCGGCGGTACCCGGTGACGACGCCTGGACCACGTCGGGCTATCTCCTCCAGGTCCGCGTCGCGGGTCTGACCTGCACACTCGTGCACTTCGGGCAGCCCGGGGTCGACCGCGCCGAGACCGAGTCGATCGCGAAGGCGGCCGTCGCGAAGATGAGGCGACGAGAATGAGGTCATGCGGTTCGGCACGTTCAACCTGATGCACGGGCGCTCGCTGACCGACGGGCTGGTCGAGACCGGCCGGATCTGGTCAGGGATCGCGCAGCTCGACGCGGATGTGCTCGGCCTGCAGGAGGTCGACCGGGCCCAGCCGCGCAGCGGGCACGCCGACCTGGCCCGGATCGCGGCGGACGCGCTCGGCGCCGAGCACGCGATGTTCGTGCCGGCGGTCGTCGGTACACCCGGGGAAGCCTTCCGGCCCGCCACCGACGAGGACGCCGAGGGCGTCGACCCGCACTACGGCGTGGCGCTGGTCAGCCGCTATCCGGTGCTGGAGTGGCGGGTCACCCGCCTGCCCGCGGCCCCGCTGCGCGCCCCGATCGTGATCCCCGGCCCGAAGGGGATGCAGCTCACGCTGCTCGACGACGAGCCGCGGGTGCTGCTCGCCGCGGTGGTCGCGACCCCGGTCGGACGTATGACGGTCGCCACCACCCACCTGTCGTTCGTGCCCGGATGGAACGTCCGGCAGCTGCGGATGGTCCGCCGGGCGCTGCTCACGCTGCCCGCCCCGCGGGTGCTGCTCGCGGATCTGAACCTGCCGGGCGGCCTGCCGCGGCTGTTCTCCGGTTGGCACCGGCTGGCCGGCGTGCCGACCTACCCCTCCCTGTCGCCGCAGGTGCAGTTCGACCACGTGCTGGCCGACCGGCGCGGGATCGAGCGGCTGGGGCGGGTCATCGATGTGACGAGCCCCTCGATGCCGTTCTCCGACCATCGGCCGCTCGTGGTGACGGTGCGTGGCCGCTGGTAGATCACCAGGCGGAGGCGTCGCGATTGCGAAGAGTGCTCGGATAACTACGATTCTTCGGCGCCTTGTAGATTGGGCGTTCGTTTGTTGGGATGCGTACCGTCAGTGATTTTCAACCGAAGGTACAAGGCCGCAGAGGCCGCCGGTCCGGAGGATTAGAGCCGTGAAAGGTCGCCACCGCTCAGCGGGGTCGTCGGGCGGAGCGCTGAAGCTGGGCGCCGCCGCCGTCGCCGTGCTCATCGTCCTCGCCGGTAGCTGGTACGCGTTCAACAAGTACTCCAAGCCCGCCTGCGGCGGTACCGCCGCGAAGCTCAGCATCGGCGCGGTCGCGGACATCGCGCCCGCGCTGCGCCAGCAGGCCGCGGACTGGGCCGAGCAGGCCAAGCAGGACGGCAACTGCGTCGACATCGAGGTCTTCGACGAGGACCCGGCCGACGTCGCCGCCGCACTGGCCGGCAAGGCCGAGAAGTCGCTGACGGGCGTCGGGCAGGCCAACGGCAAGACCCGCATCCCGGACGTCTGGGTCGCCGACTCCTCGCTGTGGCTGCAGCGCATCCGCGCGGTCAACCCGCAGAGCCTCCAGGCCGGCGCGCACTCGATCGCGCTGAGCCCGGTCGTGCTCGCCATGCCCGAGCCGATCGCCACGGCCTCCTTCGGCTGGCCGAACAAGAACATCTCGTACGCCGACCTGGTGACCAAGGTGGCGACCGACCAGAAGGTCAAGGTCGGCATCGTCGAGCCCAGCCGCGACGCGACCGGCCTCGGCAGCCTGCTGACCCTGGCCACCGTCGCCCAGCAGGCCGGCGGCGGCAACCAGACCCAGGCGACGCAGATCGCCACCGCCGCGCTGCGGGCGCTGGCCGCCGGGCGCTCCTCGGTGCGCTCCGACCTGGTGCAGAAGTTCCCGAAGGCCCCCGACCCGACCTCTCTGGGCAGCGGCCTGACCGTGGCCCCGCTGTCGGAGCAGGCGGTGATCCAGTACAACGGCCAGCAGCCGCCGGTCCGCCTGGCCGCGCTCTACGCCGAGCCGTCGGCCCCGCCGATGGACTACCCGTACGTGGTGCTCAGCGCCGACAAGGCGAGCATGGCCGACGAGCTGCTCAAGCAGCTCAACAGCCAGGACTTCCGCGACAAGCTCGGCGCGATCGGGCTGCGCGGCGCGGACGGCGCGCCCGGCAAGGGCTTCCAGACCCCGGCGAACGCCCCCGGCGCACTCGCGGCCGCGGCCCCGCAGCTGCCCGACGCGGCCACGGTGGAGCAGCTGCTGAGCCGCTGGCAGGCGATCACGCTGCCGGCCCGCATGCTGGCCGTGATCGACGTCTCCGGCTCGATGCTGGAACCGGTGCCGACCGCCGGCAACGCGACCCGCATGCAGGTCACGCTGGAGGCGGCGCGCAAGGGCATGAGCCTCTTCGACGACTCCTGGTCGCTCGGCGTGTGGATCTTCTCCACGCTGCTGGACGGCAACAAGGACTACAAGCAGCTGGTGCCGATCGGGCCGCTGATCAGCCAGCGGAACGCCGCGCTGCAGGCGCTCGGCACGATCCAGCCGAAGAAGACCGGCGACACCGGCCTCTACGACACGATCCTCGCCGCGTACAAGGCGGTGCAGAGCGGGTACGAGAGCGGCCGGGTCAACTCGATCATCGTGATGACCGACGGCGAGAACGACGACCCCGCCGGCGGCCTGAAGCTGGAGGAGCTCATCGCCCAGCTGAAGGCCGCGGCCGACCCGCAGAAGCCGATCCAGATCATCCTGATCGGCATCGGCGACAAGGTCGGCGAGGCCGCGATGAAGCAGATCACCGACTCGGTCGGCGGCGGCACGTTCGTCGCCCCGGACCCGGCGAAGATCGGCGACATCTTCCTGCAGGCGATCTCACTGCGCGGCCAGATCGCGCAGCCGAAGTAAGGGCTACCAGCCGGACTTGCGCGCAGTACCTACCAGCCCCGCTTTCGCGATTGTGCCTCGTAGAGCAGGACCGACGCGGAGACCGACACGTTGAGTGAGTCGCCGGACCCGAGCATGGGGACGGCGACTCGCTGGTATCCGTGGCCGTACCAGCCCTTGGCGATGCCGTACCGCTCGCTGCCCACCACGAGCGCGGTGCGGCCGCTGTAGTCGGCCTGCCGGTAGTTGACGGCCTCGTCGGTGTCGGCCAGCAGCACCGTGAAGCGCCGCGACTCCAGCCACGCGACCGCGTCGTCCACGGTCTCGAACTCCAGCGTCGGTACCGTCAGAATCGTCCCCTGGCTCGCCCGGATCACCTTCGGATGCGTGAGCCTGGTCTTGCGGTTGGTCAGCACCAGGCAGTCCGCCCCGCACGCGTCGAGCGAGCGGATCAGCGTGCCGAGGTTGCCGGGGATCTCCAGCCCGTCGGCCACCAGCACCAGCGCCGTCTTGCCGAAGCGCAGGTCGCGCTCGTCCCAGCGGGGCAGGGCGGCCAGCGACAGCAGCCCGTCGGGCTTGTCCCGCTCGGAGATCTTCTCCAGCGTGCGCAGGGAGATGCGGAACGAGCGCTCGGCCCGCTCCGCGATCTCCTCGGCCCGCTTGCGGGCCTCGTCGGCGTAGATCGCCTCCGGGCACCAGAAGAACGTGTCGATCGGGGCCCCGGCCTCCAGCAGCATGTTGTGCGCCCACAGCCCCTCGGCGACGAAGAGCTTGTACCGGTTCGGCGCGGTGTTGTTCTGGATGTGCTGCACCTGCCGGACGGCCGGGTGTTGCAGCCCGATGGCCTGAAGTTCCATCACAGGCTGACGGTAGCCGACAGCTCCTCCGCCTCGGAGATGGCCCAGTCGCGCACGTTGCCGGCCGCGGTCAGGTCGCCCCGGACCCGCTCCAGGGTGGCGACCGGCCCGGCCACCTCCAGCCGGGCCACCTCGGCGCGCATCGACTGCTGCGCGGCCGACTTGGCGCGCCGGATCGCCCCGAGCACCTCAGCCGCCACCGTGAACGGCGCGACGTCGGCGGTGGCGGGCGCCTCGGGCCAGGCCGCCCGGTGCACCGAGCCCTCCTGCCACCAGGACCAGACCTCCTCGGCCACGTACGGCAGGAACGGCGCCAGCAGCCGCTGCACCGCCGACAGCGCCACGGCCAGCGCGGCCCGGGCCGACGCCACCTCCGCCGGCGCGGCCTCGCCGTAGGCGCGGGCCTTCACCAGCTCCACGTAGTCGTCGCAGAAGGTCCAGAAGAACTGCTCGGTGACCTCCAGCGCGCGGGCGTAGTCGAAGCCCTCGAACGCGGCGGTCGCCTCGCGGACCACCGTGGACAGCGCGCCGAGCAGCGCGCGGTCCACCGGCTCGGTCACCGCGGCCGCGTCGGGGGCGCCCCCGGAGCCGAGCCCGAGCACGAACCGGCTCGCGTTGAGCAGCTTCACCGCGAGGCGCCGGCCCACCTTGAACTGGTTCACGTCGATGGCGGTGTCCACGCCACGGCGGGCGCTGCCGGACCAGTACCGGATCGCGTCGGCGCCGTACTGGGCCAGCAGTTCCTCGGGCGAGTCCTTGGCGTTGTCCTTCGACTTCGAGATCTTCTTGCGGTCGGGGTCGAGGATCCAGCCGGCGATCGCGGCGTGCCGCCACGGCAGCACGCCGTGCTCGAACTGGGCGCGCAGCACGGTGGTGAACAGCCAGGTGCGGATGATCTCGTGGGCCTGCGGCCGCATCGCCATCGGGAACACCAGCGCGAACAGCTCCGGGTCGTCGAGCCAGGCCCCGGCGATCTGCGGGGTCAGCGACGACGTCGCCCAGGTGTCCATGACGTCCGGGTCGCCGACGAAGCCGCCCGGCATGCCGCGGTCGATCTCCTCGTAGCCCGGCGGGACGTCGCTGCTGGGGTCCATCGGCAGGGACTCGGGCACGATCGGGTCGTCGTAGACCGGGTTGGCGTCGGCGTCGAGGCGGTACCACAGCGGAATCGGCACCCCGAAGAACCGCTGGCGGCTGATCACCCAGTCACCGGTGAGCCCCTCCACCCAGTGCTCGTAGCGGGTCTGCATGTGCGTGGGCTCCCACTCGAGCTCCCGCCCGCGCTCGAGCATGATCTCCCGCAGCTCGGGAGTGCGGGCGCCGTTGCGGATGTACCACTGGCGGGTCGCCACGATCTCGACCGGCCGGTCGCCCTTCTCGTAGAACTTCACCGAGTGGGTGATCGGCCGCGGCTCCCCGTCGAGCTCGCCGGAGGAGCGCAGCAGCGCCACGATCTTCTCCCGCGCCTGGTGCACCGTCAGCCCGGCCACCGGCGCGTAGAGGTCCTCGTCCACGCCGTCGGGCGCGGTGAGCCCGAGCCGGCCGTTGCGCTGCATCACGGTGCGGGTCGGCAGGTCCAGCTCCCGCCACCAGATCACGTCGGTGAGGTCGCCGAACGTGCACACCATCACCAGGCCGCTGCCCTTCTCCGGGTCGGCGAGGCGGTGGGGCAGGATCGGCACCTCCACGTTGAACAACGGGGTCCGCACGGTACCGCCGAAATGCGCCCGGTACCGCTCGTCGCCCGGGTGCGCCACGAGCGCCACGCACGCCGGCAGCAGCTCGGGCCGGGTCGTCTCGACGAAGTGCTCGCCGAAGCGGATCCGGTGGAAGGCGCCCGGCCGCTCCCGGTCCTCGAGCTCGGCCTGCGCCACGGCGGTCCCGAACGACACGTCCCACAGGGTCGGGCCGTCCAGGGGGTACGCCTCCCCGCGCGCGAGGCTGTTGAGGAACCCGCGCTGGGCGGTGGCGCGGGCCCGGTCGCCGATCGTGGTGTACAGCAGCGACCAGTCCACCGACAGGCCCAGGAGCTTCCACAGCCGCTCGTAGGACTGCTCGTCCATCGCGG
Organism: Dactylosporangium sp. McL0621; assembly: GCF_049995355.1. Classification (NCBI taxonomy): domain Bacteria; kingdom Bacillati; phylum Actinomycetota; class Actinomycetes; order Micromonosporales; family Micromonosporaceae; genus Dactylosporangium; species Dactylosporangium sp. McL0621. The sequence continues at coordinate 12,521,613 of NZ_CP188259.1, forward strand.
TCTGGCGCTGGCAGAGCTCGATGAAGTTGCGCCGGCTCACGAGCACCCGGTCGGTGCCGGACTTCGCGTTCTTCTGTTCCACCGGTTGGAAGTCGGCGTCGTACGGCAGCGTCGGGTCGCACTGCACGCCGAACGTGAGCTGCACGCGGCGCTCGGTCGGCAGGCCGTTGTCGTCCCACCCCATCGGGTAGAACACCTCGCGGCCGCGCATGCGCTGGTACCGCGCGATGATGTCGGTCTGCGTGTAGGAGAACACGTGCCCGATGTGCAGCGCCCCGCTCACCGTCGGCGGCGGCGTGTCGATGGAGAAGATGTCCTCCCGGGCCGCGGTGCGGTCGAAGCGGTACGTGCCGTCCACCTCCCATACGCGCGCCCACTTCTCCTCGAGACCGTCGAGACTGGGGCGCTGCGGTATGCGGTCGGTTTCAGGCATGGATCTCATGCTATGGCCGGCCCTGGTCACGCACCTCTCAATTCCCGCAGCGATCGGGGCTTTTGTCCGGTTAGCCGCTCAACGTCGCCCGTGACCTGCTCCAGCTCGCCGTTGGCGATGGCCTCGTACGACGTCACCCAGCCGGCGACCTCGAACTCCGGCGCGCCGAGGTGGGCCCGCGACGCATAGGCCTCCGCAACGGTCTCCGGGACATAGGTCAGGTGCAGGACCTCCGCGGCCTCGTGCAGCGTGAACGCTTCCGGCCCGGTCAGGGTGTACGTCCGGCCGTCGTGCGAGTCCGGGTCCTCGAGCACCGCCACGGCGCAGGCCGCGATGTCGTCGTAGCTCACGGCGGCGAGGCGCCCGTCCCCGGCCGGCCCGCGGATGACCCCGTCCGCGCCGGCGAGCCGCGGAACCATCTCGAGGTAGAGGTTGTCGCGCAGGAAGGTGAACCGCAGGCCGCTCTCCCGGATGTGCTGCTCGGTGTGCCAGTGGTCGCGCCCGAACGTGAACGTGCAGTCGGCCGCGGCCCCGGCGAAGCTGAGGTAGACGATCCGCCGCACGCCCGCTTGCACCGCCGCGTCGACCGCCGTCTTGTGCGCCCGCAGCCGGTGCGGGTCCTCCCGCCCGGACACCAGGAACAGCGTCTCCCCGCCGCGCAGCGCCTCGACCATGCCCGCGAGATCGGCGTAGTCGGCGGCCCTTTCGGCCCCGGGCAGCTTGGCGGCGTCGCGCACCATCCGCACGTACGGCTGCGAGAGCCCTCGGGCGACCCTGGACCCGACCTGCCCCGACGCTCCGCTGACAACGATCATGCCGTCAGTATCCTCCCTGCTGGACGCGCGTATGACGAGCGTCGTACATTGGGGTATGCCCTACCGTTGGTGGCCGGCGACCCTGGCGGCCCTCAGCGGAATCGACCCGCTCGAGGCCCTGGAGGCCCTCAACGCGGACCGTCGACTCCCAAGGGCGGGTGAGGCCCTGGGCCTGCCGGTCCTGAGCGTGTGGGCCCGCACCAAGGCGGGACGAGCGTTGATCGTCGTCCTGCGACACGAAGGCGGCCTGGAGTGGCTCATCGTCGGCGCGCTCGACATGACGCCCACCCAGCAGGCCGAGTTCCAGGCATGGGAGGTCTCGCAATGAGCCAGCCGCACCCCCGGGCCACCGACGACGAGCTCGACCAGCTGGCCCTGGCCGTCGCCGCGGGCAACATCACCTACACGGACACCCCGGCGACCCTTCCCCCGAGGCCGGACGGCGAGACCATGGCCGTGTACTCGGTACGCCTGCCGACGGACACCGCCGAGCAGCTGGCAACGCTGGCGAAGGACCGTGGCGTGAAGCCCTCGACACTGATGCGCCAGATGATCGAACAGTGCCTGGCCACGGAGGCCGACGACCACCCGATCTCCCTGTCGGACGCCTTGCGCGCCCTGACCACCCTGCGCCGGGTCGCCTGAGCGGTCGTGTCCGAGACGTAACGTCCGAGACGTAACCCCACCGCCCACCCGCATCCACGGGTGGGCGGGTTGTCGATCATAATCTCCGCGTGCAGAAACCCCTCATCGCCGCCATCGCGGCGACGGCGGCCGGCGCGACGAGCGCGCTGATCGCCCTGGCCGCCCCGGCGTCCGCCGCCGCGGCGGCTCCCCGGCCGGTGCTCTACGTCGGCGGCACCGGAACCGGGCTCGCCACCGTGGTCGACGCGGCCACCGGCAAGGACGTAAACACGATCACCGAGCGGCCGCCGGTCGACGTCAAGGGCGGCACCGGCGGGATCGCGTTCGATCCGGTCAAGGGCCGGGCCTACGTGGCGAACGGGACATCCATCAGCGTGGTCGACCCCGCCCGCAGCCGGATCGTCGGCAGCGCCGGCGCCGGGGGCCCGGTGCGGGGCCTGGCGGTCACCCCGGACGGCGGCCGCATCTACGCCGCGACCACCGTCGGCGAAGTCACGGTCATCGACCTCGCGAACCTTTCCGGCTACACGACCGTCGCCGTGGGCGGCAACGCGAGCGATGTCGCCGTCACGCCCGACGGCAAGCGCGTCTACGTGGCCGTCGAGGGCGCCGACGACGGTACCGCCGGCCGGGTCGCGGTCATCGACGTCGCGTCCGGGGCCGTCACCACGACCGTCACGGTGGGCCGCAAGCCCACCGCCATCGCCATTGCGCCCGACGGCCGGCGCGCCTACGTCACCAACCTCGCCGCCGGCACCGTGTCGGTGATCGACACCGCGACGAACACCGTCGCCGCGACCATCACCGCCGGCGCCGAGCCGGTCGATGTGGCGGTCACGCCGGACGGCCGGCGGGCGTACGTCACCAACCGTCTCCCGGGCACCGTGACGGCGGTCGACACGACGACGAACGCGGTCACGGCGACGATCGCGCTGCCGGTCGGCGAGCACCCGAACGGCATCGCCATGGCGCCCGACGGCAAGCACGCGTACGTCACCGCCCAGGGCGTCTTCAACGACCTGGTCCCGATCGACACGACCACCGACACAGCGGGGGCGGCGATCGACCTGACCCGCGGCGCCTACGGCATCGCCTACGTCACCGTGCCCGAGCCGGCCGCACTGGCGCCGGCCTTCACCTACAGCGACCGCACGAACCCCTACAGCTTCGTGCAGTTCGACGCGACCGACTCGCTCACCGGCGTGGCCCGCATCGTCGCCTACCGGTTCGACTACGGCGACGGCACGGGTGTCGCCACGCCGGAGCGCGACCCCTCGCACACGTTCCCCGGCCCCGGCACGTACGTCGTCACACTCACCGTGACCGACGCCGACGGCCGGACCGCGACCACCGCCCAGCCGCTGCGCATCACCTGGCTGAGCCGGCCGGTCGCGCTGCTGGCTCTGAGCAATCTGCGGTACGTCACCGCGGAGGACGCCGGCCGCCAGCCGCTCGTGCCCAACCGGACCGCCGCCGGCGCCTGGGAGCGCCTGGAGCTGGAAGACGTGGGCAACGGCGACGTGGCCCTGCGAGCCTCGGTCAACGGACACTACGTGACCGTCGACCCCGCCACGTCGCGCCTGGTCGCGAGCGCGACGACCCCCGACCGGTTCCAGTACGTGTCCGGCCCCGACGGCGTGATCAGCCTGCGGTACCGGGCGACGGGCAAGTACGTGAGCACGAACTACGACCGCCAGCTGACCGCGGACCGCGACGCGGCCGGCCCGTGGGAGCAGTTCCTCGCCGCCCGGAGCACGAACATCACCTTCGCGGCGAAGGTCCGAGGCCTGGTCACCGCCGAGGCGGGCGGCGCGCAACCACTGATCGCCAACCGCACGTCCGCGGGCGCGTGGGAGACGTTCGACCTGATCGACGCGGGCGACGGGCAGGTGGCCCTCTTCGCGCACGCGAACTCCCGGTTCGTCACGGCGGAGGCGGCGGGCGCGCAACCACTGATCGCCAACCGCCCCTCGGTCGGCGCGTGGGAGAAGTTCCGGATCATCCCCAACATGGACGACACCCAGGGGCTGGTGGCGAGCGTCAACGGCCGGTACGTCACCGCGGAGGCGGGCGGCGCGCAGCCGCTGATCGCCAACCGCACGTCGGCGGGCGCGTGGGAGAGGTTCGCGGGCCTGCGCTGATGCCGCACTCTCGACCCGACCCGCGCCGGGGGCCTTGCTCCCGGCGCGGGTCAGGTGCGCAGCTTGATTCGATCGGCCGGCGGGAGGTCTCGTCGTGGACCGCGGCCTCCACCCGGAACGTGTCCGGCCGCGCTGAGGCGCGCCGCCGCCCGCGCCAACGACGCCATCACCACCCACACATTCCTTCAGGCCGCCGAAGAGGCCGCTACGCAACTCGGCTAGGACGCCAACCACCCAGGAGATCGACCGGCAGAAGGCCGCCAACTCTTTCCGACTCACACCGATCGCGCCTGCTCACAGACCCGCTACCGGGAAGGTTCTGCCCGGCGCTTTACCTTGACCCTTGGGCAAGCCCCACCGTGGTCCGTGCCGGCCACCCGGCCGGCACGAGGAGGATGACACCGTGGAGCTGCTGACGATCGGCGCGTTCGCCCGAGCGGCGCGGCTGACCCCGAAGGCGCTGCGCCTGTACGACGAGGTGGGGCTCCTGCCGCCCGCAGCGGTCGATCCCGAGTCGGGCTACCGGTTCTACCACCCGGAGCAGCTGGCTCACGCCCGACTGATCGCCCAGCTGCGCCGCATCGGCATGCCCCTGGCCGACATCCGCACCGTGTGCGACCTGGAGCCCGACGCGGCGGCCAAAGCGGTCACCGCCTACTGGCAGCAGGTCACCGCCGACACCGCGACCCGCGCGCAACACGTCGCCCGCCTCGTCGAGCACCTGTCCCAGGAGGACGGCCCCATGTCCGACACCAACCCCACCCTGACCATCCGCTACGCCGTGCGCTGCGACCCCGGCCACGGACGCGACACCAACGAGGACGTCGCCTACGCCAGCGACCGGCTGCTCGCCGTCGCCGACGGCACCCGCGGGGCCGGCGCCGCCGCCAGCACTGCGGCCGTCAACGCGCTCAAGGCGCTCGAACTGGCCGACAAGCCGGCCGCCGACCTGCTCGCCATGCTGGCCGCGACCGTCGACGACGTCGATCGCGCGGTGCGCGCCACCAGCACCGACGACAACCAGCCGGCCACCACCTTGACCGCGCTGCTGCGTCGCGGCTCGCAACTGGCCCTGGTGCACATCGGCGACACCCGCACCTACCTGCTGCGCGGCGGTGAACTCTCGCAACTCACCCAGGACCACACCTGGGTCCAGAGCCAGGTCGAGCACGGCAAGCTCAGCCCCGATCAGGCCGCCGCCCACCCGCAACGCGCTCTGCTCACCCGTGTGCTCGGCGCCGGCGGCCAGCCCGTCGAGGCCGACCTGGCGCTGCGCACCGCGCTGGCCGGGGACCGCTACCTGCTGTGCTCCGACGGCCTGTCCGCCGTCGTCAGCCGCAGCGATCTGCACACCGCCCTCGCCGAGACCGGCGAGCCCGAAACGACAGCGCAACGGCTGATCGACCTCGCCTACGCAGCAGGCGCGCCGGACAACATCGCCTGCATCGTCGCCGACATCATCGCCGCGTAGCGGCGTCCTCAGCACGGCAGCCGACCGCAGCGCGGCCGGCACGACATCCGCGACGCCAATGCCTGGCCCATCGACCGAGCCGGTCAAAGCGCCGAAGGTCGCGCCGACCGAGACGCTTCGCTGAACGAGAAGCGGGCGGCGCTCCGGAAGCTGGACGTAGGCCTACTGCTCGTTGCTACATCACGATCATGAGCAGCCGAAGAGGAGCGGAAACTACAAAGACCCCGACCGGCGTTTCCGCTGGTCGGGGTCTGTAAAGCCCGGCGAAGAGCTTTGTGGGCAGGGGCGGGGTCGAACCGCCGACCTTCCGCTTTTCAGATCTGCGCAGCCCCGCTTGGAGGGAATCCATGGCCCCGGCGGACGTGCGGATCCGGTCGCTGGTGGTCGGCGGTGTGCCGACCCGTTGCTACACGCGCTGCTACACGGCTGAGGCTCGGCTGGCCGGCTACGGGGCGAGCAACGTGCGAGTGTCGAGCTGGAACGGGAACGGCTGAAGGGCGCGCAGGCTTTCGCCGGACTTGGCGACCGATTCCTCGACGTAGTGGGTGCCATCGAGCCGGTTGAGCCGGAGGATGAGCGAGTCGGGCGAGTCCTGCTCGGCGAGGAGGTACCACTCGATGCGCGCGGCGGCGTAGAAGTGCATCTTCATGACGCGGTCCGCTGCGGCGTTGCCGGGTGAGACGATCTCGCCGACGAGGGCGACCTGCGCCGCGTCAACGACGACGAAGTCGTCGCTCGTATCCACGACGGCGAGGTCGGGGATGACGAGGCGGTCGGTGTGCAGCCGGACATTCACCGCCTCGTAGACGAGCAGGCCCGCGACGGAAGCGGGTGTGTCCAGCTGATTGGCGATGCGGCGAGCGAGGCGCTGGTGGCGCGAACTTGGCGCGGGACTCACCAGCAGGCTCCCATCGATCAGTTCGATCCGGTTCGGCGTTTCGCCCAGCGCGAGGTAGTCATCCTCGTTCCAGGGGCCGGCGTGCTCCATCGTTGCCACGCTCACGGTCTGGACCACCTCCCGGGACACTGTGCGGCTGCCGCATACCAGTGTCTCACGATGACGAGCCTGACCAGACGCGTCGACGACCGTCCGCTGTCAGACTTGAGTGCATACTGTGCGCCGTGGCAGGCGGATGGCACCCGGAGACCGGGCCAGAGGACTTCCTTGCAGCGACCGTGAACGAGGCGTGCCTCGTGCGGGACGCGGACGAGGGCCAGCCAACCTACGAGGCGGGTATCGGATTCTTGGGCTTGGCCATGAGCGCGATGTCCGAGACGCCTGAAGGCGAGTACGTCGCCGAAGTGCCGGCGGCTCTCTATCTCATCTGGGGAGCTCTGACAGATGAGATGGACGCTCCGGGCAGGGGTTCGCCGGAGCAGGACGTCGCCGCGGTCCGACATATGAAGCAGGCAACCGCCGAGTGGCTGGCAGCCGTGGAGACGCAGCACGACAGAGCGGCCTACCTCGATCGCTGGGTTCACGACGAGTGCGGCTACGAGCGGAAGCCGTCCTGAATCAAAAGCGTCAGGCCGGGCGAGCGCCGCTACTGCGACGACGCTGGTGGTCAGGCGACGGCGGTGATGCCGCCGTCGTCGAAGTGGATAGCCAGGACGTCCTGGCCGGAGACTACGCCCTGCTCGAACTGGTCACACTGGCTTTGGTGTCGTCCATGCGCCCGGCGACTTGCTGCGGGTCAGGTTGCGGTACGCCTCGGTGACCGTCCGCTGTCCAAAGGTCCGGCGTTGCTACATAACGATCTTCGTGGCAGATGACCAACAACAAAGACCCCGACCGGCGTTTCCGCTGGTCGGGGTCTGTAAAGCCCGGCGAAGAGCTTTGTGGGCAGGGGCGGGGTCGAACCGCCGACCTTCCGCTTTTCAGGCGGACGCTCGTACCGACTGAGCTACCTGCCCAGAGTGACCCACACAGTGGGCCTTGCGGTCCTGACGGGACTTGAACCCGCGACCTCCGCCTTGACAGGGCGGCGAGCACTCCAACTGCTCCACAGGACCTAGCTATGTACATGTACCACGTGCCCCCAACGGGATTCGAACCCGTGCTACCGCCTTGAAAGGGCGGCGTCCTGGGCCGCTAGACGATGAGGGCGGCCCCGCAATCATCGCATATCGCGACTCGTACGGTGTTGCTCCCATCCGGCCCCGCCGGAGGCTTTCAGAGCATACGTGACCGCTCCAGCGTTCTCCAAATGAGTATCCGTCCTTGGCGCTGCAGGAGGAGGAAGTCCAGCTCAGACCGGCAATGCCACCAGCGTGAACTTGCCTTTCAGCTCCGGCAGGAGGGTCTTGTACGCGGCCATCGTGGCGCTGCGATCGCCGCCGCCGTCGTGGGACAGGACGATCGAGCCCGGCTTGGTGTTGTTCCTCACGTTCGAGCAGATGTGGTTGGTCATCTGCTGGCCGGACCACTTCTTGGTGTTCCAGTCCGACGGGTCGACGCTCCAGCCGATGGACTTCATGCCCAGGTCCGACGCGATCTGCACCGCGGTCGGGGTGAAGTTGCCGCCGGGGTGGCGGAAGTACTTGATCTGCGCGTCGGGGACGGCCTTGTGGATCTCGTCGCTGGTCTTCTGCAGGTCGGCGCGGATCACGTCGGCGGACTTCTTGCCGAGGCTCTCGTCGTGGTTCCAGGTGTGGTTGCACAGCGTGTGGCCGTCCTTGACGATGGCCTGCACGTACTGCGGGTACTCCTGCACGTTGACCCCGATGAGGCAGAACGTGGCCTTGATGCCCTGGTCGCGCAGCATCTGCAGGATCTTCGGGGTGTCCGGGCCGGGGCCGTCGTCGAAGGTCAGGGCCACCGTCGCGTCGCCCGTGGTGCGGATGATGCCGTCCGCGGGCGGGGCCGTGGACGCCGACACCGACGGGGCGGCCGAGGTGGACGCCGAGGGTGAGGCCGAGGCGGAGGCCGACGGCTTGGCGGCGGGGGTGGAGCCGGCCGGGGCGGCCGCGGGGTGGGCGATCGGGTCGCCGCCGCCCTGACCGGAGCCCGGGTACGAGCCGGAGCCGGACTGCGCGTGCCACGAGGCGGCGGAGGGCGTGCCGGAGTCGCAGCCGGCGGCGAAGGCCAGGACGGCGGCGGCGCTGATCACTGCTCCCACCGCGGCGAGTCGTAGACGAGGCATGAGGGGCTCCGAGGGGTCTTTGAGGTTTCGCTGACGGAGCCACACGTTACTGATTCGAGACCGTCACTGTGCTCCCGCATTCGGCCCATGGCACGAACCCGGGAGTACTGGCACAAGGTCCTTTTACGCAGAGGGCTGGTCGTGTACCGAGCGCAGCATTCCCAACGCCTCGGCCAGACTGTCCGGAAGGAGGACCCCCGATGGCACGGACGGCCGAGGCCAGCCCGGGCCGGCCGCGGCGATCACGAGCGGCCGGGCGCGCTCGGCGAGGATCGCGGCGAGCTGCTCGGGCGCGCCGGTCGACGTGAGGTGCGACCAGACGAGCACCGCCGCGGGACCGGTGCGGCGCACGGCGGCCAGCAGCGCCTCGGGCGGCACCCGGGCCCCGAGCGACCGGGCCGGCACCCCGTCGGCCGCCAGGGCCGCCGCAACCGCCTCGATCGGCAGGCTGTGCTGCTCGTCGTCGGCACAAGCCAGAAGAATTTTCGGCGGTACCCCGACCGGCGGCCGCGGCACCGCCCCGAGCACGGCCGAGATGCACCCCGAGACCAGGTGCTCGACCTCGACGAACTCGCCCGTCGCGGCGTACCGCTCCCCGATCCCGGCCAGGACGGGCCGCAGCACGCCGTCCCACGCCGCGGTCACCCCGAGCTCGCGGACGGCCTCGGCGACGCGCTGGCGCACCGCCGGCGCATCCAGGCGCAGCGCGGCGCGGCTGAGCCCGCGGACGGCGGAGAGGTTCGGGCCCACCTCGGGCGAGGCCATGGTGAGGGCCGGGCGCTGGGCCCAGCGCGCCGCCTCGGCCGGGGCGACGCCCTCGACGATCAGGCGCTGCATGAGCTCCAGGCGCTGGATGTCCTGCTCGGTGTACCGCCGATGATGCCCCGGCTCGTGCAACGACGGACCCATCCCGTAGCGCTGGTGCCAGGTGCGCAGGGTCGTCACGGCGACGCCGAGCCGCCGCGCCACGGCCCCGGCCGAGTAGGCGGCGGCCCCGTTCATCGCGCGGCTGACCGCCAGGCGTCGAGCACCCCGGCGAGCCACGGCGCGTAGAAGTCGGGGAAGCGGCTGATGCGCGCGGCGAGCTCGTCCGGGGCGACCCATTCGGTCTCGGCCACCTCGGCCGGGTCGGCGCGGACCGGGCCCTCGTAGGGGCCGGTGAGCACGTGGTCGTACTCGAACTCGACGCGTCCGGAGTCGGGGTCGGCGGCCTGGTACAGGTACACCCCGACCTCCTGTAACGGCGCGCGGACGCCCAGCTCCTCGCCCAGCCGGCGCGCGGCGGCGGCCTCGACCGGCTCGCCGGGGGCGGGGTGCCCGCAGCAGGAGTTGGCCCAGCGCAGGGCGAACCGGGTCTTCACCGCGGCGCGCTGCTGCAGCAGGAGCCGGCCGTCGGGCGCCACGAGCAGCACGGAGAAGGCGCGGTGGAGCCGGCCGGGGGCCTGGTGGGCGGCCTCGACGGTCGCGGTGCCCGCGGCCCGGCCGTCGGCGGCGACGAGTTCGACGAGCTGGTGTTCGCGTGACAAGGGCTACGACTCTCCCGTGACCCGGCTCGCCGCGAGGCGGCCGGAGATGAGCACCATGGGCACGCCGACGCCGGGCTGCGTGCCCGAGCCGACGAAGACCACATTGGACAGTGTGGGGTGCAGGTTGCCCGGCCGGAAGGGGCCGGTCTGGCGCAGCGTGTGCGCCGCGGCGAACGGGGTGCCGGCGGCCATGCCCTGGTCGGCCCAGTCGGCGGGCGTGATGAACCGGGACACCTCGATGCCGTCGCCGAACCCGACGTACCCCCGCTGCTCCAGCGTCTCGATGAGCTCGCTGCGGTAGGTGCCGGCGAGCGTGCCCCGCCAGTCGAGCAGCTTCGCGGTCAGGTTGGGCGTCGGGGCGAGCACGTAGTAGGTCTGGCGGCCCTCGGGGGCGAGCGACGGGTCGCTGCGCGTGGGGTTGGTGACCAGCAGCGACGGGTCGCTCATCAGCCGCCCCTGGTCGATGACCTCGTCGAAGGTCTCACGCCACGCCCGCCCGAAGTGGATGTTGTGGTGGGCGATCGAGCCGTAGGCCTGGCGGGAGCCGGCGTGCAGCACCACGCAGGACGGCGAGTACCGCAGCGCGCCCAGCAACGGGCTGCGCCAGCGGGTCGGGGGCAGCAGGTCGCGGTACGCCACCGGAAGGTCGGGGTTGAGGACCACGACGTCGGCGGCGTAACGGCGGCCGTCCGCGGTGGACACCCCGGTCGCCCGCCCGTTGGCGGTCTCGACGCGGCTCACCTCGGTGCCGTAGACGATCTCGACGCCGTGCTTCTCCGCGACCCCGGCGAGCGCGCGGGCGACGGCGTGGATGCCGCCGCGCGGGAAGTACACCCCGGCGACCGAGTCGAGGTAGGCGATTACCGCGTAGAGCGCGAGGGCCTGGTGCGGCGCGACGCCCGCGTACATGGCCTGGAAGGAGAAGATGCGGCGGGTCCGCGGGTCCTTGAAGTACCGGTCCACCTTGGCCTGCAGCCGCCCGAAGCCGCCCTGGCGGGCCAGCCGCCACAGGTTGGCCGTGACGAGGTCGCGCGGCCGGTCGAGGTTGCGGTCGATGAAGTCGTCGCGCTCCAGCGCCCAGAGCTCGCGGGCGTGGTCGACGAAGCGGAGGTACCCGTCGGCCTCCCGCGACCCGCAGACCCGCGCCACCTCGCCGGCCATCCGGGCGGTGTCGGCGATGACGTCCAGCGTGGAGCCGTCGGGGAAGTGGGCGCGGTACGCCGGGTCGAGCTTCTCCATCGGCAGCCAGGCCGTGAGGTCCTCGCCGACAGTGCCGAGCAGGTCGGCGAGCAGGTCCGGCATGGTGAGCACGGTCGGGCCGGTGTCGAACTCGTAGCCGTCCAGGACGAGCCGCCCGGCCCGGCCGCCCGGCTGGTCCTCGCGCTCGAGCAGGGTGACGGCGCGGCCGGCGGCGGCCAGGCGGATGGCGGCGGCGAGTCCGCCCAGGCCCGCGCCGACGACGACCACCCGATCGGTTCGCCCCTCGACGGTCCGCATGGTGTCCCCCTGAACGTTTCGGGTAGCTGCGTCGTCAACAGTAGCGTAGGCTCGACCTTGCGTCGATTGCTGCGTCGATTGCTGCGAGCCTGGAGGTCAGATGGACGCGTCCCTAGCCGCCGCCTACGAGCGGTGCCGCGCGCTGCATCGGTTCCACGGTCGCACCTACTACCTGGCGACCCGGCTCCTACCCGCCTGGAAGCGCCGGCACGTGCACGCGCTCTACGGGTTCACGCGCTACGCGGACGAGATCGTGGACCGCACCGAGGGCCGCACCCCGCGGGAGCGCGCCGACGAGCTCGCCGCCTGGTCGGCCGAGTTCCTGCACGGGCTGCGCGGCGGGCACACCGACGACCCGCTGCTGCCGGCGGTGCTGCACACGATCCAGGTGTTCGACATCGACCTCGAGGACTTCCGCAAGTTCCTCGACAGCATGGCGATGGACCTGACCGTCACCGAGTACGAGACGTACGACGACCTGCTCGGGTACATGGAGGGCTCGGCGGCGGTGATCGGCACGATGATGCTGCCGATCCTCGAGTCGTCCGACCGCGCGGCCGCGCGCGAGCCGGCCCGGCAGCTGGGCCTGGCCTTCCAGCTCACGAACTTCATCCGCGACGTGGCCGAGGACCTCGAGCGCGGGCGCGTCTACCTGCCGCAGCGCGACCTCGCCGAGTTCGGCGTCACCCGCGCCGACCTCGAGGCGGCGCTCGCCTCGAAGCAAAGTTCCGAAAAGATCAAGAGCCTGGTTCGGTACCAGATGAGCCGCGCCCGCCGCCACTACGCCCTCGCGGCGCCGGGCATCCCGATGCTGGCGCCCGCGTCGCAGTCGTGCATGCGTGCGGCCTATCGCCTGTACGGCGGGATCCTCGACGAGGTCGAGGCGCAGGACTGCGACGTGTTCGCGCGCCGCGCGACGGTGCCGAAGTGGAAGCGGCTCGCGGTGGCGCTGTCGTGCGTCCTGGCGCGCCCGGGCGCCCCGGTGCCGGCGCCGTCCGCGGTGGAGATTCCGCAGCAGCGGGAGGGCGCGGGGCTGCTGGATCTTCGCGGTACCGCCGCATGACCGTCTGTGTCGTGCTCTTCACGCGCGACCTTCGGGTGCACGACAACCCGGCGCTCGCGCAGTCGGTGCGCGCGTTCGACGCGGTGGTGCCGCTCTTCGTGCACGACACGGCGCTGGCCGTCGGCGAGCACCGGCGGCAGTTCCTGCGCGGGGCGCTCGACGACCTGCGGGGCGCGCTGCGCCGGCGCGGCGGCGACCTCGCCGAGCTGCGCGGCGACCCGGTCCACGAGGCGCTGCGGGTGGCCAGGTCGGCCGGGGCGACGGCGATCGCGGTGGCCGGCGATGTGAGCGGCTACGCGCGATCCCGGGAGACGCGCCTGGCCGCGGCCGGCGTCGCGTTCAAGACCTTCCCGGGCGTGACGGTGCTGCCGCCCGGGGCGGTCCGGCCGGGCGGGGGCGGCTCGCACTACAAGGTGTTCACGCCGTACTACCGCGCGTGGGAGGCCGCCTCGTGGCGCCCCGTGCTCGACCCGCCGGAGCGGCTGGTGCTGCCGCCCGACCTGCCGAAATCCTGGTTCAAGGGCGCCACCGGCTCTGCCGGCGAGACCGCGGCACGGCAGCGACTGTCCTCCTGGCTGCCCTCGCTTTCGTCGTACGCCGACATCCACGACGACCTCGCCGCCGACCGCACGTCGCGGCTGAGCCCGTACCTGCACTTCGGCTGCCTCTCCCCGCGCGAGGTCGCGGCGACGGTGCGCGGCCGCGAGGGCGCGGAGCCGTTCCTGCGGCAGCTGTGCTGGCGCGACTTCTACCACCAGGTGCTGTCGGCGTTCCCGGAGCTGCGGCACCAGGCGTACCGCTCCGGTGCCGAGGACCGCTGGCGCGACGAGAAGGACGCGCTGCAGGCCTGGCAGGAGGGGCGCACCGGGGTCCCGATCGTCGACGCCGGGATGCGGCAGCTGCTGGCCGAGGGCTGGATGCACAACCGCGCCCGCCTCATCACCGCGTCGTTCCTGACCAAGCACCTGAACCTGGACTGGCGCGCCGGCGGCGACCACTTCTTCGACCAGCTCCTGGACGGCGACGTGGCAAACAACTACGGCAACTGGCAGTGGGTCGCCGGCACGGGCAACGACACGAAGCCGTACCGGCGGTTCAACCCGATCCGCCAGGCCGAGCGCTTCGACCCGACCGGCGACTACGTACGCCGCTACGTGCCCGAGCTGGCCGGCATTCCCGGCAAGGCCGTGCACGAGCCGTGGAAGCGCCCGGCCGGCGAGCGTCGCGGCTACCCCGCGCCGCTGGCGCTGGACGTGAGCTCCTAGCCCGGCACCTTGGCCCGCCCGACCGCGGGATTCACCACGGCCTCGAACCACCCGCGGCGGCGCAGGTTCCGGTCCGCGTTCGCCCAGTCGAGATCGCGCCGATTCCGCCCGCTCGGCCTCTGGTTGTGCGCCGGCCGGACGCCGGCGGCTCGCAGCGCGGCCCCCGGCACGCGCCGGGGTAAGAGTCCGAACGCGTTGAGCGTCCGATCGGCGACGCGGCGGAACCCGCACGGGAAAACGTCCCCGCACGCGGAGCACTGCTCCCCGGTCAGCGAGGGAAGATGCTGGGAGACGACCTGCTGCGCCGCGACGACGCCGGCCTGTGAGTTGCCCACGTTTGCTGAACCGCCTCTCGTGCGTACACGTAGGTTGGCATTGGGGGGCGGGCGCCCGGACCGCCAAGGGTCAGTTGGCGAGTCCGGACGCCCGCCCGTTTCACCCGACCGCGCGGACCCCTTGTCAGCACACAGCCGGGGCTTCGGGCGCTGCGCCGCGAGACATCAACGAACACGACAATTCTTCCAACATGCACGTGCAGATAGCAACGACGTATGGCCCCAATCGGCCCCGACCAGCCACCAACCACCCTGCCGAGTGACGCGGCCCGCCTTATTGCCACACGCCATGCCCGCGGAACAATTCGTCGTAAGGTCGCAGTTCCGCTCCGCGCGGACCTCACCCAATCCGACCCCGAACGGGCCGTCGACAGCGACGAAGAACGCGTCTTCCTGCTGCGATTCGCGGACGAGGGCGCCGTCACCGTCACCGTGCACCCCGCCGACAGGCATCGCCGGTTCACGCTCACCGAGTACGCCGGGCCGCCTCATCGCTCGATCGAGCATCGCTGGTATCCCTCAGGCGAATGACGACGTGGACGCGCTCGACAACCGTGTGCGGGCTGGCGGAGGATGTGGTTCCGCTCTTCGACGTCGGTAGGTGCCGTGACGATCCCCCAGCCGATCGCTGCCCCCGTCCCGCAGCAGCGACCGCCGGACGAGCGCACCCCCTCCGTCTACGGTGGCGGCGTCCCCAGCCCGTGGTACCCCGCCCTCCAGCTCCCGCCCACGCCCGGCCGCAGCATCCTCTGGCCCCTGCTCACCGCGCTCCTCGTGGCCGCCATGCTCGTCACGTTCGCCGGGTGCGGGGCCGCCGCCTGGATGTTGCGCGGGCACGGGAATGCGCCCGACGCCGTCGCGTGGGTCGGTGGGGCGCCCGCGGCCGTCGACAAGGTGCTCGCGCGGCGGGCCGAGGCCGTTCAGCGCAAGGACGTCGGCGAGTGGATGGGGGACGTCGACCCGAGTGACGCCGTGTTCGTGCAGCGGCAGCGGCAGGAGTTCGAGAACCTGACCAAGCTGCCGTTCGCCGAGATCGGGTTCGAGCGCGCCGAGCAGCCCGCCGGGAAGATGGCGGCCTTCCTGCCGCCGGGGCTGTTCGAGCGGTACCACGCCGCCGTCACCGTGGTGCCCGTCGTCGTCCGGCACCGGATCGAGGGGGTCGACAGCAAGCCCGTCGCCACGCCGTGGCTCGCCGTGTTCGGGTTCGTGAAGGGGCGCTGGCTCATCGCCGGTGACGGTGGCGGGAAGGAGCTGCCCACGGGCGAGGCCGGGCAGCCCTGGGACGCGTCCGGGGCGATCACCGTCGTGCGCAGCCAGCGGGTCGTGGCGGTGCTCTCGGCCGGCGCGGCCGACAAGGGGCAGGGGCTGCTCGACCTGGCCGAGACGGCGCTGCAGCAGGTGGCGGCGGTGCGGCCGGGCGGGTGGGACGGCAAGGTGCTCATCACCGCGGTCGCCGACCGGCAGATCTTCGACACGTACTTCGCCGAGTCGCAGGACCGCGTCGCGCAGGTCGCGGCGATCGCGGTGCCGTACTACTCGGCGGTGGCGGAGTGGGCGAACCGGCCCGCGTACGCGACCACCCGCATCGTGTTCAACCCGAGCGAGCTCACCGCCGAACGGGCCGAGCTCCAGCACGACCTGACCCACGAGTTCACGCACGCCGCCATGGGGCCGGTCACCGGGCCGTACACGCCGCGCTGGGTGGTGGAGGGCTTCGCGGAGTACGTCGCCTACAGGGACGGCCGGTTCAACGCCGCCGGGATTCGGCAGGCGCTCGGGGACCTGGCGGTCACCACGTTCCCGGACGACAAGCAGTTCTACGAGGAGTCGCGCAACTACGTCAGCGGCTGGCTCGCGTGCCGGATGATCGCCGAGAAGTACGGCCCGGACAAGCTCATCGCCTTCTACGAGGGCTTCCAGCGCATGTCCGAGGTGGAGTCGGTGTCCCGCGCGGTGCTCGGCGTGGGGCGGGCCCAGCTCGAACAGCAGTGGCGCGACTACGTGGAACAACAGCGGCGCGGGTAGTCACCCGCGCCGCCAGGTCCGGTCAGCTCAGAGCGACGCCGGGGGCATGCCGCCGTCGCCGTCGACGACCGCTTCGGGGGTGCCGTCCTGGTCGAGGTCGCTCATCGTGATGTCGACCTTGCCATCGCCGTCGGTGTCGAACTGGAACAGGTCCGCCTTGCCGTCCCCGTCGGTGTCGACCGCCCAGAGGTCGGGCTTGCCGTCGTTGTTCGTGTCGCCGACGAGAAGCTCCACGCGCTCATCGCCACGGGTCTCGACGGTCTCGTTGTCGGTCATCTGGTGGGTCCTCTCACCTGACTAAGGGGCAATCGGGTTCACGGTAGGCCTTGGCTCCGCAACGCGCGAGCCCAGGACGGTCAGACCTTGACGCCCGAGGTCACGAGCGACTTGATCGCCATCGCGGACTCGTCGAAGCCGATCACCAGGATGCCGGTCGCCCCGAAGCTCTTGATGTCCCCGGCGATCGGGTCGAAGAGCTTCGGACCCTCGGCCTTCTCGTACTTGTCCTTGGCCTCGTACTTCTTGACGAGAATGTTCTCGGGCCGGATGCCCGCGGACTGCAGGTCGGCCTTCACACCCTCGGCCAGGCCGCTGCCGTAGTTGTCGTCGCGGGCGATGATCGCGACCTTGGTGTGCCCGTCGCGCATGATGATGTCCGCGACGGCCTTGGCCTGCAGGGTGTCCGGCGGCGAGGTGCGGAAGAAGAAGCCCTTGTCGTCGACCTTGGTCAGCGCGTCCGACGTCGCGGACGGCGAGATCATCACCCGGCCGGCCAGCGCGACCTGCGGAATCACGGCCGCGCTGACGCCCGAGGCGCCCGCGCCGATGATCACCGCGACGCCCTGGGCGATGAACTGCGCGGTGGTCGCCTTGGCAACTTCCGGATTGGTACCGTCGTCGCCCTCCACGACCTGCACCGGCTGGCCGAGCACGCCGCCGGCCTCGTTGATCTCCTTGATCGCGAGCTTGGCCGCGGCGAACATGGGCGGGCCCTGGAACGCGAGCGCGCCCGTTTTCGGCAGCAACAGGCCGTACTTCAGCGGCGGTTTCTGGTTCTTGTTCCCACCCGGCGTCGTGGCGGCGGGCGGCGGGGTCTTGTCCTCGGCGGCCTGGTCGCCGGCGCCCACGAACTCGGTCTTGGCGTCGTCGATCTTGTTGCTGGTGCCGAAGTTGAGCACGCCGTACATCGCCGCGGACGGCTCGCCGACGGTCGTGAAGCCGCTGCTGCGCATGGAGATGCCGCGGTACTTGAAGTCCTTGCCCGACTTCGCGGCGGTCAGGCACGCGGCCGGCCCGTCGCAGGTGTTCTCGCCGGTCGTGACGCCGACGATCTGCTTGGCGATGACGGCCGGATCTGAGGACTTGCCCGCCTCGGCGGCCAGCGCGGCGATGACGACGGCGTCGTAGGACTCGCCCGCGTAGTTGAAGTCGGTGAGCGTCGGGTCCACGCTCTTGACCCGGCGCTTGAAGTCGTCGCTGAGCGGGGTCAGCGGCGTCGTACCTTTCATGCCGTTCAGGACCGCCGGGGAGTCCTTGAGCGCGTCGCCGAACGAGTTGGCCATGTTGCCGTCGGTGCCGTACAGCCGGATGTCGGCCGCGGGCACAGACCCGTCATCTTTCGTGCCGGAGGTGCAGCCGGATGCGGCGAGCAACACTCCAATCGCCGTGATCGCTCCCACGATGGCGGTGGCCGACCGTGCGCGCATGGGCATCTCCTCCCCAAAGGCCTCCCCAAAGGGGCCGTGCGCACCTTAGCGCGGGCGTCGGCCGGATTTCAGCGGGGGCGCGGGTACGCTCCCCGGTATGGCTGATCAAGAATCCCAGGCTCCGAGCCAGACGGCGGGCGGCCTTTCGATGGAGGGCCACCTGCCCGAGCGGATGGGGATCGTGATCCTTGAGGCGTCGCCCGAGCGGGTCGTGGCGACCATGCCGGTCGACGGGAATACCCAGCCGTACGGTCTGCTCCACGGTGGCGCCTCGGTCGTGCTCGCCGAGACGCTCGGCTCGATCGGGGCGGCCCTGCACGCCGGCCGCCTGTACAACGGGATCGCGGTCGGCATCGAGGTGAACGCGACCCACCACAAGTCCGCCAAGAGCGGGCTGGTGACCGGCGTGGCCACGCCGCTGCGGCTCGGGGGCCTGATCGCGAGCTACGAGATCGTCGTGACGGACGAGGACGGCGAGCGCGTCTGCACCGCCCGGCTCACGTGCGCGCTCCGGCGGGGATGAGCCGCGAGTCACCGCGGCAATACCAAGGAGTGACGGCGGGGCTTGACCGCGCGACATACGGTTGCGGCGTGGATGACCCGGGAGACGAGACATATCAGGACGCCGCCCAGGTCCTGGCCTCAGCACTCGCGGGCGACGAGGACGCGGTGGCCCACACCTTCGACTCGGTGGTGGACCGGCGCGGCATGGGCGCCGCGTACGACGTCGCGTGGCGCCTGGCCGGCGAGATGGTGGGCGAGAACCTGGCCCGCGGGCCCTGGCGGCTGGACTTCCCGGACATCGACGACGCCAACTACGACAAGCGCTGGGTGGCGCGGTTCGTCAGCGCGTACGTCAACGAGGACGTCCCGAGCGCCACGGCGCTGTTCACCGTGGCGCTGGTCGACGGCAAGCTGCCCGAGTGCCTGCTCACGCTGGCCGGCTCGGCGGTGGCGACGCTGAAGCGCCGCGGGGCCGCGTGAGCCATCAGCCGCGGGTCGAGAGCTCGGCGGTCAGCACGTTGGACAGCACGGCGCCGTCGTTGCGCACCTGACGCAGGTACCACCGCTGCAGTGGCGTGCGGGTCTGGGTGAACTGCCAGCCGCCCCGGGGGCTGTCGATCTGGCCCAGGCGCCCGATGGCCGCGTTGAGCTGGAACGAGTCGAGGTTCCGGGTCGCGTCCGTGATCGCCTTGTCCAGCACCGCGGCCGCGTCGTACGACGACATCGCGAACGTCGACGGCACCGTGCCGAACGCCTTCTGGTAGTCGGCGATGAACCGGCGGTTGGCCACGTTGTCCAGGTCGGGCGAGTAGTTCAGCGCCGTGTAGATGTCGCGCGCGGAGTCGCCCTGCTGCTTGAGCACGTAGCCCTCGGTGAGGCTGCCGGTGCCGAAGAGCTTGAAGTCGGCCGGGAAGTGCATGTTGCGGTACTGCTTGACGAACTCGATCGCCGAGGCGCCGCTGAACAGCGCGTACATGGCCTTCGCGCCGGACTGCTTCACGCCGTTGAGCATGGCGGTGAAGTCCTTGCTGCCGTACCCGACCGTGCGCGCCTGCCCCGCGATCGTGCCCCCGGCGCTCTTGTACGTCTCCACGAAGCTGGCGACGTCATCGTCGTCGCCCCCGGGGCCGGTCTGCCCGCAGATGGCGAGGCTGCCGCCGGCGTTGCCCGCGGCCCACCGGGCGATCGCGGTGCCGGGCTCGTCGGAGACGAACGAAGTGCGCCAGATGTACTTCGGGCCGAGCGTCTGCAGCGCCTTGGGCGACGCGTTGGAGCCGATGAGTGGGATCTTCGCGTCCTCGATGTCCTGGCGCAGGGCCAGCATCGCCGCGGGGTTGGCCACCCCGGTGAGCGCGAGGACCTTGTCCTCCTTGATGAGCTTGGTCGCCGCGGCCTTGCCGCTGTCGGCGGTCTCGCCCTCGTCGGCCTTGACGACCGTGACCTGCCGGCCGCCGAGCTTGCCGTCGTGCAGCTGGAGGTAAAGGCTGAAGCCGTTGTCGAGCTCGTTGCCGAAGTCCTTGAACATGCCGGTCTGCGGAACGATCATGCCGATCTTGATCGGCGGACCGCTCGGCACCGCGGTGCTGTCGGTCGAGTCGTCGGAGCTGCTACAGGCGGACAGGAGCGGCGCGGCCATGCCCGCCGCACCCGCGGCCGCGAAGAGCCGGAGCGCCTGGCGGCGGTTCAGGTGGGACACGTGCGTTTCCTCCCCGGGACCCCGCGCTACGCGGGCGTCGACTGCCCGCGCTCCTCGCGAGCCACGAGCCTACAACCCACGGTGCGTTCTACCGCCATCGCGCCGGACAGTCAATCGGCGTCGGCGGTCTCGCCCCTGGTCAGTGTGCCGAATGCGGCCAGCACCGCGGGCCAGGCCGCGGACCTGGGATCGATGAGCCCGAAGTGCTCGACGTCCGCGAGCTCGATCAGGGTGGTGTCGTCGCCGGCCCGGCGCGCGGACCGGCAGTAGTCGCGCGACAACGCCACGGGCACGATCTCGTCGAGTTCGCCGTGCACGAGCACGGTGCGTACGCCCGAGGGCAGGTTCCGCATCGGGTCCGCCGACCTGTACGCGTCGGGCACCGCGTCGGGCGACCCGCCCAGCAGATCGGCGACGGCCCCCGCGTCGAGATCGAGCTCGTACGCGCGTGTGAGGTCGGCCACCGGGGCCAGCGCCACCACGCCGCCGACGGCGTCGGGGGCGACGGAGGCGTACCACAGCGCGAGGTGCCCACCGGCCGAATGGCCGGCGAGGATCGGCCGGTCGACCGACACGGGCAGCAGCCCCCGGTGCGCGACCTCCTTGGCCAGTTGGTCCGGCACCGCCACCGCCGCCGCGGCCACGTCGGAGAACGTGCCGGGCCAGCCGCCGCCGGGCTGCCCGGTGCGCCGGAACTCGAGCGTCGCAACGGCGTAGCCGCGCGCGGCGAGGTCGGCGGCGAGCGGCCCGGCGTGCGCCCGATCCCACTCGTGCCGCCAGAAGCCGCCGTGCAGGAAAAGAACGAGCGGCGCATCCGGTACCGCGGGAAGCCGCACATCCGCAATGTGATCCGGGTGCTCGCCGTAGCGCAGCGTGAAGTCCGGCGGCGGAGCCGGACGGTTCAGGACATCCCGGGGATCACTCGTCACCGGGAGACGTTATCGCGTCACGAAGGGTGGCAACAGGGGCCGGAACGGCACCCCTTCGTGGTTGCGGGGAGGGGGCGTGGGTAAGACTTGGTGCCATGGCAGAAGAGGCGCAGGACGAGTCTCGCACCGTGCTGGTGGTCGGCCCCGACGGGCGGCCGCTGGGCACGATGTCCACCGGCGAGGACGACAACGCGGAAGACCCGAGCAAGCTGATCGAGCAGCCGGCCAAGGTGATGCGCATCGGCAGCATGATCAAGCAGCTGCTCGAGGAGGTCCGCGCCGCGCCGCTGGACGAGGCCGGCCGGCAGCGGCTCAAGGAGATCCACCGCCGCTCGATCACCGAGCTGGAGGACGGCCTGGCCACGGAGCTGCGCGACGAGCTGGAGCGGCTGTCGCTGCCGTTCGACGAGGACGCCACCCCGAGCGAGGCGGAGCTGCGTATCGCGCAGGCCCAGCTCGTGGGCTGGCTGGAGGGCCTCTTCCACGGCATCCAGGCCGCGCTGGTCGCCCAGCAGATGGCGGCCCGCGTGCAGCTCGAGCAGATGCGCGGGCGGCCGGCCCTGCCGGGCCCGCTGGGCAACGCCCCGGGCCAGCCGGGCGCCCCGTCGCCGTCGGGCACGGGCCAGTACCTGTAAGTCGTCGTCATTTTTCGCGGGCCCGACCATTTCGGTCGGGCCCGCTTTGCTCGCGCTGTGGAAACGCTATGTCGGGCGCTCCGCGCCGCGACATAGCGGATTTTTCGCCCGTCGGGTCATATATCCGGTCTGGGGAAAGCGCGAAGAAAGTCGGACATTCCCGAAAGGCAACGGGAGGCGGCATCTGGGGCCGACCGGATCGCGAATGCATCGACGCCCGGGAGTCCGCGGGCGGGCGCGCGGTCAGAAACCGAAAACCCGCTCCAGGTACTCGGCCACGCCATCGTCCTCGTTGCTGTGCTTCGTCACGTCGGAGGCCGCCGCACGCACCGCCGGGTGGCCGTTCGCCATCGCGACCCCGCGGCCGGCCCACGTCAGCATCGGCAGGTCGTTGGGCATGTCGCCGAACGCGATCACCTCCGCCGCGTCCACGGCGTGGGTGCGCGCCACCAGCGCGAGGGCCGACGCCTTCGTCACCCCCGCGGCCGAGACCTCCACCATCCCGCTCGACGACGAGTTCGTCGCCTCCGCGAGGCCGGTCAGGCACGCGCCGACGCGGGCCGTGAACTCGTCCGGCGACTGCACGCCCGCACGGACCAGCAGCTTGGCGGCGGGCCGGGTCAGGATCTCCTCCAGCGGCGCCGGCCCCACCGACTCGTGGTCCGCCTCCCACGGGCCGACCGGGAAGTCGGGCTCGTGGCGCATCTGCCGGCCCCCGTCGCGCTCGACGGCGAAGACCACCCCGGGCACCTCGGCGCGCAGCCGGGTGCAGACCTCGGCCAGGATGTCGGCCTCCAGCGGCGCGCTGTGCACGATGGTGTCGGTGCCGGGGTCGTAGGTCGCGGCCCCGTTGGCGCAGATCGCCAGGGCAGGGATGCCCAGCTGGGAGTACACCGGAAAGATCCAGCGGATCGGGCGCCCCGTGACCAGGACGATCACGACGTCGGAGTCGTGCAGGCGCCGGAACACCGCGATCGTGCGCGGGCTCACCGTGCGATCGTTGCGAACCAGGGTCCCGTCGAGATCGGTCGCAACGAGTTTCACAGCTTCAACATAGCGTCGAGGTAGGCCGCCACGCCGTCCTCGTCGTTGGTGAGCGTCGTCTCGTCGGCCAGCGCGCGCAGCTGGGGGTGGGCGTTGGCGACGGCCACGCGGCCGAAGCCGGCCCAGCGGAACATCGGGATGTCGTTGGGCATGTCGCCGAAGACGAGCACGTCGCCGGGGTCGATGCCGAGCGCGGTGGCCACGACCATGAGGCCGGTGGCCTTGTCGACGCCGGGCGGGCAGATCTCGATGTACCCGAGGCCGGCCTGCGTCACCGTGGCCACGTCGGCCGGGATGACCCGCTGCGCGGTGGCCAGCAGGTCGTCGACGTCGCAGGCGGGGTGGCGCGCGAAGCCCTTGATCACGGGGCCGGTCAGGCACTCGGCGCGCACGCGGGCCTCGACGGCGTCGTAGCGCCAGTTCGGGTCGGCGTCGCCCCAGAGCGGGGCGTCGTGGTGGTCGCCGGCCTCGATGAGGACCGACAGCGGGCCGAGCTCCTGTTCCAGGCGGGCCAGCACGTCGGCGAGCACGGCGCCGTCGAGCCGCTCGTCGCGCAGGACGAGCGGGCGCTGCTGGTCGCGCATGTCCAGCACGCGGCTGCCGCCGCCCATGACCAGGAAGTCCGCGGCCGGGATGTCGTGGCGGACGAGCGCGGTGAGGCGGGGGCCGCGGCCCGTGGCGCCGACCACGTGGATACCGGCCGCTCTGACCCGCTCGAGGACCTCGTGCGTGTACGCGCTCACCGTCTCGTCACTGCGCACCAGCGTGCCGTCGAGGTCGGTCGCGATCAGCTTGGGCAAGCCCGAACCACGCATTTTTGCTGCTCCTTCCGCTGAAGCGGGGCAGCAACCGTACCTCTCGGATCCCGACCGGTGACAGGCTGCGAATAAAACTCGACCGAACGTTTACTAGAACGTCGGCGGTACAGGGGTCACCGTGAGCTCCATCGGCTCCCCGCCCTCGGCCTCGTCGGCGCCGCGGCGCACACGCAGGGGCTGGGGCCGCACGGCGACGACCAGCGCCGCGGCCAGCACCAGGGTGGCCGCGTAGCCCAGCAGGTACCCGGGCCCGGACTTCGACTGCGAGTTCGCCACGAGCAGGAACGAGAAGTCGCCGCTGCCCATGTGTTCGATGACACTCTTGAACCCGACCAGCACCAGCACGTTCGCGGCGAGCAGGCCGCCGGCGACCGCGGCCGAGACGCGGCGGGCCCCGCCCGAGTTCACCGCGAGGACGACCGCCAGCGCGGTCAGGGCGCCCGCGAGCGTGATGAGGTAGACGGTGACGTGGGCGGCGCTGAGGTACGTCAGCGGCACGTCGACCGAACGCTGCGCCGTCGAGTCCGGGGCGAGCACGAGCTCCTCGTCGGTCGTGGCCGAGCGGCTGCCGAGGCTGAACGAGCCCCAGGGCATGTACTGCGCCGACAGCGCCAGCCCGAACCCGATCGCCAGCAGCGCGAGCGCGAACACGTTCGGACGGCGCCGCGGCGACGACAACGCGGCCGCGGACGCCGCCGGAGGCTCGGCCGGGATGGGAGCGAGGATCTCCGGCATGAACGCGGGCTGCTCAGGCATGCCCCGCATCGTAGAGCCCGGACGGGTCGGCCGGGAGGCTCGCGCGCGCCCGTCCGATGGCGATCAAACCGCAGGCGAAGCCCAGTAGCGGCAGCGACAGGAGGCCGAGCCAGCCGCCCGCGGCGACCGCCGTGTCCGCGACCCGCCCGGCGGCGGGCGCCTTGCCGTCGAAGGTGGTGATCAGGCCGACGACCACGAAGGCGGTCACCAGCGACAGGATCGGCCCGGCCACCCCGGCGAGCTTGCGTCCCCGGTCGACGCCCATTGCGGCGGTACCCAGCAGCGCGAACAGTGAACAGAGGAACAACACGTACCAAAGACCGTGCGGCAGGTTCAGCACCGTGACGCTTTCCACGCGCGACTCGGCGCGCCGCCCGGAACCCGTCACGACCAGTTGCCGCATCCACGGTACGAAGATCGACGCACCGCCCCCGAGCAGGCCGAACAGCGCCATCCACCCGCCGATCTGCACCAGTTTGCGCCGCATCGACTTTGCTCCCCTCCGTGTGCCGGGCTCGTCCCACGAGGGACACGGAATGGGCTAGCGTCTGGTTCATGCCTACTCGCACTTCATCGGCCCGCTGGGAGGGCGACCTCCGCTCCGGCGCCGGCACGGTCTCCACCGGCTCGGGCACTTTCCAGGGCAACTACTCGTTCCCCTCTCGTTTCGAAGAGGGCAAGGGCACCAACCCCGAGGAGCTCATCGCCGCGGCGCACGCCGCCTGCTACTCGATGGCGCTCTCCAACGGCCTGGCCAAGGCCGGCTTCACGCCCACCTCGGTCGAGACGTCCGCGGCCGTGCAGTTCGGGCCGGTGGACGGCGGCTTCGCCATCACCCGCATCGATCTGACCACGCGCGGTGACGTGCCCGGCATCGACGCCGCCGAGTTCGAGAAGCAGGCGCAGGACGCCAAGGCCGGCTGCCCGATCTCGAAGGCGCTCGCCGCGGTCGACATCACCTTGGACGCGCAGCTCGTCTGACCGTTCACCAATCGTTGTTGAGAGGGTTCCCGTTTTCGGGGACCCTCTTTCGCATGCCGGTGCAGATGAGCAAGGAGCACTTCGAGGAACTCGTCGGGGAGGCCCTCGACGAGGTGCCCGAGGAGCTGCTCGACCTCATGGACAACGTGGTCATCCTGGTCGTCGACGACGCACCCCCGGAGGATCCGGACCTCCTGGGGCTCTACGAAGGGCACGCGCTCACCGAGCGTGGGTGGGACTACGCCGGCGTCCTGCCGGACCGGATCTCGATTTTCCGTAAACCGATCCTTGCCATCTGTGACGATGAGGACGACGTGGTGGAGGAGGTGGCGATCACCGTGGTACACGAGATCGCCCATCACTTCGGCATCTCCGACGAGCGGCTGCATGCCCTCGGCTGGGACTGACAACCGACGGAACCCTGGTGACCGATGGTCACGGTTGCGCCAACCATCTACCGTCACTGTGCGGTTCAAAGTACGTCTCGGAGAGGACTACCCACGATGCGCAGTGCGCTGTTTGCCGCCGAAAACATGGAGAAGGAGTCGCAACAGCCCGGGCTGCGGTTGCAGAACTCCAAGTTGCTCAAGGCCGAGCTCAACGGCGAGATCATGGCCCGTCAGGGCTCGATGGTCGCCTACCAGGGCCAGGTCCAGTTCCAGGCGCTCGGCTCGGGCGGCGTGGGCAAGTGGCTCAAGTCCAAGCTCACCGGCGAGGGTGTACCGCTGATGAAGTGCAGCGGCCGCGGAGACGTCTTCTTCGCCGACCGCGCCGCGGACGTACACCTCATCGACCTCGAGCAGGGCGACGCGATCTCGATCAACGGGTCGAACGTCCTCGCCTTCGAGTCGACGCTGCAGTACGACATCAAGATGGTCCAGGGCATGGGCATGATGTCCTCGGCGGGCCTGTTCAACTGCGTCTTCACCGGCCGCGGCCGGCTGGCGATCACGACCAAGGGCACCCCGGTCGTGCTCACCGTCGACCAGCCCACCTACGTCGACCCCCAGGCCGCGATCTGCTGGTCGGCGACCCTCCAGACCGGCTACCACCGCGCCGACCAGCTCGGCCTCGGCACGCTGATCGGCCGCAGCACCGGCGAGGCGTTCACGATGAGCTTCTCCGGCCAGGGCTTCGTGGTCGTGCAGCCGTCGGAGGAGCCCCCGCCCGGCGCCGCCCACGGCGCCCAGCAACAGCAGGGCGGCGTCCTCGGCGGCCTCCTCGGCGGCTGACCAAAGCAAAGGCAAGAAGCAAAAGGCAAAAGGAAGCAGGATCAGGTGCGGTCCGTGAAGGCCGCACCGGGGACGCTCCCGCCCCCCTCCCCACGGAAGGTGACCAACGTGTGGGAGGGGGCTTGGGTGGAGCGGAGCTCCCCCAATGGGGAGCGACCGAAGGGAGCGCGAAACACAGCGGGTTTGGGTGGAGCGGAGCTCCCCCAATGGGGAGCGACCGAAGGGAGCGCGAGCGACCGAAGGGAGCGCGAGCGACCGAAGGGAGCGCGAAACACAGCGGGTTTGGGTGGAGCGGAGCTCCCCCAATGGGGAGGGAGCGAAGCGACCGCGGGAAACAGCTACGCTGCGGGTCGTGCGAGGTGACATCTTCAAGGCCGACAATATGGCCCAGCCCCCAACCCAAGCAGGCATGAGCCTGCAGCACTCCAAGTGCGTCAAGTACGCCGTCAACGGCGAGGTCCTGGCCCGCCAGGGCGCAATGGTCGCGTTCCGTGGCAACCTCGGTTTCGAGGTCAAGAGCCAGGGCGTAGGCAACTTCCTCAAGCGCGCCGTCACCGGCGAGGGCGTGTCCCTGATGGCGGTGCGCGGCCAGGGCGAGGTCTGGTTCGCCTCCGGCGCGGCCGACTGCTTCATCCTGGACCTCGAGCCCAACGACGCCCTGTCGATCAACGGCCGCAACGTGCTGTGCTTCGACCCGTCGCTGCAGTACAACATCCAGATGGTCCGCGGCGCCGGCATGTTCGGCGGCGGCCTCTTCAACTGCGTCTTCACCGGCCAGGGCCGGCTCGCCATCGTCTCCGAGGGCGCGCCGATCGTGATCCCGGTGACCCCGCAGGCGCCGGTCTGCGTCGACACCGACGCCATCGTCGGCTGGTCGAGCAGCCTGCAGACCACCATCCAGAAGAACCAGAGCCTGAAGTCGATGCTGCGCGGCGGCTCGGGCGAGCTCTTCCAGCTGGCGCTGCAGGGCCAGGGCTTCGTGATCGTGCAGCCCAGCGAGGGCAAGCCGGCCCCGGCCCAGCAGAGCAGCGGCGGCGGCATCCTCGGCAGCGTCCTGAGCGGCTGACCCCAGCGTAAAGACGCCTCGCGCGGCGCCGCGTCCGAGAGGGCGCGGCGCCCACGCGGAGATTCAGGAAGTTTCACCCCGGCGCACGCGGGACAGCCACGACGCGGCGTCGGCGAAGTCGGCGTCCGAGAGCCCTGGGGCCGGGCGCGTCGGCGCGTCGCTGTGCGCGGCGCGCGGGTACGAACCCAGGAAGCGCACATCCGCGCAGATGCGGCGCAGCGCCTGGAGCGCCTCGCCCATCTGCAGATCCGCGACGTGCCCGCCGCAGTCGAGGAAGAAGACGTACCGCCCGAGCCGCTCCCCCGTCGGCCGCGACTCGATCCGGGTGAGGTTGATGCCCCGGACGGACAGCTCCGTGAGCACCTGCAGCAGCGCGCCGACGCGGTCGTGGGAGATGTACACCGCGAGCGTCGTCAGATCGTCCCCCGTCGGCGGGGGCGGCGGGCCGGGCCGGGCCACGAGCGCGAAGCGGGTCATGGCGTCGGGGTTGTCGGCGATGTCGTCGGCCAGGATGTGCAGCCGGTAGCGCTCGGCCCCGATCCGCGCGCACACCGCCGCGTCGAACTCGCCCTCGGCCGCCCCGATCGCGGCCGTCGCGTTGGACAGCACGTCGACCACCGTCGCGCCGGGCGCGTGGGTGCGCAGCCAGTCGCGGCACTGCGCCCCGGCCTGCGGGTGCGCGGCGATCGAGCGGATCCCGGGCAGCGGCCGGGCCTCGCGCGCGGCGAGCACGAACTGCACCGGCAGGACCACCTCGCGGGTGATCACCAGCGGCTCCCCGTTGGCCAGCTCGTCCAGGGTCACGCCGACCTGGCCGCCGATCGAGTTCTCCAGCGGTACGACGGCCGCGTCGGCGTCGCCGTTGCGCAGCGCGTCGAGGCACTCGGGGACGCTGCGGGCGGGGGTCAGGACGCCGCGCTCGGCGGCCGGAATGGTCTTGAGCGCCTGCTCGGAGAAGGTGCCCTCCGGGCCCAGGAACACAAACCGCGTCGGCGGTACACCAGGCATGTTGACCAGCCTAGTTAACGCCGTTCAGTTGCAGTCGACCGCACCGAGAAAGGCGATGGGGGCCGTCGCGCGCACCTCGACCGTGCAGGGGTCGGTGCCGACGGTCACGACGGTCAGCGACCCCGGGCTGCCCTTGGTGATCACACGCAGCGGCTCGCTGTCGGCCACGCTGAGCACGGTGTACTGCCACGAGCCCGAGCACACCGGCTCCTTCTGCACCGTCACGCCGTTGCCCGCGGGCAGGTTCGTGCGCACCCGGCGCACGGCCGCGAGGACCTGGGCGCCGCTCGGCCGGCCGTTGCAGTAGCTCACCTGCGACTCGGGGAAGCCCGTCGCGCTGGGGCTCGAGCTCGGCGAGGCGTAAGGGTCGGCGGGCGCGGTGGTGATCTCCGGGGTCGGCGGCAGCACCGGGATGAGCGGCTCCTGGCTGAGCAGACTCGGCTTCACCAGCGGCGGCGCGGTCTCGGTCTCGTGCTTGCAGGCGGTCAGCAGGAATCCAAGGCTGACGATCGCCAGTACGGCCGCCCCGGTTCGCATGCGCCCATCGTAGGAGGGTCGCTCCGGGGCCGGAAGTCAGGTCGTGACCCTATGGCCGGCGGCGCTGAGGGCGGCCAGGGCCTCGGCCAGCCGCACGGCCGGGACCAGCAGATAATCGGTGTCGTACGTCGAGAAGGCGAAGATGTTCACGCGCGCGTCGGCCAGCGGCGAGACGATCGAGGCAAGGATGCCCGTCAATGCCAGCTGCACCGGCCCGGCGACCCGCAGACAGCGCCAGGGCGTCTCGACGGTCGCGCCCGGCGGCACCCGCTCGGCCGGGCAGAGGATCGACACCTCTTCCGGCGTCCACGTCACCGAGATGACGCCGTCGCCGGCCATTGCGGCCTCGGCGAACCCCGCGGGCATGACGGACCCGGCCGGCAGGCGGCAGATCGCATAGTCGCCCGGGACGAGCGCAAGGTCCAACATGACAAGGAGATTACGGTCTGAACGCGCTCCGTGGCGATGTGCGTGACGACGGTTACTCCGTATTGACCGATTCGCACGCGATCGTGGTGATCAACGCTGTCGATCCATGGAGCGGGCTCAGTTGATCAGCGAGAAGAACGTCAGCGACCCCACCGTCTGGCCGTCCTCGGTCAGCGGCGTCGCGATCGCGTCGAAGGTGCGCGGCCCGTTGGCGCAGCGGATGCGGATCAGGCCGCGGGCGAGCCGGCTCGACGTCAGCGCCAGCACGGGGGGCATGCGGGCGACCTCGTTCTGCTCCAGCGGCTTGCCGTCGGCGAAGTCGAGTAGTTGCAGCACGCCGCCGTCGTCCTCGAGCAGGGGGCGGCTCACCGGCGACTCGGACAGGCCGAGCATCGCCTCGAACGACGCGGACATCGCCACCACGACCTGCTGGGCGTCGATCACCAGGCAGGCTTCGGCGGCGCCGTCCACGGTCGAGCCCCAGCGCTCCAGGCCCGGTTCGGCAGGGGGAAGGTCGGAGATGGAGAATTCGACGTGCTGCGGCACAGCGCCTCCTCAGGCACCGGTCGTGCGAATGCGAACACCCGGCGTGCAAGCCGCCGTCGGCCGACGTGAAGCCCGATCGTGAATCTTCATCGCATCGCGTCCGGCCACCTCGAAGAGGCTACTCCGAGTGACCCCGCTTGTCAGTGCCCACCTGCTCACCCTCGCGGTACCACCGGTAGCCCTCGGCCAGGTTGCCGTAGTCCGCCTGGAACCAGGTCGCGGGGTGCATGGCCAGCGTGAACACCTTGTCGACCGTGTCGGCCGCGAGCCGCTGGCCGCGGGCGTTGAGCACGCGCGGAAGCTCGTGGTACGCGGTGACCAGGCAGCCCTTGGGCACGCCGTAGAAGCTGATTTTTCCGCTACCCGCGAACGCGAGAACGGGCATCACGGGGATCGAGACGCCGGCGCTGCGGGAGAGCGCCTCGGCCGCGGCGCGCGCCTCGCGGCGAGCCTCCTCGACGTAGCGCGGCCGCTTGCCGTCGATCTGGACCACGTCGCCGGCGAACGCGACCCGGCTGCGCCCGTGGTCCTTGACCGTGACGGCGAAGACGCCGCCCGGCCCGACCGCGAGGAAGCCGGTGCGCTCGGCGCCGCCGAGCTCGCGCAGGTCCAGCACGTGCCACTCTTCGCCCAGGTGGCCGATGAGCGTGCCGATGCGACGGTAGGCGCGGCTGTGCGCCGCTTCCTCCCGGCGCGTCTCGCGCTCCGCCCTACGAGTACGAACCCAGTCGATGGGGGTCGGCCGGCCCGCGTCGACGATGACGCGATCTTCGAACCCTTCGGGCTGCGAATCTTGACCGCGGTACAGGACGTCGGTCATGTCGCACACCTCCGATGTCGCCGCTTCGGTTGCGTGTGTGTCCAAACACCGTACGTGAGCGGGCCCACAGTCGGCATCATTTAGTGGTCGGAATGACATGGAGTGACTGGGATGAATGCCACATTCACGACCGGTCATGAATTTCACATAGCGCCAACCAGACGATATCGGATCGACCGTTAAGGTGACCCCGTGAGTGTCGACACGGAGGTAGGACGCCTGGTCACGGTGCTGTTGCACCGTCCGGGTGCGGAGCTGGCGCGGCTCACGCCGCGCAACAACGACTCGCTGCTCTTCGATGGCATACCGTGGGTCGGCCGGGCCCAGGAAGAGCACGACGCGTTCGCCACGGCGCTGCGTTCACACGGCGTCGAGGTGCTTTACGTGGCGACGCTGCTCGCCGAGACCCTGACCATCGAGGCCGCCCGGTCCGAGGTGAGCGCGGCGGTCCTGGCCGACTACCGGCTCGGCGACACGCTGCGCGAGCACGTCGCGGCCCACCTGTCCGACCTCTCGCCGGCGCAGTTGGCCACCACCCTGATCGCCGGGCTCAGCCGGGCCGAGCTCGGGCTGGACGGGCGGCGGGCCGGCGTGGTCCACGCGCTCATGGCACCCGGCGAGTTCGTCATCGACCCGCTGCCCAACCTGCTCTTCACGCGGGACTCGTCGGTGTGGGTCGGCCCGCAGGTGGCGGTCACGAGCCTGGCGATGCACGCGCGCGGCCGCGAGACCACCCTCACGCACGCGATCTACCGGCACCATCCGCGTTTCGCCGGTACCCCGCTGCTGTACGACCCGTCCCTGGAGCACCTGGAGGGCGGCGACGTCCTCCTGCTCGCCCCGGGCGTGCTGGCGGTCGGCGTCGGCGAGCGGACGCGCCCGGCCGGCGCCGAGCGGCTCGCCCGGCGCTGCTTCGCCGCGGGGCTGGCCCACACCGTCCTGGTCGTACCCATCGCCCAGGAGCGGGCGACGATGCACCTCGACACCGTCTGCACCATGGTCGACGTGGACGCCGTCGTGATGTACCCGAACGTCGCCACCACCCTGCAGGCGTGGACGGTCACGGCCGAGACGTGCACCGGCCCGGCCCCGTTCCTCACCGCCGCGGCCTCCGCCATGGGCATCGACACGCTACGGGTGATCGACACCGGCCTCGACCCGGTGACGGCCGAGCGCGAGCAGTGGGACGACGGCAACAACACGCTCGCGATCGCCCCGCGGCTGTGCGTGGCCTACGAGCGCAACGTCGAGACCAACGCCCAGCTGGAGCGGCACGGCATCGAGGTCATCCGCATCTCCGGCTCCGAGCTGGGCTCCGGCCGGGGCGGACCGCGCTGCATGTCCGCCCCGATCCACCGCGCCTGAGCCCGGGCCGGGCCCGTCCGGACCGGGCGAAAGGCCCCCGTCCGGACCGGGCGAAACGCCCAGTCCGGCCGGGCCGAAAGCTCCGCCCGGCCGAGCCGAAACCTAGCGGAGCGGCTGCAGGCGCCCGATCAGGCCCTGCTTGGCCCGCCGCTCGGCCGCGGTCAGCGGCTCGGCGACCGCCAGGGCCTCCTGGTACCGCTTGCTGAACTCCGCCACCGGGTTCTCCCAGTGCTCGGCCTCGACCTCCAGCGGCAGGTCCCACACCGGCGCCAGCAGCCCGTGCGCGCGGAACATGCCCGCGAACTTGGTGTTGTCGCCCAGCAGCAGCCCGCCGCCGGCCGAGAGCCGCGACAGCGCGTCGAGGGCCCGGTCCTCGTCGTCGCCGAGCACCAGCCGCACGTGGGAGCGGTCGGTGACCTGGCACCAGTACGTGGCCGGGGCGGCGGCCAGCTTCACGGTCGGGAAGATGCTCGCGTTGGCCCGCTCGAGCGACGCGCGCACGTTCGGGTCGTCGGTGGCGTTCTCGTCGAGCCAGAAGTCGAAGCCGGTGTGTACCGCGATCTCCAGCGGCGCGTTCTCGATGACGTCCTGGAGGCGGTCGCCGACGCCGGGCAGGGCCGGGATGTCGACCGCCTGTCCGGAGGGCGTCTCCAGCGCGCACAGCAGGGCCACGGCGAGGTCGCGCGACACATCGCCGGACTGCACGTGCCGCTGCAGGCCGATGAGCACGCGCCCGTCGGGCTTGGTCATGGCCGGCCACGCCATCGGCAGGACGGTCGCGAGGGTGATCTGGCGGTCGCCGTACTTCTCGACGAAGGCGGGCGCCAGCTTCAGCGGCGCCGAAGCGGCGGGCACCAGCTCTCGCAGGGCGATCCACTCGGGCTCATCGGCCAGGCCCTCGAACGGGCGGCCGACGTACACGTCGCGGATCTTCTCGCGCTTCTCGCCGCCGGCGCGGCCACGGGGGGTCTTCGCACGCTTGCTCACGGCGACCCAGCCTAGGCCTTCACGCACCGCAACGGGCAGACACACCGACCACCGGCGCGTCAGTCACCCGGGCCAGTCCCACAAAACGGACATATGGGGCGAAGCCTGGAGCGTTGTCTCTACAGCGTCGCCCAGACGCACTGGCCGAGGCCGTCGCGCTCGACGCCCCAGCCGGTGGACAGGGCGGCCACGATGGTCAGGCCGCGGCCGTCGATGGCGTCAGGGGCGGCGACGCGCAGCTGGGGGCCGGCCGGGGAGCCGCCGTCGGTCACCCGGATCTCGATCGTGCCGTCGCCCAGCAGGCGCCAGGCGACCCGGATGACGTCTCCGGGCAGGGGTGCGCCGTGGCGTACCGCGTTGCCGACCAGCTCCGCGGCGATCGCGATCGCGTCGTCGAGCCGGTCCGCGGTGATCAGGGCGTCGAGCTCGTCGGCGAGGCGGTGGCGGGCGACGTGGGCGCCACGGGCGTGGTGGGGCACCACGACACACCAGGCGCGCGGTTCCGCGACGGTTGTGGACACGCTCTCAAGCCTCCCCGGGGCCGTCGGCGTCAGCTCGGGGCAGTCGCACCTCGGCGACGGTCCCTCCCCCTCGACGTGGTCGCAATGATACCCATCCATGTTGACGCTCGACGATCCGGCGAACGAGGTACAGGCCCAGGCCGACCCCGCCGCTCGAGCGCTGGTCGCCGGTCTCCAACTGCCAGAAGCGGTCGAAGGCACGCTCGACGTGCTCCGGCCGGATGCCGATACCCCGATCCGAGACTCGGAACCAGACGGTCTGAGGGTCTGCCCCCGCTGTCAGCTCGATCTGTACCCAGTTCGGCGAGTATTTACCCGCATTCGTCACCAATTCCGCCAGGATGGTGGCCAGGCTCGCCCGGTCGCCCCGGGTCTTGGGCAGCGACGACGGCAGGTCGGCGACCAGGTGCCGGCGCTGTTCGGCGTTGAGCTCGTCGAGCGCGGCGACGAGCGACTCGACGAGGTCGAAGGGGAGCAGCGTCGTCGACTCGATCGCCACGCCGTCGTCGCCGACCGCGTTGAGCAGCCGGTCCACGAGCCGGCTGAGCTCGCGGGCGCGCTGCCCGACGACCTGGATCGCCTCGCGGCGGGCGTCCTCGGGCAGGGACTCCCAATGGTCGACGAGCGTGTCGGCGTACCCCCGGATCACCGTCACCGGGGTGCGCAGCTCGTGCCCGGTCAGCGCGATGAACAGGTCGCGGCCCTCGGGCGGCTGCTCCGGACGGGCGCGGAAGGAGACGGCGAGGTCATCGGAGTCCGGCACCCGGGCCGTGCGGATCTCGATCCAGACGCCCGAGGGCAGCTTGTGGGCGATCGTCGCGTCGCCGGCCGGCAGCGGGAACGGGAACGGCTCGCCGAGCACCGACTCGGCCGTCCGGGAGGTGAGCAGCGCCGCGGGCGGGTTCCAGGAGCGGACCCGGTGCTCGGGGTCCAGCAGGGCGAACGGCTCGCCGGCGGGCGCGACCGCGGGGCCGTCGCTGTAGACGGGCAGGCCGCGCCCCAGGCTGTACTGCAGCGCCACGAACGACGCCAGGAACGCCAGCGCGGACCGCTGGCCCTCGTCGGCGGCCCCCTCGGCGTCGGAGTAGCTCACGAAGAGCACCCCGGCGCCGGTGCCGTTGGCGGTGACCTCCGAGGCCATCACGCGGTGCAGCCCCCGGCTGTCGAGCTGCTGGCCGCCGGGGGTGCCGATGAGGCTGCTCGGGAACTCGCGGACGCGCGTGCCGAACTGCAGGAGGGCGCGCACCGCGGGGTGGATGAGGTCGATGGGGCGCCCGAGGGCCCACTCCAGGTCGCCGGCGGCCGCGACCACCCGGCCGCTGTCCGCCGCGTACTCGATGAAGGCCGCCCCCGCCGCCCCGGTCGCCGCGGCCGCCACCTCGACCGAGCGCTGCAGTCCGGTGAGCCCGCCGCCGCCCGAGTTCAGCGCCTCCGTCACCTCGGCCAGGCCGCCGAACACGCCGCCGCCGGGAACGAGGCCGCCGGACCCTTCCGCGGCAGCATCGACCATGGTGCGAGTCTGCCTCGCATCAGAGGACAGCGAAAGGCGGAGCTTGAAACTTGTCCGACCCAAGAGTCAGCGGGCGCCCATTTCCCGCAGGCGGTCGATGACGTAGGCCGGGCGGTCGGAGATGATCCCGTCCACCCGCAGTTTCACCACCAGGTCCACCTCGTCCGGCTCGTTCACGGTCCACACGTAGACCGGGTACCCGCGCCGGTGGAGCCGCTCGACGATCTCCGGCGACGCCCGCAGCAGCTGCACCCCCGGCCCCCCGATCGAGCTCCCCGGCGGCAGCCACCCGATCCGGCTCGGCACCGACCACACGTCGATGAGCATCACGGTGGGCAGCCCCGGAGCCTGCTGCCGGACGCGCTTGATCGCATTGGCCGAGAATGACATGACGCTGACCTGCAGGGGGCGATCGGGGTCGGGGCGATGCAGCCCGTACCGCCGCAGCAGTCCCAGCAGCGCCAGCTCGACCGCCCCGCCGTAGCGCACCGGGTGCTTGGTCTCGATGAGCAGGCGCATCGGGCGCCCCGCGTCGGTCGCCACGCCCAGCAGCCGATCGAGTGTGAGCACCTTGCCGCGCCACTTGTCGTCGACCTGGTAACGCCCGACGATCAGCTCGTCGGGCGACTCGGGCAGGTCGCCGCGCCACGAGGCGAAGTCGAACCGGTCGAGCTCGGCCAGGGTCTGGGTGCTGACCCGTCCCCGCCCGTCGCTCGTACGGTCGATGCGCGAGTCGTGCAGGCACACCAGGTGGCCGTCGCGGGTCAGCCGCACGTCGCACTCGAGCCCGTCGGCGCCCTCCTCGATGGCGAGCAGGTACGCGTCCAGGGTGTGCTCCGCGTGCCGGTGCGACGAGCCCCGGTGCGCGAAGATTAGCGGCCGCCACGAGTCCGGCGGCTCAGATGACGCGGGGTACACCGCCGTCCTCGCTCACCATCGGCCGGCCCGCGGCCGCCCAGCTCTGCATGCCGCCGTCGAGGTTGATCGTGCGCTCGACGCCGTTCTGCTGCAGAAACGCCACGACCTGGGCGGATCGGCCGCCGACCCGGCAGACGACCACGACGTCGCGGTCCTGCGGGATGTCGTCGACCCGGGCCGGGATCTGCATCATCGGCACGTGCACGGCGCCCGGCGCGTGGCCGGCCGCCCATTCGTCGTCCTCGCGTACATCGAGGAGGTAGGCGTCGTCCGCTATGTCACCGACCGAGGCGGTCGGGATGGAAGGTCCCCTGAACACCGGACCAGGCTAACGGGCCGGTCGAACCTACATGTGGTTGACCCAGGTGGGATTCTCGACGGCCCACGAGTCCAGCAGGTCGTCGCGCATGGCCGAGTAGAGGCCGTCGGCCTCGGACAGGGCCACCACGTAGGAGATGCCGCCGATGTCCTGCGGCTCGGACGGCACCTGCAGGCCGATCAGGTTGCTGGGGCTCACGTTGCGCAGCGCGAACATCAGGTCGGCCAGGGACACCCCGTTGGTGTCGACGGTGAGCGCCTGGCCGATCGCCCGGATGAACTTGTCCAGGGCGATCGGGTTGGTGGTGAGGTCCTTCTCCTGCGCCTTGTTGAGCATCGCCCGGATGAACTTCTGCTGGTTCTTCTGGCGGTCGTAGTCGCCATTGGCGAGGCTCTTGCGCTGCCGCACGAGGTCGAGCGCCTGCCACGACTCGAGGTGCTGGCAGCCGGGCTCGTAGACGGCCGGGCGCCCGCCGTCGGCGGGCGAGAGGTAGTTGCCGTGCTCGTCCCAGCCGAGGTGGATCGAGGTGACCTTCTGGTCGATGCACATGTCCACGCCGCCTAGCAGGTCGACCGCGGTCTTGAAGCCGTCGAAGTCGACGATCGCGGCGCCGTCGAACTGGATGCCCAGCAGGTTGTGCAGCGTCTCGGCGAGCAGCTGCACGCCGCCCTCACCGCCGCCGCCGTACTGGAAAGCGCCGTTGATCTTCTCGTGCGATGCGCCGTGGAAGTTGGTGGCGGCGAAGGCGGGGATCGGCACCCGCAGGTCGCGCGGGATCGACAGCAGGTAGGCCCGGTCCATCGTGGCCGGGATGTGCAGGATGATGATCGAGTCGGACCGCTGGCCGTCCTCGGGGTCGAGGGCGCGCAGGTCGGAGCCGAGCAGCAGGAAGTTGAGCGGGCCCTCGACGGTGGAGTGCCGGGTCTCGTCGGCGTTGCCGGCCCGCGAGCTGTCGCCGAGCAGGGTCTTCTGGTTGATGTTCGCCGTGTAGCGGTGGTTGAGCAGGTTGACGCCGGCGACGGCGGTGCCGGAGACCAGAACGACGACGAGGCCGAGGGCGATGAGCAGCTTGGCCCAGATGGGGTCGCGACCGGGAAGTTTCACCGGCGATTCAGATGGTGCGGATCCGGAGATTTCCGCATTTTTCGGGGTATCTTGGCTCGCGGTCGAGTCGAGAGCGGGATCGCCGGCACGACCTTCGAGCTCCTGCTGCATTCAATGCCCCCGAGCCAACCTGCCCGCACGTCGGCGGGAATCCATCCGAGTCTACGTTCACGGTCACAAATCCGCTGACCGCCGCGTCGGCGCAAGGGCCCCCGGAAAGCCGTCAATGGGCGATTTCTACGCGTTCACCCGGCGTTCGGGCAATGAGATGTAGACGACAGCCCGGGCATGCAACCCTGCGACAGGGAGGACATGCCCGGGCTTGCCCGATTTCTCACTTGGTTTGAGAAGTAGCCTTCGTCGACGGCTTCGGCCCGTTGGCCGCCATCCAGTCGTTCATCTTGTCGTTGCGGACGGCGTCGTACAGGGCGGTCGCCTTCTCCGCATCCGGCACCACGACGTCCTCGCCATTGATCTTCTTGCTGCCGTCGTTCGGGCTCACCATGAAGGTGAGGTCGTCGCTGCGCAGGTTGCGGAACTGCAGCGCCATGTCGGCCAGCGAGAAGTCCTTGTCGACGGTCATCGCCTTGGTGACGGCCTTCAGGAACGAGTTGAGCTTGGCCGGGTTGGTCACCGTGCCGGAGCTCACCGCCTTGTCCAGGATGGCCTTCATCATCTCCTGCTGGTGGCGCATGCGGGCGAAGTCGCCGTCGGCGAACTGGTACCGCTGCCGCGCGTAGTCGAGGGCCTCGTCGCCGTTGAGGTGGTTCATGCCCTTCTTGAACTGCCGCTTCGGCGGGTGGATCGAGG
The DNA here is from genome assembly GCF_049995355.1 of Dactylosporangium sp. McL0621. Classification (NCBI taxonomy): domain Bacteria; kingdom Bacillati; phylum Actinomycetota; class Actinomycetes; order Micromonosporales; family Micromonosporaceae; genus Dactylosporangium; species Dactylosporangium sp. McL0621. The sequence goes on from NZ_CP188259.1 coordinate 12,560,213, forward strand.
TGATGTCCTTCTCGACGTTCATGTCGATGCCGCCGAGGGCGTCGATGACCTGCTTGAAGCCGCCGAAGTCGATGAGCAGCACGTGGTCCATGCGGACCTTGGTGTACTCCTCGATGGTCTGCACGGTCAGCGGGGTGCCGCCCCACGAGAAGGACGCGTTGAGCTTGGCGTTCGTGTTGCCGTACTGCGTCGTCCGGCTCTTGGGGATGTGCACGTAGAGGTCGCGCGGCATCGAGATCAGGTAGGCCTTCTGGTGGTCGGCCGGAATGTGCAGCACGATCATCGTGTCGGTGCGCCACTCGCCCGCCTTGCCCTTGTTGTCGGGGTCGCGGGAGTCGCTGCCGAGCAGCAGGATGTTCAGCGCGCCGTCCGCGACCTTCGGCGGGCGACCGCCGGTGATCTGCGAGAACGGGTCGTCGCGGTTGAGGCCGGCGTCGACGTTGCGGTAGTACATGTAGCCGCCGATCCCGGCCAGCAGGGCCAGCACGATGATCCCGGCCCCGGCGACCAGGGCGATGCGGCCCCAGCGCGGGCGGATCTTCTTGCGGCCCGAGTACTGGCCGCCGTTGCCCGGCGTGCGGCCCGGGCCCTTCGGCGGCGGCGGGGAGCCGGGCCGGCCGTACACGCCTGGCGACGCGGGGCTGGTCGGGGCGTTGACTGCGGAGACGCGGGCACGGGCGCCCGACGTCGGAGCGAGCGCGCCGGGCACCGAGGCGCGGCCCGAGGAAGACGGACCGCGTGAGGCAGGCGTGGTGGGCATAAGACCACGATACGAATTGGATGCCCCTGCGCCACGTAACTCCGACAGGCGCGGCACGAACCCGGGAGTGTCAGCGGCTGCGGAAGTACTCCACCGTGCGCGCCAATCCGTCCTCCGGGCCGACGACGGGCTCGTATCCCAGCAGCTCACGCGCCTTGGTCAGGTCGGGGCGGCGCCGCTCGGGGTCGTCCGCCGTCCGGGCGACGAGCGCCACCCGGGAGGAGCTGTCGCAAATCCGCACGATCGTCTCGGCGAGCTCGAGCATGGTCATCTCGTGCGTCGTGCCGCAGTTGACCGGGCCCGTCTCGCCCGAGTCGAGCAGCAGCAGGATGCCGCGCACGAGGTCGGAGACGTAGGTGATCGAGCGGGTCTGGGTGCCGGTGCCGTGCACGGTGATCGGCTCGCCGCGCAGCGCCTGCGAGATGAAGGTCGGGATGGCCCGCCCGTCGTCGGGGCGCATGCGCTCGCCGTAGGTGTTGAAGATCCGCACAATGCCCACGTCGACCCCGCGGCCGCGGTGGTAGCCCATGACCGCCGCCTCGGAGAAGCGCTTGGCCTCGTCGTAGACGCTGCGGATGCCGATCGGGTTGACATTGCCCCAGTAGGTCTCCGGCTGCGGGTGCACCAGCGGGTCGCCGTAGGCCTCGGAGGTCGACGCCATGATGAACCGGGCGCCGTCGGTCGCGGCCCGCTCCAGCAGCTGCAGGGTGGCCACCGAGCCGACCCGCAGGATCTCCACCGGCAGCGCCTCGAAGTCGGTCGGGCTGGCCGGCGACGCGAAGTGCATGATCACGTCGAACCGCGCCGCGAGCGCGTCCACGGCCGGCAGCGGCTCGGTGGCGTCCGCCTCGACCAGGGTGAACCGCGGGTTGTCCTGCAGATGCGCGACGTTGTCCTTACTCCCCGTGACGAAGTTGTCGACAACGACGACCTCGGCCCCTCGGGCGATCAAGGCATCCGCGAGATGAGACCCGACGAACCCGGCTCCACCGGTCAGAAGGACGCGGTGGCCCGCGCCGTAACGCTGCGCAACGACCATGACCGACAGCCTAGCGTGTCCCGGTGCCGGGGCCGGGGGCTCGGCGGTGCCCCCGGACCCGGCGGATGGGTACGGCTCGATCAGTGCGCGCCGGCGCCGGTCAGCGACCGGGCCTCCAGCTCGCTGTACTTGTCCGGGTTGCGCTCCTTGCTGCTCAACGCGCCGAGGGCGGCGAAGATGAACCCGATCGGGATCGAGATCAAGCCCGGGTTCTCCAGCGGGATCGGCGCCGCCGTGGTGCAGCTGAACAGCGCCGTGGCGTTGGAGACCTCCTTGGAGGTCTGCGGCACGCCGCACTCCTTGGCCTGGGCCGCGTTGAGCGTCGCCGGGGTGCGGGCGTCGCTGACGCCGCCCCAGGCGATCGGGCTGAGCAGCACCACGCCGACGGCCGAGATGAGGCCCGCGTAGATGCCCCAGGTCGCGCCGCGGGTGTTGAACTTCTTCCAGAACAGCGAGAACAGGATCGCCGGCAGGTTCGCCGACGCGGCGATCGCGAACGCCAGCGCCACCAGGAAGGCGACGTTGAGGTTGCGGGCCAGGATGCCGAGCACGATGGCGACGGCGCCGATGACGAAGGCCGAGTACCGCGCGACGACGACCTCCTGCCGCTCGTCGGTCTGGCCCCGCCGCAGGACGTTGGCGTACAGGTCGTGCGCCAGCGACGAGGAGGAGGCCAGGGTGAGCCCGGCGACGACGGCGAGGATGGTGGCGAAGGCGACGGCCGCGATGATCGCCAGGAGCAGCGATCCGCCGAAGTCACCGCCGAGGTACCGCTTGCCCAGCTCCTGCGCCAGCTGCGGGGCCGCGGTGTTGCCGGACGCATCCTGCGCGACGATCGCCGTCCGGCCGACCAGTGCCGCGGCGCCGAAGCCCAGCGCCAGGGTCATCAGGTAGAACACGCCGATGAGGCCGATCGCCCAGACCACGCTCTTGCGGGCGGCCTTGGCGTTGGGGACGGTGTAGAACCGGATCAGGATGTGCGGCAGGCCGGCGGTGCCGAGCACCAGGGCCAGGCCGAGCGAGATCAGGTCCAGCTTGCTCACCAGCGTCGCCGTGGCGTTGCCGGCGAACTCGCGGCCGTACCGCAGGCCGGGCTGCAGGAACGCATCGGCCTTGCCCGACTTCGCCGCGGCGTCGCCGAGCAGGCTCGACAGGTTGAACTTGTAGTGCGCGAGCACGAGCAGGGTCAGCACGAGCGCGCCGATCATCAGCATGAACGCCTTGACGATCTGGACGTAGGTCGTGCCCTTCATGCCGCCGACCGTGACGTACACGATCATCAGCACGCCGATGAGCGCGATCGTGACGATCTTCGCCGTCTCGGCGCTCATGCCCATGAACGTGTCGCCGGCCTTGATGCCCAGCAGCAGCGCCACGAGCGCGCCGGCGCCGACCATCTGGGCGAGCAGGTAGAAGATCGACACGATGATCGTCGAGATGCTGCCCGCGGTGCGCACCGGCGCCTGCCGCATGCGGAACGCGAGCACGTCGGCCATCGTGTACCGGCCCGAGTTGCGCATCAGCTCGGCGACCAGCAGCAGCGCGACGAGCCACGCCACGAGGAAGCCGATGCTGTACAGGAAGCCGTCGTAGCCGTTGAGGGCGATGATGCCGGCGATGCCGAGGAAGCTCGCCGCCGACATGTAGTCGCCGCCGATCGCCATGCCGTTCTGGAAGCCGCTGAACGAGCGGCCACCGGCGTAGAAGTCGGCGGCGGTGCGGTTCTGCCGGCTCGCCCAGATGGTGATGCCGAGCGTGACGCCGACCAGGATGATGAAGAGCGTCAGGGTCAGCGTCCGCTGAGTGGTCACCGACGTCGCGGCGAGGATCTCAGGCATCGGCGTCTCCCTCGGTGGCGACGGGGGCGGCGGCCGGGGCCGCGTTGCCCTCGATCTGGGCGCGCAGGTCGTCGGCGAGCGGGTCGACGCGGCGCTCGGCGTACCGCGCGTAGAGCCACGCGATCAGGAACGTCGTTACGAACTGGAGCAGACCGAAGATCAGGGCGACGTTGATGTGGCCGACGACCTTGGTGCCCATGAAGTCGCGGGCGTATGCGGACAGGAGCACGTAGAGCGCATACCAGAGGAGGAACGCGGCGGATACGGGAAAGACGAAGCGGCGCAGCGTGCTGCGCAGCGCGTCGAACTCCGGCGTGCGGGCGACGGCGACGTAGCGGTTGTCGCCGGTGTCCGTGGGAGCCGGGGTCTCGGTACTCATGGTTGATCACCACCTGCCGTTAGGGGTGCGGGTAATCGCGCACGCTAAGAACCCGGCAGGCATCTATGAAGATCATCACCCGGCATCGGTACCGCCCTGCGCCGAACGGCACCGCCGGTGCGCCGAGTGACACCCGTCACACCGTTTACCGGTGGTATCGAAACTTTCTCAGCGGCGGTAGCGGCCGCGCTCGTGCACCAGCGGACCGGCGTCGCCGTCGAGCAGCTCGATCCGCTCGATCTCGGCCTCCACCAGCAGCGACCAGCCCTTGGGGGCCGCCCCGGCCAGCCGGCACCCGGCCCAGCTGCGCCCGCGGGGCACCGGCCCGAACTCGGTGCGCTCCCACTCCCCGGCCGCGAACAGCCCGCCCGGCGCCGGCATCAGCCCCGCGAACCGGTCCGCGAGCTGCCGGTCGTCGGCGGCCAGGAGGCTGACCGCGAACCGGCCGCTCTCCTCGGCCGCGGCCCACAGGTCGCTCTCGTCGTCGACGAGCCCGAGCACCCGCCCCGGCTCGCCGTCCACGACGAGCATCGACGACACGGTCAGCCCCCGCTCGCCGTGCCGCTCGCCGGCGGCGGTCCACAGGGTGACGGCGGCCGGCAGCCGCCCGCGCAGCCGCCGGACGGGCGACCTGAGCTCGTCCGGCGTGGCGAACGGGTCCGAGGCATGGATACTCACGCCACCACCTCCGCAGGCTCCGGTGCCGACGCGTCAAGACTCTACCCCTGGCGAGCGGCCCCTCCGCTCCGCTCCGGACCGCTCACGCCATTGTCAGGCCCGCTTGGGCGTCACCGCGGCCAGAACCTCCGGCGCGCGCCGCTGCAGCAGGCTGCCGGCCAGCCGGGTGCCGAGCCAGGCGATGCCGAAGCCCCAGGCCAGGCCGACCGGCAGCAGGATCCAGCCGAGCCCGTCGGGCAGCAGCGTGAACGCGATCGCCAGCGGCGCGGTCAGGATCCAGGTGGCGATCATGCTCACGAACGACAGCAGGCCCTTGGCCCCGCCCCGGCCGCTGTTCATCGCGAACGGGTTGGTCGAGTCCGGCATCGGATAGGGCGCCAGGACCGACGTGATGCCCGCGGCCCCGACCGAGATGCCGAAGGCGGACAGCCCGACCCCCAGTGCGGCCGGCAGCTGGGCGGCGTGCCCGCTCAAGATCGAGGCGGCGACGGTACCGACGATCAGCAGCGGGAAGGCCAGAACGGCCACGGCCACCGCCCGCGCCGCGAGCTCGACCTGGCCCGGGACGGCGGTGAGCATGTGCAGGGCGTAGGCCGTGCCGTCGTTGCCGAACTGGTTGACCAGCACCAGCCCGACGAACGCGCCCGCGAACATCAGCGAGAACACGAGCGCGCCGTCGCTCAGCCCGGTCGTACCCGACCGGCCGCCGTTGGCGCCGAAGGTGAACGCGAACGGGATGACCACCGACGCGGCCAGCAGCGAGATGAGGCTCGCCCGGCGGCGGGGGTCGCGCAGCCAGTACCGGATCTCCCGGGCCAGCAGCGCGGTGAAGCGCCCGACCGGCAGGAACCGCACGATCCGCGGGATGAGCCCGGCGACCGGCGTCTCGGTGCCGGCGGCCCGGCGGGCGGCGCCCGGCCCCGCGGCGCTGCCGACCATCGCCGACTCGATCGTCTGCTGCCACCACCACAGCAGCAGCGCGATCCCGGCCACGCCGATGAGCAGCCGCACCGGGACCAGCGCCCAGTTGCCCTCGATGGCGTCCACGTACGCCACGTAGGGCGCCGCCAGCGGGGTCCACGACAGCACCTCGCCGACCAAGGTCGCCTGCCGCGACTCGCCGCGCTGGATGAGCGCGAAGACGAGCTGGAACACCGGGTTGCACGAGATGCCCATGAGCGCGATCAGCAGCGCGGCCAGGTCGCGGACCCGCCGCGAGCGCAGCATTCGCGCGAAGGCGCTCGTCACCGCCCGGCTCGCGGCCACGCACACGCCCATGCCGACGGCCGCGCCGAGCACCGCGACGACCGCGGCCGCGGCCCCGCCGTAGATCGCGGCCCCGATGACCGAGCCGAGCGTGGCCAGCAGCGTGACGACCGGCGGGATGCCGACGAAGGCCGCGGCGAGCATGCCGCCGATCAGCGTGCGGCGCGGCACCGGCAGCAGCGCGAAGCGCGCCGGGTCGAGTGTCTCGTCGACGCCGAAGAACAGCAGCGGCACGAAGATCCAGGCGAGCACGACGGCGGCCCCGGCGAACGCGGCAACGGTCGGGCGCAGGTCGTCCCCGGCCACGCTGCTCCCGGCGAACGCGGCGAAGCCGATGAACGCGCCCCACAGCCCGAACAGGGCGCCGAGGATGAACAGGATCAGCCGCGAGTGCCGCCCGAACCGCTTGCGCGCCGAGTCGGCCCGGTGGGCGCGGCCGGGCCGCAGCGAGTTGCCCAGGATGCGCAGCTTGAGGCGCACGAAGTACAAGATCCGCGGTTGGCCCGTCGCGATCGGCTCGTGCGGCCGCAGCGCGGGCGCTTCGGCCGGCGCGGTCCGTTGCTGCGGGATCTGCGCGGCCTCGAACTCCGGACCACCGGTCACAGCCACGACAGCTCCGCGCCCGTGGAGACGCGCCCGCCGACCACGTCGACGAAGACGTCCTCGAGCTCGCGGCCGCCGCGCACCTCCTCGGTGGTGCCGACCACCTTGATCTGGCCGTCGGCCAGGATGGCGATGTGCGTGCACAGCTTCTCGACCACCGCCATGACGTGGCTGGAGAAGATGACCGTCCCGCCGTTGCGCACGTAGCGGATGAGGATGTCGCGGATGAGCGCGCCGGAGACCGGGTCGACGGCCTCGAACGGCTCGTCGAGCACCAGCAGCCGCGGCGCGTGCAGCAGCGCGCAGGCCAGGCCGATCTTCTTCTTCATGCCGGCCGAGTAGTCGACGACCAGCGTGCGGCCGGCGTCGGCCAGGCCGAGCACGTCGATCAGCTCCGCGGCCCGGGCGTTGACCACGTCCTGCGGCAGCCCGCGCAGCAGGCCGGTGTAGGCCAGCAGCTCGCTGCCGGACAGCCGGTCGAACATCCGCGCCGAGTCCGGCAGCGCGCCCAGGCGCCGCTTGGCCTCGACCGGGTCCGACCAGACGTCGTGGCCGAGCACGTAGGCCTGCCCGGCGTCGGGGCGCAGCAGCCCCACGGCCATGGAGAGGGAGGTGGTCTTGCCGGCGCCGTTCGGGCCGAGCAGCCCGAAGAAGGAGCCGGTCGGCACGTCGAGGTCGACCCCGGCGACCGCGACCTTGTCATCGAAACGCTTCGTGAGCCCCCGCAGCGCGAGAGCCGAACTCGGCCCGCTCGTCACGTTCTGAACGTAGGTCACGCTGTCCACCCTCGCTACTGGTGAGTGGCCCCTCCGGACCGCTCACAAACGCAGCGCATCGGGCGCATGCAGGCGAAGCATGATCGCTCCGACGCCGGCGGGCAAACGGTGCCTTGTCAGCAGGGAGACCAGAATCATGACCAGAAAGGCTAAAGGTACCGTCCACGCGGCGGGCTGGGCCGTGAGCACCCCGGCCCAGCCGTCCAGCGGGCCGCCCAGCACGGTCAGCAGCACGGCGGTCGCGGCCGCCCCGCCGCCGACCACGATCCCGGCGGCGGCACCGACCGCGGTCAGCCCGCGCCACCAGATGCCGAGCACCAGCAGCGGGCAGAAGCTCGACGCGGCCACGGCGAAGGCGAGCCCGACGACCTGGGAGACGTCCAGGCTCGCGACGAACAGGGCGAGCAGGAGCGGTACCACCCCGGCGAGCAGGGCGGAGCGGCGGAAGTCGCGGACCGAGCCGTGCCCGAGCACGTCGGTGGACAGCACGCCGGCGACGCTGGTGAGCAGGCCGGAGGAGGCCGACAGGAACGCGGCGAACGCCCCGGCGGCCACGAGCGCGCTCAGCAGCCGGCCGGTGGTCCCGCCGCCGAGCGCGGCCGAGGGCAGCAGGAGCACGACGGCGTCGGTGTTGCCGGTCATGAGCAGCTGCGGGGTGTAGATCCGGCCGAGAACGCCGTAGAGGGTCGGGGTCAGGTAGAACACGCCGACCAGGCCGAGGACGACCAGCGTGGTGCGGCGGGCGGCGCCCCCGTCGGGGTTGGTGTAGAAGCGCACGAGCACGTGCGGCAGGCCCATGGTGCCCAGGAACGTGGCGAGGATCAGCGAGTAGGTGCCGAACAGGTCCTGCGCGTCCTCGCCCGGCAGCAGCCACTCGGCCGGGGAGTCCGCGGAGACGGCGGCCACCCGCGGTACCGCCGCCGACGCGTCGAACACGAGCCGCGTGCCCTCGGTGACGACGTGCTCGCCCGGGGTGAGCAGCAGGGTGCCGTTGGCCAGCACGCCGTCGACGAGACCGCGGCCGTCCACCGCGGTCGGCTCGACCACCGTCAGCCGGGTGTCGTGGTCGACGTCGACGGTCGTCACGGCCGGGAAGCGGGGCCCGTCGGGCGCCGTCAGGCCGGGCCGGCCGTCGTGCTGCCATTGCATGAGCAGGAACACGAACGGCACGGCCAGGGCGGTGAGCTTCAGCCAGTACTGGAACGCCTGCACGAACGTGATGGAGCGCATCCCGCCGAGGGCGACGTTCAGCGTCACCACGACCCCGACCAGCAGCGCGCCGAGGGCATAGGGCGCGCCGGTCACCGTCTGCAGGGTGAGCCCGGCGCCCTGCAGCTGCGGCACGAGGTACAGCCAGCCGATGAACATCACGAACGCGGTCGCGAGCTTGCGCAGCCGCTTCGAGCGCAGCCGCACCTCGCAGAAGTCCGGCAGCGTGAACGCCCCCGACCGGCGCAGCGGCGCGGCCACGAACAGCAGCAGCGCGAGGTACCCGGCCGCGAAGCCGACCGGGTACCACAGCAGGTCGGCCCCGTGCTTGAGCACCAGCCCGGCGACGCCGAGGAAGCTCGCGGCCGACAGGTACTCGCCGCTGATCGCGGCCGCGTTCCAGGTCGGGCTCACCATCCGCGAGGCGACCAGGAAGTCCGAGGTGGTGCGGGCGAAGCGCAGCCCGTAGATGCCGATGGCGACGGTCACGAGGGTGACCAGGACGACGGCCGTCACCGCGTACGAGTTCATGCGGGCGGGTTCTGGCCGCGGTCCTCGACGAGGGCCACGAACTCCTGCTCGTTGCGCTCGGCGAGGTGCACGTACACGGCGCCGACGAGGTAGAGGAACGGGTACGCCAGCACGCCGAGCAGCAGCCAGGGCAGCGAGACCCCGAACAGCCGCGCGTGCGCGACCGCCGGCACCGCCGCGAAGAGCAGCGGCAGCCCGCCGAGCCCGACCGCGACCACGGCGGAGAGCCGCACGGCCACGGACAGCTGGGCCCGCACCAGCCCGCGCGCGAGCGCGGCGCCGACCGGGCTCTGCTCCTCCAGCTCCACGCGAGCCCGCGCGGGGTGGATGGGGGCCCGGGAGACGTCGCCGAGCACGACCCGCACGCGCGGAGTTGGCGGCTCCATGGACCGCAGTCTTGCAACGCCCGTGAAACAAAAGCAAGGGCCGACGTCCCCCGTATGAACGTCGGCCCCGCCCCTTCCCCCTTCAGTACCGCCGGTAGCAGGGGTAGTCCCCCGGACCGATCGGTTCTGGAACGATCTGACGCGCCCGGGCCCGGCCCAGGTTCCACCCCCGCCAGTCGTCCGGTTCTTCGGCGAGGTCGCCGGAGATCCCCGACAGCGCGCACTCCCGCGCCCCGGTGGGCAGCTTGGCCAGCTCGGGCGCCGCGTCGGCGGAGAGCGTGCGCAGGTACCAGATGTCGGCGTTGCCGCGGTCGGAGCGGGCCACGTTGTGCGCGGCGATGAACCGGTCGGGGTTCAGCACCGCCAGCCCGAGCAGCGTGACCACCCACAGCGCGACCCCGGCGCGGCCGAGCCACCTCGTCGACGGCGTCAGCCCGGCCGCCATGACCAGGACGAACAGCCCGCCCAGCCAGACCTCGACGGCGCTGACGAAGACGCGCAGCCGCGTGAAGCCGTACGCCTGCTCGTACACGTTCATCCGCCACAGCGCCGAGCCGACCACCACCAGCGAGCACAGCGCGAGCAGCCCCAGTACCACCCGCAGCAGCATCCGGTCGGTCCGCGGCGCCTTGCGCGCGGTGACGCCCATGACGCACAGCGTGAGCAGCGTGATCACGAGGAGCTGCCAGAACCCCTTGCGGGCGTACTCGGCGAAGGTCAGCCCGACGGTGCGCATGACGTAGTCGCGGTCGCCGAACAGCACCGTGAGCTGCACGGCCACGAAGACCCCGAACAGCCCCAGCAGCGCCCCGACCGGCACCAGCCACTCGACCCGGCGCACGGCCCGGGCCCGCGGCGCGCCGTCGCCGACCGTGGACGGATTCGCCACGAGGAACGCCCCGGCCAGCGACAGCGCGGCCGCCGCGACCGCGACCAGCGCCCACCGCGCCACGGTGCCGGCGTCGATCGTGGGGGTGACGGCGTCGACGACCCGGGCAAAGCCGGCGTCGGCGCTGGCGAACAGCGCGCCGAAGACGATGACGAGCGCCGCGCCGATGCCGATGGAGGCGAGCAGCCGGAGCCCGTTGGTGGAGGCGGCGGGCCGGGGCTCGGGCCTGCCCGGGCGGTTCAGGCCGGCGGCCGACCAGGGCAGCGCGCGGAAGATCGCGAAGACCACGGTGAACGGCGCGTGCAGGACCGCCGGGATGCGGCCGTGCCGGCCCACGGCCAGGGCCAGGCAGCCGAAGGCGGTCAGCGCGCTCAGCGCGAAGAGCCAGCCGGCGGCCCGGAAGAACCCGACCGAGAGCAGGGCCAGCGCGGCCGCGCACCACAGCACCGCCTCGACCCGGGCGCCGAGCCGCGTGGACCGGCGGCGGAGCAGGAGCAGGGGTACCAGCAGGCCGAGGCCCGCGATCGGCCAGCCGAGGCCGGGCCGGTCGGGCGGGAGGGCGACCGCGGCGACCAGGGCGGCGGCGAGCGCCCCGTACAGGGCCGCGGAGCCGGCCGCGGGCTCGACCCGCGGCCAGGCGCGCTGCCACAGGGTGGGCGCGGGCGGGCCGAGGGCGACCAGCAACTGGTTCGGTACCGGGGGCGGCAGCGCGAGGCCGGGCGACGGCGGCGCGAAACGGGCCGGCGGACCTTGCGGGGGCCTCGGGGGCATGGGCGGCTGGACCGTGGTTCCGGGCATGCGTGGGCTCCTGAACCGTGCTAAAGGGGATAAATTGCCCAGCAAAGGGCGCGCGGCCGGGCCGGGCCCGGTCACGGGGGAAGCGGAGAGCGTCAGGCGGGCAGGGTGACCCGGATGCGGCAGCCCGGCAGGTCGTCGGGCTGCTCGACGACCGCGATGGTGCCGTCGTGCAGCTGGGTCAGCCACTGGGCGATGGCCAGGCCGAGGCCGGTGCCGCCGCCCGAGGCGCGGGCGCCCCGGGTGAAGCGCTCGAAGACGCGCTCGCGCTCGGCGTGCGGGATGCCGGGGCCCTCGTCGGCGACCTCGATCATCACGCGTCCGGGCTCGCGGCGGCCCACGATGGTCACCGTGCCGCCGTCGGGGCTGTGCCGCGTGGCGTTGTCGACGAGGTTGGTCAGGACGTGGTGCAGGCGCGCCCGGTCGGCTCTGACCAGCGCGTTCTCCGGGAAGGAGCAGGAGAGGTACTCGACCTTGTGCCCGGCCGCCGACGCCTTCACCTCGGCCTCGGCGACGACCTCGTGCAGCAGGTCCTCGACGTGGAACAGCTCGCGCTCCAGCGGCACGACCCCGGCGTCGAGCCGGGAGATGTCCAGCAGCTCCGTCACGAGCCGGCCGAGCCGCTCGGTCTGGGCCAGCGCGGTGCGCAGCGTGGCCGGGTCGGGTTCGGCGACGCCGTCGACGATGTTCTCCAGCATCGCCTGGAGCGCGGAGATCGGGGTGCGCAGCTCGTGCGAGACGTTGGCGATGAGCTCGCGGCGCTGCTGGTCGGCCGCGGCGAGCTCGCCCACCATCAGGTTGAAGGCGACCGCCAGCTCGCCGACCTCGTCCTTGGACGTGGCGCGGACGCGGGTCGAGTAGTCGCCGCGGGCCATGGCGCGCGCGGCGGCGGTCATCTCGCGCAGCGGGCGCGTCACGCCGTGCGCGAGGACCTGGGAGGTGAGCAGGCCGGCGGTGAGCGCGATGTACGTCGTGTTCGGCGGGATCCAGCCGATGCCGATCCAGAACACGCCGAGGCCGGCGCAGGCGGAGGCCAGCAGCAGGACGGCGAGCTTGAGCTTGATGGACCGCAGCGGGTCGAGCGGCCGCGGCAGGAGATCGGCGATCCTCTTCAGCGTCATGCGGACTCCAGGGCATAGCCCACGCCGTGCACCGTGCGTATGAGGTCGGCCCCCAGCTTGCGGCGCAGCGCCTTGATGTGGCTGTCGACCGTGCGCGTGCCGGACGCGTCGGCCCACCCCCACACCTCGGCCAGCAGCCGCTCGCGGGGCAGGACCGTCCGCGGGCGGGTGGCGAGGTTGACGAGCAGGTCGAACTCGGTCGGCGTGAGGTGCGCCTCGATGCCGGCCCGGGTGACGCGGCGCTGCGCCCGGTTGATCTCGAGGTCGCCGAGGACGATCGGGGTCTGGTTCGGGTCGGGCTGCACCTGCGCCAGCCGCTCGAGGCGGCGCAGCAGCACGTGCACGCGGGCCGCGAGCTCGCGCATCGAGAAGGGCTTGGTGAGGTAGTCGTCGGCGCCGACGGCCAGCCCGACGAGCAGGTCGTTCTCGTCGTCGCGGGCGGTCAGCATCAGCACCGCCACCGGCCGCTCGGCCTGGATGCGCCGGCACACCTCGAGGCCGTCGAAGCCGGGCAGCATCACGTCGAGCACCACCAGGTCGGGGCGCATCAGCCGGGCCGCGGCGACCGCGGCGGGCCCGTCGTGGGCGGTGTCGACGGAGAAGCCCTCGGCGCGGAGCCGCACCGCGATCGACTCGGCGATCATCCGCTCGTCGTCGACCACGAGCACGCGACGGCGCTCTCCAGCCGCGTTCGATGACAACGCCTGCGGCGACGGCTGAACACCGTTCGACTTCATGTACAGCAGCGTAGGCCCGGGGCGTGCAGGCCCTCGGTCGGCGATGTGCAGAAATTGTGGAGAACCGTCAGCCCCAGGACTTGGCCGCTCGCACCAGGCGATCCTTCAGCTCCCGAGTGTGACGGCGGGACACGGGCAGCTCATGCTCGTCGATGAGCACGACATAGCCGGTGTTCGTCATACGCAGCTCGGTGATCAGCTTGAGCTGCACGAGGTACGACCGGTGGATGCGCACGAACCCAGCATCCGCCCACCGCTCGGCCAGCGTCGCCAGCGACACCCGCACCAGGTGCGAGGCGTCGGCCGTGTGCAGCCGCGCGTAGTCGCCCTGGGCCTCGACCCACCGCACCGACGAGCGGGGCAGCATCCGGGTCGTGCCCGCGAGCTCGACCGGGATCGTCGGGTCGTCCTGGCGGTCCCGGCGCGCGGCCACGGCCGGGTGGGTGGGCACGAGCCGGGTGGCGAGCACGCGGCGGATGGACTCGGCCAGGCGGTCCGCGCGCACGGGCTTGCGCACGTAGTCGGCCACGCCCAGGTCGAACGCCTCGGCGGCCCGGTCGTCGTACGCGGTCACGAACACGACCGCGGGCGGCTTGGCGAACCGGCCCAGGACGCGGGCGAGCTCCATCCCGTCGAGCCCGGGCATGCGGATGTCGAGGAACACCGCGTCGACGTCGGCGTCGCGCAGCACGCGCAGGGCCTCGGTCGCGTCGCCCGCGCAGTGCAGCCGCCCGACGCGGGGGTCGGCGCGCAGCAGGTACGCCAGCTCGTCGAGGGCCGGCACCTCGTCGTCGACGGCCAGCACGCGGAGAAAGCCGTGTTCGCTCATTTCGAAGTCACCCCGGGATGGAATTTCGGCACCCGCATGCTGACCTTGGTGCCGGCGTCGGGGGCGGTCTCGACCACCACACCGAAGCCGTCGCCGAAGACCGAACGTAGCCGATCGTCGACATTGCGCAAGCCCACGTGCTGCCCGGCGTCGGTGGTGTCGTCGGCGCTGAGCAGGGCGGCCGGGTCCATGCCGACGCCGTCGTCCTCGACGGTGATGTGACACTCGGCGCCGGCGTCGCGGGCCACGATGCTCACCGTGCCCATGCCGGGCTTGCGCGACAGCCCGTGCCGGACCGCGTTCTCGACCAGCGGCTGCAGGCACAGGAACGGCAGCGTCACCGGCAGCACCTCGGGCGCGATCTGCAGCCGCACCTGGAGCCGCTCGCCGAAGCGGGCCCGCTCGATGGTGAGGTACCGGTCGATCGAGCGCAGCTCCTCGGCCAGCGTCGTGAACTCCCCGTGAGCGCGGAAGCTGTACCTCGTGAACTCCGCGAACTCCAGGATGAGCTCCCGGGCCAGCTCCGGGTCGGTGCGCACGAAGCTCGCGATGGCGGTCAGCGCGTTGTAGATGAAGTGCGGGCTGATCTGCGCCCGCAGCGCCCGCACCTCGGCCCGGGCCAGCCGCGCCCGCGACGTGTCGAGCTCGGCCAGGGCGAGCTGGGTGCCGACCCACCGGGCGGTCTCGGCGGTCGCCTGCACCAGCCCCGGGGCCGGCGGGCCGTCGGAGAGCGCGACAAGGGCGCCCTCGCGCTGGGCCAGCGGCACCACCACGGCACCCCGGATCGGGCAGTCGACCAGGTCGCAGGGCAGCTCGCGGCCGCCGAGCACGGTCGGGCGGCCCGCGGCCACGGCCTTCACCGCCGCGGCGGCCGCGTGCTCGCGGTGGTGCTCGCCGATGCCGTCGAAGGCGAGCACCCGCCGGGAGTCGGTGACCGCGATACCGGGAGCGCCGGTGAGGGTGCGCAGGTGCCGGATGGCCTTGCCGGCCGCGGCCTCGGTGAGCCCGTTGCGCAGCGGCTCGGCGGCGAGCTCGGCGATGTGCAGCACGTCGTAGGTGGCGCGCTGGGCCGCGGTCGCGATGGCCCGGCGGCCCCGGTGGCGGATCACGGCGAAGACCGCCCAGCCGAGGGCGCACACCAGCACGACGACGATCAGCCCGGCGGCGAGGTTGGCACCCACCGCGTCATGGTGCCGTGAGTTGGGGGGTGTTAGCTAGCTTGACTGTTTCTAGCTTTGCGCGGACTTCGTCCGGTACGCGGCGGGGGGTTCCCACCCCGCACCCCCCATGGCCGCACGCGGCCACTCTCTGCCGGCGCTCACGCGCGCTCGGTGTTGCTGCTTTCCTAGCCTGGCGCGGACTTCGTCCGATACGCGGCGGGGGGTTCCCACCCCGCACCCCCCATGGCCGCACGCGGCCACTCTCTGCCGGCGCTCACGCGCGCTCGGTGTTGCTGCTTTCCTAGCCTGGCGCGGACTTCGTCCGATACGCGGCGGGGGGTTCCCACCCCGCACCCCCATGGCCGCACGCGGCCACTCTTTGCCGGCGCTCACGCGCGCTCGGGGGAAACAGTGTGGACTTTCGCGGCCTAGTAGGCGCCCTTGCGGAAGACCACGACCCAGATGGTCCGCCACATCGTGTGCAGATCCAGCACCAGCGACCAGTTGTCGACGTAGTACAGGTCCAGACGGACGGCGTCGTCCCAGCTCAGCTCGCTGCGGCCGGAGACCTGCCACAGGCCGGTGATGCCCGGGCGCACCAGCAGCCGCCGGCGCACGTCACCGAGGAAGTCGCCGTCCTCGGCGGGCAGCGGCCGCGGCCCGACCAGCGACATCTCGCCCATGAGCACGTTGATCAGCTGGGGCAGCTCGTCGATGGAGGACGCCCGCAGCCACCGGCCGACCCGGAACACGCGCGGGTCGTTCTTCATCTTGAAGAGCAGCCCGTCGCTCTCGTTCTGGTCGTGCAGCGTCGCGAGGCGCTCCTCGGCGTCGACGTACATCGTGCGCAGCTTCCAGACCCGGAACATCTTGCCCTCGCGGCCGATGCGCGGCTGGCGGAAGAAGATCGGGCCCGGGTCCGACATCCGGATGGCCAGCGCGATGAACGGGAAGAACGGCAGGACGATCAGCAGGCCGAGCAGCGCGAGGATGCGGTCGAGGATGTTCTTGAACAGCCAGGCGACGCCGGAGAGCTTCGGCTCCTCGACGTAGAGCAGCGGGATGCCCTCGATCGGGCGGATGTGCACGCGCGGCCCGGCGATGTCGGTGAGCTGCGGCGCCACGGCGAGGTCGATGCCGGTGCCCTCGAGCTGCCAGGCGAGCCGGCGCAGCTCCACGGGCTCGGCGCTGGCCGAGCCGCAGACCGCGATCGTGTCGGCGTTGAGCTCGCGCACCAGGGACAGGATGTCGCGGCCGGCGTGCACGGGGACCGGAGTGATCTTGGTCGGCTGCGGCGCGTAGCCCTCGATCAGGTGGATGCCGACCGGCACCAGCCCGGAGGCGGGGTCGCGGGCGATCGCCGAGTGGACCTCCAGCGCCTCCTGCAGCGTGCCGATGAGCAGCATGCGGTGGGTGGCCAGGTGGAACTTCGTGCGGGCGAACACGAGGGACCGGCGCGCGATGTACCGCAGCACGAGCACGAACACGAGCCCGCCGATCAGCGCGGAGCCGACCGAGAACCGGGAGAGCTGGATCTTGAACGCGAACGCGGCGAAGGCGACGATCGCCACCACGGTCCAGGAGGCGCGCACGACCCGCTTGAACTCGTCGGTGCCGGTGCCGAGGTAGCGGCGGTCGTAGGCGCCGTGGCCCCACAGGACCAGCAGCCACACGGCGGGGAGCGCCAGGTAGGCGATGACGCCGAACAGGCCCGGCTCGTCCTTGAAGCCGACGTCGGCGTTGGCCAGGTTGGTCTCGGCGATGAACGAGGAGAACGCCACCCCGCACACGTCGAGCAGGACCAGGATGGCCGCGTAGGGCCGGTGCCACCGCGCCGCCCGCTTCGTCCGCTGCCAGCCCGACCGTGGCACACCGTTGGGGGGGACTACCGCGTGGTCCGGCAGGATCTCGAAGCTGTCGAGTTCACCCAAGGTCGATCTCCGGCTCGGCGGGGTGGCCGGACGTTGGAGACTAGCGGTCACCTCAGTGCGTCCTCTCGTGCCGCGACGCAGTGATCGCGGCACAGCTCTGCTCGGCCGGTTACGACTAGGTCCGTTGCTGCTGGTTCACGGACACCGGAAAGCACGTGCAAAGTGTCCCATGAGCGCCGTAGCAACCGATGACGACCGGCCGACACTAGTTGCTGAACGTGTTGGCTGTCGAGTGCACTGGCGTAGGGCGGACAGAACTGCGCGTGACAATCACCCCGAGTAGCCCAGCACCCACCAAAGCACACAGAAGCGGCACGAGGGTGCCCAGCGGGGGTGACCACGCTCCCCCGAAGGGGTTGAGCCCGGCCGAGATGCCGCGCTGGAAGCGGGTCATGACCCGGGCCAGGGCATAGAGCTGCATCGGTACCGTCAGCGCCGCCGCGGCCACAAGCGCCCACTCCAGCCACCGCGAGGACGACAGCCACCCTGTGTAACCGGTGGCCAACGGCGCGAGGAGGAGCACGCCGACGCCGAGGGGCATCACGTACCGTCCGTGCGCGAACTGGCCGACCTTCGGCGCGAAGTACAGCTCCAGGGCCACCAGCAGCGCCGCGCTGCCGACGAAGGCGGCCCCGATGCCGAGCCGCAGGCGCCGGTCGCCGAACACGAGGGCGGGCAGGACCAGGGCGGCGCACAGCAGGTACCACAGCGCGATGACGGCGATCGAGATCGTGGTCTCGCCGTAGTTGAACTGGCCCACGATCTGACGGGCCCAGAACTCGGCGCGGCCGTGCGCGATGTCGGAGAGGATCGCGCCGGAGGTCGTCGGCGGCACCGGCCGGCCCGGCACGAGATCGCTGCCGCGGGAGGCGACCGCGGCCCAGAACACCGCGAACGCGGCGCCGAGCGCGGCCGGAACGAGAAAGGCCTTTTGCCGCAGTACCCGTGGATGCTGCCCGGTCACGAAGAGCGCGATGAGCACGGCGGCCAGCGCGAAGAACGGCCCCAGGTCCCGCACGGTGAACAGCAGCGCGGCCCCGGCCCCGGCGAGCCCCCACCGGCGGTGCAGCAGCGCCACGAACAGCAGCACGGCCGCGGCGATCTCCAGCCCGTTGGGGTTGAGGGAACCGGCCAGGTTCGCCAGCATCGGGGTGGTGACCAGCACCACGGCCAGCCGCTCCAGTCGGCCGGGCGCGATCGCCACCGCCGCCGCGAGCAGGGCCGCCGACAGCGCCGCGGACAGCAGCCGGGCCCAGATCAGGCCGGTGCCGTCGGGGCTGATCCGCAGCGGCAGGCCGACGAGGGCGTAATAGACCGGGCTGTACCGCGCGGCCGCGCTCGGCATCAGCGTGTCCGCGTGGTCGCCGACCGTCACCAGGCAGCTCGCCGGGTGGTAGGCGGGCTTGTCGATCCAGGTGCAGTCGGCGTTCTCCGGCAGCAGGCTGCGCGGGCCGGTGAACGCGCTGGTCTCGATGCCGCTCGCGTCCGCGGTCCGCTCATGCGGCAGCCACTGGCCCGTCCACACCGCGTAGGCCCGGACGAGGTGCTGCTTCTCGTCGTAGGTCCCGTTCACCGGCAGGGCGAGGGCCCAGGCCGCACCGAGGAGGAAGAAGGCCGCGAAGGCCAAGAGGAACGCACGACGCACGGCGGTCAGCGTACGAGCTTCGACAGCCGCCGGTCCGCCAAGGGCTTGCCGTTGGTCTGGCAGGTCGGACAGTACTGCAGCGACGTGTCCGCGAACGACACCTCGCGGACGGTGTCGCCGCAGACCGGGCACGGCAGCCCGGTGCGCGCATGGACGGCCAGGCCGGAGCGCTTTTCGGACTTGAGCGTGGCCGCCTTCTGCCCGACCGAGCGCGCGACGGCGTCGGTGAGCACGGTGCGCATCGCCGCGTGCAGCCGGGCCATCGCCTCGTCCGGGATCTTGCTGGTCAGCGCGAACGGAGACATCTTCGCGGCGTGCAGGATCTCGTCGGAGTACGCGTTGCCGACCCCGGCGAGGATCGTCTGGTCGGTCAGGACGCCCTTGATCTGGCCCTTGCGGGAGCGCATCGCGGCGGCGAACTCGTCCGCGTTCACCGCGAGGGCGTCGGGCCCGAGGCGGGAGATGCCGGGGACGAGGCGGGGGTCCTTCACGAAGTACGCCGCGAGGCTCTTCTTCGTCCCCGCCTCGGTCAGGTCGAAGCCGGACTCGTCGTCGAGGCGCACGCGCACGGCGATCGGGCCCGACCCGGGCTTGAGCGGGGTCTTGGCGTTGAACGCGTCGCGGTAGTGCAGCCACCCCGCCCGAGCCAGATGCGTGATGAGGTGCAGATCCTCGCCGATGTGCACGTCGAGGAACTTGCCGTGCCGGGAGGCGCCGGTGATCGGCTGGCCGGCCGCGGCCGTGATCGGGGGGTCGAAGGTCTTCAGCGCGCTCAGCGAGGAGACCTCGATGCGGTCGATGGTGTGGCCGGCGGCACGCTCCCGCAGGAACGCGGCGAGCGCCTCGACCTCGGGAAGCTCGGGCACCCGTACAGTCTGCCTCACCCGGGGGTCCGTAGGCTTTCCTCATCATGAAGGTGGTCGTCGCACACAATCGATACGCGTCCGGGCAGCCCTCCGGCGAGAACGTGATCGTCGACGCCGAGATCGCGCAGCTCGGCGCGGCCGGGGTCACCGTGCTGCCGTTCCTGCGCAGCTCCGACGAGATCGGCACGTTCTCCACGGCGCAGAAGGTGCTCCTGCCGCTGTCACCGATCCGCAACGGGGAGTCACAGAAGGCGCTCGCCGCGCTCCTGAAGAGCGAGAAGCCGGACGTCGTACACCTTCACAATCCGTATCCGCTGCTCTCACCCACGGTGGTGAAGACGGCCCACGCGCACGGTGTCCCGGTCGTGCACACGGTGCACAACTACCGCCAGGTGTGCGCGCCGGGCCTGTACTTCCGCGACGGCCACATCTGCACCGAGTGCCGCGGCAAGGCGTTCCCCCTGCCGGCCGTGACGCACACGTGCTACCGCGGCTCGAAGGCGCAGTCGGCGGTGATGGCGGCGACGCTGGCGTACCACCGCGGCACGTGGAAGCAGGTCGACCACTTCATCGCGCTCACCGACCGCATCGCCGCGCACCTGACCGACTTCGGCATCCCGGCCGAGCGGATCACCGTCAAGCCCAACGGCATCCCCGACGCGGGCGCGGCCACCGCCCCCGGCGACGGGTTCCTCTACGCCGCCCGGCTCACCCCCGAGAAGGGCCTGGAGCTGGCGCTGGACGCCTGGTCGCGGCACGAGGACGGGGCACTCGGCCCGCTGCGCATCGCCGGCGACGGGCCGCTGCGCCCGCTGGCCGAGCGCGCCGCGGCGACCCGCTCCGACGTCACGTACCTCGGGCCGATCGACAACGCGGGGGTACGCGCTGAGATCGCCCGGGCGGCGTGCGTGATCGCCGCCTCCACCTGGCACGACGTGCTGCCGACGATCGTGCTCGAGGCGCTGTCGGGGGGCCGGCCGGTGCTCGTCACCGACCGGGGCGGCCTGCCCTACCTGGCCGGCGATGCGGGCTGGGTCGTGGAGCCGGAGCCCGCCGCCCTGGCCGAGGGGTTGTCGAAGGCCCGCGACGGCGCCGCCGCGCTGGCCCCGGTGGCCCGGGCCCGCTACGAGTCGCAGTTCTCTCCGGACGTGCTGACAGAGCGCCTGATCGAGGTATACCGCGCAGTTACCCGCTGAACGTTTTGTGGGTGCTAGGCGTTTTGCGGGGCGGCCGGGCGGGCCGGCGCCGGACTGCCGGCGGGCGGGCCGACCCAGCGCACGGCGTACATGTAGAGCATCACCATGCAGATCAGCCCCGCGGTCGAGCCGGTCAGCAGGCCCCAGGCCGCGCCGTGCAGGCCGCCGTACTCGGCCCCGAGCGTCAGGCCGCTCAGCGAGACGACGGCGAACACGACGTACTGCAGGAACAGCATCCGGGCCCGGTGCATGCCGCGCATGGCCGCCGTGAACGGCACCTGCAGCAGGTAGACCGCCCCCTGCAGGGCGATCGGCAGGGCCAGCGGGGCGGCCTCGGAGAACTTGTGCGTGTGCACGAGCACCCACGACACGACCGGCCAGACGATCAGCACCATCAGCGCGCCCAGCACGGCGAACGCGGTCGCGAGGGTGCGGGTCTGCCGGCGCAGGGCCGTGGCCGCCTCGGCCCCCTCCGGGCCGGGCCGGGCCGCCGCGGCGGCGTTGCGGGAGGCCCGCGGCACCAGCAGGCTCTGGATGGCGGTGATCAGATTTTGTACCGGCTGCAGCTGCACCGTCTGCACGAAGCGCAGGTTGCCCAGGTCGATCTTGGACAGGCGCCCGGCCACGACGAAGCTGATCGCCAGCACCTGCACCTGGGCGACGACCGCGGTGATGGTGAACCAGCTCGACAGGTGGCGGGTCTCGGCCAGCCAGGCCAGCGGCTGGCCCTGCCACGGCAGGCGCCGCTCGCGCAGCAGGTAGACGGTGATGCCGGCGGTCGCGCCGACGCCCCAGACCGCGAGCAGCCCGCCCGCGCTGGAGGTGTGCGTGGCGACCATGATCGCGACCATGATCGCCTGGGTGCCGGCCCAGACCATGTCGATGCCGAGCGCCTTGTCCGGCCGCCGGTCGGCCAGGTAGTCACAGCGCGCGGTGTCGTGCAGCATGATCGGCACCATGAACGGCGCCAGCCAGATGAGCTGGTGCAGGTCGATCTCGCCGCGATTCGGCCACGCCGCCCACAGCACCACGAACACGACGGTCGTGACGAGACCGGAGCAGAGCGCGGTGGCCAGGCCGTTGCGGGCCAGCCGGATGCGCGGCTCGCCGTCGTAGCGGGACGCGAGCGCGAGCAGGACGTCGCCGACGATGGCGCGGTTGAGGTACATGGCGAAGTACCCGACGGCGAGCGCCAGGGCGAGCGCGCCGAACTGCTCCTTGGGCAGCAGGATGCCACCCAGGAGCGTGTTCGCCGAGTTGGCCGCGGCGATCACGACCTGGTCGAGCAGACCCGCACCGACGAATCGTGACGCGCCGCGCAGCCCCTGCAAACGGCGCAGCAACGGCCCGCGGGTCACAAGCCGAGGGGGTCGCGAGCGAAGTTCACGACGTGCACCTTACGTGACCTGCGGGACACCCGACTATCCGGTCTTTGAGGTAATTCCGAGGTCTTCTACCAGCTGACATCGAGAGGCTTGCCTTCGGCGTAGCCGGCCGCGCTCTGCACACCCACCGTGGCGTGTTCGGCGAACTCGGCCAGATCCGCGGCGCCCGCGTAGGTGCACGCGCTGCGCACGCCGGCGACGATCGCGTCGAGGATGTCCTCCACGCCCGGGCGGCGCGGGTCGAGGTACATCCGCGAGGTCGAGATGCCCTCCTCGAACAGGGCCTTGCGGGCCCGCTCGTAGACGCTGTCGTCGGCGGTGCGGCGGCTCACGGCCCGGGCCGAGGCCATGCCGAAGTTCTCCTTGTAGAGCCGGCCGTCGGGGTCGCGGCGCGGGTCGCCCGGCGACTCGTGGGTGCCCGCCAGCCAGGAGCCGATCATCACGTTGGACGCGCCGGCGGCGAGGGCCAGGGCCACGTCGCGCGGGTGGCGGACGCCGCCGTCGGCCCACACGTGCCCGCCGTGGCGGCGCGCCTCCTCGGCGCACTCGAGCACCGCGGAGAACTGGGGCCGGCCGACACCGGTCATCATCCGGGTCGTGCACATGGCCCCGGGGCCGACGCCGACCTTGACGATGTCGGCGCCCGCGGCCAGCAGGTCGGCGGCGCCCTGGCGGGTGACCACGTTGCCGGCCACGACCGGCACCGACGGGTTGAGCGCCCGCACGGCGCGCAGGGTGCTGATCATCCGCTCCTGGTGGCCGTGCGCGGTGTCCACGACGAGCACGTCGACCCCGGCGGCGAGCAGCTTGTCGGCGCGGCCGGCGGCGTCGCCGGTGATGCCGATCGCGGCCCCGATGCGCAGCCGGTTCTCGCCGTCGACGGCCGGGGAGTACAGCGTGGCGCGCAGGGCGGCGTTGCGGGTGAGGATGCCGACCAGCCGGCCCGCGGGGTCGATGACCGGGGCCAGGCGGTGGTGGCCGGCCGTTAGGCGGTTGAACGCCTCCTCCGGCGTCACGTCGTCGGGCAGGGTGAGCAGGTTGCTCGACATGACGCTGCGCAGCTGGCTGAAGCGGTCGACGTCGACGCAGTCGGCCTCGGTCACCACGCCGACCGGGCGGCTGTCCTCCACGACGATCACCGCGCCGTGGGCCCGCTTCGGCAGCAGGTCGAGGGCGAGCGAGACGGTCTCGGTCGGGCCGAGGGTGATCGGGGTGTCGTGCACGAGGTGGCGCTGCTTGACCCAGGACACCGCCTCGCCGACGACGTCGATCGGGATGTCCTGCGGGATGATCGCGAGGCTGCCGCGGCGGGCCACGGTCTCGGCCATCCGGCGCCCGGCGACCGCGGTCATGTTCGCCACGATGATCGGGATCGTCGTGCCGCTGCCGTCGCGGGTGGTGAGGTCGACCTGCATCCGCGACTCCACCGCCGAGCGGCTCGGCACCATGAAGACGTCGTCGTAGGTCAGGTCGTAGCCGGGCGTCTGGTCGTTGAGGAACCGCACGTTGGCCAACTGTATCTGCCCGCACCCGCGGGTGAGCAGGTCTTGAGACTTCGCGGGTAGCACGGGACCATTTGCCGTAACCGTGCCCTCGCGAGGAGTGATCACCAATGCAGGTACACGAAGCGATGTCGACGGCCGTCGTGCAACTCGGCCCGGACCACACCCTCCGGCAGGCCGCGGGGCTCATGGCCCGGCGGAAGGTCGGCTCGGCGATCGTCCTCGACCCGGACGGCTCCGGCGTGGGCATCATCACCGAGCGGGACATCCTCAACGCGATCGGCACCGACCTCGACCCCGATGTCGAGCGGACGGCCGACCACATCACCTGGGAGGTCGTCTACGCGGGCCCGGCCTGGACGATCGAGGAGGCCGCGGCCGCCATGGTCCGCGGCGGCTTCCGTCACCTGGTCGTGCTCGACGGCGACGATGTGTTGGGAGTCATTTCCGTGCGCGACATCATGCGAGTCTGGGTCCAGACATCAATCTCGGCGTGAAATCTGGCGCGCCGGCCCCGTCCGGCCGCAAGAACGGCGGGACCGGCGCGTTACACCCCAGGTGGAGGGCGGGAACTCGGCTGAACGGTCAGCCCGCGCGTGCGTAGGCTGCCAGACATGCAGCTGATTTCTTTCGCTCGTGGCGCGCCCAGTCTCGACATCATCGACGTCGACGGGCTCAAGGCGGCCGCTGTCCGCGCCTTCGAGGCGGACCCGGCCGGCATCACGGCCTACGGCACGTCCGTGGGCTACCTTCCGCTGCGCACGTGGATCGCCGGGAAGCACGGCGTGGAGGCCGACCAGGTCATCGTGACCAACGGCTCGATGCAGGCCGATGCCCTGCTCTTCGAGCACCTGGTGAAGCCGGGCGACGCGGTCGTCGTGGAGAAGCCCACCTACGACCGCACGCTGCTCAACCTGCGCAACCTGGGCGCCGAGGTCCACCCGGTCACGCTCGAGGCCGACGGCATCGACGTCGCCGAGCTGCGCGCGCTGCTCGACAGCGGCGTCCGCCCGGTCCTGGCGCACATCATCCCGAACTTCCAGAACCCGGCCGGGGTCACCCTCTCGGCGCGCAAGCGGTCCGAGCTGCTGACGCTGGCCCAGGAGTACGGCTTCACGATCTTCGAGGACGACCCGTACGCGGACATCCGCTGGCGGGGCGAGAAGCTGCCGACGATGCTGTCCCAGGACACCGCCGGCGTCGTGGTGCACGCGAGCTCGTTCACCAAGACCATCGCGCCCGGCCTGCGGGTCGGCTACCTGGTCGGGCCGAAGACGACGATCGGCGGCATCGCCAAGAAGGCGACGACGATCTACATCTCGCCGAGCATGGTGGCCGAGGCGGTGACGCACCAGTTCTGCGTCAGCGGCGACATCGAGCGCTCGATCGAGAAGGTCGCCGCGACGCTGGGCGAGCGGGCCCGGCTGCTGGCCGACGGGCTGCGCAAGCACATCCCCGACGCCACCTTCGTGGAGCCGGACGGCGGCTACTTCCTCTGGGTGGAGCTGCCCGACGACGTCGACACCACCGAGCTGGAGAAGGTGGCGGCCCAGGACTTCGGCGTGGCCGTGGTCAAGGGCTCCGACTTCCTGCTCGAGGGCGGGCGGCACTCGGTGCGCCTGGCGTTCTCGGCGGTGCTGACCGACCAGGTCGAGGAGGGCGTGCAGCGCCTGGCCGCGGCGATCGAGGCCGTGCGCAAGTCCGCCTGAGGTTCACCGCGCGGCAGCACTCCAAGAAACCTGACACCAAACCGTGATGGTGGGGGTGGTTCCCCAGCCGGTACCGGATGGATCAAAATCCAGCCCGGCGCGCTTTACGAGTGCGCCGCAAAGGCATCACCCCCCGCCCCCCAACGGCACCGGGTGGGCCGACCGCGCCCCCACCCCCCACCTGCGGTCGGTCCGCCCGGTGCCAACATCGTGCGGGCCGGCCCCCGTCCCACCCGGGAGGTCGAGATGGCCGACGAACAGCACCCCAACTCCGGTGCACTGCAGCGCGCGCTGTCCCGGCCGGTCCGGGCGATGTCGCGGATACTCAACAACTCCGCGCCGCTCACCGACAAGTCGCCGTCCGCGCCGGAGCGCAGCGCGATCGTGGACTGCGCCCTGTACATCGACGGCATCCGCCAGCCCGGCGAGCGCAACTACACCGAGGCCTTGCACGCGGCCCGGCGGCACCGGGGCTTCGTGTGGATCGGGCTCAAGGAGCCGCAGGCCGCGGAGATGGCGGCGATCGCGGAGACGTTCCAGCTGCACGAGCTCGCGGTCGAGGACGCCGTGCTCTCGCGGCAGCGGCCGAAGGTCGAGCAGTACGGCGAGATGATCTTCCTGACCATGCGCACGGCCCGGTACGTCGAGCACGACGAGCTCACCGACACCAGCGAGGTGGTCGAGACCGGCGACGTGCTGATGTTCATCGGCGAGCACTTCATCATCACCGTCCGGCACGGCGACGCCAGCCGGCTCGCCCCGGTCCGCTCGGGGCTGGAGCGGCGGCAGGAGGTGCTGGCCCGCGGCCCGTGGGCGGTCGCGTACGCGGTCGCCGACAGCGTGGTCGACACGCTCGTGGACGTCGCGCAGAACATCGAGGAGGACGTCGCCGCGGTCGAGGACCAGGTGTTCAGCCCCCAGGGCAACCGGGGCCGCCGCAGCGCCGACCGCATCCAGCGCATCTACCAGCTCAAGCGCGAGCTGATGGAGTTCAAGCGGGCCGTGCTGCCGCTCCAGCGCCCCATGAACGGCCTGGTCACCAGCAACCTGGCCGACATGCCGGACGAGATCCGCCGCTACTTCCGCGACGTGGCCGACAACCTAGCCCGCGCCGTGGAGCAGACGCTGTACCTCGACGACGTGATCAACTCGGTTCTGGCCGCGCGCCTGGCCCAGGTGAGCGTCGACCAGAACAACGACATGCGCAAGATCGCCGCCTGGGCCGCCATCGCCGCCGTCGTGACCTCGATCGCGGGCATCTACGGCATGAACTTCGACTACATGCCCGAGACCCACTGGGTCTTCGGCTACCCCGGCGTGATGGCCCTGATGCTCGCCGGGAGCGGGGCCCTGTTCTGGGGCTTCAGACGAAGCGGCTGGCTGTAGGCCTGCTCAGGCCCGGGGAAGGCCGAAGGGCCGAAGGGCCCGAACCGAAGGGGACCGAGGCGCACGTCACGAAGGACGTGGGAGCCGGCGCGGTCCGCGAAGGCCCGCAGCCGAACGAACCCGCCCCCTACGGCCACGGACGGCGACCCACGTGTGGGAGGGGGTTTGGGTGGAGCGGAGCTCCACCCATGGGGAGCGAAGCGCGAGAAACAGCAAGGCCCGTCCCCCGTGGCCGGGGACGGGCCGTCTGCGTGATCGGGCTACTACGACTACGAGCGACCGTTCTTCGAGATCGTGTGCGGCATCGGGTGCTTGTCGTACTCGGTGGTGCCACCCGGGCCCTCGTTGGTGCCCTTGTGCCCGATCAGGTCGGAGGCGCGGTCCTTGGCCGCCTCCCCCATCGTGCGGGCCTTGTCGACGCCGGCGTCCATGGTGTGCTTGGCGGCGTCGAGCATCGAGCCGGTGTCACCGGTCGTGCGCGTCGCGCCGTACTCGTCCCACGTCCGCTCGTCACGGCGCCGGCGCATATACGCGGCCGCGGCCACGGCCGTACCCGCGATCATCATGCCGCCGATCGCCATCGGCAGCCGCCGCGACTTCTTGGGCTCTTGGCGCATCAGCTTGTTCCGGCCCTTGCGGCTCATCTTCTCCGCCTGGCGCCCGGCCTGCTTCCCGCGCTGGCGCGCCAGGTCCATGGCCGACTCCATGCTGCCCATAGCCATGTTCAGGCCGTTGTCCAGCCGCGGCTTCACCACCTTGCGAGCCGCGTCGACGCGTGGCGCCAAGGCGCCCGAAGCGCCATCGGCGGCATGCGCCGCGGCCATCCGCAGGTGGTCCAGGCTCTCCCCGAGCTCGTCCTTCATGAGCCGGGTGTGCGACTGCACCTGACGACGTCGAAACACTTGCTCCACCTCCCGAGGCGCGATATCCGTCCATCCTCGGTTACCCCGATCCGACCAGGGGGAACCTCACGGCCAGGCCCGCTGCAGTTGATCCTGCATCCAACGGGGCCCCCGTACACCCGGAACCGGCAGAATCCGCGTCGGATACCGTGATGACGGAATGTCACCAAGGAAAGGGAGAACTGGTGGCCGAGCAACTGTTCGCGACGCTGCACACGAATGTCGGCGATATCCGGCTTGAGCTGTTCCCCAACCGCGCCCCGAAGACCGTGCGCAACTTCGTGGAGCTCGCCGAGGGCACCAAGGACTACACGGACCCGCGCACGGGTGAGGCGGGCAAGGGCCCGTACTACGACGGCGTCATCTTCCACCGTGTGATCAGCGGCTTCATGATCCAGGGCGGCGACCCGACGGGCACCGGCACCGGTGGCCCGGGCTACAACTTCAACGACGAGATCCACCCGGAGCTGCAGTTCAACCGGCCCTACCTGCTGGCCATGGCCAACGCCGGCGTGCGCTTCGGCCAGGGCACCAACGGGTCGCAGTTCTTCGTGACCGTCGGGCCGACCCCGCACCTCAACGGCAAGCACACGATCTTCGGCGAGGTCGCCGACGACGACTCCCGCAAGGTCGTCGACCAGATCGCCGCCGCCCAGACGGGCCGCATGGACCGCCCGGTGAACGACATCGTGATCAACAGCGTCACGGTCGAGCGCACCAGCTGAAACGACCACGGGAAGCGGACGGGGCCGCGCGCCGCCGGGCCGTGGGTGAGTCCTGGCTAACCTTGTCAGCATGACTCAGCCGCCGGCGAACGTGGTCCCCGTCTGCTACCGGCACCCCAGCCGCGAGACGTACGTCCGGTGCACCCGGTGTGACCGGCCGATCTGCCCCGATTGCATGAACGAGGCCTCGGTCGGGTTCCAGTGCCCGGACTGCGTCCGCGAGGGCAGCCGCACGCAGCGGCAGGCGCGCACGGCGTTCGGCGGCACCCAGGCCGGCTCGGCCGGCACGGTGACCATCACGCTGATCGTGATCAACGTGATGGTCTTCATCATCGGGATCATCAGCGCGGGCCGCGGCGCCGCGGACGGTCTCGGTGGCGGCGGGCTCGGCGGCCTGCTCGGCGGGTCGACGCCGCTGCACGACTGGGGCGCCGAGGTGCCGTACTTCGCCACCCGCTCGGGCGTGCGGGTCGCGGGCGACAGCGTCGCCGACGGCAACTTCTACCAGATCTTCACGGCCATGTGGCTGCACTACGGGCTGCTGCACCTGGCGATGAACATGTGGGCGCTGTGGGTGCTCGGCCGGCCCCTGGAGACGGCGCTCGGGCGGGCCCGCTTCCTGGCGCTGTACCTGCTCTGCGGCCTCGGCGGCGGCGTGCTCGTCTTCCTTCTGGCCGCGCCGAACGTGGCCAGCGCCGGCGCGTCGGGCGCGGTGTTCGGCATGTTCTCCGCGCTCATCGTGATCCTGCGCAAGCTGCGGCTGAGCATCGCCAGCGTGGTGCCCGTGCTGATCTTCAACCTCGTGGTGACGTTCAGCTTCAGCCAGTACATCTCCTGGCAGGCGCACGTCGGCGGGCTGATCGTCGGGGCGGTGGTGGCGGCCGGGTTCGCCTATGCGCCGCCCAAGCACCGCAACGCGATGCACATCGCGACCGTGGTGGGCACCCTGCTGCTGCTCGGCGCGCTGGTAGGCGTGGGCCTGACCCAGGTGCCGGCGGTCGGGATGAGTTAGGGGCTGTACAGCCCCTAAGCCCGCCAGACGCGGCCCTGCAGCAGCGCGTCCGCGCCGACCCAGACGAAGTTCATCATCCGGGTCGCCGTGTGCTCCGGGTCCTCCTCGGCGTGGTCGGCCAGCCAGTCCGCGAGGGACTCGGCCGCGCCCACGTAGGCGAAGGCCATCGCGAGGAAGTCGTCGGCCCCGGCGGTGCGGTTCGCCTCGGCCTGGGCCCAGGCGCCCTCGAGCAGGCCGGCGACGAGCTCCACGATCCGGGTGCGCATCGCCGAGAGCTCGGCCGCGAACGGCGGCTCGCTGCGGGCCTGGCGGTAGAGCACCTGCCAGCCGTCGCGGTGCGCGCCGACGAAGGCGAAGAACGCCCGCAGCCCGTTCCACAGCTGCTCGTCGGGGCGCGCGGTGGGCACCACGCCGGCCGCGACCGCCTCCATGAGCCGGGTCGCCTCGCGCTGCAGGCAGGTCAGGAACAGCTCGTCCTTGGTGCCGAGGTACGCATACACCATCGGCTTGGAGATGCCGGCCACCTCCGCGATCTCGTCCATCGACGCGGCGTGGAAGCCGCGCCTGGAGAAGACCTTCACCGCGGCGTCGAGCATCTGCTGCTCGCGCACTACGCGGGGGAGGCGTTTCGAGGACGACGCCCTAGGCGACAGCTGAGCATCGTAGGACTCCATATATCTTGCCACCTTACCTACTCATGCGTAAGGTTACGCACGAGTAGCTTATCCCGAATGAAGGGCTCATCATGTCCGACCTCGACGCCTTGGGCGACTTCAACAACATCGACCCGAAGCAGTTCGCGCAGCTGGTGAAGAACGCGCCGGACTCGCAGCTGGCCGACCTCATGAACAGCCCGCAGCGCAAGACGATCCTGGACACGATCTTCTCCCGGTTCCCGGAGCTGTTCCGCGCCGACCGCGCCGGCTCGACCAACGCGATCATTCACTGGAACATCACCGGTGCGCCGGACGGCGGCACCGACTCCTACGAGCTGGTCATCGCCAACGGTGCCTGCACGCTGTCGCCGAGCCCCGACCAGGACCCGAAGCTCTCGATCACCGTCGGCCCGGTCGACTTCCTCAAGGTCGTCTCCGGTGTCGGCAACCCCATGATGATGTTCATGACCGGCAAGCTCAAGGCCAAGGGCGACCTGGGCCTCGCCGCCAACATCGCGAACCTGTTCGACATCCCCAAGGCCTGATCGCGATGCCCGAGTTCTCGCTCGACCTGAACGAGGAACAGCGGGATCTCCGCGACTGGGTGCACGGCTTCGCGGCCGAGGTCGTGCGCCCGGCCGCCGCGGAGTGGGACGCCCGCGAGGAGACCCCCTGGCCGGTGATCCAGGAGGCGGCGAAGATCGGCCTGTACGGCTTCGAGTTCCTCGCCAACGCCTGGGCCGACCCGTCCGGCCTCTCCCTGTGCCTCGCCAACGAGGAGCTCTTCTGGGGCGACGCCGGCATCGGCATGGCCATCTTCGGCACCAGCCTGGCCGTGGCCGCGATCTATGGCAGCGGCACGCCCGACCAGATGGTGGAGTGGGTGCCGCAGTGCTTCGGCGACGCCGACGACCCGAAGGTCGCCGCGTTTTGCACCACCGAGCCCGAGGCCGGCTCCGACGTCGGCTCGATGCGCAGCCGCGCCCGCTACGACGAGGCCGCGGACGAGTGGGTGATCAACGGCCAGAAGGCGTACGCGACGAACGGCGGGATCGCCAACGTGCACGTGGTGACGGCCAGCGTCGAGCCCGAGCTGGGCTCGCGGGGCCAGGCCGCGTTCATCGTGCCGCCGGGCACCCCCGGGCTCAACGGCACGAAGAAGCTCAAGAAGCTCGGCCTGCGCGCCTCCCACACCGCCGATGTGTTCCTCGACGACGTGCGGGTCCCCGGCGAGCTCGTGCTCGGCGGCCGGGAGGCGCTCCAGGAGCGGCTGGCCCGGGCCCGCGAGGGTCGCAAGGCGCAGGGTCAGGCGGCGATGCGTACCTTCGAGCTGTCCCGCCCGGCCGTCGGCGCGCAGGCGCTCGGCGTGGCGCGGGCCGCGTACGAGTACGCGCTGGAGTACGCCAAGGGCCGCGTGCAGTTCGGCCGCCCGATCATCGAGAACCAGGCCATCGCGTTCGCCCTGGCCGACATGCGCATGGAGATCGACGCCGCCCGGCTGCTCGTATGGCGGGCCGCGTGGATGGGGCGCAACAACCGCGTCTTCGAGGCCGGCGAGGGCTCGATGAGCAAGCTCAAGGCCGGCGAGGTGGCCGTCGCGGTCACCGAGAAGGCGGTCCAGATCCTCGGCGGCGCGGGCTTCCTGCGGGAGCACCCGGTCGAGCGCTGGTTCCGCGACGCCAAGATCTACACCATCTTCGAGGGCACCAGCGAGATCCAGCGCCTGGTGATCGCCCGTGCGATCTCCGGCACGTACATCCGCTGACCTCGCGCACCAGCGGCCGGAGGGGTAGGTTTTCGGACTTACCCCTCATAGGCCGAAATATCAGAACGAGGAGTCCCGCCGCCGATGGACGCCGGATTCGTACTGCGCACGCTCGCCCGCCGCAAGGTGCTCAACCCCGCCAGCCCGGCCCGGGTGGTCCGCCAGCTCAACGCGCTGCGCCGCTGGGGCTTCGGCCTCTACGGCGAGATGCGCTCCGCCGCCGCCCGCGACCCGAACCGCCCCGCGATCATCGACGAGCGCCGCCAGGTCACCTACGGCGAGCTCGACCTGCGGGTCCGCCGCATCGCCAACGCCCTGCGCGTCGAGCTCGGCGTCCGCCCCGGCGACCGCGTCGGGCTGCTGTGCGAGAACTCCGCGACGATGATCGAGTCGATGATGGCGGTCGTCGCGCTCGGCGCCCAGGCGGTGCTCGTCAACACCGGCCTGGGCAACGCGCAGGTCGAGGCGGTCGCCCACGATCAGGGTCTGCAGCTGCTGCTGCACGACGAGACCTTCCTGGGCATGCTGGCCGCGGTACCGCCGAATCTGTCCCGGCAGTCGACCGAGCGGCTCGAGGAGCTCATCCACCGCGCGCCCGCCGACGAGCTCGCCCCGCCGGCCGAGCCGGGCTCGATCGTGGTGCTGACCAGCGGCACCACCGGCGCACCCAAGGGCGCCCGGCGCCGCAACCCGGCCGGGCTCGGCCCGCTCGCCACGGTCGTGTCGCGCATCCCGCTCAACGCCGGCGAGCGGATGTTCGTGGCCGCGCCGCTCTTCCACACCTGGGGGCTGGCCGCCCTGCAGCTCTGCCTCGCCCTGCGCGGCACCATCGTGCTGAACCGCCGCTTCGCGCCCGCGAGCGCCCTGGCCTCGGTCAACGCGCACCACTGCACCTCCATGTTCGCGGTACCGGTGATGCTCCAGCGAATCCTGGAAGCCCCCGCGACCCGGACGCCGACGCTGAAGGTGGTCGCGGTCTCGGGCTCGGCGCTGACCGGCCCCCTGGCGACACGGTTCATGGATGTGTACGGCGACGTGCTCTACAACCTCTACGGTTCGACCGAGGCCTCGTGGGCCTCGATCGCCGTGCCGCAGGAGCTGCGCGCCGCGCCGGGCACCGCCGGGCGCCCCCCGCACGGCACGCGGGTGGCGATTCTGTCCGCCGCGGGCACCCCGCAGCCCCCGGGCGTCATCGGGCGCATCTTCGTCGGCAACGACATGCTCTTCGAGGGCTACACCAACGGCACCGGCCGCGAGTACCACGGCGACCTCATCGGGACCGGCGACCTCGGCCACCTCGACGCCGGCGGGCTGCTGTTCGTCGACGGCCGCGAGGACGACATGGTCATCTCCGGCGGCGAGAACGTGTACCCGGCCTCGGTCGAGGACGTCATCGCCGAGCTGCCCCAGGTCCGCGAGGTGGCCGTGGCCGGGGTGCCCGACGTCGAGTTCGGGCAGCGGCTGGCCGCGTGGATCGCGCTGCACCCGGGCGAGCGGGTCGACGCCGACGCCGTGCGCGAGTACGTGCGGCACCGGTTGGCCCGCTTCTCCGTGCCGCGGGACGTGTACTTCGTCGCCGCGCTGCCCCGCAACGCCACTGGCAAGATCGTTCGCCGTCAGCTTTTCCCCAGCTAGGGCCACTATCGTGGGTTGTCCGATGGACAACGTCTGGTTCGAACTGGCCCTGGTTCTCCTGCTGACCCTGCTCAACGCCGCGTTCGCCGGCAGCGAGATGGCGCTCATCTCCCTGCGCGAGGGGCAGCTGCGCCGCCTCGAGCGCCGCGACGGCGCCGGGCGTGCGCTCGCCCGCCTCGCCCGCGACCCGAACCGCTTCCTGTCCACGATCCAGATCGGCATCACGCTCGCCGGTTTCCTGGCCTCGGCCACCGCCGCGGTGTCCCTCTCGGAGCCGGTCGAGCCGATGCTGAGCTTCCTCGGCGGGGCGTCGGGCCCGGTCGCGATCGTGGTCGTCACCCTGGCGCTCACCTTCGTCACCCTGGTCATCGGCGAGCTCGCGCCGAAGCGGATCGCCATGCAGCGTGCCGAGGGCTGGGCGATGGCCGTGGCCCGGCCGCTGCGGGTGCTCTCGGCCCTCCTGCGCCCGGCCAACTGGGTGCTCGCGTCGGCCAGCGACCTCGTCGTGCGCGCGGCCGGGGCCGACCCGCACCGCCGGCAGGACGAGATCGGCCCGGAGGAGCTGCGCGACCTGGTCGCCTCCCAGCCCGCCTTCACGCGGCAGCAGCGCGAGATCATCTCCGGCGCGATCGAGATCACGGCGCGCAGCCTGCGCGCTGTGCTGGTACCACGGCCGCTGGTCTTCGCTCTTCACGCCGGCACGCCCGCCACGCAGGCCGCCGCCGAGCTGGCCACGTCGGGCCACGCCCGCGCCCCGGTGATCGAGAACGGCGACCTCGACAGCGCGACCGGGATCGTGCACTGGGCCGATCTCGTCCGGGCCGCGCCCGCCGCGACCGTGCGCGACGTCATGCGCCCGGCGCTGCTGCTGCCCGAGTCGCTCCCGGTCGCCGGCGCGCTCCAGCGCTTCAAGGCCGAGCGGCAGGAGCTCGCGCTGGTCGTCGACGAGCGCGGGGCGATCGACGGCATCGTGACCCTCACCGACGCCGTCGCCGAGGTGGTCGGCGCGCTGCCCGGCCCCGACGCCGGCTCGCCCGTGCGCCGCAACGCCGACGGCAGCGTGCTGCTGCCGGGCACCTTCCCGATCCACGACCTCGACGACGTGCGCATCCCGCTGGAGATCGCCCCGGACGCGCCCTTCACCACGGTGGCCGGCCTGGTGCTGGCCCGCCTCGGCAAGCTGCCGACCGCCCCCGGCGAGACGGTGACCGTCCAGGACTGGCGGTTCACCGTCTCGCAGGTGCGCGGCCGCGCCATCACCGCGGTGACGGCCGCGCGGGCTCAGGAGCCGGTCGGGTAGAGCGTCATCTCCGGCGCCGTGGCCAGCCTGAGCACCTGATCCTCGGTGATCGGCGGCACGTACCCGGGCTCCTGGGACTCGACGTCGACGACGACCTCCGTGCCGTCGGGCCGCGAGACCATGACCTGCGGCCCACCGGAGATCCTCACCAGCATGCCGTTCACCGTCTCCAGGCGGCACTCGGAACCACACGGATAGTCCGCCCACTCGGCCTTGGCCTGCGGGTTGGCGTAGAGGTAGACGTTGAGGTGGAAGGGGTGACCGCCGACGTCGTAGTCCCACGACGCGAGGTAGGCCACGGCCGCGGCGGGCGTCCGCACAAACCGGGGCGCCTGCCAGTCGTTGCCCAGCTCCTGCTGGAAGTTTCCGCCGAAAGTGGCGGCGAGCCGGGAGGTGGCCTGCTCGCACGATTCGGTCACCGGATGCCGCGGCGGGTCGCCCTGGCCCACCGTGACCTGGCACGGCGGCGTGGTGGACATCGAGTGCGAGCCGGCCGGACGGGGCGTCGCCAGGGCCGACGCCGACCTGCCGCCGGACGCGGCCACCACTGGCGGGGCCAGGCTCTCGCCGAAGTACCGCGGCAGCATTGTCGCGCCGAAGGCCAGCACGGTCACGACGGCGGCGAAGCCGGCCAGCCGCAGGCCACGCGCGCGGCGGCGTTCGCCGGCCACGAGCCGGTCGACGTCGATCGCGGTGGGGGGCGGGGCCTCGCTGGCCTTCCACATCGCTTCTCTCAGGTCCACAGTGCCTCTCCCTCGCCGATGTGGGCCCGCAGCGACTCCAGCGCCCGGGCCGTCTGGCTCTTCACGGTCCCCTCGCTGCAGCCCAGCGCCGCGGCCGTCTCCTCGACGGAGAGGTCGCAGAAGTACCGCAGGACCAGCACGGCCCGGCGGCGCGGGGGCAGCGAGCCCAGCAGGGAGAGCACGGCGAGCCGGCGGTCGGCGTCGGGGCTGGGCGCGAACGCCTCCGGCATCACCTCGGTGGCCGTCTCCCGGCGCCAGGGCCGCCGCCGCTCGTCGAGCCAGGCGCGCATGAGCATCCGGCGCACGTACGCGTCCAGGTGCTCGAAGCGCGTCGCCCGCCGCCAGTGCCGGTACAGCTTCACCAGCACGGTGGAGGCGAGGTCGTCGGCGGTGTGCCAGTCGCCGCACAGCAGGAAGGCCGTGCGGCGCAGGCGTTCGAGGTTGCCGGCGACGTACTCCCGGTAGGACTGATCGAGCGTCACGTGGAGGAAACGGAGGCATCGACCGGCCGGGTTGCCTACGGCAGGAAGATTCTTCCCTCGGCCGCGGCGAGGGCGATGTCGGTGCGGAACTGCGCACCGTCGAAGGAGATCCCGCGCACGATCGCGTAGGCCGCCTCGCGCGCCTCGGCCAGGGTCGCGCCGAGCGCGGTGCCGGTCAGCACGCGGCCGCCGGCCGTGACCAGCGCGCCGTCGTCGCGGCGGGCGGTGCCCGAGTGCAGCACCCCGGGCACGCCGTCGGCGCCGGTGATCACGTCGCCCGTGTGGGCCGACTCCGGGTAGCCGGCGCTCGCCATGACGACGGTGACGGCGGCGCCCGAGCGCCAGGCCAGCGGCGGGTCCTCGGCGAGGCGGCCGACGGCGGCGGCGTGCAGCACCCCGGCGAGCGGGGTCTCCAGGCGGGCCAGCACGGCCTGCGTCTCCGGGTCGCCGAAGCGGCAGTTGAACTCGATGACCTTCGGGCCGTCGGCGGTGAGCGCCAGCCCGACGTACAGCGTGCCGCTGAACGGCGTGTCCCGCCGGCGCATCTCGGCCAGGGTCGGCTGGACCACGCTCGCCATGACCTGCTCGACGAGGTCGGGCGGGGCCCACGGCAGCGGCGAGTACGCGCCCATGCCGCCGGTGTTCGGGCCCTCGTCGCCGTCGAAGATTCGCTTGAAATCCTGGGCGGGCTGCAGCGGTACCGCCGCCACGCCGTCGGTCACCACGAACAGCGACACCTCGGGGCCGGCCAGGTACTCCTCCACGACGACCCGCCCGCAGGCCACGCCGTGCGCGAGGGCCGCGTCCCGGTCCTCGGTGACGACCACCCCCTTGCCCGCGGCGAGCCCGTCGTCCTTGACCACGTACGGCGGCGCGAACTCGTCCAGCGCCGCCGCGATCTCCTCCGGCGTGGTGCAGGCGAACGACCGCGCGGTCGGCACGCCCGCGGCGCGCATGACGTCCTTGGCGAACGCCTTCGACCCCTCCAGCTGGGCCGCCGCCTGCGACGGGCCGAAGCAGGGGATGCCCTTGGCGCGTACGGCGTCGGCGACCCCGGCCACCAGCGGCGCCTCCGGCCCGACGACGACGAGGTCGGCGCCCGACTCGACGGCGAGCGCGGCCACCGCGCCCGGGTCGAGCGGGTCGACCGCGGCCAGCTCGCCCAGCGTCGCCAGGCCCGGGCTCCCGGGCGCGCAGACGAGGGCGGTCACGGCCGGGTCGGCGGCCAGGGCGGCGGCGAGCGCGTGCTCGCGGCCGCCCGTTCCGATGAGGAGTACGCGCACCCGGACAGCCTAGAGGAGCGGGTGCCGCACCACGTTTTCGTCCCGGCCCGGGCCCACCCCCACGATGGACACCCGCGTGCCCGCGAGCTCCTCGATGCGCTCGACGTAGCGGCGAGCGTTGACCGGGAGCTCGTCGAACGAGCGGGCCTGGGAGATGTCCTCCCACCAGCCGGGCAGCTCCTCGTAGACCGGGGTGGCGTGGTGGAACTCGGTCTGCGTCATCGGCATGTCGTCGGTGCGCTTGCCGTCCACGTCGTACGCCACGCAGATCGGCACCTTGTCCAGGCCCGAGAGCACGTCGAGCTTGGTCACGACCAGGTCGGTGATGCCGTTGAGCCGGGTGGCGTACCGCGCGACGACGGCGTCGTACCAGCCCGTGCGCCGCTCGCGGCCGGTGGTCGTGCCGTACTCCCGGCCGATCTTGCGCAGGTGCACGCCGTTCTCGTCGAACAGCTCGGTCGGGAACGGGCCCGAGCCCACCCGCGTCGTGTAGGCCTTCGTCACGCCGATGACCTGGCTGATCGCGGTCGGCGGGATGCCCGCACCCACGCACGCGCCGCCCGCGGTCGGGTTGGACGACGTCACGAACGGGTAGGTGCCGTGGTCCATGTCGAGCATGGTGGCCTGGGCGCCCTCGAGCAGGACCGTGCGGCCCTCCTCCAGGCCGCGCCACAGCACCTGGCGGGTGTCCGTGATGTACGGCCGGATGCGCTCCGCGTAGGTGAGGTACTCCTCGACCACCGCGTCGACGTCGATCTCCTTGCGGTTGTACACCTTGAAGAGCACCTGGTTGCGCTCGCGCAGCACGATCTCGAGCTTCTTGCGCAGGATGCCCGGGTCGAGCAGGTCCTGCACGCGGATGCCCATCCGCGAGACCTTGTCGCCGTAGGCCGGGCCGATGCCGCGGCCGGTGGTGCCGATCCGCGACGAGCCGAGGTAGCGCTCCACCACCCGGTCCAGGGCCCGGTGGTGGGGCATGATGAGGTGCGCGTCGCCCGAGATCATCAACCGCGACACGTCGACGCCGCGCTCGGCGAGCCCGTCGATCTCGGTGAGCAGGACCTTCGGGTCGATCACGACGCCGTTGCCGATCACGATGGCCGCGTTGGGCCACAGCGCGCCCGAAGGCATGAGGTGCAGGGCGAACTTCTGCCCATCCGGCGTCACGACTGTGTGACCCGCGTTATTGCCGCCGGAGTAGCGCACGACGTAGTCGACGCCGCCGCCAATCATGTCGGTAACCTTGCCCTTGCCCTCGTCGCCCCACTGAGCGCCGATGAGCACGATCGCTGGCATGTCTGCTCGCCCTCCAAGGTCGGGCGACCCGCGTTCGCCCGGGGTGCCAGGCTAACAACCTTCGGAAAGGCAGGCTGACAACGGTGGTCGACATCGTGCTGCTCGCGCTCGGCGAAGACTCGCAGTGTGGCTGCGAAAACGGCGCGTGCGGCACCCGAACCCCCATTCTCGCCTGCCGCGACGCCCTGCGCACGGCAAGTGCCGAGGTCCGGACCGTCGTGGCGCACGACGACAAGGAGATCGACGCAGCTCTCGCGGCGCTGCCCGAGGCCCGCGTGATCGTCGCCACGGCCGCCGACGGCCAGCTGCGGGCCGTCATGCGCCGGCTGGTGCGGCGGTACGCCCCCGCGCCCAGCAAGCGCCCGGAGTCCCTGCCCGGCGACCGCACCATCCCCGACCTCCCGCCGATCGGCGTGCTCCCGCTCGGCCCGGACCCGACCGACCTGGCCACGCGGCTGGGCCTGCCCCGCGCGCCGGCCGACGTGGCCGCGGCGGTGCTGGGCGGCAACGTGCGCCGCCTCGACCTCCTGCGCAACGACGGCGGCTCGGTCACCCTCGACGGCGCCCTGCTCGGCGGGATCAACGCCGACGGGGCGGCCGGCACCTACCTGGCCCGCGTCGAGGTCGACGACGCCGTCCTGGCCGACGGCACCGAGCCCGTGCTCATGTCGGTCGTCGCCAACGCGTCCCGGTACGCCACGGTCGACGGCCTGCCCCTGATCACCGCGCCGGTCATGGATGACGGCGTGCTCGACGTGGCCGTCGCCGTCCCGGTCGCCTCCCGCGGGCTGTTCCGCCGCCCCCGCGTGGAGATCCAGGTCCGCCGCGCCCACGGTCGCGCGGTGGCCATCTCGCCGCGCGCCGAGGTGCCGTTCGTCGACGACGGCGTGGAGGGCACCCTGACCCGCAAGCGATCGTGGTGGATGGAGCGCGGGGCCTGGGGCGTGTACGTGCCATAGGGCCCGTAGTCGCAGCAGTGTCGCAGGTCGAACTCGTCGCATACGGTGGTAGTGCACCGCGGGGAGGGAATCGAGCGTGAACGACATGGTCTGGCCGCCGGACGAGAGCATCGACGGACGGCGGGGTGAACGCGCGGCTCAGGGCGCCGGCGCGGGGTCTGACCACGCCGGTTCGCCCTGGTCACAGCCGCCCGGCTCGGTGGATCCGCTGGCGTGGCCCCCGCCACCGCCCGGCGGCCCCGCCAGGCCCGAGGACGACAACGAGGACGATCCGAACGGCCGCGGCCCGATCTTCGGCCCGGGCCCGGGCGTGGAGGGCGGCCTGCAGCACGGCCGCCCGGTCCCGCACGCGCCAAGCGCCGGCGAGCCGGTGTCGGCGCCGGGGGGTGGCATCCCGCTGAGCGGCGGGAACGGCATCCCCGTGTCCGGCGGCATTCCGGTGGGCGGGCCGTTCCAGCCTCCTGTTTCGAGCCCTCCGAGGCCGGTCTCGGGCGGTCCCGGCGCGGGTCCGATCTCCGGGCCCCCAGCTCCGGGGCCGTTCTCCGGTCCGCCCGCCCCTGGCCCGTTCTCCGGTCCGCCGGCACCGATCCCCGGCCCTCCTATCTCCTTCCCGGGCGGCCCCGCCCCGATTCCTGGTCCTCCTGCGCCGGTGTCGGGGCCTCCGGGGCCGGTGTCGGGTCCGCCCGCCCCCGTCTCGGGTCCGCCGGGGCCCATCTCGGGCCCTCCCGCCGTGGGTATCTACTCGACCCCTCCGACCACGCCGCCGCCGTCCAACTTCGCCCCGCCGCCGCCCGCTCCGGGTCCGCTGCCGGGGCCGCCGCTGCCCGGTCCGCCCGGCGTGCTGCCGCCTCCTCCCGGCGCGTGGCCGGTGAGCGGTCCGCCGCCCGGCGCCCCTATGCCGCCACCGCCGGGCCCGGGCCCCATGCCCGGCCCGCCCATGCCCGGCCCGCCCATCCCCGGTCCTCCGATGGCTGGTCCGCCCGTCCCCGGTCCGCCGATGCCGGGGCCGCCCATGTCGGGCCCGCCGGGTCCGCCGATGCCGGGTCCGCCGGGTCCCCCCATGTCAGGCCCACCCGGTCCGCCCATGTCGGGTCCTCCCGGTCCGCCCATGGCCGGGCCGCCGTTCCCCGGACCGGACGGTTTCCCACCGGCGCCCCCGACGCAGGCGTTCCCCGTCCTGCCGCCCCAGGGACCCCCGCAGGGACCCCCGCCCGGACCGCACCAGGGCCCACCGCCCGGCCCGCCTTTCGGACAAATGCCACCCGGACAGTTCCCGCCGGGACAAATGCCGCCACCCGGGCAGTTCCCACCCGGGCAGTTCCCACCCGGGCAGTTCCCACCCGGGCAGATGCCGCCCGGACCCCCCGGGCCGTACCAGGGACTCGCCGGCCCGCCCGGCCAGAACCCCGCCGTCCCTCCGCTGCCGCCCATGCCCCAGGACAACTGGCACGACGGCACGACCCCCACGGCCGAGGAGTTCGCCCGGCGCCGCCAGGCCAAGCCGGCCGACCCGGTGGCATCCCGCGGCGTCCGCGGCGCGCTCGCCAAGGGCACCCTGGGCCTCGTCGCGGTGACCCCGGGCCGGCGTGAGCAGGAGTACCGGCAGGAAGTCGAGATGGTCCGCCGCAACTTCGGCGGCCTGCGCCAGGTGACAGTCGTCAACCCCAAGGGCGGCGCCGGCAAGACCGTGGCCGTGCTGCTGCTCGCGATGACGTTCGGGCAGAAGCGCGGCGGCTACGTGCTGGCCTGGGACAACAACGAGACCCAGGGCACCCTGGGCATGCGCGCCCAGCAGGACTTCCACAACCGTACGGTCCGCGACCTGATGCACGACCTGGGCAACTTCAAGGGCGCCCAGGGCCGCGTCGGCGACCTGTCGCAGTACGTCCGCGCGCAGGGCGAGGGCATGTTCGACGTGCTCGCTTCCGACGAGTCGGCGACCGCGGGCGAGATGCTTACCGCCGACGCGTTCGGGGAGATCCGCGACGTCGTCAGCCGGTTCTACAAGCTGATCGTCGTGGACACCGGCAACAACGTGCGGGCCGAGAACTGGCAGGCCGCGATCGACGCGACCGACCAGCTCGTGGTCACGATGTCGGCGCGCAACGACTCGGCCGAGACCGCCTCGCGCATGCTCGACCACCTCGAGCAGCACGGCCGGCAGCGGCTCGTACGCCAGGCGGTGACGGTCGTGTCCATGCCACCGAGCCGGCGCCACGTCGACGTGCCCGCGATCACCCGGCACTTCGCGGCCCGGACGCGCACCGTGCTGATCGTGCCCTACGAGAAGTTCATCGACTCGGGCGAGCCGATCCGCTACCCGGGCCTGACCTCCGCGAGCCGCGACGCCTGGCTCAAGGTCGCCGCGGCCGTGTCGGAGGGCCTCTAGGAGAGAGCGGCCGTGCCGGAGGGGCTCTAGGAAAGGGCAGTCACGGCGGCCGGGTCGCTGTCGCGCAGGAAGGTCGCGCAGCGCTCGGCCTCCTCGTCCTCCCCGATCGCCGCGGCCGCCCGCCCGAGCGCGTTCAGCGCCCGCAGGAAGCCCTGGTTCGGCTCGTGCGCCCACGGCACCGGGCCGGCCCCGCGCCACCCGTTGCGGCGCAGCTGGTCGAGGCCGCGGTGGTAGCCGGTGCGCGCGTACGCGTAAGCGGTCACCGGCTCGCCGGCCGCGAGAGCCAGCTCGGCGAGGCGCGCCCACGCGGCGCTGTAGGCCGGGTTCTGCGCGGCGACCGCCTTGGCGGCCTCCTCGGTGTCGGCCTTCGCCAGTTGTTCGGCGGCGTGCGGCTCGGCGGGAAGCAGGGTGGGCGCGGGCTCGGGCAGGAGGTTCGGCATGCCGCAATTACACCAGAGAAGGCCTGACTGAACGGTTGAGCCCGCGTGAAGCGCACGGAGGGTGTGCCGCCCGCGGGGACGTACTACAACTGAAAGTCCGGAGCCTCCCCAGGACCCGGTTCGCGACGGCTCGGTCCTCCGGATCGGGCCGTCGCTCTCAACGTCACAGGCCACGCCGGTGGAGACCCGGGTCGGCCGGCGGCGGCTTTGCAGGGGTTTGGCAGGATATGACCGTGCCAACCCCGCCACCGCCCGACGTCGTCGCGCTGCACGATCACTCCCCGGATGAGATCGAGTCGCCCGAGGAGCTGCAGTTCCACCTGCGCCAGGGCACCATCGCCGGCAAGATCGTCCAGGGCCTCGACCTGAGCGCCGTCGACCTCTCCGCCGTGGACGTCGCCGACGCGCTGTTCATCGGCTGCCACTTCGACGGCCTCGACCACGTCGTGGACCTGCTGCGGCGCCGGGCCGTCGTGGTGCCCGAGTTCGACAGCGTGCCGTACGCGACCCACCCCTCCCAGCTCTACGTGCCCGACGACCTCGCCGCGGGGTTCACCTCCGCCGGCTTCGAGGGCATGTTCGACACGGTCGTGTACCGGCACTTCCGCGCCACCGGCGGGGCGACGCCGGAGATCCGCGAGGCCGTCGCCCAGCGCATGCACGACTCCGGCGTCGACAACGCGCTGGCCAACGTCACCGCCGGCTGGATCGCCGCGCGAGGGCCGGCCGCCGCGATCGGCATCATGGGCGGCCACGCGGCGCGGCGGGGCGCGGTGGAGTACCGCAGCGCCGCCGAGCTGGCCTGGCGGCTGGCGCGCGCCGACCGCCTGGTGGTGACCGGCGGCGGCCCCGGCGTCATGGAGGCGGCCAACCTCGGCGCGTTCCTGGCCGAGCACCCGGTCGAGGTCGTGGGCGAGGCGATCGACCAGCTCGCGGGCGCGCCCGACTTCCACGACCACCAGCCGTACACCGCGGCCTCCCTGGCCGTCCGCGAGCGCTACGGCCGCCCGGTCCCGCCGACGCCCGACTCGTCCGAGCCGGCCGACCAGGCCGCCGTCGACCCCGTCACCTGGGCCCGGCGCGGCGGGCTGGCCATCCCGACCTGGCTCTACGGCCACGAGCCGGCCAACCTGTTCGCCGCGAAGATCGCGAAGTACTTCTCCAACGCGATCCGCGAGGACACCATCCTGCGGCTCTCCCGCGGCGGCATCGTCTTCGCGCCGGGCATGGCCGGCACCGTGCAGGAGGTGTTCCAGGCCGCGACCAAGACCTTCTACGCCACCGACGGCGTCAGCGGCCCGTTCGTCTTCCTCGACGTGGCGCACTGGACCGAGCGGCTGCCCATCCGCGGCCTGCTCGAGCCGCTGCTGGCCGCCTCGCCGGTGGGGGACCTGCGCCCGCTCCTGCACATCACCGACGACGTGGCGGAGGCGGCCGAAATTCTGACCGCCTAAGTGAGTGCGTTTCGCCATTACTTAAAGTAATGATGCTGTTACGTTGGGTCAGCAACTGGTCGCAGAGAGGACCCAGACCCCATGACGCAGCAACAATTCTGGCGAAAGCGCGCCGTCTCCCTCGGGCTGAGCACCGCCGCCGCCACCGCCGTGATCGTCGGCGGCCTGCCGTACGTGGCGCACGCCGCGTTGACGGGCACCATCGCGATCACCACGCCGTCGACCGGCAAGCTGGCCGCGGACACCGCCAAGCAGGTGCTCGTGCTCACCGTGACCGGCCAGACGCTGTCCGAGGCGCTGGTCACCGGCGTGAACCTCGGCACCGACACGAACTGCCAGAACATCCCCACGTACATCGTCACGAGCGCAACCACGCTCGCGGTCAAGACGCCGACCGGCGGCTGCCCCGCCACCACGACGTCGGGCGGCGACAGCATCGACATCCTCTTCGCGGGCGGCAACACGCTCAGCAAGACCGGCGGCCTGACCTTCATCGCGCCGCCGGCCATCGCGGCGGCGAGCGACAAGCCGGTCATCAACGACAACAGCGCGCTGCTGATCGACAAGACCGCGGCGGACTACAACGGCGCCTCGGCGACCTAGGCGGTCATGTTCTGCAACAAGATCGCGACGGTCGCCGGGCATCAACACCGCGGGCACGCAGGTCACCGTCACGACGCCCGACGTCACGAACGACACCGACGGCCTGGGCGCCAACGCGTACGCCGGGACCTGCCCGGTCACCATCGCGGACATCACCCGACTCGGCCAACCCGATCCGGGGCCCGGTCACCGCCGGCGGCTACTTCAACTTCCTCAACGAGTAACCGGTGACGCAACACGAACGGCCCGGCTGGAGTCCAGCCGGGCCGTCGTCGTATGCGCCGCTCGGAACTACTTCGACAGCGTGGTGCCCGTCGAACGCAGGTGCTCGCAGGCCTCCACCACGCGGGCGGCCAGGCCGGCCTCGCCGACCTTGCCCCAGGCGCGCGGGTCGTACGCCTTCTTGTTGCCGACCTCGCCGTCGACCTTCAGCACGCCGTCGTAGTTGCTGAACATGTGCGCGGCGACCGGGCGGGTGAACGCGTACTGCGTGTCGGTGTCGATGTTCATCTTGACCACGCCGTAGTCGAGCGCCTCGCGGATCTCCGAGAGCAGCGAGCCGGAGCCGCCGTGGAAGACCAGCGCGAGCGGCTTGTCCTGGCCGTACTTCGCGCCGACGGCGTCCTGGATGGTCTTCAGGATCTCCGGGCGGAGCTTGACGTTGCC
The DNA here is from genome assembly GCF_049995355.1 of Dactylosporangium sp. McL0621. Taxonomy (NCBI): domain Bacteria; kingdom Bacillati; phylum Actinomycetota; class Actinomycetes; order Micromonosporales; family Micromonosporaceae; genus Dactylosporangium; species Dactylosporangium sp. McL0621. The sequence goes on from NZ_CP188259.1 coordinate 12,605,139, forward strand.
CGGCTTGTACACGCCGTGCACGTTGCCGAAGGTCAGGGCGGCCATGTAGCGGCCCTTCTCGCCCAGGCCGAGCTTCTCGACCATGGCCAGGCCGTCCTCGACGGTGGTGTACAGCTTCTCGTCGATCGCGCCGACGACGCCGTCCTCCTCGCCGCCCACGACGCCGACCTCGATCTCGAGGACGACCTTGGCGGCGGCCGTCTTGGCCAGCAGCTCCTCGGCGATGTCGAGGTTCTCACCCAGCGGCACCGCGGAGCCGTCCCACATGTGCGACTGGAACAGCGGCTCCTCGCCCTTGGCGACGCGCTCGGCCGAGATGTCCAGCAGCGGGCGGACGAACTTGTCCAGCTTGTCCTTCGGGCAGTGGTCGGTGTGCAGCGCGATGTTGACCGAGTACTTCTTCGCGACCTCGTGCGCGAACGCGGCAAGCGCCACCGAGCCCGTGATCATGTCCTTCACGGTCGGGCCGGAGAGGTACTCCGCGCCGCCGGTCGAGACCTGGATGATGCCGTCACTCTCGGCCTCGGCGAAGCCGCGGATCGCCGCGTTGAGCGTCTGCGACGACGAGACGTTGATCGCCGGGTAGGCGAACGCACCGGCCTTGGCGCGGTCGAGCATCTCGGCGTAGACATCGGACGAGGCGATGGGCATGACGGCGCTCCTTGACTCAATGGATCGTGCGGGGTTGCTGGAGCCGACAGGCGCGAGCCCCAACGCGGACCGCGCTGTCCTGCCACGGAGTATCTCGCAGTCCTGAGCATCGCTCGTAGCCGGGTGACCTGGGCCGGATTTGCCCGGGCCGGGGGGCGCGGCCCCCGGAACAGTCGTACGGTGGAGAACGGCCAAGGTACGGAAGCGAGCTACCGCAGCGAGCGACAGGGAGCCCCGGCGATGACCCAGCCAGACGAGGAACTACTGACCCTCGACGAGCTTCTCGACCCGGACGTGCGCGACCCGGAGGCCTCGCCCGAGGACGCGGCCGAGCAGGCCCAGCCGGCCAACCCGCTGGACCGGCCGTACGCGCCCCATGCGCGGCCGTGGGAGGCGAACGAGTACGACGCGATCGAGCAGGACCGCGAGGTCGACCTCGACGACGAGTACTGACCGGGCGCGCTAGGGGCTGTGTCGAAGTGGGGGTCGGAGCGAGGCGAGGCTCAGGCGTCGGCTGGGGCCGCGCCGGGCGCGCCCCGATACCGGGGGTTGTATCGGGGTGTGACCGGCGTGGTTCCCGGCGGCGCCTGAGTCCGCCGCAGCCCGGCCATCCACTTCGATACAGCCCCTAGGCCAGGGCGTACTGCGGGTGAGCCTTCAGCCAGGCCCCGACCCGCCCGTTCTGCATGGCCTCGAAGAGCCCGTCCCCGCCCGGCACCGGCTCCGGACCGCGCTCGCCGGCGGTGGCGGGCAGCCGGATCGCCGTCACCGCCGCCGGGTCGACCCCGGCCATCCGGGTCGCCAGCGTGGACAGCGACGTCGGCCCGAGGTGCAGCTCGAGCCCGTCGGCGGCCGCGGAGACCAGGCCGGGCAGCCTGACCGGGTCGGCCGCGGCCTTCGCGAGCTCGGTCAGGTACTGATGCAGCACCCGATCGTCGCCGGCCGCCACGGACCGGCGCAGGTAGTCGACCGCCTCGTGCGCGTCGAAGTGCCGGCAGCCGGGCGCGCAGAGATCGACCCCGCCCGCGGCCCGGGTGACCGACTCGAGCCCGGCGAGGTCGACGACCGCGCCGCCGTCGAGGGTCAGCCCGGTCATCGCGGCGACCGCTTCGGACGCGAGCTGGTACCCGCCGACCAGGTAGGCCCCGTCGGCGCGCTGCAGGCCGAGCCCGGGCAGCTCGAGCCGCAGGTCGCGGGGGAGCACCACCTCGTAGGCGGTGCGCGCGCCCGGGTTGACGTGCACCAGCACGATCGCGTTGGCGTTCACCCGGGCCGGCGCGCCGCTGCCCCGGTCGATGCCGATGATCAGCAGGTTGATCGGCTGCGTAGGCGGGACCGCCTCGGGCGGCGCCGGGCGGGGCGCGGCCACGAACGGCACCAGCAGCAGCGCGAGGATGGAGCACAGGAAGGTCAGGCCGGAGACGACCCAGCGCCGCAGCGCGCGCAGCCGGCGGGCCCCGGTCACGATCGAATCGCCCAGCTCGGGCGACGCCACCGGGATCAGCTCCTCGTGGCGGGCGAAGGTCTCGCGCAGCAGGTCGTCCATCACGGCGTTGAGCCCCCGTCGCCGGCGAGGGTGGGCGCGGTGCTGGCGCGCAGCGAGGCGAGGGCCCGGGAGATCCACGAGCGGACGGTGCCGACGGGGCTGCCCATGACGTCGGCGATCTCGCCGTCGGTGAGCCCCTCGTAGTAGCGCAGCACGAGGGCCGCGCGCTGCTGGCGGGGCAGGCCGCCGAGCAGCAGCCACACCTGGTCGCGCTCGGCGTGCGTGTCGGCGTGGTCGGGCTCCAGCTGGCCGCTGTCGATCTCGACGCCGCGCAGCGCGACCCGACGCAGCCACGAGCCGCGGTGCAGGTCGACGTACGCGTTGGTGATCATGCGCTTGACGTAGCGCTCGGGCAGGTCGGCCGCCGCGATCCGGCGCCACTTCAGCTGCGCGCGGATCATCGTGTCCTGGACGAGGTCCTGCGCCGTGTGCGGGTCGCCGGTGAGCATGACGGCATAGCGCAGCAGCGCCTGCAACCGCGCCTCGACGAACTCCTCGAACGTCATCCGACCCCTTACGCGAAACCCGGCTCCGACCCTAAGACGGATCGAAGCCGGGCGAACATTGCGTCAGGGAATGAGCGGCGGGTAGCTCGGGTCGAGCAGGCCCCGCTCCCGCAGCGCCACGTAGAGCGGCGTCGACTCGGGGTAGTGGCCCCAGTGGTGGTCGCCGTCGCCGACCCCGATGCCGCCGAGCAGCTGCTGCTGGACCTGGTTCAGCCGGCTCCACCAGGGCTTGTTCGGCAGGCCGGCGACCTCGTCGCGGATGGCGATCCAGCGGTACGTGTAGCCGAGGAACACGCAGCGCCGGGTGATCTCGGAGTAGTTGTCCGAGCGCGCGTGCCAGATCCGGCGGTCGAAGAAGACCACGTCGCCGGCGTCGACCTTGACCTGCTTGGCGCCCTGCGGGGCCGGCCACGGCACATCGCGCTTGGGCGGGCCGGGCAGCCAGTTGGTCTTGTGGCTGCCGGGCAGGAGCGTCAGGTTGCCCCGGCCCTCCTCGGAGACGTCCGAGAGCCAGAACGCGAGCTTCACCGACAGTCGCGGCCGCGGGTCGGTCTCCAGCTCCCGGTTCTGCCGGCCGCCGTCCTGATGCCAGTGCCACCAGTCCGGCTTGGCCGCCGGGACGGTCGGGTGCACGTCCAGGTGCGAGTGGTAGATGTGCACGTTCCAGCCGAGCATCGACCACACGAGCGGCAGCGTCGCCGGGTGGTCGATGAGGTCGACCAGCTCCGGGCAGCTCGTCACGGCGCTGAGCAGGTGCAGCGAGCCGTCCGCCGCGCGCGGGTGCGTGGCGTGCGCGACGTCGAGCACCGACGCGTAGTGGCGGACCTCGTCGGGGCTCAGCACGCCCTTCAACACGAGGTAACCGTCCGTGTCGAACTGCTCCCGCTGCTCGCTCGTCATCGGCACCCAGCCGGTGCCGGCCGCCGGGCCGGCCGTCGTCGTGGCAGACATGCCCCGTTCTCCAGTTCCGGCGCCGTCCACCGGCGCCTCCATTCGAAAGACGGAGCTGGAGCGCCTCATCAGAGGTCGGCCGATCGGTCAGGGTCTTTTGGCCGAAACGGACGCAACGGAATAGTCCGTTATGACGTCGGTGTGCCGATGACGGCTACCGAGCGTGATCAGTCCAGCGAGGCGGCCAGGTAGCCGACGACCCGGTCGCGGGGCCCGCCCTCATCGCCCGAGGTGGCCCGGTGCAGCACCCGGACCGCGGATCCGCGATCGCGGGCCCACGCCAGGAGGCCGCGCAGCGCATACCGTCCGCAAGCGTCCCGGTCGCCGACGCCTCCGGGTTCGAGGCGCTCGATCGCCGCGACGGTGCGCGAATCGGCCGCCCGGGCCTGCTCCTGCGTCAGATAGTGCGAAAGGTCGGTGCTGCACAGCACGATCGAGCCGGGCCCCGCGACGGCGGCCAGCAGCGCCGCCACCGCGTCCACCGGCGCGACCCCGACGCACACCGGCAGCACCCGCGAGAACCCCAGAAACTGCAGGAACGGGAGTTGTACCTCGAGTGAGTGCTCGGGCGCGTGCGGCGCGTCGTCGGCCACCGCCAGCCCGGCCGCCACGAGCTCCCCGGCGCCCAGTGTGTCGAGCGTCACAGCACCCATCGGCGTCGACCACTCCGTGACCGTCGGCACCGCGGCCCCCCGCAGCGCGACCCGGTGCGCGGGGCCGACGAGGACGACGCGCTCGGCCGTGCGCCCCTCCAGGCGGCGGTACGCGTGCGCGGCCGTCGGACCCGACCACCGGTAACCGGCGTGCGGGACGATGTACGCGCGCGATTCGTCGCTTGCCGCCGGTACCGCCGCCAAAAGCTTTTCGATCGTGGAGCGCAGCTCCCGCGGGTCGTCCGGGTAGAAGCTCCCGGCCACGGCGGGCGGTCTCACCCGATCCTCACCGGCAGCCGGCGCCGGCCCCAGCCGCCGGCGGGGCCCTCGAACACGCCCGGCATGGCATGCCCGCACGCGGTGCACCGCCCGTCGTCGGTGAGCGCGTAGCTGACCAGGTCGTACCAGTCGCGCACCACGGCCGCGGCGCCGCAGCCGGGGCAGCGTGTCGTCTGGCCGCCGGGGTCGTGGACGTTGCCGGTGTACACGAACCGCAGGCCCGTATCGAGCGCGATCCGCCGCGCCCGGCGCAGGGTCTCGGGCGGGGTCGGGGGCACGTCGCGCATCTTGAAGTCGGGGTGGAAGGCGGAGAAGTGCAGCGGCACGTCCGGCCCCAGGTGCTCCAGCAGCCAGTCGCACTGCTTGTGCAGCTCGTCGTCGCCGTCGTTCTGCCCCGGGATCAGCAGCGTGGTGACCTCGAACCACACGTCGGTCGTGCGCAGGTACTCGAGCGTGTCCAGCACCGAGCCGAGCCGAGCGAACGTGACCTTCTCGTAGAAGCGCTCGCTGAACGCCTTGAGGTCGATGTTGGCCGCGTCGATGTGCCGGTAGAACTCCTCGCGCGGGGCCGGGTTCATGTACCCGGCCGAGACCGCGACCGCCTTGATCCCGCGCTCCCGGCAGGCGTCGGCGACGTCCATGGCGTACTCCATGAAGATCACCGGGTCGTTGTAGGTGAACGCGATCGAGCGGCAGCCCAGGCGCTCGGCCTCGGCGGCGAGCTGCTCCGGGCCGGCCGCCGCGCCGAGGGTGTCGATCTCGCGGCTCTTGGAGATGTCCCAGTTCTGGCAGAACCGGCAGCCGAGGTTGCACCCCGCGGTGCCGAACGACAGCACCGGCGTCCCGGGCAGGAAGTGGTTCAGCGGCTTCTTCTCGATGGGGTCGACGCAGAACCCTGACGATCGGCCGTAGGTCGTGAGCACGATCTGGTCGTCCTCGCGCTGCCGCACGAAGCAGAAACCCCGCTGGCTTTCGTGCAAACGACAGTTGCGGGGACAAACGTCGCACTGAACCCGCCCGTCGTCGAGCCGGTGCCAGTGTGCGGTCGTGACCACCGCCATACTCCGAGCTTAGCTTTGCGAACGCCCTCACGTACCCTGGTGACCCGTGGAAGAAAAGACGCGTGCCCTGGGCGACCTGCTCTCCCTCAACCCTCTCGACGCGAAGGGGCTGCTGAGCACGTTCGGCGTGATCGGCGTCTGGCTCATCATGTTCGTCGAGACCGGGCTGCTGGTCGGCTTCTTCTTCCCCGGCGACTCGCTGCTGTTCCTGGCCGGCGTCGCCGCGTCCCCCGTCGCCAGCGAGTTGGTCGGCACACACCTGAGCCTGACCCAGCTGCTGATCGGCGCCCCCATCTGCGCGATCGCCGGCGCCCAGCTGGGCCACTACCTCGGCGCCCGCTACGGCCGCCGGATGTTCGACCGGCCCAACTCGCGGATCTTCAAGAAGGAGTACGTCGAGAAGGCCGAGCACTACTTCGCGAAGTTCGGCCCGGCCAAGGCCGTCGTGCTCGCCCGCTTCATCCCGATCGTGCGCACGTTCCTCAACCCGGTCGCCGGCGTCATCGGCATGCCGGCGCGGCAGTTCTTCGTGTGGAACGTGGTCGGCGGCTTCCTGTGGACCGACGGCATCATCCTGATCGGCTGGGCCCTGGCCAAGCAGATCTTCGACCTGACCGGCGGGGAGATCGACAAGTACCTCGTGCCGGCCGTCGCCCTGATCGTGCTGATCTCGGCGCTGCCGATCTTCATCGAGATCTTCCGCGGCTGGCGGGAGCGCAAGCGCGGCGTCGCGCACCGGGCGGCCGACCCGGCCAACGCCCCGACCGAGGTCTTCCCGACCGTTCCCCCGGCCGAGCGCCCCGGCACCCACCGGGTGCACGACTAGGTCCTGTCCTGCCGATCATGTCGAGCCGAGACGAGGTCCAGATTTCGCCTGCGTGTGCCCCGCGGAGGCCTGGCTACCGGTGTTGTAACCCGGCCTTCGCGGGGTGCGCGCAGCGCCTTGGGCGGGCCGGCTTGGCGCAGCGCGCCGGGCCGGCCTGGGCGAGGGCCTGGGCCCGGCGCAGGCCGGCATGATCGGCAGGATAGGGCCTAAGACGTACGGATCAGGGCCCGGAGGAAGATGTTGCCGATCTGCTCCGGGTCCTGCACCACGAAGGCCCGCCCGCCCGTCGTCGCCGCGATCGCCTCGAGCTCGTCCTTGTGCACGTCGGGGCCGATGCCGAGCAGCACCACGCGGACCGGGCGGGTCGGGTCGGTGGCCCGCTCCAGCTCCAGCCGCAGCGTCTCCAGGCTCATCCCGGGCTTGGAGTTCGAGCCGTCGGTGAAGACCACGACGGTGTTCGAGCGGCCCTCGCGGTAGCCGTCCCGGAGCGACGTGTACGCCGCCAGCACCGTCTCGTAGAGGCCGCACACGTCGCTCGGCGCGGCCCGGGCCGCCGCGACCGCGCCGCTGAGCCGGGCGCGCTGGCCCTCGTTGAGCGCGGACACCGGGACGACCTGCTGGTGGCCGGCGGAGTACGCCCACAGCCCGAGCTCGCTGTCGTCCGTGAACAGCCCCAGCCCGTCGGTGGCCGTCTTGCGCAGCACGTCGAGCCGCGACGGCCCGCCCTTGGCGATCGGCCGGGTCATCGACGCGCTCACGTCGACTAGCGTCAGCACCCGCGACGGCGCGGTCGTGGCGTTCCAGTACCCGAGCACGTCGGCGATCTTCTGCCCGTCGTCGGCCTTGCCTGTCGCGGGCGCGCGGAAGCCCCGGCTCGTGAACGCGTCGCCGTTCGCGGCCAGCGCGGCCCGCAGCAGCTCGGCGGCGGCCAGGTTCGCCGCCGGACGGCCGCTGACCACGGCGAAGGGGTAGTCCAGGGCGGCCGCCGGTTCGAGCGGGAGCGCCGTCAGCGCCCCGGCCTGCTGCTCGCTGGTCAGCACCGCCTGGCCGCCCGCGGCCGCGTTGCGCAGCAGCGTCGCCGGGTCGGGCGCGACGGCGATCGACCGGTACGCCCGGACGAGATCCACCAGGCGGTCGGGGTCGGTGGCGATGCCGTCGTACAGCAGCCCGGCCCCGGCCAGCCCGGCGGCGCTGCGCCGCGGGTCGACGGCGCCGATGCGCGCCCGGGCGAGCAGCGCCCCGACCTGGGCCGCGCCCACCGAGCGCAGGCCCAGCGCGGCCGCGGTCGGCGGGGCCGCGGCGAACACGACCGGGCTGGTCGCGACCGAGTCCGTCCGCGCCTCGAACGCCTGCTGGTCGGCGCCGCGCACCCGGGTCAGCCACACCGTCGAGTCGGGGATCCACACCGTGGGCACGTCGGCGTCGGCCGGCGAGGGGGCGGCCGAGGCTGCGGTGCCGAGGTTGCCGCCGGTGCGGGCCGCGAGCCGACCGGCGACGTCGGCCGGCTCGGCCGCCGTGACCTCGACCCGCACGCAGTCGCCGCGGACCTCCGGCCCGGTGGCGGCGAACCGATCGGCCGCCGCGCGCACCGCGGGCGCGATCTCCGGGGCGGCGGCGACGAGGAGCCGCACGCCGCCGGTGCAGGAGCCGTGGCCGCCGGTCACCGCGCGCACGGCGACGAAGGTGACGGCGACGAGGGCCAGCGCGGCACCGGCCGCGAGGGGCACCCGCCTTCTCCGGACATCCACCGTTCATGCCCCCTTGACCTGCGGTTCAACAGGAGGACGAGGGTAAGGGACCGGCCTCAGACGGTGGCGGCGGGGTCGTCGAGCCAGTCGGCCGGCAGCGGCGGGAGCGGGGTGCCGAGGGCCAGGGCGCGGTACGTCAGCCGCGCCGCCTCCTCGAGGTACAGGGCGCGCTTGTGCGCCAGCTCCACCGAATCGGCGACGACGCAGCAGCCGTGGCGGGAGAGAACGACGCAGTTGGTGCCGTCGGCGCACGCCTCGGCGGCCAGCCGGCCCACTTCGGGGCGGCCCGGCGGCACGAACGGCGTGGTGGCGACGCGGCGCAGATAGAAGGCGTGGTCGGTGGTGACCAGCCGGATCGGCGCGCCGATCGCGTCGAGCAGCAGGACGCTCTGCGGGTGCAGGTGCACGACCGCGTTGACGTCGGGGCGAGCGCGATAGATCGCCAGATGGAGCCCGAGCTCCGACGACGGCGCGACCCTGTCAAGGGTCGCGCCGTCGATGATTCGGATCCGAACGAATGATCCGCGGTCGAGGCCATCGAGCCAGGTCCCGGCCGCGGTTGCCCAGCATTCGTCCGTGTCTGGTGCCCGAGCGGACAGATTGCCACCCGAGCCCACGACGAGTCCGGCCCGCACGACCGCCTGCCCGAGATGGGCGAGTTGGTCGCGGAGGTCCCCGGTCGGGTAGTGCCCCAAGGCGCTACCCGACACTGCTAGCGAGGCGCCTTCTTGGTCGCGCGCTTGCGCGGCGGCGTCAGAAGGTCGGCGATGGTGCCGATAGCGGCGGGCACGAGGCGGTAGAACGCCCACACACCCCGCTTTTCGCGCTCCAGCAGACCAGCCTCGGTCAGGATTCGCAGGTGGTGGCTCACCGTGGGCTGCGAGAGCCCAAGCGGGGCCGTCAGGTCACACACACACGCCTCGCCGTCGGGCGCCGACTGGATCAGGCTCAGAAGCCGGAGTCGGGCCGGGTCGGCAAGCGCCTTCAGGACACCGGCCAAACGCTCGGCGTCAGCACGGTCAATCGGCTCGCCGGCAAGCGGCGAGATCTGGGGCAGGGTCATCTCAGCCAGCGCAGTTCCCACGTATTCCATCCTTCCACCAACACCATCGACCCGCCTGCATATGCGCAGGTCCGAATCGACAATTTTTCAGCCCTGTCGGCCGAGGTCGGCCAACGAAAATGCTGAGCGATAGCTCAGCCCCGCGGCGCGAACCGCCTTTTCCGCGCCTCTATCGACGATAACGGCCACACCGACCACATCGGCGCCCGCCTCTCGCAACGCGTCGACCGCAGTGAGCACACTTCCACCTGTAGTGGAGGTGTCCTCGACCGCGAGGACGCGCCGGCCGGCGACGTCGGGCCCTTCGACCCGGCGTTGCAGACCATGAGCCTTGTCACTCTTGCGGACAACGAACGCGTCAAGCGATCGTCCCCCACGGGCGGCCGCCGCATGCAGCATCGCGGTGGCCACCGGGTCCGCGCCGAGGGTCAGCCCTCCCACGGCATCGAACTCCCAGTCGTCGACGAGATCGAGGAGAACCCGGCCGACCAACGGTGCACCAGCATGGTGCAGCGTCAAACGACGGAGGTCCACGTACCAGTCGGCAACTTGTCCGGACGACAGCGTGACCCGTCCGGACACCACGGCGAGGTCCCGTACGAGTTTCAGCAGGTCGTCACGGTCGGTCATGTCCGAAGCGTACGCGCTAAAGCTCCGCAGTGAATCGATGACCCGCACTCTCGGCCAAATTAATGGCCGTCAAGGGGACAAGGGTGAATACGAAGGTGATCGCAGCGATCACCACGAGTGACGCGAGAGGTGGCGGTGACTGGGGATAACGATGCACCGATGCCTCGGGCACTAACCCGAATCTTGCTCTCATTAGATCGTGGCAATACTCGATACAGGGCTTTGACCTGCACCGACAGCCGAAAGTACGGTCGCGGCCCGACCGGATGCCTATGGGAGCGCTGCCAATCGGCCCATCAGCCGAACGTACGTGACCACAATCATGTTCGATACACAGCAAATTCAATGCTTGTCATAGTGCACACATCGACGAAGACCGGTGCCGTGTTGGGCGTTAACGCTCCTCATGCCCGATGCGTCCCCTCGCACCGCGGGACGCACGGTGGAGCAGACCGCGCGGCGCGAGACGGATGCCGAGCACGGCAATCTTGTACTTCCAGCCGGGCACGCTGACCATTCGGCCGCGCCGCAGGTCCCGCAGGGCCGCCCGCGCCACCTCGCCGGCGTCAAGCCACAGCCACGACGGCATCCGCGCGGTGTCGATGCCGGCGCTCGCGTGGAACTCGGTGCGGGTGTACCCCGGGCAGAGCGCCATGACCCGCACGCCGGACCCGCGCACCAGCTGCGCCTGCGACTCGCTGAAGTTGGTGACCCAGGCCTTGCTCGCCGGGTACGTCGAGCCGGGCATCATCGCCGCGAACCCCGACACGGACGAGACGTTGACGATGCCGCCCCGGCCGCGCTCCACCATTCCGGGCAGGGCGGCCAGCGTCAGGCGCATGACCGCGTGGACGTTGAGCCGCAGCAGCTCCTCCTCGAGCTCGGGCGAGGAGCGCAGGAAGGACCGGTTGAGCGACCGCCCGGCGTTGTTCACGAGCAGGTCGATCGGGCGGTCCGGGTCGGCGAGCCGGGCCGCCACCGCCTGGGCCCCGGCGACGGTGGCCAGGTCGGCGACAAGCGTCTCGACCGGCACCGGCAGCTCGGCGGCGAGGGCCTGCAGCACTTCGCCGCGGCGGGCGACGAGCACGAGCTCGTGGCCCTCCGCGGCGAGGTGGCGGGCGAAGGCGGCGCCGATGCCGGCGGTAGCGCCGGTGATGAGTGCGACTGGCACCGCCGCAGGCTACCCAATCAGCCGCTGGGCGGTCCGTATCCGGGCTGGCCCGGCTGGCCCGGCTGACCCGGCTGCCCGGGGTAGCCGGGGCCGGGGTAACCGCCCGGGCCACCGGATCCGGGAACCGGCGGCTCCCACTGCTGCTCGGCCTTGCGGAAGTACGGGTGCGACGCCGGCAGCGCGAGCAGGACGATCGGAATCGCGATCGCGAGGACGACCAGGATGCTCAGCACCGTGGTGAGGGGCTGGTACCAGCCGGGGACCTGGGAGTACACGATCTCCTGATAACGGTCCCAGGTCGGCAGCTCCGGGCTGGTCTTGCGGGCCTGGTCCCAGAACGTCTGGGCGAACAGGGTCGCCCCGAGGCCGAAGGCGCTGCAGCACAGCGCGATGCCGCCCACGACCCAGGTCAGCACCCGCGCGACCTGGTTGCCGCGGCTCACGAAGTAGCCGAGCAGAACCAGGATCACGATGATGATGAAGCCGAGGACTACCCCGACCGTCGAGCCGATGCTCGTGGTCGCGGTCGAGCTGGCGGTCAGGCCGGCGTCTTCGTAGACCTTCTTGGTGCCCTCGGCGATCTTGCCGGCGTAGAGGAGCGAGAGGACAACGTTGATCACTTCAAGCCCGGCCGCCACGAAGAGCAGCGTGGAGGCGAGGCTGACGGTGGACGGCCGAGCGCGCGGCGCGTTCGGGACTGCGAATGACAAGTCGGTCTCCTCCCAGGAAATCCTGGGAGTCACCGTATCGATGTGACGCTAATCGCGCAGCCGCTCTTCCGCGTACCGTGACACGGTCGTGCTGCCCATGATGCAGCCGCTGAATGTCTTGACCTCGCCGCTCTGGCCGCGCAGCTTCTGCCAGGCCGAGCGCCCGGCCCCCGCGTCGGCGTGGGTGAGCAGCTCGGCGGCGTAGAGCCGCCCGGCCGGGGTGGCCTTGTCGAGCAGGGCCTCCAGCCGCGGGCGGAGCTCGCCGCCGTGCAACCGCAGGCCCTCCTCGACCGCGAAGTAGGCCTTGGTCGCGGGCAGGAGGGTGCCGGCGATGCCGACCCCGCCGAACGCCAGCGTGTCGGCCTGGGCGAGCAGCCGCAGCTCCTCGTCGTACGCCTGCTTCTTCCACAGCATCAGCGGCACTCCTCCCCAAACCCCGAGCTAGCCGGCCTGCACCGTGAGCGTCTTCTTGTCGTCCGACAGGTCGACCACCACACGGTCCCCGTCCCTGATCTCGCCGGCCAGAAGCGCCTTGGCGAGCTGGTCGCCGATCGACGTCTGGATCTGGCGGCGCAGGGGTCGAGCGCCGTACACCGAGTCATACCCAAGACTGGCCAGCCAGTCACGTGCCGCGTCGGAGACATCGAGCGTCAGCCGGCGGTCGGCCAGCCTCCGGCCCAGCCCATCGAGCTGAATCTCCACGATCGCCCGCAGGTCGGACGGCGACAACGCGTTGAACACCACCATGTCGTCGAGCCGGTTCACGAACTCCGGCTTGAAGTGGGTGCGCACGGCGGCGATCACCGCGTCGCTGCGCTGCTCCGGGTTGAGCGTCGGGTCGTCGGCGAGCACCTCCGAGCCGAGGTTCGAGGTCAGGACCAGGATCGTGTTGCGGAAGTCGACCGTGCGGCCCTGCCCGTCGGTGAGCCGGCCGTCGTCGAGCACGGCCAGCAGCACGTCGAACACGTCCGGGTGCGCCTTCTCCACCTCGTCGAGCAGCACGACCGTGTAGGGCCGGCGCCGCACCGCCTCGGTGAGCTGGCCGCCCTCCTCGTAGCCGATGTACCCGGGCGGCGCGCCGAGGAGCCGGGCGACCGTGTGCTTCTCGGCGTACTCGCTCATGTCGATGCGCACCATGGCGCGCTGGTCGTCGAAGAGGAACTCGGCCAGGGCCTTGGCCAGCTCGGTCTTGCCGACGCCGGTCGGGCCCAGGAACAGGAAGCTGCCGGTGGGCCGGTCGGGGTCGGCGACGCCGGCCCGGGCGCGGCGCACCGCGTCGGAGACGGCCTGGATCGCCGTGTCCTGCCCGATCACCCGGCTGTGCAGCGCCTCCTCCATGCGCAGCAGCTTGGTGGTCTCGCCCTCCAGGAGCCGGCCGGCCGGGATGCCCGTCCAGGCGGCGACCACGGCGGCGATGTCGTCGGCGGAGACCTCCTCCTTGAGCATCGCGCCCGCGGACTGCAGGGCGCCGAGCTCGCTCTCGGCCTGCTGGAGCTCCTTCTGCAGGCCCGGGATCACGGCGTAGCGCAGCTCCGAGACCTTCTCCAGGTCGTTGTCGCGCTCGGCCCGCTCGGCCTCGAGCCTCAGCTGCTCCAGCTGCTCCTTGGTGTTGGAGATCTTCTGGATGTGCGCCTTCTCGTTCTGCCACCGGTCGGTGAGCGCGGTAAGCGACTCCCGGCGGTCGGCCAGCTCGGCGCGCAGCCGCTGGAGCCGCTCGGCCGAGGCCGCGTCGGGCTCCTTGGCCAGCGCCATCTCCTCGATCTCGAGCCGGCGCACGCTGCGCTCGACCTCGTCCACCTCGGTCGGGCGCGAGTCGATCTCCATGCGCAGCCGGGAGGCCGCCTCGTCGACGAGGTCGATGGCCTTGTCCGGCAGGAAGCGGTCGGTGATGTACCGGTCCGACAGCGCGGCCGCCGCGACCAGCGCGGCGTCGGTGATCCGCACGCCGTGGTGCACCTCGTAGCGCTCCTTGAGCCCGCGCAGGATGCCGATGGTGTCCTCGGTCGACGGCTCGCCCACCACGACGGGCTGGAAGCGCCGCTCGAGCGCGGGGTCCTTCTCGATGTGCTCGCGGTACTCGTCAAGCGTCGTCGCGCCGACCATCCGCAGCTCGCCGCGGGCCAGCATCGGCTTGAGCATGTTGCCGGCGTCCATCGAGCCCTCGCCCTTGCCGGCGCCGACGACGGTGTGCAGCTCGTCGAGGAACGTGATGACCTGGCCGTTGGATCCCTTGATCTCCTCGAGCACGGACTTGAGCCGCTCCTCGAACTGGCCGCGGTACTGCGCGCCCGCGACCATCGCGCCGAGGTCGAGGCTGACCAGGCGCTTGTCGCGCAGCGACTCGGGCACGTCACCGGCGATGATGCGCTGGGCCAGGCCCTCCACGATCGCGGTCTTGCCCACGCCGGGCTCGCCGATGAGCACCGGATTGTTCTTGGTACGCCGGGACAGCACCTGGATCACGCGGCGGATCTCGGCGTCGCGGCCGATCACCGGGTCGATCTTGCCGTCCCGGGCGGCCTGGGTCAGGTCGACGCCGTACTTCTCCAGCGCCTGGAAGGTCTGCTCCGAGTCGGCCGAGGTCACCTTGCGATCGCCCCCGCGCACCTGCGGGAACGCCGCGACCAGGCTCTGCTCGGTCGCACCGGCCTCCTTCAGCAGCGTGGCGACCTGCCCGCCGACACGGGCCAGGCCCGCCAGCAGGTGTTCGGTCGAGGTGTACTCGTCGCCCAGCGGGCGGGCGACCTGCTCGGCGGCCGCGATCGCGTTGGCGAACTCACGGGCGACGTTGGGCTCCACCACGCTCGCGCCGCGCGCGCTCGGCAGCTTCTCGACGGCGTGCAGGGCGGCCCGGCGCACGTCGGCGGGGTTGGCCCCCACCGCGCGCAGCAGACCGGCGGCGGTCGACCCGCCCGTGTCCAGCAGCGCCAGGAGCAGGTGCCAAGGTTCAACGGTCGCGTGTCCGCGCTGGCTCGCCGCGTCCACGGCGGCCTTGATGACCTCGCGACTCTTGGTGGTCAGGCGTTCGGCGTTCATCGACTCCTCGTTCCAGTGCGTCCTTCAGGAGGTACGACACCCACGAGGTTGAGTCTATTCCACTCAAGTCTCAATTGCCGAGCGTCCCGCCACTAGCGCGAGGAGACTCCCACGTGTATCCAGTCACACCCCTGGTCACCGACGGTGCAGAGCCAGACGTCGCCGGACTGCTGGGCGGGGTACCCCAGAATCGTCGTGGCATCGAGGCGCCGCAGCCGGAAGATCAGGCGGGCCCCGGTGTCGCGGACGCGCTGCTGGCCGTCGAGGAGCCAGACGCCCTGGCCGCTGGCGATGAGCAGCCGGTGGGCGGGCAGCACCTCGGCGCTGAAGACCTGGGCGACCTCGCGCATCGCGGTCGACTCGGTCCAGCCCGCGGCCGCGCCGTCCCTGCCCGCCACCATGTGGGCCGCGAACTGGGGCCCGACCAGCCAGACGTCGCCGCCGTCGGGCGAGACCACGGGCCGCACGACGGCGTTGGCCTGGGACGCGAACGCGTTGCCCTGCGCCTTCCAGCTGTGCCCGTGGTCGGAGCTGCTCCAGACGCTGATCGTGGTGCCGGCGGCCGGCGAGGAGCCGGGCGCGCCCCCGGCCGCGCGGGCGGTCAGCCAGAGCGTGCCGTCGGCGGCCGCGGCGAGTCCGGTCCACTCGTGCTGGCCGGACGGGCGGCCGGGCAGCGGGGCGCGGTTGCCGTCGTCGCCCACGATCCACGGCTGGGCGTCGGAGCAGCCGGTCGCGGCGGGGTCCTGGCAGCCGACCGAGAACTGCGGTTCGGCGAGGTTGAGCTCCACCGGCGGCGGGGTGAGCGGGCGGCGCTGGAAGGTGCGGCCGCTGTCGCGGGAGATGAAGTACCCGTCCGGCGCCGCCTTGATGATCAGCACGTTGCCCCGGCCGAGCCGCATGTCCACGTCGATCGCGTCGTTGAAGGGCAGCGCGCGCTCGACCCAGCTGGAGCCGCCGTCGAGGGTCAGCGCGAGCCCGGCCTTGCACGCGCCCCCGGCCACGCACGAGGTGAACAGCGCATAGCCGGTGCCGGCGTCGACGAACTCGACGCCGCGGGGCGAGGTGCCCTTCGGCACCGGCACCACGTTCTGCCGGTCGGTGGGGTTGGCGCTCGGGTACGCGGTCGGCATGTCCTCGTAGGACACGTCGCCGTCCGTGGGCTGCGCCGGCTCCGGGGTGCTGTTCGGCGCGCACGAGCCCGCGCTCAGCGTCGAGACCAGGGCGGCGGCGAGCGCAAGAACCAGAACCGGCCGCCGCTTCACCAGCGCCAGCGGAGGAACCGGCGCTGGTAGCGCACGCGGACGTTGCTGCTGCGCACCTCGCCGCCGATGCGGAAGACGATCCCGGAGCCGGCCGCGTCGTACGCCGCCGGCACCTTCTGCTTGAGCGAGCTCGAGTGCGGCGCGATGCTGTCGATGTCGGCGGTCGCCCCGGGCGGCAGCACCAGCTCGATCCGGCTGGCGCGGGCCTCCAGCCGCACCTCGACGAGCTGGGTGGTGAACTGGGCCTCGGTGAAGTCGAGCTTGACCGATCCGGCGCGGGTGCTGATGAGCAGCCGCCGCGGCACCGTCCAGCGCCCGACCCGCTTGAGGCTGGACGACTGGTTGCGGATCTCCAGCTGCTCCGGGGCCGCGATGGGGCCCTTCTGGGGCAGGTCGCCGACGTAGGGCTCGATCTCGCCGAACGTCCGGCAGCGCAGCACGCCGTCGACGCGCTCCTCGAACTCGGCGAGCGTCAATCGCCCTTCGGCGACAGCGGCATTCAGCTGAGCGACCACGACCTCCCGCTCAGCGTCGGAGATACGCATGTCCGGCCGGTCAGCGCTCACGACGACACTGTAGTGGGTGTTGCCCCGTTGAGGGAGCGTCGGTTCAGCTCAGCCTTCGCGGCTGGCGGACCAGGCCGCCCTCGCACCAGTCGTGGTATTCGAACAGGTCGGGACGGGCCAGGAGCATGCGCGCGTTGTGGGCCCAGACCGACAGCAGCTCGTCGCCGTGCTCCTCGGCCTGCTCCACGAACTTCCTCAGGCGCCGCTTGGGGTGCGCCCGGAAGTGCGTGCGGATGCCGTCGGCGGCATAGATGTACATGCAGTGCAGGGCGAAGCGGCGCGCCGGGCAGGCCGGGTCCATGGCCAGCTCGAAGAGGGTGCCGATGAGCCGGTCGCCGGCCACCAGCAGGTCCCAGTCACTGGGCATGGTCGACAACAGCGATGCGTCGGGGTGGTAGGCCCACGCGCGCAGTTCGGCCGGGGTAGGGTCGACCGGGTTCTCGAAGCCCCGGAATCCCGCCTCTGTCACACTCACCGTCAGCTCCCGTGGCCAGCGGGTCACGACCGGCGGAGTCCGTCCCGCCCGGGTCCTGGTTGGCGACAACTTAGCCCGCATCCACCTGGCATGGGAAGAGCCGAGCGGTTGCTTACCGTGGGTGAACCACCACATAGACGGATATGTCATCCGAAAGTGCCACCAAAACGAGGGGCGTCCCGCGAAAGCGAGACGCCCCTCGAGGTGACCACACCCCTTGCGCTCGTCGCTCCGGTCAGCCTCCGGAACGACCGCACCATTCCCTGTCGCACTGGTGCCCGTGACGTGCGCGGGCCAAACGTGCGTCAGCCGCTCTTTGTCGGACGCCACACCACGAGCGCGGTCTGGTGCTGGCTGGACGGCACCAGATCGCGGCGCGGGAAGCCCGCCGCCTCGATCTGGGCCAGCCGTGTGCGGGTCCGCACGAGCTCGGCCTCCAGCTCGGCCACCCGCTGCCGCAGGTCGCCGACCTGACCCTCCAGCTCGATGATCCGCTTGATGCCGGCCAGGTTGACGCCCTGCTCCTGGCTGAGCCGCTGCACCTCGCGGAGCAGCGCGACGTCGCGCTCGCTGTAGCGGCGCCCGCCGCCGGACGTGCGGCCGGGCTGCACCAGACCCATGCGGTCGTACTGCCGCAGGGTCTGCGGGTGCATCCCGGCCAGCCGCGCCGCGATCGAGATGATCAGCACCTTCGCGTCGGAGACCGCCTCGAAGCTGATGAAGATCTCGCGCTCGGTGCCGTCGTCATCGTTCATAACTGCTTCGCTCCCGGGCGATGGCGTCCAGCCGCTCCCGAGGGGCCGGCGGCGCCGCGGCCGCATAGTCGGACAGCGCCTGCCGGGCCTTCTCGGACAGCTCGGCCGGCACGTGGACATCGATGGTGACCAGCAGGTCACCCACGTTGCCGTCGCGCCGGGCGACGCCCTTGCCGCGCACCCGCAGCGTCCGCCCGCTGGGCGTGCCCGGGGGCACCCGCAGCGTCACGGTCGAGTCGAGCGTCGGCACGCGCAGGTCGGCCCCGAGCGCCGCCTCCGCGAACGTCACCGGCACCGTCAGCGTCAGGTCGTCGCCGCTACGGCCGAAGACCGGGTCGGGACGGACCTTGATGAGCACGAACAGGTCGCCGGGCGACCCGCCCCGGGTGCCCGGCTCGCCGCGGCCGGCCAGCCGGATGCGCTGGCCGTCGGCCACGCCGGCCGGGATGCGCACGTTTATCGTGCGGGTCTTGGTGACCCCGCCGGTCCCGTGGCACTCCGGGCACTTCTCGTCGACGATCGTGCCCACGCCCTGGCACTCGCGGCAGGGCTCGGTGAAGCTGAACGAGCCCTGGTTGCTGCTCACGACGCCCAGGCCGCGGCACTTCGGGCAGGTGCGCGGGGCCGTGCCGGGCGCGGCCCCGTTGCCGTGGCAGGTCTCGCAGGTGCCGGGCGTGCGCAGGGTGATGGGCAGCGTCGCGCCCTGCACCGCGTCGACGAAGTTGAGCACGACCTCGGTTTCGACGTCCCGCCCCCGGCTGCGCCGTCCCGTCGCGGGGGCAGCACCGCCGCCCGAGAAGATCGAGCTGAACAGGTCCGAGAAGCCGGCACCGCCGAAGCGCCGGTCCGCGCCCGCCCCCGCCGGACCGCCGCCACCAGCGGCGGACCCGGCGTTGCCGAACAGGTCGGTGAAGTCGAACCCGGGCCCGCCCGCCCCCGCCGGGCCACCGGCCCGGGCGTTGCGGCGGAACTGGCCCGCGCCGAACAGCGACCGCATCTCGTCGTACTCTTTGCGCCGCGCCGGGTCGGAGAGCACGTCATACGCCTCCGACACCGCCTTGAACCGCTCCTCGGCCGCCGCGTTGTTCGGGTTGCGGTCGGGGTGCAGCTCACGCGCGAGCTTCCGGTACGCCTTCTTGATCTCGTCGGTGGAAGCGGATTTGGTGACGCCCAGAACCGCGTAGAAATCCTTTTCCAACCAGTCCTTCGAACTCATCGCGCCACCTCCTCCAGGCGTTCGTCTACTCCGGGTCGGCGACCGCGACCAGCGCCGGTCGCAGCAGCCGCTCGCCGAGGAGATAGCCGCGCCGCATCACGTCGATGCAGGTCGGCTCGCTCACCTCGGCCGAGGTCAGATGGGCCACCGCCTCATGGCGGGTGGGGTCGAACGGGTCGCCCTTGGCCCCGAAGACAGTGAGCCCGAACTTGGTCAGCGCCGCGGTGAGCTGCTCCGCCACCGCCCCGAACGGCCCGACCAGGTCGCCGTGGTCGCGCGCCCGGTCGAGGTCGTCGAGGACGGGCAGCAGCGCGCCCAGCACGTTGGCGCTGGCCTGCTCGACCACCGCCGTCCGGTCGCGGTCGACCCGCTTGCGGTAGTTGGCGTACTCGGCGGTGACCCGCTGGAGGTCCCGCGTGCGCTCGTCGAGCTCGGTGCGCAGGGCCGCCAGCTCCGCGCCCAGCCCGTGCTGGTGCGCGTCGTCGGTGGTGCCCTGCGCCGCCGCCTGGTTCGGACCGTCGGTGGACCGGTGCACCGTGAACGCCTCGTCCACGATCTCCCCTTCCACCGGCTTCTCCTCTTCCGGCTCCTCGGTGGCCCCCGCCGTCACGGTCTCGTCGACCGTGACGGCTTCGTCCTCAGGGGCCTCCGGCTCGGCCGGCTTCTTGGCATCCGTCACTTCTTGTTGTCCTCGTCGATGATCTCGGCGTCGACGACGTCATCCGGGCCGTTGCCGCCGGCCTGGGCACCCGTCGCGCCCGCGCCGGTCGCACCGCCCGTGGCGCCGGCGGCGTCATCGGCGGTCTGCTGGCGCTGCTGCTCGTACAGCGCGCTGCCGGCCTGCTGCGAGACCTGGGCGAGCTTCTCGTGCGCCGCCTTGATCCGCTCGGTGTCGTTACCGCCGAGCGCGCTGCGCAGGTCGCCCAGCGCCTCGTTCATCTGCTCGCGGGACTCGGCCGGGATCTTGTCGCCGCTCTCGGCGAGGAACTTCTCGGTCTGCCACTGCAGGGCCTCGGCCAGGTTGCGGGTCTCGGCCTCCTCGCGGCGGCGCTTGTCCTCGTCGGCGTGGTCCTGCGCGTCGCGCATCATCCGCTCGATGTCGTCCTTCGGCAGCGCCGAGCCGCCGGTGATCGTCATCGACTGCTCCTTGCCCGTGCCCAGGTCCTTGGCGGACACGTGCACGATGCCGTTGGCGTCGATGTCGAAGGTGACCTCGATCTGCGGCACGCCGCGCGGCGCCGGCGGGATGCCGGTCAGCTCGAAGGTTCCGAGGCGCTTGTTGTACGCCGCCATCTCCCGCTCGCCCTGGAAGACCTGGATGAGCACGGAGGGCTGGTTGTCGTCCGCGGTCGTGTAGACCTCGGAGCGCTTGGTCGGGATCGTCGTGTTGCGCTCGACCAGCTTGTGCATGATGCCGCCCTTGGTCTCGATGCCCAGCGACAGCGGGGTGACATCGAGCAGCAGGACGTCCTTGACCTCGCCCTTGAGCACGCCGGCCTGCAGGGCGGCGCCGACGGCGACGACCTCGTCCGGGTTGACGCCCTTGTTGGGCTCCTTGCCGGTGAGCTGCTTGACCAGGTCGGTCACGGCCGGCATACGGGTCGAGCCGCCGACGAGGATGACGTGGTCGAGCTTGGCGACGTTGATACCGGCGTCCTTGATCGCCGACTCGAACGGCACCTTGGTCCGGTCGAGCAGGTCCTGCGTCATCCGCTGGAACTCCGAGCGCGACAGCTGGGTGTCCAGGTGCAGCGGGCCGTCGGGGCCGGCGGTGATGTAGGGCAGGTTGATCGACGTCGTGGTGGCCGCGGACAGCTCGATCTTGGCCTTCTCGGCCGCCTCACGCAGTCGCTGCATGGCCATCTTGTCGGCCGACAGGTCGATGCCGTGCTGGCCGCGGAAGGTCTTGACCAGGTGGTCGATCACGCGCTCGTCCCAGTCGTCGCCACCGAGGTGGTTGTCGCCGGAGGTCGACTTGACCTCCACGACGCCCTCGGCGAGCTCGAGGACGGAGACGTCGAAGGTGCCGCCGCCGAGGTCGAAGACCAGGACGGTCTGCTCCTTGGAGCCCTTGTCCAGGCCGTAGGCGAGGGCCGCGGCGGTGGGCTCGTTGACGATGCGCAGCACGTTGAACCCGGCGATCTCGCCGGCCTCCTTCGTGGCGGTGCGCTGAGCGTCGTTGAAATATGCCGGCACGGTGATGACCGCGTCGGTGATCTGCTCGCCCAGGTAGGCCTCGGCGTCGCGCTTGAGCTTCATGAGGACCCGCGCGGAGATCTCCTGCGGGGTGTACTTCTTGCCGTCGATGTCGATGGCCCAGTTGGTGCCCATCTCACGCTTGACGGAGCGGATGGTCCGGTCCGGGTTGGTGACGGCCTGCCGCTTGGCGACCTCACCGACGAGCACCTCGCCGTTGCGGGCGAAGGCGACGATGGAGGGCGTCGTGCGCGCACCTTCGGCGTTGGCGATGACGCTGGGCTCGCCGCCCTCCAGGACACTGACCACCGAGTTGGTGGTTCCGAGGTCGATGCCGACCGCACGTGCCATAGCTCTATGACCTCCATGGGGCAGTCGGCGGAAGCCGCCGGCCGCGAAGTTGAGTGACTGTCACTCAATAGTGCCACGTGACTCTCGATCGTCAAGTGGAACCTTGAGTCCATCTGACGCAACTCCGGCGGGGCCGGGGTGATTCCCGGGTGTGATTGCGCACGGTGGCATCGATGCTCACGGCCATTGCATGGCGCTCAGGAGCCGCATCATGGACGATTTACCCGTGACCACACAGGGCGAGTCGGTGTCCGCCCGGTCGACGGGCCCGACCCCTTCGTCGGATGCCCCATCGTCCGGTCGTCCACCGCGCCCGCGTGACGCAGACCACACAACGGCCGACTCGCTGCCGGAGCGCCTAGTCGAGCTGCGCGACACGGTCCGGGCGACCCGGTTCGCGCTGCCGCTGCCCAGCGCCGAGCGGGCCGGCACCGTCGCCAAGGCGATGGTCGCCCAGCTCGACGACTACCTGCTCCCCCGGCTCGAGCGCCTCGACGCCCCGCTGCTCGTGGTCGTCGGCGGCTCCACCGGGGCCGGCAAGTCCACGCTGGTCAACAGCCTGGTCCGCACCCCGATCAGCCCGGCCGGCGTGCTGCGCCCGACCACCCGCGCCCCGGTGCTGGTCTGCCACCCGGCCGACATGTCCTGGTTCTCGCGGGCCAACCTGCTGCCGTCGCTCGCCCGCACCAGCGGCCCCAGCGGCGACACCCGCTCCCTGCAGGTCGTCTCGGCCCAGGCCCTGACCCCGGGCCTCGCCCTGCTCGACGCGCCCGACATCGACTCCGTCGTCGACGCCAACCGCCAGCTCGCCGGGCAGCTGCTCGCGGCGGCCGACCTCTGGCTCTTCGTCACCACCGCGTCCCGCTACGCCGACGCCGTGCCCTGGAACCTGCTGCGCACCGCGCGCAACCGGGGCACCGCCGTCGCGCTGGTGCTCGACCGCGTGCCCGGCGGCGGGGCCGCGAACGAGATCGCCCCGCACCTGACCCAGATGCTGCAGGAGCAGGACCTGGGCGGGGTATCGCTGTTCGTACTGCCGGAGACCCGCCTCGACAGCCAGGGCCTGCTCGGCGAGGCGCAGATCGGCACGCTGCACGACTGGCTCGGCCGGCTCGCCCGCGACGCCGACGCCCGCGCGGCCGTGGTGCGCCAGACCGTCGGCGGGGCCATCGACGCGCTCACCGTCGACGTGGTGATCCTCGCGGCCGCCGCCGAGGACCAGGTCGCCGCGGCCAAGGCGCTCACCGAGGCGGTGCACGTCGCCTACCGGGCCGCCACCGAGTCGGTCGAGAAGGGCATCCACGACGGCGCGCTGCTGCGCGGCGAGGTGCTCGCCCGCTGGCAGGAGCTCGTCGGCACCGGCGACATCATGCGTGCGCTGCAGGCCCGCGTCGGCAAGCTGCGCGACCGCGCCGTGGCCGCGATCACCGGGCGCCCGGCACCGGGCGAGCGGTTCCAGCAGGCGCTCACCTCGGGGCTCGCGATCCTGCTCAAGGGGGCCGCGACCGACGCCGCCGAGCGGGCCGGCACCGCGTGGAAGGCCCACCCGGCCGGGGCCGCGCTGCTCGAGGCCACGCCCGGCCTCGTGCACCCGTCCGACGACCTCGACGAGCGCATCGAGCGGCTCGTGCGCGACTGGCAGCGTTCGGTGCTCGACCTGGTGCGCACCGAGGCCGGCGACAAGCGCGTGGTCGCCAGGGCCAGCGCCTACGCGGTGAACGCGACCGGCCTGCTGGTGATGGTCAGCGTCTTCGCGGCGACGGCGTTCATCCCGACCGGGGCCGAGATCGCGGTCGCCGGCGGCACGACGATCGCGGCCCAGAAGGTGCTCGAGGCGATCTTCGGCGACCAGGCCGTGCGTACCCTGGCCGAGCGCGCCCGGCAGAGCCTCGCCGAGCGGGTCGCGGAGCTCTTCGCCACCGAGGCCGGCCGCTTCAGCAGCGCCCTGACCGGCGCCGGCGTGGACGAGGACCTCTCGCCCCGGCTGCGCACGCTGAGCACCGAAATCCACAACGCCCGCTCCGAGGTGGACCAACCGTGAGCGGTCCGGAGCGAAGCGGAGGGGCCGCGATCAATAGACGCAGCCTGTCAGGCTGGGGCCGGCGCCGCCCCCTGTGCGAGGCGGAGGTGACGGCATGAGCCTGGTCGAGCGGGTGAAGCAGATGGTGCCGCGGCAGCCCGTCAACGCCGATCGGCTGGTCGGGCGGGTCGAGGCGCTGCACCGGTTCGTCGTCGCGGCCGAGGGCCACGTGCCGGAGGACCGGCTCGTCACCGCCCGCACCGTGATCGACCGCTCCGGCGAGCGGCTGCGCCTGTCCCGGGCCCACACCGTCATCGCTCTGGCCGGGGCCACCGGCAGCGGCAAGTCGAGCCTGTTCAACGCGGTCTCCGGGTTCCAGCTGTCGCGGGTCGGGGTACGCCGCCCGACGACCGGCGTCGCGCACGCCTGCGTGTGGGGCCAGGCCGGCGCCGGCCCGCTGCTCGACTGGCTGGGCGTGCCCCCGAACCGGCGGTTCACCCGCGAGAGCGCGCTGGACGGCGACGACCAGGCGGCCCTGCGCGGCCTCGTCCTGCTCGACCTGCCCGACTTCGACTCGGTGCTGGAGCAGCACCGCCTGGAGGTCGACCGGCTGCTGCGCCTGGTCGACCTCGTGGTCTGGGTGCTCGACCCGCAGAAGTACGCCGACCGCGTCGTCCACCAGCAGTACCTCGCCCAGTTCCAGCGCCACCGCGACGTGACAGTGGTCGTGCTCAACCAGGCCGACCGGCTCAACCGGGCCGACGCCGAGCGCCTCGTCGCCGACCTCGGCCGGCTGCTCGAGGAGGACGGCCTCGGCGGCGTGCCGGTGTTCGCCACCTCGGCCAAGGGCCAGCCCGGCCTCGGCGCGCTGCGGGGCGCCCTGGAGCGGGCGGTCGCCCAGCGGCAGGCCGCGCTCCTGCGCCTCAACGGTGACGTCACCGACGCGGTCGCCGACCTGCAGCCGCTGGTCGGCACCGGATCAAAAGCTTCGGCGGCGGTACCGCGGCAGACGGTCGACCGCCTCTCCGGCGCGCTCGCCGAGGCCGCCGGCGCCCCGATCGTGGCCGCGGCGACCGAGCGCACCTACCGGCACCGGGCCACCGCCTCCCTCGGCTGGCCCCTGCTGCGCTGGGCCCGCCGCCTGCGGCCCGACCCGCTCAAGCGCCTGCACCTGGAGGCCGGGCCGGTCGTGGCCCCCGACGCCAGCTCGCTGCCGGAGTCCACGGCCGCGCAGAAGGCCGCGGTGACGCTGGCCGCCCGCGAGGTCGCCGCGCAGGCCGGCGGCGGGCTGCCGGAGCCGTGGCCGACCGCGATCACCACCGCGTCGCGCTCGCGGGTCGACGACGTGCCCGACGCGCTCGACGTCGCCGTCGCCTCCGCGGATCTCGGCCTGTCCCGCCGGCCCGCCTGGTGGCGGCTGGTCGGCGCGCTGCAGTGGCTCGGCGCCGCGACCGCCCTGGCCGGGCTGGTCTGGCTCGCCGTGCGGGCCGTGTTCGCCCTGCTCGGCCTGCCCGACGTCGGCGGGCCCACGGTCGGCTCCGGGGTTCCGCTGGCCACCGTGCTGCTCGGCGGCGGGCTGCTGTTCGGGCTGCTGCTCGCCGTCGTCGTGCGCCCCTTCGCCGCCATCGCCGCGCGCCGCGCCCGGGCCCGGGCCGAACGCCGGATGCGCAGCGCGATCGCCGGGGTCGCCCGCACCCACATCGTGGCGCCGGTGGAGGAGGTGCTGCGCTCGTACGATGACGCGCGTGAAGCCCTCGCCGCCGCCGCGTAAGCTCCTCCGCCCCGTCCGCCGGCTTGGCTTCGCCGCCCTGGGCCTGGTCAACCTGGTCTGGGGCGCGTGGGCAGTCGCGGCCCCGCACCACTTCTTCAACACCTTCCCGGGCTTCGGGCTGCACTGGACGGCGTCGTACCCGCCGTTCAACCAGCACCTCACCGTCGACCTCGGCGCCACCATGCTGACCCTGGCCGTCCTGTTCGCCGGCGCCGCGATCGCCGACCGGCCCGCGGTCAGCTGGCTCACCGGGGTCGCCACGGCCGTCTTCGGCACGCTGCACTTCGGCTACCACGCCCTGCACGCGGGCCACATGGGCACCGCCGACCGCGTGCTGAGCCTGCTGAGCCTGATCGGCGGAGCCGTGCTCCCTCCGGCCCTCGCCGCGAGCCACCATCTGGAAGAGTCCGAATAATGGACCTGCAGTACCTGCGGGAGCACCCGGCCCAGCTGCCCGTCTTCATCAAGCACCAGCGCATCCGCGAGACGCCGGTGCCGGGCGGCTCGATCTGCACGGCCCAGCGGCTGACCCTCGACGACGGCGGCTCGATCTTCGCCAAGTCCCTCGCCGACCCGCCCCCGGGGTTCTTCGCCGCCGAGGCCGCGGGCCTGCGCTGGCTGCGCGCGGCCGGCGCCGCCCGGGTGCCCGAGATCATCGCCGAGCTGCCGGACCTGCTGGCCCTGGAGTGGATCGACCACGGCGAGGCGACCCCGGAGGGCGCCGAGGAGCTCGGGCGGGGGCTGGCCGGCCTGCACCGCGCGGGCGCCGACGCGTTCGGGGCGCCCTGGCCCGGGTACATCGGCACGCTCCCGCTGCCCAACGAGCCCTCGGCCCAGCCCTGGGGCGAGTGGTTCGCCGAGCACCGCCTGCTCCCCTTCCTGGAGGCGTCGACCGGCGCGCTGACCCGCGACGACATCGCCGCGGTCGAGCGGGTGATGAGCGGCATCGCCGGCTACGGCGGGGACGAGCCCCCGTCGCGCATCCACGGCGACCTGTGGCCCGGCAACGTGCTGTGGGACCGCGACGGCCGGGGCTGGCTCGTCGACCCGGCCGCACACGGCGGGCACCGCGAGACCGACCTGGCGCTGCTCGGGCTGTGGGGCGGGGTGGTGCACCACGACCGGCTCCTGGCGGCGTACCGCGAGGCGTGGCCGCTGGCCGACGGCTGGCCGGAGCGGGTGCCGCTGCACCGCCTGTACCTGATGCTCGTGCACACCGCGCTGTTCGGCGCGTCCTACGGGGACTCCGTCCGGGCACTGCTTCGGGCGCTCTGAACCGGGTACCGTTCGATGCATGACCCCATCGGCATCGCAGGAACCCCCCGGGGCCGGTCTGGGTGACCGGTTCGGGCGCGTGGCGACCGATTTGCGGGTCTCGCTGACCGATCGGTGCAACCTGCGCTGCACCTACTGCATGCCCGCCGAGGGCCTCGACTGGCTGCCGAACCCGTCGCTGCTGACCGACGCCGAGATCGTGCGGCTCATCGACGTCGCCGTGCACCGCCTCGGCGTCACCGAAGTCCGCTTCACCGGCGGCGAGCCGCTGCTGCGCCGCGGGCTGGTCGAGATCGTCCGGGCCGTCGCCGCGCTGACCCGCCGCCCGCGCATGATGCTCACCACCAACGGCATCGGCCTCGCCCGCCTCGCCGAGCCGCTCGCCGCCGCCGGGCTCGACCGGGTCAACGTCTCGCTCGACACCACCGACCCGGCCCAGTTCAAGGCGCTCACCCGCCGCGACCGGCACGCCGACGTGGTCGCCGGGCTCGCCGCGTCCGCCGCGGCCGGGCTGCTGCCGGTGAAGATGAACGCGGTGCTGCTGCGCGGGGTCAACGACGACGAGGCCGTGGGCCTGCTCGCGTTCGCCCTCGAGCGCGGCTACGAGCTGCGGTTCATCGAGCAGATGCCGCTCGACGCGGGGCACACCTGGCGGCGCGAGGAGATGGTCACCGGGGCCGAGATCCTCGCGGCCCTGCGCTCGGCCTACACGCTGCGGCCCGACCCCGACGCACGCGGCGGCTCGCCGGCCGAGACCTGGATCGTCGACGGGCACGCCGCGGTCGGCGGCGGCCCGGCCCGGGTCGGGGTGATCGCCAGCGTGTCGAGCCCGTTCTGCGGCGCCTGTGACCGGACCCGTCTGACCGCCGACGGCGCGATCCGCTCCTGCCTGTTCAGCCAGGAGGAGACCGACCTGCGCGGGGCGCTGCGGGGCGGCGCCGGCGACGAGGAGCTGGCCGACCTGTGGCGCAAGGCGATGTGGGCCAAGCCGGCCGGCCACGGCATCGACGACCCGAAGTTCCTGCAGCCCGCCCGGCCCATGTCTGCCATCGGAGGATGACCGAGTTGCTGCTCGTCCGCTACTTCGCGGGGGCCCGCGCGGCCGCCGGCGTGCCCGAGGAGAAGGTCGAGGCCGCGACCCTGGCCGACCTGGTCGCGACGGTGACCGCCGACCGACCGCGCCTCGCCGGCGTGGTGACCGCCTGCTCGTTCCTGGTCGACGGCACCGCCTGGCGGGACCGGGACGCCGCCCTGCCCACGGCCGCGACGGTCGACGTGCTGCCCCCGTTCGCGGGCGGCTGAGCCGGTGATCGCCGTCCTCCTGGTGGTCGTGCTCATCGTCGTCGGGGGCATCCACTGGTACCTCTGGAAGCGCCTGGTCAGGGACACCACCCGCACCCGCCGCGCCCGCATCATCGGCTCCGTGATCGCGGTGCTGCTGGCCCTGGTGATCCCCGCGACCCTGGCGCTGTCGCGGGTCCTGCCGCACTCGCGGCAGGCGATCGTGGCCTGGCCCGGCTTCCTCTGGCTCGCGCTGATGTTCTACCTGCTGGTCACGCTGCTGATCCTGGAGGTACCGCGGCTGGCGATACGCCTCTGGACGCACCGTTCCCGCCCGGGTGTAGCCGCCCCCGCCGTCCCGGACGGTGACGTCGAAGAGAGCACCGCGTTCGCCGCCGAGCCGCCGCCCGCGCCCGTCGCGGCCGATCCGGCCTTCGACGCGGGACGGCGCCTGCTGCTCGGCCGGTCGCTCGCCGTCACCGCGGGCGTGCTGTCCGCGAGCGCCGTGGGCATCGGGGTGTACCAGGCCATGAGCGCCCCGAACCTGAAGCACGTCCCCATCCGGCTGGCCAAGCTGCCCGCGAGCATGGACGGCTTCCGCATCGCTGTGGTGTCCGACATCCACCTCGGCCCGCTGCTGGGCCGCTCGCACACCGAGCGCATCGTGCGAATGATCAACTCGGTCGACGCGGACCTCGTCGCGGTCGTCGGCGACCTGGTCGACGGCAGTGTCGCCGAGCTCGGCGCGGCCGCCGAGCCGCTGCAGGACCTGCGCGGCAAGCACGGCAGCTTCTTCGTCACCGGCAACCACGAGTACTTCTCCGGCTACCAGGAGTGGGTCGACGAGGTGAACTCGCTTGGCGTGCGGGTCCTGCGCAACGAGCGCGTCGACGTGCTCGGCCTCGACCTCGCCGGGGTGAACGACCTCAGCGGCAAGGACGTCGGCGACGGCCCCGACTTCGGCAAGGCGCTCGACGGCCGCGACCCCGCCCGCCCCGTGGTGCTGCTCGCCCACCAGCCGATCCAGGCCCACGACGCGGCCCGGCACGGCGTCGACCTGCAGCTGTCCGGGCACACCCACGGCGGGCAGATGGTGCCGTTCAACCTGCTCGTGGGCCTGCAGCAGCCGATCGTGGCCGGCCTCGGCACGGTCGACGGCACCCAGGTCTACGTCACCCGCGGCGCCGGCTTCTGGGGCCCGCCCGTCCGCTTCGGCGCACCCCCGGACATCTCGATCGTCGAGCTCCACGGCGCGTAGCGGGCGACGCGTGGGGCTGCTGTGACAGGATGCAGCGTGCCTTCGAACGCCGCTACCGACTCGTTCGTCGCGGACCTGCACATCCACTCGAGGTACTCCCGGGCGTGCAGTCGTGACCTCAGCATCGAGACGCTCACCTGGTGGGCGCGGCGCAAGGGCATCGCCCTGCTCGGCACCGGCGACTTCACCCACCCCGCCTGGTTCGACCACCTGCGCGAGGCGCTGGTGCCGGCCGAGCCGGGCCTCTACCGCCTGCACCCCGACCGCGAGGCCGACATCCTGCGCCGGCTGCCGGCCCGCCTCGGCGGGGCCGATGTCGCCGCGCGGTTCATGCTGTCCGTCGAGATCTCCACGATCTACAAGCGCGGCGACCGTACCCGCAAGGTCCACCACCTGATCTACCAGCCCGACTTCGACGCGGTCGCCCGCTTCAACACCGCGCTCGGGCGGATCGGCAACCTCGGCTCCGACGGCCGCCCGATCCTGGGCCTGGACTCCCGCGACCTGCTGGAGATCACCCTGGAGGCGAGCCCGGACGGCTTCCTCGTCCCGGCGCACATCTGGACGCCCTGGTTCTCCGCGCTCGGCTCCAAGTCCGGCTTCGACGCCATCGCCGACTGCTACGCCGACCTCGCCGAGCACATCTTCGCCGTGGAGACCGGCCTCTCCTCCGACCCGGAGATGAACTGGCGGGTGTCGTCGCTGGACCGGTACCGGCTGGTGTCCAACTCCGACGCGCACTCCGCGCCGGCGTTGGCCCGGGAGGCGACGCTGCTGCGCGGCGACCTGTCCTACCTCGGCGTCCGCGACATGCTGCGCACCGGCGAGGGCCTGGTCGGCACGCTCGAGTTCTTCCCCGAGGAGGGCAAGTACCACGCCGACGGCCACCGCGCCTGCGACGTGAACTGGCCCCCGGCCCGCACCCGCGAGGCCCAGGGCCGCTGCCCCGAGTGCGGCAAGCCGCTCACCGTCGGGGTGCTGCACCGGGTCGAGGAGCTCGCCGACCGGCCCGAGGGCTTCACGCCACCCGGCGCGCCCGGGGTCACCCACCTGATCCAGCTGCACGAGATCCTCGGCGAGATCAACGGGGTCGGCCCGAAGTCGAAGACCGTCGACGAGAAGCTCGCGGCCCTGGTGGCGGAGCTCGGGCCGGAGCTGTCGATCCTGCGCTCGGTGCCGGTCGAGGACGTGGCCCGGGCCGGCGGCGAGCTGCTCGGCGAGGCCATCGCGCGGCTGCGGCGCGGGCAGGTGCGGCGCACGCCCGGATACGACGGGGAGTACGGCGTCATCAAGCTGTTCGACCCCTCCGAGCTGCGCGTGAACGCCCACGAGGACGTTCTGTTCGAGGTGCCGATGCCGGCTCTGCCCAAGCAGCGCAAGGCCGAGCCGGCCCCCAAGGCCCAGCCCCGGCGGCGGCGGAACGGGCCCGCGGAGGCCGCCCCGCCGCCCCCGCCGATCGCCCCGCCGCCCTCGCCGCACGAGCCCCTCGAGCCGATGCTCGCCGGGATGGAGGAGGTCGGCACCGGGCTGCTCGACCGGCTCGACGCGCTACAGCGGGTCGCGGCCTCGGCGCCCGGCGGGCCGCTGCTCATCGTGGCCGGCCCCGGCACCGGCAAGACCCGCACGCTGACCCACCGGGTCGCGTACCTCTGCGCCGAGCTGGGCGTCTACCCGGAGGAGTGCCTGGCGATCACGTTCACCCGCCGGGCCGCCGAGGAGCTGCGCGAGCGGCTCGAGGGGCTGCTCGGGCCGGTCACCGAGGCGATCACGGTCTCCACGTTCCACGCGCTGGGCTTGTCCGTGCTGCGCGAGAACGCGGCCGCGGTCGGGCTCACCTCGCAGTTCCGCATCGCCGAGGAGGCCGACCTGCTGGCCGCGCTCGAGCCGCTGAGCGAGCGGGAGGCGCGCCGGGCGCTCGCGGCGATGGAGCCCTCGACCCGGGAGACGCTGGCCAAGGCGCTGCGGGCGCGCGACCTGGTGTCGCTGGACGAGCTGCTCACGCTGCCCGTCGAGCTGCTGCGCGAGACGCCGGCGCTGGTGGAGCGGTACCGCGCGCGCTGGCGGTGGATCTTCGTGGACGAGTACCAGGACGTCGACCCGGTGCAGTACGAGCTGCTGCGGCTGCTGTGCCCGCCCGGCGGCAACCTGTGCGCGATCGGCGACCCCGACCAGGCGATCTACTCCTTCCGCGGCGCCGAGGTCTCTTTCTTCCTGCGCTTCGCCGCCGACTTCTCCACGCGCGAGGTCGACGCCCGGGTCGTCCGGCTGACCCGCAACTACCGCTCGTCGGCGCCGATCCTGGCCGCCGCGGTGCAGGCGATCGCCCCGACCACGCTGGTGCCGGGGCGGCGGCTCGACCCGGCCCGGCTCGACCTCGAGGCCCCGATCGTCGGCCTGTACCCGGCCGCGTCCGTCGCCGACGAGGCGGACTTCGTCGTGCGTACCATCGACGAGCTGGTCGGCGGCCTGTCGCACCGCTCGCACGACGGCCGCGTCGACTCCCGCGCCGCCATCGGCGCGATGTCGTTCTCGGACATCGCCGTGCTGTACCGCACCGACGCCCAGGCCGCGCCGATCGTCGACGCGCTGAGCCGGGCCGGTGTACCCGTGCAGAAGCGCTCGCACGACCGCCTGCTGGACCGCCCCGGGGTCGCCGCCATCGCCCGCGAGCTGCGCTACGCCGACGGCCTCGGCGGCTCGATCGCGGCCCGCGTCCGCCTGGCCGGCCAGGTCGTCGCCGGTCGCTGCGGCACGCTGGACAGCGACCTGATGGCCCTGGGCGAGGCCGACGTGTGGAACGCCGTCGACCTGATGACCCCGCTCGCGCGGCGGGCCGGCAGCGACCTCGAGGAGTTCCTCCGCGCGCTGGCCACCGGGGCCGAGGTCGACGGCTGGGACCCGCGCGCCGACCGGGTGAACCTGCTGACCCTGCACGCCTCGAAGGGGCTCGAGTTCCCCGTCGTGTTCCTGGTCGGCGTCGAGGACGGCCTGCTGCCGCTGCGGCCCTTCGCGGGCGCCCAGCAGACCGGCGACGACGTCGCCGAGGAGCGCCGGCTGTTCTTCGTCGGGCTCACCCGCGCCCAGGACCGGCTGTTCGTGTCGCACAGCCGCAGCCGTTTCCGCTACGGATCCGAGCGCGAGATGGCGCCGTCCCCGTTCCTCGCCGCGATCGACCCGGGCCTGCTGGAGCGGCGTGGCCCGGCGGCTCCGCGCCGGCCCAAAGATCGACAGTTGCGCCTGATCTGAACTCTTTTTGGCGTGGATCCGTGAGGTCAAGGGGGCATGGGGGAGAGCTACCGTTGCTGCATTGACGCCGATAGGCTCACCAAGCCGACCACCGGCCGCAGGACCAGGAGGACATCATGTCGGGTTACGGACCGCCGGGCGGACCGTACCAGGGTCAACCTCAGGACCCATGGGGGCAGGGCGGTCAGCCGGATCCCTATGGCGACCAGGGCCAGGGCCAGCAGCCTTCGTGGGGCCCGCCGCCGGACCAGAACCCCGGCCAGGGCGGCGGACGCCAGGGCGGCGGTGGCGGCTACGGCCAAGGTGGCGGCTACGGCCAGGGCGGCGGTGGTGGCGGTGGCTACGGTGACCGCGGCTACGGCGAGCCCAACACCGGCTACGGCAACCAGGGCTATGGCAACCAGGGGTACGGCAACCAGGGCGGCTACCCCGACCAGGGCTACGACGACCGGCGCGGCGGCTACGACGACCGCACCTACCAGCAGCCCGGCGGCGGCTACCAGCCCTACGGCAACGAGCCCGGCTACCGGGACGAGCCGCAATGGGGCCCGCCCCCGGAGCCGGAGGAGAAGAAGCGCTCCGGCGGCACGGTCGCGCTGGTCGCGATCCTGGTGCTGCTGCTGCTCGGTGGCGCCGGCGTCGGCGTGTACTACTACGTCCTGAAGGACAAGAAGACCGACACGAGCAACCCGCCGGCGGCCCAGTCCTCGGGCAAGCCCGGCGCCTCCGCCCCGGCCGCCGGCAACGGCGGGCAGTCGACGCCGCCGAGCGCGGCGCCGTCGGCCAGCAAGCCCGGCGTGCAGGCCGGCGACGCGGCCTCGGTCCAGGTCGGCGAGTGCCTCAAGAACGTCGGCACGAGCAACGACAAGCCGCAGATGCAGAAGGTCCAGTGCGGGCCGGGCGCCTACGAGGTGCTCAAGCGCATCCCCGGCACGACCGACAAGAACAAGTGCGAGGGCACCCCGGGCTACTCCCACAACTACTTCTTCGACAGCCCGGTCGACGCCAACGACTTCGTGCTCTGCCTGAAATTGCGCAGCTGAGCTGCGGTTTTACCGAAGGCCCGGGTCCTCGCCCGGGCCTTCGGCGTTTTCGGGCCCCCTTGCGACGAGGCCCCGAACGGGTGTAGTACATTAGTTCGAGCCAGCCATCGAACGCGTGTTCGGTAAGCTTCGATGGTGCCTTATAAGGCTTTCTTGCGTGCGCGCTAGAAAGCCGTAGATGTTCCACGACGACACGCCGTAGAGGTTCCTCTACGCGGTTCTAGCCTGCGCGCTAGAAAGCCCGATACTGTGCGATTCGTGGACCCGGTTCGCAATCCCTATGCGCCCGGCGCCGGTCAGCGCCCGCCCGAGCTCGCCGGCCGCGACCGTGAGCTGCACGCCTTCGAGGTCGTGCTGGAGCGCGTGGCGCGCGGGCGGCCCGAGCGGTCGCTCATGCTCACCGGGCTGCGCGGCGTCGGCAAGACGGTACTGCTCAACACCCTGCGCTCCGAGGCCATCTCACACCTGTGGGGCACCGGCAAGATCGAGGCGCGGCCCGACCAGTCGCTGCGCCGCCCCGTCTCGGCCGCCCTGCACATGGCCATCCGCGAGCTGGCCCCGCACCACCGGGCGCCCGACCGGATCGACGAGTTCCTCGGCGTGCTCAAGGCCTTCGCGCTGCGCGAGGACCCGCGCAAGCCACCCTCCAAGCTGCGCGACCGCTGGCAGCCCGGCATCGACGCGCCCGCCGCGGTCGGCCGGGCCGACTCCGGCGACATCGAGATCGACCTCGTGGAGCTGTTCACCGACGCGGCGAGCGTGGCCACCGACGTCGGCACCGGGGTCGCGCTCTTCATCGACGAGCTGCAGGACCTCGGCGTCGACGACATCTCGGCCCTGTGCGCGGCCTGCCACGAGCTGTCGCAGACCGGCGCCCCGCTCATCGTGGTCGGGGCCGGGCTGCCGCACGTGCCGGCCCTGCTGTCGGCCTCGAAGTCCTACTCCGAGCGCCTCTTCCGCTACCAGCGCATCGACCGCCTCGACCGGATCGCGGCCGACTTGGCGCTCACCGCGCCGGCCGAGCGCGAGGAGGTCGAGTACGAGGCCAAGGCCCTCGACGCGCTCTACGAGGCCTCCGGCGGCTACCCGTACTTCGTGCAGGCCTACGGCAAGGCGACCTGGGACCACGCGCCGCGCTCGCCGATTACCGCCGCCGACGTGCGCGTCGCCGCGCCCGAGGCCGAGGCGGAGCTCGCGGTGGGGTTCTTCGGCTCCCGCTACGAGCGCGCGACCCCGGCCGAGCGCGAGTACATGCGCACGATGGCCACCCTGCTGCCGGCCGTGGACGTGTCCGAGGCGGTGCCGACCGCCGAGATCGCCCGTGCCTTGGGCCGCAAGCCGGCGAGCCTGTCGCCCGCCCGGGACGCCCTGATCAAGAAGGGCCTCATCTACTCGGGCGAGCGGGGCACGGTCGCCTTCACCGTGCCGCACTTCGCCCGCTACCTGCGGACTCAGCCCGCCGAGTGACGGGCTTCCGCCCCTTCACGATCCCGCCCGCTCCATGATCCCCCGCAGGTCCCGGTGCTCGATCGCGGCCGCCATCAGCTCCGGGAACACGTCCGGCGTGCAGGCGAACGTCGGCACGCCGAGCGCGGCCAGCGCCGCGGCGTTCTCCCGGTCGTAGTCGGGCGCGCCCTCGTCGGACAGCGCCAGCAGCGTGATGACCTGCACCCCGGCCGCCGTCATGGCCGCGACCCGGCGCAGCATCTCCTCGCGCACGCCACCCTCGTACAGGTCGCTGATCAGCACGAAGATCGTGTCCCGGGGCCGGCTGATGAGCTGCTGGCCGTAGGCGATGGCCCGGTTGATGTCGGTGCCGCCGCCGAGCTGGGTGCCGAACAGCACGTCGACGGGGTCGCTGAGCCGGTCGGTCAGGTCGACCACCGCGGTGTCGAACACGACGAGCGACGTCTTCAGCGAGCGCATCGAGGCCAGCACCGCCGCGAAGACGCCCGAGTACACCACCGACGCCGCCATCGACCCCGACTGGTCCACGCAGAGCACGACGTCGCGCTGCACCGCCTGGGCCCGCCGCCCGTACCCGATCAGCCGCTCCGGCACGATCGTGCGCCGGTCGACCTGGTAGTGCTTCAGGTTCGCCCGGATCGTGCGGTTCCAGTCGATGTCGTGGTGCCGCGGCCGGTTGATCCGCGCCGCCCGGTTGAGCGCCCCGCTCAGCGCGGTCCGCGTCGGCTGCGCGATGCGCCGCTCCAGCTCGGTCACCACCTTGGCCACCACCTTGCGGGCGGCCCGCTTGCTCTTGTCCGGCATGACCCGGTTGAGTGAGAGCAGCGTGCCCACCAGGTGCACGTCGGGCTCGACGGCGTCGAGCATCTCGGGCTCCAGCAGCAGCCGGGTCAGGTTGAGCCGCTCGATCGCGTCGGCCTGCATGACCTGCACGACGGTCGACGGGAAGTACTGCCGGATGTCGCCCAGCCACCGCGCGACCCGCGGCGCCGAGGCCCCCAGGCCCGCGCCGCGCTGGGTGGGCGCCCCGTCGTCGCCGTGGTCGTAGAGCGCGCCGAGCGCCGCGTCGACCGCCGCGTCGGTCCCGGTCAGGCCGTAGCCGGTGCCCTCCGCCCCGGGCGCACCGCCCAGGGCGAGCCGCCACCGCCGGAGCCGCTCGTCGCCGTCGTTGTCAGCGTCGTTGTCAGCGTCGTCGTCAGACATGCAGCTCCCTTCCCATCAGCCGCGCCGCCACCGGCAGCAGCAGCGCGCCCCGGGCCGCGTCGATCTCGTCGTCCGCGCCCGCCCCCGGCCGGCCCGTGCCGATGTTGGCCGCCCGCTCGCCGATCATGCGCCGCTGCGGCGCCGGGTAGCCGCTGAACGTCCGCCGCAGCAGCGGCAGCACCTCCACGAACGCGTCGGCCGGTATGCCCGTCAGCCAGGCGTCGACCAGGGCCAGCAGCCGCTCGTCGTGCACCAGCAGCAGCCCGTCGCCGGCCAGGAACCCCTCGATCCAGGCCGCCGTGCGGGCCACCGGCACCCCGACGGTGAGCACGAGCGCCATTCGCGCCCCGATCTCGTCGACGTCGACCGCGCCCGCGTCCAGCAGCAGCCGGTTCATCCGCCCGGTGAGCAGGCCGTGCAGGTCGTCCCGGGTGGACAGCCCGGCCAGCACCGCCTGCCAGCGCGCGTGCGCCTCGGCGTCGTCGACCAGCGCGAGCGCGCCCTGCACCCCGTCGATCCGGTCGCGCATGACCGCCGCCGCGGTGTCGTCGAGCCCGCCGACCGCCGCCGGCAGCCCCACGCAGATCCGAGTGATCATCCCGAGCGTGACGTCCCGCAGCGCGGAGAGGTCGGTGCCGCGCACGTCGCCGTACCGCAGCGTCCGGGCCAGCGCCGGCAGCGCGTCCATCAGGTGGGCGACGTCGGCGTCGAGGGCCATCCGCTCGTCGAGCGCGTCGAGCACCCCGGGCAGCGCGTCCGGCAGGTCCGCCAGCAGGCACCGCTCCACCAGCGCGGTCACGTCGGCCAGGGTCGCCGCGCTCGCGGCCTGCTCGGCGACGCGGGAGGTGGCGGCCTCGAGCACCGTGGTGCCGTACGCCCCCGCCTCCACCAGGTCCACCGCGAACTCCGGCTGCCAGGCGATCTCCCACTCCTCGCGGAAGGTGCCCTTGCCTTTGGCCGCGGCCAGCACCTTGCCCCATTCGACGCCGAGCAGCCGCAGCCGGTGCAGCAGCCGGCTGCGGTCCAGGTCGAAGGCCTGGCGCAGGTCGAGCTTCAGCTCCCGCCGCTCGACCCGGGGCGGCAGCCGCAGCCGCCGCTGGCTGCCGGCCACGTCCCGCGCGATCGGCACGCCGGGCGTCCGGTCCGGCACCCGCCCGAGCCGGTCGCCGACCACGAGCCGCCGGTTGATGAGCGCGAGCCGCAGGTCGTCGCCGTCGCAGAGCACCGCGTGGGCCGCGTCGGTGACCTCGGCCAGCCCGGCCAGGGGCCGCCCGCGCATGGTCGCGAGCGCGTCGGCCAGCCGGGTCGCCTCGATGACGTGCGCGCTGGACACCGGCACGCCGTCCTTGCGCAGCACGCCCGCCGCCCGCACCAGCCAGCGCTCGATCACGTGCGCGTCGACGGAGGTGAAGAGGTGGTGGTACCAGCCGGGCGAGCGCACCCCGGCGCCGTACCCCTGCCACGACGCCAGCCGCGCGTGCGTCCACGGCACCCAGGTCATCGCGACCTTGATCTTCGGCAGCCCGCGCACGACCGCGTTGTCGGCGGCGGCGGTGGGCAGCGGCCCGGTCAGCGCCGGCACGTGCCAGGCCCCGCACACGACGGCCACGCGCTCGAACTCCTTCAGCGCCGTGCGCAGCCCGATGCGCATGTACGCCTCGCGCCGCTCCTCCTCGACCCGCTCGGCCTCGCCCGGCACCGGGGCGTGCGCGCGCACGACGGTCATGGCCTCGGCGATGGCCGCGAACGGCGAGTCGTCGAACCGGTGCTCGACCACGTCCTCCCACCAGCGCTCGGGATCGTCGTACCCGGCCGCCTCGGCCAGCGCCCCGATCGGGTCGAGCCGCACCGCGTCGTCGCCGGGCTTCGAAGCCGCCTGCGGGGCCGCCAGCCGGACCGCCGCGGGCATGTCGATGAACCGCACCGGCACCTCGCGCGCCACCGCCCACCGGATCGCCTGCCACTCCGGCGAGAACTCGGCCAGCGGCCAGAACGAGGCGCGCAGCTTCGGGTCGGGGTTGTCCGCCGGGTACGCCAGCAGCGCCACCGGCGCCCGCATGTCCTCGTCGCCGGCGAAGGGCACGAGCGCGTCGGCCTCCGGCGGCCCCTCGATCAGCACCACCTCGGGCTGGAACTCGGCCAGCGCCCGGCGCACCGCCCGGGCCGACCCCGGCCCGTGGTGGCGCACTCCGAGCAGCAGCGGCTCACTCGCCACGGCGGGCCGCTCGGTAGAAGTCGCGCCAGCCCTCGCGCTCGCGGACCACCGTCTCCAGGTACTCCTGCCAGACCACCTGGTCCGAGACCGGGTCCTTGACCACGGCCCCGAGGATGCCCGCGGCCACGTCGCCGGCCCGCAGCACCCCGTCGCCGAAGTGCGCGGCGAGCGCCATGCCGTTGGTGACCACCGAGATCGCCTCGGCGGTGGACAGGGTGCCGCTGGGCGACTTGAGCTTGGTCCGCCCGTCCTCGGTGACCCCGTTGCGCAGCTCCCGGAACACGGTGACCACGCGCCGGATCTCGTCGACGGCCGGCGGCAGCTCGGGCAGCTCCAGCGCCTTGCCGAGCGCCGCGACCCGCCGGGCCACGATGTCGACCTCCTCCTCGACGCCCGACGGCACCGGCAGCACCACGGTGTTGAACCGCCGCCGCAGCGCGGACGAGAGCTCGTTGACGCCGCGGTCGCGGTCGTTGGCGGTCGCGATGACGTTGAAGCCCTTACGCGCCTGTACCTCCTGCCCGAGCTCCGGCACCGGCAGCGTCTTCTCGGACAGGATCGTGATCAGGGTGTCCTGCACGTCGGAGGGCACGCGGGTCAGCTCCTCGATGCGCGCGATCCGCCCGTCGGCCATCGCCCGCAGCACCGGGCTGGACACCAGCGCGGCCCGGCTCGGCCCCTCGGCGAGCAGGCGGGCATAGTTCCAGCCGTACCGGATCGCCTCCTCCGGCGTGCCCGCGGTCCCCTGCACCAGCAGCGTCGAGTCGCCGCTGATCGCCGCCGACAGGTGCTCCGACACCCAGGTCTTCGCGGTGCCAGGCACGCCGAGCAGCAGCAGCGCCCGATCGGTGGCGAGCGTGGCGACGGCGACCTCCATGAGCCGCCGCGGCCCGACGTACTTCGGCGTGATCACCGTCCCGTCCGCCGCCGCGCCGCCGAGCAGGTAGGTGACCACGGCCAACGGCGAGAGCCGCCACCCCGGCGGCCGCGGCCGCTCGTCGCCGGCCGCCAGCGCGACGAGCTCGGCCGCGAACTCCTCCTCGGCGTGTCGCCGTTGCACGGTCTCGGCAACGGGCGCCCCGTCGACGTGGGCGGCGGTGACATCGACTGTGCTGGTCACGCGGACTCCTGGGGGTTGGTGAGGGACGTCGGGGGTCATGCCAGCTCGAGCAGCATGTCGCGGCGGAAGCGCAGGGTGTCGGCGAAGCGGCCGACGATCGAGGACATCGGGTCGTCGGAGGGCAGGGCGGCGGCCATGGCGGTCGCGCGCTCGGCGGTGCCGGCGGGCAGCCGCAGGGCGGCCAGCTCACACAGCCCGGCCAGGCGCCAGCCCGCGGAGCGCCGCCCGCCGAGGTCGTCCAGCGCGGCGAACACCGCCTCGACCAGCGGCTCCGGCCACGGCCGCGGGCACAGCTCCAGCACGTGCTCCACCCCGACCGCGGCGGCCCCGGCCAGCCCGCGGCGCAGGACGCCGACGGCGAGGGCGGCCAGGGCATCGGAGGGCAGCGCGTCGTAGAGCGCCTCGAGCAGCAGCCGGTCGTCGGGCCGGCCGCCCGCGGCGACCTCCTCGGTGAGCCGCCCGGTCAGCGCCGTGGCCCAGCGCGAGTCCCGCTGCCCGGCCGCGGCCCGCGCCAGCCCGCGGCGCAGCACGGCGGCCCACTCGTCGGTCACCGGCAGCGCCAGGAACTCCTCCGGCTCGCCCCAGACCGACAGCGGCGTGCGGGTCAGCAGCTCCTCCAGCCACCAGGCCCGCTCCCCGACGCCGGCGGGCGGCCGGGGCACGATCCCGTCGCGGCGCATGGCCCGGTCGCACGCGGCCGGCGGCGCGACCTGGATGCGGCCGCCCACGACCCGCACGCACGCCGTGCTCCGCTCGGTCATCCGCCGCGCGAAGCCGCTCCCGGGCAGCATCGCCAGCAGGTCGAAGGCGACGATCCGCACCTCCTTGCGCCGGTCGTCGAGCGCGCTCTCCAGCACCGGCTCGTCGGCGGCGGAGAGCCCGGTCGCGAACGCCCCGAGCAGCGCGGCCCGGTCGTCCGGGGTCTCGGTCGGCCAGACGTCGGCGAGCATGTCCCGCCCGCGCTGCTCCCCCGCGGCGCCGCCCCGCCGCACCGCGGTGAGGATGCCGACCCGCTTGCCGATCGAGCCCAGCTCCCACCCCTGCGGATCGTCGGCCGGCGCCTCCACCGCGGTCGCGCCGAGGAACCCCCATTCGGGCCGCTGCCGCGCCAGCCAGCCGGCCCGCGGACCGCCCGCCGCGGCGACGAGCGGCCGCAGCGCCCGGTGCCGCCGGGCCACGTCCAGCAGCGCCGGCAGCAGATCGCCCGGGACCCGCCGCGGCCCCAGGCCCCCCAGCCACTCGGATAGCAGCTCCAGCCGCCCGTCGGCGTCGCGCACCGGCACGGCGTTGCTCGTCCCGTAACCGGCCGCGTCGACCGCGAGCAGGTCCGCCGCCCGCGCGGCCGCCGCCCACGACACCAGCGGGATTCCGGAGTCGTCGGGCGCGGCCTCCGGCACCGCGAGCCCCCGGCGCGCCCGGAACCCCGCGCGCCGGTACAGCGCCAGCGACCCGGCCGCGTCGAGCAGCGCCTCGGCCGGGTCCTCCCCGACCCGCCCGACCCCGGCCGGCAGCGTCCGCCGCTGCGTCCCCACGAGCGCGGTGGCGAGCACATCGCCCCAGTCCGGCTTCTCCTCGGCGTTCACAGCCGCACCAGCCGCTCGTCGGCCCAGACGCCCAGCGGCCGCAACCCGCCCGCCGACCACTCTCCGGTGACGGTCGCCGGCCGGCCCGCGGTCACCGCGACCAGCCGCCACGGCTCACCCGCGGCCGGGTCGAGCGGCAGCCCGTCGCCGTCGGCGTCCACCAGCGCCCATCCGCCCCCGTCGCGCACCGGGGAGACCCCGTCGAGCACCATCGGCCAGTAGTCGAGCCACGGGTCTCCGGCCAGCGCGACCGCGTGCGCCTGCAGATTGTCCTCGACCCCGGCGCCTCCGGCGACGAAGTGCATGCGCTCCGGCGGCGCGTGCCGCTTGGCGATGAGCGCCCGCGCCGGCTGCCCGCCCGGGTAGAGGCACACGTCCGCGTCGAACTCGGTGCCGGGCAGCAGGTCGATCGGTAGCGACTGGCCCGCCACCGCGAACGACAGCACGATGAGCGGCACCGCGGACCCGGCCCCGCGCAGCCAGGCCCGGCGCACGGTCAGCTGGTCTTCGATCTCGTCGCGCACCCCGTGCACCTGCCAGCGATCGCGCACCGCCGGGCCGGCGAGCACCGTCTCGGTCGCGATGGGCACCCCGACGCGCATGCGGACGCTGGCCGCGAGCTCCTCGGGCAGTTCCTCCAGCCGCCGGTAGCCCCCGACCAGCAGGTGCAGCCGGGCCAGCTCGCCGAGCAGCCGCTCGGGGGAGCCCAGCACGGCGGTGGTGCGGCGCAGGATGCCGGCGGCGCTGGCCGCCTGGGCGTCGACGAGCCGGGCGATCATCGTGTCCCAGGCCGGGCCGCCCTTGCCCGAGCCGGCGAGGCCGGAGCGCACCTGGTCGGCGAGCCAGCGGTCGAGCTCGTCGAGCCCGGCGGCAATGCGGTCGGCCCGGCGCGCCTGGGCCTTCTCGCTGACGGGGGCCCGGCCCGAGCTGCCCCCGCCGGGCTTCTCGCCGGCGGGGGAGGCCGGCCCCGCGGCGGACCGGTTGGCCCGCGCGGCCCGGGCCGCCTGCCAGGCGCTGGCCCACGACGGCGCGACCGCCTCCGGTACCGCCCCGGACGACCACCGCAGCAGCAGGGCGAGCGCGTGCTTGCAGGGGAACTTGCGGCTCGGGCAGGTGCACTTGAACGCGGGCTCGGTGAGGTCGACGGCGGTCTGATACGGCGTGCTCCCGCTGCCCTGGCACAGCCCCCACAGGGTCGGGTCGATGTCGTCGGCGGCGCTCAGCCCGGTCTCCAGCCAGGCGCGGTCGGCCGCGAGCCCGCGCGCCGCCCGCTGCGCGGACGAGTCGGGGGCCAGCGCCATCACCTGGTCGGTCGTCCAGACCGTGGTGACCGTCGTTGTTTCCGCCATGCTGCTTACCGTAGTGAGGGGGTACGACATTTCGCGGTTGGGTATGTTTCCGTCATGAGACCCGTACGTACCGCAGCCCGTTCGATGCTCGCGGCGATCTTCGTGGTCCAGGGCTGGGCCGCGTTCACGAACCCGGGCCGGCTGGCCGGCAAGGCCCGCGGCGTCACCGACAAGCTCGAACCGACGATCAAGGCGCTGCACCCGAGCCTGCCGACCGACGCCGAGACGCTCGTGCGGGTCAACGGCGCCGCCCAGGTCGCGGGCGGCGTGCTGCTGGCCACCGGGCACGTCACCCGGCCGGCCGCGCTGCTGCTGGCCGGCTCGCTGGTGCCCACCACGCTGGCCGGGCACGCGTTCTGGGAGATCGACGACCCGCAGCAGCGCCAGCTGCAGCGGATCCAGTTCATGAAGAACATCGGCCTGATGGGCGGCCTGCTGCTGGCCGCGCTCGACCGGGAGGGCCGCCCCGACCTGCGCTGGCGCGCGGGTCACGCGGCCAAGACCCTGAAGCGGGCGCGGCGCCACCTCAGGGACAGTTCACCCATTCCTCTTCACCATCGGTGAACACCTGACGCTTCCAGACCGGCAGCCGGGCCTTGACCTCGTCGACGAGCCGGGCGCAGAGCGCGAACGCCTCCGCCCGGTGCGCGGTCGACACGGCCGCGGCCAGCGCGACGTCGCCGATCTCGAGCCGGCCGACGCGGTGCGAGACGGCGAGCCCGCGCACCGCGGGGTCGGCGGCGATCTCGGCCGCGACCTCGGCGAGCACGTCGGCGGCGCTGGGGTGGCCCTCGTACTCGAGCTCCACCACGCCCCGCCCGCCGTCGTGGTCGCGCACGACGCCGGCGAACGACACGACCGCACCCGCCGCCGGGTCGGCGACCGCCCGCTCGTGCGCCTGCACGTCGAGGGGCTCGGTGGTGACCTGGGTGCGGATCATGCGCGGTCCCCGTCCAGCAGCGGCACGAGCTGCGCGACCGTGCCCGCGTGGCCCTCGGTCCCGGGCGGGATGACCGCGAAGCCGACCGAGTTGGCCAGGCCGCGCAGCATCGACGAGCCGACGTGCGCGACCGGGTGCGCGCGACCGTCGGCGAGGGTCACCAGGGCGAGGTGCGTGAAGTCGCCGCGGCCGGCGACGTCGGCGCCGAGGGTGACGGTCGCCGGCTCGGGAACCGATCGGCCGGTGAGGCCGGTGAGCAGGGGAAGTACCAGCGAAACCAACGCGACGAACGTGGACTGCGGGTTGCCCGGCAGACCCGCGACGAACTGCCCGCCGGGCAGCTGCGCGACGAGCATCGGGAAGCCGGGGCGCACGGCCACGGTGTTGACGACGTAGCGGGCGCCGAGCTCGGCCAGCGCGGGGTGCAGGTGGTCGACCGGCCCGTGCATGGTGCCGCCGGTGGTGCAGATGACCTGCGCGCCGGCGTCGACCGCGCCGCGCAGCGCGGCCACGTGGTCCTCGAGCGTGTCGGCGACCGGCCCGCGCACGTGCACGACGTCGGTGCCGGCGCGGCGCAGCCAGGAGGGCAGGGCCGGGCCGAGCGCGTCGCGGACCCGCCCGTGCCCGGGGGCGCCGGCGGTGAGCAGCTCGTCGCCGAAGACCAGCACCGCCGTCTTCGGGGCGGGGCGGCAGGGCAGCGTGTCGTACCCGCACGACGCCGCCAGCCCGATGACCCCCGGCGTGATCGGGGTACCCGCGGGCAGCAGCACCTCGCCGGCCGCGGCCTCCTCGCCCTGGCGGCGCCAGTCGGGCAGCTTGCGGGCCTGGCCGGTGACCAGCCCGTCGTCGGTCCGGGACTCCTCGACGCGGACCACGGCGGTCGTGCCCTCGGGGACCATGCCGCCGGTGGCGATCTCGACGCAGGTGCCGTCGGCGGTGAGCGGCCCGGCGGTGTCCCCGGCGAGCACCCGCCCGACGATCCGCCACGGCGCCGGCCCGCGCGCGGCCCAGCCGTCGACGCTGGAGGTGGCGAAGGCCGGCAGGTCGGTCAGGGTCACCAGGTCGGCGGCGAGCGTGAGGCCGTCGGAGTCGGCGAGGGGCACCGCCACGGGTTCCGGCGCAAGCGCCGAACCAGCGGCGCGAACCGCCTCGCGGGCGGCCGTCCACGCGATCGGTAACGTCACGTTCGAAGCCTAATGCTCAGGTCCGCGTCGCTTGCAGACCGT
The DNA here is from genome assembly GCF_049995355.1 of Dactylosporangium sp. McL0621. Taxonomy (NCBI): domain Bacteria; kingdom Bacillati; phylum Actinomycetota; class Actinomycetes; order Micromonosporales; family Micromonosporaceae; genus Dactylosporangium; species Dactylosporangium sp. McL0621. The sequence goes on from NZ_CP188259.1 coordinate 12,649,788, forward strand.
CGCTTCCAATCAGTGATCCCCGCCCCGGAGCTGCTCCACCGCGTGGCGCAGCACCGGGCCGAGCACGGCCAGACCATCCTTGGCCCCGCCCCGCGACCCCGGAAGGTTGACGACGAGCGTCCGCCCCGCGACCCCGGCGAGGCCGCGCGACAGCATCGCGGTCGGCACCTTCCCCAGCCCGGCCGCCCGAACCGCCTCGGCGATCCCCGGCACCTCGTAGTCGAGCACCCGGCGGGTCATCTCCGGCGTGCGGTCGGTCGGCGTTATCCCGGTCCCGCCACTCGTGAGTACGACATCGGCGTTCCCGGCGACCGCGTCCCGCAGGGCGGCCTCGACCGGCTCCCCGTCGGGCACCACGACGGGCTCGTCCACCTCGAAGCCCAGCGAGCGCAGCCCCTCGACGAGGAACGGCCCGCTGGTGTCCGCGTAGATCCCCGCCGCGGCCCGGTTGGACGCCACGACCACGACGGCCCTCATCGGTCCCGCTCCCACAGCCCGGTCTTCCCGCCCTCTTTGCGCAGCACCCGCACGTTCTCGATGGACGCCGCCGGGTCGACCGCCTTGACCATGTCGATGAGCGCCAGCCCCGCGGTCGCCACCGCGGTCAGCGCCTCCATCTCGACCCCGGTCCGGTCGGCCGTCTTGGCCGCCACCTCAATCTCGATCGTCTCGTCACGCAGCGTCAACTCCACGGTCACGCCGTGCAGGGCGATCGGATGGCACAGCGGCACCAGGTCGGGCGTCCGCTTGGCGCCCATGATCCCGGCGATGCGCGCAACGGCCAGAGCGTCACCCTTCGGCAGCGCTCCGTCACGCAGCAGCGCGACGACTTCGCTTGTGGTGCGTACGAATCCCGCGGCGACGGCCCGCCGGACGGTGACCTCCTTGGCGGCCACATCGACCATCCGGGCGGCTCCAGAGTCGTCCACGTGTGTCAGCTCGTTTGGCACGCAAAAGAGCTTATGCATCTGAGGCGCGCGGTGGGGGTAGTCGTGCACGCTAGGGCTAGCCGCGTCGATTTCGCTATACGGAGCGTCACTTTCGGGTTGCTGAATCGTGACAAAGGCCGTTATAGTTCGCAAACTATGATTCGACGGACAATTCGCTTAGGGCATCTTGCGTTTTGCACCCTAGGCTGCGTTCAGCACTTCAGAGGTCGATGAACATCGATATCTGGTGCTGAACGGGGGTCGTATCCGCGACGCGACCTTTAGGGGCGAAAAATGTTGAGAGACCACGACTGGGGCTGACCCGATCCCGGGTTGACAAGCACGTAGCGATATCGGTCACGATGAGGTGGCCGATGCAGAAAACACCGCGAGTCGACGACGCGACCAACCGGCGCCTGTGGCGTCTCGTTGGTCCCGTCGTCGTCGGCGGGGCGCTCGCCGCGCTCTGGGGTCTCTGGGGCGTCGCCAGCCGTCCGGCCGAGTTCGCCGGCCTGGCCGTGCTGACATTGGTGCTGGTCGGCCGGGGCTTCGTGACGATGGAGATCCGCATCCGGTCCGTGTCGGACGTGATCACACCGACCACCGCCGTGATCACGCTCGCCGCGGTTTTCCTGCCGGCGCCGGAGATGATCCTCGGCACGGCGTGCGGCACATTCCTGTCCCACCTGGCCCGCCGGGCGACCGATCCGACCAAGATCGGGTTCAATGTCGGAAAAGACACAATTGGCGCGGCCGCCGCCGTCGGCGCCGCGACTCTTGCCGGAACTCAACCGATCCTGCAAAATCCGGCATCCAACCCATTCGCCGCGATACCCGGGCTTTTCGCCGCATTTCTGGCCTACATGCTGATCGACGAACTTGTGGCCCACGGACTGTTCTCGATAATCACGCACAAGCCCTTCCGCCAGCTGCTGTTCGCACACGTCGACGTCCGGATCATGACCCGGCTCGGGCTCCTCGGCGTCGCGCTGCTCACTGTCGTGGCGTACCACATCAGCCAATGGCTCCTGCTCGTTCTTCCACCGCTCGCCGTGGCGATCCATCTCGCGTTCGCCAACAAGACCCGCACCCGCGCCGGCAACGAGGCCTGGCAGCGCCTCGCCGAGGCCACCGACGAGTTCAACTCGGTCGACCAGACCGACGTGCTCTACGCCGCCGTGCGCCGGGCCACCGACATCTTCTCCACCGACCAGGCCGAGGTCGAGATCCGCTCGCCGGGCGGCGACTCGCGCCTGGTCCGCAGCAACGGCCAGGAGATCCTCTACGACGGGCCGCCCGCCGACGCCCCGGCCGCCGAGGGCTACCTGATCCCCGTCGCCCTCGAGAGCTACCGCGGCGACGGCGACCTCGGCCAGCTGCGGCTGCGCTTCCGCGGCAGCGGGCCGGTCAAGTTCACCGAGCGGGAGCAGTACACCCTGCGCACCTTCACCGCCGCCCTGTGCACCGCGATCCGCAACGCCGCGACCTTCGCCGAGACCCAGCGCCTCGCCGACAGCCACGCCCGCGCCGCGGCGCAGGACCCGCTCACCCGGCTGGCGAACCGGAGGCGGCTGCAGCAGTACGGCAATGAGATCCTCGCCGGCCAGGCGGGCGTCGTGGGCGTCCTGCTGATCGACCTCAACCACTTCAAAGAGGTGAACGACACCCTCGGCCACGCCGAGGGCGACCGGGTGCTCGTCGCCGTCGCCGACCGCCTCACCGCCGCGGCCCGCCCCGGCGACCTGGTCGCCCGCTTCGGCGGCGACGAGTTCGCGATCCTCCTGTCCGGCCTCAGCGCGCCGGCCATCGCCGAGCTGCGCGCCCACGCCATGCTCGACGCGCTCGCCCCGCCCATCGAGCTCGACGACATGCGCATCAGCGTCGAGGCCACCTGCGGCGTGACCACCGGCACCGCCGGCAGCGTCGGAGAACTCCTGCGCCGCGCCGACATCGCGCTGTACCAGGCCAAACAGGAAGGCCAGCGAGTAGTCGTCTACGCCCAGGCCCGCGACACCGCCGACGTCGGCAGCCTCACCCTCGGCGGCGACCTCGCCCGCGCCGTGGCCGAGCACCAGTTCACCGTGCACTTCCAGCCCATCGTCGACCTCGCCAGCGGCCGCGTGATCGCCGCCGAGGCCCTGACCCGCTGGCACCACCCCGACCGCGGCCCCCTCTCGCCCGACCGCTTCCTCGGCGCCATCGAACGCTCCGGCCAGCTCGCCGCCTTCGCCGACGCCGTACTGGACCAGGCCCTGATCGCCGTGACGGAATGGGCCGACGCCGGGTACCCCATCCCCGTCGCCGTCAACGTCTCCCCGCGCAGCCTCCTGGACCCCTCCTTCCCGGACGCGGTCGCCCGCCGCCTCGGCGCCCGCGGCGTCCCCTCCTCCTCTCTCGTCATCGAGCTCACCGAGTCCGTGACGCTGAGCAAGCTCGAGGTCGTCGACGAGGTCCTCGCCGCCCTGCGCGACCAGGGCATCCGCCTGGCCCTGGACGACTTCGGCACCGGCTTCTCGTCCCTGGCCACCCTGGCCCGCGTACCCGTCGACGAGCTGAAGATCGACCGCAGCTTCGTCTCGGCCATGAACGCGTCCGCCCCCGGCGCCGTCGTGCGCTCCACCATCGACCTCGGCCGCAGCCTCGACCTCCTCGTGGTCGCCGAGGGCGTGGAGCGCGAGGACCAGCGCCAGCAGCTGTGGGAGCTCGGCTGCCCCGCGGGCCAGGGCCACCTCTTCGCCCGCGCCATGCCGGCCGACCGACTGCTCGCCCACCTCCACCGCGGCGAGGGCCACCTGGCCGACCCGCTGCACGACACCGGCGCGGTGATCCGGATGTCGAGAAGCCGGCGGGCCCGCCGCATGAGCCTCGGCTCCGCCGAACCCCCCGGGCGCGAGAAGTCCACCTAGACATCGGCACAATGGTCGGCATCGCTACCGACCTGCGCGCCCGCCTCCTGGACGCCGCCTTCTACGCCCTCTGCGCCGCCTTCGCCGCGGTGACCGCCCTGACCTCGACCCTGCTGCCACACCGGGCCTGGGGCACGATCGCCTGGATCGCCTACGCGGCGGGCGCGGCGCTGGTCCTCCTCATCGGCCGCCACCGCGTGGTACCCCTCCTCTTCGTCACCACCGCCCTGCTCCCGCTCCTGGTGGAGGCGGTCCAGCGCGCATCCGGCCGCACCGACCGGGCGCAGGAAGAGGTTCTGGTCGTCGAGCAGATGGGCGACCGCCTGGCCCACACCGGCACCCCGTACCTCGCGCGCGAGGCCATCGCCGCCCTCCCCGAGCCCGACCGCCTCCTCGGGTACGCCCCCTATCAGCCCGGGATGTCGGTCTTCGGCCTACCGCGCGCCGCGTTCGGCGATGCCTGGTGGACGGACGCCCGCGTGTGGTTCGCGGTCGTGACGACGTTCTGCCTGGTGTACTGCCTGAACCTGCTCCGTCCTCACGCCGACCCCCTGCGCCTGGCCCAGGCGGTGGCGGTCCTGCCGCTGTGCACCCTGACCCTCGCCACCGGCGGCGACGACCTCCCGGTCCTGACCCTCTGCCTGCTGGCGCTCGCCCTGTCCGCCCGGAACCGCTACACCGCGGCCGGCGTGGCGGTCGGCCTGGCCGGCGCCCTGAAGCTCTTCGCCCTCCCGGTGGCCCTGGTCCTGCTGGTCCTGATCCTCGCCACCGCCTCCCGGCGCGCCATCGGCTTCGCCGCGACCGCCCTGGGCATCCCGCTCCTCGCCCTGCTCCCCGCCCTGCTGGTCAACGCCGACGCCTACATCGAGAACGCCGTCCGCTTCCCCAGCGGCCACGGCCTCGTGACCAGCCCCGCCCAGTCACCCCTGCCCGGCCACCTGATCGCCACCGCACTCCCGGCGGGCCGCACGATCGCCCTGGCCCTGCTGCTCCTGGCCGGCGCGGTCATCGCCCTGATGCTGTTCCGCCGGCCGCCCAGGACCGCGGGCGTCGCCGCCGCGTACATCGCCGCCGGCCTCACCGCCGCCATCATGCTCACGCCGGCGACCCGCTTCGGCTACCTGCTGTACCCGGTCGCCTTCCTGGCCTTCTGGTGGTCCCTGCGCAAGACGGCCGACCCCGACCCGGCGTAGACAGGAGGCATGGGCTTCCGCAACCGCGAGGAGGCCGGCGCCGCCCTCGCCGTACTGCTCCGCGACTACGCCGACCGGGAGGACGCCGTGGCCCTGGGCCTGGTCCGCGGCGGCGTACCGGTGGCCGCCGAGGTCTCCCGCCGCCTGCGCATCCCGCTGGAAGTCCTGGTGGTACGCAAGCTCGGCGTGCCCTGGGCCCCCGAGGTGGCCTTCGGCGCGGTCGGCCCGGGCGGCGTCCGGGTTCTCAACGACGAGATCGCCCTGCACCTGGACGACGAGGAGATCGCGGCCGTCGTACGCCACGAGTCCGCCGAGCTCCACCGCCGCGAACGCCTCTTCCGCCGCTCGCGCGGCCCACTGGACCTCACCGGCCGCGTCGCCCTGGTCATCGACGACGGCCTCGCCACTGGCGCAACGGCCGACGCCGCCGTCACGGTCGCCCGCCACCTGTCCGCGAGCCGCGTCGTCCTCGCCGTTCCGGTCGGCGCAACGGCCGCGGTGACCCGCCTGCGGCGCGCCGCCGACGAGGTCATCTGCCCGCTGGCCGAACCCTACTTCGGCGCCGTGAGCCGCTACTACGACGACTTCCACCAGCTGACCGACGCCGACGTGACCGCCCTGCTGACCCGACCGCCGTCCTAGATCGCCATGTCCACGAACCGCGACAGGTGCAGCTGCGCCGCCACCGTGATCGTGTCGGTCGGCCCGTTACGGTGCTTGGCCACGATGAAGTCGGCCTCGCCGGCCCGCGGCGACTCCTTGTCGTAGTAGTCGTCGCGGTGGAGCAGGATCACAACGTCGGCATCCTGCTCAATTGACCCACTCTCGCGCAGGTCGGACAGCTGTGGGCGCTTGTCGGTGCGCTGCTCGGGGCCACGGTTCAGCTGGCTCACCGCCACCACCGGGCACTCGACCTCCTTGGCCAGCAGCTTCAGGCCACGCGACAGGTCGGCGACCTCCTGCTGCCGGCTCTCGGTGCGCTTCGGGCTGGTCATGAGCTGCAGGTAGTCGACGATGATGAGCTTGAGATCGTGGCGCTGCTTGAGCCGCCGCGCCTTGGCCCGGATCTCCATGAGGTTCATGCTGGGCGTGTCGTCCACGAACAGCGGCGCCTCGCTGATCTCGCCCATGCGCCGCGCGAGCTTGGTCCAGTCGTCGTCGGACAGCTGCCCGGACCGCAGCACATGCAGCGGCACCCGAGCCTCGGCCGAGAGCAGTCGCATGACGATCTCGACCTTGGACATTTCCAGGCTGAAGATCGCCGAGGCCATGTTGTGCTTGACCGAGGCCGCCCGGCTGAAGTCCATGGCGGCAGTCGACTTGCCCAGCCCAGGCCGGCCGGCAACGATGATCAACTGGCCCGCATGCAGGCCGTTCAGCAGGCGGTCCAGGTCGCTGAAGCCCGTCGGCACGCCGGTCATCATGCCGCCCGTGGCGCCGACCGCCTCGATTTCGTCAAGCGTCGGCTGCAGCATTTCGGCGAGGATGGCGAAGTCCTCGCTCACGCGCTTCTCGGTCACGTCGTAGATGGCCTGCTGCGCGAGGTCCACGACGTCGTCGACGTCGCGGCCGCCCGGGCCGCCCGAGCCGTACCCGAGCTGGACGATCCGCGTGCCGGCCTCGATCACGCGGCGCAGGACGGCGCGCTCGGCGACGATGCGGGCGTAGTAGCTCGCGTTCGCGGCGGTCGGGACCGTGGTCATCAGCGTGTGCAGATACGGCGCGCCGCCGATCTTCGCGATGTTGCCGGTGTCGGCGAGCGTCGCGGCGACAGTGACGGCGTCGGCCGGCTCGCCGCGGCCGTACAGATCCAGGATCGCGTCGAAGATGACGCTGTGCGCCGGCTTGTAGAAGTCGGTGGTCTTGAGGATCTCGACGACGTCGGCGACCGCGTCCTTGCTCAGGAGCATGCCGCCGAGGACGCTCTGCTCGGCGGCGACGTCCTGGGGCGGCGTGCGCTCGAACGTCTCGGCGGGGCCGGGCCGGGAGGACTTGCGCTCACCGGGCTCCGGCGGCGGCTCCTCGTCCCAGTTGTGGTCGCCGCCGCGCTTGTCTTCGGTGATCGACATATCCGCCCCTCAACGCCACACCCGCCAGGTCATTAGACCTCGGGGGTATGACAAAAAACCGCCGGCGCGCGATGCGCCCGCGCAACCGTATGGGGCGACTGGCGTTCGATGAAAGTTAGCCGGTGGACAAGCCTGCGGACAACCTGTGGACCGAGGCCCCAGACCTTGGGAAAGCCTGTGTACAGCCCTGTGGAAAACCCGGCGAACAGGCTGCTCAACCGGGCTCTGAGCTGCACGTACGGCGTCCACAGCCTGTGTGCGGCAAAAAGAAGCTCGCGGATTTTCGTCTGGACGACCGATTGCGGAAAGGTCACGAAAGGGTGACGCTCCGGCGGTGGGGTACCCGGATTGGGATCGGCCGCGTGGTCGAGAGCGGCAGGCGCCGGAGACGGGCCGCTGGGATCCGCGCCAGGAGCGCTGGATTCCGCAGCAGCGTGCGCCCGAGGACGACGACTACGGCATCGAGCCGTTCCCGGCGCGCTCGGATCCGTACCGCCGCCCCGGCCAGGGCCGGGTGCTCGACCACGACGAGTGGGCCACGCGGCGTCCCCGCCGGCGTCTGCCCCTGCCGCCGGCGCCCCCGCCGGAGGACCGGGAGGATGTCGACGACGAGGACGAGGACGACGAGGAGGAGCCGGACCAGCGCAGCGTCTACATCGGGTCGTTCATCTCGACGGCCTGCTGGTACCTGATTCCCTTCGCCGCGTACGCCGGCTGGTCGATGACCCTGCCGGACGACCCGCGCCCGGGCTGCACCAACGCCTTCGGCCTGCCCTGCCCGTCGCAGCACGACGAGGCAATGGCGAACATCGGCCATCTGGTACCCCAGCTCGCGGTTTCGATGGCGATCAGCATCGTGGTCGCCATGCTGCTCGGCAAGGTGACAACGGGCTGGCGGCCGTTCGCGATCGGCTTCGCGAGCGCGGTGCTGGGCGCGGGCATTGCGACGGTCGGGTTCGCGGTACTGGCGACGCAGCACCTTCCTTTTTGACAACTCGTCGATCACCGTTCGGTCACCGTCGGGTCACGCCGGGAGCCGCTCGCCGATCGCCGCCGTCTGACCGGCCAAACACCTCTCGAGGAGGCTTCGATGGCCGGTCGGCACTCGGTACGACGCCTGCAGGTCGCCGCGCTGGTGGCAATCGCCGCCACGCTGCTGGCGGCCTGCGGCGCGGCAGACTCTCCCAGCAGCGACAGCGGCAGCGGCAGCGAAAGCGGCAACAAGGCGGCCCCGGGCCTCACCGGTGGGGCGCCGGACAAACCTCAGGGACTCGCGACGCCCGAGACGACCGGCGAGGCCGCGGCCGGGCGCGCCGCGGCCGGCGAGGTGTCCGCGTCCGACGAGCCCGTGTCGACGTTTGCGGTGGACGTCGACACGGCCTCGTACGGCTTCGCGAAGCGCACCCTCGAGTCGGGCCGGCGCCCCGCGGCGAGCGCGATCCGCCCGGAGGAGTTCGTGAACTCCTTCGATCAGCAGTACCGCGAGCCGCAGGGCAACGGCTTCTCGATCAACACCGACGGCACCCGGCTGCCGTCCACGCACCGGGGCGCCGAGGACAACGCCCGCCTGCTGCGTATCGGCCTGCAGACCCGCGGCGAGTCCGACGCCGAGCGCCCGGACGCGGCGCTGACCTTCGTGGTGGACGTGTCGGGCTCGATGTCGGAGCCGGGCAAGCTCGACCTGGTGCAGCACGGCCTGCGCACGCTCGTCGATCAGTTGCGCCCGACGGACTCGGTGGCCCTGGTCTCGTACTCCGACGAGGCCGAGGTGCTGCGCCCGATGACCCAGGTGCGCGACCGTGACGGCCTGAACCGGGCGATCGACCGTCTCAAGGTCGCCGGGAGCACGAACCTCGAGGCGGGCCTGCGCCTCGGCTACGACACGGCCCGCAAGGGCTTCCGCAACTCGGCCACCAACCGCGTCATCCTGCTCTCCGACGGCCTGCCCAACGTCGGCACGACGGACGCGACGCCGCTGGTCCGCGAGATCCAGGAGGCCGCGGCCAAGCAGATCACGCTGCTGGGCGTCGGTGTGGGCAGCGACTACGGCGACCGGTTCATGGAGCAGCTCGCCGACAAGGGCGACGGCTATGTCGTGTACGTCAGCGACCAGGCCGAGGCCGACCACGTCTTCGTGCAGCAGCTCCCCGCGACGGTCGCCCTGCGCGCGCTGGACGCCAAGGCCCAGGTCGAGTTCGACCCGAAGACCGTTTTGTCGTACCGCCTGATCGGCTACGACAACCGCGCGCTCTCGGCCTCGCAGTTCCGCAACGACCGGGTGGACGGTGGCGAGGTCGGCCCCGGCCACGCGGTGACCGCCCTGTATGCCCTGCACCTGCGCCCCGGTGCCGCCGGCCACCTCGCCGACGTGCGGGTCCGCTGGCAGGACCCGAAGACGCGCGAGGCGAGCGAGCTCTCCCAGCCGATCACGGCGAGCGCCCTGACCGCGGACTTCGCGGAGTCCCCGCGCCCGCTGCGGATCTCCTACGTCGCCGCCTACCTGGCCGAGGTGCTGCGGGCCAGCCGGTACGCCGAGGAGGTCCGCCTCCCCGACCTGCGCACGATCGCCCAGAGCGCCGGCGACTCGACCCAGGTCCGGGACCTGACCAACATGATCGGTGACGCGATCCCGCTCTACAGCTGACCAAGCCAAAGGGCCCCGGAGCGGTTTCGCTCCGGGGCCCATTGCGTTGGCTTTACTTGGCCGCCGTGACCTTCAGCGTGAAGCTGGCCGCGACCTCGGGGTGCAGCTTGATCTGCACCTTGTAGTCGCCCACCGACTTCACGTGGCCCGGCAGCTCGAGCCGCCGGCGGTCGAGCTCGGGCCCGCCCGCCTTCTGCACGGCCTCGACGACCTCGGCCGGCGTGACCGAGCCGTAGAGACGCCCCTCGCGGCCGGCGCGAACGGCCAGCTGCACCTTGAGGTTCTCGAGCTGGGCCTTGACCTCGTTGGCGTGCCCGAGGTCGCGGATCTCACGGGCCCCGCGGGCCCGCTTGATCGTCACGATCTGCTTCTCGGCACCCTTGGACCACGGAATCGCGAACCCCTGCGGCAGCAGGTAGTTGCGCCCGTATCCGTCCTTGACCTCGACGATGTCGCCGGGGGTCCCGAGGCCCGAGACTTCCTGGGTGAGGATGATCTTCATGTCACCGGCCCCCTTAGCGCGTGGTCGCGGTGTAGGGGAGCAGCGCCATCTCGCGCGCGTTCTTGACGGCACGCGCGATCTGACGCTGCTGCTGGGCGGTCACGCCGGTCACCCGCCGAGCGCGGATCTTGCCGCGGTCGGAGATGAACTTCCGCAGCAGCGCGGTGTCCTTGTAGTCGATGTAGGCGATGCCCTCCTTGTCGAGAGGGTTCACCTTCTTCTTCGGTTTGCGCAGGGCCGCAGCCTTCGCCATTGCTCTTGCTCCTGATGCCATTAGAACGGGGGCTCGTCGTCGAAGGAAGAGTTCGACCTGCCGCCGCCTCCGCCGCCACCGGCCGGGGTCGCGCTGGCCCACGGGTCTTCGTTGAAGCCGCCGCCGCCACCACCGCCCCCGCCGTTGCCGCCGGAGCCGAACCCGCCGCCACCGCCACCACCGGAACTGCGCGACATCTTCTGCACCTTGGCAGTCGCGTAGCGCAGCGAGGGGCCGATCTCATCGACCTCCAGCTCGATGACGGTGCGCTTCTCGCCCTCGCGCGTCTCGTACGACCGCTGCTTGAGCCGGCCGGAGACGATCACCCGCGACCCGCGGGTCAGCGACTCGGCGACGTTCTCCGCCGCCTGCCGCCACACCGTGCAGGCCAGGAACAGCGGCTCGCCGTCCTTCCACTCGTTGGTGGTGCGGTCCATGAACCGGGGGGTGCTTGCCACCCGGAACTTGGCGACCGCCGCTCCCGACGGAGTGAAACGCAACTCAGGATCATCGGTCAGATTGCCTATGACCGTGATCGTGGTGTCTCCCGCTGCCATATTTGAGTCAACTCCTCGCGCGCTGGTGTATGGCCACCATGTCACAGGGGTACGACAGTTTCCCGTCACGCCTCGTGGTCTGGGGCCGGGCGAAGCAGATCGATCTCGCCCGAATCCGCTTAGCGGACTTCGGGCCGGATGACCTTGGTGCGCAGCACGGACTCGTTGAGTCGCAGCTGACGGTCCAGCTCGGCAACGGACTCCGGCGAGGCCTGGAGGTCGATGACGGCGTAGATACCCTCGGTCTTCTTGTGGATCTCGTACGAGAGGCGCCGACGGCCCCACACGTCGAGCTTCTCCACCGAGCCACCCGACGTCCTGATCACATTCAGATACTGATCGAGCGACGGTGCGACGGTGCGCTCCTCGAGACTTCCGTCGAGGATCACCATGATCTCGTAATGACGCAAGACTTTCTCACCTCCTACGGGCTAAGCGGCCGCGGTCCATCCGCGGCAGGAGGTCGTGCGTCGTCAATCGGCCTGAGGCCGACGGACCGAACCAGAGTACACGCTGGGGGGTCCAGACAGAAAAAGACCGCGGGGCGCGTCATCCGCTTCGTTGGGTGGGACCTGGGGAGGAACGACCACACCGGTGCGTTGGATGACGGCGCCCCGCGGAGCTATGGAAATAGTACCTTATGCGAAGCTAGCGCGTGATGCCCGCTCCGCAATAATAGCCCGAATTGCGGCGATTCCCACACCCACGACGCACACCGTCGCGACCAATGCGAGCAGGCCGACCGGCCCGTTGCTCGCCGGGCCGCTCGCGGCCACGGGCTCCTCGACGGTGACGCGGTCGTCCACGGGTGCGCTCGGGTCCACGCCCATCGCCGGGGCCGGCGCCGCGCTGGGGTCCAGCAACGACGGGTCGATGGGTTCGGTACCCATCTCGTCCGCCGCGGCCGCCGAGCCGTCCTGCGCCTGGGGCGTCCTGGTCGAGCGCGCGGCGCCGCCCGAGCGGTTGCTGATCACGCCGTTCGCCGCGCCGGCGGCCGCGCCCGCGGGCCCGTTCGCCGCCGCGGTCTTCGTCGCGCCCGGCGCCGCCTTGGCCTGGCCCTGCGCGGCCTGTGCGGTCGCGACGGGCGCGGGCGGCGGCGCGGTCACGCCGACCGAGACCGGCTTGAACTGCTGCACGACGCCGACTCCGCAGTCGAAGGTCATCGCGACTTCCACGGGCCCCTTCTTGAAGAGCACAGGGACCTGCTGATTCGGCTGTACCGTCGCCACGCTCTTCCCGTCCACCTTCAGGGCCGCGTTCTGGCCGAGACGGTTGACGAAGTTGATCCGCGAGTCGGCCGGCACCGAAAGGTCGCCGGTGTTCGGTTCCGACTTGCAGACGAGCAGGCTCAGCACACTGCCGCCGGAGAACTCGACGGTCGGCGCGGAGGGAGCGGCACTCACCGGGCTGGCGCCCACGGTCAGGGCCGCGGTGGCGATCGCCGCGGTAGCCGCCAGGCGGACTGCCGATCGGTGTCCAGACAAGGTAGCCATCCAGTAGCCATCCAGGGTTGGGGGATCGAATGGGGGGCCGTTCCATCGAGCCATGCCAGCGCCGGCACGATCACGAGGCGGCTACGTGCGTAACGACGCGATCGGCGCCACGGTGACGGAAGACCGGCATACCGGACGCTTCGCCCCCCTCGGCCGAACCGGGTCGCGCGAAGTGTCACACCCACGTCGTAGGCTCTGCGGCATGCGAATCGGTGCTCACGTCGACCCCGCTGAGCCGCTGGCCGAGGCCGCCGCCCGCGGTGCCGACCTCATCCAGTTCTTTCTGACCGACCCGCAGGCCTGGACGGATCCCAAGGACCGCGCCGACGCCGAGGCGATCCGCGCCGCCGAGATCGACGTCTATGTCCACGCGCCGTACCGGATCAATGTGGCCTCGTCCAACAACCGGATCCGGATTCCGAGCCGCAAGCTGCTGTTCAGCCACGCGGCGGGCGCGGCCCAGGTGGGCGCCAAGGGCCTCATCGTCCACGGTGGTCACGTGGAAAAGGCCGACGGGCTCGACGCGGGCTTCGACAACTGGCGCAAGACCTTCGCCTACGCCGCGGAGCAGGGCGGATTCGCCACGCCGGTGCTGATCGAGAACACGGCCGGCGGCGACAACGCCTGCGCGCGCCGGTTCGACAACCTCGCCCGGCTGTGGGACGCGATCGGCGACTACGAGGTCGGCTTCTGCCTCGACACGTGCCACGCCCACGCGGGCGGCGAGGACCTGCTCGACATCGTCGACCGGGTCAAGGCGATCACCGGCCGCATCGACCTGATCCACGCCAACAACTCGCGCGACGGCTTCGACTCCGGCCGAGACCGGCACGACAACATGACCTCCGGCGAGATCGATCCGGAGCTGATCGTCGCGGTCATCCGCGCGGCCGGCGCCCCCGCTCTCGTCGAAACTCCGGGTGGCGCCGAGGGCCAGGGCGCCGACATCAACTACCTGCGGGAGCGGCTGGCGTGAGCAACGTTTCGTCGGAGCCGACAGTGTCCGAGGAGCAAGATCCGAGCGAGCCGGACGGCCGCCACCCACCCGGCACCACCGACTCGGGCGCGTCCGAGGGCGCCGACGGGAAAGTTTCGGACGCCGGCGCCGAGACCGCGTCGACTTCGGATACCGCCGACACGGATGAATCGGATATATCCGTTTCGTCCGATAAGGCGAATTCGGCCGGCGACGACGAGTCCTCCACCGGGACCCCGCCGGTGGAGGAGCCCGACGCCGCGGACGCGAGCGCGGGTGCCGAACCCGTCGAGAAGTCCGACACCGCGGCGGACGAGGACGGCGAGAAGGCGAAGAGCGACGAGCCCTCCGACCCGTTCACCGCGTTCGCGCCCGAGCCCGAGTTCGTCCCCGGGCGCGTGGGCCGGATCTCCCGGACGAGCGGCTCGGCCCTCATGCGGTTCTTCGCGCACGAGTGGACGCTCGCCGCTATCGGGTCGGTCCTGCTCGCCATCGCCATGACCTGGCCCGCGATCAGGCACCCGGCCACGACGATCCCCCAGGACATCTGGGACCCGACGCTGCAGGCCTGGCAGATGGCGTGGGCCGGGCACATCCTCACGACCGACCCGCTGCAACTGTGGCACGCCAACGCGTTCTACCCGGACCAGTACAGCTACGCGTTCTCCGACACCCTGCTCGGCTACGCCCCGGCGGGCATGATCGGCACGGGGCCCGAGGCCGCCATCGTGCGGTACAACTTCGTCTTCATCTTCATCTTTGCCTTCGCGTTCTTCGGGGCCTACGCGCTCGTCCGCCAACTCGGGGCCGGTCGGACGGGGGCCGCGGTCGCCGGCGCGGCGTTCGCCTATGCGCCGTGGCGGCTCGGCCAGGCCGGCCACCTGCACGTGCTGTCGATCGGCGGGATCGCGCTGTCGCTGGCGATGCTGGCGCGCGGGCACGGGTTCTCGCTGCGCAACGGGTACGAGCCGGAGAAGCGCCGCTGGGGCTGGGTCGTCGGCGGCTGGGCCGTCGCCGCGTGGCAGATCAGCCTCGGCTTCGGCATCGGCATCCCGTTCGCCTATGCGCTGCTGTTCGTCGTGCTGGCGGCCGCGATCACGTGGGGCTACCGGCAGGCGTTCCGCTGGAAGGAGCGCCGGCCGTTCGGCTGGAAGCTGCTGCTGGCCAACCTCGGCGGCGGGCTCCTCTTCGCCGGCGTGAGCGCAATGATGGCCTACCCCTATCTGCAGGTACTGAAGCAGCACAAGGAGGCCAAGCGCAGCGCGGAGATCATCAGTCTGTTCTCGCCGCCGCTGAAGGGCTTCTTCATCTCGCCGCCGGAGTCGTGGCTGTGGGGCGACGCCTACGCCAACGCGCGCTCGACGCTGGGCTGGGCGCCGGAGATGGCGCTGCTGCCGGGCTTCTTCCTCTACGGGCTCGCGTTCGCCGGCCTGTTCGTGTCGGTGTGGAAGCTCCAGCACCGCATCCTGCTCGGCGTCGGCGTGGTGATCACGGCCATGCTGGCGATGGGCAGCAACGGCCCGGGGCACGGCGACTTCGGCTACATGGCGCTCTACCGCGTGCTGCCCGGCTTCGAGGGCATCCGCACGTCGGGCCGGCTGATGGTCTGGGTGACGCTGTTCCTCGCGCTGCTCGCCGCGGGGGCGGTGAGCGCGTTCGCGGACCGCGCGGTCGAGCTCTTCGCCGACCAGACCCAGTCCGACGTCGGCGATCGAGCGGGCGCCTGGCGCCTGATCACGCTGATACCGCTCGTGCTCGTGCTGGCTGAGGGCGTACACAAGTGGCAGCCCAACCCCGAGGTGCCGCCGTCGCCGGTCGCGATGAGCACGCTCGAGGCGCCCCTGATGGTGCTGCCGACCGGCGAGTTGCAGGACATGAACACCATGCTCTGGAGCACCGACGGCCTGCCGAAGATGGTCAACGGTGGCTCCGGCTTCACGCCCGACGACCAGCAGATCCTGCGCCTCAACATGCAGCAGTTCCCGGACCAGGCCACGGTCGACCAGCTCCGCGAACTGAAGATCCGCACGGTCGTGGTCCTGCGCGACCGGGCCCAGGGCACCGAGTACGCGAAGGCCATCGACGCCCCCATCGACGGCCTGGGCATAACGCGCACCGAGCAGGGCGACGTCATCCTGTACAAGATCGACGGCTGACCGAGGTCCCGGCGCGGGCCGGGACCGCACCACCGCCCGGCGCGGGCCGGGACCGCCGTGGCCGCATGCGGCCACGGCATCGCGGCTGATCCCCGGCCGGCGCTGCGTGGCTGATCCCTCGCCGGTGGACGTGACCAGTGCCAGTGGGATCGGGTGGTCGCCCGGGCCGGATGAGAGACCGCCGCGGATCCGGAAGCCCGATGGCGGCGCCTCTGAGAAGTGGAAGGGTCAGGGCCGGGATCCTCAGAGGCCGGAGCGCAGCAGGGCGAAGGCCTCATCCGCGTTGGCGACCGCGGACGGGTACACGGCATCGGCGCTCTCCCCCGCCAGCAGGCGGTTCGTGTTCTCCATGACCAGGGCGTTGCGCACGCCCGCGATCATCGACGCCGCGGCCCGGTGGCGGAAGTCCGGGCCCAGCTCGGCGGCCAGTTCGTTCGCCGACTCGGCGAGCATCGCCAGTGCGCGCTGGGTCAGGCTCGGCGTCGAGAAGATCAGCTGCAGTACGGCCAGGACGTTGGGCTTGTCGCACAGGCCGGTGTTCGGGTCGCGCCGCGCCAGGCCCTCCAGGAAGTGCCGGTGCAGCGCGTCCACCGGCGAGGAGCCCGGCGCCCGCGTGCGCACGATCAGGGCCGGCTCGCCGATGTGCTCCGACATCGGCCCCACGACCAGGTCTTCCTTGCTCGGGTAGTAGTTGAAGAAGGTCATTTTCGAGACGTCGGCCGCCGCCGCGATCTGGGCCACCGAAACGTTGTCGAACCCGTGCTCGACGAACAGCTCGATCGCCGCGTTCCACAGCGCCAACCGCGTCTGCGCCTTCTTGCGCTCCCGCAGCGTCTCCCGCAGCGGCGCGATCGCGGCCGCCCGCGCCGGGTCCGCGAGCACCTCACGCAGCAACTCACGCCGCCCGTCGGCGTGCCGGGGGTTCAGAGCCATGCCAACACTGTACCAGGATTAAACTTGTACCGAGTCTAAAGTTGTGCTTAGTCTATTGAGCATGACGAAGTACCAACGGCTAGTCGGCGTCCTGCTCTGCATGTTCACGATCGTGCTGGCGATCCTCGACCAGAACATCGTTTCGTCGGCGATCGTGCCGATCGTGCGCGACCTCGACCCGGTGCACGGCGTCGAGCACGTCGCCTGGCTGGTCGCGGCCTTCGCGCTGGCGTCCACCGTCGTCCTCCCGCTGTACGGCCGCCTCACCGACGCCTTCGGCGCCAAGCCCGTCTGGCTCTCGGCGATCGGCGTCTTCCTGCTCGGCTCGGTCCTCTGCGGCGCGGCCCAGAGCATGGGCCAGCTCATCGCGTTCCGCGCGGTCCAGGGCATCGGCGCCGGCGGCCTGATGAGCGTCACCATGGTGGTGCTCGCCAACCTGGCCGAGCCCGGCACCGACCGCGGCAAGAGCGCCGGCATCGGCGGCCTGTTCGCCGGGGTGGGCATGGCGATCGGACCGTTCATCGGCGGCCTCTTCGCCGACCACGGCAACTGGCGCGGCATCTTCTACATCAACGTCCCGCTCGGCCTGGTCGTGATCGCCGGCGGCCTGTTCGCGATCCGCATCCCCCGCGTCACCCGCCGCACCGACCTCGACCTGCCCGGCGCCGCGCTGGCGGGCGCGTTCGCGGCCGGCCTGCTGCTGATCTGCGAGTGGGGCGGTCAGCGGTACCCCTGGACGTCCCCGACCATCCTCGCGCTCATCGCGGCCACCCTCGTGAGCCTGGCGCTCTTCGGATGGCGGGAGTCGGTCGCGGCCCACCCCGTGCTCCCGCCGTCACTGCTGCGCGACCGCACCATCCGCGGCAGCTACGCGATCCAACTGCTCATCGGCGCGGCGATGATCGGGGCGATGGTGCACCTGATGCTGTACCTCCAGGTCGCCCGCGGTGTCAGCGCCTCCGACTCCGGCCTGTACCTCGCGTTCATGGCCCTGGGCCTGACCGCCTCCGGCATGGCGGCGGCCCGGCTGCGGCTCACCGTCCGCACCGCCCTGTTCCTCGGCACGGGCTCCGCGGCCGCCGCCCTGGGCGCGATCGTGCTGTTCGTGCACCTCGGCACGTCGCTGTGGGCGATCCGCGGCGCGCTCGTGCTGCTCGGCGTCGGCTTCGGCCAGCTCATCGGGCGCCTGATCACGGTCGTCCAGGACGCCGCACCCACCCACCAGCTCGGCGTGGCCACGACGGGCATCCGGTTCTTCCAGTCCCTGGGTACCGCGGTCGGCGCCGCGGCCCTCGGCTCCGTGCTCAGCCGGGTGTACGAAAGCCGGACCGGCACGCAGATGTCGACGGCCGCCATCGCCGCGCAACCGGGCGCCCTCGACGGCTTCGTGACCGGCATCGAGGTCGTCTTCGCGGTCGCCGGCGCGGTCGTCCTGCTGGCCCTGCTGGTGGTGGCCCGCCTGCACCCGGTTGAACGAGGCCGCGAGCCCGAGTCGATCAAGACGCTCGATCACGCAATATCGTGAAATGGCCGATAAGTCGCGCGAAGCGCCCGACTTATCGAAAAGAAACGGCCCGGCTCGAGCCGGTAAGGCATCGAGCCGGGCCGATCATGGATTCACGTGAAACGGACAGTCGGGCCGCTAACCCCTCGCCAGCGCCGGCGATGGTGGCGGTGGCGGCTCCAGCAGGACGTGTTCCTCCAGCGGATCCTCGTTGTAGCTGCCGCCGTCGGGGTCCTCGCCCTCGTACGTCTGGCGCACCACGTCATCCTCCGGCTTCCGGATGTCGTGGATGACGTAGCCGCACAGGATCGCGAGCGTCACCAGGCGCAGGATCGACGCCAGCACGAAGACGCCCTCAGGGAACACCTGGCGCCCGGACGCCCCCATGAGCTCCCCGTAGAAGGAGACGAAGTAGATGACCTCCGCCGCCTGCCAGGCCAGGAACGCACCCCATCGAGGCCGGGCGAGCACGGCGAGCGGGACCAGCCACAGCACGTACTGCTGCGACCACACCTTCCCCGTGATCAGGAACGCGGCCACGATCAGGAAAGCCAGCTGGGCCAGGCGCGGCTCCTTGGCCGACGTGAGCCCGAGGATGAGGATGCCCGCGCAGCAGATCAGGAACAGGCCGAGGTAGAGGATGTTGAGCGTCGCATGCTCGGGGTCCAGGTCGAGATTCTGGAAGAACGGGAAGCCGTACTGCCCGTTGCCCCTGGGGAAGTGCGCGCCGATGTACCACAGCGTGCCCCAGTCGATCCCGCGCAGCTGGTTGAACTGCCAGAACTTGGACCAGGCGTCGTAGAAGAAGATCGCCACCGGCAGGTTCACCACCAGCCAGGTGGCCACGCCGGTGCCCACGGCTATGAAGAAGTCTCTCCACTTGCCTGTTCGTATGCTCAGCACCAGTAGGGCGCCGAGTATCAGCACCGGATAGAGCTTCGCCGCGGTCGCGAGGCCGAGGAACACCCCGGCGAGGACCGGTTTTCGTTTGGCCCAGTAGGCCATTGCGACAGCGGTCAGCCCGACCGTGAAGAGGTCCCAGTTGACGGTCGCGGACACGAAGAGCGCGGGGGCGGCGGCCAACAGGGCCGCATCCCAGGGTCGGCGGCGGCGCACCGCCAGGGTCGCGACGACCGCCGCGATGCCGAAGGCGCCGAGCACGACCGCGTTGACGTCGTAGAACGTCTGGCCGTCGTTCTGCACGATGCCGCGCTCGTGCAGGTCGTGCACCGGCAGGCCGAGGACGCCCATGAAGGCGCCGGTCAGCACCGGGTACTCGACCTGGTGGTCGGCGTAGGGGACCTGGCCCTCGTTGAGGCCCTCGGCGTAGTACAGCGCGAGGACGTCGGTGTAGCAGAAGTACTTGTACTGCTTCATGTCCACCCACGCGGCGTCGCGGCAGGGGGACTTCTGCATCCAGTGGAAGCTCAGCATGGCGCAGATCAGCAGCAGGACTACGCGAGCGGGGGTCCAAAAGCGGCCACCGCTGCGAGACCGCACGGCGTGGTTGCCGATGGGGCCGCCGATCGACTCGGACAGGCCACCGATGAAGCGGTCGGAGTTGGCGGGCTCGTCGACTGGATGCTCGGGGCGCGCGGTTGGCTGGCCCGTACTCATCGGCATCGTGTCACCGTACCGTCGCCGGCTCGGAAGTCGATGCAAGGCCTGGCTCGACGCGGGCATCCTTCCGGATCGGCAGGGCAAAGAGGAGGGCGACCATCAGCAGCAGGTACCAATTCTTGATGATGAATCCCTGGATGCCGTGGCTCCAGGGGTCCAGCGGCAGCCCCTGCTCGAACCAGGAGACCAGGCCGAGGCCGACGGTGACCGCGATGACCACGGCGAGCCAGGCCCGCCGGACGGCCGCGGCGAGCACGATCAGCGCGGGCACGAACCAGTAGATGTGGTGCACCCAGGTGATCGGGCTGACCAGGCAGCCCACGATCCCGGTGATGGTCAGACCGACCACCTCGTCGCCGGCCAGCGCCGCCTTGCGCGCCCGCCACAGCCCGAACCCGAGCGCCGCCAGCACCAGGACCGCCCAGACCAGGCGGTTGGCGTCGTGGGGCGCGGAGAGCCGGGCGAGCATCCCGTAGAAGGACTGGTTGAAGGTGTACGCCGCGTTGCCGATCCCTTCGCCCTGCCACAACGCGTCCGTCCAGAAGTCGATCGAGCCCCTGGGCATGACGGCGAACGCCAGCAGGCTTGCGGCCGCGGCGCTCGCGATCGCCGTGAGCCCGGCTCGGTACCGGCGGCTGATCAGCAGGTACACGATGAAGATGGCCGGCGTCAGCTTGATCGCGGCGGCGAGCCCGATGAGCACCCCGGCCCAGCGGCTGTTGCGCGGCACGAGCACGAGCAGGTCGGCCAGGACCAGCACGACGAGCACCATGTTGATCTGGCCGAACGTGTAATTCTCACGGATCGGCTCGAGCGCGCTGATCACGACGAGCGCGAGGACGAACGCGAACAGCAGCTCCCAGCCCTTGCGCCGGGCCTCGGGGGCGACCAGCCAGTAGGTGGTGACCAGGGTCGCCGCGATCGTGATGATGCTGTAGAGCACCACGGCCCCGGTCCAGGGCAGTACCGCGAACGGCACCAGGACGAGCGCGCCGAACGGGGGATAGGTGAAGCCGAGCTGCCCCTGGGTGTCGTCGGGCTTGACGTAGTCGTAGAGCGGGTGGCCGTCGAGCCACCAGTTCACGGCCTGGCGGTAGATGCCGAGGTCGAACCAGTCGTGGCGGTTGCGGTACCAGATGTGGCCGTAGACGACCAGCGCCGCGAAGAGCCCGAGCAGCACCCACCGAACGACCCTGCGCGTGCCCGAGTCCAACGCATACCCCCACAAAAGAATGCGGCCACGGTCCCGGCGAACATACCGCCGGTGCCGTGGCCGCACACATCAGACCCTGCAGATGTCAGCGCCTTCGCGTCGTCTCGGTGGTCGGCACGGCGCCGCCGCCGTTCCCGCCGGCGCCCTGGCTCTGGCCGTTGCCCGGGTTGTTCGGGTCCTGCGTCTGCCCGCCGCCCGGGTTGTTCGGATCGACCACCGGTGCGCTCGGCTGCGGCGAGATGCCCGTGCCGACGTCCAGGCGGCCCGTGTTCGCCGGCGGCCGGAAGTTGACCTTGGGCGCCTTGATCTGGGTCAGCGCGTCGTTGAGGAAGTCGCGCCAGATCGGGCCCGGCAGCGAACCACCGATGATCGACTTGCCCGACGAGTCCTTGATCGGCTGCTCGTTGCCACTGTTGCCGACCCAGACCGCGACCGCGAGGTCGGGGGTCTTCTTCACCGGGTCGTAGGCGGCGTACCCGACCATCCAGGCGTGCGCGTTGCCGCTCTGGTTCTGGCCGTACTGCCAGGTGCCCGTCTTGCCGGCGATCTGGCGGCCGTCCTTCATCTTGAGGTTGTAGTGCTTCGGCACGCCCTGCAGCACCGTGTTGATGTCGTCGGACATGCCGTCGGTGAAGCCCGGGATCCGCTTCGGGTTGATGACCTCGTTGTAGGTCTTCTTCCCGTCGGTCCACACCTCCTTGAGGAAGTGCGTCTTGGCCGCGTAGCCGCGGGCGGCGATGGTCGCGATGCCGCCGGCGTGCTCGAGGACCGTGATCGGGTACTGCCCGAACGCGACCTCGGTGTTGAAGTTGTTCGGGAAGACGTCCTTGCCGGTCTTCTGGGTCAGGTCGATCTTCGTGGACTTGCCGTTGACCGTGGCCCACATGTCGGTGATGCCGGCCGCGCGGGCCGTGTCGATGACCTTGTCCGGGCCGACCTTCTCGGCGAGCGCGAAGAACGGCACGTTGAGCGACATCACGGTGACCTCTTCGAGGGTGCACCAGCTGCTGGCGCCCGACGCGCACTTCGGGTGCGAGACCGGGTTCTCACCGGCGTTCTTGACCGGGTTGCCGCTCTTGATCGACCGGCCGCTGTTGGGGAAGTCGCCGGGGGAGTTGCCGTCCCACATCGAGTCGATGCGATAGCCGGCCATCAGCCCGGTCGCGAGCGTGTACACCTTGAACGTCGAGCCCGGCGGGTGGCCGCCGCAGCAGCTGTCCTCGCCCGTGCCGAGCACCGGGTCGTTGTAGTAGCCGGCGTAGTCGTTGCCGCTGCCCTTGTCGCCGCCGTAGTACGCCTTCACCGCCCCGGTCCCCGGCTCGACCGCGACGAGCGCGGCCTGCAGGTTCTCGGGCTGCTTGTTCATGTTCGAGTCTTTGTTGCGGCTGGCCTCGCGCACCGCGATCGGCTGGATGTCCTTGTCGATCGTGGTCACGATCTTCATGCCGCCGTTGCGGATCTTGTCGAAGTTCTTCTTGCCGTCCGCGTCGGTGTCCTCGTAGAGCAGCTGCCCGGTGCGCGGGTCCTTGAGCTGCGAGACCTCGCCGAGCACGTGGTGGATGATCAGGCCCTCGGGCTTGTCGAGGTTCTGCGCCGCCACCGAGCGCTTGCGGGAGTCGGCCGGCGTGATGACGTTCTCCGGGAACTTCATCTTCGCCTCGGCTTCCTCCGCCTTGACGAAGTTGAGCTTGACCATCTGGCCCTTGATGTAGTTGAACCGGTCCTGCGCCTGGGCCTTGTCGATGTTCGGGTCGAAGGGCGAGCCCTTGCCGCTGCCCTCCGGGTTCTTGATCAGGCCGGCCAGCAGCATGGCCTCGCTCGTCTGCAGGTCCTTGGCGGGCTTGCCGAAGTAGGCCTGGGCGGCGGCCTCCACGCCGTAGGCGCCGCGGCCGAAGTAGACGACGTTGAGGTACATCGTCATGATCTCGTCCTTGGAGTACTGCTGGTTGAGCTTCAGCGCGATGACCGCCTCGCGGACCTTACGGGCGTAGGTGACGCCCTCGAGGTCGGCCCAGCGCCGCGCGTACTGCTGGCTGATCGTCGAGGCACCCTGCCGGTCGCCGCCGCTGACGTTGTTCCACGCCGCCCGCACGACGCCCTTGTAGTCCACGCCGTCGTTCGTGTAGAAGCTGTTGTCCTCGGCCGCGACCACCGCGTGCTGCATGTCGACCGGGATGTCCTTGAACGCCAGCACCGTGCGGTTCTCGCCGATGCGGCCCATCGGGGTCACGCCGTCGGAGTAGTAGATCGTCGTGGACTGGTCCAGGGAGATGTCGTCGGGCAGCGCGACCTGGTCGAAGTAGTACGTGCCGGCGACCATGCCGATGCCGGCGATCATGATGAACGCGGCGATCGAGGCGATGAGGATGTTGCGCCGGCGGCGCTTCTTGGCCTTGGCGGTGGTGCTGCGGCCGTCCTTGCCGCCGGCGCCGCCCTTGCCCGGGGGAAGGTCACCCGGGCCGCCCGGACCGCCGGGTCCGTCCATGAGGTCGCCGCCGAACGGGGCGCCGACCGAGGCCGAGCCGACGACGGCGCGCCCGACGGTGGCACGGCCCGCGGCACCCGGCACGGACGCCGCGCCCGTCACCGAGGCACGTCCGGTCGGGCCCTCGGGCGGCGAGACCCGGGCCGAGCCGACGCTCGCGGAGCCACCGACCCGCGCGGAGCCGACGCTCGCCGAACCCGTCGGGGGCGAGACCCGGGCCGAGCCGACGCCGGCGGAGCCGCCGACGCGGGCCGAGCCGGTGGGGCTGCCACCGACGCTCGCGCGCCCGACCTGCGCCCGGCCGGCCGGCGGGGCGGATGGGTTGGGGGAGGGTGGTTCCGGCTGGCTTCCAGGAACCTGCGCGCGGCCCGATTGGGGGTTGCTCGGGTCACCGTAGTTCATTCGTCCCACCTTGCCGGTTGCATCGTCGACGCATGCTCCGTCGCCGTCATGACTGTGAGGTGCACCACTCGCTGGTGCGACCGGAGCGGCGCGACCCCACACCCGTGACAACGCTTCGTCACGTGCAACAGGTTCACTCGACCGCCCCTTCGCGCATCCGCGAGGGAGAGTCGCCGCCGTCGGCCGCGAGGCCGTCCCGGCCCAGGAGGTACTGCTCGACGAGGTGGTTCCAGCCGCAGGCGCGGCATACCTCCACCACGTACACGTGGAACTCACTCAGCGTCATCGCGAGGATCGGCAGCTCGGCGAGCCGGCGCGCCTGCCCGGAGGACTGCCGCAACTCATCCCCGTAGATGTAGTGCACGAGGGTGAGGTTCTCATGACGGCAGACCGGGCACAGCTCGTCGGTCGGCTCGCCGTGAAATTTCGCTGCACTCTTCAGGTAAGGCGACGCGTCGCACACCTCGTAGGTGCCGACGCGCCCGGATTGCACCTCACGCAGCAGGGCGCGTCTTCTCAGAGAGAAGTCGACAACCTGACGCTGGGTACGCATGGGCCCGAGGGTACGCGGTCCCGCGCCGCACTGCGACTCCCGTCACCATCGGTAACGGTCCGATCGACGACCAGCGGTGTGTCCCAGCGCACTTGGTCGGATTTGTTGCGCCCGTCCGAATCCCGATCTACCGTTCGATGTATCGGCCCGATACATCGGGCGGGTTACGGGAAGGAGGCCGGGAGTGCTCGAATTGGCGATCCTGGGCCTTCTGCACGAATCTCCGATGCACGGGTACGAGCTGCGCAAGCAGCTGACGACCAAGCTGGGGGCCTTCCGGTTCGCGATCAGCTACGGCTCGCTGTACCCGACGCTGCGCCGGTTGCAGGCGGACGGCTGGATCACCGAGGGTGCTCCTCCGGCCGACGCCCCGGCCAACCCTGAAGACGTACCCCTGCTGACCGGCAAGCGGGGCCGCGTGGTCTACACGATCACCGCGGAGGGCAAGGAGCGCTTCCAGGAGCTGCTCAGCGCCGCCGGCCCCGAGACCTATGACAGTGAGGCCGGTTTCGGGGTGCACTTCGCGTTCTTCGCGCGCACCGACCCTGCTACCCGGCTGCGGATCCTCGAGGGCCGCCGCCGACGTGTGGAGGAGCGCCGTGAAGGCATGCGCGACGTGCTCGGCCGGGCCGCCGAGCGGCTCGACGCATACACGCTCGAGCTCCAGCGGCACGGCTTGGACGCGTGCGAGCGCGAGGTCCGCTGGCTAGAAGAGCTCATTGCGAACGAGCGCAATGGCACCACCCCTCAGCCGCCTTCGGCAGAAGATCCGGAGCGGTCATCGTGAACAACAAGAAGGAGGCATCCGCGATGGGCTCCGTCCGCGTTGCCATCGTCGGTGTCGGCAACTGTGCTTCGTCCCTGATCCAGGGCGTGGAGTACTACCGCAACGCCGACCCGAATGACCGAGTACCGGGTCTTATGCACGTCAAGTTCGGCGACTACCACGTCGGCGACGTGGAGTTCGTGGCGGCGTTCGACGTCGACGCGAAGAAGGTCGGCCAGGACCTGGCCGCCGCCATCGGTGCGAGCGAGAACAACACCATCCAGTTCTGCGACGTACCGCCGACCGGCGTGACCGTGCAGCGCGGCCCGACGCTCGACGGTATGGGGCAGTACTACCGCGAGATCATCGAGGAGTCCGACGAGCAGCCGGTCGACGTGGCCGCCGCCCTGCGCGAAGCGCGGGTCGACGTGGTCGTCTCGTACCTGCCGGTCGGCTCCGACGACGCGGACAAGTTCTACGCCCAGGCCGCGATCGACGCGGGCTGCGCCTTCGTCAACGCCCTGCCGGTCTTCATCGCCTCCGACCCGGCCTGGGCGAAGAAGTTCGAGGACGCCGGGCTGCCGATCGTCGGCGACGACATCAAGAGCCAGGTCGGTGCCACGATCGTGCACCGCGCGCTGGCCAAGCTGTTCGAGGACCGCGGGGTCGAGCTGCTGCGCACCTATCAGCTCAACTTCGGCGGCAACATGGACTTCATGAACATGCTGGAGCGCACCCGCCTGGTCTCGAAGAAGATCTCGAAGACCCAGTCGGTGACGTCCCAGATCCCGCACGAGATGGTGAAGTCCGACGTGCACATCGGCCCGTCCGACCACGTGCCGTGGCTGGACGACCGCAAGTGGGCGTACATCCGCCTCGAGGGCAAGTCCTTCGGCGACACCCCGCTCAACGCCGAGCTCAAGCTCGAGGTGTGGGACTCGCCGAACTCGGCCGGCGTCATCATCGACGCGCTGCGGGCCGCGAAGATCGCCAAGGACCGCGGTATCGGCGGCCCGATCCTGTCGGCGTCGAGCTACTTCATGAAGTCGCCGCCGGTGCAGTACAACGACCACGACGCGCACGAGTCGGTCGAGAAGTTCATCAAGGGCGAAGTCGAGCGCTGACCCGCCACGGAGAGGGCCGGCCCGCACGGGCCGGCCTTTTCGTCGTCTACAGGCCGAATTCGCGTTCGATGCGCACCCGCGCCTCGAGCTCGAGCAGAATCTTCTTGCGCCACACGCCGCCGCCGAAGCCGACCATCTTGCCGTCGGCGCCCACGACGCGATGGCAGGGAATGATGACCGGAATCGGATTCCGGTTGCAGGCGGTGCCGACGGCGCGGGCCGCGTCCGGATCGCCGACCGCGGCCGCGATCTGGCCGTACGTGCGCATCTCGCCGTACGGAATGGCGTAGAGCTGCCGCCAGACGGCGCGCTCGAAGTCCGAGCCCCCGCGCACCGACAGGGGCACCGCGAATGCGACCTCCTCCCCGGCGAAATAGCGCTTGAGTTCGTCGCGCGCGCGCTCGAGCACCTCGTCGGGCTCCGCGGCCGTCGCATTCTCCGGCAGCCCGCCGAAGCGCACCCGGCAGATTCCCGACTCGTCCACCGCCACGCCCAGCGCATCGATCGGCGCCTGCACCTCAACCCACCGCACGTCGTCAATTCTGCTCCTTTCGCCGGACGCTTCCGCTGGCGCGGTGGGGCTACCCTCCAGGTGTCCTGGAGGGGAGGGGACGGGTGGAGACGACGTTCCTGGTGATCGGCAGCGTGGGTGTGGTGATCCTCGCCCTGTCCGTGCTCATCGGCGACCTCTTCCACTTCGGCCATCCCGACGCGGCCGGCCCGTTCTCGGTGCCCGCCGTCGCCGGGTTCATCGGCGCCTTCGGCTTCGCCGGCGCCGCCGTCGGGGCGATCACCGGCGCCGACGGGCTGCTCCTGCCCGTCGCCGGCGGCGTCGTCGCCGCGGTGCCGACCGCCTGGCTCGCCACCCGCCTGGCCCGGCTCGCGCTCAACATGCGCACCGACGCCACCCCGACCCAGCGCGACATGATCGGCACCACCGGCGTTGTCGTCACGCCCATCACCGGCAGCGGCTTCGGCGAGGTCCGCATCTCCCTGGCCGGCCAGCCCCTCAAGGTCAGCGCCCGCGCCGACCGGCCCATCGCGCTCGGCGCCCGGGTCTTCGTGGTGGAGGCGACGAGCCCCACCAGCGTGATCGTGGAAGAAACCCCCCTCTAGACATTCCCCGGAAGAAGGAGCGGATGGACTCTGTCCTGCTCGTCGCCATCGGCGGCGGCCTGCTGTTGATCTTGCTGATCGTGTTCTTCATCGTTTCGCGCATCAAGGTGGCCGGCCCCAACGAGGCGTTCATCATCACCGGCCGCAAGGGCAAGTCGGTGCAGGGCGTCGACGGCAGCCGCTCGACCGACCTGTCCGGCCAGAAGGTCGTCATGGGCGCCTCGGTCTTCGTGGTGCCGATCGTGCAGCGCCTCCAGGTGCTCGACCTGTCCAGCCGCCGCATCCACGTCGAGATCACCGGCGCGGTGAGCAAGCAGGGCATCCGCGCCAACCTCCAGGGCGTGGCGATCGTCAAGGTCGGCGGCACCGAGGACGCCATCCGCGCCGCCGCCCAGCGCTTCCTCAACCAGCAGCAGGGCATCGACCTGTTCACCAGCGAGGTCCTGGCCGGCGCGCTGCGCTCGATCGTCGGCCGGCTCACCATCGAGGAGATCATCCGGGACCGCACCGCGTTCGCCAGCGCGGTCGCCGAGGAGGCCGAGCACTCGCTGACCAACCAGGGCCTGGTGCTGGACACCTTCCAGCTGCAGGACATCTTCGCCGAGGGCTCCTACCTCGCCGACCTGGGCCGGCCAGAGGCCGCCCGCGTGCTGCGCGACGCGGCGATCGCCGAGGCGCAGGCCCGGCAGGCCGCCGAGTCCGAACGCCTGCGCTCGGAGGAGGCGATCGCCGAGGCGAACCGGAACCTCTCGCTCAAGCAGGCCGGCATCCAGGCCGAGATCGACGCGGCCAAGGCGAAGTCGGCCGCGGCCGGCCCGCTGGCCCAGGCCGAGCGCGAGCAGGTCATCCTGGCCGAGCAGCAGAAGGTGGCCGAGCGCAACGCCGAGCTCAAGCAGCGCCAGCTCGACACCGAGGTGCGCAAGCCGGCGGACGCGGAGCGGTACAAGGTCGAGCAGGAGGCCGAGGCGGCCAAGAACGCCGCGATCTTCAAGGCCGAGGCGCAGCGGCAGGCGGTCATCGCGGCCGCGCAGGGCGCCGCCGAGCAGGCCCGCCTCACCGGTGAGGGCGAGCGGTCCCGCCGCGCCGCGCTCGCCGAGGCCAACGCCATCGAGGGTGCCAAGGAAGGCGAGGCGGAGCAGCGTCGCCGTGTCGCCATCGCCGAGGCGCTGGAGCGCGAGGGTACGGCCGAGGCGTCGGCGATCCTGGCCCGCGGCCAGGCCGAGGCCGAGGCGATGAAGCTCAAGGCCGACGCGTTCGCCACGTACGGCGAGGCGGCGATCCTCGACCTGCTGGTCCGCGTCATGCCCGACGTCGTCAAGGCGGCCAGCGACCCGATGGGCAACATCGACAAGATGACGGTGATCTCCACCGACGGGGCCTCGTCGCTTACCCGTTCGGTGGCGAGCAACGTCGCCCAGGGCCTCCAGCTCGGCACCGACCTCACCGGCATCGACCTGCAGAAGCTGCTGAGCAAGCTCGGCAGCATCGCGGGGGACGACGTCGTCGAGCCGGTCAACGGCCGGCCCGCCGTCGAGGCGCCCAAGTCGTAGCCGTGACCTTTCGGAGTGGGCCCTCACCGGATGGTGAGGGCCCTTCTCTGTTCGTGCCGGGTCGTGCGGGCACGGTTCGCCGTAGGCTTTGGCGGTGTCCGCCAGCACCATCGCCCCCCGCCAGCAGAAGCACTACGTCCGCGCCGTGCTCCGCCAGCGAAGCTTCCGGCGGCTGGTCTCGGTGCGCGTGATCGCGCAGATCGGCGACGGGCTGTTCCAGGGTGCGCTGGCCGGCAGCGTGCTGTTCAACCCGCAGCAGCGGGCGGGCGGCATGGCCATCGCGGCCGGGTTCGCGATCCTGCTGCTGCCGTACTCGCTGGTCGGCCCGTACGTCGGCGTGTTCCTGGACCGCTGGCGGCGCCGCTCGATCGTCAGCGTCGCCAACATCGCACGGGCGCTGCTGGTGCTGCCGATCGCGCTGTACATCTGGGGCGGTGAGAAGTCGCCGATCCCGTTCCTGCTCGCCCTCGTGGTCATCGGCCTCAACCGGTTCTTCCTGGCCGGGCTGTCCGCGGCGACCCCGCACGTGGTGGCCGACGCGACGCTGGTGACCGCCAACTCCGTCGCCGGCACGCTGGGCTCGCTGAGCTATTCGCTGGGCATCGGGGCGGGCGCGACGCTCATCAAGACCGTGCTGGCCACGTCGTTCCACGGGTACGCGCTCGTCGCCGCCCTCGCCGCGGCCTTCTATCTCGCCTCGGCGCTCATCGGGCGTGCCTCGTTCGGCCCGGACGAGCTGGGGCCGGACGCCACCGACCGGCGGGGCGGCTCGATCCTCGCCGCGCTCGTGGAGACCAGCCGCGGCACGGTCGCCGGGGTCCGCCACCTGGCCGCCAAGCGCGGGGCCGCCTACCTGATGCTCGCGCAGGGGACGTTCCGGCTGCTGTACGGCGTGGTCCTGCTCGCCTGCCTGCTGCTGTTCCGCACCGGCTTCAACCACGGCGACGACGTCACCGGCTCGTTCGGCACCATCGCCAACGCGTTCCTCGCGGGCGGCCTCGGCATGCTGCTCGCCTCGTTCGTCACGCCCCCGGTCGCGCGCCGGATCGGCGGCTGGCGCTGGGTGGCGATCGTGCTGGCCGGCACCGGGGTGGGGATCCTGGGCTTCGGGCTGCCGTTCGACCCGGTGCTGCTGCTCGGGGCCGTGTTCATCACGAACCTCGCCGCGCAGGGCATCAAGATCGTGACCGATACCTCGCTGCAGCACGAGTGCGCGGACGAGTACCGGGGCCGGGTTTTCAGCATCAACGACACCGCGTTCAATCTGACGCTTGTCGCCGGGATGTACGTGGGCGCGCTCACGCTGCCCGACACCGGGCGCTCGGCGGCCGTGCTGTGCGTGGTCGCGGCCGGCTACGTGCTGGCGGCGGCGGGATACGCGGCCCTGGGCGGGCGCTGGGCCCGCCGGGTCGGCGACGACATCGCCGGCCCCGGCGGGGCGCTACGACGGGCGGATCAGTAGCTCGACGACGTCTTCGTCGCGGTGCTGTTGATCTGCGAGGTGCTCATCGTCAGGTTGTTGCCGCTGCAGGTGTACTTCGCCGGGTTGTCGTCCGTCTGGAACGGCTCGGTCTGGTCGAAGTTGATCGACGGCGCCTTGGTGTTGATGGTGCCCGTCGCCTGCACGTTCTGGTACGCGATGCTGCCGCTCGTCGTCGACACGTTCGAGGTGACCGTGGCGTTGACCGTCAGCGTGATCGCGACCGCCTGACCCGAGATGGTCGGGTTGCCGGTGAAGGTGCTGTCCTTGTACGTCTCGGTCAGCTTGCCGTCCGGCGTGAACTTGAGGACCGAGCCGTTCTTGGTCAGGTTGATCGGCACGTTGCCGACGCCGTCCATCGCGACCTGCTCGGTGTACGTCTGCGTGGTCCACGTGCCGACCAGGCACTCGTCGATCACGGCCTTCTCGGCGGCCTTGCCGGTCGCGCTCGGTGCACCGGTCGGGTTGTTCGCCTGCGGGTCGGTCTTCTTGTCATCGCCGCTCTTGAGCGCCGCGACCACCACGATCGCGACGACCAGGACGACGAGGACGCCCGACAGCGCGAGGATCGGCATCAGGTACTTGTTGCGGCCGCCGACCGACGGCGAGCCGGCGCCGCCGTACGTCGCACCGTAAGCGGTGGGAGGGGCCGAGACGGGGTCGGAATATGAGGGTGGAGCCGAATATTGCGGTCCGGAGCTGGTGGGGTATCCGGCATAGGGCTGCTGTCCGCCGTACGGTGCGCCGGTGTACGGCGTGCCGCTCGTCGGCTGCTGGGGCGCCTGCGGGACGCCTCGATAGGTGCGGCACTGCGTGCAGTAGCCGTTCGCATCAATGCCCATGCCGCCGCAGGTTGGACACGGCTGCATGTCTGCCTCCAGGTTCAGTACTTTCCGGGGGTTTGCGTGCTAGCGACGGTAGCCCACCGGGTCTACGCGCAGAACCGGCCGAATCGCCACATGCACGACGCTTACGGGGTCGGGGTTCCGACAACCTGACGACCTCCGGCAACCGGCTCACGGGCCGTTGCTTTAGGTAGTCGTAGAATTACGGAATGTCAACACCACGGAGCCAGCCGGCCGCGGCCGCAGTGCCGTGCGCCTACACGTCGGCCGACCGCGGCGAGGGCGACACGCGCCTGATCGCCACGCCGGCGCCCCGGTCCACCCTGACCGGGCGGGTCGCCGCGACGATGCAGATCAACCTGGGACCGATCGGGATCCAGCTGTACGCCGACCGCGCCCCCTGCACCGTGAACTCCTTCGTGCACCTCGCGCGGGACGACTTCTACAGCGACACACCGTGCCACCGGCTCACCACGGAGGGGTTGTACGTCCTGCAGTGCGGCGATCCGAGCGGTACCGGGACCGGGACGCCGGGATACCAGTACGGCGAGGAGAACCTGCCCACGACCGTGCCCCCGTACCCGCGGGGCACGATCGCCATGGCCAACGCGGGGCCGGGGACCAATGGGGTCGCAGTTCTTCGTGGCGTACAAGGACAGCGACATCCCGCCCGATTACACCGTCTTCGGCACCGTGACCAGCGGGATGGACCTGCTCGACCGGATCGCCGCCGCCGGGACCACGACGGGCGAGCCGGACGGCCCGCCCAAGCTCGCCGTGCAGATCACCGAGATCCGGGTGGCGTGATGCCCTCGGCCTCGGCCCACTTGTGCAGCTCGGCGATCGCCTCGTCGTGCTCGAGCGGCCCGCGCTCGAGGCGCAGCTCCTTGAGGTGGCGCCAGGCGCGGCCCACGAGGGGGCCCGGGGGCACCCCGAGCAGCTCCATGATCGCGTTGCCGTCGAGGTCGGGCCGGACGCGGGCCAGGTCCTCCTCGGCGGCGATGCGCGTGATCCGCTCCTCCAGCGCGTCGTAGTCGGCCGCGAGCTGCGCCGCCTTGCGCTTGTTGCGGGTGGTCACGTCCGAGCGGGTCAGCGCGTGCAGCCGGGACAGCAGCGGGCCCGCGTCGGTCACGTAGCGGCGCACGGCCGAGTCGGTCCACTCGCCGCGGCCGTACCCGTAGAAGCGCAGGTGCAGCGCCACCAGCTCGGCGACGTCGGAGATCACGTCCTTCGGGAACTTCAGCGCCCGCATCCGCTGCTTGGTCAGCCGGGCCCCGACGATCTCGTGGTGGTGGAAGCTCACCCCGCCGTCGGGGCCGACCGCCTTCGTGGCCGGCTTGCCGATGTCGTGCATCAGCGCCGCCATGCGCAGCGTGAAGTCGGCGCCCTCGCGCTCGTGGGTGATCGCGTTGCGCACGACGATCAGCGTGTGCTCGTAGACGTCCTTGTGCTGGGCGTGCTCGTCGATCTCCAGCTTGAGCCCGGCCAGCTCCGGCAGGAACTGCTCGGCCAGGCCGGTGTCGACCAGCAGCCGCAGGCCGGCGATGGGGTCTTCGCCGCACATCAGCTTCACGAACTCGTCGCGGATCCGCTCGGCCGTGATGCGCGCCAGGTCGGGCGCCATCGCGATCACCGCGGCCAGCACCTCGGGCGCGACCGCGAAGCCGAGCTTGCTCACGAACCGCGCGGCCCGCAGCATGCGCAGCGGGTCGTCGGCGAAGGACTCCTCCGGCCGGCCCGGGGTGCGCAGGACGCCCTCGGCCAGGTCGTTGAGGCCGCCGTACGGGTCGGTGAACTCGTGCCCGGGCACCGAGACCGCCATCGCGTTGACGGTGAAGTCGCGCCGGCGCAGGTCGTCGGCGAGGTTGTCGCCGTAGCGGACGATCGGGTTGCGGCTCACACGGTCGTACGCGTCCGCGCGGAAGGTGGTGATCTCGATGCGCAGCCCGCGCCGGGCCAGGCCGATCGTGCCGAACTCCTGGCCGGTGGTCCACACGGCCTCCGCCCAGCCGTCGATCAGCCGCAGCGTCTCCTCGGGCCGCGCGTCGGTGGTGAAGTCGAGGTCGTCGCCGAGGCGCCCGAGCAGCGCGTCGCGGACGGAGCCGCCCACCAGGTGCAGCTCGCGGCCCGCCTGGGCGAAACGGCGGCCGAGCTCGTCGGCGACGGGGGAGACGCGCAGCAGCTCGTGCACGGCGCGGCGCTGGGCCTCGTTGAGGGCGCGTGTGGTCTCGGGCATCGGTCGGTCAGCCTATCGCGACGGGGAAAGCAGGCACCGAGGGTAGCCGCCGTGTGTGCGTCCGGTCGCCCGATAATCGGCAGCCCCTCGGAAGTGTCGGGGGGTGCCACTATGGTCGGTGCGGCGAGCGTGAACGTACGGCCGAGTTGGGATGTGGCGAATGGATCCGGGGCAGGACCCGGCACAGCGCGGGCGCTGGAGCAGTGACCCGACCGTTTCCATGCGGCCGGGCTCGGACGCGCCGTCCGCGGATGACGAGGGTTGGCCGGACCCCGCCTCGGAGGCGCCTCGCCGCCGGGGCGCGCACCGGGCGCCCGAGGAGCCGACCCAGATCGTGCCACCGACGCCACCGGTGTCGCCTTTGCCGCCTTTGCCGCCTTCGTCCGCTCCTCCGGTTTGGGCGGAGGCCTCGCCGGCCGGGGCCACCGAGGTTCTGCCGCCGTCCCCGCAGGCCTGGGGAGAGGGCAGCGGGGACGGCGGGCCGACGCAGATCGTGCCGCCGGTGGCACCGCCCGGCTGGAGTGCCACGCCTCCCGCGGGGCCGACGCAGATCGTGCCGCCGGTGGCACCGCCCGGCTGGAGTGCCACGCCTCCCGCGGGGCCGACCCAGATCGCGCCGCCGGTGGCACCGCCCGGCTGGAGTGCCACGCCACCCGCTGAGCCGATCCAGATCGTGCCGCCGCCGGCCCAGCCGACTGGCGGAAACGAGTTCCTCTCCGGCCCGACGCAGGTGCTGCGGCCGCCGCCGGGGCCCGTCGACCCCGGCCAGACCGTCCGGCTCCACGTCGGGCGGCGTCCCGATGGCATGCCCGTCGACCCCGCCAACGCGCCGACCGTCGCCCTGCCCCTGATCACCCCGCGGCCGCAGGTCGTGGCCGACGCGCCGGTCGTGGAGGAGTCCGCCCCGCCGAGCGCGGCCGACGACGACAGCACCGGCACCGTCGTGCGCAACAGCGGCACGATGGCCATCCTGAGCCTGGTCAGCCGGGCCACCGGCTTCATCCGGGCCGCGGCCATCGCGGCGGCCATCGGCGGCGCCGTGGTCGGCGACGACTACACGCTGGCGAACAACCTGCCCAACCAGGTGTACGAGCTGCTGCTCGGCGGCGTCCTGGCCAGCGTGCTCATCCCCACGCTGGTGCGGGCCCGCAAGGAGGAGCCCGACCGCGGCGAGGCGCACGCCCAGCGCCTGCTGACCCTGGCCGCCGTCGCGCTCGGCATCGCCACGCTGATCGTGGTCGTCGCCGCGCCGCTCATCACGGCCATCTACACGCTGGGCAACGACAAGGTCACCCAGCACGACCGCGACCTGATCACGCTGCTCGCGTACCTGCTGCTGCCCGAGATCTTCTTCTATGGCCTCGCCGGCATCTCGGCCGCGATCCTCAACGTGCGCGGGCACTTCGCGGCGCCGATGTGGACGCCGATCCTCAACAACGTCGTCATCATCGTCACGGCCGGCGTGTTCATGCTGGTCCGCGGCGGCGGGCTGCCGACCCCCGACACGATCACGCTCACCCAGGTGCTCGTCCTCGGCATCGGCACCACGCTGGGCATCATCGTGCAGGCGGCCGGGCTGTGGCCCGCGATGCGCAAGACCGGGTTCCGCTGGAAGTGGCGCTTCGACTTCCGCAAGCTGCACCTGCGCGAGCTGGCGAAGCTTGGCGCGTGGATGCTGTTGTACGTCGGCGTCTACCAGCTGGGCATCACCGTCGTCATGGCGCTGGCCAAGAACAACCAGCTCCGCGGCGGCGAGGGGCCGGCCGTGTTCAACAACGCCTTCCTGATCTTCATGATGGCCCACGGCATCGTCGCCGTCTCCGTCATCACGGCGATCATGCCGCGCATCTCGGCCGCCGCCGCCGACGGCCGCTTCTCCGACGTGACCGAGCAGCTCGCCCAGGGCAGCCGCCTGGCCTCGGTGATCCTGATCCCGGCCGCGGCCGTCTACCTCGTGCTCGGCCGCCCGCTCGCGGTCACGCTGTTCAACTGGGGCAGCTACGACTACAACCAGTCCCTCGCCACCGGCTCGGTCGTCGCCGCGGCCGGCCTCGGCCTGGTCCCGTTCGCGCTGAGTCAGATGCAGACGAGCGTCTTCTACGCCATGCGCGACACCAAGACCCCGGCGCTGGTCAACATCGGCGGCGTCGCCGTGCGCCTGGTGCTCGACGTGGGCTTCTACCTCGTCCTGCCGGTCGCGGTGGTCACGACCTCGCTGATGGTGGGCACCGCGCTCTCCTACATCGTGGCCCTGATCGTCGGTTACGTGCTGCTGCGCAAGCGCCTGGGCCGCCTGGGCCTGCGTAAGCTGCTGGACACGCTCATCCGCCTGACCGCCGCGGCGGTCGCGGGCGGCCTGCTGGCCCTCGGCGTGACCTGGCTGATCGGCATGGTCATCGACCCGGGCAAGCTGCAGGGCGTCGTGCAGCTGATCTTCGGCAGCGCGGTGCTGCTGGCCGTGTACGCGGCCGGCGCCGTCTTCCTGAAGGTCCCCGAGGTCAACCAGTTCGCCTCGATGATCCGCCGCCGCCTCGGCCGCTGATTCATTCGCGCGGATTGCGAAGATTGACGGTCGCGGGTGCCTGGTAGCGATTCGGCAGGTTGCACGCCGACAAATGATCGGAGATCGGCGTCTCACTTGCCGGTGCGGTTGAACCG
Source organism: Dactylosporangium sp. McL0621 (assembly GCF_049995355.1). NCBI lineage: Bacteria > Bacillati > Actinomycetota > Actinomycetes > Micromonosporales > Micromonosporaceae > Dactylosporangium > Dactylosporangium sp. McL0621. Next base: position 12,685,951 of record NZ_CP188259.1, read on the forward strand.
AACGGGGTCCGAATACGTGACACCGATGTGGTGGGCGTGACGCGTGCGCCGGCTCGGCCGCGACACGCGGGCGGCGCGGCAATTTGTGACATTTGTCGAATGCCGTCCGGACCGTCCCGGGTGCGGCCCACTCCGCCCCGCGTGACCGCCTGGGACGATTCGGTGAAAAGTGGGTGAAGGGGAAATGACGGCCGTGTCCTGACATGGGTGATCAATTGGCCTCGCACGGGGTGGTCCAGAGATGATGACGTGTCGGCGACCGAAGAGCCGACAGGTAAGGTCAACCCCGGCGCCCCGCCGAAGCGCTTAGGCTTAGTGACTGCGACTCGCGTTACGTCAGACGCCACAGGTCGGCACACGGATCGGAAGGGAGGACGGGTGGCTGAGCTCGACGAAGGGCTGGAGGCTGGGGGCGTTCCCCAGGTCCTGACCTTCGGCACCCCATCCGTCGGTGAAATCCTTGCCGAGCGCTACCAGCTCGAAGAGCACATCGGCAACGACTCGCTGGGCCGCCAGCTGTACCGCGGCATCGACGTCATCCTGCGCCGCCCCGTCGCGGTGGTCACGCGCTACCCCGGCGGGGACAGCGCGAAGGAGATGCTGGCCGCGGCCGTGGCCATGAGCCGGATCGTGCACCCGCACCTCGTCGGCGTCTACGACGCAATCGACGAGGGCGAGCGCGCCTACGTGGTGCGCGAGTGGGTGGACGGCATCGCTCTGCGCGACATCGTGGCGCAGGGCCCGCTCGACGCCGGCCGCTCGGTCGCGATCGCCTGGGCCGTCACCGACGCCGTCGCGGCGCTGCACGGCACCGGGATGGCGCACGGCAACGTGCACCCCGGCACCGTCCTCGTGGCCCACGACGGCCGCGTGGTGCTCACGGACGCGCGGGCCGACGACGGCGCCACCCCCGAGACGGACATCCGCTCGATCGGCGCCATCCTCTACTGCGCACTGACCGGCTACTGGCCGCACGCCGAGGCCGGCACCTACTCCGTGCCCGACGGCGTTCGCGACTCCAGCGGCGCGCTGCAGACCCCGCGCCAGGTGCGCGCCGGCGTCCCCGCCGCCCTCGACTCGCTCGTCGCCGACCTGCTCAACCCCGACCTCCCGCTGCCCTCGGCCGAGTCGCTCGCCGGCGAGCTCGCCTCGTTCGGCGGCCTCGACGAGGAGGACCTGGCGGCCGAGGACGGCGGGCGCGTCGACTTCGCCGCGTTCGACTCCGCCGCGCAGTCCACCGCCCCGCCACGGCCCGCCGGGCGCAAGCTCGCCGTCGGCGTCGTCGGTCTGCTGGTGCTGGCCCTGGCCGGCACGCTGGCCGCGGCCCGCGTGCTCGGCGACCCGGCCACGCCCGACGCCACGCCCGGCAGCGCGCCGCCCGGCACGAGCGCGTCGCAGCAGGCCAAGCCGGCCGGGCAGCCGGTCGTGTTCAAGATCGACTCCTCGAAGGTCCGCATCATCGACCCGGCGGGCACCCGCTCCGAGGTCAAGGACGCCGACAAGACCGTCGACGGCGACCCCAACACGGTGTGGAAGACCGAGCGGTACAACAAGGCCGAGTTCGGCGGCAAGAAGCCCGGCATGGGCGTGTGGATCGACCTCGGCGAGGAGAAGCAGGTCTCCTCCGTGCAGGTCGTGTTCCAGACCCCCGGCGCCGACGGCGAGCTGCGGGCCGGCAGCCAGGACCTCGGCAGCGGCCAGGCGCAGGACCAGGCGACGATGCAGCAGTACGCCACCGTGGCCGGCACGCCCCGCCAGAACATGGGCAGCACGACGATCTTCAACGGGCCCGAGCAGAAGACCCGCTACCTGATGGTGTGGATCACGAAGCTGCCCAAGGAGAGCAACAGTGGGTACCGCGTGGCTATCGGAGAGATAACCGTCCGGGTGCAGTGACCCCACGAACCGTCCGCGGTCGATAGGGTGCCACCCGTGGACGCTGCGGAGCCGGGCGCGCGCGAGATGCGCGACGATGCGTCGCTGCTGCGCGCCCACTCCGCTGGCGACCCCAACGCGTTCAGCGAGCTCGTCCGGCGCCACCGCGACCGTCTCTGGGCGGTCGCGCTGCGCACCCTGGGCGACCGCGAGGAGGCCGCCGACGCGCTCCAGGACGCGCTGCTCTCGGCGTTCCGCGCGGCCGGCAACTTCCGCGGCGACTCGGCCGTCACCACCTGGCTGCACCGGATCGTGGTGAACGCCTGCCTCGACCGGGTCCGCCGCCGCCAGGCCCGCCCGACTGTGCCGCTGCCCGAGACGGACGTCACACCGGCCCCGGCCAGCGACCGCGACACCGCCATGGACGTGCGCCAGGCGCTGCAGCAGCTGCCCGCCGAGCAGCGGGCCGCGCTCGTGCTCGTGGACGTGCAGGGCTACCCCGTCGCCGAGGCCGCCGTGATCCTCGGCGTCGCGGAGGGCACCATCAAGAGCAGGTGCGCGCGCGGCCGGGCCCGGCTCGCGCTGCTCCTCGGCCACCTGCGGAACCCCGTCGACGGTGGCCGCGTCCCATCCGAGGTGGCATCAGACGTCCCATCCGCGTCCGGAAAGGAGAGTGGCGCGTGACGGCCTTCTCCGAAGCCGATCTCGACCGGCTCGCCGACTTCGTCGGCGGGGCGCTGGACGGCACCCCGGAGGCGGACGACGTGCGCCACCTGGTGACGACGGAGGCGAGCTGGGCCGAGGCCTACACGATGCTCGTGTCGGCCGACGCCGCCATGCGTGACGAGCTGCACGCGCTGGGGGCGGAGGCTCTGCCGGTACCGCTGAATGTGCAGCAACGCCTGGATGCCGCACTGGCGTCGGCCGTGGCCGCACCCCCGGCGGACGCCTCCGTGGTCGACCTGGCCCGCGCACGCGAGGCGCGCAAGCGGCGCCGGATGCGCTGGACCGCCGGGCTCGCCGCGGCCGCCGCCATGATCGTGTGCGCCGGCGTTGGCGCGCAGGTCCTCCGGCAGAACAGCGCCGACCGGGAGGACCGGCCCTCGTCCGCCGTGCCCAACGTCGCCGCGGGCGGCCCCGAGCGCAGCACCGCCACCGCCGCCGGCGACTCGGCCGCCGGGGCGTCCGGCGACTCGCCGATCATCTCCAGCGGCCGCGACTACGCGCCGGGGACGCTGGGCGACGTCACCGGCACCGTGACCAAGACGCAGTCCCGCAACGCCCTGCAGGGCGACGGCGGGGCGAGCACGGCCGACAACGGCGCCAAGGCGCCCGCGAACGTGCCCGGACCCCTCGCACGGCTCGCCGAGCCGGCCGCCCGGGCCGCGTGCCTCGCCGCCATCACGAGGGAATACGGTGGTCAGGTGGCGCTGGTCGACTACGCCTCGTTCGAGGGACAGCCGGCGCTGGTCGTGGTGGTCGAGGGTTCGCGGACCGCGGTGGGCAAGCGGCTCGTGATCGTCGTCGGGCCCAACTGCGGCATCGGCGGCGCGATCGCCGACGAACGGTACCGTGCCACCGCCCCGTAGCGGTGATGTGGCACACGAGTCACCCTCCACCGGGAATGGCCGGTTCGTAGGATGGCGTTTTGCTGGCACAGGCTGAAATCGAGGAGTCGACCGTGGATGAGGTCCGCAACCTGATCATCGTGGGGTCCGGTCCCGCCGGGTACACGGCTGCCGTCTATGCGGCCCGGGCCAACCTCAAGCCGCTGGTGATCGAGGGGGTCACGTCCGGCGGCGCGCTGGTGACCACCACCGAGGTAGAGAACTTCCCGGGCTTCCCGGACGGCATCAACGGGCCCGAGCTCATGGACAACATGCGCAAGCAGGCCGAGCACTTCGGGGCCGAGTTCATCACCGACGACGCCACCCGGGTAGCCCTGGACGGCCCGGTGAAGAGTGTGTGGGTCGGTGAGACGGAGTACCAGGCCAAGGCCATCATCCTGGCCACCGGCTCCGCCTGGCGCCCGCTGAACGTCCCGGGCGAGCAGGAGCTGCTCGGCCGCGGCGTGTCGTCCTGTGCCACCTGTGACGGGTTCTTCTTCCGCAACGAGAACATCGTCGTCGTGGGCGGCGGTGACTCCGCGATGGAGGAGGCGACCTTCCTCACCCGCTTCGCCACCAAGGTCACGATCATCCACCGCCGCGACTCGTTCCGCGCCAGCAAGATCATGGCGGAGCGGGCCCTGGCCAACGAGAAGATCGAGGTCCTCTGGAACAGCGTCGTGACGGAGGTCCTGGACGGCGGCGGCCGCGTCAGCGCCGTGCGCATCAAGAACACCTCCAGCGGCGAGGAGCGGGACCTGCCGGTGGCCGGCGTGTTCGTCGCGATCGGCCACGACCCGCGCAGCGAGCTGTTCCGCGGCCAGGTCGACCTCGACGACGAGGGCTACGTGAAGGTGGCCGCGCCGAGCACCCGCACCAACATCGAGGGCGTGTTCGCCGCCGGCGACGTCGTCGACCACACCTACCGGCAGGCCATCACCGCCTCCGGCACCGGCTGCGCCGCGGCCCTCGACGCCGAGCGGTACATCGCGGCCCTGTAGAGCCAGAAGAGCTTTGAGAGAAGGAGAGCGCATGGGAGCCATCCAGCCCGTCAGCGACAAGACCTTCGAGGTCGACGTCCTCAAATCGGATATTCCGGTTCTGGTGGACTTCTGGGCGGAATGGTGCCAGCCGTGCCGCAAGATCGAGACCATGCTGAACGAGATCGCCGTGGGCGAGCTCGCCGACAAGGTCAAGATCGTGAAGGTCGACATCGACAGCAACCCCGAGACCGCGCGGGCCTACCAGGTCCTCTCGGTGCCGACGCTGACCGTGTTCAAGGACGGCGAGCCGTTCCGGTCGGTCGTGGGCGCGAACCCGAAGAGTGCGCTGGTCCGGCTGATCGAGTCGGCGCTCGACCCGGCCTGATCGGGCTCTCCCGGCATTCCGATGCCCCGTCTCCGTGCTTCGCGGAGGCGGGGCCTCTCTGTAACACCGCACCGGCCCGCGACGCTTAGTTCGTGGCGCAGGGTGCTTTCTTCGTGATGCGGCGCCGGGTAGAGAGCGGCACCGGGGCGGTGGGAGTACGCTGCCTCGCGGATGCGGCACCGCGCGGGTAAATCGCCCCATAACGGCGCGCTCTGGTGGGCACGTACGATTCCGACGCGGGGTACAGGCACTTCAGGAGGAATATATGCGGGCTATCCGGCGCGGGGCGCGGGGCGCGGCGGTCGCCGAGATCCGCGGCATTCTGGTCGTGCTGGAGCTGCTGGAGGACCTGCTGCCGTCGGATCCGTCGCGGGACGATCCCGAGTACGACGCCGACGTCGAGCACGCCGTGCGCGCGTTCCAGCAGAGCCGCGGCCTGACCGTCGACGGCGAGGTCGGCGACGAGACCTGGCGCGCCCTGGACGCGGCCCGCTGGCGGCTCGGCCAGCGCGCACTGTTCCACACCGTCGGCGACCCGTATGTCGGCGATGACGTACGCCAGCTGCAGGAGCGGCTGCTCGAGATGGGGTACAACCCGGGCCGCGCCGACGGCATCTACGGCGGGCTCACCGCCCACGCCGTCGCCCAGTTCCAGCGCGAGGTCGGCCTGCGCCCCGACGGCGAGTGCGGCCCCGCCACGGTCGGCTCCCTGCGCCGCCTCGGCCGCAAGGTCATCGGCGGCCGGCCCCAGCTCCTGCGCGAGGCCGAGGCGTTCCGCGAGTCGGGCCCGACCCTGCTCGGCAAGCGCATCGTGATCGACCCCGGCCACGGCGGCCCCGACACGGGGCACGTGGTGCCCGACGGGCCGCTGCGGTGGGTGGAGGCGGACCTCGTGTATGACCTTGCGGCCCGCCTGGAGGGCCGTCTGGCGGCCGCGGGAATGCGGGTGAACCTCACCAGGGGTCCGCAGCCGACGGGCGTCCTGAGCGATCGTGACCGGGTCCACCTCGCCAACGAGCTCGGCGCCGACCTCCTCATCTCGATCCACCTCGACGGGCACCCGACGCCCCTCGCCGACGGCGTGGCCACCTACCACTACGGCTCCGCCTCCGGCCCCACCTCGGTCGTGGGGGAGCGGCTGGCCGGCCTCGTGCAGCGCGAGATCGTGGTCCGCACCGGGCTGCGCGACTGCCACACCCACCCGAAGACGTGGGAGCTGCTCCGGCTCACCAAGATGCCCGCCGTCCGGGTCGACGTGGGCTACCTGACGTCGCCGGGGGACCGCCGGCAGCTCATCGACCCCGCGTTCCGCGATCGTGTCGTGGAGGCCATCATGGCCGCGGTCCAGCGCATGTACCTGCCCGTCGAGTCCGACGTCCCGACGGGCTCGATCGACGTGAGCCTGCTGCGCGCGCTGACGGGAACGAGCGCTCCGACCGCGTAGGCCTTTGTCCGGATCGGCTACCTTATGGCCGGATTCTCAGCCGGAGGTCATCTCCCGGGTCGCCGGGCGGACCGGGAGCACCGGACGTAGTAGCGACTCCGGGCTCATCGACCCGAGGAGCTTCTCCAGCGCGTACTCGACGTCCGACTTCCAGGACAGCGCGGTCCGCAGCTCGAGACGCAGACGGGGATAGCGCGGATGCGGTCGTACCGTCTTGAAGCCGATCGACAGGAAGAAGTCCGCCGGCGCCAGGCAGCCGCGCTCGTTGCGCCCGGCCTCGTCCACCTCGCCGAACTTCGCGTCGCCGAACGCCTCGATCGCCTTGACGCCGCGCTTGGTCAGATCGCGCGCGACGCCCTGGACGAGCATGCGCCCGAGCCCGCCGTCGGCGAACGGCTGTACGACGTGCGCGGTCATGAGCAGCACCGCGTCGGCCGACACCGGCGAGGTCGGGAACGCCATGCTCCGGGGCACATACGCGGGCGGCGCGAACATCACGAACCCGGCCGGCATCCCGTCGACGTACACCAGCTTCCCGCAGGAGCCCCACTCGAGCAGCGTCTGCGAGACCCAGGCTTCCTTCTCGAGCCCCGGATCGCCGTTGGCGCAGGCCCGATCGGCGGCCACGGGATCGAGTTCCCAGAACACGCAGTCACGGCACGATCGAGGAAGATCCTCGAGGGTGTCCAGCGTCAAACTGACGAGACGTCGCGACATTGGCCCATCTCCACGCACCCGGGATTAGCTCGGTCATGATGGTACGCACTCGCGACACGCCGCGGGACCCATCCGAGGACAGTTCCTCGCCCGGCCCGCTGCGCCGGACCTCATTCCACCCGGTCGGGTGGTTACCCCCTGGCCCCGGGGTTCGATGACCTCAGGTTCACGGGCGGGCCGGGTTCGATGACCCGACGTCCGGGGTAGTCAACAGCGCTGACCGCCCGGGTGGCCGAGTTCGGCGGCCGCCCGGGCGGTCACCCGAGCCCGCCGCCGCCACGGTCTTGTCCCTCGTCCCGCGGTCCTGTTTCTCGTCCGCGGTCTTGTCCCCCGCGGTCCTGTGCCGTGTCGGTGCCGCCTCGGACCTGTGCCCCTCAGTTGGCGCGCGTCGGGGGCTCGGTCTCCTTCTGCCCGGCGGCACTCGGCTCGTCGTCGGGTGCGTCGCCGTTGCCTTCAGCCGGCTCGGGTACGACCACATCGTCGTTGTCCACGGCGGTCGCGGCCGGCTCCAGGGCGTCGTCGGGCTGGGCCTCGGCCTCGTGCTCGGCCAGGCTCGTCGGGGCGGTCCAGTTGATGCGCGGCGGCTCGGCCAGGGGGCGGCCGCCGAACTCGGCCAGCCACGCTGCGACCATGGCCAGGTTCTCGCGCCAGCGGGCCTCGGGGATCGGCGGGAGGATGTCGTCCCACAGCGCGAGGAAGGTGCCCTGGAGTTGGAGCCGGCCGTACGGCCGGGCGAGGAACCACACGTGCAGGTGCGCCGCGCCATCGCCCCAACGATTCACGTGAACCCGGGCCACGCCATCGAGCGAGCGGATCGCGCGCTCCAGGCGGACCGTCATCACGCCGAGCTCGGCCGCGAGCATGTTCGGCAGGTCGCCCAGGTCGAGGTGCGAGCGGGACTCGAGGATCAGCACCGCGGGCAGGCCCGTCGGGCGGTCGAGCGCACGGACGCGCCAGCGGTCGCTCACCCAGATGTACGCCTCGTCCGGCGCCGCGCACGCCCGGCACTCGGCGGGGTTGTCGCCGTGGCGCGGGGGCTCGATCGGCACGGGTTCGAGGAGGCGCTTGACGCGGATGTCGCCCTCGAACGGGAACGTGGGCCAGTAGGTGAAGGCAGGGAGCTGGTGCGACTGTTGCGGTTGCTGCGGCGACTCGGGCACGAAGCCGACCCTAGCCGACCAGAAGGCCCGGTGTCCGTACCCTGTGGATAGCGGGCGAGTTATCCACAGGGGCGGTGGAAACCGCTGTGGATGGTGTAGTCCAGGTCGGCGGGCGCGGTCGTGTTCATCCACAGGGGCACTCGCGCTCTAGCACGTGGTTTCACGTGAAACGGCTGAGCCTGTGGATAACCCCTGTGGATAAGATTCGCCCAGAGCCGTTCTCTCAAGATTCGTTTGCGGCCCGATTTTCCGCCCGGCGGCTTCCAAAAGGGCGCTTTGGCGCCCGGCTCCTCGTTCTTGGCCCCGCGGGCCTGGCTGGGCGGTTCCCTCCGGCCGAAGGCCTTCGGCACCGCCCATTTGTCTGGCGGGAGCGACGGTCCGCAAGTGACGCGGGCCCGAGCCAAGGCCCAAAAAGCCCGAGGGCCGGTCCCGATCAGGGATCGGCCCTCGGGCCGTCGTTCGTCGTTGCTACTACTGATCGCGCTGCGTCGCCGACTGCTCCTCCGGCACGCCGATGATGCCCACGATCCGCTCCAGGTCGTCGACCGTCGCGAACTCGATCGTGATGCGCCCCTTGCGCCGGCCGATGTCGACCTTGACCCGCGTGTCGAAACGGTCCGAGAGGCGGTCGGCCAGATCCGACAGCGCCGGCGCGTGCGGCTTGGCGCGCCGCTGGGCCGGGGCCGACTTCTTCGGCGCGTTCTCCAACACGGACAGCTGGACGAGCTCCTCGGTGGCGCGCACCGACAGCCCCTCCGCGACGATGCGCGTCGCCAGCGACTCCTGCTCGTCCGAGTCCTCGAGGCCCAGCAGCGCGCGGGCGTGCCCGGCCGAGAGCACGCCGGCCGCGACGCGGCGCTGCACCGGCGCGGGGAGGTTCAGCAGCCGGATCGTGTTCGAGATCTGCGGGCGGCTCCGGCCGATGCGCCGGGCGAGCTCCTCGTGCGTCGCGCCGAACTCCTCGAGCAGCTGCTGGTACGCGGCCGCCTCCTCCAGCGGGTTCAGGTTCGCCCGGTGGATGTTCTCCAGCAGCGCGTCACGGAGCATCGCGTCGTCGCGCGTCTCGCGGACGATCGCCGGGATGGCCTCCTTGCCCAGCGCCTGGGCGGCCCGCCAGCGGCGCTCGCCCATGACGAGCTCGTACTGCTTCTCCCCATCCGCCTCGCGCAGCTCGCGCACGACGATGGGCTGCAGGAAGCCGACCTCCTGGATCGAGGTCTTCAACTCCTCGATCGCCTCGTCGTCGAACACCTGCCGCGGCTGCTTCGGGTTCGCCGTGATGGAGCCGACCGGGATCTCCGCGAAGCGCGCGCCCGGTACCGGGGCCAGCGCGTCGGCCGCCGGCGCCACGGGCGCCATCGCCGCCGCGGGCTCTGCGGGCGCGCCGTTCGTCACGTTCGGGGGAGTGGCGAGCGCGGTCGCCGTGCCGGTCGAGCCCTCGGCCGGCGCGGCGGCGGTTGGGATGAGAGCACCGAGCCCTCGCCCGAGACCCCCACGTCGGTTGGACTTCATGCGACCCCTCCCACCTGCGCGCCTTGCGCGCCGCGCAGCGCGATCTCCTGCGCCGCCTCGAAATAGCTCACCGCACCCCGCGAACCGGGGTCGTACGTCATGACCGACTGGCTGTAGCTCGGCGCCTCCGACACCCGCACGTTGCGGGGGATCACCGCGTTCAGGCACTTCTCGCCGAAGTGGTTGCGCACGTCCTGCTCCACGAGGTCGGCCAGGCGCGTGCGCCGGTCGTACATCGTCAGGAGCACGGTCGTGATGTCGAGCTTCGGGTTCAGGTGCGACCGGACGAGCTCGATGTTGTTCGTGAGCGCCTGCACACCCTCCAGCGCGTAGTACTCGCACTGGATCGGAATCAGGACCTCCTCGGCGGCGACGAGAGCGTTGACCGTGAGCAGCCCGAGCGAGGGCGGGCAGTCGATGAAGATGTAGTCGTAGTTGTCGCCCCCGGCCTCGATCGCGCGCTTGAGCCGCGACTCACGGGCGACGACCGAGACGAGCTCGATCTCCGCGCCGGCGAGGTCGATCGTCGCCGGTACCGCCCACAGGTTCGGGATGCCCTCGACCTGCTGGGTCACCGCGTCGAGCGGGGCGCCGTCGATGAGGCAGTCGTACACGTCCGGCACGCCCGAGTGGTGGGGCACGTTGAGCCCGGTCGAGGCGTTGCCCTGGGGGTCGAGGTCGATCACCAGTACGCGGTTGCCATGGAGCGCCAGGGCGACGGCGATGTTCACCGCGGTGGTCGTCTTTCCGACGCCGCCCTTCTGGTTGGCTACACACATCGTGCGGCGCCGTGGTGGGCGGGGCATAGTGATCTCCCCGCTCGGGTTGAGAATCTCCACGGCGCGCTTTGCCTCCTGTGCCAGCGGGGGATCTTCGGTTTCACGTGAAACATAAGCGTCGGTCATGGCGCCCTCGGTATCCGCGGTGACGACGGTCGGGTGGGGCCGGGGAGACGGTGGGTTCCGTCGTTCGGGCCTCACCTCGGCCGGAGAAGCGTCGACTGCTGGCGATGCTCCCCGGCCGTAAAGGGTACCGGTTGTGCTGCGCTCGGTCGGCCCGGTGACCTGAAACTCCACCGTGCCCCCGCGTGTCGACTCGGAATCCGGGCGCGTCGGTTGACCCTGCGGTGGAGCGGACACGGGGTTTCGCGGCTGTACCGCATGCGGCGCGTTCGGAGCCGGCCTGGATCCGGGGGCCTCGAACCGCACCGGCTCGACGGGTCGGGAAGAGTCGCCCGGCCGCGGCTCCCCGTTCTCTGTACGGGGCTGCGGCACCGACCGGCCGGCGGGACGTACACCCCAGCCCTCTATCCCCGTTTCACGTGAAACGTGATTGTCTGCATCGCCGTAGCCCGGACTATCGTCGCTGTCGCGCACCATGTCAGTCCCGTCCCGCTCGGAGAGATGTGCACCCGCGGCCGCCTCGTCCGCCGACCCGCACTCCGGGGAACAGGAACCCGGCGCCCCCGAGCTGGCGGGGGTGGAGGAGTCACCGGGGGCCGCTTCCGCGGGGGATGGTGGGCCGGAGTCCGTCGCCCTGGGGGTCGTCCCGGTTGTACCGGCTCCGGAATGATCCGGCTCCGTTTCGTCCAGGCCGGCTTCCTCGGGTGCCGTTCCGTCGGACAGAAGATTGGCGCTGGGCCAGCCTACGGCGCTTCGCCGGGCGGAGCTATGACTGACCGGCGCGTCGTTGGTCTTCTCACCCCAACTCGGGCGCCAAAAGACCAGAAATCCGTCAACTCGCCGGAGTAGGCCGCCGAGTCGCTGTATCGGCGACATCGGCCAACCGATGCCGACCGCCCTGCCGTCCCCCATGAATCTTCCCCGTTCCCCCTTGCCCGGGGTCGCGGTTCCGCCCCCGGGTCATCGGCTGCGGCGCCCTCCGGACCTCCGGGGGCGCGCGCCTTCTTGCGGCCGCGCGTCTCCGGTCTCCCGGGGGCCCGCGGTGTCGCGCCGCCGCGCGTCTCCGGTCTCCCGAGAACCCGCGGCCTCGGTCCGTCGCGCGTCCCCGGCTTCCCGAGGGCTCGCGGCTTCGCGGCGCCGTGAGTCTCCGGCTTCCCGGGGATCTGCGGCCTGGCGCCGCCGCGAGTCTCCGGCTTCCCGGGGATCTGCGGCCTGGCGCCGCCGCGAGTCTCCGGCTTCCCGGGGATCTGCGGCCTGGCGCCGCCGCGAGTCTCCGGTCTCCCGGGGGCCCGCGGTCTCGCGCCGCCGCCGCGCGTCTCCGGACTTCCCGGAGCCGGCGGCATTCCGTTCGCGCGCGCCGCTCGACTTCCGCGGACGCTCGCCTTCCCGCTCTCGCACGACGTCGACCACGGTGGTGGGCTCGGCGAGGACGGCTTCCCCGCACGTGCGCACCGACGCGGTACCCGCACCGAGCTGCGTGAGGAACTCCGCGTGCTCGGCGATCTCGGCCGCCGCGGAGGCGCCCTTCATCGCGAGCAGATGGCCACCGATGGCGGTGAGGGGGAGACACCAGCCGGCGAGCCGGTCGAGCGGAGCGACGGCTCGGGCGGTGACGACGTCGGCGAGCGGGAGCTTGCCGACACACTCCTCGGCGCGGGCGCGGACCACGGTGGTCCGCTCGAGCCCGAGGGCCGTCACCGCTTCGGAAAGGAATGCGGTACGTCGTGCGAGCGGCTCGACCAGGGTGACGGAAAGGTCGGGACGAGCCACTGCCAGCACCATACCGGGCAGACCGGCCCCAGACCCGACGTCGACGACGGAGGCACCCGTCGGAATGAGATCTGCGACCACGGCGCAGTTCAGGAGGTGCCGTTCCCAGATGCGGGGCGCCTCGCGCGGCCCGATGAGCCCGCGCACAACCCCGTCGGTGACGAGCAACTCCGCGAAGCGAATCGCGGCGGGGAGGCGATCGCCGAAGACTTTCTCGGCGGCGGGAAGGATCTCGCTGGGTACTGCACCGTCCATGCGTCAAGCAAACCACGTACGGGGCGGGGGCTTGGGACGCGGGCCGTTTCACGTGAAACGGCCGCGAACGACGGCCGACGTGCGGGCCGGTGTGGGCCGCTCGCGAACGAAAGCGCGAGATCGCGGAGCAGAACGAGGGCCGGCGGAATCTGGATCGCGAGCGGTGGCACGGCCTCCGGAGGCGATCCAAGGGGGCAGCCCCCCAGCGGCACGGCCTCCGGAGGCGATCCAAGGGGGCAGCCCCCCAGCGGTCAGATGGACCCTTAGCAGTGCCGCCACGGGCGGCGGCGACAAGGGCCTTTGGGAACGTCATAGGCAGCGGTGAGCGGGGCTAGGTCCACTCTCGAACACAGGCCAGGGGGCGGCTCAGCGGCCACCCCTCCGGCCCATGTTTCACGTGAAACGGCGCTCCGCGGCTTCGATCGCGTTGCGGAAGAGCATGGCCACCGTCGTTGGGCCGACGCCGCCCACTCGCGGCGTGATGGCGCCCGCCACCGTGTCGCAGGACTCGTCGACGTCGGGGAGGAGACGGCGACCCTCGTACCGCACACCGCCGCCAACCACGACCGCCCCCGGCTTCACGTGCTCCGGCTGGATGATCCCCGGCACGCCGGCGGCGGCGATGAGGATGTCGGCGCGGAGGGTGTACCGGGGCCAGTCCGGCACGCCGGTGTGCACGACGGTCACGGCCGCGTTGGCGGTCGGTCGCTTCTGAGCCAGCAGCATCGCCAGTGGCCGGCCGAGCGTCGCGCCCCGGCCCAGGATGACGACCTCGCGGCCGCTCACCGGAATCTCGTAGTGAGCCAGGAGCGCCTCGATACCGGCGGGCGTGCAGGGGAGCGGACCGGGGATGCCGGCCGCGAGGCGCCCCAGGTTCAGGGGGTGCATGCCGTCGACGTCCTTGTCCGGGTCGACACGCATGAGGGCAGCGTCGTAGTCGAGGTGCTTCGGCGTCGGGTACTGGATCAGGAGCGCATGCACGGCGGGGTCGGCGTTGAAGCGGTCGATCGCGGCGTGGAGGTCGGCCTGGGTCGCGTCGGCCGGGAGGTGCTCGTGGGGAGAATCGAAGCCGAGCTCGGCGGCCTGGCGCTGCTTGATCCGGATGTACCCGGCGCTGGCGTCGTCGTCGCCGACCAGGATCGTGGCGAGTGACGGGATGATGCCCCGCGCGCGGTGGGCGGCGACCCGGGTGGCGACGTCGGCGAGGATGCTCTCGGCCACCGGAGCGCCCGGCAGTAGACGGGCCGGGCCGATGGGCCGAGCCGCCGCAGATCCAGCCGCCGCGCCCGAAGCCGAGCCACCCGCAGCGGAACCGCCCGGCGCAGCCGAGAAAGAAGCGGCGGGCGCGCTCGAAGCGGGACCGCCGGACCCGCTCGACGCAGGAGAAGCCGACGCGCTCGACGCGGGAGAAGCCGACGCGCTCGACGCGGGAGAAGCCGACGCACTCGACGCGGGAGAAGCCGACGCGCTCGACGCGGGAGAAGCCGACGCGCTCGACGCGGGAGAAGCCGACGCACTCGACGCGGGGGTGGCTGATGCCCGAGGTGCGGAAGTGGCCGACGCTTCCGATACAGAGCCCGGGGGAGTCACGGCCGCCGAATCGGGCGAGAGGGAAGAAGGCGAGTTGGGCATACGCTGCTCCTCGTCTGCGTGAGAGCCCAGGCGGTCGACTCCCACGACGAGGCTTCCCGATGGTTGCCCATCCTTGATGCCGCCAGTCGCGTCCCCCAAGTATGCCCCAGCAGACAAAAGCAAACCGCCCCGGTCGCGCGACCGGGGCGGTTCAGGAAACGCAGGCAGAACTAGGCGGTCGGGCGGACCACGATCCGGCGCGCCGGCTCCACGCCCTCCGACTCGCTCTCAACGCCGGGCAGGGCGTTGATGACGTCGTGCACGCACTTGCGCTCGAACGCGCTCATCGGCTCCAGGCGCACGGACTCGCCGTACTCCTTCACCTTCTCCGCCGCGTTCTTCGCGATCGCGCCGAGCTCCTTGCGCCGCAGCGCCCGGTAGCCCCCCACGTCGAGCAGCAGGCGGCTCGGCGAACCCGTCTGCCGGAACACGGCCAGCCGGCTCAGCTCCTGCAGCGCCTCGAGGGTCGCCCCCCGCTGCCCGACGAGAGCCTGCAGCCGCTTGCCCGAGCCGTCCCCGCCCTCCACGACCTCGACGACCGGACGGCCGCTCACGACGAGCTCGTCGATGTCGCCGTCGTAGTCGAGGATGTCGAGCAGGCCCTCGACGTAGTCGGCCGCGATCTCGCTCTCGCGGAACAGGTCCGTACTCGAGCGACCCGAGCCGTTGGCCGCGGCCCCGTCGGCCTCCGCGGACTCGGCCTCCGAGGACTCCTCCTCCTCGTCGAGGTCCTCGTCGTCGTCCTCCAGCTCCGCGTCCGCGGGCTTGGTCGACGACGGCGAGGCTGGCTGGTGCTGATCCAGGTCCTCGGCACCGAGATCACTGGTGGTGTCGGTCACGAAACTCATCTCCGCTTGTTTGGGGCGCCGAAGCGCCGTCACAGGTCGTCGGTGAGGGGTGGGTTGCTACAGGGAGCGCCCCGCGCCGGGCCGACTGAGGGGTGGCCCGGCGGGGTCGCATCAACCCGACTGCCGCTTCGCGGCGCCACCCTTCTTCGGGTTGATCGGCTTGGCACCGGGCTTCGGGGCCCGGGACGGTGCGGCCGCGTCGGGGGCCGTGCCGTTGGCCTTGGCGCCGGTCGCCTTCGCGGCCTTGCCGTTGGTCCGCTGCTGCGCGGCGGCCTCTTCGCGGGCCTTGCTGAACAGCGCGCCGAACCCGCTGGGCTGCTTGGCGTCGGTGGCCTTCTTGGCGCCGCCGCTCTTGTACGGCACGTTGCTGGACGACGCGCTCGCCGGCGGCGGGTACTTGTGCAGCACCCAGTACTGCTGGCCCAGCGTGATGGCGTTGTTCGTGACCCAGTAGATGATGACGCCGATCGGGAAGTACCAACCGGAGGTCAGCGTGAAGAACGGGATGCCGTAGAGCATGAACTTCTGGATCATGCGCTGCTGCGGGTCGGTGTTCCAGCCGGTCTTCTTGATCATCTGACGCTGCGTCAGGTAGGTCGTGGTGATCATCAGCGCGACCAGGATGGCGGCGACGATCTTGACCGTGGTCGAGTTCGCCTCGATCTGCAGCAGGTCGGCCGCGCTGCTGCTGAACTTGGCGACGATCGGGGCGTCGAAGAGGCGGGCGTCGACGGCGCTGAGGAACTCCGACTTGGTCCAGCCGTAGAGCTCCATCTGGTGGTCCGACGTGCCGGGCTTGAGGTGGCGCAGCACATGCAGGAGGCCGATGAACACCGGGATCTGCAGGAACATCGGAAGGCAGCCCATGAGCGGGTTGACCTTCTCCTCCTGGTAGAGCTTCATGACCTCCTTCTGGAGGGTCTCCCGGTCACCCTTGTGCTTCTCCTGCAGCTCCTTCATCTTCGGCTGGATCGCCTGCATCGCGCGCTGCGACTTGATCTGCTTGACGAAGATCGGGAACAGCACGACCCGGACCGTGATCACCAGGAAGACGATCGCGAGGACCCATTGCCAGTTGGAGCCCAGCACCCGGTGATCCGGCATGATCGAGTCCCAGACGGTGTGCCAGAACAGCATCACCTTCGAGATCAGCCAGTAGATCCCGCCCATCAGCTTGCTAATCACGACACTGCTCCAGTCACGTCGACTCGGGCTCGGGCGAGTGTCCCCGGCGCGGAGGCACCGGGTCGAACCCACCGGGGTGGAATGGGTGGCACCGCAGCAGCCGCCAGATCGCGAGGCCGATTCCCTTGACCGCGCCGTGCGTGCCGACCGCCTCCAGGGCATAAGCGCTGCACGACGGGTAGAACCGACAACGCGCCGGCAACGCCGGGCTTATCCAACGACGGTACGCGACGATGGGGGCTGCCACGATCCGGGATCCGGCGTTCATCGACGGACACCTCGGTTCTTCGGTCGGCGCACGGCGTCCAGCGCCGCGTCAAGATCTTGTTGCAGGATGGCGTACGGCCGGGCCGCCGCCTCGGGCAGCGCTCGGACGACGAGCACGGAGCCGGCGGGCAGGTCGGCAAGGAGCGGCCGGACCAGATGCCGCAGGCGCCGCTTCACGGCATTGCGCACCACGGCGTTGCCGACGGCCTTGGAAACCACGAAGCCGGCGCGGGCGGAGCCTGCGCCGGAATCGGGCGAGGCCGGCAGGTCAGACGGAGGCATGGTCGGCAAGCCGGAAGTGGGCGAGGCCGGCCGGCCGGAAGCCGACAAGTCGGAAGGATCCGGAACACCGGAAACCCCGGGTCGTAACGACCCGGGGTTCAGGAGATGCACAACCACGGCCCCCCGGCCGGCCCGGCGGCCGTTGCGAATGGTGGCGGCGAAGTCTTCCCGCCGCCGCAGTCGCTGAGCGGCCGCCAGCACGCTGCCTCCCGGAGGGCCCGGTCGAAGTGACGGCTCAGGCCGAGAGTTCGGCGCGACCCTTGGCGCGGCGCGCCGAGAGGATCGCGCGGCCGGCGCGGGTGCGCATGCGCAGCCGGAAGCCGTGGGTCTTCGCGCGCCGGCGGTTGTTCGGCTGGAAGGTGCGCTTGCTCACGTCGGGGCTCCGTCTTCGTGACTTGGCGGGGACCCGACTCAACGAGAGCCGCGCCCACTGGATGTCTAGGTGGTTGGAGTTTACCAGGGAACGGTGCTCCAACCGAAACAGGGTACGCGCCACCTCACTGACCGTCAACGATCACCCCGCGAGCCGCGATGTGCACAGTAAAAGCCCTGGTGGGAGCCGTAATCCACAGGTTAGTTGTGGACAACGGTTGAGTGGTTGTGGACAACGCTGTTAACGTGCCCGGTTGCCGGTAGACACCGCGACTTCCGGCGACGGGGTACAACTGGACTTTCCTGAATATCGGCGGGCGCTCTGCGAGGGGGTCAGACCGCGCCCGACCTGTATGACCTCTGTGTACGCGCTGATCACCGCACAGTCAGCACGGGACGAGAGGGAATCAGGACGATCCGTCCACGGGACATGACTCGTTGATACACAGGTTGTGGAAAACCTGTGGACAATGGTGACCCGGGGCGGCAGGAAGATCTGGGCACCGTCCACTCGCGGTGGGGGCCGCGAATGATGATGGGGGTGCGCGAACGGTGACTGACACCGACCTCGCAGCGATCTGGAACGCAGCGACGAACCAGCTCGCCGACGGGCTCGACTCGGCGCAGCAGCGTGCGTATCTGCGCATGACGCGGCTGCGCGCGATCGTCGAGGACACCGCACTGCTCTCGGTGCCGGACCCGTACTCACGCGACATGATCGAGAGCCGGCTGCGCCCGGTCATCACCGAGGCGCTCTCCCGGCTGCTGGGCCGCGCGATCCAGGTGGCCGTGACCGTCCGCCCGCCGGAGGACGCGCCCGCGCTGCCGGCGCCCTCGGCGTCGCACTGGTCCAACGGTGCGTCGGCGTCGCTGCGCGACCCGCTGCCGGGCGACGAGCCGACCGATCGCGGCGTCGGCGGCCTGGCCCCGGAGCGCCGGATCGGCGAGCACCGGGGCGTCGCACAGGTACCGCCGCCGGAGCATGACCGCCTCTTCGAGCTTCCCGGCGATCCCAAGCCCGCCGACTCCTGGCGCAACGAGCACTCCGGCACCGCCGTGGAAGCCGCGGCCGACGCCGGGCGCTACGAGCCGTCGAAGTACGAGTCGCTGTACGAGCCGCACGAGCCGCCGCGGGACGAG